>CBDBGZ010000009.1:0-1195076 GCA_965205425.1 Candidatus Nitrosopumilus sp.
AATTTCTATGTGCTTCTATCTGCTCTGTTGAATTTGCCCATGGTCTGTCATTAACCTCGTTAACTATTCCTACAGGACCTACTCCATTTGCTTCTAGTTCTTCTCCGCCTGGTACCTCTTGTGCCATTGCATTGTCCATTCCAGCAGGAACAAGTAATACAATTGCCAAGAGTGGTATTGAATATTTTACCAATGTCATTAGGATCAAGGATCGTATACTAGATTAAAAGAATGATGATCAGAATGGTGCTGTCCAAATTTTTTCCGCAAAACTTGCGAAAAGCTTATAGATCATGACGGATTCCGCCATGTTTTTTGATCACCAAATAACTGGCACATGTAATGACTGGGAAAAAGAAGCACAGGAACGCACTGTACGGTGCACACGTAACACAATACCGCAAGCACGTCAGAAATCTCAAAGCACGAAAGTATCGCAACTACTCACAATATGAGAAGAATAGAAGGGCGAGAACAAGAAGATAAGGACAAGGATCAAGCGAATCAAGAAGCTGATCCCCTCCGTGTGGAAAGATGCTACCAAAAACCTCGACACTTACCACGAAGAAGATTTGTACACTGTTCAATCTCCGGAGCTTTTCAACAGGGTGTTAAATTAGAGACTTTTTGTGTGAAGTTAGGTGCTTTTCATATTGAAAAAATAACTGGAATTTTTAATTATTATTTTTGTAAATCTTGGAATCTTCTTTAAGTAAATCCTCTAGCATATCTATTAGTTGAGGCGTATTCCACATACCTCCAACAGATTCAACTTTGAGAAATTCTATTGTTTCCTTTAGTCTTTTGACTATTTCTTGATCTGATACTTCTATACCTAACATGACTATTCATTGAATAAAATTATGGTAATGGTTCATGCCCTCTTTTATATCCTGAAAATTTACGATACTCGTAATCAGTTAGTGGTGTTTGACATCCACATTTACAAAATGTTTTCATGATTTTGATGAATTTTACACATACAAAAAGTTTAGGAAACTAGCTTGATCCAATAACTGTCTTTTCCATTAGATAACCATGCAAATCCATATAGTCTCAATATATCATTAATCTCTCGCCAGATGTGTTTATCGATCCAACATTTAGGAATTATCCTGATACAATCACCTTCATTTACAATAGTTACTTTCTTGATTCGTTTCCCTAGATTATTTACAAAATTTGGTTTGCTTCCAGCTTGTTTGATTAAATCTAAATATTTGTCATTGCCCAGATTCAAGTCAATATTTGCAGCTTGAGCTGGCGTTTTACCTTTTAATCCTTGATGTGGTTTTACAAAATTATGATTAATCTTTAACAGTTCTACAAAGTCTTGAGCAGAATCATCGTTACCTAGTCCACGTCTAGTTTTAGTATTTTCCCTAATTTCATTGTGGTATCTTTCGATAGGTCTATTCACAAATCCATCTTTGAGAGATTTGGTTCTCACATGTGCAGTTCTATTTTCAAACTCTTTTCTGATTGCTTCTTGGTATGAGTTTAGAGAATCAGTTAGAACATAATTTGGGTTTTTTGAGATTGATTTTTTACCCCTTGCAATAATCTTTCTTGCATCTGAAATTTCCCTCTTTTTGGAAACTTCTGTAGCAATTAGAAATCTAGTTTTTGGGTCAATGATACTCCATAACCAGTCATGAAATCCTTTACCTGTTTTCTTTGTATTTTTAACATTAAGATACATTTCATCAAGTGACCACACATCACCTAATTCAGGATAAAATGATTCCACATATTCTTTAATCATGTAAGTGTATTTCTTTATCCAGTTATTTACAGATACATGACTAATTTTAATTTCATGTGTAGAGTAAACATGTCTTGCAATATTTCTGTATGAAACACCCGACATAACCAAGTTAAGGCATTCAGAGATTATTTTTGGATCAGATGAAACTTTGGAAAATCCGTTCTCACCCAAAATGAATTTACGATTACATTGTTTACAACCATATTTTTGTCTCTTTGTACCATTCTTTAATTTCCTAAATCCACGTTTAATTATTGTAGTAGAACTACATTTTGGACAAACTTGAGGTTGTTCTGTTTTCTCTATTTTATTTTCTATGTTTATTGTATCTTGAAGTAACAAACAAGCTCGAATATGTTTGCAATGCTTATCATCCATTTTTCTCAATCTATAATGAAAATCTTTACACTCACAAGTCCATACATCAACTTTGGACAATTTTTTGATGTTATATTTTTTATCTGAATTTTGTGAATTTACAACATAGTGATTATTTGTAATTTTTCTAATTGAGTTTGTCTTTGAGAAAATTTGTGTTGCTTTTTGTTTTCTTTTATTGTTTGTAGACATCACTATTAGTGGACTCTAATAGTGTATATAAATTTTAATATTTTAAGTGATCACTTTTAGTGAATGTTTTTATAGAAGTGGTGATCACCTTTAGTGATGCCAACGGTTACACGCAAGGTTTGGAAATGTTGTAGATGTGATCATGAATGGTTGTCTAGAGATGGAGAAAAACCATTACGTTGTGCAAAGTGCAAAAGTGTCTACTGGGATCGTAACCCAAAAAAATCAAAGTGATGATTCATGGCAGTTAACGGAAAAATCGATTATAAAAAATGGAGTAAACCAGAACTTGTTAAAGAAATTCAAAAACTGAACAAGAGAAAAAAATATGGTCTAATTTGGGATGAGGAAAGAGTTAAAGAAGTTTTTGAAGAAGAAGTAAAGAAAAAACTTCCAGTTCTAAAAGATGTTACAAAAAATGGAATTGAAGATAAATCAAAACCCAATAATATTTTGATTGAAGGAGATAATTATCATGCACTTTCAGTTTTGAATTATAGTCATAAAGAAAAAATAGATGTTATCTATATTGATCCTCCTTATAATCTTGGAAATGAATTTACGTATAATGATAAGATTGTAGATAGAGAAGATACATACAAACACAGTAAATGGCTATCATTTATGAAAAAGAGATTAGAACTGGCAAAGAAATTACTCTCTTCAAAAGGAATTATTTTTATTTCTATTGATGATAATGAACAAGCTCAATTAAAATTATTATGTAATGAAATTTTTGATGAAAATAATTTTATTGCCACTTTAATATGGCAGAAAAAACATACGTCTTCTAATGATGCAAAATATTTTTCAGACAATCATGATTTTATTTTTGTATATGCACGAGATTCAAAAAAATTAAAAATTAATCTTTTAACCCGAATGGAATCTCAATTATCAATTTATAAAAATCAAGATAATGATTCTCGAGGTGTTTGGGCATCAGGTCCATTACAAGTGAAAACTCCAAATCAAAAAGACATATATGAAATAATAACTCCAAGTGGTAGAAAAATTATGCCTCCTAAAGGTACAAGTTGGAGATTTTCAAAAAGAAAACTTGATGAATTGATAAAAGATAATAGGATATATTTTGGAAAATCTGGAAATAATGTGCCTAGATTTAAGCGATTTTTATCAGATGTTAGAGATGGAGTAATACCAAAAACAATTTGGTTAAGAGATGAAGCTGGAGATAATCAAGAAGCAAAACAAGAACTACAAAATATTTTGCCTGATGATGTATTTTCTACACCAAAACCAGTTAGACTAATTAAAAGGATTTTACAAATTGCCTCAAACAAAGAGTCCTTGATTTTAGATTTCTTTGCGGGTTCGGGAACTACAGGACATGCAGTAATGGAATTGAATAAAGAGGATGAAGGAAACAGAAAATTTATTCTCTGTACAAATAATGAAAATAATATTTGTACTGATGTTTGTTATCCAAGATTAAAAAAAGTGATCAAGGGTTACAAGAGTGTCAAAGATAAAAAAATAGACGGATTAGGTGGTAATCTCAAATATTTCAAAACTTTGTTTGTAGATTCAGAACCAACAGATCAGAATAAGAGGGTGATGGTGGAACAATCAACAGAAATGTTATGCTTAAAAGAAGATTGTTTTGAACTAGTCAAAAAAGGAAAACAATTCAAAATATTCAAGAATCATGAGAATAAATATCTTGGAATTATCTATTAATGATGGAATAGAATCATTCAAAAAAGAGGTTCTAAAATTGGATAAAAAAATCAATACGTATGTATTTTCATTGACTGATGAAGTAAATACAGATGAGTTTGAAAATATCCGATCATTAGTAACTTTAAAACCAATACCTTCCGCAATACTAAATGTATACAAGAGGATATTTGCGTATGTTCAGACTAAGAAATTATCAAGAAAAACACGTAAGTGAGTTAAAACAAAAAATAGATGAATTTCTTAATTTAGAATCAAAGAAAATTTGCATTTTCAAGTCTCCGACTGGATCAGGTAAGACAATCATGATGGCTGAACTGATCAAGAGACTTGTAGATAATAGAAAGGATGGAAAAGAAATTGCATTTATTTGGATTACTGTTCATAAACTACATGACCAAAGTAAGGAAAAATTAGAAAAATATTACGAGGATTTACAAACTGTAGGATGTGCAAATTTCAATGATTTACAAGACAAACAGATACAGGATAAAGAAATCTTGTTTTTCAACTGGCAGAGTATAAACCAAGAAAAAAATATCTACATACGAGAAAATGAAAATGAGTTTAATCTATCAAAAGTCATAGAAAATACAAAAGATGAAGGTAGAGAAATAATCCTAATCATTGATGAAAGTCATCATACTGCAAGCTCTGAAAAATCAAGAGAAATAATCCAAAAAATAAACCCAAAGGTAACGATAGAGGTTTCAGCTACGCCTAAAATTTCTGATACTGATTATGTTCAAAGTATTGATCTTCAAGAAGTCAAAGATGAAGAGATGGTGAAAAATTCTGTAAGATTAAATTATCATCTTGGAAATACTCAAGGTAGCACAACAGATGAATTAATCATAAAGACAGCTCTTGAAAAAAGACAGGAATTAAAGAAAAGTTATGAGAATGAAAATTCTAGTGTGAATCCTCTGGTATTAATACAATTACCTGATTCACGCAAAGGAATGTCGGATAGAAAAGATCAAGTAATCGAACTCTTGAACTCAAGGTTTGGAATAAATACAAACAATGGTAAACTTGCAATTTATCTTTCAGACAAAGACAACAAGGTAAATCTTGAAAATATTGAAAAAAATGAAAATGAGGTTGAAGTTTTAATCTTTAAACAGGCAATTACTGTAGGATGGGATTGTCCACGTTCATCAATTCTTGTGTTATTTAGAGAATGGAAAAAATTTGAATTTTCTATACAGACAATAGGCAGAATAATTAGAATGCCAGAAATAAGACATTATGATAATGATGAATTAAATCATGCCTATGTATACACAAACATTGAAGAAGTACAGATTGCCGAAGATGTCACAAGAGACTATATTACAATTTATGAGTCCATACGAAGAGAAGATCTTCATGAGGATATTGATCTAAAATCCATATACATAAAACGAAAACATGAAAAAACTCGTCTTAATGCAGAATTTCGCAAGATCTTTTCTAATGTTGCAAACAGACAACATATCATAGATAAAATTTCATTGAATGTTCCACAATTAGAACAGAATCTAATATCTGATGCAGAGATTATAGAATTGGATAAAAACCAAAGTCTTCAAGGAACTTTACTGATTAGACAATCTGATGCAATGAATTTACAAAATAGATTCGATTCATTTGCAAGAGAAATGTCAGAACCTTTCGCAAAAGAACACTCTCACGGAATCATAAAAAGATGTATTCATCAATTTTTTGAGAAAAACACCAAAATAACTGATCTTATGGACATGGCAAACATAACATTGTCTACAAAAAATAAGGATCATTTTATCAGGGCAATATCTGAATCAAAATCTCAGTTTACCAGAGATGTTGTTGAAAAAATCAATCGTGAAACAGAAGATATTCAAAAATGGAATATACCAAAAAATACAGAATATACCAAAGTCTATGACAAAAAAGACTACAAAAAATGCATAATGTCACCAGCTTATATCAAAACAGACATACAAAATGAGATCCGATTCATGGATTTTCTTGAAGAAGAAAATAACGTGAAATGGTGGTTTAAAAATGAGGTCAATGACAAGAAATACTTTGCCATAAAGTATGATGATCCTGAGACTGGAGAACCTCACGCATTTTATGTTGACTTTGTTATTCGCATGAATGATGGCAGAATAGGTCTATACGACACAAAAGCAGGATTTACAGCCAAGATTGCCAAACCAAAGGCAGAGGCATTATCTAGATACATCAGAAACAACAAGTCCAAGAAGGTTTTTGGTGGTATTGCAGTATTTGAGAATGGTGAATGGTTGTACAATGACAATGAGGAATATGAGTATGATGAAAAGGATTTTTCAGACTGGAAACCTCTTGATCTGAATTAAGACCCTAACTTAACACAAAAAGTCTCTAATTTAACAGGCAGTTGAAAAGCTCCGGAGATTGAACAGTGTAAAGATTTGTAGTTATATCTCGTTAACTTACCAGTTCCGGTATATTACATGAATATGCCTGAAACCCTTTCTACGGTTCTGGTGCATTTTGATGATCTACACACATAATCATGAATTATGGATCTTCTCAAGATTCGATTTTATCTGACTTTGGTATTTCTATTTGAATGATTTACACTAAATTGTTTCAAAAAACCCTGCTGGTGCATTTTGATGATCTTTAGAATAATTTGATCTGAGAACACATATCTCAAAGGAGTCACAGTAAAGGATTTCAGGCTTGGTCTTATTTTTTTAATATGGTGATTGGACAACTATGATTTTCACGTATAGTAGTTTTTTATCTTAGGTGTTTATAACGTCATAGATGGAAAAGAAATTAGATTTCAAAATTAGTGCTGGGCTCAAAAATATTATAGGAAAAGAGCTAATCACAGAAGATCATACTGCCATCTTTGAATTGGTAAAAAATTCTTATGATGCTGATGCAACTAATGTTAAAATTATTTTTCAGAACATAAAATCGGAAGACAATACAAAATCAAAAATTCTCATTGTAGATAACGGAGTTGGAATGTCCTATGAAGAGTTAAAAAACAAGTGGTTATTTGTAGGATATTCTGAAAAAAAACTTGATAGTTCTCAAGAAAATTTCATAGATAAAATGAGTAAAAATAAAAGAATTTTTGCAGGTGCAAAAGGAATCGGCAGATTTTCTGCAGATAGATTAGGTGCCAAACTTCGAATGTATACAAAAACTGCAAATAATTCAGACATTCATTTTATTGATCTTGATTGGAGAAAATTTGAACATAACCAGCAAAAAGAATTCCACAAAATCAAAGTGGAGTACATTACTACCAAACACATGTCTTTAGAGAATTTTGAATTAAAAACTTTCAAACATGGTACGGTTCTAGAGATTTACCCTCTTAACACCGTCTGGAATGAAGACAAACTTTTGAGATTACGTAGATATTTACAACGTTTGGTAAACCCTAATCAGCTTGAAAAAAATAATCAATTCGAAATCGAAGTAATAGCAAAAGAATTTTCATATGATGACAGAGGAAAACCAAATTATCTTAAAATCAATGGCAAGATTGAAAACATAGTTTTTGAAAAATTAAAAATTAAAACAACTGAACTAAGTTCAGAAATTAAAGATGGAAAAATAATTACCACACTAAAGGACAAAGGAAGGTTTGTGTTTACCATTGAAGAAGAAAATACATTTGAACTACTTGACAACATATCGATAAAAGTATTCTTCCTCAATAGAGATGCTAAGGCCGAATTTACACGCACGATGGGTCTTGTACCAGTAAGATTTGGTTCTATCTTTCTTTACAAAAATGGATTTCGTATACAACCGTATGGTGATGAAGGAGATGATTGGTTGAATCTAGACAAAAGGAAAACTCAGGGCCATAGCAGATATCTTTCTACTAGGGAAATTATGGGAAGAATCGAACTTCAAGGCCCACAACCCGAATTCAAGGAAGTTTCAAGTAGATCTGGAGGAGTTGTTTATACATCAGGATATGAACAATTGATAGATTTTTTCATCAGTAAAGTGCTTCGAAGAATTGAGAGATATGTTGTTGAGGGAATAGATTGGGATAAACCTGTTGAAGAAAGAAGGAAAACAGAAGATGAGATAATGCATGATAGTTTAGAAATTGTTAGTAAACTTGCAGGGCAGGTAAAAGACCCACAAAAATCAATCAGGTTCAATCCAGACTTACTAAATATTTTCAAAGAAAGACAGATAGAAAACCTTCCCGACATGGTCAAAAACTTGGAACCTGTGATGGATTTTCTTCCTACAAAAGATCGTAAATATGTAGAATCTCAAATCAAACGAATTACTAACATTAGTAAGACATATTCTCAAGAGATGAAATCTGTTGCAAAAGAAAAAGAACAAAGTGAAAAAGAATTACTGTTTCTAAAGAAAACACTTTCCAATGATGCACAGATGGTTCAAGATTATAATCATTCCATTACGATAACAACTGGAAATATAGCAACATATCTAAAAGAGCTTATAGACCTTGTAAAAAATCACTCATCTACAGATAAAATTCTTGAAGGAATTGAAAAAATAAGTATTGAGAATCAAAAAGCACGTGTACTCGCATCAATAATTACTAATGCTACTTTTGACCTGAAACTTAGCAAGATTCCTGCAGACATTCCATCATATATCAAACAATATTTACAACAAGTCATATCTCGAGTATCAAACAGAATACAATTCAAATTCATCAATGAGGATATTGAGTTTAAGACTAAATTCATCCCGCTGGAACTTTCTATGATTCTTGATAATTTCATCAGCAATTCTAGAAAAGCAAATTCAACAAAAATGTCATTTCAATTTAAAGTAAAAAATAAAAAATTGCATTTACTTGTAGCCGATAACGGACGAGGAATTTCCAAAGAAGACCGTAAATTTCTCTTTAAGAGAGGATTTACCACCACAAAACATGGTTCAGGAATTGGTCTTACACATATTAAGACATCTATAGAAAAAATGGGTGGTAGTGTAAGATTTGTTGAGAATAATTTTGAGGATTTGGGGAAAGGAGCATGTTTTGAGTTGGTGTTTGAATGACTAATGACATGAGCATTAATTTTTTGTTGATTGATGATGAACCTGCATCTGTAAAAAGCAGTATTGATGAAGTACTTGAGAATTTAGATGAAAAGGGGTATAAATCCAATCTGATTAAATTGGAAACTACCGATGACATAACATCTATAATAAAAAATAAAAAAATTGATATCGTTCTGACAGACAAAAATATTGAAAATCCAGGTGACGGATTAGACGTAGTCAGGAAGATACGTTCTGAGTTCCAACATCTTGATGTATTGTTTTATTCAGCTGACAAATATGACAGAAAAGAACTCGATGTTATTTGTCAGTATGGTTCTGTTGAAATTGTCGAAGGGAGAGAAATTCAAGATCGTTTTCAGACATTGGTAGAAAAAAATATTTCTCAATGGGAAAATATGAACTATTTGAGAGGAATAGTAATATCTAGAATTATCGAGATTGAGCTAGAAATAAATAATTTTATTGAAAAATATTTTTCTCAAACAAAAAATCATCGATTTAGAGATTTTGTGTTGGAAAACAAGCACATATCATTAGAAGCAAAAAAGACAATTCTTTCAAAGATTAAGGAATCTGAAAATGTTGAATTTTCAGGACTTGGAAATCTCGGAGATCTTCAGCAGAAGAGAAACCTTCTTGCACATTGTAAAGTAAAAGATGGGGAGAATAACAAGTTGATTCACATGGGAAACGATGAAGAATTTACACGAGATGACATTCATAAAATATTTGGAAAAATAGATGGTTTTTCGTCATTATTGAAGGAATTTGAAGCAAAAATTGATGAAAAAAGAAGTTTGGAATAGCCTCACACTAATTTTACAAGGGTCATAAAAACACGTCTAGCCATCATAGGAGGAACAGCATTTCCAACTTGTGTGTATTGAGGACATTGATGTATTCTTCTTGGTCCTCCTGTAGTCCTAGGCCCAGAAAATACAAAGGTGTCTGGAAATGACTGAAGTCTGGCCATCTCACGTACTGTTGGTATTCTGTTTTTTTGATAATGGATAAAATCTTCAGGTAATGTTGTGACTGTTCTGCTTTGCTTTTTGGGATCAAGTCTATAACAGTCTCTCTTATTAGTCTCTTTTTTGGCAATAATGCTTCTAATATTTATCCCTGAAGGAATTCTTGCAAACCTATTCTGGACCTTTTGGGAATGGTTTGCTGCTTCGTGATTACAAAGTCTTTTTGAATTTTTTCTCATAGTTTTTTGGTATTGTGATTTTGGCTTCATTTTATAAGAATCAGATTTTTCTCCAACCTGAAGAAAACATAAATCTGATAATGCATCTTTTACTGTAACTTGTTTGGCTTTCCCAATACGGGGAAACAACATTTCATATCCGATCTCTTTTTTTGTACCAATTATGAATACTCGGTTTCTATTTTGAGGTATTCCAAACTCTGCAGCAGATAAAACCTTATGATGAACATTATACCCAATTTGCAAAAAATATTTTTTTATTTTCTTTATTACATTTCCTTCTTCCATACTTAGAAGACCACTGACATTTTCCATGACAAAAAATTTCGGTTCAAATGTATTGACAAATTTTAGTAATTGTCTAAAGAGTTTGTTTCGTGGATCATTAGGATTTCTTTTTCCCGATGTAGAAAAACCCTGACAAGGGGTGCCTGCAACTATAAGATCCACATGTTTTCTACCAATTCTTTTTTGTACATCATTAGGATTGATTTTTGTAACATCCCCACATTCAACGATTTTGGCATTTAGATTCATTTTGTACGTGTTAGTTGCATCCTTGTTGATGTCATTTGCATATAGTATGTCAAATCCTGCATTTTCCAGCCCTAATCCCATTCCTCCACAACCCGAAAATAACTCAATTGCAGTCGGTCTCATGTTAGCCCTAAAAACATCCTGGTTTTAAGATTAGCGATTGTTCAGGCTTACTCACATTAGGCATCTGACCAAAAGGTCTTAAAGGAATAATTTCTGATCGCATAAATGAGCAAAACCATCACACGCTACTATCCAAAAAGTGATGGCATTACATCTTCAAAACCTAATTCATGTTACTGTGGGAATGGTGATAATTTTAATAAAATTACAATCTCGGAAAATAATTCTATACGATACATGTGCAAAAATTGCAAGAAAAGTTACATCATAAAAAGTCCACAAGTCACTAAAACCCGACTAAAAAAGATGGGGAGTATATTTGACAATATTGTCTTTGGGATGAGTTCAAGGCAAACATGTCTTAGACTGTTTATTGAGTGGGGAGACATAACAGACCATACAACAATACTCCGATGGTCAAACCAATACTTGCAATATGCGAAAATGTTCACTGACGATATTTTATGCTGTCTGGAATATGGTAAAGTCTGGGGGATAGATGAGACAATAATTAACATACAAGGAACATGGCATGATGCAGATGCCACATTACTATCTGAAATGCAAAGCATTGAAAAGAAACGAAAAGATGGAGGGTTTCTTGATGACAAAGAGTTTAGAAAAGAATGGGAAAGACTTCGTGCCAGAGCAGAAAAATCAAAAAGAACATCAAAGAAAAAATATCTTACCGCAGTAATAGATATCAAAACCAGAATTATAATTTCCCATATCATTACAGATTTCAGGCCTAACAACAAAGAAATCTACAAACTAGTCAAAACTGCAATTGTTGTTGCAGGATTCCCAACTAATATAATCACCGATTGTTACAAGGCATACAAGCCAGCAATGAATCAAATTACAAAAGATATTAAAAATCACAATAGCTCAAAATTAAACCACATCCTGATTCGTTCAAAAGACCAATCAACCCTACACCTTAAACCTCAAAAATCAAAAGATGATACGCCAAGACACAACAATAACATCGAAAGTACTTGGGCCAAAATAAAGAGAAACATGCATGTTTTGTCTAACTACAAATACAATTCAGACAGCATAATTCATTACAACATTATAAATTATAATTTCATTAGACCGCATTCATCGCTAGATAAAATTACAGTATCAAGGCACGCTGTCAGAAACAAGATAAACATGACTCCTGCAATGGATGGAGGATATCCCCAATGGTTTGCAAGCTTTGAGGAATTATTATCAGAATCTTGGGGATATGACAAGTCATTTGTGTTCAAATTAGGCTCAAAACTAATGGAAATGATTCGCATTGGAATCAGAAACAAAAAGACAGTAGTGATATCTGCAAAAGAAAAGATTCCAAAAAGCAAGATTGCAGAACTTGACAGAATTCTTCAGGTTGAATGTGGATTTACAAACACCAAGAAAAATGAATGGAAGAAAGACATGCCATCTATACTCAACATGAACAGAAGAAGAGAAGAGAATATGGGCAGTGTGATGCCCGAACAAACATTTGAGGTCTGCAACAGATGTGGCATAACTGCAATCACAACTCAGACAGTATCAGAGATTATCGGATATAGAAAGACAAATGGCAGAATCATCACTCAACCCAACTGTCACAAATGCAGAGCCAAAATATCAAAGAATCCAACTAGAAAAACAGGACCTAACAAAAAGAAGATGATTAAGAGTTCATTGTTAGTTAGTAATTCTGAGACCAAATTATCCTAAGATCACCAAAATGCACCAGCAGGGTCTAAAGATGATTTCTATTGGAAATTATCCAAGTAGAAATCAGATAATTTAGAGGAATCTAATTTGGAGAAGATCTATATTTCACATTAAATGGTACAGATCACTAGAATGCACCAGAACCGATAGAACTGTAAAGTATGCAGAGATCGACGGCACTAGAACTTACAAAAAAGACACTATAGATTTTGTTGAAAAAATGCTTCTAGTCATGCCAACTGAAAAAATCAAAATAGATTCCTATATTCATAGAGCTTGCTCTTTGAAAGTGTTTGAGCATAAGACACAAACAAGTTATCAAAAATACATTTATGATGAATCTTTTGTTATTGCACTAGAAAAATATTGGAAACAAAGAAAATTCCAAAAGAAAAAATATCTTTTTTGGGATGATAACAATACAGTATTTGAATTTGAAACTTATGACAAAGTAGTTTATTCTAAAGTTTCTGCTGACAATAAATTTTTACAGAAATTGTTATTGAAAGTTGGATTTACCAAAGAAGATTTTGGTGCAATGTTTAGAGCTAATTACGCCTTTAGGCATTTTGGTCTTCAGATGTGGTTGGAACTAACTGATTATGATTATGAATTTGTTAGTGAGATGTCTCACGATGATGTTGCTACTTTGAAGAACTGGTATGGTAAAAGAAGTTCTGAACACTTTGAGAAACAAGCTAGTGAGGTCGTTGTTTAGATGGTTACTGATGTTGCAATATTTCGTTTTAGATTAAACCCTGAAGAACGTGAATTTTTACATTCTAAATTTTCAACAGAAACAAGAAACGACTTACAAGATAAAATTAAAGAATTTTTACTAAAACCTGAAAGTGTCAAAAATTTAACACTTGCAGAACAACTAAAAGAACAACAATTACTATCTCTCAAATTAAAAAATCAATTATTGCTTGTTCGGGATTTAAAATATCCAATTTCTAAAGCGTTAGAAATTATGAAAGATCCTGATTCGTTTGAAGCTCCTAAATTAGAAAATTCAAGTGAACCTGCATTAAACGATAACAAATTCAAAATTAATCCTCACTGTGATGATTGTGGCCATGAACATTATCAAACTGGTATGTTCAACTGTAGAGAATGTAATTGTGGGGTTAGAGGCTAATGAATAGAGCAGTTGAACATTTACAAAATATCGGTGTAAGAGATTATTATCGCACACCTAAAGAATTATTTGATGAAGCTTGTCAAAAATACGGACTTGATATTATCTATGATGTAGCTTGTAATTCAGAAAATAAAGTTTGTAGTATTGGAATCACTGAAGAACAAAACTCTTTAAGTTTTAATTGGGATAGAGATTTTTTTATGAATCCACCATATTCACAAGTCAAGAAGTTTATGCAAAAGGCCTATACTGAACACTTGAAGCATAATGTAAATGCACTAATTCTTGTTTATGCAAAAACTGACACTCAATTTTGGCATGACTATGTTGAAAATAAAGCTGAAGTGCATTTTATCAAAGGTCGAATTAAATTTTTAGATGAACACGGCAATAAGACAAAATACCCTGCCCCTTATGGCTCATGTTGGATAATCTATAGGAGAAAAATCTAATGGAATGTGATGAATGTACTAAAGGTTTTTTGTTTATCCTATTGCGATTGAAAGTAATTAAGAAAGGTTGGATGATAGATTTTGAAACTAAAGATTTTCTAGTTTGTTCAAATCCCTTTTGTGATTTTGAGAGTGAGGCAGTATGAGAAATTACGATAGACATAACTTTTGTGTCAAGTGCGAAATTATCTATCCTAAATCCTACAGTTGTTGCGTTGTATGTAAAAAGCAATTACGAACTAAACCTAGATCTAAAAAATTAAAGGTGATTGCTTGAAATACAAAAAATTTTCTAATGTAGGATCTTATTCAAAGTATGATTGGAAGCCAAAAGATAACCATTCACTAGATATTTTTATGGAATTTCCTAAAGATCTAACTAGAGAAATTTTAAGATTATTAATTCTAAAGTGTCCTTGTTCAAAATGTACCAACTCTATGAGAAAATTTTACACTAAATTGATTAGAGGGGGTGATTGAATGGGACAATATAAAAAACCTACAAAAACTCAATATGTTTCATATGAAACGGGTCATGGTGCTGAAGTAGCTTTCGAATCAAAAATGGGAACTTTTGTTAATGTACATGATGCTGATAATACCTTTGAAGTAAAGATAACAAAAAAAGCATTTAAAGAATTTATAAAAGAAGCAGAAGTTAAGCCTGTTCTTGAACCATATTCTTAAATACAAATTTTGTGATAGATATTGGAATTCAGCATTTTCCCGAAATATAACACCATGTATTTTGAAAAGCGTAAAGCTGTATGATGTAGTGCTGAATTCCAACTTACTTTTGATCTAATATACTCGATTTTTTTAATAATATCAAATGGGTGGCTCACCAGTGAAGGAATCTGAACAACCTAAATCAAAACGAACTGAATCCTCGCAAGATTTAGGCGGTGGCTCACCTGTTGGATTAATATTTTTAGTTCTTGCAGTTCTTGGAGCTTTAGCATGGTTTCTTAAATTCAGAAATAAAAAAAATTCCGATAGCCAAAAAAAATCAAATAAAGGGGGCGGTAATGATTCACAAAAGGCTCTACCTGTTAAAGGAAATAGTGATGAACCTAAACCCAAAAAAGATCCTGTAGAACCTCACCCTGAAGATGAAATTAAAAAGAGGTTTGCTCATTGAGTTCCGAAGTTATTCAAAGTCCAGCGGGTAAAGAAAATTCTAAACCATTACCAAAATCAAAAGAATCAAAATCAGAACTTGTTCAAAAAAAGATTAAAGAAAAATTAGATAACGGCTATGAAGTTAAAGATAAAAATTCTGTTAATGAATTAAAAAAAATGGTTATTGATGATTTAGGCCTCTCTAAAGGTTGGGGTAGTGATACAAAAAAATTAATTGGCTCTGAATTATCTGCACGAGATATTTCTCTTGCAGATAAGGGATTTAAAGATGAAAATCTTGATGGCATTACTGTTAATGTTGATAAACCAATGTTACCAGTAATTGATGAATCACAAGAAGTTTCAAAAGGAACTATGCCCGTAATAGATTCAAATTCTAATACCCCTGCTGAAAATCCTCATGGCACATTACCTCAAACAGATTCTCACCCTGCACTAGAACAAGAAAAAAAAGTTGAACCTTTAACCCCTCAACAAATAGAACTACAAACTAAATTTTTTAAAAAATGTGGTAATATCGTCGCTGATATTTACATTGGAATGGGTTTAGTTGAAACTGATGATGAAGAAGAAAAGAAAGAACTGGAAAAGCCTAAACCTATCAAAGAGTTTAGAGCTGAAGTAGATGGATTATGTGAGGAATTTTCGCAATTAATGATTACTTACGGAATGAGATTACCAAAATATTTAGATCTTGGAATGTTTGGAGTTGGTGTAGTTGTAACTTTTGGTGTTCCAATTTTGAAAAGAGTTATGTCGGGTGAGAAAAAACCTGATGTTGATTATGATAAAAAACTTGATGAGGTTGATGTAAAATTATGATGCCCCCAATAAAATTAATGGTTTCATTATTCCAAAATCTAAAACCCATTTTGGAATTATTAAATGACCATAAAGGCGTTAAACAAACTTTCGGAAAACCTGATATTATTGAAAAAGAAATTGATGGTGAGAAAATTTTTGTTGTAGTTGAAAAGACTGGATTTGAATCAAAAAAAGATGCTCAAGCTTACATTGACATTGGCGAAAGATTTCATAGTATGAAGTTTTAGGTGATTATGTTATGAAAGATTATACTTTTTGGGATTTTATTAAAAAAGATAGATGGATTCATTTCGCTATCGCTGTAGGTCTATCATTAACAGTTCTTGTTTTATGGTATCGGTGATTAAATGTTTGATTGGTTACGTGATTACATAAGGGCTTTTAGAACTGGTTGGGCTGTTGCTACATTTACAGGCTATAAAGATAAATGCTGTAAATTGAGAAATATGGAATATAATTGTAATTTAGGTATTTTTCAATGCAAAACTTGTTTTAGATGTTTTATTAGAAGAGATGGTTAACTTTGGTTAAAGATTTCAAAAATTTCAAGTATAACCCAAAAAAAGAATCTATTGTAATTGCTGGTG
Source organism: Candidatus Nitrosopumilus sp. (assembly GCA_965205425.1). Taxonomy (GTDB): domain Archaea; phylum Thermoproteota; class Nitrososphaeria; order Nitrososphaerales; family Nitrosopumilaceae; genus Nitrosopumilus. Next base: position 16,820 of record CBDBGZ010000009.1, read on the forward strand.
AAACTCAAAGTGGAAAATCTGAATGGACTAAAACTTTAGCACATATCAACGCCTTTTCAGGTTACAATGTTTTAGTTGTTGATAGGAACTGGATATTTACAAACTTGAATCCAGAAAAAGTTATTCACACAATTTCTGATATCAAGGGTAAAGGTTTGCAGATCCTTCAACCTCAAACTATCAGAACAGGTAAAGAGAAACACGATTATATTAATAATGTATGCTATGTTGCACAAAGTTTTTCTAAAAAAGGGAACTTTATTTTAATCATTGATGAGCTGCAAGACTGGATTGAGCATTTTAATAAGAAAGTTGATGGACTGGACACGTATATTCATACTTGCCATAATTACAACTCTAGCTATATTGTTAATTTCCAAAGCCCGTCCGAAATTCCAAAATATGTATTTTCTAATGCGATTCATAAATTCTGTCTATACATGGACACGCCAAACAACGTCAAATTTATGAAAAATTATGTAGGCAATATGATGGATGGTTTTTCAAATGGAACTTTTGCCAAATATGAGGGATTTTACAAACAATCAGGCCAAGCCCCAGAAAAATTTAAGGTGGTAAAATTTGGAAAATAAAGAGTATATGTGTCCTACTTGTAAAAAGCGATTCTCTAGTGTCGTTAATGTAAATCGCCATATCAAAAAAACAAAATGCAATAAAGGTCAAGATGTAACAATAAAGGATTATTTTTCAGATCGCCAAATTGAAGAAATCCATAGACAATCTTATGACTTATTTAAACCCCGTGCCTAAAGTGTTACCAGCTCTATCTATAACGAATAAAACGTTCTGATCGCTATGTTTAGCAAAGGAATGCTCGTAGCAGTCGGCGTAACTATCGTCGGTGTTGTTCTTGCAGTTGCTTTTGTCCTTCCATATCTCAACAAAAAGGGTATTGGAAATTAGATAAAGGAGCTGTTGATTAATGCCTGTCGAACCGAATGAACGACCTATACCCGAACTAACCTTGAAAGATAACGAAGCTGAAATTAAGCTAAAGTTACCGCAAGACGGAGCTTATCGTTGGATTCATGGTAGAGTAGTTTTTGATATGACTAATGTTGGTGTTCCAACATTCAAAACTGGTGATATCATAAATTATATCAAATCTATCGGAATTCAAAGAAATGGTAGGGGTTACAAATACAAACTACCATTAGAGCATATTCACCTACTTTCTATCCGTAGAAAAGGTAAAGCTCCTTACAAAAAAGATCCGTCCGTTGTGGCAGGTGCAGCTAATTATGAGGCAGTCGTCGATTTTGAAATTGATTTTGCTACGTTCCCTCTATCTGATAGAGATACTACAGCATTACTTCAAACAAAGAATCTATCCAGTTTGCACTTGATTGTTCAAACTGGAGATAAAGATGATATCGCTAGTGCAAACCCACCAACTATCAACAGTGCAAAAATCGAACTTGAAGTTCGTGAGTATTTGGGTATCGGTGATAATGGACGAGATATCAATGACGATACACAAGTTCAAATGACGGACTTTATCGAACAAGTCGAAATTGTTAACCTTGAGGCTAACAGAAACGAATTTGATGGTAAAGCCCAAAGCATACCTCTAGTTGCTGGTGCAGATATCTTAGAACAAGTATTACTTGTAAAAGATAATACAGTTCTAAGTGATGACCGCGTAACTGATATCAAAGTCAGTAGAGCTAGAGCCGATACTAACTTTCCCAAGAAAGATCTTATCGAAAGAAGTTGGAAACACCTTAATGAGAAAAACATTACGGGTTACAATTTGGATGCTAGAAAGACTGGACAAGTTATCTTAAACTGGGTTGAAAAGTTAGGCCAATTAGGATTAGTTACACGTGCTACTCAATACGAACTCTTGAGACTGAAGACCAACGGGGTTAATGAAGCTCAAGATACAATAGAGATCTATACCCGTTATGTGTAGATCTCAAAATTTCTTTTTCTGAACATAAAAAAAATGATGTGAAAAAAAGATGGTAAAAATAGTAATAACAGCGATTGTCCTTGCGGTATTAGTAGGGTTATTTGTAATTTATAGAAAACAGATTTTCGGGGCTTTTGGTGAAGCTGGTGATGGTATATCCGATTTCTTCGGTCGTGGAGCTCAAGGCGTTCAAGATTTCTTTAGTGGTTTTGGTTCTAGTTCTAGTCCTAGCCCTGATAGTGGCCTAAACCCTGATGCTTCTCAACAATCAGATGCAGAACAAATAGAATTATTTGATAGAACTTTAACTTCTGATGAAGAACTTGTAATTAATTTCAATGATAACCCTGATAGTCTATCTGATACAGAAAAAGCCAAAGCTCAAGAAATAATTAATGGCCAACTTGATGCAGATCCCCAACTAAACGACATTGATAGATTTAATCCACCTGGAATTATTGGCTATGGATATGAGAATTTTGGCGATGGTCGGGGCTTACCTGATACACCTGAAAATCGTGATTTGTTAGAACAGTTTCTAGCTTCAAGGGAAACAACCCCTAGTTTTGCCCCTGAAACTATCCCTGATTTTGATGGTTTAGGTGATGTTATCCCTAATCTTAATCTCGTCCCTGAAGCTTTTGCAGATGATGGCGTTGAATCTGATACTTTACAAGCTGATGATGTAATACCAAAATCTGAAATAGATTCTACTAATGAAGTTGATCCCGATATTTTACAAAGATATCCAAATTTCAAAGCATTTTCACCTAGACTGCAAGAAAGAATATTATCAAACTTTGAATCTGCCTCTAATCAGATTGAATCTGATGGTGTCCCTGCTTCTACTAGAGCTGCACAAAGAGAAATTGATGTAACCTCTCAAATTGATAATCAACAATTCAGTGGTGGTGGCCAATCTTTTCAAGGTGGAACAGTAAGGACTTCTAACTTAGATGAAGCTACAATCCGTTCAAGACGACAAGAATCAGAAGAAATAATGCAAGCAAGACGTTTAGCTGGTGAATCAAGGGATAGTGCTATTGCAGAACTTGATAGAACAAATTCTGAATCAAGATCTAAAGATGCAGAATTGATGAGAAGAGCTGAAGAAGCAAACATGCAATCTCAAGGACAATTTTTCGGCAAAACCCCTGAAGAAATTGTGCAAATAATCAATGGTGGGGACATTAACAAGTTTTAGGTGATATGATATGAGTTTTCAAGAAGATATACAAAAAGAGATGAGAGAGCAAAATCAAAGAGTTATTGAAGCTCTTAATGAAATACGTCCTAAAGATATTCAAGTTACCAACGTTAAGAAAGTCCCTGTAAAATGGGATTATACTGTATGTGATAAAAAAACAGTAACTCAAAATAAACTAGACATTAACAAACCCGCTATTGAGATAGAAGCCCCTGATGAAGTAATTAGAACTATCCAATCAATCTCAATAACTGGCGATACTGCATTATTGGAAAATGCAAAAGTGTTAGTATTTGTAGATGATGCTAGGGTTTTTGAAACTAAAAGTTATGGTTCATTACAATATTCAAATGGTGCAAGTATTATTTTTGATAATGGTTTTTCAATTAGCCCTCAAGATAAAGTAAAAATTTATTGTTTTACTGATGGTGATACTGAAATTAACATTAGTGCAATAGTAAGATTTGGTGAGTATTAATGAGTTTTATCCCTAAAGGTGGCGGGGGTTCTGGCGGAACTGGTCAAGATGGAATGGACGGAATAGATGGGAATAGATTTAGAAATACCAATGATGATATTTTTAATTTTAATTTTGATATCAGTATAAGTAATGTCGCTGTTAATGGAGCTAGTCTAAACGGATTAAAAAAAGGAGATATGATATTTTATAATGCAAAATATGTTTTTCAAGTATTCGCTATCGGAAATGTAAATACAACTTTTGAATTTTTAGGTGATATTTCGGGAGCTCAAGGAATACAGGGTGATGCTGGAGCTCAAGGAATACAAGGTGAAAAAGGTGATAAAGGCGATCAAGGTGTAGGTGCTAATGATAACACTAGAACTATTATTGTAGAATCTACAGAACCAAACAAAAATTATGCAGTAAGAGACCAAGCAGTAGGAACTGTTGATTATCACGGTGTTCATGTTCCAATTAGTTTTAATGTCGTTCCCTCAAAAATTGATAATGAAATTTTTGAAATTATAGATGTTCCATTAGCTAACAATGCAAATCCTTCAACTTCAGAAACAATCAAAGCAGTTAGAGTAAAACGATCTGGTCTTTATGAAATTGAATTGTTATGTAATTTAGAGGAAACTGATGATAATGATGATTCAAACCAAAGAGTAGATCCTCGTTTAACTTGTCATAAAGCTGCAGTAAATGGTGGTATGGTAACAGGTATTACAGCTATACTGAAAACAACTTCCTATATCAGAAATATTAACGGAGAACACGAACACGGGGTTTTACATATTGGACACAAATTACAATTAGTTCAATTAGATACGATCTTTTTTAGAATTACTGATCATAGTTTAGACCCTCACACTTTGATTAAAGATAGTGCTGGGGGCGGTATGATGAATTTAGTTATGACTTTTGTTGGTGATTAAATTTGGTTTATCAAAAAACATTTGTCAAGGAAATCGAAACTAATGTTAGAAAAAGACCTAGTAACCCTCAAGTCAAAATACTAAATCCATTAGAAAAAACTATTTTTGTTAATTCAATTTCTTTAAATTTTGATCCCTATTTTGCTAGACGGGGTAAAATTGTCGTTGAAGTTGGTGATGATGTAGTTTTACCTGTTGCTGAAGTTGGTGCATATAGACAATCTAAAACTTTTCAAATTCCATTAGAAAATCAAGAATTTTATCAACAAAAATCAATCAAAGTTTGGGCATGGAATCCCGATAGCGAGGAAAATATTTTTGTTGTTGTTAAAGCCAAAATTTCAGAATCCCCAGTTTCTCTTAATTCTGCTGATGAATCTTTATCCCCTGAAGAATTAAACCGTCAAGTTTCAGATAATTTTGTTGATAATCAAGTTCAAGTGCAGCTTGATAAATTAGATGAATTAATTGAAGAAGTCCAAAATAAAGAATTTACTGCAAATTTTGACACTGCCCCTATCACAACTAAACTCACTGAAGTAAAAACCGCTGTTGGCCTTTTACCTCAAAATCATACGGATATTATCAATAAATTAACTGATACAATTACTGCAATTAACAACGGGGCATTTAGTCCTACTGAAATTATCACTGCTCTAAATTCCTTAATTTCAGAAGTCGCAAATTTAGAAACAGATTCTCTAGGTATTCAAAACGCCATAACCAGTATTGATGAAACACTAGCTAAAGATGATATTACTGATAACGACACTGATAGATTTACAACTTTGAGGGGCTTTCTAGTTGAGCTGTTAAATGGCTTTGATGTTCCCGAAATTGACACTGCATTAACGAATCTAGTGTTATATCAAAATGCACAAGATAGACACCCTGAAACTAAAGCAAAAATTCAAGTTGTTATTGCTAATCTAAATCAAATAAAAAATACGAATACTGTTGGCGTAGTTTCTGAGTTAGTTGCTGTTAGACAATCTGTAAATGATGAAAATACTAATCTAGGAAATAAACTTGATGGCGTAAAATCTTCAGTAGATGGAATATCTGTAGCAAGTGAAACAATCCCTAAAGCCATTGAGGATATTAATCTTGAAATTTCTAATGGTGCTGAAGGTGATTATTTAGAGGCTCTAAATTTGATAAAAACTGCTCTAATTGGTTTAAGAGATGATTTTGATCTTGATGAGCTAAACAGTGTCATTCAAACTCTTAATACTAATCTAGGTGAAATTAGAAATAATTCTGATGCTTTAGGGTTATTACTTGATAGCTTGAAAATATCTTTAGAGATTGCAGCTAGAAACCCGTCTTTAATTCCTTCACAAGTTAATTTCCTATTTCCAAAAAGAGTATATCGGAATGAAACAGTTACACAATTTATCAATACTAAAGGCAATAGAAATTTGATTGTATTACTAGGTGCTTCAACTATTGGTTCACCTGATAATCTAAATCATGTTGATAACCCTGCTGATGTTCCAATTAATTATAATGGCTTTGTTACTGGCGGTTCTCAAGATGCAATAACTAGAACTAAAGAAACTAGATTCGATTTCAAATATCCTCAATTTGAAGATAGATTATTTGATTTACACCCTGAAGCTGATATTTCTATTGATATTGCTAGTGGTTCATGTAGGATCTATTACCCTGCTGGAAAAAATCGAGGCGGTCATTACATTACTTATGGATGGGTTAGAAGGGCTTCATACGTTAGAACTTTTGATGTTTATGAATCTGATAGTGAAAATTTTGCTAATGAAACTCAATTAAAAGATGGTGTAGGAATTGCTGAATTAAGTGCTATTGTTGGCACTAAAAGATATTTGAGAATTGTTGAAACTATGGTAATAACTATCTCAAATCATACTACTTCAAGTAATCAAACTAACGTTGGTCAAGGTAGTTCTTCAACTACTACTTGTGCTTCTTCTTCAGTGGGAAATCATACACCTGTTTCTACTACTTTTGATGATGCTATGGATGATGCAATAGTTGGCGGAACTGCAGCTATTTCTTTTGAAGTTAAAGATGGAAATAATGATTGGTTTGAAACTATCCCTTCTAGTGAAGTAGGTGCAATTACTGAAGGACAAAAAACAGTTTTTGAAGTTGGTGAAGCTGTAAGTGGCCATGTATTACCTTCAACTCAAACTCACTTTAGGGCAAAACTAACTGTAACGGGTGGGGGAATTGAAACAAGTGCAAGTTTAGTGAGGGTGGCATAATGGATAGATTCATTGCTGAAAAAATACTTGAAAATGGATTAATCGCTAAAGTAACTGCTATGATTGTTATTATTGCATTATCATTAAGTTTGGTTCAAAATCTAAATTGTTTTACTAATGCTGAAAGTATCAATTTGACATTACCTATAATTTCCAGTGTTCTAACTGGTGCTATGACTTTTCTTTTCTTGAAAAAAGATAAAGGTGAGAAGTGAGGGGGTGATAGTATGGCAGTTTTTGTTTTACTGGCAATAGCAATAGCAAGTGGTTTAGCTATTGAACTGTATCGAGATAATAAGAGTGGAATTCATAAATTCCTAAACAATATGGTTACTGGTGTTGGTAATGATGTCCGTAACCAGTTACGCCCACGTTGAGCTTTTGATCTAATATACTCGATTTTTCTCTTTTTTTGTATTGATTCCAAAAAATCAACATGAAGCAGAACTTTTAGAGAGAATTCAAAACCTCGAAAAAAGTGAATTTGGCGGATCTAAAGAAGAAGGTTACAAAAAACCTCAATCTGCAAGATCTGAAATGACTGAAAATGAAGAAGGACAAAATGGATTAGAACGTGATTATCTGGGAACTGATAGTTATGATTCTTTGAAAGCTGTTTTAACTTCATTAGGTCAAGACAATTCAAGAAATGCAAAATGGAATGAAAAACTACAAGAAGTGAAAGTTAGATTATCAAAAACTGATCTTGATGCAAATCAAGAACGTAATTTGATTATGCTACTTCAAAGAGTAGAAGCGGGGGTAATTAGAAATTGACCTCGATAAGCTCTAAAGCGATTCCATTCATTGCACTTGCTATAGCTGGTGGCCTTTTGGGTATTGATGTATTCACTGATTTTGTTATCACTGAAACTCATATTCAATTAGTCGGTGTTATTGTTACGCCTCTAGGTCTTGGTGGACTTGTTAACAAGGGTTGGAATGTCTACAGGGACATAAAGAAACAGGGTGAAATAAGATAGCTACAAAAAAACAACTTGCAGCTCTAGCTAAAGGTCGTGCCAAATTAAAAAAAATGAGAGCAAAGAAAAAAGTAAAATCTCATAAGAGAATTACCAAAAAGTGTAAAAAATGCGGAAAATACCATAAATCTGGCGTTCATAAATCACATGGTAAAGGATCTTATGCAAAAACTCACTGATTCAAAGCTTTTATAATCTCTATTTTTTTATTTTAAATTATGAAATTTTTAATCCTATTTGCTGTTTTAATTATTGGCGGGGGCGGTGTTTCTGCTTTTGCTCACCTTCATACAATAGATGAATCTCATTATCCTGAAATTCTTCTCTATATGTCCTATTCAGATTCCCATGAAGCATTTCATATTGATCTTTATTCTGATGCTTTTCTTCAGTTGAACTGGTCTTCATTACCTTTCAATTCTACTTTCTATCTTACTAATGGAACTGAAATAACTACAAACTATCAAACTCATCATGTATTCCCTGAAAATAATGATGGAACTGTTTTAATTCAATTTGAGCTTGAAGAATTTTATTTTAATGATTCAAGATTTTATTTAGAATCTCCTTTTGTTGTTGATGAAACTTTTGAATTTTCATCTAATAGCACAAATGTCTATACGGTTCATAAACCAGTTACAACTTCTGATTTAGAAGATCTACTTCAAAGAGTATCGCAATTAGAATATGCTATGAGAATTGTTGAAGATGCTATTGCTTCTTTGATTTCAAAATGATACATATACACAATGGCTTACGCCCTTACACACTGTCTATAAAAAATTATTTTGGCTTTTGCTTTGAGGATTTTTAAAATAGAATTTAATTAGATATCACAAATCACTACTTTCTGGAAATAGTAAATTAACATTCCAATCAGAGACACTTAGAACAACATGGAAAGGAGTTTTGCCAGTAATTTGTGCATATTTTTCAATTCTTCTTGTAGATCTATTTGATTGTCGCCCCATCCATTTCTTGTCACATTCTTTGCATGCTGCTCTATAACAAGAACGTTGGAATTGTTTTACAAAAGATACATCACCAAAGCCTAATTGTTTATGTTTTTCAGAGTTTACACACCCAATCGTTTTCCACATACCACACCAATCATGAGGATCACTTGTTCCAGGAAGCCGCCAACCATCATGTTCTACATCATCCCAATTTGTTAGGAATTTTTGTTCTTCATAAAAGTCAGATTTACTTTGCTCAGAGGCAGGAAGTAAAAATTTTATCATGGATTGGTTAGGATTGAGTTTAGACAATATCCTGGCCAATCAAAAATTTTTTGTTTTGTTTTGCTTCACATTCATCACATAGTTCTAAAATATAATGTCCTATTACACCGGCATCCATTAACAAATGATGTTTTTTCTTATTGGTACACTTGCAAGAAAAAGTAGGAGGGGTCATAATCTTAATCTCCATTTTGTATTTTTTGGAACTTTATCCCACTCTATCATCCAGGGAACAGAAGCATATCGTTTACAGAATGCACATAATACAATTACAAATTCACCCAAGATTCCTGCATCCACGTAATAGACATTTAGTTTTGATCTGTTACATCTACATTCTAATTTTAAAACAGACAATCTTAGAAATCACCCTCACTCCATCTTGAAAGAAGTTTTTGGATGATACTATCATAAGTGTCATCTTTACTCCCAATGCCTGCTAGTTCCTTTCTTGTTAGACGACTAATCTGAATAGTCGTAAATTCCTCTATAGTCATACCAATAGTGATATTTTGATATATTAGTTATAACATGCCTAAATTGTGCCAAAGAAGAACAATTCATACCTAAATCAAGATTTAGAAATATTGAAAAAAATACTCAATTTTGGAAAACCTGAAAAATTTAGAAAAATAACTTCAGGATACGGACTAAAAGAGATAGATTTTGATAACGAAGAGATTAAAATTCCTAAAATTATGACAAGGAAGATTTTTCGAGGAAGAAAAAATATTCTATTATCACGGAAATTAATCAGAGAAGTCAAGACAAAAGGCGAGAGGAAATCATATGGAATTACACCATTAGGAATTATACTTCTATGTCAGCATATCAAACTAAAAGAACATGATATAATACGAATTTCTAAAATTATACAATTTCACCTAGATATAGTTTTCAATAAAGATAAGAAGAAAAAATTCAATGTAATAGAGACACAAATAAAATCAAAATCAGAACAAAAAATTGCTAAAAATATAATGAAAGCACTAAAAGACGTACAAATTTTTGAAGAAGAAGGTACACAAAAAATCTTCCTGACATATGAAATTGCAAATACTGTGTTAATCGTTTTAGAAAAATATGATATTTTAAACAGTTTTGTATATAGAGGCTTAGAAAAAACATTCCCAAGAGTAGATCATATTGAAGATGATTCATTTTTTGGCACGTTGTCATTTTTTATTTTAGGATCATATGCACATGCATATGTTATTGATGATTTAACCATAGAAGGTAAAATTTTGAAAGAAGAATCAAAGAACATGAAAGAGTATCAAAAGAAAAACGAGAATATATTTAGATGGTTCCAGATATTTCAAGACTCATTGGTTGGAATGATGGATAAACAAACAAAGTATGTTGACAAATTCAGGGAATTAACTTCCACAGTTTAAGCAGGCATTATTTTGTATTTTTCATTTGCCAATTTCCATTCCTTAACTTTTTCAAGTTCTATCTCTAGATTTTTTAAAGTACTTTCCATATCACCTATAGTTTCTTCAACTTTAGAATTATCAGAAATTGTCAGACTAGACTCAATTTTCAAGTATGTTTTGAGCCTATCTTGAGAATTTTGCTTGAAATATACCAATTTTAGACTCTTGTGACCCATCAAGGCCTCTGCAAAATCAGATTGATAAGCACTAGTCACTTGTGTTTTAAACCATTTTCTAAAAGCGTGAAAATGAATACGATATTGGCCATTTTTATTTCTATTCCCAAGATCAGGAACGGATTCAACAGTTTTTCGTAACGAGTTCATCAAAGACCCCCTTGCAGCTTGAAATGCAGCAAAATATTCAGTGGAATCTATAGAAGATAAACAATTCATAAACAAATAGAAATCATTTGAAGATATTTTTTCTTGTCTTTTCTGGATATAGTCATGTAGTAAATCAGAAGACTCCTTAGTAATATGAGTAAATCTTGTTTCACGAGTTTTTGTTGTTTCTCTTCTTATCCTAATTGTTGCAGGGTTTGTGGTAAAATCAATATCAGATAATCTGAGTTGTGTTATTTCACCTATACGCATTCCACTTGAACAAGCTAGGAGAATTGCTGTTTGTAGTTTTTGAGAAGAGTTATGAAGTAATCTAACCAGTTCTTTTTTTGGGATTCCTTCCTCATAGAAGACCTCACGTTTTGGAGATCTAAATCGTTGTTTTAGATCTTCAGAATATATTTTCAATCCATTAAAGTTAAGAAAATCTTTTGATATACACAAATTACCACATATTGTGCTGTTACGCAAGTTATGTTCAGACATGAAACTATAGTATTCATCCAAAAGAATTACAGGATCTTTTTTCTTTTGTTTCAAATCTATTAGAATTTCTTGTAAGGTTGTTTGTGTGGATATTAGAAAACGGTTAAAATTTCTTAATGCAACCTTGTAGCCTCTTTTGGTATTATGACTCTTAGAAATACGATAAACACGCTCAAGATAAGACTCAATTTGTGAATCTATTGTATGCATATTGAATATATTCAACATATTCTATATAAAATAAGTGATTAGGTGTTATTTTAAAATAAGGTCTAATAGCTTCAGCTAAATTTTGGAGTTTGGATAATCTAACTAAGACTAGTTTTCAATGTGTTAAATGCTCCAGCGACCGTATGTATCTCAGATACTACATAAGAAACATCAAATTTCTTTAGTTCCTCAGATGTGAAAGGACCAATACAGACTAGAGATAATTTTGATAGGTGGTTAATCAAATCAGATTTTTCATAATCTTTTTGCATAATTTCAAAGAATCCACGAACAGATGATGCACTAGTGAATATCACACCATCAATTTTATTTTGAGAGAATGATTCGCGAAATCCATTCCATTGAGTTGTGTCTCTAAATGCACACACATCATACAGATGAATTTCTACAACATTGATACCAATCTTGTTTAGTAATTCTTTAAGAAAAGGATTTGATGCGCCGCTACGAGGAATAATTACTTTTTTACCAACTGCTTTGATTTGAGAGAATTCCTCACCAACTCCTACTGAAGAATTGTTTTTTGGTTCATGGTTTACTTTAATACCATACGTATTGAGAGTTGCCGTAGTTTTAGGACCTACAGACATTACCATGGTATTTGCAACTGACAATTGTAATTTTTCAAAGTTTCCAACATTTTTTGCAGTATCAAATAGTATCTTTACTGCTTTTGAGCTTAGAAATACAGAGTAATCAGGATGTTCAGTGTCAATTAGATTCAAAAAATCATCAACAATTTTTTCCCCCTTACTGACAAGTTCTATTGTAGGTAACGGAATTGGAGTTACATTATTTTCTTCAGCAAGTGAAATGAATTCATATGCATCATCTTTTGAGCGAGTAATGGCTATAGTTTTTCCATCAAGCATCATTTCCAACCCATAGTATCTGACAAATCAACAACATTGCCAATTATAATATTTGTAGGAGGAGTAATTTTATTTTCTTTGACTTTTTTTGCAATATTTGTGACTGTACCTTTGATCATTTTTTGTTTAGGAGTAGTTCCATTTTGAATAACAGCTACAGGAGTTTTTTTATCCATTCCACCTGCGATTAGTTGTTTACAGATTACATCAATTCTAGATAATCCCATCATAATTACAATAGTGTCAACTGATTTTGCCAGGTTTTTCCATTTGACAATTTCTTTTTTCTTTTCTGGATCTTCATGACCAGTTACAAAAACTACAGATGATGCATGTTTTCTATGAGTTAATGGAATACCAGCGTATGTTGCAGAACCAATTCCAGAAGTAATTCCTGGAACAATTTCATATTTTACTTTATTTTCTTTGAGAAACTCGGCTTCTTCACCACCACGTCCAAAGATAATTGGGTCGCCACCCTTTAGTCGAACTATATTTTTGTAAGATTTTGCATATTGTATCATCAAATCATTAGTTGTGTTTTGATGTGTTGTATCATCACCTACTGCCCGACCAACATAGACTTTTTCAGCTTTTTTTGGAATCATTGAAATAATTTTTTTACTTACCAATCTATCATAAAGAACAACATCTGCTTTTTCAATTAATTCAACAGCACGTAATGTGATTAGTTTACTATCTCCAGGGCCTGCACCAACAAGATACACTTTTCCAGTCATGTCTTATTCCATTCCTCCACTTTTTCTCTCCAATTTAATGCAAGATCATTCACTCCTTTGGAACGTAGTTCTTCTCCTACACTTTTTCCCAAAGATTTAGGATCATCTTTGGTTCCAAGTTTATTTACCTGAATAGATTGTTTTCCATCTACAGAGAATGCAGATACAGTCAAAGTCATCTCAGAACCATTTGATTTAGCATATGCACCTAAAGGAAATCGACATCCAGAGTCAACATAATCAGAAAGTGAACGTTCAGCCTCAATTTCTAAACGAGAATCAGCATCTTCAATTTTTTTTAACATTGAAATTGTTTCAGCATCATCGGCTCTTGCAACAATAGCAATAGCACCTTGTCCAGGAGATGGAGAAAAATCTTCAATTGATAATGGAGAATGCGTTACATTAATTCCCAATCTAGAGATCCCAGCTTGTGCAAGAACAATAGCATCATAGTTCTCTCCAGATATTTTGTTAATTCTAGTTTCAATATTTCCGCGAATAGGTTTTACAACAACGTCAGGTCTTTTTCTAGACACTTGAACTGCCCTACGTAGTGAACTAGTTCCAATAACGGAACCTTCCTTGATGTCATCTAATGTTGAACCATCTGAAGAAATAAACACATCATTAACGGCTTCACGTTTTGGAATAGATGCCAGTATTAGATTATCATCTAGTTCTGATGGAACATCTTTGAGACTATGTACAGCAAAATCAACTTCCTTTTGGGTAACTGCTCTATCAATTTCTTTTTCAAAAATTCCTTTTTGATCTATTGTAAATAATGGACGAGTATCAGTATCACCTTTTGTTGTAATTGGTTTAATTTCATATTCACAATCAGGATTTACTTTTTTTAATTCAGATATCACCCAATTTGTCTGTGCAACAGATAACTGACTTCCTCTAGCTCCAACTATGTACTTCAATTTTTCACCGACTTTAATGCAGAATGATATGCGTCAAGTGTTTTGTTTAGATCAGTTTCAGTATGAGCATCAGAGAGAAAAACTACTTCAAACTGGGATGGAGCAATGAAAATTCTCTTTTTCAATAAAGTTTGGAATAATTTTTGGAATTTCTTTGCATTTGCATTCTTGGAAGTTTGATAATCTACAACAGGCTTGTTTGTAAAGAAAATCTGGAACATTGAGGCTGTAAAATTGATTTGGTGAGGGATTTTCATGTCAGTGGCCATGTCATCTAATGCAGTAGAGAATAGCAGATTAAATCTCTCAAGTTTTGAATATAGTTTATTTTTGATTTTGTTAATTGTTTTAATTGAACTAATAGCAGCACTAACAGAAATTGGATTGCCAGCAAATGTACTTGCTTGGTAAACTTTACCACCAGGAGAAAGTAAGTCCATAATTTCTTTTTTGCCACCAACTGCAGATATTGTAAATCCATTGCTTAGTGCTTTGGCCATTGTAGTAATGTCAGGTTTAATTCCAAAATGTTCTTGCGCTCCACCAGGTGCAACTCTAAAACCAGTAACTACCTCATCAAAAATTAATGGGATGTTATTTTCTTTAGTAATTTTTCGCAAATCAGAAAGGAAATTCTTTTCAGGTAAGATTAATCCCATGTTTGCAAGTATTGGTTCGACAATCACTCCAGCAATATCTTTATTTTTTCTAATTGTTTTTTGTAAATCTTCAATATTGTTATACTCTACAACTAGTGTGTTTTTTGAAACCTCATCCAACCCACCATCAGATACTGAAACACCATTATGTGCAGCACCAGATCCAGCTTTTACCAAAACAGAATCATGTGCACCATGATAACATCCTTCAAATTTTATAATTTTTTTCTTTTTTGTGAACCCACGTGCTAGTCTGATTGCAGTCATTGTTGCTTCCCCTCCAGTATTCATCAATCTTACTTTGTCAATAGACGGAAAATTTCCAATAATTAATTTTGAGAGTTCAATTTCAGACTCAGTTGGAGTACAGTACAGAGTACCTTTGGATAATTGGCTTGAAACAGATTTGATAATTTCTTTTCGTCTGTGTCCTAAGAGTAAAGCCCCATATCCATTGCAAAAATCAATGTAACGATTGTTATCAGCATCCCAGATGTATGCCCCATTGGCTTTTTTTGTAAAGAATGGATATGGCTCAAAATATCTAACAGGACTATTAACTCCTGATGGGATTACTTTTTTTGCAATATTGAATAATTTCTTGGATTCAGACACCATTGACTGATGTTTTGGGTCATTATTATTCGTAATTTGAGGCTCTTTGTGCTTGGAATTTCTTTCTAAAGAAGAATGCCGCAATAGTAGTTCCCACAAAGGGTGCAGTCCAATAAAGCCAAAGATGTTCAAAAGTTCCAGATAACAATGCCGGAGCAAGAGCCCTAGCAGGATTCATCGATGCCCCTGAGATAAAAGCCAAAAATAGAATATCCAAACCAACTATTCCTCCAATTGCAACCCCACTAAATCCTCTCAAACCTTTGGTATAAACAACATAAAAGATAACTCCCATTAACATTGCAGAAGCTAAAACTTCAACTGGAAAAATTACAAACATTGAAAAATCAAGATTAGGGGCATTTGCTCCAAGATTTGCTTTTTCTCCAATAAATGTTAAAACAAAAAGAGAGCCAAGTATTGCACCAATTATCTCGGCTGCAAAATAATATACCACTTGAATTTTCGATATGTGTCCGGTGACATAGTAGCCTATTGTTACTGCAGGATTAAAATGTGCAAGGGAAATTTTTCCAAAGGAGTAAACACCAATTAGTAATGCAATAAACGGAGCAAGAGCTGCGAAAGGAATCCCCAATTTACCATCAAATACCTCAGCATCATAAACTATTGAACCAGTTGCAAAAATTACAAGAATAAAAGTTCCAACTAATTCTACTGTAAAAATCTGCAAATTGGAATAGGCCATTAACTTTTTGCCTCAAGGGTTTTGATAAAATTTTGTACTTCTAATTTTATTTTATCACGAATAATCCTTACATCATCGAGGGATTTTTCTTTGGGATCAGGGATGTCCCAATTAACTGTATCTTTTACAAACAGAGAGGGACATGATTCTTTATCCATACATCCCATGTTGACAGTTTTAAAAGAATTGTTGATCATTGAATCAGATAACATTTTTGGTTGTTGATTTTCCATAATAATACCAACTTCTTTCATTACCTGAATTACAATAGGATTGATTTGAGAAGAAGGAGTTGTACCAGCACTAGAAACGTTGAATGTATCAGAAGCAAATTTTCTAAAAAAAGCCTCAGCCATTTGACTTCTACCGGCATTTTCTACGCATACAAAGAGCACATTTTCAGGCATATTTTCACTATTACATAAATATTAGTTTATATAAATTTAAATTGATATGAATGGAGTTAGTCTCCTAAAGTGTATTTGTAACGAAACACGTTTTGAGATTTTAGAGATGTTACAAAAAAATAATGAATTATGTGTGAATGATTTTGTAGAAAGATTAGAAAAAGATCAACCACTAGTATCGCATCATCTAAAGACATTAAAAAAATGTGGAATAGTCAAATCAAGAGATGAAGGTAAAAAAGCAATGTATTCAATTTCAAACAATCAACTATCAGAATTAATTTCAAATGTCACAAAAACAAGTAAAAAAATTCCAGTTTTATGTTCAGATGATAAGTGCTGTTAAAATTTTTCCGTTCGGACTACGCCAACATCACTAACATAGAGAACTATAGCAAAGTTTGCAAATAATGTTCTTGAAATTTCTTCTACAACATCTTGTAATTTTTCTTCACGCATAATTACTTCAACTTTAACATTTTTTTCAGTTTTTAATCCTTGCCCACGAATTCCACGTGCACCATTCCCATCAACCTCATAGGTTGTATATCCAGTGATATCATGTTTGCTTAAAATTTCAATAATGTTCTTTTGAGTAAGAATCTCACAAGTAATTGTAAGTAATTTTACATTGTATAATTTCATATGAATCCCTTTGTTATGGAATTGAATAAGTCTATCGTTCCTTCTCCAGTATGTAGTAGTGTAGATATTGTAAACAGAATTGGCAATGTAATAATAATATTAAATGGAAATGTTATTCCCAAGGCAGATGTTATGTATAGACTTGGTTTTGCCTGAGGGATTGCATATCGTAAAATTGCAGGTGCTGCAATAAATGAAGCACTAGCCATCAATAATCCAAACATTACTGCACCTCCTATACTTAATCCAAGTACAGTTGCAACTAGAACACCAATTATTCCATTGAATACAGGGATAAGTATAGCAAACGACATAAGAAAAATACCTACTTTTTTGATATCATCAAGTCTTTGACCAGCAATGATTCCCATCTCAATCATAAAAATTACTATTGCTCCAGTAAACAGATCATCAAATACAATCTTGATAGGTTCAAAACCCTCCTCACCAATAATGTAACCAATCACAATACTACCAAGTAGAATTACAATTGCTTTTCCAGTAATGGATTCTTGCAATACTGTTGATAGTTTTGTTTTAGTTTGTTCAAATCCAACATCTATATCAGTGGAGTTATCATCGGTGAAAGATTGTTTCTTTGCTTTGATTTGTTTTGCTACAGCCATATTTGTCATAAATATTGCCATAATGAATGCAAGAGGTTCTAGTACTGCAAGAATTGCTGCAATATATCCTTCTGATGTAACTCCTTGATTTTTCAAAAAGGATAAGCCAACAGAGAAATGAACTGCACCAACAGCACCATATGTAGATGCTAATGCATATGAGTCAAAAATATTGAACTTTCCAAGTCTTCGTAAAATTTGATAGTGGTTTAAAGTAAACAATAACGATAATCCAATTGCAGCTAGCATTGGAATCAACATATTTTCAAATCCAGTATTACGCATTTCAATTCCACCATGCAAACCAATTGCTGCAAGCAGATAGATTGGTAAAAATTCTGAAATTGCTTCAGGAATTTTCAAATCAGATTTTATTCGAGCTGCAATAATTCCAAACAAGAAGAAAAGAATTATCGGAGTAAGTAAATTAGCTTGAATTAATTGTAATATGTCCATTTGAATACTTCAAAAAAAAATTTGCTGAAATAAAAACCAAGGTATTATTGAAAATTAAACAAAGAGGTGAATCAGATAAGTAAATCCAATTCCCATTGCTGCAGCACCAGGGATTGTAATAATCCATGAGAAAATAATCTGCCTACTAACTTTCCATCTTACTGCACGTTTTCTACGAGCAGCGCCTGAGCCCATAATTGTTCCTGTAATTGCGTGTGTGGTACTAGCAGGAATACCAAATACAGCAAATATTGCCAGCATCATTCCACCACTTGTTTCTGCAGCAAATCCTTGGTATGGTTTGAGTCTCGTAATTTTGACTCCAAGAGTTTTGATGACTTTGTATCCACCAAAGAAAGTACCAAGACCCATAGCTGCTGCTGCTGCAAAGATTACCCATAAAGGCATTTCAAGATCTGGAACTAGTCCTGCCGAAAACAAAATTAAAACTATAATTCCCATTGTTTTTTGTCCATCGTTTGCTCCATGTGTCAATGCAAACCAAGCTGAAGAAATAATTTGTAATCTACCAAATGTTTTGTTTACAGGTCCAGGTTTTTTACTTGCAAAAATTGTAATAATTATAGTTGTAACTATAACTCCAAAAATTATTCCACCAATAGGAGCAATAACTATTCCTGCAAAAACTTTGGTTAAACCACCATAAACTAATTTTTCAAATCCTAATCCTGCAATACCCGCACCCATTATTCCTCCAACTAAAGAATGACTGTTAGAAATTGGTAATCCAAAGTAGGTACACAATGTACTCCAACCAATTGCACCTGCAAGACCACCTACAATCATGTAAACTGTGATATCATCAGGGCTGACAATTCCTTTTGCAATTGTTGCTGCAACAGCAACACCAAAGACGAATGGGCCAATGAAATTCATTGCTGCAGATAAACCTACAGCATGGATTGGTTTTAGAACACGTGTTCCAATTACAGTAGCAACAGAATTTGCTGAATCATTAAATCCATTTACAAAATCAAAGATTAATGCAACAATTATTGCACCTATTGCTATTTCTAACATTTAATCATCTCATGTATATTTTAAAACGATATCTTCGATTACATCTGCAACATCAACGCATCTATCAGATGCAGTTTCCATTGTTTCGTAGATATCTTTTAGTTTGATGATTTTAATTGCATCATCACTTTCAAAGAGTTCTTTGATTGCTTCTCTATACAAGTCATCAACAGTATGCTCAATATCACCAGTATTTCTACAATGTTCGATCATATCATTTGAATTTTTGATGTTTTGTAGTTTTGAGATCATATATTGTACTTCTTTTGTAGCTTTGACTAGTTCCTCGGCCATTTGTTGGGTATATGCTGGAGGAGTAGTGATTTTGTAACTGTATACTCTAGCTGCAATTCCATCCATGAAGTCAATTACATCATCAATTTTTGATGCAATTCTCTGCATATCCTCACGATCCAGAGGAGTGATGAATGTCTTGTTTAGTTCAGAAAAAATATCACGTGTTAAAACATCGGCCTCTGTTTCAAGTCGATGAATTTTTTGAACTTGTTCTAAATTATCAAGATTTTCGAATAAAACTACTACGGCTTCAGAGGTTTCAACTGCTTTTATTGCTAAATTGTCAAGAATTGTTAAAAGTTCTTTTTCATTGGATTTTACCCAAGATAACCATTGTCCCATGATTCATTGAATGTAAATTTAGAGATAAGGCTAGTGAACATAATGTCTATTGTTCTATATAGAGACATGATCAAAATACATATTTTATTTTGATCGAATATACTCAAAATTTATTTTAAAAAAAATAAAAATAAGAAAAAAGGTAACTGTCTAGAGTTTTGAAGTAAAATCTCCAAGATATTCTAAAGAATAATCATGAAAGTTTAATCCTCATAATCTGCATGTCCCCTTTATACTCATCAGTATCTTATGAGAATCAGCACCATGAATGGTTCTATGACCGTTTGTAATTTTACGAATTATCACATTTGGTCTGATTGCCCTCTCTGCTGTGTTATTGTGTGAATCAGTTCCAGTAATTAGAAATGTAAAAAGCATTTTTCTCTCACGTTTCAATCGTTTTACAAACCTGATACAGTTTTTCTCTGTATATTTTTTTGATATGATGTGATTAATTCTCCTTTCAAGATTCTTTTTTGCGTGGATTCTTTCTGATTCTGATTTTATTTTTGCCACACCATGAGAGTCATAAATTATTTTCTTAAGATTCTTGGCAAATGGTACAAATTCTGGTCCGGGATTCTTGTGATTAATGATATCATTAACCTCTCTGAGATAATGGATGTGACATTTCTGGTGAGTTGTTCCAACATGGTTCCATGCAGGGTACGAATCACTTGTAATGTTGCCATTATATAGCGAAAAGATAAAGTTCGTGAACTAAAAATCATCAAAAAACTAGAGATTAGATGATTTTACCTAAGGTAAATACGAATAAACAATCTGAAACACCTTGAAAATAGTTCATGAACATATGCTTCTCGCTATATTCCTTGAGAATTCTCTTGGGAACATCCATTGAACGTGATTTGTCAATCTCGTAAATTACAGTCCATTTACTCACAAATGCCCACAACCAGTGGTTCTGGCCATCTACCCTCCAACTTGTCTCATCACCATGTATGTTTAGATCTTCTTTTAACTCTACAATCATTGTATCATATCTGCTCCCAAATGCTTTTGATACTATTGATACTGCATGATTAATTGCAGATTCTGTAATGTGCAGTGAGAAGAGCATCTGCAAAAGATGAGATATTTTACCATACGATAATCCGATAGTTTTTAGTGATATGATTAGCACCATGAGCCTAATTCCAAACCTTTCATTTGACAGTACAGTGTGAATGTTACCCGAGATTTGTTTTTTGCAGTTTGTGCAGTATCGTCTAACTATCGTATATTTTGTCACAACTGCTTTTGCAGGAATGATGTCTTCTACTATTCTGGTGTATGAATCAGTTGGTTCTGAGAGTAATTTGCCACATGTGTTGCACTCTTTTTGGTCAACTGTAATGGCATCATCAATGTGTGCCCGTCTGCTTCTACTTTTTCTAGGATGTCTTGATGTTTTCTTCTTTTTTGCAGTTTCAGTCTGGTTTGGTTTTGCTTTGATATTTTCTGCAACAAGTGTAGACACTGTTTGTTTTATAGCGAAAAGATAAAGTTCGTGAACTAAATTATTCCAAAACAAAAAACTTTTTGATCACTATGTATGGTAAAATTTGATGAACAAGTTAGAATCACTTGAAAGCAGCATACAAAAAAGAAAACTCCAAGGTTGCAGTAAGGATGCTTGCAGTGTTGATGATTCTAAAGGATGGAAAGGACATACAGTGCACTGCAAAGACATTACACCACTGCACAAGCTGGGTGAGAAAATGGACGAGTCGTTGAGATAGATGGCCTCTACGACCACCCAAGAAGTGGCAGGCCAAGAACAATCTCCCAGACTCGAATGGATGCTATCATGTCAAAAGCAATGCTAACTTTGTTTACCCCCATAATGTTGCAACAAAGTATCTTTTATTCCACTGGAGTAAAATTTCACATAACCCACATCAGAAAGATAATGCACCAATACGGCATGTCTGCAAAAACTGCACAAAAATATCACATCAACCATGCAAGTATATCTGCTGTGAGAAGCTGGCAACAACGCATCAAAAAGAGAATTTCACGCCTAAAAAAGAAAGGATTTGTAATTGCAATGGCTGATGAAGCATTCTTTGTAAGGGATACAAAAACAGGAAAAAAGTACTGGTCACCAGTTGCCAAGAGAATATTTCTTCCATATACAGGACGACATGAGAGTCTGGCAGTGTATGGTACAATTACAGAAAATGGTAATCAACTATTCAGAGTTTATGACAAATTCAACGCTGTGACATTTGTAGAGTACCTAAAGGAATTGCATCAGAAATACGGCAAGATTGCAATCATTTTAGATAGAGCATCAGTTCACAAATCAAAGAAGGTAAAGGAATACCTTGCAAACAATAGAGATGTCAAACTAATTTGGTTGCCAAATGGATCACCATACTTGAAGAACATGATAGAGCAGTGCTGGAAGATAAGCAAATATGCATTGTTGGTTTCAGAGTATTATGCAATGTTTACAATAATGAACAAGGCAGTGTCCTAATATTTCAGAGTGACAAAATTCAAGCTTGATGTTGCAAATTATATCTTTAGAAATCCTGCAAAGATGTTTGCGAACTTTTGATCGTCGCTATAGTTCTGCAATTTCCCTGTGTAGTGATTCAATATCTTTGCGTAACTGACGGTTTTCTTGCTCCAACGAGTGACATCTGTTACGATAATATTCCAGCTCATCATATACTGACAATTGTATATTGTAATTATCCATGTGAATTGTTTTTATACATTTCCTCTCTTTCCATACATCAGGGCATGGCTTTCGCTAGAGAATGGTTTCAATCAAAAGATGCGGACATGTATCCATACGAGACTATTCTCTCAATGCTATCTTCATCCTTTCATTAGGATTGTTCGCAGTTATCAAACGAGGCCTTGTCCCTCATAAATTACAACGCGACTTGCAGTCCTAACTATAATTTTGTACAAATTCTCTCCTCTCCTTTAACATCCAATAAATCACCCTCAGGATCTTTGATGCACCAGCTACTGCAGCTTTGGATGATCCTCTTTTCTTTTTAATGCGATTGTAAAATTTTGTAATGTCGCTATCTGGTGCGTATCTAACATGTGCATGAATTGCCTCCACTAGCAACCATCTTAGCATGGTGCTTCCTCTCTTTGTAATTCTTCCGTGATGTATTGTATCTGCAGAATTTCTCACCGATGGAACAATCCCTGCATATGCACATAACTTGTGAGAATTTGAAAATCTACTAATCTCTGCAATTTCTGAGAATATGCTCAATGCAGTGTATGGTCCAACTCCAGGTATTGATGTCAAAATACACACATCAGGATTATCATTTACCATGCGACGTATCATGGAATCTATTTTTGCAACCTCCTTTTTGTGAAATTTTATGCTTTGTAGGTACGAATCTATTCTATAACTCTCCAATTTTCCAAGTGCACGTATGTGTTCTGAGGAAAATGGTGTTGCTTTGATATGGATTCCCTCCTGTAGTGTAATGCCATGTATGGAATTCTTCATCTTTACAATGATGCGCACAATCTTGTGTCGATGTCTTACAAGCTGTCTGTATTGCACAATTGTGTGATCTGGCACAAATGATTCTGCAATGTATCCTCCTCGTAGCAAATTTGCAAGATGGTACGCATCAATTTTATCAGTCTTTTTGAGTGATGATGCTATTATCTTTGTGTTGTATGGATTAGATAGTATAACATCAAGATGTAATTTGTCTGTCATGTGTCTGTACAATCCATACCAGACAGATGATGACTCTAAAACATATTTTGCGTTCTTTGGAATTTTGGATGTAATTTTGCTAATAGCAGAAAAATCACTGGAAATCTTTTTGTTAAATAATAATTTGCCAATCTCATCTACTGCTGCCACCTGTACAGAGTTCTTGTGAACATCCAATCCTACAAACATCAAATATTTTTTTTCAGGAAGGGTAGTGTGTTTGTTTGCATTTCTTACTTTCTTGATACGAATGCAAGTACCATCTAATTTCCTAGCTGATTTTGGCACATATGGTTATAGTTATCATTGATCAGAAAAGATATTGATGAAAAATATCAGAGAAACAACTTCAAAACTCTAGACAGTTACGAAAAAAGATTTATTCTGAACTAAAATCAGAACGCCAATCTTGGGTGTTTCTAAGATCTTTGGAACTTAAAGTATCTGCTTTTACCACTTCAAACATTGCATGATATACAGGATTATTGGGATGATATCCTATACATTCAAAATCAACAATGCTTGCCAATGCAAAGCCCTTAAAGTAACCATCTTCCTTATCACGATCGGATTCAACAACATAGTCAGTTACTCTACAATCAACATAGTTGAAAGTACGTATGTGTTTACCATCTACAATTAATTCAACATCTGCTTGGAATAAACTCAAAGTAGGATTTACACCAGATTGACTTTGGATTTTAAGATTTTCATCTATTGCAGAATACAACAATGGAGTATTATCAACTAATCCTTCAACTACAAAGGTAGGATTTGATCTAGATAATACATCTCCTTGATCATAGAAGGGAAAATCAATTACTTCTTGTCCATCCTCAAACGTAAAGGTAGCTATGGCATGCACATTTCCAGAAGTTGGAAACTCATGTTGTGGAAGTTCATTGGAAACAAATGATGTTTTCCAAATAGGAACGTCACTGTCATATAATGATATTAAATTATCATTTATTGGAGTAAGTCCAGAACAAGTAAATCCAATTTGATTTACCATTGCAAATCCACTTTTTCCAGTAAATCCATCTTCCTTATCGGCCAGTGTAGTGAGTATTGCAGTATCAACAATACAATCTCTATAATCAAGTGCTCGAAGAGTTTTATCATCTTTGGTAAATTCAACTAATGCATCAAAGTCATTGTTGAATGCTGTAGTGATGCCAGAAACTTGTCTTGATTTATCAATTGCTGCATATAACAATGGGTAATCAGCAATCACACTTTCAACATTAAACTGAGCAACAACATTGTCTGCATTCTCCGCAAAGCCAGAAGTTATTTCAAAGAATGGAAATTCGATTCTCTCAAAGCCTTCATCAAATTCAAATGTGATAAATGTTCGTACATCATTTGCAAATTTGTAATCAAGTGTGCCAAAATCAGCATGTGTTCTTTCAGATGCTCTTACAGGAACAATGTCAGTGCTAATTCCATCTAATCCACCACAATTGAAATCAATTAAATTAACTACAGCAAAACCAGTCTTAGAAGACATGTAACTTTCTTGATCATCTCTAAGAGTTTTTACTTCATAGTCTGTAACATCACAATCATGATAATTTAGAGTTTTTATCACTTCGCCATGTTTTACAAAATCAACGTCAACTTCAAAATAACGATAGCCATATTCAAAACTTGAACCACCAGTGGTTTGCAGCCTATATTGATATGCTTGATCTAATGCTTCATACAAATGAGGAGCCTCATCCAATATACCTTCTACTTGAAAGGAGATTCCACTGTTATCAATAAGATCCTCACCCATTTTGAAAATAGGGAAATTATGGATTTCAACACCGTCTCTGAAAGTAAATGTTAGAATTGCCTCTAGATCATCTGCCATTTTGTATTGGGTTGAGTTTTCAGTTGTTTTTGCATCTTCAGCATATACATTTGAGATTCCAAAGGAAATCATCGTGAATAATACAATAAAGCTAAAAATTGCAATGTTTTTTGTATTTTTACAAGTCATTGAATGTTAACTAGCTTTTCACAGTATAAGCTGATACAATGTTTTCTATAGTGAAAATATTCTTCTAAACTAAAGAGTTATTCTATATAGTTGAGACATGGGCATAACTAATTCTAATTTTTGAGTCAATTCTCAAATTATTCAAATAGAAAAAGCTAAGGATCTTATCATGTTTTGTTCATTGTAATGTCAAAACAAATGAAAATCCCTAGGGCAAGATTCTATCGGAATCATTTCTTATTGGTATGTTACATTTGGTGGGAATGTTGTCTTTGTATGAGGAGATACTGAAAACCCGGTAGACCGTACGTATACTCTACAATTCTAATGGTGCAACTATTCATCATAAAGTCATGGATGAGAATTCCTAGTAACAATACATTACATTATTTCCTTTTGACTAAAGGTATCAATGATAAATTGCTCAAGGTTTGCAGACTAACTCAAATTCCAAACAGAAGAACCATTGACAGGAGATTCCAAGTTCTGCCAATTGGTGATATAATCAGTAATATGGAAAGTCTGTTTGTATCAGAGAAACTAGTCGATGACATATCTGCATCAGTGGATAGTTCCATGCTAAAAGCTGCAGGTCCAGTATGGCACAAATCAGATATGAAAAAGAATAGAATTCCAATCTCAGGAATTGACACAGATGCAAAATGGGGTTTTTCAAAATCAAAGGGTTGGGTATTTGGGTACAAACTGCATATGAGTTGTAGTACTGGCAAACTGGTTGTTCCACTATCTGCTGATGTCTCAACTGCAAATGTTTCTGATGGTAAAATGTATTATACAATAGTTGAATCGCTTTCAGGACTGGTTGGGAATATTTTATGTGATCCAGCATATGATGATAAATCATTATATCAGTTTAGTGATGGGAGACATTTGAGATTGATTTGTCCTATCAAAATATATCCATCAACACCACCAGAGCGAATCAAACTTGCAGATTTTTATAATTCTGTAATTGGTCAAGAGTTGTACTCACAAAGAAAAGTTTCAATTGAACCTTTATTTGAAATATTCAAAGATACGTTCAACATTAGAACTGTACATGTGAAAGGATTTGACAACGTGAAATCATTTGTATTGGTTTGTGTTCTTGTGTATCAGTTGATAGTTTACTACAACTGTATAATTGGAGCAGAAAATCCAAGAACTGTAAAGAGAATGCTTTGCTGTTAGAGAATTTAGAATGAAATTAGATTTTATTTTTGTAAATCATTATGCCCAAGTCTCATATAGTTAGTCTACATAGTTATTCTAAATAAAAATAATACTCCGAAAAGTAAATTCCTATTCTTCACAATTTATCAATAGATCTTTGCTTGAATCCATATAACATCTATCAGAGTAAGAACCACCATCAATTACATCTGAACCTGAATTAGCATAAATCAAATCACTTCCAGATTGACCCTTTAGAATATCATTTCCAGAATTTCCTTTAATTACATCACTACCTTCATTACCAGAAATAATATCATCTCCAGGACCTCCAAAAATACAATCATTTCCTAACCCTCCAGATATCAAGTCATTGCCAGCCATTCCAAATATTAGATCATCTCCATCAGTTCCAGAAATTACATCATCCCCGGATGTTCCTTCTATGAGATTGTAATCAGAATAGTTATGACCACAAGTCATTACAGTAATCCTTTGATTATCAGTAGAACTATGTCCCGCATTATCAAAGGCTATCCAAATTACATTATTAGATCCAGGTTTGAACTCCTCAGGGGCATTATTCACAATGGTTTTGATTCCACTTGCATCAGTGGCATTTGCATTTCCAATAAATACATCAGTTAACATATCTTCTGCCTCGACAACGATCGAATCAGGGGCAATAATTACAGGCTTGGTTTGATCTCTTGATGGAGGTCTAACCTCTGCAGGAGCAACATAGTATGATTCAGTAGGTAGTTCAAAAAATTCTGTTTCAAAAGATTGTATTGCATGAGTTTGAGAATCAATTACTAGTAATTCACCATTTATTCCAATTGCGATATCAGTAATGGTTTCAAAAATATCAGGGTATGGACCAATTTGATCAGCTGAACCAAGTCGTAATTCAGTATTTTCAGACAAGTGTAAAATTCTACTATTACCAGAATTTACAACAAATATGTCTCCTGAAGGAGTAATAGATATGGCTTCAGGGGCAAAGACATAACTTGGAAAATAAAATGGGAATGAGTCTATTAAATCACCATCAGAATTAAATTTTTCAATTTTTCCATTTCCTTTATCAGTGACGTAAAGATTTCCATATTTGTCAGAATCAATTCCAATAGCATTTAGAAATTGTCCAGGACCTAAACCACTTGAACCAAAGGATGAAACAAATTCTCCATCAGTTGAGAATATTTGAACACGTTGATTTCCAGTATCAACTACATAGAGAAGACCATTGGTTACAGTTATTCCATTAGGATAGAAAAATTGTCCTTCGGCAATTCCTTTTTTACCCCAAGTTTGAATAAATTCTCCATCCAAAGAAAATTTCTGAATACGGTTAAGATCACGATCTGCAACAAAAACAGAATCATTAGTTACTGCAATTCCAGAAGGATTGTAAAAATTACCCACGTCTTTTCCGCTATTCCCCCAGTGAGCTACATATTCACCACTACTAGAAAATTTTTGAATGCGTTTGTTACCAAAATCAGTTACATAGATACTTCCATCATCACCTACTGCAACAAATTGAGGATGAACAAAATGTCCAGCTTCAGTTGGTCCATATTTGCCCCATTTATGCAATGGATCATAATCGCCATATCCAAATGATGTTTGTACAAAAGAACTAGCTAAAAGTATTCCAGAAACAATCAGAATTGTAAAAAGTAATTTCAACAAACATTAATGGTAAAATTAGAGAAACATTACCAAGGTTAGTTTATTTTGCAATTATTGTCAACTTTATGTTAAAATGGTTTGTTTACTTCACGCGTAAACACATAGCTTGCCAAACCAATCATAGCAAGTACAAATGCTATCAAAATTCCTAGGCTCAAAATTATGGGGATTCCACCTTCAGATACACCTGTCATTAATTCTCTGACCAATAAAACAGTGTAAGTCACTGGATTTAGTTTTGCAATAACTGCAAGCCAATCAGGGAGTAATTCTAGAGGGAATAATGCAGGACTAAGCATGAATAATGGCATTCCAAGGAAATTTATCATGCCCCAAAAAGTTTCCTGAGATTTTGCAGTTGCTGCAATCATTACAGATATTCCAGAAAATCCTAATGAAAATAAAATAACTATTGCCATTATAGGTGCAATCATTATCGGGTTAGGGAAATTAACACCAATAGCTAAAGCAATTCCTAAAATCAAACTAGCTTGTAATGCAGCAATCAAAGAGATTGCAGACATTTTTCCCAATGCAATTGCAGACCGAGATATTGGAGAGGATAGAGCTTTATTCATAAAACCATAACGTCTATCCCACAAAGTATTGACACCACCAAAAATACTCGTAAAAATTGCAGTTAGAATAATAACTCCAGGTGCCATAAATTCAATATATTCACCTTCAAATCCAACAGATTGAATCAAGGGTTGAGTTCCAGAAAAAGTATTTCCAATTACTATAATCCAAATTGCAGGTTGGATTAATCTAATTAAAACTCCACTACGAGATTTTTTGTATCTCTTTAGTTCTCGCCAAAATATTGTGTAAGCATCATATGCTAAGGTGTTCATGCACGTAACCTCTTCATTTTTGCATGTTCACGTTTTCTATTGAATCCAGAATCATCATCTTTAATTTCATGACCAGTATAAGATATGAAAACATCGTCAAGGGTTGGCTGTGTTAAAGAGATAGATTTTATTTTCATTTCAAGTTCTGAAGAGATTTGAAAAATTTTAGGGATTACTTCAGTACCATTTGAAGCAAATAGAGTCAGTTTAGAACCATCTTCATTGATTTTTGTTATAAATTCAATTTTTTTTATTTCAGATAAGAAAGAATTACGGTTTTCACTTTCATCAATTACGATAGAAATCACTTCATTGCCCATTGCATTTTTCATTTTTTCAGGCGAATCTATTATCTGAATTTTCCCACCATCAATGATTCCAATTCTATCACACAACTGATCTGCTTCTTCCATATAGTGAGTAGATACAAAAATGGTCATATCAAATTCAGTGTGGATTTTTTTGATATATTCCCAAATTTTTCTACGGGTTTGAATATCTAATCCAACTGTAGGCTCATCAAGAAATAATACTTTTGGCCTATGCAATAAACCACCTGCAATATCCAATCTTTTTCTCATACCACCAGAGTATGTAACAACTGCTTGATCTTGTTTATCAACAAGTTCAATTAAGTCTAAAACTTCATCAATTCTTTTGTTAATTTCATTTTTTGGAATATGATTAAGCTTGGCCTGTAACAAAAGATTTTCCCGTCCTGTAAGATATTCATCTACGGTTGATTCTTGTTGAACATATCCAATATTTTCTCGAACTTTTTTAGGATTTGTAGTAACATCAAATCCAGAAATTAATGCTTCACCAGAAGTTGGTTTTAGTAAAGTAGTAAGAATCATCATCGTAGTACTTTTCCCGGCACCATTAGGTCCTAGAAAACCAAAGATCTCACCTTTTTCAACTGTAAATGAAATATCATTTACTGCAGTTACATCTCCAAATGATTTGGTAAGAGATTTTGTCTCTATTGAATACAATACATTGATCGCAATTGTCAATTATAAATTGCTAAGTATTAGATTAGCCGATCCTCATAAAAAATTTAAAGACGAAATAAAGAGTTCAAAGCATGAAAGGATTATGTCAAAAATGTCACTCATCAAATGTTGAAGTAACAGTTCATGAAGGAATTCCCGTATGTGAAATTTGTTCTAAAAAAACAGATTAATCAAAAAGGTATTTTGAAAAAAGAAAATTAAAAGAAATTATTCAAGATTCTTGAATTCTTCTTTAGTCATTCTTAAAATGACTTTTTCTCCTACTCCCCAAATTTCAGATTTGGATAAGATTTTAGAATGCAGTAAACCGTCACTAACTTCTATTGTTTCTAATTCGTTAGTTTCAGAATTTTTGTGCAATCTTTTTACTTTGCCTATTTTGTGACTATCAATATCAGTTACTTGGATTCCAGTTCTTACAGGAGGTCGACTAAGTAGTAATGTTTCTTCAGAAAACTTGTCGATATAGTCTTCAGATAGAAAATAATCTCTACGGAATCCTTGATGAATAGTTACACCGTTAACAGCAAGTGTATCTTGATTGATATGGATATGTTTGACTTTACCATATTGAATTCCTTCTCTATCGATAACTTTTTTTCCAGTAAATGTATCTGCAGTAGCCAAATTGGTAGGCATTCCTTCGAGTTTTACGGACATGCCACTAAATCAACAGATTTGCTTATCACACCGAATATCAGAAATTTCTATCAATGGGGTTAAATTACTTGACAGAAGAAGATTACGCATGGAAATCAAAGAAGAGCGCTTCAGACCAATCCTAACTACCAAAGGAAGAAAAACAGGAAAAGAACATTCTGTAATGCTCAGAGCAGTGAATTATAATGGAAAAATCTATTTTTCAAGACACAAACCAGATGGAGATTGGTTTCAAAATGCCATTACAAATTCAGAGATTAAAATAGAATATAATGAAAAAATATTCACAGGAAAAGCTCAGTTAGTCCAAGATGAAGAGTTAGATGAAAAAATTTCAATGTTAAAGTATCCAGGAGAAGAAAGAGCTAAAGAAAAACGAGTTACAATTGAAGTGACATTAGATTAATTTGATTTTTTAAAAAATTTATACAAATAGTAAGCTGTCAGTCCACCAAGAATTGAAGTAATTATTAGAAATGGAATAAATAAATCAGATGTAGTTGTAATTAATTCACCAGAAGACAAGGCTACATCAGTAACGTCTAAAGATTCTTCTTTCAACTTTTCAGATACTTCAAATGCATCTAAATCCATTTCAGATTCAGAAATCGTTGGAGTAGACGCCATGGTTGGTTGAGCAGATTCATCAGCAGCAAGAGATTTTGAAGATTCAAAATTTTGTGTGGAATCTTCAATAGATGAAAGTTCTCTACCATACATAGGTTCAACAATTGGGATTGATGGATTCTTTTGTATTTGAGATAATGAAAATAATCCAGATAATCCAGTTGCCATTCCAAATCCTGCAACTTTGTAAATATGTCTAAAAGAGCGAACTAGAAGTTTACTTTCTCTAGTTTTATTAGATAATGTGGGAGGGACAATTACAAGACTAAACTTTGATGCAGTGTAAACTTTCATGTCTTGAGATTTTGAATTTTTTTCAATCTTTGATATTTTTACAATGCCAAGATCTTGTAATTTGTTTAGATGATATTTTACAAGTTGAAGAGAGACAGCACTTTTTTGAGCAATTTGAGTTGCAGTCAATTCTTCATTAAACAATAATTGTAAGATTTCACGACTAGAATTATTAGTAAATATCTCTCCAAAGGATTTGATTTTTTCATCATCGGTGGCAAGTATTTTGATATTTTCAGTTAAATCATTATCAGAGTATTCATCAGATGGCATTAGAGATAGTTAGCAAAATCTAGTATATGTAAATTGTTTGGTAAAATTTGAATTTCACTAAACCTTTTATCCCAAACTAGGAAACAATAGTAATCACTAAATTGCAGTTTTCAAAAAAATGAATACCTGTGAAAAGTGAGGAGAAAAAATGAATTCAAAAATAACAATACCAATTGTAATTGCCATTTCGGTAATAGTTACAGCAGGAATTATGTTTTCATTAGGATTTGATAATCAACCACAAATTACAGATGTAGGCGGTCTTGAAACTCAAACAGAAATCATCTATGTGGATAAGACAATTTCAGAATTTTTTGAAGGAAGCAATGATATTAAAAAAATATCATCACAAGAAGAACTAAAAGAAATTCTTGAAACATCATCGTTACTTGGAGGGAATTTCTATGACAACAGAATGTTCCGAGCAAATATGGCAGTAGACGAAAGTATGGGAGGTTTCATGGGGATGGATTCAGATGTAATGATGGCCGTACCAACAATAGAATCTTCCAAAGTAGAATCAGGAGGATCAGATTATTCAACTACAAATGTTCAAGTTCAAAATGTAGATGAACCAGATTATTTAAAAAATGATTCAAAATATGTATACATTGTATCACAAAATACACTTTCAATTATAGATGCACATCCTGCAGAATCTGCAAAATTAATTTTAAAAATTGCACTAGACATTGAATCACAATATATTCAAAACATGTTCTTAAATGGTGACAGATTAGTGATTTTCTACAACGGGCAAAGTGATGATGAGATTATTCCACAGTATGACTTTGTCCCAAGACGATCATACAGTTCAATTACGCATGCGTTAATTGTAGATGTGTCATATAAAGAAAAACCTGCAATAATCAAAGATTACTCTATTGATGGTCATTTTATGGATGCAAGGATGATTGGTGATTATGCATATTTTGTAACAAATAGCAACGTAGATCATCAATATCCAAAACTTCCAGTAATCATGGAAAATTCAGTTAGAATTATGACACCTGATGCATTCTACTTTGACAATGTTGAACAGTTTTCAAACTTTAACACATTAACTGCAATTGACATTTTTGGAGATAAAATAAATTCTGAATCATTCTTGATGGGGCATTCTGGGACATTCTATGTATCTGAAGATAACTTCTACCTAACATATCAACAAAACATGCCATTTGGATTTTATGAAAATTCATCACGAGATAGATTTTTTGATGTTGTAGTCCCCCTATTACCAAATAACATTCAAGAACAAATCAAATTAATCCAAAATGATTCTACAATTAATACCACTACACAATGGATGAAAATTTCAGAATTAATGCAAAAATCTTACAATCAAATGGATAAAGACGATAAAGAGAAATTATTTGAAATAATTAGAGAAGCATTAAATGAATATGATGCAAAAATTCAAGAAGACACACGAAAAACTATTATTCATAAAATTTCAATTGATGAAGATAAAATAGAATATGTTGCAAAAGGTTCTGTTCCAGGAAGGCTACTAAACCAATTCTCAATGGATGAAAATGAAGATAGATTTAGAATTGCAACAACAACAGAATATTACATTCAACATCAAGGTACAGTAAGAGCTAATGCAGTCTATGTTCTTGATGAACAACTAAACATTGTTGGAGAACTAGATGAGATTGCCCCAGATGAAAGCATTTTCTCAGCACGATTTATGGGTGACAGACTATACTTAGTTACATTCCAGCAAATTGATCCATTCTTTGTAATTGACCTATCTTCAGATACTCCAAAGATTCTAGGAGAATTAAAGATACCAGGATTTTCAAATTATTTGCACCCATATGATGAAGAGCATGTCATTGGATTTGGCAGGGATACAAAAGAAGTAGGTAATGGTAGAGTTCAGCAATTAGGAATCAAAATTGCATTGTTTAACGTATCAGATGTGAATAATCCCAAAGTTGCAGATGATATCATTATAGGAGATAGTTCAACTCATTCAGAAGCACTACATAATCACAAGGCATTTTTCTTTGATAAAAAAAGTAAAATCTTGTCAGTTCCAATAAGTGGAGATGCTGAGAATCTTAATGGAATTTCAAGTTCCAAAATGTTTGTACCAGAATATAACCGATGGAGTGGATTCTATGTGTTTGACTTGGATGGATCTGAAGGATTCAATCTTAAAGGAACAATAACTCACTCTGCTGAAGATTCACGTTATTACGGAATGGGTAATGCAAGAACATTCTACATAGATGATGTTTTGTATACAGCATCTGAAGGATTTTTGAAGATGAACTCCATGAACAGTTTGGAAGAAATTAATTCAATAAAACTTGAAAACACTGGGAAATTTATTGAATATCTAGATGAAGAAGTAATTCGTGAAGCTATACCAGATGAACAATAGTTGAGACACCACGTCTGTCAAACTCTACATCATTTTCAATTTCGCTTAGAGTTACAGTAAATGAAATAACATCACGTGGTTTTGCATTCTCTGCATGAAGTTTCAAATGAATATCTAACATTTCAGATTCTTGAGTGGGCAAATTTTCCTCATCCAACAAAGCACCACATGTAGATTCAATTCTAAATCTATCATCTTTAAAATGAAATCCAAGTTTTATTTTT
Source organism: Candidatus Nitrosopumilus sp. (assembly GCA_965205425.1). Classification (GTDB taxonomy): domain Archaea; phylum Thermoproteota; class Nitrososphaeria; order Nitrososphaerales; family Nitrosopumilaceae; genus Nitrosopumilus. The sequence goes on from CBDBGZ010000009.1 coordinate 51,591, forward strand.
CTTCCTTTTCTTCCAGAGCCTTTAACATTTACATCAATTATTCCAGGATTTGTTTCAGCATATCCAGATTTTTGATTTACAAAAACCCCAATTTCAAGAGGTTTTCCAGCAGTGGACTCAGCCATCTTTTGAATTCCATCATTCATTACTACATCTACTGCTTTGATAGAAGTTGCAACTTTGGCTATCCAATCATTGGTTCGGGTGATGGTAGCACGAATTCCTGCTCGTCTTCGTTTATCTTCATCTTCAGGCAATTTGTAATAATCAACCCAGGCCTCATAATCATGAGAAATATCCTCGATAAAATCAATACAAGTTCTCTTGTAATCATCAACATTGTTAGTTCTCAGTGAAGCATCATCTGTTCTCATTCCATCAAAATCCATAGGCATTGCCATATTATGATCTAATTGAAGTTCTAAAAAAACCAATCTTGAGAGAAATTAATGAATATAATAGGAATTTTTCAAGAATCAATCATGATATTTTCAGAATTGGTAGATGATTTACAATTACAACTAAAAAAAGACCTTGCACAAATTAGATTTCTTTTGAAGAAAAATCCAGCCATGGCATATACAAGAATTGTAGAAATAGGCAAAGAAGTTGGCAAAAGATACAATATCAAATTAATAGTAAATTTTCCAAAACAAGGAAAAATTGAAGAATTTGAAAAATATGGAAAAAGAGATTTGAGTTTAATTATTGATTATGATAGGAAAAGATTTCCCATAGATAGAGAAGTAATCAAACAAAAAGCAATAGAAATGCTCGGAGAAGTTAAAACTGAAGATGCATACATGTATGAGAATAAAGAAGGGGTTAGAGTATTTACAGAGGATTGGAAGATAGATATCCTACCTCATTCAGTTCACATTTGGACTGATTTTGATGATAATGTTACAGCATTTTGTAATTGGTTAATGGAAAATGCATATGAAATGAAAAGGAATAATTAATTTCAAAAATTACAGACTTTCAAGTTTTTCAAGTAAATCTTGGGCTTCAGTATTTTTTGGTTGAAGTTTAACTACCAGTTTACAGCATTCAATTGCTTCATTTTTTTGTTCTAATGCTAGATGTACATTAGTTTTCAAGGTCAATGTCTCAACATCATCACTATCTAATGCAAATGCTTTTTCAAAGTATGGCAATGCTCTTTTTGCATCATCTACAATAAAGAAGGCACTTCCTAAAATGAACATAAAATCATGATCATTAGAATATTGAGATTCTAAATTGAGTCCAAATTTTATTGCTTCATCATATTCTCCATCTCTGAGGAGTTTTTTGATATGACGTTTGGGTTTCTTGAAAAGGCCTGCCATTTCTTAATCAAAAATACATTAATTCACAATAATTTGAATGTAGAAGTTTAGATGTTAATCATACCAAGCTGGAGGTTCAGAACCACTAGAAGTAGAACTAGGAGTGGTAGAAGTAGGAATCCTCAATATTCCTTCTTTAATCAAAAATTGGATTCCCTGAATAAAGTCTGAGTCACCTATCGCACCATCAGACCACCATCCTGCATTAGTCTTAATCCAATCAGGGATTTCATTAGAACCAGAACTCGAACCAGGTGTTGTTGGAGGAATCTTCATTATTCCTTCTTTAATCAAAAATTGGATTCCCTGAATAAAGTCTGAGTCACCTATCGCACCATCAGACCACCATCCTGCATTAGTCTTAATCCAATCAGGGATTTTTTGTACAGGAATAGTGCCATCTGAAGCATATATTGGAACAGAGAATTTAAGATAATCTGAAGCACTTGATGGAACAATTCCTTCGGGGGATAATCCATAAACCCAAACAACATAATTTGCAGTTCCAGGTTCTTCTTCAACAATTAAATCAAGAATAGCTTGTCCAGATGGAGAATAAAGGAAATTCCTACCTTCTTCTTGTGCAATCGATCTTAATGAAGTTAAATTGTCATCAACAACTAGAAAATCATATTGAACTTGATTTAGAAATTCGGTATCATCATATTTACTGATAAATTTAATTAAAAATTGTATTTCACATCCTTGAACAGGATCTTCAGGTCCATAAAATATGTGGATTTGATAATCAAAATTGTTTGTAGGTTTTTTAACACTAACTTCTTTTTCAAAATTAGTATCACAGCCCTTTGCAATTAATGCATCTTCAGTAGGAATGACATTATCAAAGGGACTTTGAAGTACATTTTCTCTATACTCTAATAATGAAAATACGTATTCTGGTGGAGGTATACCTTCAGATACGTGTGTAAAAGTTTTAGCCTTTATAGGAAATGGAAAATCATCAACTATCCAAACTTTACTTACAGCACCACCAGTTTTCCATCCAACTTGAACTGTTTCCCAAGTACCAGCTGGAACTGTAACGGTTTCAATTGCCATAGGAACTACTTGTTGACCACCTATGTTACCAATTTTTCCCCATGATGCTGCTGAAAATTCTTTTGGGCCTTTTCCTCCAGAGCTTCCATCAGATGTTGCAAATGCAGATAACCAAGAAATTGATGATTTGAAAGCGCCTCTATAAACACCCAAAGACTCACTGCCACCAGTAGGTTCAGGTGCAATCTTTCCCATTTCCATTTCACCTTTAACAATTTTTTTACCATCATAAACAACTACTTCAGACAACCATTTAGTTTCAGTACCAACTTGGATGTCACCCTTTATCCAAATATCCATTCCAAATTCAACACACTCTTTGTAATCCACATGACACATAGAATATGAAAAATAATCACCTTTCTTGAGACCTTCACCAGCAAACCAAGAACCTTCTTTGGCAACTCCTCCTGCTTCAATCTGTGCAAATGCAGATGTAGGTAATGATAAGCCTAAAAGAAGAACAGGAATAATGGATAGTAACAATAATTGCTTCAAGTCTAAAAAAAATTGGCAAAACGGATAGTTAAACGTTATTCAAAAATGTAAAAAATGAGAAAAACTAGGAGTAAAATCTTATTCAAATAAGCAAATATAGAGGAATAAGTACAGAAATTCCAGAAATGTGCGAATGCTCAAAAGTTCACTTGTTCGAAGTAGAATTCAAACTTGATGGGATGACTGTAGTTCCTACTCACAAAAATTGTGGTTTTGGATTAGATGAAAAACAAGCAGACAAGTTCCAAAAAGAGTTGGTAAAATCATGGGGCTTTGAGGAAGAAGAAGATTAATCAAAAAATAAAAAATTAGTATTGGAAAAAATCCAATTACATATCTTTAGTTGCTTCTTTACAAACGTCTGTATTACATTTGCAATCAGAACTGCATATACAATGACCTTGCATTGCACAATCACATGAGTAATCTGGATCGCCGCTGTCAGCTTCGCATCCACATGCTTGATCTACCATGGTAAACTAGAGATTTTACTTATTTTAAAAGGTTAGTACATCCAGATAGAACATTACGCACTTGAAAGGATCTCAAGAATTTCATTGCAAGATTTTTGCACAAGTTCTGATTGTTGCTGAAGAAAATTTGAATCAGCCTCAACATCAAAGGCAATTTTCAAGATGTGAATAAGGTCTTGCTCACGATTTAAGGTATCCTTGATTTTTACAAAGTTTTCTTTGTTTACATATCCAAGATAAAAATAACAATCAGAAAGCATAGAGTTTTTTACAAAGAAATCATGTTTTTGTTGAATTATTTGAGAGTGATTATTTTTTTCTATCAAATCAGAAAAACCTATTGTGGATTTTAACATTCGTTCAAGTAATGTTGGAGTAGCCCGTTCAATACCAACAGTCTGAGTAACAATAGAAATATGTTCATTGATTGTATTTTTTTCTAGTTTTCGAAGTTGATCAAGCATATGTGAAGGACTTGAACGGTGATGATTAATTGAAGAAATAGCATTTGCTAAATAATAACTTGCACATTTTTGCCAACAAGATGCAAATACATCGGAAGACTCTACAGATTCTTTTGTTTTTTGACAACAAAATTGTGACTCTATCAAACAATTTTTTGCAAAATCAGAGTACAATGATGCATGCTTTTCACGAATTGCAGAAAGTAACATTCGTAAATCCCAAGATTCATCATGAATAATTTGCATTTGATCATATTGAAGGAGTTTATCAGAATGAGTTTCAGACAATGATGCATGATGAACCATTATAGAATGTTCACCACATTGGATCATTTTTGATTCCTTAGATTTATCATCAAAAACAAAAAGATCATAATCACATGAATCAAAAGATAGATCAGAAGTCCTACAACCACCTATTCCAATAGGAAATGAAGATAATCCATTTTGTGCAATGAATTTTTTAATATCCATGTTATGTGCTAATTGTGATTTTTCTATAAAGGAATCAACTCACAAAGTTTTACAAATTCATGCAAAGTCAAAAACATTTCATCTACAGTGTGGTTTCAAAATATCATTAAATTATATGATTAATTGGTTGTTTTCTAGTTTTTTATTTATTGAAATAATATTTTTTGTGCGTAGATTATCGTCTCTTCAGATAATCAGACAGGATCTCACCTGCCATCTCTACCACATCCATCTCCTTTCTTGCAGCCAGACTCTTCAGTTTTTTGGCATTTCCTTTAGTTAACTCAATTGTAACTCTTTGTTGGAGTAATCCTATCTTTGCCTTTTTTAGTAGTTTGAGATGCGATGACTTTGGGGAACGTGCAAGTGATTTTAGATACTCTTTTCTCAGTTTTTGATCCAGTGGGATTATTCTTTGAGCAATCCTTACAGCCTTTGGCACGTTTGGAACGGTTTGGTATAGCTTGACACAGTCATCACGCGATAATTCCCTTGGAACAAATGCTCGTAATTTGTCTGGAACTGCTGCAAATCTCAGATATTTTTTCAATGTTTGAGAAGAAATCCCTAATGACTTTGCAGCCTTTGATTTTCCTATAGATTCACTCAAGAACACACAAGCTGCAGTCATATCTTTAGTGTTCATTTTATTGCGGTGTAAATTCTCGACAACTGATGCTGCCTTTGCATCCTCTAAATCATATTTGGTACTCCTACAGGAGAAAAAAGTTCTTCCCAAAATGTTGATGGAATATCAAGTGAGATGAAACAAGATCTTGCTGCATGTGGAGGAAATCTTGATGCAACTGCAAAGATAAATTATGAAGCAGGTTCTATGCCGCCATTGGATAATTTGCCTGGAGTAGATATGCCAATAAAACCAACAGTTATGCCAGAAATGAGTAGCGCACCAATGGATATTCCACCAGGTGCAGTACAACCTCCAGGGCCATTGTACAGTAGAACTATGAGTGCTGATTGGAGCTAGAAAAAAATCATAAATTATTACAATTTTTAATATTTTGTTTTGATTTATTTTTAGAAAAATTATTGTTTTTGAAAATAATTAAAAAAAGAAATTCTAAAAGTCGATACCCACAGCTGCTTCACCGAGTGATTGACCAAGCAACCCATAACCGGGATTTGCCATTGTAGATGCTGGAACGTATTGTACTTGTTGTGTTTGCTGTTGTAACATTAGGTTTTGTTGTTTACGATTGTATTCAATCACTTTGAGACGTGCACGTTCATACATTTTCCCTTCTTGTTCTGTCCACTGACGTGATAATAAAGAACGAGGGTTACCATGTTTCATCATATAATTCTCAACATACTCTGCAAATTTCTTATCAGCATCAGAACCATTAAACCTACGTCTGTACGGAGGTATGTGATGACGCAATGATTCAAAATATTCAGAATATGTGGCATATTCTTCATCATTAAGTTCATCTACAAGTTTTAATGGGGTGATTCCTTCTTTTTCACAATCTGCAAGATATTCTTGATACCTTTCATCGCTTAATCCTAATACCAGTACTTGGGAAAGTAAAATTTGATTCTTTGAATTTCGGTTAGTTCATACTGATTTCATGACGATATTTTTGTCAGTGCTATAATTTGAGCATGATATTTTCATAGGCACAAAATTAACATAAAAAAACTAGTGAAAATCGTACAACTGAAATCTACTTTCCCAAGTACTGAATACATGTTGAACGGTCACTCTCATGAGTATAATACGACATTAATCCTTTTAAGGATTTAATCGGATTTCATTAATGTCTAGCGGAATTTGGTTTTCTCTTTGTTTCATTCGTCCAACATGGATCAGTTTTCTTATAACTCGAATTTAGAGTTAGGTGTAATATTGAGATTATCAGAATTTACCCTATCCACCAACCACTCAAAAGTACCCAAAAATCATCAAAATTATAAACAAGAGCTTTCTATTTTACTCATGGTATTAGAGAAATCAAAACTCAAAGCAGATGAACCATGGGGCAAAAAAGACGAAGAAGTATTTGAAAGATATAAAAAATCCCTCAAAAAATAAATCAAATTTTTAATTGAAACATCATGACACACGTTCTTCATGTCCAATTCAACAAAGACTTTGAAAACGATAAGAAGATGTATGATCTTGATGTCCAATCTGAAATAATTTCTGCAGTATCTGATTGTGCAAGAGATGTCATCAAACAAAAATACGCAAATATACGATGCAATGATTTGGTAAATGACAAAATCCGAAGAAGGGTAACGACACAAAACCTGTATGTCTTTGCAGTTTTAAGAAAATATGTTTTAATTTTTGTCGGCATTAGGGAAATAGGGAAGAGAATTCCAATTTATGACAAATCTTGAGACAATTATAGTAATCTATTTTGGAACATCTATAATTTTGTCAGTCAGAAAAAGGCAACAGTATCATGATGTTGGCTTTGCCAACCAAAAAATCATAACATCTAAATTTTGATAGTATTTTATAGAAATATTGGAGTATCAAATTCTAAAAAACCCGATGAGTCTAATTGAGTTTACCCTAAATAAGGGTGAAAAGGTAACTGCAGAGGCAGCTGCAATGGCATACATCAGAGGCAATATTCTAACTGAAACCAAAATGAGAAAGGGGGGATTTCTCAAATCACTCAAAGCAGCAGCATTTGGCGGGGAATCATTTTTTGTAAATGAATTCATTGCACAAGAAGATAATTGCAAATTAGGATTGACAGGCAACACACTTGGAGATATACAAGTCATTTCAATAAATGAAGAATTTATCATTCAGTCGGGATCTTTTGTCGGATCCACTGGAGATTTGACATTGGATACAAAATGGCAAGGATTCACAAAAGGAATATTTGGAACAAACATGTTTATGCTAAAAACAATAGGAACTGGAGATATTTTTGTCAATGCGTGGGGCGGAATTATTAAAACCGAATTAAATCCAGGAGAAAAAATGACAATTGACAACTATCAGCTAGTTGCATTAACCTCTACTGCAAATTATAAAATAACAAAACACGGTAGTCTCAAAACAACTCTATTTGGAGGAGAGGCACTAGTTATGGAAATTGAAGGGCCTGGAACTGTATACATTCAGACGAAAAACGTCATGGAATTTGTAAGGTCAATAATTCCATTTTTGCCAAAAAGAAATTAGAATTTGAAACCATAAAATCCTAAATTTTGATTGATGTTAATTGGAGATATGTGGTCTATTTTTGAATTTAAAAATTAAAAAGATTAAGAACCATTTTTCAGGTCCCTAATCATAATTACCATCGGGTAATCGACTATCAACATAATTTACATTCTAAATATAATTAAAAGTTGTTTTTGTCTTAGACTTGTTTATAATTTACAGATTGTTCTGAACCAAGCTTTTCAAACAATCTAGAATATTTATTCAAAAACATTTTTTGGAAGAATATGTCATCTTGACTCATGTTACTTGATACTTTTTGAAATATATAAAATAATCTTATCCATTGTATCTTGATTTAGATGTCCTCTTTCTTCTTGAATCTCATATAAAACATCAATCATCAAATCCTCATTATATCTTTTCCGGAAATTATTTCACCCCTTAACTAGGAGAGCATCATTCCCATACTATCGTATGCGTGGGTATCGTGGCATACCTATGGTAAAGTTAGATGAGAATAAGATCAGGTGGATTATACAATCTAAAAATGAAAAAGTCAAGAATTTAGATATTTCAGTAATCCTCAAGATAACGCCTAGAAGAGTACAACAAGTCTACTCTCAGTACAAAAAAACCAAAAAGATTCCCACACTCAAAAGACCAGGGCGTCCAAAAAAGCCAGTCACTGTACACGAGATAGAGCTAGTCAAACAAGTTCAAGAAAAATTTCATACAAACGCACTATACCTTGAGAAAATCATATCAAAATTGTACAATACCAAGATAAACCACAATCGCATCCACAAGATTATGCTAGATGAAGGATTATCAGTTGAGCAACCACGGAAAAAGATGAGAAGAAAGTGGATCAGGTATGAACGTGAATATTCAAATTCACTGTGGCATACTGACTGGCACACAATACATGATTCACGCTGGGCAGGAAAACAACTAATTGCATTTGAAGATGATGCCTCACGATTTATCACGGGTTTCGGAGTGTATGATGAGGCAACATCTGTGAATTCTTCTGAAGTACTATCTGATGCAATAAAGAATCACGGTAGACCAGCATCTGTACTATCTGATAATGGAAAACAGTTCACATCAAATGTCAATACTCTTGATCATAACAAGCCAGTAGACTTTGAGCAGCAACTAATGAGACATCACGTAAAGCACTCTCGTACAAGAGTGAGACATCCACAAACAAATGGTAAGCTAGAAAAGTTCTGGGATATCTTTGAGTGTAAAATAGAATACTTTGAGTCAGTGGAGCAGTTTATGCATTGGTACAATCACATTAGAGTTCATGGCGCACTAGACTTGGATAACATGGAGACACCATCTGATGCGTATCACTCCAAGATGATAACAAACGAAATACTCATAGACCCAAGCATTCTATGGAGGAATTACTCATGAAAGTGACACGAAATAATTTCTGGAAAGAACAATCAAATCCTCATTAAAAGGCTCAAAATCTAGGTATTCTTGGTAATGATCATTGTTGTTTACAACATTATTAAATGCATAATATGTGCTCAATTTTGTAACGCAGCCAACGTTTTCAACATGGCCTTTTGTAACGCCGCTTTCTATCCATTCACCTGTTGTTGTGATTAGCCAACCTGTTGAAACTGCAATGTTGACACATTGATTTCTATCAACGTACAAATCTGGAGAATCCAATGTGTATCTGATGCCATCAACAGGTGAGGATCTGCTTGATTGAGATAATGCATAGCAGTGGGGATCATCACATCCCAGTATTCCAAAGGCATCCTGACCAAGTGATGTCACACCCAACGCAAAAATAATTGCAGATAAAATTAAGAGTCTAATCATTATTCCATTATGCTGTTAAAAACAGGAATTAGTTCATCCAGTGTGTGGTAATTTGAATGGACGCCTATACTAGTATTTTCATCTGGTAGAAAATAAACTACTGCTTGATAAGGATTTAGATCATTTCCACCTTCAAATGCCGACACTGTTTTCCCATCACGAGTCATATCACGATAACCGCCATAGTTGCCAGGTTGTTTTTCATCAATCTCTTTGTGATATTCAATACCATCTTCTACAGAATCAAATGGTAAAGTACTATGTTCTACACGAATTGTAAACCCTTTGGATACTTTTAGGTCATGACTGCTCATGCCTTGATTCAAAACAAATGACATTGGAACAAACTGGTAAATTGCTTCATGACTCTCATATGTTCTTTCATTTACCTCAAAAGCGAGATAGTTGGTATCTGCGTATAGCAACTTTTGACCGTCTGGAATGTGTGTTGGCATCCAGTCTTCTAGATATAGTCCAACTTTGTGATTTAGAGAATATTTCTCGTGTGTAGTTGTTTGCATACCTAATACTCCGCTAGGTCCTGGAACTATCAAACCTGTGGTACTGTTTATGATTTTATCATATATGGGCCATGGTGCAGGTACTCGTTGCAGGGTGGAGGTTTTTACTTTTCGTCCATCATCTACAAACTCTGTATCAGATGTGACACTTAGTGTGATGGTTGTAGATTCTATTGGAGTATCGATAGTGTCTTTTTCTGATGGAATCATTTCTGGCATGAATTCTGTCTGTATGATGTTCCAGAGCTTTTTCTCTGCAGTTGATGGTGAGACACAGGCCATTTTACCATTATCCCTAATTATCAATATTTTGTCTTCATTACACTGTATATCCTCAGGTAATACTCCTGATTCTAGCTGTTTTTTGGGTGAGAGATATTCGGCATGTGCAGGGATTGCAACACTTGTAATCAAGACAACTGCAAATATTGTACCTGCAAGGACTGCGCCTAGTTTCATGTGGCTTTGATATTACCATATCATAAAAGCATACCTGCTGAATTCTCTGTTGTAACTTTGCACAGGTGACTAATTACGAGTATGTCGCCCTTGGTCTTCTCTTGTCTTTTGTCCTTGACTTTATGATTATGGTACCAGCTCTGCAGTCAATGTCTAGTTCGTCATTTTTTTGCAGGTGCAATTCCCTTACGATGTGAATCGGTATGGTAATCCTTGTGGAATGGTATTTTTGATTCTTGTACACTTTGGTTAACCTCTGTCTGATTTTGACTGGAGTGGAATCTTTGAGTTCCTTTTTGTAGAGTCGTATCGTACCAGTTTTTTCTGATGCCGTAGCGTGCAATACCATGCCGTCTTGTACATGCATATCCTCTGCTGTTCTGTAGGGGATTACAACATTATACGAGTCATGTCTTTGTATGCCATAGCTTTCCTTTTTTGTTTTACAGAATACCTGGAGTTTTGGCATACATTATATCAAGTAAAAATTGGATTTAAAGGAGGAAAAATATGCTGTTTGGTTTTAGATTTGTATATACTGAGTTATTTGTTCATAGATTTTTTACCAAATACAACATAGAGATCTTTGAGATTTAATGGGTCTTGTAATATGTTACGTTTGCTTATTCTTACAAATGTATGTAATTTGTTTTTTGTATCCAGTCTGATTCTGTTATCTTCTGTAATGTCAACTGCAGTAAATTTTGGATCAAGATCTTTGTTTGCTTTGAATATTCTATCATGTTCTTTGTAATTATCAATTGTCTTTTCAAATTTAGATCCTTTGACTATGCGAACTATATCTTCTATCACAGATACATTTACAAGATTTTTCTCTAAAAATCCCCTGTTTGTTTCAACTAATGAGTCCAATTCTAACAATGCATCAATGCTTAATTTTTTATAATATTCATCAAATCCCAACATCTTTTTGATGATTTTTTACAAATTCGTTTGGGATTATTATGTCGCCTTTGTTGAATTTTTCAAAGGTTTTTGCCATCCTAGGCGTGATTTTAGCAGAATATTTCTTGTTTTTCTCATAGTTGGAAATAATTTCATATCGTGAACTTCCACCCGCCATAAATAAAAAAAGATGTGAGGTTATTTAAGATTGGCAAAAATGGTGAGTCACTCTGTGGAATCAGGCCACATCATTTTACGCATTTCTTTACCAACTTTTTCAATTTGGTGTTCATCATATTCTTTCATGTATTTGTCAAATGCATCTTTGCCGTTTTTCTGATATTCAGAAATCCACTCGCTGTTGAATGTACCATCTTGAATCATGGTAAGAACTTTTTTCATGTTTGCTTTACTTGCAGCATCCATGACCATTGGTCCACGAGTTAATCCACCATATCTTGCAGTTTCACTAACACGTCTCCACATTCCATTGATTCCATATCTCTGAATCATATCTACAATGAGTTTGAGTTCATGTAAAACTTCAAAGTATGCAATTTCAGGCTGATATCCTGCTTCAACAAGAGTTTCAAATGCATTTGTAACCATAGAAGCTGCTCCACCACAAAGGTCTGCTTGTTCACCAAACCAATCAGTTTCTACTTCTTCTTTGAATTCAGTTTTGATTAATCCAGCTCTTGCACTTCCAATACCCTTTGCAATTCCCAATGTTCTATCCCAGGCTTTTCCGGTAAAATCTTGTTCAACTGCAATAATTGCAGGAGTACCAAAATTATCAAGATAGGTTTCTCTAACTTTGGAACCAGGTCCTTTTGGTGCAATCATGATTAAATCAACATTGCTTGGTGCTTCAATCCATTTCCAATAGATTGCAGCTGCATGAGAAAATGACAATGCTTTTCCTTCTGAAAGATTTGGTCCGATTTCATCTTTGTATACTTGACCTTGAATCATGTCAGGAATCAATATGTGAACAATGTCTGCTTGTTTTGTTGCATCTGCAACAGACATTACTTTGTGACCATCAGCTTCTGCCTTTTTCCAGCTATTACCGCCTTCTTTAAGACCAATTATCACATTAAGACCAGAGTCTTTCATGTTGTTTGCTTGTGCATCACCTTGAATTCCGTAACCAATTACAGCAATTGTTTGATCTTTAATTGGATCAAGACTGATATCGGTATCTTTCCATGTTTTTGCCATGACTCTGGCACAAATATTGCAAATATTAACTATGATTTAGATTTCAATTATTTTCTCACAAGAACGGCATTTTACAGTGACCTTCGCACCAGGAAGTCTAGTGAATCTCTTTGAACCACATTCAGGACAAATTGGACAAGCACGTAGAGGTTCTCCCATATGCAACAATCAATTTTGATTTAATTAAATCAGTCTATTGTATAGTGCCACTGCCAAGGATTCGAATTGTTGTGGATTCAGGTTTTAGAATAACTGCTACTTGTCCTTTTTTACAAACAATTGGTTTCTCAAATGTTAACTTTAGAGGAGATATTGATGAAAATTTTGCAGCCTTTATTTGTAAACCAATACTAACTAGACATCCTTGATTTTCTGCAATGTCACTTTTGTAAAATGGGCTCTTTTTAAAATCAAGATCAATCTCAGTTTTTATATCAACGGCGCCTTCTACTGAAATCACGTCACCACGACTAACTTCATCAGGTTTTGCACCTTTTACAGCCAATCCAACTCTTGCAGGACATATTGATTCAGATACAGGGTCATCATGCATTTGAATTGATTTTATTAAAACATCAATCCCAGCAGGGTATAATTTCAAATTATCATATTGTTTCACAGTTCCATTTGTCACCTTACCTAAAATGACAGTTCCAACACCTTTTACATCAAAACAATGATCAATTAGTAATTCAGAAGGATCATTATTTGTAATAGGTTCTAGTTTATTCATTTCTTCTTTAATTTTATCTTGTTCAACTTTGATGTAATTTTCTACAACTGTTCCTTTGATCATCATATCTAATTTAGATTCATCAACATCAAAAGTATGAGACAAAATTCCTTTTTCTTTTTTCAAAGAGTCAAGAGCAATAATTTGCTCCCCAGTGAATTTATCTAATTTGTCAACATGTAATATCACATATTCAGCCAAATTAATTGCCTGAAATAGAGGTTGGATTTTGTCGGGAAATCCATTTGGGATTACCCATGTTTTGATAATGTCAGATTCTTTTCTATCATAAAGAGTAAGATCTGATTCCGTACCTTTCTTTCCAAATTCAGAAGCAAGGTCTTGTTTACCCAAAACTACAAAATTAATTGACTGTACCACAACAATTTGCTAAGAAATAGACTTTATGAAGTTTTGAAGGATTTCATAATGAGATTAAAAAATTAAATCATTAATTTCAAAATACAAAAGATCTTAAAAAAGACCAAAAATACCAGCCTGGAAGCGATCAAAGATTAAATGTTCCCTTGTCGATATAGGTTAGGCTCAATTAAGGAATATAAGAAAAATGACGATGAAAGAACAACTCAATCTATTTGATAATGAATCAGATACTGCCATGTATAAGCATAAACTTACTCTTGAAAAAATTAAGAATGAGTTAATTGATTTTGGATTAACAAAGAGTCAAGCCAAAGTTTTCATATATCTTGGAAAATATGGTGCTAAAACAGCTTCAGAGGTTTCAAAAGCATTACAATTACCAAGAACTGAAACATATCATTTAGTTAATTCCTTACAAAGTTTAGGATTAGTAGTTGCAGAGCTATCTCATCCAACTAAATATACTGCAATGGAAATGAGAACAGCAATAACAACTTTAGTTAAACAAGAACAAGATAGAATTGGCCTTGTAGAAACCATAATAAAATAACAAAATCTAATTTTCTAATCCTGTAAGCATTGTATGCAATTAACCTGTACAACATCTCATTGTCCTGAGTTGTAACATTTCTTGATGTGACATCTCCTGACATTATCTGTTTGATCACAAAAAAGATTGTTTCAGATTTGTTTCTCTGATGGTACAATTGTACAGGAAAGTTCCTCTTCATCTCCTTTCTGTGAATTCCACTGGTTCTGTAAATTGGAACTGTTCTATATCGAGTTGGAATTATTGCAGCTGTGTTGATCTGTTCTGCACCAACATGGTTATTCTCATCATCAAAACCCATGTCACCTAACACAATATCAACTGGAACAATATTGTTGGTTTTGTACAACAATGGCAGAAAATCAAGATTATCATGTTGCATGTTGTGGTGTGTCATGACACAGCAAACAAGCTGTGTATTCATGTCAGCACAAACAACAACTTTTAGGAAATTCCTGCGTAACTGTACTCTTTTTGTATAATAGTATGATGCTGTACTGTAACTGAATCCGCTACCATCAATTCCAGCTAGAACCAGTCTGACTTTTTTGTACAAAATGAATTCCTGCAACATTTTATGTAACAGATTTCCTTCCAGTCTTGCAGCTGCCTTTTGTAGTGTGGTGTAATGTGGAATGGTAGACAAACCAAGATATTCCTGAATTCCTACACATTCTTCTAAAAATTCTGTAAATCTTCTATAACTCTTTGATTCGTACTGTCGTATTGCCAAGAGTATGAGATGTGTCCAAACAGAATAGATATGATTTGATTTTGGATGTAAGAACCTGGGAATTCTGCATCTGGTGATTATATTGAGTAGTGTTTTGCACATTTTGACGTATGATGAGACCATACTGTAATCTGCAAATACAATCCTAATGGATCTAAATTAGCTAAAATGTATCACAATTGGGTTAAAATCAGATGGTTTCTACAAGGCCGATAGAATTGATTCTTTAGCAAATAAAGAAGATTCTTTATCAGAGTTATGGAAAGAAATTCCATTTTTTGCAGTTGAAACAGATGAATCAAAATCTGAAAAAATGCAATTATAGCGAAAAGATAAAGTTCGTGAACTAAATTATTCCAAAACAAAAAACTTTTTGATCACTATGTATGGTAAAATTTGATGAACAAGTTAGAATCACTTGAAAGCAGCATACAAAAAAGAAAACTCCAAGGTTTAGTTAAGGCATTAAATATTTGAATAATTTCACAACTCGAACGTCTCCATTATCTAGTCTCTTCTGCATGTGTTTTCTCATCTCAGTTCCATTTGCAAAGAATGTATTGGCATTACCATTTTTCTCTTCTCTCCACTGTACCTCAATTGGATTGAGTTCTGGAGTGTATGCAGGAAAATATCTTATGATTACATTTCTTTTTGATACCTTGAGAAATTCTTTTACTCTGACACTTTTGTGGTATGATGCATTGTCTGCAAATAATAACAGTTTCTTACCAAATTGTTTCTGCAGTGATTCTAAAAAATCAAGAAATGAGTCTGTGTTTGATTTATCATAGAACCTACAAAAAAATACGCCGTCATCCCCCAATGCACCAAATGATTGAAATTTTTCTCGAGTGTAATTAATTGGTGTGGTAATGTTATTGCCTGCAAGATACCATCCGCGCTTTATGTTAGGTGCTATCTTGTTTGTTGACTCATCCAGACATAGTGTGGTGTATCCCAATTTGGAATATTTTTTGATACTCCTTTTTGCGTTTTTTTAAAACGGGTTTGTTCCTCTTTTGAGGCTGATTTGTGATGTGTGGGACGTGGTTTTTTTGATGAGAATCCAATTCTGTGCAGCAATTCACGCATTCCTCTTGCAGAGTATAGGGTGTTGTATTTTTTATTCACATGTGTAATTACCATTCTTGTACTCCACATGAATTGGTTAAATCCAAACTTTTCTGGACCTGAAATTAGATCATTTCTTAATGATACTAGCTGTTTTTCATTTAGAAAACATCTAGAACCAGAATATTTCTTGCGGTGTGATGCAGATATTCCCTCTTCATCCATTCGATTTAGCCAGTAGGACAGAGTTGATGGTATGACATCCAGACTTGCACATATCACAGAATACGGAATATTTTGTTTTCTTAGTATTGCAGCCTTTAATCTTATCTTTGCTTTTGCATTTTTTTCATTCTTGCATACTTTTCTTAAAAAATTAATGCTTGTACCTTTCATGAATTGATTTCCAGAGGAAACCTTGGATTGTCTTGTACTCTTTGACATGGTTTCATGAATTGATTCTACGATCTAGATCTTTTGAGTTAAAATACTTGACAGTTTATTCAAAATTTATATGCCTAAACTATATAGCGAAAAGATAAAGTTCGTGAACTAAAAATCATCAAAAAACTAGAGATTAGATGATTTTACCTAAGGTAAATACGAATAAACAATCTGAAACACCTTGAAAATAGTTCATGAACATATGCTTCTCGCTATATGTTCAGAGCAGGTTGAAAACGAGAATTTACTCCTTCATTTAATGGGTGTTCTACACCATCAATAATCACAACATAGGGCGTACTTGGAGGATCTTCCATTCTAGGATCACAATATTTGAAATTTGCAGGAAGCGAACCTGCAGGTAATTGAACGGACAGTACCCCATATTCCTTAGTTGGAGTAACTGATACGACCAACATCTGATGGTCATATATCATCTTATCAAGTGTGGCACCAGTAATTTCAAAAGGAACTGAATTCACAGTTCCAGGAGAATTTATTGGAACGACACCTTTGATATCAACTACATTTTTGTATTGTATGTACCATCCAGTTTTTTCTGCAGTACTATTTGTAACACATGCAAGTTTTCCACTAGGTCTTTCAGTCAAAACATGATCTTGATTGGGACACACAATGTTTGGCAGTACATAAAACTGAGATTGATATTTCAGTGAATGAAACCTTGGATCTCCATAACACTCATGATCAGGCAAGCATTTTGCATATGCATCAGAAAAGATTACGGGAATCAATGCCATTACAAATAGCATAATTATACCCAAGATCATAAGTCTTTTCAATTTATTGTTCTTGCAAAATACTGATACATATTCAAATTAAATTTGTGGGTTCTAAAATATTCCATAACTGTATGTCTCATTTCATGAATAGATTCATAAAATTCTGATTCAACATTAACATGTTTGCACTGTCTCCAAATCTCTTCAATCATACTCAAATGTGGGGAACCTCTTGGAAGATATGCCAGTTTGACATCTTTGTTTTTACGCAGATATTCTTTTACATCATTAGCTTTGTGTTGCGGTGCCCTATCGACGATAACAAATATTTTCCCGAATTTTCTACGAGCTGCCTCCAAATAATCCATAAATGCAATTGAATTAAATTTTTCATACGATCTAAAAAAACTTTGATTATCATCAGTCACCATCCCATAAACCAAAAATCTTTGGTGTGATCCTCTCCAACGTACAATCATTCGTTGGTGTACATCTGTCCAGTATTTTTTACCAAGACGTACATCGTCTACAAATACAGACTCGTCTTGGATGAATACTGTAAAACCTTTCTTTTTTGCCTTTTCTATGCGTGAAATGATGCGGTTTTTCCACTTGCGGCACACATCCTTGGATGCTGCTCGCACATGTACCTTTTGGGGAACCTTTGGTTTTAGATTCCATTTGTGCATCAAAGGACGCACATGAGTGATATGATATGTAATGCGTGTTCTGTAAAATATGAATTGTACCAGTTTTTTTGGAGTCATGCCGTTTGAAATTTTCTTAAATGTACGCTCTATTTTTTGTAATTTTTTGTGTGAAATTAATGGCGGACGGCCAGAACGAGGGGGGTCCTCCAGGCCCTCTAGTCCGTATTTTTCAAATGAATCAAGCCAGTTCCTTACAGAGTTGTATGTACAAAACATTTGGTTGGCAGTTTCAGCAATTGTGGATTCGTTGATTTTAATCTTACACATTGCATGCAGTCTTTCCTTTTTCTTACCGTACTTTTCTTTTTTGTAGGCCTGGAGTAACTCGTCATTTGTAATGTCCATGAAATTATTTCTAACTACTGATCAAAAAGTATTGCTATTTGTTTTGAAAAATTGCAAAGAATTATGCTCCGAGGTATACAATGAGTCCTAGCCTCATATCGAACATTTTGTAGGCTATCTGATAAAGTGTTCTATTGATTTCCAAATTTTAGAAAATCAGATTTTGGATACTAAACTAAGAGAAAAATGCTTTTTCTCATCTAACCAAGTATGTTTTAATTCAAATCCAACATCATCAAGAAGATCATGAATTTCAGATAAGCGATATTTGTGAGAGTATTCTGTATGAATTAATTCATCTTTGTTAAGTTTCAACTCTAAATTAGATTTAGAGACAACTACATATTGTTCAGTCATTGATTTTAGATACATTTCAATTCGTTGGTCTTTTTCATTGTAAATTGCATGATGTGAAAAATTATCTAGATTAAAATCGGCATCGAGTTCATCATTCATTCTAGACAACACGTTTAGATTAAACGCTGCAGTTATTTTTTGTAAATCATTATATGCAGATTCAAGTATTCCTTTTTCTTTAACAAGGTCAAGACCAATTAAAAACAAATCACCGGATTTCATTGTCGAATAAACTTTTTCTAAAAACTTGTAACCATCAATTGGAGAAAAATTACCAAAGCTAGAACCTAAAAAAATTATCAGGTTTTTCTTTTCATCATATGTTCTAAGAAATTCTAAACCGCCTTCATAGGTATCAATGATTCCAGTAACTGTAAGATTTTCATAATCAGAAAGTAATTGTTCAGAACTTTCAGCAAGAATTTCAGAAATATCAATTGGAAAATATTCTACATTATTTTGAGATGTCAAAACATCTAACAACAATCTTGTTTTAACTGAGGAACCACTTCCTAATTCAACTAGTCTAAAATCATCATCGAGAAAAGAGGGTAATTCATTTTGTAATTGTTTAAGAATAGAAATTTCGGTTCGAGTAGGATAATATTCTGGAGTTGAGCATATTTTCTCAAATAAATCAGAGCCCTTTTTGTCATAGAAGAATTTTGGGGAGATGAACTTGGAATCCCGGTTCAAACTAGAAAAAACCTCTTCTGCAAAGGTCTTTTTAATTTGTGTTGCATGAGGTTTGAAATACCGTAGCCTAGAATCAACTACATATTTTTTGTAATCAAGGTTTTTTTGAATAATATCGGTCAAGTATTAACCCAGCCAATATTTGACATAAATGCTTTATCCCATTTTTTTATGTCTGTTCTTTCCAAAAATTATTTCGTGTCACTTTCATGAGTAATTCCTCCATAGAATACTTGGGTCTATGAGTATTTCGTTTGTTATCATCTTGGAGTGATACGCATCAGATGGTGTCTCCATGTTATCCAAGTCTAGTGCGCCATGAACTCTAATGTGATTGTACCAATGCATAAACTGCTCCACTGACTCAAAGTATTCTATTTTACACTCAAAGATATCCCAGAACTTTTCTAGCTTACCATTTGTTTGTGGATGTCTCACTCTTGTACGAGAGGTGCTTTATACCCAAGATCATAAGTCTTTTCAATTTATTGTTCTTGCAAAATACTGATACATATTCAAATTAAATTTGTGGGTTCTAAAATATTCCATAACTGTATGCCTCATTTCATGAATAGATTCATAAAATTCTGATTCAACATTAACATGTTTGCACTGTCTCCAAATCTCTTCAATCATACTCAAATGTGGAGAACCTCTTGGAAGATATGCCAGTTTGACATCTTCGTTTTTACGCAGATATTCTTTTACATCATTAGCTTTGTGTTGCGGTGCTCTATCGACGATAACAAATATTTTTCCAAATTTTCTACGAGCTGCCTCTAAATAATCCATAAATGCAATTGAATTAAATTTTTCATACGATCTAAAAAAACTTTGATTATCATCAGTCACCATCCCATAAACCAAAAATCTTTGGTGTGATCCTCTCCAACGTACAATCATTCGTTGATGTACATCTGTCCAGTATTTTTTACCAAGACGTACATCGTCTACAAATACAGACTCGTCTTGGATGAATACTGTAAAACCTTTCTTTTTTGCCTTTTCTATGCGTGAAATGATGCGGTTTTTACACTTGCGGCACACATCCTTGGATGCTGCTCGCACATGTACCTTTTGGGGAACCTTTGGTTTTAGATTCCATTTGTGCATCAAACGACGCACGTGAGTGATATGATATGTAATGCGTGTTCTGTAAAATATGAATTTAGTTAAGGCATTAAATATTTGAATATTTTAACAACTCTAACATCACCATTATCTAGTCTCTTCTGCATGTGTTTTCTCATCTCAGTTCCATTTGCAAAGAATGTGTTGGCATTGCCATTTTTTCTTCTCTCCACTGTACCTCAATTGGATTGAGTTCTGGAGTGTATGCAGGAAAATATCTGATGATTACTTTATTTTTTGGTGCTTTGAGAAATTCTTTTACTCTGAGACTTTTGTGGTATGATGCATTATCTGCAAACAATAACAATTTCTTACCAAATTGTTTTTGCAGTGATTCTAAAAAATCAAGAAATGCGTCTGTGTTTGATTTATCATAGAATCTGCAAAAAAACACACCATCATCCCCCAATGCGCCAAATGATTGAAACTTTTCTCGAGTATAGTTGATTTTGGTTTGTGTATTTTTTCCTTTTAGATACCAGCCTTTTTTGATATTTGGAGCTATCTTGTTTGTTGACTCATCCAGACATAGTGTGGTGTATCCCAATTTGGAATATTTTTTGATACTCCTTTTTGCGTTTTTTTAAAACGGGTTTGTTCCTCTTTTGAGGCTGATTTGTGATGAGTCTGTCTTGGTTTTTTTGATGAGAATCCGATACGGTGTAGTAATTCACGCATTCCTCTTACAGAGTATAGGATATTGTATTTTTTATTCACATGTGTAATTACCATTCTTGTACTCCACATGAATTGGTTAAATCCAAACTTTTCTGGACCTGAAATTAGATCATTCCTTAATGACACTAGCTGTTTTTTATCTAAGAAACATCTAGAGCCAGAATATTCCTTACGGTGTGATGCAGATATTCCTTCTCGGTTCATTTGGTTTAACCAATTACTAAGAGTTGATGGTATGATATCAAGACTGATGCATATTTGAGAATATGTCGGCCTTGTAGAAACCATAATAAAATAACAAAATCTAATTTTCTAATCCTGTAAGCATTGTATGCAATTAACCTGTACAACATCTCATTGTCCTGAGTTGTAACATTTCTTGATGTGACATCTCCTGACATTATCTGTTTGATCACAAAAAAGATTGTTTCAGATTTGTTTCTCTGATGGTACAATTGTACAGGAAAGTTCCTCTTCATCTCCTTTCTGTGAATTCCACTGGTTCTGTAAATTGGAACTGTTCTATATCGAGTTGGAATCATTGCAGCTGTGTTGATCTGTTCTGCACCAACATGGTTATTCTCATCATCAAAACCCATGTCACCTAACACAATATCAACTGGAACAATATTGTTGGTTTTGTACAACAATGGCAGAAAATCAGGATTATCATGTTGCATGTTGTGGTGTGTCATGACACAGCAAACAAGCTGTGTATTCATGTCAGCACAAACAACAACTTTTAGGAAATTCCTGCGTAACTGTACTCTTTTTGTATAATAGTATGATGCTGTACTGTAACTGAATCCGCTACCATCAATTCCAGCTAGAACCAGTCTGACTTTTTTGTACAAAATGAATTCCTGCAACATTTTATGTAACAGATTTCCTTCCAGTCTTGCAGCTGCCTTTTGTAGTGTGGTGTAATGTGGAATGGTAGACAAACCAAGATATTCCTGAATTCCTACACATTCTTCTAAAAATTCTGTAAATCTTCTATAACTCTTTGATTCGTACTGTCGTATTGCCAAGAGTATGAGATGTGTCCAAACAGAATAGATATGATTTGATTTTGGATGTAAGAACCTGGGAATTCTGCATCTGGTGATTATATTGAGTAGTGTTTTGCACATTTTGACGTATGATGAGACCATACTGTAATCTGCAAATACAATCCTAATGGATCTAAATTAGCTAAAATGTATCACAATTGGGTTAAAATCAGATGGTTTCTACAAGGCCGAATATGTCATGTCTTGTTTGCGTAGAATTGCAGCCTTTAGTCTTATCTTTGCTTTTGCATTTTTTTCATTCTTGCATGTTTTTCTTAAAAAATTAATGCTTGTACCTTTCATGAATTGATTCCCAGAGGAAACCTTGGATTGTCTTGTACTCTTTGACATGGTTTCATGAATTGATTCTACGATCTAGATCTTTTGGGTTAAAATACTTGACAGTTTATTCAGAATTTATATGCCTAAACTATAGTATAGATAATCTTTTAAAATATGGTCAATGGAAAAATCCATGTGTGAATGTTGATTTATACAAAAAAGCAGATCGTATGGATATGATTTTTTATAATGAAAAATTTGATTGTTATTCTACAAAACAATCGGATTAATAGATCGCAATAACAAGGGTGTGTCCTAAAACCATCCTCTAACATGTTTTGTAACCTCCATCAAATTAACAACTCGTATGTTGTAACAAATTACACGCAACGCCAACTCTTTTCTTTGAACCAACTTGTTTTTTGATGACAAGCTATTTCCAAAGATTCCTTTGAGTACTGCAAATACTGATTCAACAAGTGACCTCTTGTGATAATGTCTGTCAAATTCATCTTGATTGTCCTGGAATAATGTTATCATTTTTTTCCATGATGCAGAGCCTTTGGGATTTCTAACCGTGTTCTTCTTTGGTTTGATGTATGGTATAGCGAAAAGATAAAGTTCGTGAACTAAATTATTCCAAAACAAAAAACTTTTTGATCACTATGTATGGTAAAATTTGATGAACAAGTTAGAATCACTTGAAAGCAGCATACAAAAAAAACTCCAAGGTTGCAGTAAGGATGCTTGCAGTGTTGATGATTCTAAAGGATGGAAAGGACATACAGTGCACTGCAAAGACATTACACCACTGCACAAGCTGGATGAGAAAATGGACGAGTCGTTTTGAGATAGATGGCCTCTACGACCACCCAAGAAGTGGCAGGCCAAGAACAATCTCCCAGACTCGAATGGATGCTATCATGTCAAAAGCAATGCTAACTTTGTTTACCCCCATAATGTTGCAACAAAGTATCTTTTATTCCACTGGAGTAAAATTTCACATAACCCACATCAGAAAGATAATGCACCAATACGGCATGTCTGCAAAAACTGCACAAAAATATCACATCAACCATGCAAGTATATCTGCTGTGAGAAGCTGGCAACAACGCACCAAAAAGAGAATTTCACGCCTAAAAAAGAAAGGATTTGTAATTGCAATGGCTGATGAAGCATTCTTTGTAAGGGATACAAAAACAGGAAAAAAGTACTGGTCACCAGTTGCCAAGAGAATATTTCTTCCATATACAGGACGACATGAGAGTCTGGCAGTGTATGGTACAATTACAGAAAATGGCAATCAACTATTCAGAGTTTATGACAAATTCAACGCTGTAACATTTGTAGAGTACCTAAAGGAATTGCATCAGAAATATGGCAAAATTGCAATCATTTTAGATAGAGCATCAGTTCACAAATCAAAGAAGGTAAAGAAATACCTTGCAAACAATAGAGATGTCAAACTAATCTGGTTGCCAAAGGGATCACCATACTTGAAGAACATGATAGAGCAGTGCTGGAAGATAAGCAAGTATGCATTGTTGTTGGTTTCAGAGTATTATGCAATGTTTACAATAATGAACAAGGCAGTGTCCGAATATTTCAGAGTAACCAAATTCAAGCTTGATGTTGCAAATTATATCTTTAGAAATCCTGCAAAGATGTTTGCGAACTTTTGATCGTCGCTATAGCATTGAGAGAATAGTCTCGTATGGATACATGTCTGCCATCTTTTGATTGAAACCATTCTCTAGCGAAAGCCATGCCCTGATGTATAGAAAGAGAGGAAATGTATAAAAACAATTCACATGGATAATTACATAAAATTAGTTTGGGGGTAATAGGTTTACAATCACCAATATCTATTATGTTTGAATCATGTTTACTGTGAGAAAGGAAAATCGCGGTCATTGATTTTCACCATTAAAATTATCTATTAGCTTCATCACCATTAAAATTATCTATTAGCTTCATCACCATTAAAATTATCTATTAGCTTCATCACCTCTTGTCTATTCCACAATTCAATGCCTATTTTTGCAGCTAATTCTCTTGCCCCATTTGTGTAAACTGAATTTGTAATTACTATGCCAACGTCTGTGTCATAATACGCTACTGCTCCATGTGCTTCTTGTACTGCACCGTTTGATACTTTTCTGTCAATAGAGTATCGCTTTGCTTGAAAAACATATTTGGTCTCATCTTTTGTTGCAAGTACATCTCCTCCTTGATCACCACTTTTTCCTGTAACTACTACGTCTGAAAATCCATTACTTTTTAACAACTCCGCCACAAAGTCTTGAAATTCATTCCCATCTAATCTATCAGCCTGAAATATACTTAATTTTTGAATATTTGTTCTAGTTGGTTCATTTCTATTTTTAATTTGAGGTTTTGCGATATCTGCCTTTTCAATTTCAACATGAATTAATTCCATTAATTTCCTCTTTGATAATTTTTTTCTTATCATTTGATTTTGTACAATTACTGTAGCAAAACTTTCTATATATTCTTCATCATCATATGAAAAATTTCGCATGAAATGTTGAATCACATTGGACAAAGTTCTTGTAGATTCAAAATTATTCCAAAAGTTATTTTCTAAATCTAATGCTTTTGGAGAATAAGCGTTCCCATCAAAATATTCCAACTATCTCCATCCTCCTTTTTTATGAACTAGAGTCTGTTTTTTGATTTTATCAAATACTATAATTTTACTTCCAAATAATTTTTTGACTTTAAACACAGAGAATTTACTGTTTGATGAACATTCCCATTTTTTTATTTTTTCTAGTTCTTTGTATGCTGAAATAACATTTTGGACTTCTTGATGTTCCTTTTCTACTGGTTGTAATTGTTTACACGTATCACAAAGTTTTCCACTAACACAACTGTTACTGTAAGATTGTTCGCACAATTCACATTTTCTAGAATCCTTCAAACAATGATTTTTCTCACAAATTCCGCAAATGGTGATATCATTTGAGCAAAATTGTGATTTACATTCAATACATTCCGTGGAATCTAACTGGCATAGACGTTTTTCACATTTTTTACAGGCATGAAGTGACTCTTCGCAGAATCTTTGGAAACAAATCTGACAGTTATCAGAACAAAGTCCTTCTTGGCACAGATAACATGGATTAAGTTCATTAGTACATGATGCACAAACATCCTTCTCACATTTTACACAATGAGTTGTACAAAAATCACAACTTAGATGAGAGTTAATACAAAGATGAGTCTTTTCCATTTGATTTTTACAAATTTCACAATTTACAATAAAATTTTTTGAAGGATCAACATATTTTATATGAACTTGTTTATTTGAAACATTATTTTTAAATTCTAAATTACAATCTGTTATACTATACGAATACACTTTAGCTGCGACAAGTACAAAATCTACTATTGGACGATATCTTTTTTCTATTTGTTCTATCTGAATTGCTTTATCTTTAGTTACTCTTTGAACTAGTTTTCCTAATTTTTCTTGTTCTTTTGAAATTTTTTCCTCTTGTTTATTTTTCTGTTCTGCATATTTTACTTGAGTTTTATATGAACGTGCATTAGAAATTTTTCTATCATATTCATATAATTTGTTTCTCTGTAAGCTAACATCTTGATTATATTCTTTAATCCGTCTTTCATGTGCTTGGTGAACTGAATTGATATCTCTAGTTTTATTGTTTTCAGTTAAATCTGCATATTTTAGTGCTAAATATTTAATCTCATCATTTAGAAATTCTGTTGCTTTACTATATGCATAATCAATTCTAGAATCGTTTTGTTCATACTTTATTTCTCCCAATGATTCATCAACCATTATTTCTGATGGAAATTCAAGAATCTCAAGTGTCTCTAAATCAACATCTACCCATCTTAGCATAGCAACTCGTTTGATACTCTTTACATTGATGTTGAAAAAATATCTAACTGCCAGTTTGAATTCTTCTTCAGAATCAACACAGCTAATTTTACAGTTATGAGTAGATATTGTGCCTACAGCTTCCTGTGGATTTTGTGTCTGTTTTTGGAGATGTGCGCCTACTACTGGAGCTTGTTTTCGAATCTGATCTAGAATAATATCTAGAAAATTACTTCCAGGTACCACAAGTTCACATGAATGAGTTTCAGCAATTCCATAATCAAATGTTACTCTTTTAGAAATTGTTCTAAATATTGGTTCAAATTTCTCAGGTATTGTAATAGAATACAATCCGTGGGATTCTTCCACTTCAGCTCCGATTTTCTGTAGATAATCTAGAGAAAGTTCTTTTGAAAGTTCTAAAATTTCTTTGTCATCCATTTTTATCTACTCGCTGACAAATCAAAATTAGCAAATACTTGATCATCAAAATCCATTATTGTATCATGCAAGTCTTTTTTGGTATGAGATAACTTATCACCTAGCGCTGAGAATTTATTTTGTGTGTCTTTTCTAGTTGTTGCTGACATGTATGATTCAAAAATTTCCGAAGGAAGTTTCTCAAATCCCTCATCTTCAAATAATAAATCAAGATCTCCGATTGTCATTTTAAATAAGTTAATTTTATCAAACAATAATTTTAGAACATATTCTTCAATACTTCCAATGATTGCTAAATTATGAATATGTACATCTTCATCCTGTCCGATTCTATGAACTCGTCCCACTCTTTGTTCTACTCGCATTGGATTCCATGGTAGATCATAATTGATCACTTTACTACAAAATTGAAAATTTTGACCCTCGCCACCAGCTTCAGTTGCAATCATAATTTGAATATCTCGTTTGAATTTACTAACTGCAGTATCCCTTTCTCTTGCAGACATTGAACCGTTAAATTTTACTGCTTCAATTCCTTCATCATCAAAATAATCAAAAATATAATCTTGTGTATCTCTAAATTCTGTAAAGATTAGATGTTTTTCTTCTGGGTTTTCTTTAATTATATCTCGTAACCTCTGCATTTTAGAATCTACTTTGATTTTGTCAGCTAACTCCAAAATACTCTCAAGTTCATCTACATACTGAGGGAATTGTTGTTTTTTGTTCTTAATTGCACCTCTCAAAGCAGATGTACTGCTTGAAATTTGCCTCTGAAGTGTCATTAGAGGTAAAACAAAGTTTCTTCCTCCTTTTTGATCAAGCCATAATTTTCTAACAAATTCCGTAGCATGTTGATACAGTTGACTTTCATATTCAGATGGTTCTAAAAGATGGGTTCTTGGGATTCTGTCTGTAAATTCAATGTATTCTTTTACTTCTTCTCTAGTTGTTCTGATAATTACTTGTCTTAGAATTTCTTGTAATTCAAATCTTCTTTGAGGAATAATCTTTTGTGCCTTTTTATCACTTGTAAAACTTGATGCAAAATCTCTCCAAGACCCAAGATATCCTGGTTTGATTATTTCAACTAGGTTGTATAATTCTTCTAAATTATTTTGAATGGGTGTTGCAGATAATAAGAAAATAAATTTTTTCTGTAATTCTCTTACAAACTGATTGGCTTGTGTAGTTGATTTTTTTAATCTATGAGCTTCATCTACAATCACTACGTCCCATTCAATATATTTTAACAAATTTGCATTTCGTGGTTGAATTGCTGATGAAATTGAAGAAATTAGCATAGTATGTTTATCATACCCTTCAAATCTAGAATCATCTTTGTTAACTATAAAATCAAGTTCAAATTTCGATTTTAGTTCTTCTTGCCATTGACTTCGTAATGAAGGTGGAGTAAGAATTAATGCATTGTGTATCATTCCAGTTACAAAATATTCTTTTAGTAAAATTCCTGCTTCAACGGTTTTTCCTAAACCTACTTCATCAGCTAAAATCACTCTACCATTAAGATTATTTTTTACAAGTTTAGCTGCCATGATTTGATGATCAAAAATTGAGATAGTCGAATTTAGTGAATTTTGAATTGTTAGTCCACGAGATTGCTGTGCATTAATAATTTCATACGCCTTTAGAAGATTTGACAGATCATCAGATTTGTTAAAGAGTAATCGTCTTAGTTTATTTTTTACTCCATAGGTATCAAAATACCTCAATTCCACTCTATTACCGCTATTCCAATCTGACAAAATTTCCACTTATTGCTAACCTCATCTTCTCATATTTTTGCTTATTTAGTTTAGGCATGCAGTCTATTAGACGTCTTGCGTAATTATTTCTAGGCATGAATTTTGTTGCAGGATTTTTCAAATTGGTTGAGAAATTTGAATTTTCAGGTATGAATTCTGTTAAAATACAAAATTTGAGAAAAAATTTCTATAATTACGCAAGTGGTCTATTGTACAAAAATTAGGTCGTCCTAAGATTAGACATTGTGTAAAGGAATACTATAGACTATATCGATCTAAAATTATGAGGAAATATCTTACTGAGAAATCAATACGTTACATCATTGCACAGTGTAAACAAGGGTCGTAGAACAGCTACAATTGCATATGAAACGAATGTAACACAGAGACATATTCAACGTATTTGGGCAGAATTTCGTAAAACAGGTGGTACCACATGTACAAAAAACTCCTGGAAGACATTCATCAGCACCATCAGAGACCCAAACCAATCTAGTATTACAAAAACACAAAGAACAACCAATAGGTGCAGTACGTCTTACAAAAGAACTCAAAGAAAAAGGTCACATTATAAGTTACCATAAAGTATACCAGATAATGAAGGCGAATCATCTATCAATTCCATCCCCTGCAAAATCACGTAAACGCAAATGGGTAAGATTTGAACGCAAGTATTCCAATGCAATGTGGCATGTGGATTGGCATATGATGAAGGACCCACGCTTTAGAGGGCTGAATCTAGTCACATATCTTGATGATTCTTCAAGGTGTATCATGGCAGCACAAATATTCACTCAAGCTACATCAGAAAATGCAGCACGAGTCTTGTATAAAGCAGTCAAAAAGTTTGGTGTCCCTGCTACAATACTTTCAGATAACGGATTATGCTTTGTTGGAAGACATCAAAAAAAACCAAAAGGTTCATGGAGTCCAACACTTTTTGAAGAAGCATTGCTAGACATGGGAATTGAGTTGATAAACTCCAGACCATATCATCCACAGACAAATGGCAAGCTAGAACGATTCCACAGAAGTATTGAAGAAGAGATATTTCACTATGATAGTCTGTCTGAATATGTCAAATATTACAATGAACGCAGACTACACTTTTCACTAGATATTGATGCAGGTGAACGACCACTAGATGCATTTAAAGCAAGAATTGCCACAAAAACGATCAGAGATGATAACCCCAATTGGGCTGAAGAGGATACAAATGGATAAGCGACATAATTTCCGTATAGTACATCCCATTTTTTTATGCGTAAATCATATTTCTTGATATACCTCTTAATGTAACAATAATTGTTGAGTGAAATCCTAAAAGTTGAACATTTAAAAAAATATTTTACCAAAAAAGGAATGTTTGGAACAAAATCATCAACAGTTAGAGCAACAGATGATGTTTCATTTTCATTAAAAGAAGGAGAAGTTTTTGTTTTAGCTGGAGAATCTGGCTCTGGAAAATCAACTATTGCAAAATTAATTTTAAAGTCAATTGAATTAGATTCAGGTAAAATATTTTTTGACGACCAAGAAATTGATAATCAAAAAGAAAACTTGGCAAAAATTAGAATGAACTGTCAAATGATTCACCAAGATCCATATGATTCCATCAATCCAAGAATGAGGATTGGAGACATTGTGTCAGAGCCACTAGAGATTCACAAAATTGGTAATAAAGAAGACAGGTACAAGAGAGTTATCGAAGTATTACAAGAAGTAAAGCTTGAACCTGCAGAAGATATTGTAAAAAGATATCCTCACATGTTATCAGGAGGGCAAAGACAAAGAGTTGTTTTAGCACGAGCACTTGCATTAAAACCAAAAGTAATTCTTGCTGATGAACCAGTCTCCATGTTAGATGTATCCATCAGAACAGAGATGCTAGAATTGATGCAAGAGTTACAACAAAAATACAATATTTCATTTATCTACATCACACATGATTTAGCAACTGCAAGATATTTTGGTCAAAGAATAGGTATTTTGTATATGGGGAAAATTGTAGAAATGGGTCCAATAGATCAAGTATTAGAAAAACCCAGACATCCATATACACAGGCACTAATTGATGCAATTTCAGAGCCAGATCCAGAAAACTTGCACCGAGAAAGAAAAATTAGAATTAATGAGCCCAAGGATGTAGATGTCTGCCAAGGATGTAGATTCAGAGCAAGATGTTCCTATGTAATTGAGAAATGTACAAGCGAACCTAATCTAGAGAAAATAAACGATGAACATTATTCTGCATGTTTTGTAAAACTAGATTAGGAAGTTTTCACAGAAGGCATTCTTTTGTCTTTGTATGTAACAACATTTGATACACCATTCTTTGGGAATACACCATAGATCAGTTTGGCCTTTTGTATAACAGAATCTTTTAGAGACACCATGATGAATTGGCTTTCCTTGGATCGTTCTTCTAAAATTTTTGCCAATCTCTCAGAGTTTGGAGCATCAAGATGAGCATCAACTTCATCAAACAAGTAAAACGGCGAAGGTTTTAGTTTTTGTAAAGCCAAAACAAATACAATGGCAGCTAGAGTTTTTTCACCACCACTAATGGATGTAGATTCTCTTTTTGGTTTGTTTGGGAATTGAATCAGATAAGAAATTCCTGAATTAAATATATCATCTTCATTTTGTAATTCCAACCAAGCGTTTCCATCAGTCATTTTATTGAAAATTAAACGAATTTCTTTATCGACTTTATCAAAAGCATCCAAGAAAGTTTGGCGTTTGTCTTTCTCAATATCTTCAATGAATTTTACAATTGAATTCCTTTCTTCTTCAAGGGAATTCTTTCTAGTAGACATTGAACGATAACCATAAGACACTTCAAGATATGTTTCAGGTGCTTTTGCATTTAATGCATTAAGGGAAGTCAATTCAGTAGTTAATCCATGTACAATAGATTCAACATCAAATGTCTCCATGTCTTTATCAAATCCAAATGCAGAGAGTAATTGTTGCAATTTAGTCTCTTTTTCAATTAAATCATGTAAATCACGATTCAAAGAATCAGATTGTCGTTCAATAGTATTGATTTGTTTTGTAAGTTCTTTGTCTTTTTCAGATGCAACTTTTAATTTATCATCATATTCTTTTAATTCACCAATAGAAGAACCAGATGAAGAAATTAGTTCCTGTTCTCTTTCTCTAAGTTTTACAAGTATTTCATTTTTAGATTCTTTTTGAGTTTCCAACTCTTTGATCTTTGTTTCTAATTCTTGTTGTTCGGATTTGAGTGAATTTTCTTCATCATGAAGGAGATTAGACTGAGATTTTTCTCGGTTATCTTGCGTCTCCATAGTTGTAAGCTGAGAGGACTTGTCACGATATTCATTCATTAAAGTAGTATGTAATTTTTCAATCTCTGTTTTTTTAAGATTAATTCTTTGTAATTCACTTGCAATTCTAGTTTGTTCTCCACTTGCATAATTTTGTTCAACGATTGAAATTCTATCATTAAGGGAATCAATGTGAGATTCATCAGTGCTAACTTGGGATTCAATGAGATTATTTCGAGCAGTCAAATCTGAAATTCTTTTTGTCAATTGTTCTTTCATAACAAATGCAGATGAAAGTCTGGATTTTAAATTAGAATAATTTTCAGTAGCAGAAGATAAAGATTTTTCAGATAATGAAAGTCTATCAGTGTTTAATTGAATAGCATTATCCAATTTTTTGATTTCTTGTTTTTTATTTAACATCACTTTTTTGACCAAACTGATAGATTGGAACAAACCTTCAATGTCACTACTTAGAGAAATTAATTTTGTGAGTTTTGAAATTTTGGAATTATTATCAATTGTAACAGTGCTACCTTTAGCTTCAAAGAATTCACCATCAATAGTTACTGCTTTGTAACCAGATTGGGATAGATTATAGGCAGATTCTCGAGTCTCAGTTAAGACAATATTGCCAAATAGGAAGGTTTTGAGAGCAGAATAGGCAGGATTACATCTCACATTATCAGATAAGACCCCCATAACTCCAGGTTCTTTTGGGAGAGTCAATTTGAATTTTGGAATAGCATCTAATGGAATAATTTTTAGTTTTGGAAGTTTTTTGTTTCTTGCAACCTCAACAATTCCAAGTAGTGTTGCAAAGTCTTTGACAACAATTGCCTTAATCCAATCAGAACTTGCTGCTAAAACAGAACGCTCATATTTTTTATCCCAAGAAATCATTTCATACACCAATCCTTCAATGCCAAGCTTTTCTGCATCTTCTTTTAATTTTGCAACGGTGTAATCTTCATGCATGAATCCTTTAACAGTTTTAATTTTAGATTCATAACGAGTTGCTTGTTGATCTGATTTTTCAATTATTTGTGCCCATTCATCTAAATCATTAAGAGTATGAGATTTTTTTGTTTGGTATTTTTTTATTCTAGATTTTAATTCAGTAATTGTAGCAGTATTATTTTGCATTAGAGATTCTAGTTGAGTTTGGGGTTTACTTAGTTCTTCAATTCCAGATTCCATGTCAGATAATTTTAAAGAATTAGTTTCAATAATCTTTTTAGATTGTTCTTTTTCATGTTGAGCCTTAGAGAATTTTAATTTTGCATTGTTTAATTGTTCATTTAGTGTTTTAATTTTTGTGTCAATTTCAGATTTTTTAGCAGCAGCTTCGGATTGTTCAGATAATACTTTTTGTCTTTGAGAGTCTACAATTTCTAATTCTTTACCAATATTATTTTTCTGTTCGTTGGTTTCTTGTATAGATTCTTTTATCTTTTGAATTTGAGTATCAATGTCAGTTCGAGCATTATCAATAGAGTCCAATTCTATTTTGAGTTCTGGAATTCTTGTGGAAATTCTTTCAATTCTTTTTTGAGATGCAGAAATTGCACTGTTATCAATTTCATATTGTTCCATAGCAGTAGAAATTTCAGAGTCCAATGCAGACTTTGTCTGGTTGTAAGTATTAGCTTCCCCCATTAATTTTGATTTTTCAGTTTCAAGTGATTCAATTTCTGTTCTTAAAAGAGTCCTTTCTTCTTCAAATTTTGTGACTTCTGCAGTCAAAGCGTGTAAAGTGGTCTCTTTGGAGACTTTTTTACCAGAAATATCCTTCATTTTATTGGCAGCATCAATGGCTTTGTACCTGTTTAGTTCACGCTCAAGAATGTCATGTCGTAGTTTTTGATTTCTTTCTTCTTCAAGTTCATCAATTCTTTTTTTGATTTCACCCATTTTGGCTAGAGCAATCTCTAATCTCCTATCTGCCTCATCAAGTTGTTTTACAGATTCAATTTTCTTATCATCAAAGTATGATAGACCGATTAAATCTTCAATTGTTTTTCTTTTTTCTTCAGAAGTAAATTCAGATATTCTAGTTACAGTTCCTTGTTGTACTGCATTTAATTGTCCCAATCCAGCATTTGCCATATCAAGCAAATCAAGAACTTGATTTCTTTGTACTTTCTTTTTGTTTAGATAGTATGTATTCTCACCCTCACCATTCATCTCTCTGGTAATTTCAACAATATCAGAATCTACAGGGATTTTCCTATCAGAATTATCAAAGTGAACACTGGATCGTGCCATTTTTGGTCCACGTCTATTCCCCTCAATATCATGAATTAGTGATCGTAGTTTATCAACCCTCATAACTTTGGGTTTGTTTTCACCCATTGCAAAAATAATTGCATCTAAAATGTTACTTTTACCAGAACCGTTTGGTCCAGAAATTGAAACTAGACCAGGTTCAAACTGAACTGTCGTATTCTTAAATCCAAATGACTTGAAACCAAAGATCTCAACTTTTTTAACATGAACCAATGATAATAATTTCTCAACACGTGGGATAATCGATGGTTAACAAGTTTAGTTGACATAATTGCATAATTTTTCTTGTTGTGTTATGATATTTTTCGTAGCGGTACAAATACACGGATTATTTTTTTATGAATTGATCGCATATTTACGCCTACTATAATTACTAAGAACCAATTATAAATTCATGGTAAAGCTTGGATTAATTCAAACTACATCGCAAAGTACAAATCAAAAAGGAATTGTGCAAGCTTCAAAAATTTTAAAAAAATTAGGAAGGGCAGACACGGACATTGTGTGCCTGCCAGAACAATGGCTCAAAAATAATGAGATCAGTAATTTTGATGTAGAATTTTCAGAGTTTAAAAAAATAGCAAAAGAATTTTCCATGACCATAATTCCAGGCGCATTTTATGAAATCATAAAAACCAAGACATCAATAATTTCTCCAATAATAGGGCCAAATGTGGAAATCATAGGTAAGCAAGAAAAAATCCATCCTTTTGACTATGAACGTGACAATGTCAAGCCTGGGAAAGAGACCAAAATATTCAATACAGCATGTAAGTTCGGAGTAGTAATTTGTTATGACATGGTATTTCCCAAAGTTGCCAATACATTTGTGAAAAAAGGAGCCCAAGTACTATTTTCACCAAGTAGAATAGTCAAACGTGGAATTGAGCCATGGCAAATGTATGTTCAAGTACGAGCATTAGAAAATAGAGTTCCAATTTTAGCCGCAAATGTTGAAAATCATAGATTTGGAGGAAACAGTCTCATCGTAGATTTGACTGAAAATAACAAAGTAGTGACAACCAAAATTATGAAGTTAAATGGCGAGTACGGAACAAGTAAAGAATTTGACTTGAACAAATATGAAGAGAGTAGAAAAATAAGATTTTCAGATTCAAATAACTATAACCATAACCATATGTGCCAAAATCAGCTAGGAAATTAGATGGTACTTGCATTCGTATCAAGAAAGTAAGAAATGCAAACAAACACACTACCCTTCCTGAAAAAAAATATTTGATGTTTGTAGGATTGGATGTTCACAAGAACTCTGTACAGGTGGCAGCAGTAGATGAGATTGGCAAATTATTATTTAACAAAAAGATTTCCAGTGATTTTTCTGCTATTAGCAAAATTACATCCAAAATTCCAAAGAACGCAAAATATGTTTTAGAGTCATCATCTGTCTGGTATGGCCTTTATAGACACATGACAGACAAATTACATCTTGATGTTATACTATCTAATCCATACAACACAAAGATAATAGCATCATCACTCAAAAAGACTGATAAAATTGATGCGTACCATCTTGCAAATTTGCTACGAGGAGGATACATTGCAGAATCATTCGTGCCAGATCACACAATTGTGCAATACAGACAGCTTGTAAGACATCGACACAAGATTGTGCGCATCATTGTAAAGATGAAGAATTCCATACATGGTATTACACTACAGGAGGGAATCCATATCAAAGCAACACCATTTTCCTCAGAACACATACGTGCACTTGGAAAATTGGAGAGTTATAGAATAGATTCGTACCTACAAAGCATAAAATTTCACAAAAAGGAGGTTGCAAAAATAGATTCCATGATACGTCGCATGGTAAATGATAATCCTGACGTGTGTATTTTGACATCAATATCTGGAGTTGGACCATACACTGCATTGAGCATATTCTCAGAAATTGCAGAGATTAGTAGATTTTCAAATTCTCACAAGTTATGTGCATATGCAGGGATTGTTCCATCGGTGAGAAATTCTGCAGATACAATACATCACGGAAGAATTACAAAGAGAGGAAGCATGACATTGAGATGGGTTCTAACAGAATGCATACACACTCATGCAATACATGCCAAAGATAGTGACATTACAAAATTTTACAATCGCATTAAGAAAAAGAGAGGGACCTCAAAGGCTGCAGTTGCTGGCGCATCAAAGATTCTGAGGGTGATTTATTGGATGCTAAAGGAGAGGAGAGAATTTGTACAAAATTACAGTTAGGACTGCAAGTCGCGTTAAAATGCTTGAGGGACAAGGCCTCGTCTGATAACTGCGAACAATCCTAACTAGGATGAAGATAGCATTGAGAGAATAGTCTCGTATGGATACATGTCTGCCATCTTTTGATTGAAACCATTCTCTAGCGAAAGCCATGCCCTGATGTATGAAAAGAGAGGAAATGTATAAAAACAATTCACATGGATAATTTCAGTGATTAGTCACCTGCAACAAATTCTTCACATGCAGTTTTTGCTTTAACATCAGAAGTTTGTTCAATTGGATGTTTCATCAAATAAGCACTAGCAGGTTTAATTGGTCCACCTACACCTCTATCAAGTGCAATTCTTGCCAACCTAATAGCATCAATTACAATTCCTGCAGAATTTGCTTTGTCATCAACTTCTAATCGTACTTCCATATTGTAAGGAATGTTTGCCCATTGACGTCCTTCAATTCTCATAAACATGAGTTTTGTGTTACCTAAAAATGGAATAAAATCTGAAGGGCCAACATAAATTTGATCATCATCTAGTCTTTCGTTTAGTTGACTTTGAACACTTTCAGTTTTAGAAATTTTCTTCGAAACAAGTCTATCTTGTTCTTTCATGTTTAAGAAATCAGTGTTACCACCTACATTGATTTGATATGTTTTTTCAATTTTAGTTCCTCTATCATTACATAGTTTAGCTAGAGTTCTATGAACAATAGTTGCACCTACTTGACCTTTGATATCATCTCCAATACAAGGAATATTTTTTTCTGTGAATTTTTTTGCCCATGTTTCATCAGATGCGATAAATGACGGAATACAATTTACAAATGCAGTATTAGTATCAAGGCAAATTTGTGCCCAGAATTTAGTTACTTTATCAGAACCTACAGGCAAGTAAGAAACAATAATTTCTACACCAGTATCTTTGATTACTTGTTTAACTTCTTCAGTTATTTGTTCTACCGATTTTGGATTATCAATTGGCTTAATTCTATTCTCTACCCACAATCCAACTCCATCTAAAATTGGACTTTCGTAAATTTTAGCATCAGTCTTTGGTAATTCATCTTTTGGAATCCAATCAACCATGTTTGGGAATGCATAGATTGCTTCATGTAGTGGCTTTCCAACCTTATTCTCACCAACATCAAAGCCGCAAACAAAATCAATATCATGAATACCATAACCAGATAATTTATCGTGAATAATTCCAGTAACTTCTTGTGTAGGGTTTTTTCTATAGTATTCAATTCCCTGAATTAGTCCTGAAAAGCAATTACCAATACCAACTAAACCAACTTTAATTCTATCTGACATTCGAAATTTGGTGTTATTAGGCGGGTTTAAAGTTTTCTTAGATAATAGAAAGAAATCATTTCAATGAAGGCAGAATTTTATACTTGACATCAACTCACAAATTCATGGTAGATCCAGGTCGTCCAGTAAAAGACATAGAAATTGATGCTAACACATCATTGGAGAAAATTTTTGAAGAATTATCTCAATCAGGAGGATTTGAATCAGTAAATCTATCAGACGGATTAGAAATTTTGTCAGAAATGATTTCAGACAAACAATGTTTAAGATTTGTATCATTTGTTGGTGCAGTAGTATCTACAGGGCTAAGGGGAATAATCAAAGACATGATAAAAAACAAATGGTTTGATGTGGCAATAACAACTTGCGGAGCGTTAGATCATGACATTGCAAGACATTTTTCACATTACAAAGAAGGTTCATTTACAATGGACGATATGGAACTTGCAAATCAAAACATTCACAGACTAGGCAATGTTCTAGTTCCAATGGATAGTTATGGACCACTAATTGAAGAAAAAATGCAGGCATTTCTAGAAGAGGAGTATCAAAATGGAAATAAAGAAATGAGTACTGCTGAAATATGTAAAATGATTGGAAAGCATCTAGGAGAAGATTCATTTCTTCATTGGGCATACAAAAATGACATTGACGTAGTTGTTCCAGGTATAATGGATGGGGCAGTAGGAAGTCAGATTTGGTTATTTACACAAAAACATAGTGATTTTAAATTAAACATAGCAGGAGATGCAAACTTACTTTCAGGATTAATTTTCAAAGCTGAGAAATCAGGAGCATTCATGATAGGTGGAGGAATTTCTAAACATCACACATTATGGTGGAATCAATACAGAGAAGGATTAGATTATGCATTTTACATTACTACTGCACAAGAATTTGATGGAAGTTTAAGTGGTGCACTAGTAAGAGAAGCAATTTCATGGGGCAAAGTAACACAAATTGCAAAACAATCAACGCTACATGCAGAAGTGACAACAATTTTGCCATTCATCTATGCTGCTTTAATTTCAAAATTACAAAAATAGAATAAGATAAAAGCTATTATTTGATCAATACTGAAAATATTCATTGAATCCTAGAATAAGAATCAGAGAACTAAAAGAATTAAATTTAGAAAATGGGTACTTAATTGACGGATTTCCCTCAGTAGGATTTAGTAGTGCAATTGCAACTGAATCAATGATTCATACATCACAATTTGAATTAGGAGGAGTGATAGATTCAGAAAGTTTTCCTCCAATCAGTGTAATAAAAGATGGAAAACCAAATTTTCCAACAAGAATATTTGTTAATGAAGATTTGAAAGTAGGGGTTTTTTTGTCATATATTACACTTGATCAATCATTACATAGAGTTACAGCAAAAACTATGTTATCGTGGGCAAAAAAACATAAAATTAAATTAATTATTAGCAGTGTTGCCATAAAATCACCTAATGGAAATGAAGAGATGATTGGTATAGGTAGTACTGAGTCTGCAAGAAACAAAGTAAAAGATGCAGGACTCAAAGTGTTAGAACACGGAACAGTTCCAGGAATTCCAGGAATGTTGTTAAATGAAGGAAGTATGTCAAATCAAGATGTCATTGTAATAATTTTTCATACAGATGGACAAGGTCCAGATTTTAAATCAAGTGCCGAATTATGCATGGCAATGTCAAAATTAATTCCAGGAGCATCATGTGACATACCATCATTACAAAAAGAAGCAGAGAAAGCAGAAATTGTGA
Source organism: Candidatus Nitrosopumilus sp. (assembly GCA_965205425.1). Classification (GTDB taxonomy): domain Archaea; phylum Thermoproteota; class Nitrososphaeria; order Nitrososphaerales; family Nitrosopumilaceae; genus Nitrosopumilus. Next base: position 90,868 of record CBDBGZ010000009.1, read on the forward strand.
TTAAAGAGGCACAAGAAGAGTCAAAACATCTCAAAGATTCTATGTATAGATAGAATACTCAATCAGATTTATTTTGTTATCGTGTAGAAATAAAAGATAATGAATCAAATTTTTGAGTTTGCAGTCATTGTAATTGCTATTTCAGCATCAGGAGTAATGGCACCAGGGCCACTTTTTGCAGCAAATGTATCATACGGATTACGAGATGGTGCGAAATCAGGAATTAAAATGGCAATAGGTCATTCAATTGTAGAATTTCCACTAGTGGTTTTGTTAGGTTTAGGAGTATTTTCTCTAGAAACATTTCCAGAATTTAGAATTGTAATTTCAATTTTTGGAGCAATTACACTTTTTGGATTTGCAATATTGCAAATTAAAACAGTTTTGCAAAAAAAAGAAAACACCATATCAAAATTAAAACACGGTCCATTAGTTACAGGGATTGTATTTAGTGCACTAAATCCATTTTTCATCATATGGTGGTTAACCATAGGTTTCAAGTTAATTTCAGATGCCATGTTGATTTGGGCATTTTCAGGCATACTAGTGATGTTTTTACTCCACATATGGATGGATTTTGTATGGTTAGGAGGAGTATCATTTCTTGCTTCAAAGAGTTCACGAATTCTTTCAAATAGGAATTACAAAATATTGATGATAGGATTAAGTCTAATGTTAGTATATTTTGGAATAACATTTGTAATAGATATCATTCCTTAACCACAATCTAAAATTTCAATCGGATGTTCGCATTGATCATTATACAAATCAATTTCTTCAAGAATATTTTCACAATATTCAGGATCTAAGGATTGCTCATATGTAGAAATATCATTAGTGATTATTACATAATCTATACTGCAAGAATTATTATTGTTAAGTACAATTAGTACCATTACAGACAATCCTCCAAGTAATATCAGTGTAAAGTATTTTGGATTAGTTTTTTGAAATATCAATTTCCATTGTGGATACGTTACGTTGTTTTCCATCTTGAGAAGTTAACGAATCAGATGTAATTCGTACATCACTTATCACGTATCCCACAGAATCCATTCGTTTAACAATCATTTGAGAAACGTCAACAGCTTGTGTAATTCTTTTTCCTCTAGCTTTGATTGTAACAGTTGTTCTAGTTGAGAGTTGAGTCAAAGTTGCAGAAACATATGTCATGATTGGTTTAGTACCAACGAAAATTATATCTCGTTCTTCATGAACTTTGGGTGAATCGGATGTATTAGTAGAAGGTTGTTCTGGTGTTGGTTCTGGTGTTGGTTCTGGGGTTGGTTCTGGGGTTGGTTCAGGTTCTGGTGTTGGTTCAGGTGTTGGTTCAGGTTCAGGTGTTGGTTCAGGTGTTGGTTCAGGTTCAGGTGTTGGTTCAGGTGTTGGTTCAGGTGTTGGTTCAGGTGTTGGTTCAGGTGTTGGTTCAGGTGTTGGTTCAGGTGTTGGTTCAGGTGTTGGTTCAGGTGTTGGTTCAGGTGTTGGTTCAGGTGTTGGTTCAGGTGTTGGTTCAGGTGTTGGTTCTGGTGTTGGTTCAGGTGTTGGTTCTGGTGTTGGTTCAGGTTCTGGTGTTAGTTCAGGTTTATTTCTTGAATCAAATTCAGATAAGATATCTTCTGCGTCTTTAGATTTTTTGTTGCTGCTCAATTTTAAATTCCCGTTATAACAAATTTCTCTCTCGCTTTTATTTAATTTTTCAGGTATTTCCTTTCAAATAGTCTTCAAATAATTTTTCAAGATCGCCATCATTGTTAATTTTCTTAATTTGCTCGACTAGATCTGCTTCTTCAATTTCATAGCAATTTAGAACGTCTTGAGAATCTTTGAAAATTAGCATCGCTTTATTTTTGAAAATACAATGATAGAGTTTCTCTTTTTCCATTTTTTCAGGTTTAAGATTAACCCCATTTTCATCCACAGACAAAGGATATTCCATGAAAATACATTCTCGTATCAATATTTAGATGAATCCACAATACAGTAATAATCAAAAATATTCAGAGAAACATTGGAAACAAGAATAGTTTTCCACATAGATTTTGACTATTTTTATGCCCAGTGTGAAGAAACAAGGGCTCCCGAACTAAAATCCAAACCAGTATGTGTTTGTGTTTTTTCAGATAGAGGTGGAGATAGTGGAGCAATTGCAACTGCAAATTATACAGCAAGAAAATATGGAGTAAAATCTGGAATACCAATTGCATTTGCAAAAAAAAGATTGGAAGAGAGAAATGATGCAGTGTTTTTACCGGTTGATTTTGATTTGTACTCAGACATTTCTGAAAAAGCAATGGAGATTATGAAAGAAAATGCAGATATTTTTGAATATGTAGGTCGGGATGAAGCATATTTGGATGTAACAGAAAGAGTGGGAGGAAATTTTGAAAAAGCAAGTCATCTTGCTCAACAAATTAAAAATTCCATAAGGGATAAAATAAAACTTAGTTGTTCAATTGGGATTTCACCTAACAAGCTTATTTCAAAGATAGCATCTGATTTCCAAAAACCAGATGGATTAACAATAGTTTCGCCTGAAAAAATTGAAGCTTTTTTAGATCCATTAAAAATTAGAACAATCCCAGGAATAGGTAAAAAAACTGAAGAAAAGTTTTCAGAGATGAAGTTAGAAACAATTCAAGATTTAAAAAAAATAGACATTTTTACATTAAACAAATTTTTTGGTAGAAAGACAGGAGCTTACATTCACAATGCAGCAAGAGGAACAGATAATGAACCAGTTAAAGAACGTGAAGCTCATATCCAGTACAGTAAAATTATGACATTGAAACAAGATTCAAAAGATTATGTATTTTTATCAGAAAATATTTTAGAATTATGTAAAGAAGTCTATAGTGTAGTTAAGAAAAACAATCAAATGTTCAAATCAGTTGGAATACATTTTGTCCAGTCAGACTTATCAAATAAATCAAAATCTAGAATGTTAAGAAATCCCATATCAAGCATTGAAGAATTGGAAAGAACAGCTGATCAATTATTAAAAGAAGCACTAGAAAATCAAACCATCACAATCAGAAGATTAGGAGTAAAGGTATCAGAACTTTCAGATGTACAAGGTCAAAGTGACATCACTTCTTATTTTTAGAAGTTATTTTTCAGATTTTTTGAGTCGTCTAGATTCAATCAAAATTACTACCAAAATGAATGCAAATAGCCATGGCAAGAACATTATTTCGCCTGCAACTTCATGATATTTTTCCCACGCAACAGGATCAGTCGTGACTTTAAGAGCATACCAAGATAATGAGAAAATTCGAATTAGATTAACAGTAATTGTTCCAATGATTCCTAAAATAAAATAAACTGCTTTTCTATTTCTTGGAATATTTAATTTTAACATAAATGCACCTATGACTAGTGAAAAAATGATTATGCTATGAACACCAGCTGATGGCCAAAATACTTGTAGAGCCATTGAACCATGTTCTCCACGCAAAAACATTACATTGTCACGTGCAACTGCAGTTCCAAGATCAAGTACGGTAATTAACCAAACATTTGCTTGAACAAAATATGGAACAACATATTGTAATGGTCCAAGTGTATCATATGGGAAAAATGCATCAAGTGAAAGTATGATAGCAGTTCCAGTTAAAAAAATAGGACCAGCAGGAGCAATTCGAATCCAACGTTTTCCAAAGAAAATACTCAGAGCAGCAACAATAAAGATAGCCATAACAACAAAATCCCACATCCAAGTCCAAGAATCAATTAATTGTACATCAAAGGATTCAGCAGATGCAACAATGTATTCTCTTAATCCATATTCTAGTGAAATAAGGAATGCAATAGTGGCCATAGCCATAGGGATTACAGCAAGAAGTTTTTTCTTTGAAATGACAATTTTTAGACCTATTAATTCAGCAACTACAAAAATAATTGCAAAAATATAGCCACCTCGACCCTCATTCCAGCTTAAAGATATAGAATCAGGAAATGCAATCATGGCAAAAAGAATTGGACTAGAAATTATGAAAATTCCAAAAATTAAATTCCAATTCTTCATCAAATTAAATCTAAAAAAGGCAAATAAATATCTGGACTTTACTAATTTTTAAAATTCATCAAAATCTAATAGAAATTTGGGATGGATGCTAATCTTCAGCATCTTCAATTTCATCAGCTTCTGGATCTCTCCTACTTGGCCTAATTGGTACATAGATGAATGTCACAGTAACTCTTGAAATGACTGAAAGATACATTCCAAGGTTACAAAAATTTGCCCATTTGGTAATTTCTTATCAATTAGGAATTTGGATCAAATTTGCATTCAATTTTCAAGGATTTTACAGTTGTAAAGTAAGTAATAGTAAGAATTCCTATTGCAATTATTCTAATTGGAATTTCATAATTTGTTAGAAATGCCGTAGCAGTGGCTCCAACTGAACCAAATGTAGAGATCACGGCAAATCCTATTGGGCCACAGCTACATGCACCAGCAGCAGCACCAATGATTGAACCAAAAATTCCTCCACTCATTTTTTGTTTTGATTTTTTTAGGATATTTATACGAAAAATGTTCATAGGTAAAACTAATGCAGAAAGTGCAGAGATGGTTAAAATTAATATAAATCCAAATTCAGTTCCCGAAGGAATATGACTAACGACATAAGGTTCCAAAAAAATGTATTCAGATAAAATTAACAATCCAATCATCATAGATGAAAAAATTACAAATGCCAGAAGAAGGTATTTTGGATTTGAAAATACTAAACTAATTACCGATGTCATCTAGACCATAGAATCCAATACTTGTTTGAACACAGAAAATGGTTGTGCACCTCCAAGTTGTTGTTGTCCATCAGGGCCTACAATAAAGAAACCAGGAGTTCCCCTCACACCATGATCTCTTGCTTGTTGAACATTGTACTGGACACGTTTTGAATATTTTCCAGAATCAAGACAACTTTCAAATAAATCCATATCAAGTCCCAAGCTAAAAGCAAATGCCTTTAGTCGCTCGTTATTTGCCCATCCACCATCAATTTTTGATTCTTGTGAATTATAAAGTATATCATGATATTCCCAATACATTTCTTGATCTTCTGCACAGTATGAAGCTTGAGCAGCTTTTGGAGAATCACGTCCTAAAAATGCCAAATCAACAAAAACTAAATTTGCTTTTCCAGTTTCAATATAATCTTCAAAGATTGCAGGTTTTGTGTCATGGAACCAATTGTAGCATTGATGACATTGATAATCTCCGAATTCAACAATAGTAATTGGTGCAGACGGATCACCTAAGATAGGCGAGCCCATAGCAGTAGAAATTGTGCCATGAGATCTTTCCATATCTAAATTAACAGTTTCAGAAGTAGATGCAGACAAAGATGCGGCAACTCCAGCAATTATAGCAATAATTATGACGCCTATAACTAGACCTTTTTTATTCATAATTCAAAACAGATAGGGCAGGTTAAAAAAACTTATTCCAAATTACGGGATGATTTTCGTCTGAAGAGGTTTACAAATTTTGCAATGGCAGTATCAATTGGACAAACTTCACATGAAACACTAGAAGAATGACCATCAAGATGTTTTTCAAATTTTTCACGAGATTCTAAAATGAGATCACATTTTTCACAATACACTTTGGCAATGTTATTTTTTGTCACAATCATTTTGAGTAATTAGTGCTTATAAAGATCCTGTTGAAAATCAACATATGAGAAAAATTGTAGATACATTAGTAACAGGATTTTTCATAGTTTTGTTAGGAACATTATGGTATTGTACAAAATGTTTTGTCAAACCAACTAAATACAAAATTATCATTTATGATGTTTTAGGAAATCAAGTAAATGTTGATGGAATTAGAACAAGTTTTAACACACCAAAAGTCGCAAATAATTACATTTTTGAATATCAGAATAGATTCGCTCAGTATAATTTTTCAATGGCATCAGAAATGCCAATCATTAAAAAAATTGGTTAATTAAAAAATTAAAAATTTAAAGATAATGAATTCTCATATGAACATTCAACTCAACTTGATATTGAGTTACATATCCACAATGAGTACATGAAAACAATCCAGGTTGAGATTCACTTTCTGTTTTCTCTATTACTCTCCCAGAAATTGATGTGATGTTAATTATATCATTATTTGAGATCACAGCAAAATTACTACCCTCATCTATTGAATCCAAATATCCCTTTATTGCAGAAATTACTTTAGTAGTATCAATAATCTCATCGTCATCTAAGGATGATAAAGTAAATTGATTGTTCTTTAAAGTAGGAATTGCAGCTACCTCATCTGCCACATATACAAGTAAGTCATTCTTTATTGAGACTACATCTTTACAATCAATAGTAAGCATAAGATAAGGTTAGTTGAATCAATATTTTAGTTTAACATTCATAGAAAATGATTATTATGGATTAAGATTGTAAATTAAATTACATGGGAGATTCAGAAACATTCGGAATTGAAAAAGGTCATGGAGAAGAAGTTATCTCATGGTTAAATGAACAATCTAACTCTCAATCCATGAAACTGGAAGCCAGATTGTATGGATATACTGTAACAACTGAAAATTTTGGAGATTTTGAAATGTTTTCATGGATTGGAGATGTACAAAATGCAAGGAAAATGATTATCAAAGCAAGTAAAAGATTCAAAGTGAAAGTTATCGAGGGAGGATACAAACCTAAAGAAAAAATTTTCAAAATGAAAAAATTTGATTTTGCCAAAGTCAAAAAAGGGGATAAAACAATTGGACAATTACAATTTGCAGCATCAAGATTTGGTAACAAAAATTGGGAAATTCAAGATGAAGAACGCCATTAACAGTAGAATATCGGAGAGATTTTAATGAAAAAAATAGGAATAATTGGATTGGGAATGCTAGGTAATGCAGTAGCATTACATCTGTTAAATTCAAATTTTGAAATAATTGCATATAACAGAACAAAAGAAAAAACAAACGAGTTAAAAGAAAAAGGAGCAACTATCGTTTCAGATCCAAAAGAAGTTGCAGAAAAATCAGAGTTGGTAATCATAGTAGTAAAAGATGCAGATGCAGTAAAACAAGTTTCATTTGAAGAAAGTGGAATCATCAGAGGAAATCATGAGGGATTAATTGTGGCAGATATGAGTACAATTGACCCATCAGAATCAAAAAATATTTCAAAAAAATTTCTAGAACAGGGCATAAACAAACTAGACATTCCAGTAATGGGAGGGCCCAATGTTGCAATTACAGGGGATTTGGTCATGATGGCATCAGGAGATAGAGATAGTTTTGAGCAGTGTAAAACAGTGTTTGACACCATTGCAAGTAAAGTGTTTCATCTTGGAGACAGTGGAGTAGCGCATTCGGTAAAATTAGCAATGAATCTTCAAATTACCATGTTAGCATTGTCATTATCTGAAGGTATTACACTTGTAAAAAACGCAGGGGGGGATCCCAAAATATTTCTTGGAATTTTAAACTCTACATATTTCAAAACAGGAATGAGTGAAAAAAAGGCGTACAAAATGATTGAAGGGAAATACGATGCAACATTCACTCTTGCTAATTTGAAAAAAGATATCACCACAATGACAAATACAGCAAAATCTCTAGGAATTGAACTACCAATGATTAGCAAAGCTGAAGAAGTATATGAAAACGCAATCAAAGAAGGTCTTGGAGATATAGATTATACAGGAATTATTGAATATCTCAAAAAAATTAATGGATAAAATAAACCAAAATCATGAATAGAATTCAACAAAAATTCTATAAGTTATGAATACAGTATAAAATTATGCGATTAAATGAAAAAGTTGCCATAGTCACTGGAGCATCAAGTGACATTGGGAAAGGTATTGCCAAGAGATTTGCTAAAGAAGGAGCCAAAGTTATCCTAGTTGCCAGGAATTTAGAGCAGTTAGAAGCCACTAGAAAAGAAATTGGTAATGAAGAATTAACCGCATCCATATCTTGTGATTTAACTGATGAGTCCCAAGTATTGCAAGCTGTAAATCAGATAATGGACACATATGGAAAAATCGATATTTTAGTAAATAATGCAGGAGCGATTAATGATCCAATACATTTTCATGAAATGCAAGATTCAGAAATTAAAAAATTGATTGATGTGAACTTGTTAGGAGTATTCCACATGACAAAAGCGGTATTATCAAAGATGTCAGATGTTAAAAATGGTGCAATAGTAAATGTGGGCTCAATTTCTAGTGAAAGGGCAATTCCAAGAGTACACTTGGCAGTTTATTCATCTACAAAAGCTGCAATTTCGATGTTTACAAAATCAATTGCAGTAGAATATGCCAGAAGAAACATTAGATGTAATTGTGTAAATCCAGGAATTATTAATTCAGGAATGATAAAACCATATCTTGATGATCCACAAGCAAGAAAAGTTCTTGAAGAAAGATTACCGCTTGCAAGAGTAGGAGAACCAGAAGATGTAGCAAATGCGGCATTGTATTTGACTTCAGATGAAGCAAATTGGGTTACAGGAACCATTCTAAATGTAGATGGCGGTAAAACAGCTTCAGAAGGATGAAAATCTTAAATTTAAAATTCACATATAGAATATGTGGCAACTAGAGATGATCTCAAAAATGACATTCTAAAAGCTACAGACGAACAGCAAAAATTGATGATTTTAAGGAAACCATATCTAGGTTCAAAAGACAATGAAGACCAAATGAATGCATTTAGAATAACCACTCAAATAATGAAATATGAAGATTTCATCAGAGACACAGAAAAGCAACTTAGAGTAATGGAATAATTTTACATAAACAAATCAAGATGAAGAGATCTTATTTTTCTTAGAGTATGCGCGATAACTAAATCCAGTGATCAACATTACAATTCCAGTGAGAGCAGACCATATAGCAAACGATCCAAATTCAGATTCATCCATAATTTACTGCAGATAGATAACCATCTAAAGTTTAGGTTGAGAATAGATAATTCTCCAAAAGTATGAAACATCTAAATAGATTTGATACGGATGGAATTTATGCCTGAATTTACATGTCCAGACTGTGGAAAACGGCTATTTCATGAAAATGAAACAACATTAAAAATTGAAGAGACAATCCACTCTAAATTCTGTAGAAAAACAGAAGGGGAAACTCATAGCTTTATGCACAGAGATCCAGGACATATGGAAACCTTTGATGCTGAAAGAGAAAATGACACTACAGGTACTCCAGTATTAAAAAAGTAAACTAGACGTTTACCTCAAAATTATATCCTAGGTCAATATGATTCAAATTAATTGTCTGAAGAATACCATTATGATTTAGTAGTTGTAGGAGGAGGACCAGCTGGATCCTCAGCAGCATTTTCTGCAGCAAAAAATGGAATCAAAGTAGCTTTGATTGAGAAAGAAAATTCAATTGCAGAAACAGTAAGAACTAGTGGGGTTACATGGATTCAAAATATCAAAGAATTTGGGATTCCAGATGATTGTTTTAATCCAATCAAAAATTTTTCATTTTGTTCTCCTAATAACGAAGTCACAATAAGTGATGTAGTGCCAAGAGCTGCAGTTTTAGATGTAAGAAAAACATACAGATGGTTAGCAAATGAAGCAGAAAAAATAGGTGCAGATATTTTTGTTAAAACAAATATTAAAGATATAATCAAAAATGAAAAAGGAGATATCATAGGAGTCAAAGGAATCGGAGTTAATGGAGAAGTAACATTCCATTCCAAAGTAGTTATTGACGCCAGTGGTTTTCAATCAACAGTTTGCAAAGCCATGGGATTTGCATCTCAATGGGAACGATTTGGAGCAGGTGCAGAATATGAAGTAGAAGCAGAAAATGTAGATTCTGAAACCTGGTGGTTAATGGTGGGGCAAGAATATTCACCTGCAGGTTATGCTTGGATTTTTCCTTTAGGAAATAATATTGTCAGAATTGGTGTAGGAGTTGGAAAACCAGAATCAAATGTAGATCCTACTCAAAGACTAAAGGAGATTATGGAGAAAAAACTGGGCCCTATCAAAAAATTAGGAAAATTAAAGGAGATTGAATTTCATTATGGATTAATTCCCAACGACGGATTATCTAGAAAAACAGTTTTCAATAATTTAATTTTGGTGGGAGATTCAGCAGGACAAGCAAATCCATTAGTTTTGGAAGGGATAAGATATGCCATAAAATTTGGAAGAGTTGCAGGGAAAGTAGCATCAGATGCAATAAAATCAGGCACCACAGATAGAAAATCCCTCAACCCATACGAAGAAAATTGGAGAAAAGAGATTGAAACTAAAATTAATTCAGCAGGTAAAGTTCAGGACAGATGGATTGGATTAACAGATGAAGAGTGGGATAAAGAATTGGACATCATCAAGGAATTAAAATCTGAAGAATTTATTGAATTCATTAAAGCAGATTTTAGATTATCAAACATGATCAAATTAGCAACACATCACCCAAAATTGGCAGTTAGACAATTGTTTAATCTAGTTAAAGGGGGAAAATAATTATTTAACATTAAAGAAATCAGTAACTACAATATCATGGTATTCCAACTGAGTTACATACACACCAGAATCAAATGGACGAGATATTGTTTCAGTGAATAATCCAGATGAATTATCTTTTAGTGCAATCTCTGTAACCAAAGTACCCTGTTGATCATAAACGTCTACAAACAAATCTTCTCTAAAAGCAAGAGTTTTTTGAACGGCACCAGACACAATCAATTTATCATCATCATAAATGGCTTCAACTACCGCAACACGAGATCTTACAGGAAGGTATCGTTCAATGATGAGTTTTAATTCATTTAGATTATCATTCACTTTTTCATCATCCTTATCTTTGAATGCAAATTCAATTTCATTTATCACAGATGCAAATCTAGGGTTAGTGTAAAAGCTCTCACCTCCAAACTTGTCTGCAAAGGATTCTAGTTCTTCAAATTCGCGTGCAAGTTCAGTCATACTCAAATCAGAAGAATCATACTCATAATCGAAATCTTCTTCAACATGTACAATTTGAGAAGCCTTGGAATCTTTGTATTGTAGCATTACAACATAGAGACCAGGATCAGTTGGAGCAACCCATTGTGTGAAAAAGTTACCTTGTTTAGTATCAGTAAATTCAAGGCTGCTGTGTGTACTACCATCCATATTGTACACAGTTACGTACAAATTTTCACGTCTATCAAAAACAGATTTTTCAGTTGCACCATTAATCACCCAAATATCTTTTTCAGTATCAAATGAAATGTCATAGATGATACTCTCATCATGAAGAACCAAATAATCACTCAAATATTCACCGATTTCCATAATCTCAGATTCTGCATCTACAAAATTTCCAAGTTCAAGTAACTTTTCAACACCATTCATTTTATGATTATATTCATCAACATATTCGGAAAATCCTGCATTGTAAAACGTAGAGACCATATTTGAGAAAGTAGTTAATTTTTTACGAAATTCAATACGTTTGATTTCATCAATAGTGTACCCAACATCTGAACCGTTAGGATCATCAGTATATGCTTGTGACACAATAGTCCATTCGTCAAACAAATCACGAACTAATTCATCAGCTTGATCAAGATCATTTTTAATTACAAGGTCTCTAACAGCATCAATTTTTTCATTAAATGTTTCAGTAAATTCAATATAATTTGGTAAGAATCTATTTTTGGTTAAACTTAATTCAACTAAATTTTCAAGAGATTTTGCACGTTGTAAAATATCACTTGCACGAATTTTGTATGCATCTTTATTGTAAGAATCTAAATCATCTTTTATTTTTGGAGATATATCACTAACCCATGTAAGTAATACTTCGATTCTATCAATTCTAGTAATTGAAGGGTTTCCAGATTCCATTTGTTTAGCTGTATCTAAAATTCTTAATGCGTTATCTATTAGGAATAAATTTTCATAGTCAGCTTGTAGTTCTGCCTTTTCTTTCATAGTTTTATATTGAAATTCTAAAACAACGATTGGATTTCTTTTCTCCCGGAGTTCAGTCATAGATTGATCAAATTCAGAAACAATTTCTAAAACATCATCAATAGAATTAGCATTCTCTACACGTTCTAAAAGTAATTTCCAATCATTAACAAGGCCACTGTCAACACCGCTTGTTTGGGAAATTTCTACACTTTTACTAATTCTAGAGGAGATGTCAATGACTTGAACCATTTGATGAATTTTTGATTCAGATTCCAAAAGATCATCAACAGAAGATGCCAAAGCCAAATTGCCTTCCAACTTATTCCAATCAGGCATGATCAAATTAACCAGATCACTGTTTTCTTCAGAATCAGATGAAATGAATCTATCAACATTATCAAGTTCTCGTAAAAGAATTGCGGCGTGATGCAAGTCTGAAACACGGGTGTTTGAAGCAATTAATTCTTCAATAGATTCCTTAGCAGATAATGAAGGTTTTAGAGATTCCCAATCGTTTTGGACTAATCTGTATAGATCACTTTGTTTTCTAGAAATTACATCAAGATATCTGGATTTTGAAAGAATATCAATTAATTCAGTTATCTCATCAGAGTAAACAGGAGCAGTTCCTCTTGCAAAAATAAACCCAACTTCATTCTTTACAGATTTACTCATCACGGTGTCAGATTTTTTCATTAAATTCAACAAGGTTTCTTCCAACTCATCAAAAGTTGGAGCTCTTTGGGTTGCTGCTTTTTCAGGATTAACATTTCTAACATCAACAAATGCATCAGTTAACAAATCAATTGCTTTTGTCTTATCACCTATTTCATAATAAAATACAGATGTAAAGATGGTCTTATCAATGGATTTTGCAATTTCAAATGAAATTTCATCCTCATCCAGTAATTGTTGTACAGAATCAAGTGCAGAAGAAACTGCAGGTCTTATCAAAGGATTAATTTCAATTATTAAGTCATCTACAAAAAATTCACTCCACAAATTTACATAACTAGATTCTAATTCTGATAAATTATTTGTTAATTCGCTTGAAATAGGGGAAGGGATATCAAATAGAGTTCCAACAACATCACCATGAGCAGATACTAGATTTTGTGCAGAAGAAATCAATTGATCATTGTTTGGAGTAGAAAATGAGCCAGAAGAAACAGTGAATGTTGTGGATTTAGAATAATCACCATAAAATAATTTTATTTCATATTCACCTGAAATACCACATATTCTTCCTTCTAGTGGAATCACGTCAGTGATAAAAGCGCCATTTGATAATGGCATCAATTGTTGAATTTGACACAAATCACCTTGTGGGTTAAAAATTTGCATAATCAAAAAAGAATCATCCAAAATGTTTGCAATTTGGCCATAAACAAATAATGGCTCACCGCTATCATAATTACCAAAATTCTCTAGAAGGGTAATACGATCAGGAGTCTGAGCTGAGGCATAAACAGGCATCAAAAGTATTACAAATAGGCTCAAAACTACAGGAATTCGACTCATAAGGATCCAAATCGAGGCTCATACTACTTAAAACTTGAGCAGCTATGATATGGAAAATGTCTTCAATTTGAGTAGTTAAGCCATGACAACTACCCTAGAGTAGCTGTCAAGCTTAACTGATGACGTAGTGTTGATTTGGTTGATTGAATAAGGTATGCAGATGGAATGAAATTGTTCGAGTACAAGTTGCGCAATCATTACAAATCATACTAGTTGATTTGAAACATCCAGAACATTTAGTATTCTCAAATAATTTTCCACTACAATTTCGACACGATCCATCAGGCAAATCTCTTCAAAGAAAATTATTAAAAATTGGATATAAGATGCACGAAAAAGTTATTCATCTCAAAGCTCAGCAAGTGTGGATTATATTAGAAATAAGAAAATAGACAATATGGACAGAGTAAGAAAAACTTTTGATAAATGGGCTCAAAATGGGAGAGCAGAATTAATGGAGATTGAACATGGAGAAAATGTTGTAAAATTTTTAAAGACAATATCATTTGACAAACCATTTACATTTCTGGATGTAGGATGCGGAAATGGATGGGTAGTAAGAAAAATTGCAAGTGAGAAAAATTGTAAAAAATCCATAGGAATTGACAAAAGCAGCAAAATGATCATTCAATCTAAAAAAAAGATAGAAAGTAAGAAAGAGACATTTTATCACACAGATATTGAATCAATGAAATACAAGGGAAAATTTGATTTTATTTTTTCGATGGAGTCTATATATTATGCAGACTCTATTGAAATTGCACTTGGAAAGATATTCAAATTATTAAAACCAGGTGGACAATTTTTTTGTGGAACTGATTTTTACACAGATAACAAAGCAACAGCAAGGTGGGCGGGAATTATGGAAATTCAAATGCATTTACACTCAAAAAAAGAATGGAAAGAATTTTTCAAAAATACAGGATTCATAGTGAAAACAAAACACATCAAAGATTTGAAAAATAAGAAAAAATGGAAAAGAGAATACGGAACACTGTTCATCACAGGCACAAAACCTAGAAAGTAATACTCAAATCAGATAAGCAATTACAATCATCATGTGAGCTGGAGCACGACACGCTGCTACGGCAGAGGAAACTCCTCCCTCCAAACAGGAAATGTGATCTGGAGATAGATAATCAGAGATGGTTGGCAACGGAGCAGAAAATAATCCAATATGGCGCACTATGATGGCAAAACCTGAGGTTTCCATAAACGGAATGAAAAAGACGACCCACATGGAGCAAAGCCAAACAGAACTTAAAGTTCCTGTACTAGGTTCAGGTAGGCTGCAAAGCGAAATATCGTGAAAACAGAAGGAGGGTTACTCCCAGCACACATATTTTTAAAATCAAGCATTGGTTAATATATGAACTTCATAAAAAGTATGAATATAGGTATGGTAAAAAGAATTCAATGCCCACATTGTAAAAAAAATCTAGCAGGAGAAGGGCATCTAAAAAGACACCTTAGAACAATACACAAATTAAAAAATAATAAAACTAACAAATAGATTTTAGTTATTTTAATCCTTTTTCTAAAACTTCATTGACTATTCTTGAAAAGCTAACAGTGGAAGAAGATTCTTTGATTTTTTTTGCCTGTAATGCTCTAAGTTTTTTTGCAATATCACTATTCAACATTATAGTTAATCTTTCGGACATTACAATTTATGATGCAACCTACTATTTTGAATAACAATAAATCATTTTTTTAACAAAATATCAAACATGCGATAATATTCCCATTTGTGGAAATATTAAGAATTGAAAATTAAAACAACTACTAACTCATTGAGTTAACTTGTTCTTTACAAATATCTGCGCCACATTGACATGAGCCATCACAAAGACATGCACCTTGCATTGCACAATCACATTCAGAGCCCATTTCAGCAGATGCTGCACATCCACATGCTGCTTCTTCCTGAATAGAAGGAGTTGCTTGTGGAGGCGGACTTTGTTGTGAAGCGTCATCATAATGGCTTCGTGTTTGTTGATAATCAGCATCATCCTTTAGTTGAGCCTCACCTCTATTGGTCTTATAGCCTCCAGAAGAATCACTGGTCTCATAACCTTGTAATCTATTAGGATCAATTCCTTGTTGTCCTTGTTGTTCATTTTTGAGTGATCTGCTACTAATAAAGAAAAATGCTATACCTGCAACAGCTGCTATTCCAGCCATTCCGTAAACTATCATTACTGGGAAATCACCAGTAGATGTGGTCATATAATCCTCAGGTGGAGTTGGAGTTACACCTGCAATTTCAATTCCATCTAAATTATCTAAAGCACCAAAACCAATTGTTGATAAGTTTGCAGTATCAGTAGATTGAACACTTCTGACAATGTAAGTTTGATCAGAAGTTACTGAAGCCTCAAAGATTCTCTCAACTTGTCTTCCTTCTCTAATACTACTTTCACCCATAGTCCAAGAAGAGACTACAAATCCTGCAATTTCATCATCTAATCCAAAAGTTCCAGCATCTACATTGATTCCAGTTGGATCAAACAAAAAGTGCCAGTTAGTTAATGGTTGTTCTAAAATAAAATCAGCATTAATGAGATGTTTACCTAATACTTCTTCAGCTTCAGTGTCAACAAAGTAAGTGTACACTTCAGGTTCTTGATCTCGCAATATGTTAATTGGAATATTAATTTCAATACCATCAATTACAATTTCTTTATCAGTAGACATTGCTCTCCATCCCATATCAACTAAGGTTCTCTGACCATCATCAGTGATTACATAATCAGTTAAAGTACCTTCTAGGATTATACGATAATCAATCGAAGTATTGATGTTTCTTGCTTTAAGATGAATTTCATAATCTACAGATAAATCGTCAATTTGAGCTTGACTGCCATCATTTGCAATACCACGATTTAGTTCATCTTTTAGTTGTTGAACTCCTGAATTGGATGTATCTGCAGTTCCAGAAACAGTCCATTCTTTACCTTGTAATTCATCAAAGAGATTTCCGCCATTTGGATATTCAATAAAGACGGTTTTTAGATATGTCATCTTAAATGGAGATGTTTCAGTATTAGGGTTAATTCTAGCATCTAATTGAGCAGCCCAAACTGGAGTACTTGTACCTATAACGATAAGAGTTGCTAGCAAAACGGATAGAATTACTGCCCTAGACACGAGTAAAATCCATGAAATTACGGTAATAAACTTATCCTAATTATCTAGATCAGCATTTTTTGAAAAAGTAATATTGAGTGAGAAAGTTAGGATTTTTGGTTTTAGAGGGATATGATATGATTACAGTATTAGCAGGAGGAACAGGTTCGGTTAAACTCGTTAGAGGATTAGTAGCCCAAGAATCCAAAGTTAATGTAATTAGTAATGTGGGAGATAATTATTGGTTATACGGACTTTACGTATGTCCAGATATTGATACTATTGTGTACGGATTAGCAGATTTGCTTGATCAAGAAAGAGGTTGGGGAATGAAAAAAGACACATTCAACTTTTTACGCCAAATGGAGGTTTTTGGAGAAGAGACATGGTTTAGAGTTGGGGATAGAGATGCTGCAACTCATTTGATTAGAACAAACATGTTGAAAAACGGAAAGAACCTCAGCGATATTACAAAATGGATGTGTGAAAAATTTGCAGTTAGTGCAAATATCATCCCAGTTACAGACAACAGTATTGAAACAAGAATTACTACAGACAAAGGAGAATTACATTTGCAAGAATATTGGGTAAAACATAGAGGAAAAGACCCCGTAGAAGGTATTCAATATATTGGAGCAGACAAAGCTCGTCCAAATCCTGAAGCAGTAAATGCAATTCATGATGCAGACATGGTAATTTTAGCACCAGGAAATCCATTGACATCAATTGGGCCAATGCTTCAGATTAAAGGAATTAGAAAAGAGTTATCAAAAATAAAAAAGAAAGTAGTTGCAATTAGTCCATTAATCGGAGAGAATGCAATTAGCGGACCTGCTGCAAAATATATGCAGGCTGCAGGCATAGAATCAAACGCATATGGTTTAGCAAAAATGTATTCAGATGTTTGTTCAAATATTATTGTAGATACCAAAGACAGAATGTTAGTAAAGAAAATTCAGAGTTTAGACATGAAAGTATTTGAAACAAAAATCACAATGAAAAATAAATTAGCCGAAGACGCATTAGCAAATTTCATTTTAAAACAAGTACACGTATAATTTGAAAATAGCAGCAATAATTCCTGTAAAGACTTTCTCTAAAGCAAAAACACGTTTAGATTTATCTCCACATCAAGTTGAAGATTTGTGTATTGTCATGTTAGAAGAAATTTTACACACTTTATCAATTTCTTCTCAAATTGAAAAAATCATCATGGTTACTAGAGAAGAAAAAGCAATTGAAATAGGGAAAAAATTCAATACAATCACCATCATTGATGAAAAAGAAGAAAGTGTCAACAGTGCAGTTGCATTAGCAGATAATTACTTGTTAGAAAATAACTATGATGCATCAATTGTATTTCCTCAAGACATACCATTTATCAAAACTCAAGATATTGATTTTATGTTAAACTACAAAATGCATCCAAATTTTGCAATTATTGTTCCATCAAGGAGATTTGATGGTACTAATGCTTTGGCTAGAATGCCAATAGATTTGATGAAGACCCATTATGATGAAGACAGTTATAAAATTCACATGAATACTGCAAAAGAACACACACTAAATATTGCCATGGTTTTTGTTAAAAGAATAATGTGGGATGTAGATAATGCAGAAGACTTGAAATTTTTATTAGAACAAAATGAAAAACCAAATATCGCAGAAAAAATTAAAAAAATCTTAGAATCAAATTAGCGAGAAATCGGCAAAAGATAAAAAAATTACTAATTTAGGTACGAAATCACTGTTGTATCTCAAAATCAGTTCGTCCCTTATTTGACATCGTATTCTTCTCCTGTCTGCTCATCAATAACTCTTGTTCCCTTCTCTGGCATCTTTCTTGCATATGCCTTTGCAGGGGTCTCAAGATTATCCCAGTCAAGTGACATGTGTGGCTTTATGTGATTGTACCAGTGGACCAGCTCATCAATGGTACCAAACCATTTCTGCTTTCTCTGAATCTCGCCGTGAAATCTTTCGAGCTAGCCATTGGTTTGAGGATGGTTCACTCTTGCCATGATATGCTTTATCTCTAATTTTACCAGTTCCTGCTCAAACTGGGATGCTCCTTTTCTCTTGTATTCTGATTGGTTTGCATAAAACTGGGAGCCATGATCAGTTAGAATTGATGCAGGCCTACCGTGCTTTGCAATTGCCTCATGTAATACCACAAGTGCGTTATCTGTTGTTGCCTCTGCAAACACTCCATGAGAAACGATAAACCTTGATGCGTCATCCTGGTAGCATAAGAACCATCTGCCATCATCTAGCTTCTTCCAGTCAGTATGCCACATGGAGTTTGAATATGTCCTTTCATATCGAACCCACTTTCGTCTTCTCCTCTTCTTTGGCTGAGCTTCTGCCAACCCTTCATCTCTCATAATTTTGTGTATGGTATTGTGAGGTATGTGTGTTCCAGTAGTATCAATTATTTTCTCCAAGAATACTGCAGAACACCTGAACTTTTCAAATGCTGACTGGACAGTCTGTACCATCTGCTCTGTGATTATTCAAGGCCCGACCAAAATCACTGGAGTGGGGGGGAGACTGGACAGTCTGTACCATCTGCTCTGTGATTATTCCCTTTGGCCTTCCAGGCTTGCCTAGGATTGGAACTGCACCAGTACGGCGATACCGTGAGTAGAGTTTCTGCACCCACCCAACAGATATCTTCATGGATGAGGCTACGTCTGCGTTCTTGGCACCATCCTCTTTTGACTTGATTATCTAGGATATCTGGATTGGATCTAATTTTTGCATAATCTTGTGATTCTTTCCTCTTTTCCAAACGTATCTTGACTTTAGTCTGGAAATAATGGGGTGAACTAATTTGAGGATAATAGAGATAGGTACGAAATCACAGATATACTTATATACAATGAATTAGAAAATGTTAAATATTATCATAAAAGGTTTTGAGAGAGAAAAATGGTCAAATCAACTAATCCAAAAGACAAGTGTCCTAGATGTGGAAAAGGTACCCTAGTAACAGATGCCAATACCGGTGAAAATTTTTGTGGTAAATGTGGATTTGTAATTACAGATAAAGTCGAAGAATCAGGTCCAGAATGGAGGTCATTTTCAAATGAAGGGGAGAACAAAAGTAGAGCAGGCGTTCCAACATCACTTGCTATGCACGACATGGGATTAGCCACAGTAATCAATCCACAAAATAGAGATGCGACAGGAA
The DNA here is from genome assembly GCA_965205425.1 of Candidatus Nitrosopumilus sp. Taxonomy (GTDB): domain Archaea; phylum Thermoproteota; class Nitrososphaeria; order Nitrososphaerales; family Nitrosopumilaceae; genus Nitrosopumilus. Next base: position 110,624 of record CBDBGZ010000009.1, read on the forward strand.
AGCCACTAACTGCTGCAATGAAAAGTACTATTGAAAGATTAAGAACCTGGGATAGTAGAAGTCAAGTTCATGAACCAGTTGATAGAAACTTTAGACAGGCATTTAGTGAATTAGACAGACTAAAAGACAAACTTGCAGTTGGTGATTCAGTAATTGAAAAGGCAGCTTATATTTACAGAAAGGCATTGGAAAAAGGTCTAGTTAGAGGTCGTTCTATTTCAGCATTAATTGCATCAGCACTTTATGCAGCATGTCGAGATACTGAAACTCCTAGAACACTAAAAGATATTGGTCAAGCAAGTAATATCAAACGAAAAGATATTGCAAGATGCTACAGATTATTGTTAAGAGAATTAAATTTAAAAATGCCAGTTGTTGATCCTGTAAAATGCATATCTAGAATAGCAAGCAAGGCAGGATTATCTGAAAAAACAAAAAGAAAAGCTACCAAAATATTACAAACTGCAGAAGAACAAAAAATTTCAGCAGGTAAAGATCCTATGGGGTTAGCTGCTGCTGCACTTTACGTAGCTTGCGTTACAAATGGAGAAAATAAAACACAAAGAGATGTGGCTGAAGCTGCAGGAGTAACAGAAGTAACAATTCGAAACAGGTACAAAGGTTTGAAAGTAGCCTTAAACCTCTAAGTTAGATTCTTTTTTAGAATAAAATCTATTTACAATTAAAACACTAATAGATAATACTCCTGAAATTAAAAATAACATTTCCAAAGTATGCATCAATGAATGGGAAAAAGCAGATTCAATTGAAATTAAATTTATTTGAGAAATAAAAGTTGCATACGAAAAAATAAAGTAATTTGTAGCCCAGTGAATCATTAATGAAACTACAAATCCATATCTGAGATAAACCCAACCAAGTATTATTCCACTAGCAGTTGCTTGAGCAAATTTTCCACCACTCCATGAATCTCCAAAGGCAATATGGGCAAAACCAAAAAGCACACCTACAAAGACAATTAAAAGAAGTGCTTTTTTTGCATCAAAAATATCAAGATGGTTAGGATTCCACAAACATTTGATGAAATATTTTATTGAGGATTTATGAGAATAAAGAGCAAATAAAGGAATTCCAATTAAAATAAGACGAAATCCAAATTCTTCAATTAATGGAGCAAGAGTGACATAAAAAAATTGAAAAAGATCATTATCAGCAAGAGGAGGAACAATTGTAATACCAAATCCCTCTTGAATGTAATTAATCAGACCTGAAATTAAAATTAAGATTGAGAACCATTTTGTAATACCAATCATATAGTTAAATCGCGTATCATATTTTCCAAAAGATATAATCGGAGACAAAGCTTTGAAGAAATCATGTTTTGGTCCTAACATAGCAATTACAAAAATTACAAGATAAAAAATCCATAAAACAACAAATACATCACCAATACTGACATCAGAGGAAGACTGATAGAAATCTGAACCAATAAAAATATCCAGATGGCTTAGTGGATATTCATAATTAATGTCACCTCCAACATCACTTTCAAAAACAACAAAGATTCCAATAGGGAAAGAAACTACCAACAAACCAAAGATTACAGATAGTAATGCAGTGTAAGGTATCCCAATAGATTGAAGTAATTTATTGGAATTTTTCAATTCGTTCTAATGTAATTCTATAGTATCTTCGGCAAATCCTAAATTAATCAAAGTATCTTTGATTGTATCTCTATGATCACCTTGTAAGAAGATGTAACCTTCTTTAGCAGTTCCACCACATGCATATTTGTTTTTAAGTTCTTTTGCAACAGTTTCTAAATTATTTAATTTAGGATCCAATCCTTCAATCATAGTACCCTTTTTTTTAAATCGTCTAGTTTCTAATCGAATAATAATTTTAGTACTATCTTTGGCAAGTTCACCACAAGCACACAAATCTTCTGGAAGACCACAAGTATTACAAATTACTGCCATTCGTTCGAAATCAATTCAATTATTCACACTATTAAGCCTTGTTTGAATATGAATTAAGAATCAAAAATAAACGGATTTTTTAGATAGAAAATTAAAGAAAAAGAATGACGGATGATCTAACAAAAAAAGCTGCAGAAATGCTTCTAAAAGGAGCCACATTACTCAGTGAACCATGTCCGTATTGTAAAGGGGTTAGAGTAATGAAAGAAGGGCAGGCATTATGTACTAGTTGTGGACGTCAACCTGAAAAAAAAGAAATTCCAATTGAAAATCCACCAAATGAAATGACACTCAACTTAGAAAAAACATTAGAAAAGAAACTAGAATTACTTTCAAAAGAATTAGAGGAAGAAAAAGATCATGAAAAGCAACAAAATATTCTAAAAACGATCAATTCACTATTAGAGACAATAGACAAAATGAAAGGCAAACAATAAAGTTTTTATGTTAAAATCCTTGATTTCGAATTGTAATGGCAGATAAGAAATCAGCACCACTTCCAGCATCAAGTGGAGGTCTCATGAGATTCTTTGAAGATGAGACAAAGGGATTCAAATTAGATCCAAAAATTGTAGTAACAATCCCAATTAGTTTGATTGCCATTTCATGGATAATCGATTTATTTCTAGCTCCGTGAAGAAACAATGGAACAAGATACAGATAATGTTTCAAATATACACAATAGATTTTCCCTCACTTTAGTTAATCCATCATCAAAGTATTTTTCTCTAGTTGTATCAATGGTAGTAGCTGCAGTAACAGTTCTTGCAACATATTTGGGTTATTTGAGTAATTTAGGATTTGAAGAAAATTGGTACATATTGCCATTGGTCTTAGGTGTTCTATATGCAACACAATTTCTAGATACACGATTTGCAAAGAAAAAAGAATACTCAAAGTCACTTCATTCATCACTTTTTGGAAATATGTTATGGACAATTACATTACTAATGGGAATTCTTTCAAGTATTGTTTTATCAAAAGATTTAGAATTGTTCTTCATAACTTTTGGATTATTACTTTTTGCAAGTTTTAGAATAGGAATATACACCACAACTCTAGGAGCAAGTCTCAAAAAAGCTTGGGCTATTTGTCTTATTCAGCCACTAGCAATGTTTTTTGTATTAATTCCTCAAGATATGTGGATTTCAATACTTAGTGAACCAATTGGATTAGGATATGGAATATCTTTTATGATAATTGCAAGTGTGTGGTCAATTGTGACAGATAGAGCAGGAAGACCAGCAATGGAGAGTACTCATAAAACTATTCAAGCTTATCTGGCATCACAAGGAAATGATTTTGAAGATGCTGAAGAATTAATGGAACAACGCTCAAATGAAACCAAAGTATCAACATCACAAATAAAATTTTCAGCACAAAATGGAGAGAAGGAATTCCGAATGATTTTGCCAGGAATACATCCAGGTCCATATCATCCAGTTGGTGGAAGTAACATCCCATACCTGATTTACAAGAATTTATCGTCATCAGCTATGGTAATGCATAGCATTTCTGATCATGCACTAAATCTACCATCAAGGAATGAAGTTGAAAAGTACTTGAAAAATTTAGAAAATAGCAAAGTCAAAGATGAAGGAGTACAATGTACAGAACCAGTAACAGTTCAAATAAACAAAGCTAGAGTTACAGGATTACTTTTTGGAAATAATCCATTATTGTTTTTATCGTTATCACCACATGGGATGGAGGATCTTCCTAGCTATATGAAGACAGAAATTGTGCAATATGCAAACAATAGAAATTATTCAAGAACCATGATTGTAGATTGCCATAATGCAATGGGTGAAGAAATATCAAAAGAGGACGGGGAAGATATGCTAAAAGCTGCAAAATCATGTTTAGATACTCTAATTACAAAAGAAAGTTTCCCAATTGAACTAGGTTATGCAAATACAGAGGAAATGGATGTATGGACAGAAGATCTTGGGATGGCAGGATTAGGAATAATTTGTCTCAAATTGAATGAAAAAAAATATTTTCTAGGATGGTCAGATTCAAACAATATGGAAAACGGAATTAGAGAAAAAATCATAGACATATTTGCAAAAAGGGATTATCAATTACTAGAAATTTGCACATCAGATACACATTATGCACCAGTTAAAGCCAGAAACAGAAACGGATACTATCAACTAGGACTAATTACAAGTGCAGATAAACTTTCAAAATGGTTCTTCAAAATTGCAAAAAGTGCAGAAGCCAATACAACATCTACAAAATTTGAAATTTTAGAAAACGAAACTAACGTGAAAGTGATGGGTCAGGGAATTTATGAAGACTATTCAAAAGCATTAGATAATTCATTAAAAATTACCAAAGGATTTGTTATTGGAGGAATAGTATTTTTTGTTACTAGTTTGTTCCTATAGTCTTCATTTGATCAATATTTCCATAGAATTCATCCACAAATGAAGTAAATTGAGAAATAGGTACAATAGGAACATTTTCAATAAAATCAACATTATCTTGATATAATGTTACGATTACAGGCACCGCAATAGCTCCAGGTGTTTTAGCAACATATTGTTTTGTACGTTCAATTTGTTTTTTAACAGCAGTTGAGAGAGCAGATGAACTATATCTTTTCCAATGTTTGCAATCAATCAAAATAGCAATACCAAGCCTAATACCAACAACATCAATTTCCATCCTAGGTTTTGTCAACATCATATTTTTAATTACTGCAAAATTTTTTTCAGTCAATACTTCTGCAGTTAATCCTTCAAAATCTCTCCAATCTAATGCAATTGAAATTTCATCTATAGGAAATCCTTTTTCAAGTAAAGAAACAGCAATTTTTAATTTATCACCATCCTCAAAATAATAAAAATTATTCTCTTTTGTCCCAATTTCATTTTTAATGAATTCGTTTAAAATTATTTTAGAATCATCATTTGTAATTTTAGTGACAGCAGAGAAATCCTGAATGGAAACTCCACCTGCGATTATTCCGGATAACCCATTTATCATTTTTGGATGAATTTTCAATTGTAATTTTTGATTCATATTAGAAATATAGGTTTTAGCAGCTAATAACATCAAGGTATTATGATATAGGTTTTATTACATGAGTAGAAAAGTAACAATATGGAAAAAATGCTAGTTGTCATACTAGCAATTTTAGTAGTATCAATAACATTTAGTGAATCTTTTGCAGAAAAAAATACATTTTTCGATTCAGTCAAATTCATACAGTATCTTGATGGAAATACTGCTTTAGAAGAAGTAAGAAATGGCAATCTAGACATATACTATGATACAGTTTCTGCAGATAGATTAGAAAATCATCAAGAGAGAGAAGGATTACAAGTTTACGATGCAACAAGTAGATTTTACAGCATACTAGTAAATCCTGCAGAATCAGAAAAATTCAATCCTTTTTCAGACAAAGACAGTAGATTTGCTTTAAATTATTTAGTAGATAGAAATTTGATAGTAAATGAGTTAATGGGAGGGTATGGCTCCCCAAGTATTTCATATTATGGTATTTCAAGCCCAGAATTTCTCACCATAATTGAAGAATTAGAGACGTTTGATTTCAAATATAATCCAACATTAGCAAAAAAAATTATTTCTAATTCACTAATAGAGAAAGGGGCAATCAAAAAAGAAGGGAAATGGCAAATTGATGAATCGCCAATAGGAATTACAATTTTCATTAGAAGTGATGATCCTATAAGAAAATCAATAGGAGAAATATTATCAATTGAACTAGAAAAAATAGGATTTGTAGTCAAAAAGGATTTTGGTGATTTGAATAAAGCATTCGTGATAGTCTATGGTTCAAACCCATCAGATATAAAATGGAATTTGTATACGGAAGCATGGCAACGTTCAGCATTTGTAAAATATGATTCTACAGGATTAGGACATATGTATTCACCTTGGTTTTCAAACATGCCAGGGTTTAACGATCCAACATATTGGAATTATAAAAATGAAAAATTAGATACGATCACTCAAAAGATATACACAAGTGATTTTGAAACAGAAGAACAAAGAGCAGAATTAATTCAAGAAGCAGTTGTGGAAGGAATTAATGAATCAGTTAGAATCTTTCTGGCAAATAAAATTGATCAGTATGTTGTAAACGAAAAAATTGATGGGGTGGTAAACGACTTTGGAGCAGGAGTTCCAAGTAGATTTACACCAATAAATGCAAAAAGTGATCATGACGAATTGGTAATAGGAGTTAAACAAATCTATCAAGGAGCATGGAATCCAGTAATGGGTATGACGGACAGTTACAGTGTACAAATTTGGAATGCAGTTTCAGACCCTCCAACATTCAAACACCCATTCACAGGGGAAACCATACCAATTAGAGCAGATTGGCAAATAGATACAGCAGGTCCAAATGACAAACTGAAGATTCCACAAGATGCAAAAATTTGGAATACATCGTTACAAAAATGGGAAAACGTAAAAGCAGATGCAATTGCTACTAGTAAAGTAACATTTGATGTAAAACTCAGTAATTGGCATAATGGTCAAAAAATGGATATGAACGACATCATGCACGCATTATATTTTACAATCGAATGGGGAACACAAGATGATGAAAACGATAAAACTTTTGATACAGAATTTACACCACGGGCAGCACAAAGCATTCAAACAATTAAAGGAATAAAACCAATAAATGAAGATACAGTTGAAGTATATGTAGACTATTGGCATTTTGACGAAGGAGAAATTGCGGATTGGGCAAGCATAGCAACTCCAATACCATGGGAAATTACAACAGCTATGGAAAAAGCAGTACTTGATGGGAAAGTATCATTTTCAAGATCAGGTGCAGTAAGTAAAAATGTTAACTGGTTATCATTAATAATTCCAAATGATGCAAGGATTATCAAAGAATATTTGTATGAATTCAAAAATGCTAATTATATTCCAAAGTCATTAGAAGAAAATGATTACAGTACAGAATACTATCAGAATAGATATGATGCATCAATAAAATGGATTGAGGCAAAGAATCATGCAGTAATTAGTAATGGCCCATTTTACTTAGAAGAATATTCTCCAGAATCAAGAACAATCAAAATTAATGCATTTGAAGATGATTCATATCCATTTAAGAAAGGTGAATGGTCAAAATTTGAAAATACAGATTTTCCAATAATTGAAAAAGTCGAGATAGAAAATATACTTCAAAAAGGGGAAGAGATGTATGTGAAAGTAGAAACGAGAAATTCAGATAAAATATTATACTTTTTAACAAATAGTCAGGGTGAAAAAATCATTTCTGAAACTCTAGACATAGAAAACAATCACGCCAATATCAAAATAGCCTCAGAAGATTCAGATAAGTTAGGTATAGGTGCAAATAGTATCAAAATATTTGCAATTTCAAATTCAGTGTTAAAACCTGATTTTTATGAATCTAGTTTCATTGTAACAGATCACACTTTGGAATTACCCACTAGTTTACAGAAAGATATAGAATTTTCTAAAAATGAATCAAATTATTTGGTATGGATCATACCAATAATTGCAATTATAATAATTGTAATTTATTTGAAAAAAAGGAATTAAAAAAGTCCATAATCTTTCAGAATTAATTCTATTTGAGATTCATTTTCAAGTTTAGAGTATTCATCCAACAGATTTTGATTTAATTCATAAAAAGTATGACCCCACTTGAATTTGTTAAGTAATTCCAAAGCCTGTTCTTTGGAACCTAAAATAAATAATGATGCGGCTAATGCTTCAACTGTAGTTAATTTATTTAATTTAGAATAATTTACAGGATTTCCGGCAAGTAATGGAGGGAGTTTTCTTTTGATACCTGCAAAGTTTTTAGAAAAAGCCTGATCTGCAAGATTCCATGAGCAATCAATACCTATAATGGAATGTACTATAGATTTGTCTTTAGGTAACAGTGTTTTTTCAGAAAAAGGATCCAACACCAAACCTTTGGAACTAATTTTTTTGATGTTTTGTGCAAGACCAAATTTTACCATTTTAGCAGCTGTGCATTTTTTAGGATCATCCTGATAAAACATTAAAACTTGTAATTTCATTTTAATCAAGAATTAGATTGAGAGTATTTTGAATTTACTCTGAAGTCTTGTATGTGACTTTATAATAGAATCTTGAAACTTGTTCATCTTTGAGTACTTCAACATTCCAATTTGTATCGGGTAAAAATGCAGTAGTTGATTCAGGTAAAATACTAAATTTTTCTAGGCGTACATCAGGACCACTATACCTAACATTAAGGCCAACTCCATCAACTTCTACAACAGCATAGATTTGACCTTGTGTTCTAGTAGATTCTTTAACCAAACATTCGGCATCAGGTCCAATTATACAAGTTCCAGCAATAGTGGTGACTCTGAGATCTACGTTGGATTCATCACCCCTAGTAGGAGTAATTAAAGATCCAGATAGAACTCGAGGAGCAATAGTAGTACTATCAGTAGTTTTTTCTTCAGTTAAAATTGAAATAGTTGTATCAGGAATTCTATTTTGTTTTTCAATAACGATGTTTAATTTTGGTGCAGATGGTTTTTCTATAACATCAAAAATTACAGAACCAGTGTCAAAATCGGCATCAACATTAACTTCGTATGAACCAATTGAAGAAACATTATCAGGAATAACATATTCATGAGTAAATGAACCAGATGGGCTTGGACGAATGGTTGCAACAGGACCAGTATTGGTTCCACAAATAAATGACCCACATGTAATTTCAGAATTGGATTTTTCAATTACGCTAACTTCAAATTTTTCCAAATAAATTAATTTATTTGGCTTTCCAAATATCACTACAGTATCACCAGGATAATATTCATTTTTATCAATACTTAGCACCAAAGCTAAATCTTCATCAGAACCAAATACAAAATCATTTGCCACACTAAAGATTGATTCAGTTTGAGTTCCTACATAATTGGCTCGTACAATATATTCACCTTCTGAAAAGATTGTTGCAGGTAATTCAAATAGACTTGAAAATTTGCCACCTTGATTTGGATAAACGTATGCTTCATGAATCAAATGGAAAGGAAATGTACCATCAATGATTCTTAGCTGTACACGTTCTGTGACAACCAATCCTTCATCACCTTGTTCACGTAGAATAACATTGCCAGATACCTTTAATTCATCACCTGCCTTGTATAGAGATTTTTCAGGTTCTACAAACAATGGATTAGTAGATAATGAATCATTAGCAGGATCTTCTGAGACTTTGAAGAAAATATCTATACTTTCAGAAGCAATTGCTGCTCTGATTTTGTAAATACCATAATTAGAGGTTCTAACATCTCGTCCATCTTCTTCTTTCAATAATTGTGTTTTTTCATATACAGGGGTATCCCAAGTCCATGAAAATCTTTGATTCTCAACAGTTGCGCCATAGTCAGTTCTAGTTCCATCAGGTCTAGTTACCGAAATCTCTATAGAATTATCACCTGTTCGTGGCAATATTCCCGTAAGGTGAACAATTTCACCCAAGCCATAAACATCCTTGTCAATTGACAATATTGCCCCATCTTCTAAATCAAGTGAATCAACAACGGAAAAAGTTGCAGTTACAACATCTGAGGAATATGTTGCCTTGATAATGTAATTTCCAACAGTGAAGATATTTTTAGTAACATCAACTTGTGTAGAATATCTTCCAGAGATTTCAGGAATTGCTGTAAAATCATAACCAATTACACCACCACCATCTAATCTTTTTGAATCCTGTAGATCAATAATTTCTAAAGGAGTTCCATCTTCATGAGAAATAGAAATTTTCACAGATGAGCCAGTAATATAACTAGAATTACCAAATGGATCTTTAACAAAACCACTAACAGTAATAGTATCAGAGAATTCATAGACACCAGCATCAGTCTCCACAGTTAATGGATCATTTGAAGGAATAAAATTTTCAGGATCATCTACAACATTAGCAATAATTGTTGCAGAACCAATTTCTTTAGATACAGTAATTTTGTAATCACCCAATCTAACAACATTGTCAGGGATTGTAAAAGAATAAGTGAAAGAACCATCACCCATTATTTTCAAACTATCTAAAATTTTAAATCCAGCATCACTAGTAGAGGATGAAGTTTGTTTTGTTTGGACAATTTCTAAATCCAAATTGCCAATCCAAACATCATTTAATCTACCACTTAGAGTAACTTCATCACCTAAACCATATGCAACTTCATCAGTCCAAAGTGATATTGGAACATCTTCTTTGATATCTTCAACAACTTCAAAGCTAGTTGTAGTAGATTTATCAGAATATTCTGCATGAATATTGTATGTACCGTAAATAGGATCTATAGTTGTGAGATATATTGTAGTTGAGAATTCTCCATCAGTTGGGAAAAGATTTCCAGTTGAGATGACTTGGCCACCAGCATCAGTTACAGTAAATGCCATTCCTTGAAATGGAATAATATCAGAAGCAAATCCAGAAATTGAAACATGATCCCCAGGAAGGTATTGAGATTTGTCAGTAAGTATTCCCACATCAGATTCTTCTTGGATATCTTGTTCTATAATTTCAGTACCAACAGAAAAACTAGTGCTATCAGTTGAACCAGCATAATTTGCAACAACATCATATGTTCCTGCATTAATTCCTAAAACTTGATGTAAACTTAATGTTGTTTCATATTCAAGATTCAGATCAGGATACATTGTAATTATTTTATTAAAGTTAGGTCCAGTGATAGAAATTATAATTTGTTCAGGTTGGAAAAATGGTTGTATGATATAGACTTCTTCAGAAACAGTACCAGAAATAACTGCCACATCACCAAAGATGTAAGAAGGATCTTCTGAAGAAACAGATACTACAACACCTTCTGTTTCTTGAGCTTGGATTAATTTTCCATTAGAAGAGCCAGCAGTTGAAGTTGCAAACTTCCAATCATCAGAATTATCAAAGTCATATCCATCATAGATTCTCTGCCACGAAGTAAAATCATTTTGTATATCAGTAATAGCAGGAGTCTTGTCAATAATTATATTATTTTCATCTCGAAGTTCAACAGATTCATTTGCATCGGTAAACCAAACATTTTGAAAAGAATATGTCAAAAATTGTTCGGGTTCAATAACAGTTCCAGAAGGAATGGTCATTGTTTTCTTCAGAACTGTTGTGGATGCAATCTCCCATCCTCCAATATTGATTTCAGAATCAGTAGGATTGTAAAGTTCAACCCATTCTGAAATAGTTTGAAAATCATCTCCAGGAGGGTTAATGTCGACTTCGTTAATTACAACACTTTCAGTAGTCTGAGCATATGCAGGTACAAGAATTCCTGCAAAAAGGAGTATAGAAAATACTAGCGGTATATTACGATTCATTGTTATTTCCTAATTTGGTTGCCTAGAAGACTCATTTTAGAATGGGATTGAGGAAAAGTTGAGCTAGTTGTTAAAGTTGACCTGAGAAATCTGACTTTGGGCATGTTTTGCATACCTAGAATTAATCATTTTTTGCATATAGAGGATCCGTAGGAATCATTCTTAGAATAAACGAGGCATGCAAAAAATATCAATTTCAGGTTGTAAAAATGACTCATGATTTCCATATTAAAATCTCTTTTTGTATTTCATTACAATCAATATTGAAACAACAGTTACAATACTGACAAGCAATAATAATGAAAAAATGAAATCAATGGAATTTATCCTAAAATTACAGTCATCTATGGCATAATTCCAAATATACAAAACTTCACAATCTAATCCATACACTGGTTGTGGATTAGATACTATACACACTCCATCTACAAGTTCATCCCCAACACGACAAATTTGTTCTTCAGGTTTTGGTTCAGGGTAATTTTTGGGATTAATTATCTGACCATATGTTGAAGAACCTTGAGTTTTATCTAGAAAGTCACAATCAAGATTATCAATATAGTGAGTCATATTCCACCATCTTAATTCAGGTTCTATACATGATTGATCTGATTCTTGACAATTACAATTATCTAAAACGTCTTGTAACATGTTATCAGATTCTTCATACACTTTGTTACATTTTCCAAAGTCATGTTTAGGATTAGGATTACAAATAGGATTATCACGATTCATTTCCTCCAATGTGATACAAACATCATCAGATAATCCATAACCTTCGTCACAAGGATCTACATATTCTGGATTCTCTGAATAATAGTTACCATCTTCAGGTCCTGGCTCCCACATGTAATCTGCAGGAGGGGTTGTAGTTTTTGTAGTGCATTGACGGGTATCGCCATTCATAACGTATACTTTGTAGGTTTTTCCAATTGTGTATTCTACACTAATTGATGAACTCGCAATTGTATCATTTCCAAGAAACATCAATCCATAATTTTCTAAAATATATTTTGGAGTATTAATTTCTCCTTTAATCACATCATGAATAAAAAAAGTAACTTTTTGTGGGCCATCATAATTATCTAGACGTGTTACAGTGCCTACAAAAACTAATTCAGATTCATCTAATGTAGTATTCCAATTAATTTCATTTTCTGCAACACAAAGTGCATAAGCTTGATCAAATCCTAGTAAAGGTAATGCAAATGTTGCTAAAGCAATTACAGTTATCATAAAAAATCTAGTTTTCATTTTCTTTTTTCCTCTTTTTTATTTTCATAACTACATATGCAAAAATGATGAATGATGATAACGCCAGACCAGACCACCCAAATAGATTTGTAAAATTGCCTAGAGTTTCACCTGTTTGTAAAGATTGGCGGGTAAATGTAGGATCATCTACTCTAAAAAAATTAGCATTTTCAATGCATAAACCATCTTTAAGCACAGACCCAGTCTCACAAATATCTAATTTCTCCACTACACAAAATCCATTTTTTGCAAATGATGGTTCTGGACACGGAGGAGAGTCTCTTGTGGAACACTGTACATGGTCAGTTACAAAAATGCCAGTATAACAAGAAGGAATTGAGAAATAATCCTCAGAAAAAGAATCTTGGATTTGGGAAGATCCAAAAGTTACAAGTGCTAGAAAAAGTAATAATTTAATTTTCATAGATAACCTGTACCTCGGCATCTAAGACATGGGGGGGATCATTACTTACAGACATTTCGAATCCCATTCCACTGCATTTATCACATTGTGTTTTCTTTAATTTTTTACGATAACTTCTAACTAGCATTACAGTAACAAGAACACTAAACAGTCCCCAAACAATAGTAAAAATAATTGTTGAAGAATCCATCATTTTTATCCAGATAAGAGAGTCATAAAGTATTCTAAGCTAGAGTTCAATTCCAGAAAAGATTGAATCATTTTTGAGAGAAATGGTTGCAGGTATACAAATTATATGTCAATGTGTCACATATAGGAAAAATTATCCATAGTAAGGCATACACATGAATTATTCTTCAGAATAGTCACAATTAGGGCATTTTTTATCTACAACTACAGAGCCACATTCCATACATATTCCATCTCCAACATCACGCTCCATAGATTGTCTTCTTTTTTCTACATACACTTTGATTCCAAAATACATGATAATTACAATCACTGCAGCAAGAGCAAGACCAGTAAAAGGAGTTAATCCAATCATGAAAAGAACCAATCCTACTATCAAAATGATATCTCGTCTTTCAAATTTCAATAAAACCCAAGAGACAAAATATTCATAAAAACATGCCGGAGCTCAGACTCAATTAGTTACTTCATATCAAAGTCATTACTCTAACTCTTCTTCATTGCTCGGCAATTAGACTAGAAGATAATTTGATAATAAGATGGTGATGGTGGGATCGGCGAAATTTGAATTCGCGACCTCTGCGTCCCAAACGCAGAATCATACCAAGCTAGACCACGATCCCAGTAAAACCAGAGAATTACCCAATTTAAGCTTCACAGATAATCATTTTAAAGGTAAAATTAGGATCGAAATTGTGTTAGCTGAACAATATCTCAAAGCAGGTAAAATTGCAGCAGAGGTTAGAGAAATGGTGAGAGTAAAAGATTGGATTGGCAAATCAGTTTTTGAGATTTGTGAAGAAGTAGAAGGAGAGATTAAAAAAAGAGGTGCCAAATGTGCATTTCCAGTGAATGCAAGTATTAACGAAATTGCAGCTCATTATACTGCTGAACCAAATGATCCAATTACAATCAAAGATACGGATTTAGTAAAAATTGATCTAGGAGCACAAATAGATGGATACATTGCAGATACTGCAGTAACTGTTTGTTATGATGCTCAGTATGACGTATTGGTTCAAGCTGCAGAAGAATCATTAGGAAATGCAATGTCAATGATAAAAGCAGGAGTCAAAGCAAGTGATATTGGACGAACTATTGAAACAACTATTAAAAAAATGGGATTCAAACCAATTGCAAATCTCAGCGGACATTCATTAGAACAATACACAATACATGCAGGAAGATCTATTCCAAATATTTGGTCAATTGGAGGATTTTCACTTTCAGAAAATTCAGCATACGCATGTGAACCATTTGTAACAACAGAACAAGGAGGGGGTTTTGTGAGAAATGGAAAAATAAAAAATATTTTTGCACTAAACTCACGAAAGAAAACAAAAAATGATGAAGCAGATAGATTACTAAATTTTATTTGGGAAAATTGTAACATGTTGCCATTTGCATTAAGATGGATTACAAAAGAATGGGAAGAAAAGAAAGCAAGGGAATTATTAGATTTCTTGATAAAGAAAAAAGCAGTACAAGCATATCCAGTTCTAATTGAAGTGAATGAACAAAGAGTTGCTCAGGCAGAACACACCTTCATCCCAAACGAGAATGGAGTAACAGTAACAACTAGAGCCGAATGAGATTCAAAAGTGAGAAGTTTTGAGTGAAGAAGTAAGACCTTGTCCCAAATGTGTCGGATTCATGTTCAAAGAGCAAGGAGAAGGTGCATCATGGTTTTGCCCCTCTTGTAATGTCAAGTATAGAACAAAATAATCTAAATTTTATTGTTCAGTTGTTTCGCCAAAGATTTTTTCAATTCGAATTAACCCATCACATGAATTACATTTTGAAAGTTCTGTAAATAACACATCACCATCATTAAATTTTCTTTTTGTCATAGTACCACATTTAGTACATCGTTCCACAGTGTAAGCAGTAGTAATTTTGGTCTTGGAGAATATCATTGTGGAACTCCTGCAGTATTACCTACACCAATAACGATAACTGATTGACCAGGTTTAGTATTCTCACGAATCATATCACATACTTGAGAAGTAACATCTTCTGCAGTATCAGCAATTTCTTTAGTCATCAAAGTAATTGCTTCTTTAACAGATTGTTTTATCACAATTGAGAATATTGGAACATTGGTACTAGTGGCAATTGCTTCAATTTGGAATCTTTCAGTACCTATTCCTCCAATAGCTGCACCAAATCCTTGTGCAATTGATGCAGAGTCTTCACCTTCCATTTTTAATGCAGCATCAATCATAATTATTGCATCAAGTTTATTTTCAGAAACAATTTTTTCTAATCCGTCAGAAGGTCTTCCAACTGTAGAACCAGGGCCTTCAGCTTTTAAAAGAAACAATTTCCTATCTTCAAAATCAATTTTTGCAAGAGAAGTTTGGAATGTAATTGTTTCTTTTGGAGTATCAAGCATCATTTTTCCAACAACCATTGGGCCTATTCCATCACCCACAGGTTGACCAGTTTTAAACGCAAGAATTGCATCTTTCATAGCCTCTGCTTGTTCCATAACAAAAGGAAGAATCATCTGTAAGGGTAAAATCAAAGGATAGTTGTTTTGTTTTTTAGCAGTCAGGAACATGTGATTAATTATTTTGTATATCATTTGTAATGAAGATGCTATTTCAAGTAAAGTTTGAACTTTAGTTAATTCAATATCAGACATTTCAGGTGCAAGTAATTTTACATGTTCTCGAGTGTAATCTTCTCTTGATCTAACGATATGCTGAACTTTATCAACAATTCCATTTGTATCCATATCAACGGGCATTATTGTAAAATATTCCAAAAATCTATCAATTTTCTTAACAGGATCATCTTTTGCTTTTAAATTATTTTTTACAAAATTAATTAATTCAGTTCTAGACTCTACTCTAAAACTATCTAATTTTTTAATTCCTTTTTTTATTTCTCGGGATGTTACAAACAGTTGAATTTGTTGCCCATAAAATACAAAAAGAATTATCGGAAGAATCCAAACAAGCATCATCAATGGATTGGAGTCATCGCTCATGGAGAACAGTTGATCAAGATCAAAATTTGTGAAATTCACTAGAATCAAGAATCTTCAGAACCAAAATAAAGTATTCGTCTAGATTAAAGAGCGAAATACATCTCAACATGGAAAAAATGTGTATTTGAGAGTAAATAATGGCGAGTGCTTTTATTATAGTTCAAATACAAAAAAAGCCAAATATGCCACAAACAAAACCTATCGTAAGTGTAGAGAATGTTGTAGCTTCAGCAGATGTAATGCAGAAGATGGACTTGAATGAAATAACTAGAACATTTCCAGATGTTGAATACCATCCAGATCAATTTCCAGGACTAGTTTTCAGACTTAAAACTCCAAAGACTGCAACGTTGATTTTTACTTCAGGTAAAATGGTATGTACTGGTTCAAAATCTGAAGAAATGGCCAGAAAAGCAGTGAAAACAGTGGTACAAAAACTTCGAAAAGATGGAATTAAAGTTAAGAAAGATGCAGTTGTAACAATTCAAAATATTGTTGCATCCATCAATTTAGGTGGAAAAATCCATTTGGAGCAGGCTGCAAGAACATTACCAAGAAGCATGTACGAACCTGAGCAATTTCCAGGACTTATTCACAGAATGTTAGATCCAAAGACAGTGATTTTGTTATTCTCATCAGGAAAACTAGTCTGCACAGGTGCTAAACAAGAACCAGATGTATACCGTTCTGTAAACAACTTACATGCATTACTAGAAGAAAAAGAATTAATGATTTATGATTAATCTCATAAGTCAAAAACCTATTTTCATTAATTTCTAAAATACAAATTATTTAATTGGACTTCCTAAAGGAACATCTTCTGTCACTGTCAACCAAAATGGTTTGTCATCAACATCAGCTGCTAACAACATTGCATTTGATTCAACTCCTGCCATTTTTTTAGGTTCAAGATTTGCAATAACAATGACAGTTTTTCCCACAATCTCATCAGGTTGAAAATACTGAGCCCCACCAATTATTACATCACGTTGATCATCATTTCCTAAATCAATTTTGCCTTTGATAATTCTAGATTTTCCTTCAATGGGTTCAGTACCAATGATTTTTGCAACTCTAATGTCTAATTTTGCAAAATCATCATAGGTTATTGTAGACATAATTGACCTTAATTATTCCCGTTAAAATGAATTTCGAATGTCATTGTAATTCTTTTTTATCAATACCACTAATTTCAATTTCATATCTAAGTGCTGCAGGAAGTTCCATGTATTTTTTATTCACAAGTGCAATAATTTGATCTTCAGGGACATTAACTTTTTTTAATAATTTCCCACGTTGATGAGCATAAGCATTTTTCCAAAATCCAGCACCATCTAAAGTTTCAATTTTTGGCATGTATTTAGTGGGTTTCATTTTATTTCAAATATTAAGTGACTGTGACGGAAGAATGGCAAACGCCATTGGAACTGGAGTTAATGTTCCGGATTTTAGGCATGTTACCCATCACAGTCTATTTCAAATGCAGTAGGAATCTAATATATTTGATGTAGAGGCAATGATTGTAAGACATGGCTACAATCGAAGTTGAGGTTGAAATTAATGCATCAATTGACAAAGTATGGGAAGTCGTCTCAGACATTGACAATGAACCAAAATTTTGGAAGGGAACAAAAGAAGTTAGGAATATTTCCAAAGAAGGTAATACAATCAATAGAGAAGTAACAATAGCATTCAGAGATCAAAAATGCTTACAAGAAGTAAAAATTCATCCAAAGGAAAAAATCAAAGCCAAATTTACAAAAGGCATTATTGATGGAGAGAAAATAATATCACTTACTTCAAAAAATGAAAAGACAATACTTTCAGCATATTGGGACATCAAATTAACTGGCATGATGAGCATGTTTACAGGTATGATTAAAAAACATATCAAAAGTGGAACAGAGCAAGCGATGCAAAGCATCAAAGAAGAAATTGAGAGATAAGTTTCATGGAAATAATTACAGATATTTTCAATTATGTAATAGTTGCAATTTTAATTGGGATTTGCGGAGCATGGGTTTTTCTCATCAAATCAATGGCAGATTCGTTTAGATTAACACCACATCTAGATCAATTTGAAAATACATCGAAAACTAATCCTAAAGTATCAATTATTTTACCAGCTAGAAATGAAGAAGAATACATAGGAAAATGTCTAGATTCTCTAACCAAACAAAATTATGAAAATTATGAGATTATAGTAATAGATGATTCTTCAGAAGACTCTACTGGAAAAATAATTTCAGATTATTCAAAAAAACATCCAAACATCATACCAGTTTCTGCAAGACCCAAACCAGAAGGATGGATGGGGAAAAATTGGGCATGTATGGAAGGATATCAAAAAGCATCAGGAGAATTATTACTTTTTACAGATGCAGATACAAAACATGCAGCGAATGTCATATCACTTGCAGTTTCACATTTGAATTCCTTTAATCTAGACGCATTATCATCCATTCCAAAAATGCTTACATTTGATTTTTGGACAAACATTACACTTCCCATGATTTCTACATTTTTACACACAAGATTTTCAGCTTTGAATGTAAACAACCCGTCTAAAAAAACAGGATATTTTTTTGGCAGTTTTTTCATATTGAAAAAAAAGACATATCAAGAAATTGGAATGCATGAAGGAGTAAAACATGAAATAATTGAAGATGGAGCACTGGGTAAAAAAGTAAAAGAAGCAGGATACAAAATGAAAATGGTCAGAGGCGAACATCTGATCGAAGCAGTTTGGGCTCGAGACAAGGGTACATTATGGAATGCTCTAAAAAGATTGATGGTGCCATTGTATCTTCAAAGTGGAAAGATTGCAATAGGGATATTTTTTGCCATAGTTTTTTTGTTGTTTGTACCATTTCCAATATTTGCAATATCATCGGCTTTACCAATAGAAACAACATCTGGAAAAATACTTTGTATTACATCAGCAATTGCATCAATTCTGATTTACATTGGTGCAGTTATTGAAGTAAAAGTAGGGTTGAAGTTAAAGTTAGTTTATGCCATATTTGCTCCACTTGGAAGCTTGGTAGTAATTTTAGGATTTTTGAGCGGATTATTACAAGCAAAAAGAGCATCATCAGTTACTTGGAGAGGAAGAAGTTATTCGATGAAAGATCATTCTCAAAGTTCAATCAGTGTATAGCAAGCCTTTTAGATAGAAAATAAAAAATAAAAAATCTATGGACAAATCAGGAATGATTGTAGGAGGAACTATAGGTGCTGCAATGGCATTAGTCATTGTTGCAGTACTGTTTATTTCACCACCAGAATCACTAAAACCAGAAACCAGTGAACCAATTCCAATTGAAAAAATTATTCCGCCAGTTACAGATAGTTTGTCACTAATTGAAATTTTTGATAAATCAGAGCCAGGAGTGGTCAGAGTTAATGTTCAAAGAGAGAAATCAGAAGATGTCAGAGGAGGAGTAGGATCCGGTTTTGTGTTTGATAAAAAAGGACACATCATAACAAATGCACACGTAGTAAAAGACGCAAACAAAGTCACAGTAACATTTCTTGATGGCAGATCATATAATGCAGAAATTATTGGAACAGATGAATATACGGACATTGCAGTAATCAAAGTTAATGCAGATTTGGCATTGTTGAATCCTCTATCAATTGGAGATTCTTCAAATCTTAAAGTAGGTGAGGGGATTGCAGCAATTGGAAATCCATTTGGGTTATCAGGATCTATGACATCAGGAATAATAAGTCAATTAGGAAGACTTCTTCCTTCAGGTACAGACCCAGCATATAATATCCCAGATGTAATTCAAACAGATGCGGCAATCAATCCAGGAAATTCTGGAGGGCCTCTACTCAACATGCGTGGAGAAATAGTTGGCATCAATACAGCTATACAATCAACCACAGGAAGCAATACAGGAGTAGGATTTGCAATACCATCACAAACAGTAGCAAAAATTGTTCCAACATTAATTGAAAATGGAGAATACAAACACCCATGGATTGGAATTTCAGGTAGAGATATTGATCCAGACATGGCAAAAGTTCTGAACTTGAAAGATGCCGTAGGATTTTTAGTGATTACAGTAGTTGAAGATAGTCCTGCATTTAACACAGGGTTGATTGGTTCTAATAAAACCATCAACGTTGAGGGGGTTAACTATCCAATTGGAGGAGACGTAATTTTAGTAGTAGATGATATAGAAGTTAGAAAAATTGATGATATTCTGATTCACCTACAAAGAGCAAAATCAGTAGGAGATGAAATGATCTTAGAAATACTAAGGGATGGAAGAACTACAAGTGTCACAATTGTACTTGAAGAAAGACCAATTGGAAATTAATTCATGTTCTTTCCAAAAATTATTTCGTGTCACTTTCATGAGTAATTCCTCCATAGAATACTTGGGTCTATGA
Source organism: Candidatus Nitrosopumilus sp. (assembly GCA_965205425.1). Classification (GTDB taxonomy): domain Archaea; phylum Thermoproteota; class Nitrososphaeria; order Nitrososphaerales; family Nitrosopumilaceae; genus Nitrosopumilus. Next base: position 131,184 of record CBDBGZ010000009.1, read on the forward strand.
GTATTTCGTTTGTTATCATCTTGGAGTGATACGCATCAGATGGTGTCTCCATATTATCCAAGTCTAGTGCGCCATGAACTCTAATGTGATTGTACCAATGCATAAACTGCTCCACTGACTCAAAGTATTCTATTTTACACTCAAAGATATCCCAGAACTTTTCTAGCTTACCATTTGTTTGTGGATGTCTCACTCTTGTACGAGAGTGCTTTACGTGATGTCTCATTAGTTGCTGCTCAAAGTCTACTGGCTTGTTATGATCAAGAGTATTGACATTTGATGTGAACTGTTTTCCATTATCAGATAGTACGGATGCTGGTCTACCGTGATTCTTTATTGCATCAGATAGTACTGCAGAAGAATTCACAGATGTTGCCTCATCATACACTCCGAAACCCGTGATAAATCGTGAGGCATCATCTTCAAATGCAATTAGTTGTTTTCCTGCCCAGCGTGAATCATGTATTGTGTGCCAGTCAGTATGCCACAGTGAATTTGAATATTCACGTTCATACCTGATCCACTTTCTTCTCATCTTTTTCCGTGGTTGCTCAACTGATAATCCTTCATCTAGCATAATCTTGTGGATGCGATTGTGGTTTATCTTGGTATTGTACAATTTTGATATGATTTTCTCAAGGTATAGTGCGTTTGTATGAAATTTTTCTTGAACTTGTTTGACTAGCTCTATCTCGTGTACAGTGACTGGCTTTTTTGGACGCCCTGGCCTTTTGAGTGTGGGAATCTTTTTGGTTTTTTTGTACTGAGAGTAGACTTGTTGTACTCTTCTAGGCGTTATCTTGAGGATTACTGAAATATCTAAATTCTTGACTTTTTCATTTTTAGATTGTATAATCCACCTGATCTTATTCTCATCTAACTTTACCATAGGCATGCCACGATACCCACGCATACGATAGTATGGGAATGATGCTCTCCTAGTTAAGGGGTGAAATAATTTCCGGAAAAGATATTGGAAATTAATTCAATACAAGCATAAATACTTCTTAGCAAGAAATTCTTCTGTTGAACAATCTTGTCTTTGACTCTGAGAGTTTAAACAATGTTTTAGAGAATAAGCAGATATCTCATCAAGAAGCATTAGAAGTTTATCAAAAGGCAACTGAGAATCCAAATGAATTATTTTCAGTAGCACAGAATTTGAGAAAGAAATTCAAAAAAGAGACAGTAACATTCTCGAAAAAGGCATTTTTCAATATTGTAAATCTCTGTAAAGATACATGTTCCTATTGTACTTACAAATCAGAACCAGGCGAAGCAAAGCTTTCTTTAATGTCAAAACAACAAATTTTAGAATTATTAACACTTGCAAAAAAGTATAGATGTGTAGAAACACTTTTTGTGACAGGTGAACAACCAGAACAAAGATATCAGGAGGCTAGAGATTGGTTGAAAATAAATGGATTCAAATCTACTGCAGAATATCTAATTCATTCTTCAGAACTCGCTTTAGAAACAGGGTTATTTCCACATACAAACGCAGGTAATCTAAATTACCAAGAGATGAAAGAGTTGAAAAAAACAAATGTTTCGATGGGCATTATGCTTGAAAATGTTAGTGAAAGGTTAACAGAAAAAGGAATGCCACATTATTTGGCTGCAAGTAAAAGACCAAAAGCAAGATTAGAGATTTTGGAGAATTCTGGAAAACTAGGCATTCCAATGACTACAGGAATTCTTGTAGGGATTGGAGAAACAATGAATGAAATAATTGATTCATTATTTGCAATCAAAAAACTAAATGATAAACATGGAAACATACAAGAAATCATTTTACAAAACTTTCAACCCAAACCAGATACCAAAATGGAAGATGAACCATCAGCTGATGAGAAATATTTCAAATTGGTTGTTGCACTATCAAGAATCATTATGCCACAGATGAACATACAGATTCCACCAAACCTATCTCCAAAATCATATCAAAGTTTCTTATCAGTTGGAATAAATGATTGGGGAGGAATATCTCCACTTACACCAGATTTTGTTAATCCAGAATTTGTTTGGCCTGAAATTGACAAAGTTGAGGATAATTCAAAAAAAGCAGGTTATGATTTAAAATGTAGATTCCCAATATACCCAGAATATTTTTCTTTTATTAGCAAAGAGTTAAGAGATAAGATATCAATCATTGAAAATGAGGAAGGATTCGTAAAAGAGGAATATTGGAGATGACAATCAACATAGATTCACTTTTCAAAAATGCCGATCCGGTAGTTGCAGATATTCTACACAACGCATTATCTGAAAAAGAGGTATCAGTCAAAGAAGGATTAGAATTATTCAATGTCAAAGGAATAGATTTTCATCTAGTAGGTCTAGTTGCAGATGAATTAAGGAGGAGAAGAGTAGGAGATGTAGTATCATATGTTGTTAACAGAAATATCAATTTTACAAATGTCTGTATCAAACAATGTGGTTTTTGTGCATTTAGCAGAGATTTCAGAGAAGAAGAAGGATACTTTTTACCTAATGAAGAGATAGTGCGTAGAGCAAAAGAAGCATACCAATTAGGTGCAACTGAAGTATGCATTCAAGCAGGGCTTCCACCAGACATGAAAGGAGATTTGTATGAAAATATTTGCAGATATATCAAAAAAGAAATTCCAGATATTCACATTCATGGATTTTCTCCTGAAGAGATCCTATATGGTGCAACCCGTTCAAACGTTTCAATTAAAGAATTTTTGAAAAGGATGAAAGAAGCTGGAGTGAACACACTTCCAGGAACTTCAGCTGAAATTCTAGATCAAAAACTTAGAGACAAAATTTCACCTGGTAGAATAACCGTAGAAGATTGGGAGACAGTCATCAAAAGTGCTCACAAGATGGGGATCAATACCACCTCAACTATGATGTTTGGTCATTTAGAAACACTAGAGGACAGAGTAAAACATATTGCAAAATTAAGAGATATTCAAAAAGAGACGGGAGGATTTACAGAATTCGTACCACTAAATTTCATCCACACAGAAGCACCAATGTACAAACATGAATTACATGAAGGTATAAGGCAAGGAGGAAGTGGAAATGATGTTTTGCTTACCCATGCCGTTTCACGAATAATGTTGAATAATTCTATTGATAATTTACAAATGTCATGGGTTAAAGAAGGACAAAAAATGTCTCAACTATTGTTAATGTGGGGAGCAAATGACTTTGGAGGTACTCTAATCAATGAAAGCATCTCTACATCTGCAGGTTCAGAATACGGTCAATTACTAAAACCTAAAGAAATTAGAAGAATGGTAAAAGAAATTGGAAGAGTGCCAGCTGAAAGAAATACACATTATAAAATTCTAAAAAGATTTGACGGAGAAGAAGAAATAGATGACAAGTTAGATAACGTTACAGATTCTCAATTTGGATCATATGTAGAGTTGGTAAAAATAAACAAATTCAATTATAAAAATCCAAGGAAGCAATAATTTGTCAGCCTTAGAAAAGGCACTTAGTCATTCAAAAAAAATAGGAATAGATGAATGTGACGTTATCAGAGTAAAGAAAAAGATCACAACAGTCAGAATTACAGATTCAGAAATTGCAGAGATTAAACAAAATTTTGATGAGAGTTTTGGCATCAGGTTAATTCAGGATAAAAAAATTTCATCTATGGAAACAACAAACGAAGATGAAATAGAGCAAACAATAGATAATGCATTTAAATCATCATCCAATCTTAAACCAAGGGAATTTTGGAGGGGGTTACCATACAAAGTAGAACATAAAACACTTGATGGAACATTTGATGAAAAACTAGATCAGATTTCAGGCTCTGGGAGTATGGATATCGCACAAAGTATGATTAATTCAGCCAACAATGATAAAATTAATACGATTACAGGATCATTAAATGTTGTATCAGAGAACTTTGAATTAATGAATTCAAACGGATTAAATTTCAAAGATAAAGCCACATACATTTCAGGAATAATTAATGCAGAATCAGAACAAGGAATACTTCCAGTATCAGGAATAGGACATGCAAGTGGAAGAACATTGGCAAACTTTTCTGCAGAACAAACAGGAATTGATGCTAAAACAATGTGTGTTGAATCAATAAATCCACAAAAAGTAGATTCAGATTCATATTCTATAATTTTTGAGCCATATTCGGTAGGAGAGTTATTAGCATTTGTAGTAGCTGCTAATTTCAATTTTAAAGCATTTAAAGAAAAGAAAAGTTGTTTTTCAAACAATTATGAAAAAGAAATTGCAGTGGAACAACTTAGTTTAATTGATGACCCACACATTCCAGAAGGAATTGGAACAAAATCAGTAGATGATGAAGGAGTTGAAACTAGAAAAAGAAGTTTAATAGAAAACGGGATTTTTAAAAATACATATTCAAATCTGTTTGACAGTTACAAAGAAGGTGAAGAATCAACAGGCAATGCATCACGGCCAAGTTCACCAATGGGAAGAAGTACAGAACCAATTCCAATGTCTGCCCCACACAATCTCAAAATTATGTCAGGCGAACAATCTCAAGAAGAAATGATCAAAGAGACTAAACATGGGATTTTAGTAGGAAGATTATGGTACACATATGCTGTAAATCCAATTAGAGGAGATTTTTCATGTACTGCAAGAAGTGGAATTAAAATTATTAAAAATGGGGAAATAGTGGGTCCAGGAAAATCAGTGAGAATAATTCACAATCTACCTACAATGATGAAAAATATTTCAGCCATTGGAGACAATCAAAAAAATGTTATTCAATGGGCATCACTGCCATCAATTACACCATCAATAAAGGCTGAGAATATCGCAGTGAATTCAATATAAAATGAAAATTTAGGCACAAATTACTTGAAAAATGTGACTGCCAAATATACAACATATCCAATTGTAAGACAAACCCCCATAGCCCTTCCAATTATTCCAGTTTTCAGAGCAATTAGAAGGGATAAACTGAAGATAATCATTATTGCATAGTCAACATAGACATCAGCGCCAACCATCACACCACCAAGGGCTGCACCCACTCCCATGATCATCAAAATATTGTAAATATTACTTCCAATGATATTTCCAACGCCAATATCAGCATGACCCTTTCTAATTGCAATAATAGATGTAATTAATTCTGGAAGAGAGGTTCCAATTGCAATAACAGTTAATCCAATTATTTTTTCAGATAATCCAAATTCTGTAGCCAACACAACAGCATTATCAACTGTAAGTCTAGCACCAATATACAAAAGAATAACACCTATGCCAATTAATCCAGCAGATTTTAGATATACATTATTTTTACCGGGTTCTGTTTTTTCTTTATTGTCTACTCTCTGCCTCATTGCATTTTTGAAGGTATAAAATGTAAACACCCCCAAGCCAACAAGCAATAAGAATCCATCATATTGAGAAAGTTCACCATCAATGGAAAGTAAAACTAAAAGTAATGAAACCCCAAGCATTATTGGAATTTCTTTTTTTAAGATAGATTTTCTTACAACAAGTGGAACAAAGATTGCAGCAATACCAATAACCATACCAACATTTGCAATATTACTTCCAATAATATTTCCAAGAATTATTGCACTGTGTTCTCCAGCTGCAGCAACACTTGCTGCAAGTTCAGGAGTTGAAGTACCATATGCAACAATGGTCATTCCAATTATCAAGTTACTAATACGGAATTTTTTTGCGATTGTTACACCGCCGCTAACTAACCAGTTACCACCAAAACATAACATAATTAATCCAACTACAGTTAGTATAGCACTTATTGCAATTTCCACAAATTGATTTTGAGTTTTGGTTGTTTAAATCAGGTGATATACTATAATTTCACAATTCAAACAATTCAAGCTAATTCCAAAATAACCGATCTAGTCACGATCAGGTGTAAAAAAACCAGCTGAGAAGATCAACAAAACTCATATCAAACACTAATAAGGTAACATACCGTACTATACGGTATGATGCGAGCAAGACTAACATATGTGCCACTAGAAGTGGCAGATCAATTTGAGGATTTTATCATACAAAGAGATGAACAAGTTCTCGATGCAGTAAAAGCAAGGACAAAAGATTACAGTACGTTATCTTTATTGAAATTATTATACCAATTAAGAGGAAGTCCCATGACATTTTCTGATTTGTATTCAAAGTCAAAGATAAGAATGAAAAAATCATTTTTGAATTACTTACACTTGTGTGTAGACTACAAATTTATCGAAAAAGAAGCAGTAGGGGCAAATATGATCTACACAATTACAGACAAGGGAAGGGTCATGTTGAATCTATTCATGCAAAAAAATGATTATGCATGTTGACAAAAGTAATTAATCAGAACAAATCGACGTAAACAGTGCAAAAAGAATTTCCAGAAGCTGAAGTCTTTGAAATCAAAAAGGCAGAATTAAAAAGTCCCATAATTTTTGCAGGATTTGTAGGAGCAGGTCTAGTAGGACCAGTTGCAATTAATCACATCATTGCAGAATTGGAAATGGATGAAATTGCAGTAATGAGATCAAAATATCTTCCACCATCAACTGTTTTCATGAGAGGTAGATTGCGACACCCATTTCGATTTTATGCAAATAAAGAAGGAACCGTGTGTGCAATAATTTGTGAGATAACATTGAGAATGGAGGGATTATACACATTGGTATCTTCAATTTTAGATTGGGCAGCCCAAAAAGGTTCCAAAGAAATTGTAATTTTAGACGGAGTTGCAAGTACAGAGCATGATAATAAAGCATATTGTGCAGCAGAGGAAGATTTGGTAAGGACTATGGCAGACAAAGGCATCAGCATGATCCCACAAGGATTCATCACAGGAATACCAGGAGGTCTACTAAATGAGTGCCTAGTAAGGGAAATTCAAGGATTAACCCTATTGGCAAAAGCAAACAAAGAAGCACCAGATTCAGCAGCAGCTAAAACTCTGATAGAGGCAGTAAATCGATTCTATGATATGAAAATAGACACATCTGAACTGCAAAAAGAGAAAGACAGAATTCATTCAGAATTTAGCGAATTGTCTCAGAAATACGTAGAACACAGAGAAGAGATAGCTGGCATGTACATGTGATCGAAACCATAGGCAAATTCTTTTATTCATATCAGATACGCAACAAACTATGGCTCTGACCTACAAAAAAGCAGGTGTAGATATTTCTAAAATTAAACAGAGTCAAAAAGCAATTGGGAAATTAATTTCATCAACTCACAGACTACAGAAAAAAGCCAAGATGACACATGGGTTTGGCCATTATGCAGGAATTGTAGAGATTCCAGGTGGAAAACTTTTGGCCACACATACTGATGGAGTTGGAACCAAAGTAATAATTGCAAATATGATGAAAAAATACAACACAATAGGAATTGATTGTGTTGCAATGAATGTAAATGATATAATCTGTATTGGGGCAACACCAATTTCATTTGTAGATTACATTGCTGCAAACAAAAATGATGTACCAATATTTAAAAAAATTGTAGAGGGACTAGTAACAGGTGCAAAAAAATCTGCAATGCCAATTGTGGGTGGAGAAACTGCAATCATGCCAGATGTGATTGAAGGAAATGGATTTGCATTTGATTTAGCAGGAATGATAGTAGGATTATTAGAGAAAAAAGAAATGGTTCTTGGAAATAAAATCAAAACAGGAGATGTGATTATCGGAGTGAATAGTTCAGGAATTCATTCTAATGGATATTCACTTGCAAGGAAGGCATTACTAACAAAATATTCAGTTAAAGACAAAGTCAAAGGAGTAGGAGTGATAGGGGATGCATTGCTAAAACCAACTGAAATTTACACAAAACCAGTTCTTGAGATTAATCAAAAATGTAAAGTTAATGGATTTGCACACATTACAGGTGGGGCATTTACCAAACTATTACGCCTCAAAAACATAGGATATGATATTGATTCACTTCCAAAAATCCCACCAATTATGGGATTAGTAGAAGAACAAGGAGTAAAACCAGAAGAGATGTACAAGACATTCAATATGGGAGTGGGATTTTGTGTAGTTGCACCAAAAAACCAAGCAACTAGAATCAAATCAATATTCAAAAAACACAAAATTTCAAGTCAGGAAATTGGACAGATCGTTTCTAAAAAAGGTGTTTTTGTAAATTCTACAAAAATTGCTTAATTTAACAACAACAAAATAATTTTTGATTCAGTATCACCTTATATGACAGATTTCTCAGCATTAATCAGGAAAAGATGGCAGCAGAAGCACAATTCATTGAGACAATTATCGGAGTAGGAATTCTACTTTTTGCAGCCAAATTAATGGCAGAGCTTTTCCTCAGATTAAAACTTCCAATTGTGTTAGGAGAATTATTAGCAGGAATGATTGTAGGACCATTTGCACTAGGGGCATTCTTTGTAGTGGATGGAAAGCAATTACTCCAAATTAATGATGAAATCAAAATACTTGGGGAAATGGGCGCAATCGTAATTTTGTTTATGGCAGGACTTGAGATGACTCCAAAAGAATTTCTCAGAGGAGGGAAAGCATCGTTTACAGTTGGAACGTTAGGAGTAGTAGTTCCATTTTTTGCAGGATTAGTAGTATTTCAAATGTTTGGATTTGAAGCATTAGAATCAATGCTAATTGCAACAGCGCTTACAGCAACAAGTATTGCAATTTCAATTCAAGTACTAAGTGAATTTGGGAAAATCAAAACTCCAGAAGCAAGACTCATCATTGGAGCAGCAGTAGTTGATGATATTCTAGCAATTGCAGTATTGTCAGTAGTCATATCAATTACAGGTTCAGATGCAGGAATTGAAAGTATAGACATTACAGAAGTTACAATCACAATTTTGAAAGTGTTGGGATTCTTTGCAATAATGCTTATTGTAGCAGTTGTTGTAATTCCAAAAATAATCACACCAAGGTTATGGAAGGCAAAGGGAAGTGTAGAAGGAATAGCGACGGCATCTTTCTTTGGTGCGGCTGCACTAGCAGGTTCGATTGGACTATCACCGATAGTGGGAGCGTTTGCAGTAGGAATGGCATTATCAACCACAAAAGTATTTGAGAAAATTGAAAATTATATTGGGAAAATAGGATTAATTTTTGCGCCGTTGTTCTTTGCAATTATCGGAGCACAAGTCGACTTGAGAGCAGTTAATTTTGAGATTTTGGTGATAAGTGCCGTAGTTATCATAGTTGCAGTTGTAACAAAATTAGGCGGTTGTGGATTACCAGCAATGTTCTTTTTGAAAAGCAAGGCACAAGGAATGAGAGTAGGAATAGGAATGATCTCCAGAGGGGAAGTTGGATTAATCGTAGCAGGGGTAGGGGTTACAGCTGGAGTTTTAACATCAGAAGTCTACTCTACAATTGTAATCATGGTAGCAGTAACTACAATCATTACACCAATTTGGTTGAAAATGGAATACAGAAAAGAGCAGAAAAAAGGAAACGGTGATGATACAATATCTAGAAAAAGCATAGACAAAAAACCCGAATAAATCCTCAACAAGTCTTAAATTACATAGAAAATTCTTCATGTCAACTCATGTCAGAGACAAATAACGATTCATTTAGAGTAGAAATGATTGCAGAGATTAAAAGAATACAATCAGAATTAAACGAACTAAAAGATATCAAAAAAATGGCGGTTAGAAAACCAGCTAGAAAGACTGCAGCAAAGAAAAAGGTAGTAAAGAGAAAGACTGCAGCAAAGAAAAAGGTAGTAAAGAGAAAGACTGCAGCAAAGAAAAAGGTAGTAAAGAGAAAGACTGCAGCAAAGAAAAAGGTAGTAAAGAGAAAGACTGCAGCAAAGAAAAAGGTAGTAAAGAGAAAGACTGCAGCAAAGAAAAAGGTAGTAAAGAGAAAACCAGCTAGAAAGACTGCCAAGCTCAAAAGAAAGACAACTAGGCGTAGATAGACAGCAGATATCCTAAATTATTTAACGAATTTATGTCCAAATTAGTATGATTATTCATGAATAAGCTAGACCCTGTTGTATCCAAAGCATGTAATGAGATAACTCAGAATCTTCTAACAATTCAAGAGCCTAGCAAAAAACAGGTAAAAGAAGAAATCATAAAAATTTGTACAAAATATGCACTAGAAAGAATTCCAAGAAATTATGAAATTCTATCCATGGCAAAAGAAGCAGATTTTGATAAATTAAAAAAAGTATTGTTAAGAAAGCCTGCAAAAACAGCATCAGGGGTATCAGTAGTTGCATTAATGCCAAAACCATATGCGTGTCCACATGGACGGTGTACATATTGTCCAGGAGGTATTGAGTTTAATTCTCCTAACAGTTACACCGGAAAAGAACCATCATCACTAAACGCAATAGAAAATGAATTTGATCCTAAATTACAAATCACATCAAAGATTGAAAAATTAATTGCGTTTGGACATGATCCATCTAAAATGGAAATAGTAATTGTAGGAGGAACATTTTTGTTTATGCCAAAAGATTATCAAAAAGATTTCATAAAATCATGCTACGATGCTCTTAATGGAACAAATTCAAAAAATTTAGAAGAAGCAAAATCAAATAACGAACATGCATCAATAAGGAATGTAGGATTTACAATTGAAACAAAACCAGATTATTGTAAACAAGAACATGTAGATTTAATGTTAAGTTATGGAATTACAAGAATAGAGATTGGAGTTCAATCGTTACAAGAACGAGTTTACAAAATAGTCAATAGAGGTCACAATTATAATGATGTCGTAGAATCATTTCAGATTTCAAAGGATGCAGGATATAAAATTGTGGCACATATGATGCCAGGATTACCAACGATGACACCAGAAGGAGACATTGCAGATTTTAAAAAATTATTTTCAGACCCACAGTTACGTCCAGACATGTTGAAAATTTATCCCTCACTAGTAATTGAGAATACTCCACTGTATGAAGAACACAAACAAGGAAAATACACACCATATTCAGATGAGGATATGATCAAAGTACTAACCGAGGCTAAAAAAAATGTTCCAAAATGGGTTAGAATTATGAGAGTTCAAAGGGAAATTTCTCCAAAGGAGATCATTGCAGGCCCAAAATCAGGTAATTTGAGACAAATCGTGCATCAAAATCTGGCAAAACAAGGTCTTTCATGCAAATGTATCAGGTGTAGGGAAGCAGGACTATCAAATAAGAAAACAGATGGAGGAGATGTAAAATTAAACCGAATTAACTATGACTCATCAGGAGGAAAAGAAGTATTCTTGTCTTATGAAGACAAAAATGAATCAATCTATGGATTTTTGAGATTAAGAAAACCAAGTGCGGATGCACATAGGGATGAAATTAATCAAGACGCATGTATCGTAAGAGAGATTCACGTGTATGGAAAATCCTTAAAGTTGGGAGAAAAAGGAGAAGGCGAAATTCAACATTCAGGATTAGGAAAAAATTTGATGAAAGAAGCTGAAAAAATATCTAAAGAAGAATTTGATGCAAAGAAAATTCTAGTAATTAGTGCCGTAGGTACACGAGAATATTATCAAAAATTAGGGTATTCGTTATATGGGCCATACATGTTCAAATCATTGAACTAGTGATAAGAAATGGTAGAGCAAGAAATAATTGGCAAAGGAACTTGGATTGACAAATTAGCTTCAGAATTACTTGAACGTGAAAAAGCACTTGGAAGAAACACAGATCTTCTTAGAGTAGAAAGTGGTCTTGGCGCATCTGGCATTCCACATATTGGAAGTTTAGGAGATGCTGTCAGAGCATATGGTGTAAAATTAGCATTAGAAAATTTGGGATACAAATCAGAATTAATTGCATATTCAGATGATCTTGATGGTTTGAGAAAGATTCCAGAGGGAATGCAAGAATTTGGATTAGAAGAACATATTGCAAAACCAGTATCGCTTATTCCAGATCCTTATGGATGTCACGATTCTTACGGAATGCATATGAGCAGTATTCTATTAGAAGGATTAGAGAAGGTTGGAATAAAATATGAATTTAGGAGAGCAGTTGACACTTACAAACAAGGATTACTAAAAGATCAAATCCACATAATATTACAAAACAGTACAAAGATTGGAGATAAAATTTCAGAACTAGTAGGACAAGAGAAATATCAAAAATATTTGCCATATTTCCCAGTTTGTGCAAATTGTAATCGCCTCTATACAGCAGAAGCTACAGAGTACATTGCAGACGAAAAGAAAGTGAAATATACTTGCCACGATACAGAAATTGGCTCAAAGATGGTCAAAGGATGTGGGCATGTAGGAGAGGCAGATATTGGAAAAGACCTAGGAAAACTAGCCTGGAAAGTAGAATTTGCAGCAAGATGGACTGCATTTGACATTAGATTTGAGGCATATGGTAAAGACATCATGGATTCTGTAAAAGTAAATGACTGGGTAGCAGATGAAATTTTAGAATTCCCACATCCACACCATGTAAAATATGAAATGTTTCTAGACAAAGGTGGAAAAAAGATTTCAAAATCATTAGGAAATGTCATCACTGCACAAAAATGGTTAGAATTTGGCAGTCCAAAATCAATTCTATTATTATTATACAAAAGAATCACAGGTGCAAGAGAATTAGGATTTGATGACATTCCATCATTAATGGCAGAGTATAATGAGCTTGAAGATATTTACTTTGGACGAATCAAAGTGGATAATCAAGCAAAACTGATAAAATCAAAAGGCTTGTATGAATATGTAAATCTTCTAAATCCACCTAAACAATCAAGCACACATGTAAACTATAGACTTGCAATTGAATTAGCTAAAATTTTCAAAGAAAACAGAGCAGAACGAGTAATGAAGAAACTATTAGATTATGGTGTAATTAAAAATCCAGAACCAGCGATAGAAAAACTCATTGAACTAGCAGGAAACTATTCAGATGAATTTGATGAACAAGAAAAAATACAAGTTGATTTGGATGAAACTGCAAAAAAGGCATTAAAACTACTAGTTGATGAATTAGGTGGAGATAAAGAACTGGAAGATATTCAAAATACAATATATCAAATTGCAAAAGCCAACAATGTACAACCAAAAGATTTCTTTAAAATATTATATCAAATAATTCTTGGAACTTCAAGAGGTCCAAAAATAGGTCCATTCATTTCAGATATTGGAAGAAAACAAGTAGCAAAAACACTTTCAGAGTATACATAATCATGGTTCACGGAGAACATAACAGATCAAAAAATAGCGGAGGTTTTGCATTAATCATACTGGGAGCATTACTGCTATTTCTTGCCCCACAAGAGGCTGTAACCGAGACGGGATTAGGTCCAATTGGATGGATTGCAGGAATCGTCATAGGAGGGATAGGATTTTATCTGAAATTCTTTAGATGGCGAGTCAAAAAAGGATAAGAAAGGTTCATCTTTTGGAGAAAATCTGGTAGAGACATGGGGTTTTTTGGGAAAAAGAAAGTAATAGAAGAAACGCCAGATGCTAATGAAGAAGTTATTCTAAAAGAAGATCTCGAATCAGAAGTTGAAAAACTGCAAAAAGAATTTAGAGAAAAACAAGAGCAATTAGATGACATTTCAGAAAAAATCACTACTGTGAAAGAAGAATATGATTCAACTGTGAGCAGCCTTATGCTGGTAAAAAAAGAGTTGAATCAAAAAAAGATGGAATTAGATATTATCAAACGAGAATACAGAGAAACTAGGGAGAAGAATAAAAAAGCAGAATTAATCAAAGGTTCAGAATCAATTGACAAATTTAAGAAAACAGAAGGGGCTCATTCAAAAATAAAAGAAGAAGTAGATGAATTTACAAAAAAACGTAAAGAAATCAAAGAGCAAGTAGAACAAGAACAAGCTGCATTGCACAATATCAAAAAACAACAAGTGGAAGTTGAAAAAGAATTAGAGGAAGCCAATTCAAGATTATACAATGCAAAAGAAGAATTGGATAAAAAAGACACTTTTGAAGATACAAGTATTCTAACTCCGTCTGAAAAAGAATTCATTGGAGCAGATGGTAAAGATCAAAAAAGTTCTGCAGGTATTATTGAGGCTGCAAGTGCAGTAGTAGGCTCATTAAAATCAAAACTCAATACAACACAAAAAGAATTAGATGCAATACAAACACTTCTAGAAAAAGAAAGAGAAGAGCATGAAAATACTAGAAAAAAATTAGAAAAATTAAAACAATCTACAAAATCATAAATTTGTAAAATGTTTTTGCCATTTTGATTTTATTTCTTCTTCTGAAACACCAAGATCATACAGTGGAGAAATGACATCAGACACATTAGAAACATCAACTAATACAATTGAGTGGATTGGACTCTTAATTCCATTTTCTCTATAATGATTCAATATTTCTTGATATAGAAATCCATCTTCAAGTACAGTGGCTTTACCTTGAAACAAATATCCCTTACGAAGAAGAGGATCAATTACATTAATTTCTACATCAGGATTATCTTTTAGATTCTTCATAGTATCAGGAGAGCGAATATCTGCAAATGCTAATGTGTTACCAGTCCAGCCAATGATAGTTCCTTTTGGAGAAATATTTGGTTTGCCATCAGATGTTACAGTAGCAACATATCCAAGTTTTTGTAAATTCAAAAAATCTTTAATTTCTTCAGTAATCATAAAAATTATTTTAAAATAGAATGTATTTAGTTTTCACAATTATCGCATAAATTCTGCCATCTCAATTGAGAAGAAGAAAAATGCAATTCCGCCACCAATTATTCCAACCCAGGCAGCAATTTGTTTAATTTTAGACATTTAAAAAGAAACTTTCAAACTCATTATTGAATCTAATTGCTTACCTCAGACAATTATAATTAGACTGAGAGAGTAAAAACAGCATGTCAAGCATTAAAGATATTGGAAAATTATTCTTATTCCTAGTTACAGGGTTAGTAGCCATAATTGTAGGATCATTTATGGTTAGAGGTACAATGCACATGTGGGACAAACCAGGCGAAAATAAAAAAGACCGAAAGAAAAAGGACTAAAATGCAAGTTCTTTTAATTTGTATTTGAGTTGTTACAAGATTCAACAATTAGAAAATCATTAGATCAATATATTCAAAGAAGAATTTTAGAAATTCCTACCGAAATCAAACAAACATTTCCAGGAATCAAACAAATTTGGAAATGTGAAAATGAAAGTGATTTTCTATACGGATACTATGTAGGAAAAATTGAGGAAGGAGCTTTGCATTATTTACTTAAAGCAACTCGAGCATCAGCAGGCGGGTATGTAGACACTTTTGAGATAAGAGGCATAATTGAAACTCAGAAAAAAGATTTGCAAGAAGCAATAAAATCAGCAATCAATTAGTGAAGTAAAAATAGAGCCTCAGTTTAGAGAAATACATGGTAGGTCCACAAGACGGAGGATTTGGATTTGATCAATCAAAAAAATACACAAAAGTAGAGAATATTGAAGAAATTTGTGTTCAATGCCAAGCAGGTCAACACAAAAAATGTCTAAAGAAATCCAAAGAACAAGAAGTTTGTGAATGCGAACATTGTATGATTTACGGTTAAAGAAATAAGATAATTCTAATCAATAACACAATGTATAGAAAATGAAATTAAATTCCAGATAGTTTATTTTCTAATTCTTGAATTTCTTTTTGATAAGATTCAGATACATTATGTGCAAATTCTTTGTGAGCAGAAATAATACTTGTTAATGCATCCTTGTAGTTAGGATGTCCTTTTTTGAGTACATCACAGGATTCAAGGGATGTAATATGCCCAGTAACGGTTGCAATTGCATTTTTTTGATTAAATTGTACAATACCACCAAAGGCCTCAATGAGCATGTATGCAGATTCTGCTTTACATTTGTAAGTAACTCGTCCAGTCTCAGTGTTGAATAGTTGTGTAATGCCACCAGGCTTTCTAGTTACTGTAACTGTCATAGAAGGATTGGAAATGATGGAGTATTAATTATTTTAGAAACTCTATACTGCAGGTTCAGGTGTTGCGGCATCGGCTGCAAGAATTTTATCTATTTCATTTATTGCAAGTTTATCTCGTCCAATAAGATCAAACTTTTGTAATAAAGTTTCAAACTTTGTTTCTTCTTGGACTTGTTCGTTTACAAACCATTCTAGAAACGCATACGTTGAATGATCTTTTTCCTTTTGAGTAATTTCGACCATTTTGTGAATTGCTTTTGTAACAGTTTGTTCATTTTTCAATGCAGTTTTGATTAATCCTTCAAGTGATTTGTAAGAACTAGCAGGGGCTTTGATTGCAGGAATGCTTGCTATTGCACCCATATCATTAAGATAATGTACAATTTTTAGCATGTGAGTCCTTTCTTCATCAGATTGTACGTAGAAGTAATTTGCAGCCCCTTGATATCCAGTAACTTCACACCAAGATGCCATTGCCAAGTAACTATTTGATGCAGATGCTTCTAAAGTAACTTGATCATTTAATGCTTTTTTCATTTTAGTGGAAATTTTCATAAAAAGAATTTGGATTCATTAAATTTAAAGGATTAGGAAGAGAATTTGATTTTGTTCTTTCCAGAAATTATTTCGTGTCACTTTCATGAGTAATTCCTCCATAGAATGCTTGGGTCTATGAGTATTTCGTTTGTTATCATCTTGGAGTGATACGCATCAGATGGTGTCTCCATGTTATCCAAGTCTAGTGCGCCATGAACTCTAATGTGATTGTACCAATGCATAAACTGCTCCACTGACTCAAAGTATTCTATTTTACACTCAAAGATATCCCAGAACTTTTCTAGCTTACCATTTGTTTGTGGATGTCTCACTCTTGTACGAGAGTGCTTTACGTGATGTCTCATTAGTTGCTGCTCAAAGTCTACTGGCTTGTTATGATCAAGAGTATTGACATTTGATGTGAACTGTTTTCCATTATCAGATAGTACAGATGCTGGTCTACCGTGATTCTTTATTGCATCAGATAGTACTGCAGAAGAATTCACAGATGTTGCCTCATCATACCCTCCGAAACCCGTGATAAATCGTGAGGCATCATCTTCAAATGCAATTAGTTGTTTTCCTGCCCAGCGTGAATCATGTATTGTGTGCCAGTCAGTATGCCACAGTGAATTTGAATATTCACGTTCATACCTGATCCACTTTCTTCTCATCTTTTTCCGTGGTTGCTCAACTGATAATCCTTCATCTAGCATAATCTTGTGGATGCGATTGTGGTTTATCTTGGTATTGTACAATTTTGATATGATTTTCTCAAGGTATAGTGCGTTTGTATGAAATTTTTCTTGAACTTGTTTGACTAGCTCTATCTCGTGTACAGTGACTGGCTTTTTTGGACGCCCTGGTCTTTTGAGTGTGGGAATCTTTTTGGTTTTTTTGTACTGAGAGTAGACTTGTTGTACTCTTCTAGGCGTTATCTTGAGGATTACTGAAATATCTAAATTCTTGACTTTTTCATTTTTAGATTGTATAATCCACCTGATCTTATTCTCATCTAACTTTACCATAGGTATGCCACGATACCCACGCATACGATAGTATGGGAATGATGCTCTCCTAGTTAAGGGGTGAAATAATTTCCGGAAAAGATAGAAGAGAATTTGATTATTAAAAATAATAATGCAAATCCAATTAAAAATACAATTCCTATAACACTAGTAATTTTCATAATTACAGATGGATGGTCTAATTTTGGAAGGTATTTTCCAGTAACTAGTCTAAAATTGAAAATAGCAATTATTGGGGCAACGACAAAAGACAAAACAGTAGCAAAATCTACTAGGGCTTTGAGATTATTACCAAACTGGAAGATTACAATTAGTGAACCAATTGCAATTATCAAAAGAAGAGCAATATACAAAATTCTAGATTTTACACCTTGAATATTCTCATTTTGAGTAAAAAGGAGTTCAATAGTTCTTTTCAGAGACCTAGAATATCCATCAAATACTGCAATAATAGTTCCAAACATTATTGCAAAAGCTGAAGCTGAAATTATGACATGACTCCAATCTCCAATGGTTTGAGTGTATAACGTAACTACTTCATGTGCAAATTGAGCATTGTTATTTGGAAGTTCTTCTCCAGACCCAAAGAAAATGTAAGAACCCAAAGTTACAAACATTATTGCAAGAACACCTGTAAGAAAATATGCAAATTTGAATTCAAATATAGTTTCTTTTAATCGAGGTTTGTAGTTTGATTGTTTAATTCGTTCTAATGTCCACAAACTATTCCAACTAGATATTTCTAAAGGTGCAGGCATCCAACCCATTAATGCCAACAAAAAGAAAATACCAGATACGGTTAGCAAATCTTTTGGTGTAAATCCTTCAACAGGTTCTATTGGTCCATTGTATAAAACAAGAAGAAAAGCAGTTACAGTAGATACCAACATTACTATTGCAACAATTTTAATCAAACTATCAAGAGCATTATATTTTCCAATTACCAATATCACAACACAGATAGCAAATAAAATAACTACAGTCCACTCACCTAAAAAATTAATTCCAAAAAGATTCTCAAAAAATCCTGCAGTAACAAATCCTACTGCACCTGTAACAAAAAACATTGAAGTGATTATTAAAATAAAATATAGCCATAATGCAGGTTTGCCTAGTTTTTTGTAACCATCTATGATACTGGTTTGTGTAGAATTAGCATAACGGGAACCATATTCAAAGAAAGGATATTTCAATATTATGGCTAAAATTACAAATCCCATAATCAACAAGCCAAAGTCAGCACCAGCTCTTGTAGATTGAATTAGATGTGAAACGCCAATGGCAGTACTAGCAAATAAAATACCAGGTCCTGCAGTTTTGAAAAATCTAGATAATTTTTGATTCATTATATCAGACAGGAACTATATTCCAGGAATCATCAACCCAAACACCAATAATTTTGGCATTAAAATTCCACGATGAAATTACTTTAACTGCATTTTTAATTTGGGCAATATGTTCTTCATCAGATACAGGATTTGCAGCACAATCATAGTGACCAGATACAACAACTAGTTCAGATTTGTGGGCATTGATAGAAATTCCAATTTTTGTTTTAATTGATTCAACTACATTAGAGATGGTTTTATCTACGCCAGGTTCTGTTATTGTATCCACATAATCTGCTGAAAAATTTTCTTTTATCCACTTGTTTAGTGGAATCTGAATTCTTCCATCCATACAAGATACAGATGTTGCAAATTTTCCTTCAGCCATGATTAATTGAAAAATAATCTACCTTAAAAATTATTTTTTATACAAATAACAATCAGAGGTATGATCATTTACCATACCTATTGCTTGCATCAAGGCATAACAAATTGTAGGGCCTACAAAATTAAAACCACGTTTTTTAAGATCTTTACTTAATTTTTCAGAAATTTCAGTTGATGCAGGCAAATCAGACATTTTTTTGAATTTATTTTTAATGGGTTTGTGATTCACAAATTCCCACAAATAGTCATCAAAAGAACCAAATTCTGATTGGATTTTTAAGAACTGTTTTGCATTGTTAATTGCAGAATTCACTTTGAGACGATTTCGAATTATCGATTCATCTAAAAGCATCTTTTCAACACGCTCTTGAGAATATTTTGCTACTTTTTTTGGGTTAAAATTTGAAAATACCTTCCTATATCCATCTCGTCTTTTGAGGATAGTCACCCATGAAAGGCCAGCCTGAGCCCCCTCCAATATCAAAAATTCAAATAATTTTTGATCATCATGTTCAGGAATTCCCCATTCATTATCATGATATGTTGTATTTGGTTCGTCTTTTGCCCACGTACATCTCTTTTTCACAGTTTGATTTATCAAATGATACAAAATATTAGTTACTAAAGAAAGATTATGAAACTAAATCCACAGCTAGTACAAATTAACAGAAACTTTCTCATTTGTTTTGTTATTTCAGCATCACTATCTGCTGTAGCATCTCAACTATTAGGAGATCAAGAAAATTATCTCAACACAACAATCACAATAATTATTGGATACATCATTTACTTTGGAATTTTTTCAATCTTGTTTTATTTTGATAACAGGGATCGTTACAAATCCATGAAATCAAATTTAATAAAAAAAGAATTGTTAACTTTAATTTCATCATTTGGGGTAGGTGAAATAATTTATCTCGGAATCAGATGGCCAACTCTGTATTACTTTTTAGAAATTGGGATTGAACCGTATTTGGCATCACTAATTTCAGAAGTTATTACAACAGGATGCTATATGACATCAGTAACGATTTTTTTAAGAAAAACAAAAACGTTTTAGTTATTTTGCTAACTGGGTAACTAAATCAGTGGATGTGATTACCCCTACTATTTTTCCATTTTCAGTTACGGCTAATTTTCTAATTTTTTTAGTTGTCATTCTTTCTGCTGCAGCAGAGATTGGTTCATTGTGATTAATCGTAATCAAAGGAGTTGACATTATGTTTTCTACAGCAGTTGCAAGAGGAAGATCATTTGCTGCAATTCTTGTTGCATAATCTCTGTCAGTTACAATGCCCACAGGTTTACCATTATCTTGGACAAATACTGCTCCTATTCCACCTTGTTCCATCATTTTTGCAACTTGCAATGCAGTAGTAGAACAATTAACAGTGATTAATGCTTTGGTCATAATATCCTGAATTAGAATAGAAGAATAATTGAAATCTTCACGACTCATTATTTGGTTAAGGGATCATAATATTTAAGATCTTCAGATTCAAATAAAAAATTTGGGCGATTAAATTTTAGAGAGAATCTTTTTCTTTTTTTCTTCAAATTCTTTCTTTGTAATAATTCCTGCCTTTTGTAAATCTCCAAGTTTTTTTAACAAAGATCTATTCAAAAAATTCTACCAAGTTGATGCAACACTCACTAGAGAACGAGGTGGAAGTGGATTAGGTTTAGCAATCTGTAAAGGAATTATCGATAACCATCACGGTGAAATTTCTGTTCACAGCATTCCAAATCAAGGTGCAACATTTTCATTTACAATTCCAAAAAACCATAGTGAAACAGCAAAAACAGCATTATAATCTACTTAAAGAAAACAAACTTTCAGAACTAAAATCACTCACACTCTTGACAAAATGTAGATTTATTCAAATACATTATGGAACAGTCTCACGATAAAAATAAGGAATTTTACAAAAATTGTACTGAATATTTTGAATTTTTACGTAAAAAAGGCACCACAGATTATGAATTTGAAGACGAATACTATTTCACCATGCCTGCAATTTCAAGTCATTAACTAACAGAAGACTTACGAATCGCTTAAAAATTCAGATATCATGGATACGGAGTTACAAAATCTTGCAGAAAAGGCAATTAATTATGCTGAGAAATCAGGGGCCAAATATTGCGATGTAAGGGCAGAACAACAAGAACTAAAATCAGTACTTTTAGAAAACAATGAAACAGAATATGTCAATACAAATGATGATAGAGGAATAGGAATTAGAATTATCAAAGACAACATATGGAGTTTTTGTTCAATTACAAATCCAAAATCATATGATCAAATTAAAGATGCAATTGATAATTCTTTTAAAATTAACAATGACAATTCAAAAAATGAAATTGATCTTCATCCAAATATTATAAAGAAAATTAAAGTGGATTATCCAGTAATAATAAAACCAGAAATAGATGAGATAATTAAATTAGGGTTAGAGTGTAATAAAATTATTTTAGATACTCCAAAAATTATAAAGTCAATTGTACATCCATGGTATACAACAAATTCAAAATACTTTGTAAATTCAGAGGGCTCAGAAATATTACAAAACTTTACAGATGTTGTAATAGATATGATAGCAACTGCACATGAATCTGGAATCACACAATCTCTAAACATTACTGAGGGAGGACGCGGAGGATTAGAACAAATTATTGATAAAAATAAAATTCAACATAGTGCAAAAGAGATTTCAATTAAAGCATCACAATTAACACTTGCAAAATCAGCTAAAGAAGAAAAAGCTACAGTAATTATGAATCCAGATTTTGTGTCTTTACTTACACATGAAATATTGGGACATCCATCTGAAGCAGATAGAGTATTAGGAAAAGAGATGGCATGGGCAGGAGGTGCATGGTGGAAAAATAAGATTGGAGAAAAAATCGGGTCAGATAATCTAAATGTGTTTGATGATCCGACAATAAAAGAAAGTTTAGGATGGTATTTGTTTGATGATGAAGGAGTTGAAACTAAAAAAACTAATCTTGTGGAAAATGGAGTATTGAAAAGTCATATGCAAAATAGAGAGACATCTCAAATTTTTAATTCCCCTCCAACAGGAAACATGAGAGCCACAAACTATAGATTCATGCCTCTGATTCGTATGGCTTGTACTTGTATAGATAAAGGAGATTGGAATGTGGATGAAATGATAAAAGATGTCAAAGAAGGTTATCTTATTTCAAATATGAAAATCCCTTCAATAGACATGAAACGTTACAATTGGAGCATATCATGCCAATATGCACAAAAAATTGAGAATGGTGAAATTAAAGATTTGTTAAGAGATGTAATAGTCATGGGAACAGCACCAGATTTCTTCAAATCAATAGATGCATGTGGAAATGATTTTACAGTTAGGCCCATAACAAATTGTGGGAAAGGAGATCCGATGCAATCAATGATAATGGGGAATGGAGGACCATCCATAAGAGGCACTGCAACGGTAAAGAGTGTAAATTAGAAAATGAACCAAAAATTAGAAAAGATAAAACAAAATGTAATTGAATGTACAAAATGTGAACTGAGTGAAACCAGAGCAAACTCTGTACCAGGTAAAGGGAATTTTCACTCTAATGTGATTTTTGTGGGAGAGGCACCCGGAAAAAATGAAGACAAGCATGGAGAGCCATTCATCGGAATTGCTGGAAAAAAATTATCAGCAGCTTTAGAAAATGCAGGAATAACAAGGGATGAAGTATACATTACAAACATTGTAAAATGTAGACCTCCAAAAAACAGAGTTCCTACTACAAATGAAAGAAACACGTGTCAAGAATATCTAAAACAGGAAATTTCAATTATCAAACCAAAAATAATTTGCATATTAGGAAATACTGCATTTAATTCACTTTTAGGAGGTTCAGAAATTACAAAATTCAGAGGCAAAGTAGTTACAAAAGATAATCAATTATATTTTTTAACTGTACATCCAGCAGCTACAATTTACAATCAAGAACTAATTCAAGTATTAAATAATGACATTCGAAAATTATTTGGTTTAATCACAGAGTTAAAAAACAATAAAGAAATTAAAATAGATATTGACTATTCTGCCTAGGGAATTTTATTCAAAAGATACAGTAACTGTTGCAAAAAATCTCTTAGGGAAAAAAATTATTAGGAAAATAGGAAAACAGGAAATTTCAGGGATCATTATTGAAACTGAAGCATATAGGCATAAAGACGATCCAGCAAGTCACGCATTTAACAAAATAACCAAAAGAAACAAGGTTATGTTTGAAGAGGTAGGTTTAGCATATGTTTATTTCACATATGGAATGTACTTTTGTTTCAATGTTGTAGCCCGAAAACCCAAAATGAAAGCAGGTGCAGTATTAATTCGTGCAATTAAACCTGAAAAAGGAATTAAGATTATGCAGACTAATAGAGGCAATGTAAATTTGAAAAATCTTTCCAATGGACCAGCAAAATTAGCACAAGCACTCAATATCACCAAAGAACATTATGGGATAGATCTGACAAAAAAATCAAAACTGTTTATATCTGAAGGAATTAAATCAAAAAAAATAATTGCATCACCAAGAGTAGGAATTACAAAAGCTACTGACAAATTATGGAATTTTAAAATAACAATCTAATCTTTATTGTTTTCATCTAATGTCCAAGGTGCAAACTTTCCAAGAATTCTTGCCCAATCTAATCTTAATAACAACACAATAACTGCAGTCATCATTACTCCAAAAATTATAATTCCAATGTAGATAGGAGTAGCATCATTAACATTTTCAAGATAAGGTTCGATTAAAGATAATCCTAAATGATGTGAAATAAATACAATTGAATAACTTAGTACAATTTTTCCAGTCAAAGTTGCAATAAAGAATCGCTTTGGATTGTATTTTGCTAATCCTAACGGCACATACACCAAATCATCAGGAATTGGAGTTGCTGCAGCAAAAAATGCTGCTGCTGCACCATATTTTTTAATTAATCTTTCAAATGGGCGCATTCGTTTTCGAGTTTTTTCATTAATCATTCTCCTACCTCTAGAGCTAATGTAAAAAATAATTTGTTTTGCAATAGTTGCAGTTATTGCAGATACCAATGCCAAAATATGTAGATCGTATTGATTGCCAACAGACATTGTAGCAAGAAGTAAAAATCCAGGTAATGGAACAAAAGGTACCAAAGAACCAAAGAAATTGACCAAAGCTAAAAGAGAATAACCCACATCGGGGGCAAATGGAAATATGTCAATAAAATCCACAAATCAAACTATTTTTGACGTTATTTAATGAAAACGATGTTTTTGGAGAATAATTAGTTATTTTGAATATGAAAATAAACGTGTAAAATGTAATATCAATACATCAAAGAAGCAACCAGTATTTCACAAATTCAATTAACCATCATTAAATTCCTGAATGATCTTTTTTTGGATAATTTCTAACTTGGATTCAATTTCAAGTATATCACAATCAATATCAGTACTTACCAACATCAAATCATTCTCACCAATAGAAAGAGTGATTAGATATACCTCATCATATCTAGATATCTCAAAATGAGGCATTCCAAGTTTGTGTTTTAATGATTTTCTTGACCCCCAACGAATAACTGCAGATCGTAAACTACTCATAGTTTCATCAATTGTAAGTATAGATTCTAATCCATCACGAAGTAAACAAGTTAATTCTGATTGATAATAAAGTCCTACAAATCTGATTTTAGGATCAAGTGATATAATTTCTTTACAAAATTCATCCAAATTCACACCATAGGAAGGGAAACATATAGCGAAAAGATAAAGTTCGTGAACTAAATTATTCCAAAACAAAAAACTTTTTGATCACTATGTATGGTAAAATTTGATGAACAAGTTAGAATCACTTGAAAGCAGCATACAAAAAAAACTCCAAGGTTGCAGTAAGGATGCTTGCAGTGTTGATGATTCTAAAGGATGGAAAGGACATACAGTGCACTGCAAAGACATTACACCACTGCACAAGCTGGGTGAGAAAATGGACGAGTCGTTTTGAGATAGATGGCCTCTACGACCACCCAAGAAGTGGCAGGCCAAGAACAATCTCCCAGACTCGAATGGATGCTATCATGTCAAAAGCAATGCTAACTTTGTTTACCCCCATAATGTTGCAACAAAGTATCTTTTATTCCACTGGAGTAAAATTTCACATAACCCACATCAGAAAGATAATGCACCAATACGGCATGTCTGCAAAAACTGCACAAAAATATCACATCAACCATGCAAGTATATCTGCTGTGAGAAGCTGGCAACAACGCATCAAAAAGAGAATTTCACGCCTAAAAAAGAAAGGATTTGTAATTGCAATGGCTGATGAAGCATTCTTTGTAAGGGATACAAAAACAGGAAAAAAGTACTGGTCACCAGTTGCCAAGAGAATATTTCTTCCATATACAGGACGACATGAGAGTCTGGCAGTGTATGGTACAATTACAGAAAATGGTGATCAACTATTCAGAGTTTATGACAAATTCAATGCTGTAACATTTGTAGAATATCTAAAAGAGTTACATTGGAAATATGGCAAGATTGCAATATGCTAGACTGAGCATCAGTTCACAAATCAAAAAAAGTAAAAGAATATCTTGCAAACAATAGAGATGTCAAACTAATATGGTTGCCAAAAGGATCACCATACTTGAAGAACATGATAGAACAGTCCTGGAAGATAAGCAAGTATGCGTTGTTGGTATCAGAATATTGTGCAATGTTTACGATGATGAATGATGCAGTGTCAAAATATTTTAGAGTAACAAGATTCAAGCTTGATGTTGCAAATTATATCTTTAGAAATCCTGCAAAGATGTTTGCGAACTTTTGATCGTCGCTATACAATGAACAAAACATGATAAGATCCTTAGCTTTTTCTATTTGAATAATTTGAGAATTGACTCAAAAATTAGAATTAGTTATGCCCATGTCTCATTTATATCAAATTTTTTATGATTGGGGTTTAATTCCATTGTTACCTAAAAATCCAAACTTAGTTAGTCATTACCTGTAATAATTCACTTAGTTGAACTGGTTTTTTAAGAAAAGTTACAATACCTTCTTTTTTTGTAATAGTTTCAATATCAACATTCGAAATTGAAGACACAGTTAAAATGATGATTTTATTATTTTGAAGCGAATCATCTTTTTCCAGAGATTCAATTACATCAAGACCTCCAAATTCAGGCATCGACATATCTAAAATCACATAATCAAAAGTTTGATTTTTTATTAAATTAAGAGCATTAGAACCACTATTAGAAATTACACATTCATAACCCTTCAATGAAAGATATTTTGAGAACATTTCGGTGATGTCAACATTGTCATCAACAACTAAAACTTTCATGATAAGTATTAGGTTGTAGTTATTTGTAATCGATAGTGTGTAACATAAGTTACGGACACATGATATTAGTGTAATATTCTAATCATATGGTATGAAAATACGTCTAAAAGGAACCTAACAGATTATTATGAATAATTAGAAGTCGTTTTTAGTAAATTTTGTCTTAAAACACAACAATAATGATTAAAATATCATCTTTTTACAGCCTAAGAAGATGTCAAAGAAAGATTTTGAAAAAATTTGTGATAATATTGCCACAATTAGTCCATTCATCAGATTTGTAGGCGTAATAGGAGAAAGTGGAAATTTGCTAGCATACAAAAGAAGGCCAGATTTAGTGCCGCTTCTAAATGAAAAGAATACTCAGTATCAATTTTCACACATTGCGATAAAGACAGATTTGGAGGGCTTTTTTGACAAGAATTTAGGAGGGATAGAATTTGTGTGGGAAGAGCGAAAAAAAGTGCAGACTATTTCATTTGCTATCAAAAAATCAAGGGTGTGGATTTCAATTGATAAAAAAGTGATCAGATCAGAAATGCTTCGAATTATAGATTCGTGTTTACCCATAGTAAAAAAATATTCCTGATACGTTGAAGTGCCCCTATTGTGAAATCAATTTGGATTCACTTAGTATGACTGATGGATTAAAGCACATATTAAAACATAAAAAAAGAAATACAAAATTAAAATATTTGAGTATTTTTTATTAAAAAATAATGATAGAATCAGATGAAATTCAAAAATTAATTGACGAAATAAGTTTTAGAAAATCAAATACAAAGAATTTTGAAAATATGAAAGCAGAAGAAATCAGTAAAGAATTAAGAGAAATAATGAAATTTGAACAAGAGTCATTTAAAAAAATTGAAGAGTTTGAAAAAACTCAGAAAAATACAGATTTGATTCAATACGCAAAAATGATTTCAAGAAATACTACAGGTAGAGAAATTGCAACATTACAAGAAATATACTTAAAAAAAATTGATGAAGAATATCTTAATTAAAAATAAATTTATTTTTCATCTTCATATAACCAACACCGTACATATCCTGTTTCAGTTTTAAATTTAGGTGGAAGCTTTTTACATTTTTCTATTGCTAATGGACATCTTTCAATAAATCTACATTGTGTAGGAGCATCAAGTAAGCTTGGAGGAATACCTTTGATGTATTTTGGAGTGTTTCCTTTTAGAGTAGGAATAGATTCTAAAAGACCTTGAGTGTATGGATGTTTTGGATTCTTGTAAATTTGTTCTGAAGAACCAAATTCTACCATTTGCCCACCATACATGATACCAATGTTATCTGCAATTTCAGATAAAACAGCTAAATCGTGCGTAATTAACATGAAAGACATTCCATCTTTTTTAAGAGATTTTAATAAATTGATAATTTGTGCTTGAATTAAAACATCTAATGCAGTAGTTGGCTCATCTGCAATTACAAATTTTGGTTTGAGTAGTAATGCCATTGCAATGATAACTCTTTGTTTCATCCCACCACTAAGTTCATGAGGGTATTTTTTTAATACATGCTCATCTAAACTGACAGAGTTTATTGCATCTAAAATTATTTTTTCAACATTACCTTCAAAATTATGTTGTTTTAGAATTTCGAGGAATTGTTCATTGATTGTAAATACAGGATCCAATGAATTCATTGCACCCTGGAAGATCATAGAAATTTTTTTCCATCTAAATTGATTTTCAAAATCAGATTCACCCATATCTAAAATTGAATTATCGTCAAATGTGATCTTTCCATGAGCAGTACCACCAGAAAGCATTCGGATCATAGATAATCCCAGTGTACTTTTTCCACAAGCACTTTCACCAGCAATACCTATTGACTCACCATGATCTAATTCAAAATCAACGTCATCTACAGCATATACTGGGCCCTTTGATGAAGAATATCTTGAGGATAGTCCATCAACAACAAGAAATGTCATGATTCTTTTAGATCCAACCTAGGATTTTTGTTTTGCACTAAGGGATATAAACAACATTATCAGAATGAAAAAGTCGTTCAAATGAAATTACCAATTTGTGGCTTTGATGCAAAAAATGCAATATTATGTCCTCAATGTGAGAGTAAAGTAGAATCAGGGGAATTAACAAAAGCAGATGTTGTAGCATCAATGAATCTTGCAGATATTGCAAAGTCAGTGAAAGAAATTGATAATTTTACGCTATATTCATGTAAAGAATTTGATGGGAATTTTGTATTATCATTGGCAAAAAATGATATTATGATTATTCGACAGAGCCGTACTATATACAGAACATTACAAGATAAATTCAAGGGGAAAATTTGGCTAGTAGAGGCAGATGAGACAGATAAGCGGTTCATCGAAGACTTGTTTTTTCCAACTAAAATTTTGTCAATTAATGCAGTATGGGCCCCAGGAGGAGTTCAAAAGACAAAAGCAGTGGTTTCAGGAAAATGGACTCCTAAATTTCCAATAGATACTGAGAAAGTTGTTCAAATAGTTAGAAATGCCCGAAACCTTGACATTGAGATAGAATTTGAGGATAAAAGATAGATATGGTTTTTGTAAAAACACACGATATTTCTGAATTGAATGAAGAGTTGATTGGAAAACAAGTTGTGCTAGGGGGATGGATTGAAGATCTTAGAAAATTAGGAAAAATGTCATTTATTACACTTCGTGACGTATCAGGGATTTCTCAAGTTATAGTTAAAGGAGAACTAAATGACAATTTAGGGGAAATTAATCGTCAAAGTGTTGTAAGCATTAAAGGAATCGTACAAGAAACCAAGGCTAGAGATTTTGCATTTGAGGTAAAAGCTGATGAAATCGAAGTTTTAGGAAAAGCAATTCATCCACTACCAGTAGACCCAATTGGCAGACTAGAAAGTAATATCGATACACGGTTAAATCATCGAGCATTAGATATGAGAAATCAAAAAACAGCTTCGATTTTTAAATTACGTCATCATGTATTGCAATCATTAAGAAAAACTCTTGCAGAGAAAAAATTCTTAGAGATTACGACACCAAAAATTATTGGTAGTGCAAGTGAAGGTGGGGCAGATTTATTTTCATTAGATTATTTTGGAAAAACAGCATATCTTGCTCAAAGTCCACAATTATACAAAGAACAAATGACCATCGGATTAGAAAGAGTGTTTGAAATTTCAAATTTTTACAGAGCTGAAAATTCCCACACAGGCAGACATTTGACAGAATTCACTAGTATCGACATAGAGGCTGCATTCATGGACTATGAAGATGTCATGAATGTTTTAGAATCTTTAGTGTTAGCAGTTTACAAAGACGTTTCAGAAAATTGTAAAGAGGAACAAGAATCTATTGAGCACATAATAGAAGTACCTACAGCACCATTTGAGAGAGTAACATACACTCAATGTGTTGAAGAATTGAAAAAAGAAGGTGAAAAAGTTGAGTTTGGAGACGATTTACTTGATTCGCATCTTAGAATTATTGGCAAAAACCACCCTGGATTTTACTTTTTGACAGATTGGCCAATGAAACTAAAACCATTTTACATTAGAGAAAAAGATGAAGATGCCACATTATCACGTTCATTTGACTTACAGTATGGATTTTTGGAGTTATCTTCAGGAGGAACCAGACTGCACAATCCAGAAATGCTCAAAGAGAGACTGAAAGAACAAGGATTAGACCCCACTCAATTTAATGACCATTTGAAAACATTTGATTGGGGAATGCCACCTCATTCTGGATGGGGCATGGGATTAGATAGACTGATGACTACACTAATTGGAATTGATAATGTTCGTGAAGTTGTTTTGTATCCACGCGATCCAGACAGGTTAAGTCCATAGAGAGAATTAGAAAAATGACATTATTTTGTAAACAATGCAATGAAAGAAGGATGCCAATAGTTTTTGCAAAAGATAAAGCTCCATTATGGTTATGTGAAAAATGTGGAAATTTTGCAGATGGAAATGATGTTATCGTTCGTGAACAGACTAAAGAAGAAAAAGATGAAATGAATACTAAATTAGAGAAATTCCAAAAAGATTTCGTTCCAACAGGAGAGAAGAAAAGTAGGAGAAAGGGAGTAAATTGAGATATAATGCATTCAAATTTTTATTCCATTGAGGTTTTACAATCACATGATTGAACAAGAAGATGCAAAAAAAGTAGTTGAAGTTATAGGAAATAACTTGATTGGAGTATCACATGATTCAAGCAATTTTGCAAAACTACCAGATTCTTTTTGGGGGTATTTCGCAAGAGGGCACGATAAAAAAGGAACATTTGGAGTAATAGTCACTTATTCTGAAGATGGAAAGGATGTTGATGAATTAATAAAAATGTATGAAGATTGGGCTGCAAAAAACAAAACAAAATCAGAAGAATCTACTTAGTTTCTTTAAGTAATTTTCTATATCCAGCACATTCTTTACAAATTGGTTTTCCCTTATACTTTGGATTACCATCAGTAATTTTTAGAGTTCCCGGAACTGCTTTACAAATACAACAATCCGCCATATGGTTTGATTAAATTTACAATTTATAAAAATTGGCAATTATACAAAATATGAAAATAACTAAGGAAAACAGGCTCAAAAGATTTGCATAACTAATCGATCAAATTTTTTACACATTTTGATCTTTATCAAAAAGTATCTAGTAATTTTCATGAATACAAATTATGAAGTATTTTTGTGGATCATACAAAATCAGAAAAAAACTCATGATGAATATATTCAGAAAATATCCTAGTTGAAGAAATTATCATCAGATGGAAATTAGTCTATTATCCTCAAATTAGTTCACCCCATTATTTCCAGACTAAAGTCAAGATACGTTTGGAAAAGAGGAAAGAATCACAAGATTATGCAAAAATTAGATCCAATCCAGATATCCTGGATAATCAAGTCAAAAGAGGACGGTGCCAAGAACGCAGACGTTGCCTCATCCATGAAGATATCTGTTCGGTGGGTGCAGAAACTCTACTCACGGTATAGCCGTACTGGTGCAGTTCCGATTCTAGGCAAGCCTGGAAGGCCAAAGGGAATAATCACAGAGCAGATGGTACAAACTGTCCAGTCTACATTTGAAAAGTTCAGGTGTTCTGCAGTATTCTTGGAGAAAATAATTGATACTACTGGAACACACATACCTCACAATACCATACACAAAATTATGAGAGATGAAGGGTTGGCAGAAGCTCAGCCAAAGAAGAGGAGAAGACGAAAGTGGGTTAGATACGAGAGGACATATTCAAACTCCATGTGGCATACTGACTGGAAGAAGCTAGATGATGGCAGATGGTTCTTATGCTACCAGGATGACGCATCAAGGTTTATCGTTTCTCATGGAGTGTTTGCAGAGGCAACAACAGATAACGCACTTGTAGTATTACATGAGGCAATTGCAAAGCACGGTAGGCCTGCATCAATTCTAACTGATCATGGCTCCCAGTTTTATGCAAACCAATCAGAATACAAGAGAAAAGGAGCATCCCAGTTTGAGCAAGAACTGGTAAAATTAGAGATAAAGCATATCATGGCAAGAGTGAACCATCCTCAAACCAATGGCAAGCTCGAAAGATTTCACGGCGAGATTCAGAGAAAGCAGAAATGGTTTGGCACCATTGATGAGCTGGTCCACTGGTACAATCACATAAAGCCACACATGTCACTTGACTGGGATAATCTTGAGACCCCTGCAAAGGCATATGCAAGAAAGATGCCAGAGAAAGGAACAAGAGTTATTGATGAGCAGACAGGAGAAGAATACGATGTCAAATAAGGGACGAACTGATTTTGGGATACAACATCAGATGGAAATTAGGATCATCGTTAAATATGATTTTGACGTAATAGATATGACGAGAAACCATTGTTCTGCATCGTAGAATGATAGGTCTGGAAAACACATCATGTTAGGAATACGTCCTCGATTCAACGTGTTTTCCTTGTATCTCGTTGTATCAAAAAAATTGTGATAAGATTATGACCAAACTAAATGCAACTGGAATCAGTAGATGGGAAAGTACATCAAATTACACATTCTAGAAAATAATTATTTTTGTTATTTCTAAAGTAATGAATAATTATCTTTACAAAGAAATATTTGAGAATTTCAATTGATATTATTGGTTTGTAATTTTTTACATTAGTTTCTTCTGAGATAATCAAATTAGCAATTATCCATGCATTGTACAAAATCAATGAATAGTAAAAATACAACAATCTTATGGATTGGTTTGAACTGGTGGTTTTTGGTCTGAACCTTCCCACACATGCATAGCCTGTTTCAATTCCCCAACGTTTCTTGTAATCAGTTGGAATGTTTTGTATGTTATATGATATTTCTTTTGGTGAAACGTTTGTTGCAAACACAACATACTGATCAATAATATCTGATTTTTTTCTTGCATTTTTGTTTGGTAGAATAACTAGATTAAATGATTCTACATGTCCTGATGATGATTTTATTGTGTATGGCGAGATTGACTTTCTATCTCCATTAACGTATTGTAAAATGGCATCTTTGATTCGAGAATTCTTTTTTGCAGGCATTAGAAATTTCAGATTCTTTTGTTTTATTTCTGAAATTGTTCCAGCTGTGAAAAACTCCCTATCCACTAGCAATAGTTTAATCTTGATTCCATTATTGATGCCATCAGAGAGTAATTTACGCACAAAATCGGCATTTGATATGTTGTCATACAAAGGATAA
The DNA here is from genome assembly GCA_965205425.1 of Candidatus Nitrosopumilus sp. GTDB lineage: Archaea > Thermoproteota > Nitrososphaeria > Nitrososphaerales > Nitrosopumilaceae > Nitrosopumilus. Next base: position 164,408 of record CBDBGZ010000009.1, read on the forward strand.
CAACCTAATTGAGCCCTGATTCTTTTTTCAACGCACTGCATGGTGCAGTAACTCTCAAAATGAGTAGTACTGTTTTTTGATTTTGATTTTATTAAAGAATGGTTTGGCAATTTGTCATATCTTGGGATTAGATGTTTGTCAATTGCTACAGTAACTGGTTGCTCCAATACTCCCAATTCTTGTAATTTTGATATGGTACTATCCAGTGAACGATGTAATTGAATTTGCATTGTTTTTTGTGATATTTTTGATATAATTTTTCTCAACCATGAAACCCGTTGGAGAATGATTCTGGGATTCCATTGCCAGTCTCTTTAATCCAGATTCAGAATATGAATTTCCCAAACACAATGACATGATAGAATTGTGTGCATCAGCATTGTGGAACCGTGAGTTATTTTTACTAGAGCATGGAAACAACAAGATATTGTACATTATTTTAGTGATAATCTCAAATGCTTTAGATAGTATCACGCCTTGGTGTGTCATGGTATCAAATGAAGTACAATGCATATTTGATGGAGTGACATACTTTCATCAAGCTTTTTCTATCTGAATAGATTGATTGAATAATTGATAGTTTTTGATCTAAATTGAGTTACTTTCCCATCTACTGGGAATCGATCATGTAAACATGAAAGTAAAGAATTTAGAACAAAGTATAGAATTTTACAAAAATCTTTTCGGCTTTGAAGTAAAAAAGGAAGAAAACGAACCAAACAAACTCGAAGCTCCATCAAAAATTATTGGGAATGATTCTATCAAATTATGTATGTATGAGATGCCAGATATGAAACCAGAGGGTGGAATTGCACATTTTGGATTCAATATTGAAAATTTTGATGAAGTGATTTCAAAGTGCAAAGAACTAGGAGTGCAGATTCTATATGGAGGAACTATTGACTGGGAGAAATCAAAATCAGTATACATTGTAGATCCTAGCGGATATGGATTGGAATTAGGGCAAGTTTCTGGTGGCGGATTATAGCATTAGAGATTATCTGTAATCTGTTTTGTAAACTCTAAAGTACTTTTATCCCCACCAATATCTTTAGTTTTGATACCAGACTTTACCAAATCAAATATTGTCGATTCCAATTTCTGACCAACTTCAATACATTTAGAATCATTGTGTTTCTTTCCCAACCAATCAAACATCATCTTAATAGATAACAAGAATGAGGAAGGATTTGCAATATTTTGTCCTGCAATGTCAAATGCTGCACCATGTACAGGCTCAAACAATGCAAATTTGTCTCCAATGTTAGCAGTTGGGGCCATCCCCAATCCACCAACTACTTGAGAGGATTCATCAGATAAAATATCTCCAAACAAATTAGTTGTAACTACAACATCAAATTGTTCGGGTTGACGAATTAAATTCATTGCACATGCATCTACATACATTTCTTCAAATGTAATATCAGGATAATCTTTAGAAACTTCAGTGCATGCTTTTGCAAACATGCCATCAGTAACTCGCATGACATTTGATTTATGTACACAAGTAACTTTTCTCATAGAGTCACGTTGTTTTGCAGTTTCAAATGCATATTTTGCTATTCTTTTTGAGGCAGCTTCAGAAATTATTCTTAGAGCAACAGAGGAATCACCTAAACTGAATTCTTTACCAGTGTAAAGATCTTCAGTGTTCTCTCTAACTATCACCATATCAATATCATCACGCAATGCAGGCATATGTGGGTAGGATTTTGCAGGACGGATATTTGCATAAAGATCAAGCATTCTTCTCAACACCACAATGACATCAGCTGCACTTTCACCAACAGGAGCTTTCAAACAAACATCAGATTGTTTTATAGTTTCAACAGTTTCATCAGGAAGTGCTTTTCCAGTTTCAGATAAGGCCTTGTCACCTGCAGATAATTTTGTGATATCAAATTTCAGATCAAGCTTATCATGGATTGTATTTAATACAGAAATTGCAGATTCGGATAATTCAGGACCTATTCCATCGCCCGTAATTAATGATATTTTATACATAATTACACATCACACAAAGGGAGATTTTAGGATTTAGCTTACCTGTTTTTCACTAAGCATTTTTTTGAGCATGATTCTATTGATTGCATCAATGACTGCTTTTACAGAAGTAGTAACAATATCCTCACCAACAGATTTTGCTGAAACCTTGTTTCCTAATGGATCCTCAACTTTTACTGTAACTTCACATAATGCTCCAGAACCGCCAGAAATAGATGCCAATCCATAGTCCTTGATTCGAATTTCGGAAATCTTACCAGTGATTTTTTGAATTGCATTTAATGCAGCATCTACAGGACCAACTCCGTAATCAGTACCAATATGATCCTGACCATCAACGTTTAATTTTACAAATGCGTATGGCATTGTTCCAATTCCAGTAGAAACTGAAAAACCAGTTAATTGTACAATTCTTTTGAGTTCTTTTTCACCCAATACTTCACTTGCCATAGATAACAATTCTACATCAGTGACTTGTTTTCCTTGATCACCAAGTACCTTTACTTTTTCCAAGATTTGTTTTGCTTGTTCCTCAGTTGGTTTTACACCATATTCTTCCAACATTGCATTCATTCCATGAACTCCTGCATGTTTTCCAACCTTGAGCCATCTTTTTCTTCCCACTAATTCAGGGCTAATGGGTTCGTAAGTGAGAGGATTATTCAATACACCATGAGTGTGGATTCCAGACTCGTGACCAAATGCATTAGCACCAACTATTGCTTTGTTTGGTTGTACAATAATTCCAACAGTTTTTGAAATAAATCTAGATGCATCATAGATTAATTCAGATTTAATGTTAGTTTCATAATTTTGTTCATATGGCAAACATTTGAGTGCCATGGAAAATTCTTCTAATGAAGCATTTCCAGCTCTCTCACCAATTCCATTAATTGTAACATGTGCACATGCAGCTCCTGCATGAATTCCAGATAATGCGTTTGCTACAGCCAATCCAAAGTCATTGTGACAGTGAACACTCACTGGAAGTTTTGTAGCTTCAATGGCATCCCTAGTAATTTCAGCCATATACTCAGGAGTTGAATAGCCCACAGTATCAGGAATGTTAACACGGTCAGCCCCTGCTTTAGCAACATCGCCGAAAACTTTTTTCAAAAATTCTCTGTCTGTTCTAGATGCATCTTCAGCTGAAAATTCTACTTGCAAGCCACGAGACTTTCCATATTCTACAGCTTCAATTGCTTTTTCAAGCGCTTGGTCTCTAGTCATTTGGAGTTTGTGTTCCAGGTGAATATCTGAAGTTGCGATGAATGTATGGACATAGTTTAATCCGGCATCAACAGCTGCATCAATATCTTTTTTGATGGTTCTAGTCAATCCTGCAATTTCACAAGATAATCCTTCTGAAGTTATCATTTTAACAGCTTGTGATTCACCTGCAGAGATTACTGGAAAACCTGCTTCAATAGCATCAACACCTAATTCATCAAGTTTTTTTGCAATTGCTAATTTTTGATCAGGTGATAACGATACACCAAGTGTTTGTTCTCCATCTCTTAATGTGGTATCAAAAATTCTGACATTTACCATTATGCACCACTTCTCTGTAATGCAGCAACCCCAGTTCGTGCAACATCAAGAATTCCAAATGGTTTTGCTAATTCTTCAAATGCCTTGATTTGATCTGGGGTGGCAGTTAATTCCACCATGATAGAATCTTTCTTTACATCATGAACTTTACCATCATATGCATTTGCCAATTTGTTAATTTCCATACTATCATTAGCATTACTGAGTTTTATCTTAAAAATACTAAGTTCTCGAAATACAGTTTTGTGCTCATCTAAACGCTCAACTTTGACTGTGTCAATCATTTTATCGAGTTGTTTGACTATCTGAGCAATTTGCTTTTCATCACCATATGTAGTAATAGTCATTTTTGAATAATCAGGATTCTCAGTGGTCCCTACAGAAATACTATCAATATTGAAATTTCTTGCTCTAAAAAGATGAGTTACCTTAAACAAGATTCCAGGTTTGTTTTCAACTAAAATAGAAAGAATTGCCCACATCATAAATCACCTAAGAGGGTAAAATCATATCCGATAACGAAGTTCCAGGAGCTACAAATGGCAATACGTCTTCCTCAGGATCAATTGGAATGTCAATTACGGTTGCCACATCACTGCTTAATGCATCTTTGATAGCTTTATCAAGTTCATCCATAGATTGTGCTCTAATTCCTTGAGCACCATAAGACTGGGCTAATTTTACATAATCAGGACAACTGTGTTGTTCAACACCAGTCATTCTTCTATCATAGAAAGTTCTTTGCCATTGAGCTACCATTCCCAACGAAGAATTATTCAAAAGAAATACAATGACAGGAATATCTTCCAACACTGCAGTTGCAAGAGAATTTTCAGTCATACTAAAACTACCATCACCTGCAATATCTACAACAGGAACATCAGGTTTTGCAACTTTAGCACCAATAGCAGCTGGAAAACCCCAACCCATAGTACCAAGGCCAGTAGAACTAAAGAAAGTACCAGGTTGAATTACATCATAAAATAATGATGCCCACATTTGATGTTGACCTACTTCAGTTGTTACAATAGATTCTTTTGGCAATAATTCACGTAATTTACGTAAAAGTTTAGCAGCACCCATTTCACCTGGATGAAGTTTCAAATTTTCTTTCCAATAGGATTTAGTTTCTTGTACATGTTTAAACCAAGGAGTTTCTTCTGTTTTTCTAATTGCTTTTTGTAAAAGTATCTTAACCATAACTCTAAGATTTACACGTACATCTCCAATTACTGCAATTTGCGCATTTTGATTTTTGCCTATTTCTGCAGGATCAACATCCATATGAATAATCTTTAATCGTTTTTCAAATGCCTCAAAGGTTCCAACAGATCTATCCGAGAATCTAGTGCCTATTGCTAATACACAATCAGCCTCTGCCATCATTTTGTTAGCTTCTGCATGTCCATGCATTCCAATTGGGCCTAATGATAATGGGTGAGTTTCAGGAAATGCACCCTTGCCTTTGAAAGTTGTAACAACAGGAAGCATTAGAGCTTCTGCAATTGATTGCAATTCAGGAAATGCAGAAGAAATGATTACACCACCACCAGCTAAGATGATTGGTTTTTCTGCATGAAGTAACATGTCTATTGCTCTTTCAACATTAACAATATCAGGATCAGCCCAAGGATGATATCCTTGAATTTTAAATTCATCTGGAAAATTCATTGGTGCTTCATTTGTTTGTACATCTTTTGGAACATCAATTAATACGGGTCCAGGTCTTCCAGTTTCTGCAATGAAGAATCCTTTTTTGACAACTTCAGGAACTTCAGCAGCAGTTCTTGGTTGAAATGCATATTTTACAACAGGATTTGCCATTCCAATAATGTCACTTTCCTGAAATGCATCTTTTCCAATCATATTAACAGATACTTGTCCAGTTACTGCAATCATCGGAGCTGAATCAGCTTGAGCTGTTGCAATACCAGTCAAAATATTAGTTGCACCAGGTCCGGATGTTGCAAAACATACACCAGGTTTTCTACTTACTCGACCAAAACCATCAGCCATATGAGTAGCAGATTGTTCATGTCTTACCAAGATATGTCTAATATCACATCGATTAAACTCATCATACATTGGAAGATTTGCACCTCCTGGTAATCCAAATACTTGTTTGACGCCTTCTTTTTCCATAGCCGTCATCAAGGCCTTTGCACCTGTCATATTTTCCATTTTATTCATTAAATTTCTCTCCATAATTTTAAGATACTAGACTACTGTTGTTACAGGAGTTTAATTCACAACCTCCAGTAGAATAATTGAAGAAGCAGCTACTGGATTGAACATATTACATCAAAGTTACAGATTCTTATAAAATTAGCTAATTTTGAGATTGTTTATCAGCGGGCTTGAGCGGTCTTTTAAAATGAGCAGTAACCAATTTTACAAAATCCAAAGTATTTTTCCATTTATCAGCACCCTCTACATCGGCAAGATGTTCTAAACGATAATGAATGAATTGAATAAGAGTTTGTTCTTCTTTCCTAAGAGATACACCTTTCAGATGACCAAAAAAATGATGAAGATCAACATCTTGAAAAACGAGAGCGTAAGTCTCCAATGATTTACCATTCTTTACAGGTACAGAATAAGGATAAAATCTACTTTTAAGAACTACATAATCAGAATCAAAAAATCTATCAACTACGCTAAATGCACTAGGAGTCAAATGAACTCCAATCCAATTTGCATGTTCATAATACTGAGCTGCTTCATCAATAGCAGGTCCTAAAATCATTTTGTTTGACTCATAAAAATTTCCAATACTCATACAACCTCGTAAAAATATACTACGAGGTAAACCAAAAAGAGTAGCACTAAGCACATGAACACCTAACTCATAAAGCAATTTTTCAATAGGATGTTTTCCGGAACAAGTAAGTATCAAAGTATCTGAAAAAGCATATAGATTAAAGACAAATCCGTTTTTACGAGCATCCGAAAAATGATCATCAAGAACATTAACAAAATATTCCCAATTTGCGATTACTTCTTGAGGGTTTTTTTGTTTCCAGATACCTTTAGTACCTAACGCATCAAGAATACAGATTGCACCATATTGTTTAGAATGTTGTATTTTCTTAGCCAAAAGATAGATCTTAATTCAGGTTAAATTTCAATCTTTAGTAATGAACTGAGAACAAAAATAGTCACAGAAAATTTGAGGATTCATTAAACTCTCCGCAGAATGGGACGCTAAGTTAGTAAATTTTAGGACACTATAGTAGAACAACAAGAGGCAAATCATTGCCCAATCTTTCAGTTAATTTTGTATCCATTGAAATCATAAAAATAATCAATTGATAATTAATAAAGATTATCTGAAAAATAATCGAGTGTTCTTTCCAGAAATTATTTCGTGTCACTTTCATGAGTAATTCCTCCATAGAATGCTTGGGTCTATGAGTATTTCGTTTGTTATCATCTTGGAGTGATACGCATCAGATGGTGTCTCCATGTTATCCAAGTCTAGTGCGCCATGAACTCTAATGTGATTGTACCAATGCATAAACTGCTCCACTGACTCAAAGTATTCTATTTTACACTCAAAGATATCCCAGAACTTTTCTAGCTTACCATTTGTTTGTGGATGTCTCACTCTTGTACGAGAGTGCTTTACGTGATGTCTCATTAGTTGCTGCTCAAAGTCTACTGGCTTGTTATGATCAAGAGTATTGACATTTGATGTGAACTGTTTTCCATTATCAGATAGTACGGATGCTGGTCTACCGTGATTCTTTATTGCATCAGATAGTACTGCAGAAGAATTCACAGATGTTGCCTCATCATACACTCCGAAACCCGTGATAAATCGTGAGGCATCATCTTCAAATGCAATTAGTTGTTTTCCTGCCCAGCGTGAATCATGTATTGTGTGCCAGTCAGTATGCCACAGTGAATTTGAATATTCACGTTCATACCTGATCCACTTTCTTCTCATCTTTTTCCGTGGTTGCTCAACTGATAATCCTTCATCTAGCATAATCTTGTGGATGCGATTGTGGTTTATCTTGGTATTGTACAATTTTGATATGATTTTCTCAAGGTATAGTGCGTTTGTATGAAATTTTTCTTGAACTTGTTTGACTAGCTCTATCTCGTGTACAGTGACTGGCTTTTTTGGACGCCCTGGTCTTTTGAGTGTGGGAATCTTTTTGGTTTTTTTGTACTGAGAGTAGACTTGTTGTACTCTTCTAGGCGTTATCTTGAGGATTACTGAAATATCTAAATTCTTGACTTTTTCATTTTTAGATTGTATAATCCACCTGATCTTATTCTCATCTAACTTTACCATAGGTATGCCACGATACCCACGCATACGATAGTATGGGAATGATGCTCTCCTAGTTAAGGGGTGAAATAATTTCCGGAAAAGATATGAAAAATAATCGAGTTTTTACTTCATACACTCCAGAAGACTTAAACTGATATTTTCTGCATTCGAAATGAACTGTTTTGAGTGATAATGAAGAGATCATCAATGTTATAGAGACATTATTTCAAGCAGGAATTACCAAAAATTTGGAGATGTTGAAAGACATTCATCTAAATGATCCCAAATTCTCTAGTTTCAGTGATTTACCACCATATGATCTTAAAGATTATCAAACAACCATAGAACTTGAAGAATTAAGATTTATCAGTATTTCAGACTATACTTACGAGATAAAAAATCCAAAGATTAGCTTATTTGGAGATACAGCAGTTGTTGCATTAGAACTAATTCAAAAAGGAATGTTAGTAGATAACAAGGCATTCACAGGAGAACACATGGTAATTACAGGTCGTGCAACATTTGTTCTTGTAAAGCAACCAACATGGAAAATTGCTCACATTCATCTATCAAAAATTGATGGGTGATTTTTATTTTTTAGTAGAATCAGGTTTCTTTTGATTAGGATTGTTTGGTTTGTTTGATTTCTTTTGATTAGGATTGTTTGGTTTGTTTGATTTCTTTTGATTAGGATTGTTTGGTTTGTTTGATTTCTTTTTTTGTGATTTTTGTTTCTTTTTTGGTTCTTCGCTAACTAATTTTTGGTACAATTTGAAAGCTTGATCAACATTTAGATTTCCATGAATAATTGCTCTAGCAGCTTTTATCATAGGTACGGGATGTTCAGATTGCCAGATGTTTCTACCCATATCAACTCCAACTGCACCGGCTTTGATTGCATTATACGTTAACTGTAATGCATCACGTTCAGGAATTTTCTTTCCTCCGGCTACAATAATTGGAACAGGACACGATTGAACTACTTTTTCAAAATTATCACAATAGTAAGTTTTGACAATATGTGCACCTTGTTCTGCAGCTACACGACATGCTAAAGAAAGATATCTTGCATCTTTTCCTAGTTCTTTTCCAACAGCAGTTACTGCTAAAACAGGTATTCCATATTTTTCAGCCTCACTTACAAGTTTTCCAAGATTAACAATTGTTTGATATTCATATTTTGAACCGACAAAAATAGACATTGCAAGAGCGCTAGCATTTAGTCTAATTGCATCTTCAATTGACACAGTGATATCTTCTTGAGATAAATCCTCACCAATAATACTGGAACCACCAGAAACTCTCAAAACCATAGGAGTGTCAGTTGTTGCCGAAACAGATGCTCTTTGAACACCTCGAGTTACCATTAAAGAATCGCAATGTTTCAAGAGAGGGGCAATTACCTTTTTTGGGTCTTCTAGTTTTTCAGTTGGACCAAGGAAATAGCCATGGTCTACTGCCAACATTAATGCACGATTATTTTGTGGTTTAATGATACTTGAAATTCTATTTTTTAATCCCCAATCCATATTTCTTCGATTTTGAAAGAATGAAAATCCCTTCTTAAGCCTTTCTTATTTTGTAATGATAATTTTCATCGCATTTTCACCGGTTCGCGCATGATCAAATGCTTTTTGAGTATCAGAAATAGAATAAGTGTGAGTAACTAATTGTTTGACATCAATTTGAGAAGACTCTATCAAAGATAGGGCTTCTTTGGTATCTAAATCAGAAGCAGCATAACTAGTAACTATAGTAATTTCTTTTGAGTAGATTTTACTCATGTCTAAATCTAATTTTGCACCTTTTGATGGGACACCAAACATCATGACTGTACCGCCTTTTCTAACCATGTCTATTGCATCATCTAGTGCTTTCAAACTACTTGTAGCAACAATTGCAACATCTACACCTTGACCATCCGTGTTATCCAAAATTTGTTGTTTTCTAGTTTCATCCAAAGATGAAATTGAAGAGGTGATATTGAATTTTTTAGCAAAATCTAATCTAAAATCATTTACATCAAAACAGAAAATCTTTGAAAACTTTTTTGCATTTGCAAGCATTACATGCATCATGCCAGTAGGACCTACACCAAAAATAGCAGTGGAATCACCTTCACTATAGGAAAATTTTGTCCAGGCCCTAACACAGCATGCCAAAGGTTCAATCATTGCAGCCTCTTCATAACTAAGAGAGTCAGAAATTTTCAAAACACCACCATGAGAAACATTCCACGATGGAACAACATATTCTTCGGATAATCCACATGGAGATAGATTTGTTTCATAATATTTTTTACACATTGTTTCATTTCTATGATTACAAAAATGACAATCATAGCAAGGGACATGATGGTGTGTGAATACTCTATCACCTTTTTTAAATTCAGTTACATCAGAACCAACATCTAAAATAATTCCAGAGGGTTCATGGCCTAAACGCATTGATGGTTGACCATATTGACCAAAAACTTTTTCCAAATCAGAACCACAAATACCACATGCATGCATCTGTACTAAAATATCACCAGATTCCAATTGAGGATTTTCTGTTTCATCAATGGAAATTATAGAAGGCTCTTTAACAGATGCAGTTTTCATGGTAGAACATTAGAAATTTGAGTATAAGTAGATTATACGCCGAGAATCTTCTTTAGCATTACTCTATAATCAACTTCGTTCTTTTCACTTCCAGTTGCAGGTAATGCAAAGACAAGAGTAGATTTTTCAGCTCTTAATGCAGTCAATTCATCATTAATGGATTCTGTAATATCATCACTAACTAGAACTAAACCCACATCAGAATCATCAGTTAATGTTTTAATTTCCTCCAAGGCTTTTTGTGGATTTTCAGAAATTTTTCCTGGAATTCCAGCTAATTGGAAACTAGTTACAAAGGATTTACTGCCAACAGTAAAGATTTTCACAGTTGAGAATTTTGTACGTTCTAATTTAACCCTTTTTGGCGGAATTAGATCAGGAAGGTTGATTTAGTTTGAAAAATAGGTGATTTTATGGCAGAAATTGATACTCAGAAAGATGTCTATTTGTTCCTACATGGAAAAATGGATCTTAAAGAAAAAGCAACAAATGCATTAACTGCAAAAGGATTTGCAGCTGATAAAGTCACCATGGCCCTACCAACCAAAGTTGGAGAAATAGGAGATTACATGGCAATGTTATGGATGCCTCCAAACCCAGATCACATCAAGATTCAACAAATTACAAAAGTTGAAGAAGTTAAACCGGAAGGAATGGTGGGTCTTTGGAAAGGTGTTTCAAAAGACGATATCGATACTATACCATTAGAATAGGTTTAGCTGAATCCAGCTCCAAACTCATTACCTTTTTCTAAAACATCACTAGAATCAGAATTTTTTAATTTTCTATAAAGCAATGTCTCATAAACAATTTTCATTGCCTGTTCATCATCTAAATCACAATCATCTTTGATTTGATTTTTGTATTTTGCAAGTTTTGTTTCATCTTGTTCATCAGGAGATATCCCATCATGAACCATAAGATTTGCAATCTTTTCAATTTCAGAATTTTGTTGGTCTTCATCCATGATTTTATAAGAAATTTCTAGTTATTAACACATTCGAATAACTGATTATTACAAATCAGATATCAATCCAGAAAGAAAATCAGTAAACTCATCATCTGAAAAAATAATTTTTTCAACTTGGTTTTGAGTTCGAGCTAATTGTGCGGATTCTAAATGATAGCATGTCGTTTTTCCATTTAATTTTCCAAAATAGAATCCAGGACAAGAACAATAATTGCTTTCAGGATCAATCCAGTGCTCTTCCCCTTTTCCAACTACAGTCCAGATTTTTCGTTGAGTGGGCTCAAAAACATGTAGTTTTACACGTTTTTCAGAAACCATTGATTGAACTCGATCCGGATCTTTGTTCATAAGAGTTTAATCAGATATCTACAGTATAACTTTGATGTTACAAACAAGAATAGTCCCATCAAAACCAGCTTTAATTTTAGAGGGAGAAAAAAAGAATCTCATAGTCACAGATGTTCACATAGGATTTGAGAATAGTATGTCTTCAAATGAAATTTTCATAGGTAAAAATTCAACGATAAATGAAATAATTCAAGAATTATTAGAAATAATTGATGTAGAAAAACCAGATTCTGTAATTTTACTAGGAGATGTTAAATCCAGCATCAAAAGTATTTCTAGAAAGCAGTAGAAAGTTAGATTAGATTAAGAAAAAATTCCCACGAATTTCACGCCATTAATGTATTCTAAAAAGGATTAATTTGTTTGAATCGCTGTAAAGCGTTTGTGTGTATGTATATTTTTTAGGAAGATAATTTGTATTTGACTAAAATCATTTTTTCCATATTGACGTTTTCTTTCTACTAGAACAGAATCTTTCATAATTACCACAGTTATTGCATTTTAACAAATGATCGGAAGATAACCATGACCATCTAGTATTTTTTAAAAATCCTTTGTTGCATTTCTTACATCTTCTTTTTGTACTCATCTTGATCGAATCTTATTACATAATTTTTCTACTGGTTTTAGAACTGTAAAATATACAAATGTCACACAAAAGGCAATTCCAAAAAAGAATTCAGAGAATCCATTAAGCACGTAATCAATTTCATCAATCAAAATCACAGTAAGTAAAATAATTGCAAGTGGTGGTAAAAGAATTCTTAATACTAATTTTTCATAATTTTTAGCAGTATTCTTGTTTTTCTTTTTGTCTGGATAATACTTGTTGCATTTACAAGAGTTACAACCGCCTACTTCATTTTTTGGTTTGGTACATTCTGCATGAGTTCCTCTTGAATGTCCACAAGTACAAAAGAATCTTAACATTTTATTTTACATGCCTCTTTCATGTTTTGCCAATGATTCAACTCATTCCAAGCCTTTGATGAATTGTGATTAAATGAAAATTGCTCTTGTTGGATAATTTTTACTGTGTTTAATCTATCAAACTCACAACCAGTGTATAGATAATAAATCGTATCAGGTAAAACATATCTTAAATTATCATCAGATATGGTTGCACTGTGACAGTTTGAATCAACATAGCGTGTATTGTGTAATGTTCTGATTCCGTCTGATATTTTATGATCACCAGATAAAACAAAATCACCTAGTTGTGGTTCTACATATATCATGAAAATTTTGTTTCTAATGTCAGCAGGAGGATCAATAAAGATAGCATTTGTGTTAAAATGATCATACCATTTGAAATGATGTTCTAGTTGTGGTGGCTCTCTTTGGAATATTTCATTAACATAATCAAAGCCACCTGAAATGTTTCTATTTGAACTATCAAGATGAATCAACAAAAGATCATCATATTTGATGCAATTCTCAGACAACATACATGATTTGCTTAGTGCAATGCCTATCTTCTGATTGTATGTTTCTTCTTCTGCATATGAATATTCGATTAAACCACCTACAGCAAATCCAATAACTCCAAATATTATGGATAATGTAATTGTTTTTTTCCAGTTAATCCGCCTATTTTTCAACAGTATAGATCAATTTCTGAGAATAAAAAAACTAGGTTTAGTAGCCAATTACTCTTTTTCGCAGTTTTGATAATAGAGAAGGTTTCATCGATGCATTTTTGGCTAGAATTTTTCTTCCCTCTACATAACCGTGTCTGTCTAGTATTGCATGTTGTTTCTTTCGTAGTTTTTCAGCCTGAATTTTTTGAATTCTTGCTTGTTTTTCTTGCTGTATTTTCTTAAGATATGCCTCATCTCTGATTCTTTGGGCATTTAGTTTTTCTTGCTTTTTGTGTGCTGTTACTTTATCGTGCATCTTTCTTGTTTCTGCATTTCTCACATTTTGCTTGAAGTTTTTGATGTCATGATACATTGTCTGCATTCCTTGTATGGAATCCTCAAATCCTTGAGCATCAATGCCAAAATAGTTTTCAGACTTTTTAGTAGATGATTTTTTACTTTTTCTCTTTCTTTTTGGAGTTGTATGTGATGTCGATTTTCTTTTTGGTGGATTAGGTAATGAAAATCCATCTGCAAATACATTATTTTTCTTTCTCTTTGATATTTTATGATCACCATAATCTAGCAAACCCATTGTATTATTTGCCAAAAAAAGGTTATTTAAAGAAAAATTGCGATCAATAAAAAATTAGATTCATTTTTGTATGTTTCCTACACATTTTGGACATGTCAGTTTATTTTTCAAAGCATCATGCACGATTCCTTTACCATCACAGTTTTTGCATAAACTCAATTTTCTTTTCTCCTGAAAATTATCCAGCATGAATCATATGGTGCAGAGGTTTCAGCCATCTTTTCTGAACATTTAGGACAGAACATTTCTTCAACATCATAAAATGACTTTTTGCAGATTTTACAATTTTTTGGTACAATTCCATTTAGAGTAAATTTTATTCTGTGGTCTATGGGTAGGAATTCTGCTAACCACTTGTTGTTTTTCCTGTCATATACAAACTCATGAAACCATTTTACACCAATCTTACCAAAGACCAAAATCAAGGCATTAACGTTATACTTTAGATGTTCTTCATATGCTTTTTTCATCCACGTGCCAATTTGAGAGTATGGTGGATTCATGAAAAAATCCTCATTCCATTGTTGATTTAGCGCATTGTCTTTTTCTGAGAAATATTTCTCACATCTTCTATTTTTCTCATTTGCACATACGTCTATTGCAGGAGTAACGTCATAGTTCCAGACTGCATATGCATATTCAGATCGCGGGGTTTCCCAATAGTCATTTACGTTAATAATCCCTAGATGTTGGATTGCTTTTTTCATTTTTGATACCTCATAATCACTGCAAAAACAAAGGCACAATCACAACGACTACAAACGTTTAGTTTGTCTTTTAGTGTAACAAGATCATATTCTTCTGATAATTTCTTTCTACAAACAGGACACCAAATAACTAATCCATCAATCATATTCTTCATCCTCATATTCTTCATCCCCATACTCCCAATCTTGGGGGTTTTGTGTATCCTCATGTCCATTAGGATCAACATCAAAAGGAATTGGAAAACTCATGCCATACACTCCTGGACCTGTGCGGTTGTGTGATGGTCTTTAGGTCTGCCACAGGATATGCATTTCTCTTTTACTTTACCCCAAAAAGAGCCAGAGGATTTGGTTTTGTATCTTGGTTTAACAGATACAACAGTTACTGTATCATCTTCCGAATAATCATCTATTGTACAATTTGATTTTACTTTTATCGCACATTCCAAATGATAGAATCTGTGATTAATTTTGATAAATGAATCCTGTAACTCTGAATACAATACAATGTCTTTTTTGCAAAAGGTACATTTTGTCATAGAACAACCTCCAAAGAGAAGATCCCTTGTGCAGTAGCAGTATCTACACAAGGGATACTATGGTCGGTTTGTGCCATGTTATTTGTATGACAATTTGCAGTGACTCCAAAGCTGCACAAATTACATGACAAGCAAAAATGATTCATCAATTATTCCATCCCTTACACATTCGGCAAATTTTATTTTCCGTGTCTGTTCTTCTACCACAGTCTTTTATGCAAAAATAATATCTCATTTAGCACACACTCCATCCACATTTTAGACATTCTGAATAAATTGGGATATATTCTTCATCTGAAAATTCGTCTGCTTCTGATAGGTGGTATTCTGTTTCGCACTTTGTGTTGCATTCAGGACAAACTATAAGATCGTAAGGTATCTTACCCTCATCATTTTCAATATAATTATCTGCACCATCAAAGATAGATTCCTCAATGTTGTTTCCTTTTTCATCCTTGATTTTTCTTACAACAGAGATTTCATCACATTCAAAGTCTATTGCAAATGTTGTTCCATCATGACCTAGTTTCTTTACATAAATTGTATCATCCAAATCATCAATGGTACAATATCTTTTGAGATATTGTATGGTATGTTGTTTTGATAGTGTTGGTAGGATTTCAACACCAGGAAATAGGATTATTGGTTTTTGGTTCATGGTATAACTCCTGGTGGAACTTTGACATCCATAATTTCCGTCATGATGACAAAAGTGGTATTGCAGTCATTGCAGCAAAAACTATGCTCATTTAGATCCTCCCTTGTACTGACGCTGTTTGTCAATTCAACATCTTCTGACATACATTGACCATTGATGCAGTGAATCTCGATTGATGCCATTAGATAATAATCTCCTTTTCTTTTTTGATTGATTTTTTATGATGTCTAATTATCTCATTTTTGATTTCATTTAGTGCAGCATATTTTAATTTGAGATGGTTACACTTTGAACATACCAGAATAAAAGATCGCAAGTTGCTAGGAATAATCATTGAATAATTACCTCTTTTGTAGAGATTAAGCAAAAATTCTCTAGTGTGAAATTGATTGATACTTTTCTTATCTGTCTGTGTTTGTGATGTGTAGCATGGTGCTTTGATGATGATACCATAGTTTCAAAGCATTTACCGCATTTCTTGCAAGAGTATGGTATTTCAAACCCGAACAGATCAAATTGAACTGGTATTGATGGTGGTGTCAATTCGGATAAATCTCCATGAGTTCTTTTCTTTCTGATTCGTAAAGACTGCCATGTGAGATTTCAACGTGCTTTCGGTAATCGTCTAGTTGTTCAAAGTTAAATGCCCTCATCTCTATTTTCTTGTTGCATCTCATGCAACGCAGAGTACCATTTTCTTGCAAGATTTTCTTTGGCTTGTGAGTTATTGTGGTACCGTATGACTTGAATTCCACTTTTGGTGTATCATCTGTTGCTGGTTCTGTGTGATTCTCTATTAAATTTGGAATCTCGCCATTGTTTACCAGTCTGGCAAAATCCTCAGGAGTTCCACCGTCTTTTCTAATTTCTTTCCATAGTTTAAGGCGATCAGATCCTAGTTTGATTCTTTCATGTTCTTGCTTTGTAGTTAGTGTTGTGTTGTATTCTGTATTTTCTGATTGTACCGTCTGAGTATTTTTTCCATTGATGAAATCTGTGAATAGATTCTTTGCAATTTCGTTTCTCTGCTCTATTGGGTATTTTGAGAGATATTTTTCTAATGTTTTATCATCCATGTTAAATTGAACTTTACGCTCAAAACTCAATGGCAAATTACTTGTTCCTCCTTTGTGTTATCAGTAGTTGGGAAATATTGAACAAAACACATTTTGCATAGACATCAAAGGAAATGTTTTGTGATTGACACCATTCCTCGTTAATAATTACTGGGTGATACCCAGCAGTGACATAGTCTGAATTTCTGTTATACGTTTGAGAAGACATTGACATTTCATCACCTGAACCGTGAATAGTACCATCTAGTTCTATCGGGATGGTATGACCATACTTTTTTACTATAAAATCAGGATAACGCCTTTCATGAATGAAAGAATGATTAATGATAACCTCATTACGTAATGGATGAAATTCTGATAATTCCTTTTGCAGTTTATCTAGTTTGGTACTATCTGAATTACGATCTCTTTTTTTGGATGTTGCTGCCCTTACAAAGGATTTTCCTTTCATGCAGAAAACCTCTTGTTGATAAATTGGATTATCTCGTTTAATTTTTTGCGATTATCTAGTGCAAGTGCTTCAGAGTAGGATATTTCACCAATAGATACAACAGGTAACGGAATGATTATTTTGCCTTGTTTTTTCCTAATGTGATGTTCCAACTGTACAATTATAGTTTCAATTTCAGATATTGCAGTTGGTGTATTGCCTAGTTCTAAGAGTTTTTTTATCTTGTCTAATATTATGATGATGTTCTGATCTTCCATTATTGTATAGCCCCCAATGGAATTTTTAATTTCCTAACGTCTGATTTTGTGACAAATGATAATCTTATTGCACAACGCAAACAGAACTGTTTACTTCGTGGTCTTGATACTGCATACTTTCCTTCTAGTATGATTTTGCAGTGATAACAGGTGATGTTATGATACTTACAGATGTATAATCGAGAGCCACGTGTCAGTTTGACCATTATTTTTCATCCTCCATATTTGAGATTCCTAGTTCATCGCAAATTGCTACAAACTGTACCTTGCCATGAGCCGATACATACTGATCATGTATGATTCGTCTTACTGCTGAATTCATTGTATTACTCCTTTAAGTGAAGATTCAGATTTGTTACCGTTTGAATAGTAAATTAGGGCATGACCCCAAGAGCAGAACATTCTATTTGATTCAGGAATGGTGACTTTAGGAGGTCTGCAAAAATCACACCTTCCAGCGTGTAGTCTCTGCTCGTTTGTGAGTTTACCGTAAACTTGGGTGATCATGTTTGGATCATCCCAGCCTAAGGACATTACATATACGACATTGTAATTGCAACGTCTTAGCCACATATGGCATCCTGAATGTCTTAAGGCGTGTCCTGGCTTGTTTGACAGATAGTATCTGTCACCATCAATTACTTTTTTGTAGACGTTAGGGTTGGTTACTGCATCTCCTGAAATTCTATCTACACTTGCATATGCTTCTCGTAGTAGTTTATTGAATTTGGATTTTACATCTGATAGACTGGAATATTT
Source organism: Candidatus Nitrosopumilus sp. (assembly GCA_965205425.1). Classification (GTDB taxonomy): domain Archaea; phylum Thermoproteota; class Nitrososphaeria; order Nitrososphaerales; family Nitrosopumilaceae; genus Nitrosopumilus. The sequence goes on from CBDBGZ010000009.1 coordinate 182,788, forward strand.
CACGAATGTTTCATTTGGAGTTAGCGTATTGAGTAATTCTAAACATCTTGGATTGAAAATCAGCTTGTCAAATGAAGCAAAGGTTTTCTTTTCATATACTCCTAGTGCTTCTGCATAATTGCAAATGTGATCCTCTATTGCTTCTTTCTTTAGTGTGAGATTATTTTTCATGGTGTGTAAAGTATCAGGTCTTGGTATCATTTCATGTGCTATTGCAGTTAGTGCCTCAAAGTTGTATTTTGTTGAATGGTCTTTCATGAAATCTAGTATTTTATCAACTTCTAAATCTGATAGTTGGACGTTGGCATATGCTCCATAGTTTTCTTTTTTTCTTGATAATACACCATCAGAATTTTTTGGCAATGGCTTACCATTTCTAAAACAAAAGTTTGCAACTGCTGATACATATGCAGTAATTGATGTGTCTGCTCCTGACTTTAGATGTAGTTTGGAATTTTTCGATGTAGAATATTTTGTCTCACCAGCTAGGAATAATTCTTTGAATCTTGATAGTAGTTTTTCTGTTTCTTCTGGAGAAATTAAAAATGATAATGGTGCAACGTTTAGTGTTTTGCATACTGTGTAAAATGCTGAAACCTTACTTTTCCATGCAACGATACCAGTTCCTTTCTTGCCACCTTTGAGCATTTTGTCAATCCATATTTTGACCTCTGGATTCTTACCATCAAGCCATTCTGATTTTAGTAATTCTTCATAGTGCTGTTTCTCTTTTTGAATTTGTGATTTTTTCACTCTACCTGATTTTGTCTTTTCTAATCTACCTTGTGAGATTAATTTCTTGAAATAATTAGTAATCATTGGAGGCGAACGATTAACTAATTCTGAGATTTGGTTTCTATTGTAGCCTTGAATTACCAAATCATAAACTCTGTCCAAAAGACGATTCTCATCATCTTCTGAGCCAATACGACCACCGAAATTCTTGTAATTTCTACGTGCCAAATTCTTGCACTCCTGAAACCAGAATGCAAGGAAATGGTAGAAACTACAGTATTGACTGAGAAGTTTGTGTATGAATTTTCTATTTTGTGTGTTTCCTTTGCATGCATGTTTGGACGTTGTGACTATGAATTAGTTGATCTTAAAGGTTACTGTCAAGAAATATCGATCTAAATTTGTAAAAATTACGTCAAATTGACAATTCAGATCGCCAGAATATTATAGATCAATTCAAAAAAAAAAGATGCAGTTGGGGTCAGCATACGTGTTTGGACGCTTGTATTGACTGTGTGGTTAAATCCATAGCCTCAACTGCACTAGAATTATAACCAGTATGATAAAGTCATGAAGGTTATTATAGTTAAGGCATTAAATATTTGAATATTTTAACAACTCGAACGTCTCCATTATCTAGTCTCTTCTGCATGTGTTTTCTCATCTCAGTTCCATTTGCAAAGAATGTATTGGCATTACCATTTTTCTCTTCTCTCCACTGTACCTCAATTGGATTGAGTTCTGGGGTGTATGCAGGAAAATATCTTATGATTACATTTCTTTTTGATTTCTTGAGAAATTCTTTTACTCTGACACTTTTGTGGTATGATGCATTGTCTGCAAATAATAACAGTTTCTTGCCAAATTGTTTCTGCAGTGATTCTAAAAAATCAAGAAATGAGTCTGTGTTTGATTTATCATAGAACCTACAAAAAAATACGCCGTCATCCCCCAATGCACCAAATGATTGAAATTTTTCTCGAGTGTAATTAATTGGTGTGGTAATGTTATTGCCTGCAAGATACCATCCGCGCTTTATGTTAGGTGCTATCTTGTTTGTTGACTCATCCAGACATAGTGTGGTGTATCCCAATTTGGAATATTTTTTGATACTCCTTTTTGCGTTTTTTTAAAACGGGTTTGTTCCTCTTTTGAGGCTGATTTGTGATGTGTGGGACGTGGTTTTTTTGATGAGAATCCAATTCTGTGCAGCAATTCACGCATTCCTCTTGCAGAGTATAGGGTGTTGTATTTTTTATTCACATGTGTAATTACCATTCTTGTACTCCACATGAATTGGTTAAATCCAAACTTTTCTGGACCTGAAATTAGATCATTTCTTAATGATACTAGCTGTTTTTCATTTAGAAAACATCTAGAACCAGAATATTTCTTGCGGTGTGATGCAGATATTCCCTCTTCATCCATTCGATTTAGCCAGTAGGACAAAGTTGATGGTATGACATCCAGACTTGCACATATCACAGAATACGGAATATTTTGTTTTCTTAGTATTGCAGCCTTTAATCTTATCTTTGCTTTTGCATTTTTTTCATTCTTGCATACTTTTCTTAAAAAATTAATGCTTGTACCTTTCATGAATTGATTTCCAGAGGAAACCTTGGATTGTCTTGTACTCTTTGACATGGTTTCATGAATTGATTCTACGATCTAGATCTTTTGAGTTAAAATACTTGACAGTTTATTCAAAATTTATATGCCTAAACTATATGTTCTAATCAGATTTGATAAAAATAGAAATAATTCTCAAAAGATTTAAGATTGTAAATTTATTCCAATACATGAAAATTGCATTAATTGCAGTTGTTGCAATAGTCGGAATTTTTGGAATTATTTATGTCATGGGTGATGATGATGAATCTACAAAATATTACAATGAATTTACAGAAGAAGATGTTAGGAATTTTGAGTTAGAATTATTTGAAATTACAAATCAGAAAAGAATTGAAAATGGTGTGCAACCCTTAGTATGGGATGATAGATTACATAGTATAGCAAAAAATCATAGCCAAGACATGGCAGAAAAGAATTATTTTAATCATAATAATTTGGATGGAATGTCTGCTTTTGATAGGGGAAATAATGCATACTATGAATGTGAAAAAGAAAGAGAGAGTATTATGTATGAAGGAATTTCTGAAAATATTTCTCAAATGGGATTAGAACGTAAAAATTATGAATCAATAGATGAAGAAACTATCGTTGATGGTTTGATGAATAGTTCAGAACACAGAGAAAACATGTTAGATAATGCATATATAAAAATTGGAATTGGTATTGCAATAAATGAAAATCATTTGTACACAACTCAAAACTTTTGTTAGTTTAGATCGCCAGAGATAAAAAGACAAAAGTAATTTTTATTTTATGAGTAAATTGTCAAACACAGACACAATGATTTTACTTGGAATTATTGGAATTGTCGTGTATGCCTTAATGACATATTCTTTAGACATATCAAATAATGATACAATATGGATTGCGTGGATTATAATCAGTATTATTTTACTTGTAGTTGGGATTACAATCAAAGTATACACTAAAAATTCATCATCTGAAATTTGATCTGTCAAACCTAAATTTTGCCACACAGTATCCTAGAAAAAATACTTTTCCCATCAATCCAAACAAAATTAATTCATACAACGGAGATTCCAAGATCCATCAGATACAACAAATGAGAATAAAAAAACTAGGTTTTATAGTTCCCACCATGCTTTAGTTTTCTTTGCTTTCTTTTTTGATTTAGTTTTCTTCTTGGAAATTCCAAAATCCAACAATCCTGGAATAGATGATTTACCATTAGACCTTTTCTTTGGGATTTTATCTATTGGATGTGGGCTATCTGCATGAATTCCTATTCTTGATTTTTCAAACATAACGATAGAATTTAATGTATTTTATAGGAAATAATGATCTAAAAAGATTAGGTTTTGTTAGATTTAGATCCATAGTTTTTCACAATCTAAATAAATGATCAGATTTAGTAATAAATGATGTCAATTTCAGTATCTTATCCAAAAATTATAGAATTGGAAGACGGTAATCAAGTTGAAATTACAACAGACGTATGGAAAAATAGACAACTTGTTGTAGAAACTGACAGAACAGAAAAAGAAGTTAGGGAAATTTTTGAAAAAGAAGGCTTCAAAACAACGATAAAAGAATTTGTTAAAAATAATCAATTGGGTTCTGGAATGGTTAAAAAAATTGATGATTGGCAAGTGCATTTTAGATTTTTCCAACATGGCGATCATATACAAATTGATGGAGAAGTTGAAGTTTCCAGTGATTACACACAACATCTTACACATGGTTGGATCTCTGCATTCAAAGAAAGTATGGATATAATTTCACGACATTTTAATGAACTTTGGGTTTATCACACAAAACTAAAAAAATATGTGAAAAGAATTGTCAAAGAGAATATTTTAGAACTTACTGAACCAAAAACAAAGACAGATGTTATTGATTTGTTATTGATTGGTATTGGAGCATTGTCTGCTGGTTTGTTAGTTGCAAGTGCTTTGAAGAAATAAAATTATTTGATTCCTTCTATCAATGTTAAAATCTGAACAAAAATTATTATTTTTTCCATTGTTGTTTTTTTATCTCTAATTATATATGTTGAAATATTTTCAAAATTTCGATATGATGTTATTTGCTCACAAATATTTTTTGATGTTTCATAAAAATTTGAAGTTCTTATTTTATCTAGTATTTTCTTAACTTGAATATTATCCAACTTGTTCTCTAATTGTTGAAAACAATACAATTTCCCTTTTTCTGTAAATATTAGAGAACCTGATGAAATGATTTGATTATCGTCATTTTTATATTCAATTGCTACATCATCTAGGATTCCAACCTCTTGAAAATATTCTAATTCTTTTTGTAATTGAGCCATATCATCATCATAGTTTTCTATATTGATATTGTTTTTCGTTTTATCACAAAAATTATTTATTTCATTTTTCACATGATTCATCATACTTCCTTTATTACGAATATAGAAAATAACCCATTGTTGAAAGTTTGTTAATTCAACAAACGGAATAATCCTTGTTTCATCACTCATCAGGTTAATTCAAATTTTTACATTTAATTATTTTATGTTGATCGCAATCACCTATCATCTTTTTTCTCATAAATTTTTCCTAATTCCTCAAATAGTTTCTCATACTGCATCATTAGACTTTCAATTTCAGACTTTATTGTATCTGAATCCCATTTTGCTGCGATCAAGATTTGTATTCTTTCTAGTATTTCACGTTCAGTATCATATGATTCCTTTTCTAACGCTTCTTCTTGTTTGGTTTCTTTTGTTTCTTCTTTTTCCATTTTTTAGATTCCTCAAGATTCCATCCGTGTAACTCATTATGACACTTTCGACATAGGGCGATCCCGTTGTTTTTGTTTAGCGAGAGTTTTGGTTGGATTGCCTTGTAGATTAAGTGATGTGAGATTTCTGCTTTGGAATGACATATTTGGCACTTGTAATTGTGTAGTTTTTTGATGGTTGCAGACCATGATTGGAGGGCATAGCGGTATTCAGTAGGAGGGAGTTTGAGGGGAAAGCCTAGTTTTTTGAGTTGGTTTAGATTGGATTTTAATATTTTCTCAGGATAGAGTTTTCTATATTTCTTCTTATATTTTTTAGCCGTATCTTTATGTTTTAAACGATATTGTTTAGCTCGTTTATCGCATGTCTCTTTATTTTTTTGGTAATGATCTTTTTTGGCTTTTTTAATTTTTTCCTTATTTTCTAATGCATATTGTTTCTTACCTTCTCTGATCTTTTCTTTATTCTTTAAACGATATTGTTTTCGTTGTTGTTTTACATTATCTATATTTGAATGATAATATTGATTAGTTTTCTTTTTGATTTTTTCTTTATTTTTGTGATAGTGTTCTTTTTTCTGTTGTTTTATTTTCTTTTTATTATCTAACCTGTATTGTCTACTTTGTTTATTGAGAATTATTTTATTTTTTTGACGATATAATTTAGTCTTTATTGAAATCTTTTCTTTATTCTTTTGTACATATTGTTTATTGATTTGTTTGATTTTTTCTTTATTGTGTATACGATATTGTTTGTTATGTTTTAATATTTTTACTCTGTTTTTCTGATAATGTCTTTTTTTCTGTTTTCTAATTTTTTCTTTATTTCTTTTTCTATATTGTTTAGCTTGTTGTGCTATTTTTATTTTATTATTTTCATAATATTTCTTATCATATTTCCTTTGATTTTCTTTCTCTTCTTTTGATTTCTTTTTTGCCATTTCTATTATTCTAATATTTGTCTACACATTTTACAAAAAATAGAATCATCCTCATCAATCTCATTTTCAAATCCACAACGAGAACAGATAACTATCAAGAATAATACCTCTCAATTTCCTTGTTGCAGGTAACACATTGAACAATTACAATATCAGTAGATGGGATTTTGAATTCAGATGTTGATTCGTGTTTGCAAAATCCAGTTCTTAGATATAGGACTTGATCCTGTGTGTAATCTTTTTTAGGCATTATAGTTTAGAGTTATTGAGGGCTCAGAGGGTCACGGCTTCATCATATTGAAGTCAGAAATCACGCTTCCCGATTCTCATCATTGCCCTCAATTATTCTAAATTTTCACCTCCAGTTTAGGCCAGCAAACGTTTTGATTTTGTATTGACTGTGTGGTTTTAGTTTGCATAGTTATAATAGGGCCCTACTTTAATATTAATGTTTAGGGCCCTATACAGTTAAATATAACTAGGGCCCTATATCAAATCTAATGATGCGAATATTAAAAAAAATAAATCGAACAGTTGGTGATAAACAATACTACAAATATCTAATTCCTGTTCCTAAAGAGATAATTGAAGATATGGGATGGTCAGAACTAACAAATGTTGATTTTAGGATAAAAGGAAAAATGCTCATCATTGAAAGAGAATGAATTATTATCTCCTAGCGATTCCAGCTATTGTTTTTCTTTTTGCTTTTGCAGTTTTTAGAGATGTTGAACAATCTGATCCAACACTTGAACAATACATATCACTAGAACACAGACCTAATTATGACTTGAAAAATATAGAAAAATTGTTAGTAGAATATACAAATGAAAAAAGAATCAAACATGGAGTACAACCATTAGAGATTGACAATCAATTATACCTTCTTGCAAAAGAAAGAAGTCATGATATGGTAACAGGCAATTATTTTGATCATGTGAATTTGGATGGTTTGACTGTACAAGATATTGCAATCAATACAGGATACAAGTGTGAAAAAGAATATGAAGGAATATCTTATGACGGTGTATCTGAAAACATCGCATTAAGACCACTTTCAAAATCATACATAATTGAAAATGAAATAAAATTATATGACTGGCATACAAATGAAAAATTGTTTGCAGAATTGAGTATTAATTCCGTAATGGATTCAACGGAACATAAAGAAAATATGTTACATCCAGTTAATACTAAAATAGGGATTGGAATAGCAATTAATTCTGAGAATAAATTATATCAAACACAATTATTCTGCTAGTAATCCATCATACCTTTGAATCCAAAAGGATCATCATCACTCTTTTTCTTTCTTCTTTTTGATTTGGTTCCACTGCTTCCATAATCAAGTAATCCCTTAAACACAAAATCATCATTGCTTTTCTTTTTACGTATGGTGGTTTTTGTATCGCTTCCATAATCTATCAATCCACTAAAACCAAAACTATTCTTTTTCTTTTCTCTCTTTGTAGTTGTCTTTCTCTTTCTCGTTTTCTTTTTTGGTTTCTCAGGTTCCATAAATCCAAAAAATCCACCTGAATCTTTCTTTGTTTTTCTCTTGGGCTTTGAATCTCCAAAAATTGAATCAGTTAATACAAACGGATCATTTTTCTCACGTTGCTTTCTTACTCTGATTTTTGTCTGTCTTTTTGTTTTGTTTCTGTGACAGTCAAGACATAATGCTTGAAGATTTCCTATTGAGTTGTTACTAGGATCACCATCTCTATGATCAACATCATAATGTATTCCTCCTCTGCCTATCGGCTTGGAACAGTGATTGCATAGTTCTCTTTGACCTCGTGCTATTTTTTCTCGATTTGATTTTCCAACGTTCTTTCTCTTTGGTCTTAGTTTTTCTGTGAATCCATCAAAGAAGCCTGTCAAACGATCTGATCATGAAAAAGGTAAAATAAAAAAGATCATAGATCGCTATTTTTACAAATATCTAATTTGCCTAAAAATCCCAAAATCCTTTTTTCTTGGATTTTTTAGTTATTGTTTTCTTTTTTTTCTTTTTTACTGGTTTATCATAATCCATCATTCCAGTTATGTTTGATTTTTTCTTCCCTCTCTTTTTGGTTGCAGAATAATAATCATCAATAGGTTGAGAACTGAAAACAGATTTACCTACTTGTGATTTTTCGAATACACCACGAATAGCATGTGCCTCATAGATTTTTTTAGGTCTACCTCCACCACCTCCGAAATAACCAAATCCACTACCATATTTTCTAAATGCAAATCTTTGTCTTTTACGTTGTTTTGGTGTTGTAGTTGTTTTTGTTGTAGGTGGTCGATATACAGGAACAAAAACAGGATCTTCAACAGGAGGATCATCAATTATAGGATCTGTTATCTGTGTAGGTGGGTGATCCCAAAACAAAGTTACAAATCCTTGGTCCTGATCTTGTTTTGGTTTGGTTCCTTGTTTTGAATCCGGTTTTTTCTTGAGAGGATTATCAATTAACGGTTCTAATATTGGTCTAACTTTCTGCTTTGGTTTTGTTTTTCTTCCAACTGCCATAATACTTAACATACCTCCAACCTTAACACCAGGCTTTACACCACTTTTCAATTTACTTTTACTTCCTGTCTTTGCACCTTTTCTCACAGTTTTACTAACTTGTTTGGTAACCTGTCCGTTCTTTCCAGTGTTCCAAAAGTCTTTTAGTTTCTGTGTTTGATTTTTTACAGTCTTTCCAGTTTGCTTTGCTGCATTTTGTTGTACCCATTTAGGTTGAGTTTTTTGTTTAGTAGATTGTTTAGTAGATTGTTTGGTTTTATTTTTTTGTATCAACTGCTGCTTTCCTGATTTGACAACTTTTCCAAATCCTGATGATTCACCTAATGCTGCTCTACTGTTTTTGTGTGGTTGCTTTACTTTGGCATCTTTTCCCAATTTTAAAATTCTGTCTGAGACCTTTTTGTTATTTGCCATAATTTTTTTAACAGCATTACCCTTTGCAGTTTTTACAACACCTTTGCCAAATATTTCTGAAATAGTTCTAGGTTCTAAATCAATTCCTTTTGGAATTTCTTTTGATGTAATGTTTCCAGTTTTTCTAATTAGTAGATTAGGGTTTACTTTGTAAGATTCAGCCTTGCTAGTTCTGATACGATTTTTGTCAATTTTAGGAACCTTGCTTGTAGCTCGTGCATAACTTATAGGATCACCAATTCCAAACTTTCCCTTGTTTAATGATCGTGGTTTTCTTTTTGGCACAGCAGAACCAACCTCTTCAGTCATTCCTTTTACATTCTTGTTTTTTACGCCTACTTTTGCACCCTTGGATATTGCCTTTGCTACTTTTGGAACTTTGGGTAAAATGTTAATACCATATTTTGCAGCACCAATAGGTGGAACAATTACACTAGCACCAATAATTAATGCAGATGGCACAGCAGAACCGATACCATATGCAGGATTAGCCCAAAAATCAGTTTCTACTTTTTTAACACGTTCATTGAAATTTTTTGTAAAATCAGTGTTGCTCTCATAAGATTGTACCCCTGCATCCAACGGTGCAAAAATCAAGTTATCTAAGGAATTACCTTTCTGTGGAATCTGTTCTTTTCCTCGTACATACCTAACTACGTTTTGTCCTGTAATGTATAGATCTTTATATCCTGCATGTTGTCCTTTTGCATATTCCTCAAGAGGCGAACCAATTTTTTTGGGTTCAGGTTTTTTCACATCATTAAAAGAGAATTCATCAAATGGGTTACGTTGAGGTACAGTTCTTGCATATGGTATTGGTTCAGGAAATTTCATAGGAACCGTTCCCACTAGTGCAGGGTTTAATTTTGCCTGTTGTACAATACTATCACGTCTTTTTTTATTTTGAGTTGCTCTGATTAGTGCTGCTGCAGATGATTCCTTTGATGTAACGACAGTTTCATCTACTGTTCTGTTTGCTTGTTGTTGTGCAAATTTACGCTGATCAGGATTTGATACTGATTCTTTTCTAGGGGATGGTCTGCCACCTGCACGTTGTAATTTGGTACTATCATATCCTGCTGATTCAATGCTTTGTTTTACCTTTTGATTCTGTGCAGTTGTTGCTTTGATTTGATTAATTTTATTTTGTTGCTGAGATTCTCTTAATGCAATTTGTCTTCTCTCTTCTGCCTTTACTGCTGCTGATCGTGCATTGGTAATTGATGATCGTCTATTGTATGCATCTTTTGCTTCTTTGCTTCTGGCATAGTTTCGAGCCAATGTTACAGCTGATGTGTTTCTATATCCTGCAGGATTTCTTGCTATCTGTCTTTGTGCCTTGGCTTTAGCCCACTGTGGAACGTTTGATTGCCGTAATGCTAGTCTTTGCAACTCTGCATTTCTATTTCTATTAATGGCATTAATTCTGGATGAATATCTTCGAATTGCTTTACTGTTTGGTTCTCGGGTATATCCAATCAATCTTCTTATTCCATTGCGAGGATTTGTGCGATATTTTGGTTGTCTGCGATATTTTGATGGTCTAGCGCCAAGGGCTGCAACCTGAGCATTATATCTACCATTAATTGATTCTCTGGTTAGTGCCATAGTATCACCAAGAATTCCATTTCAAGGTTATTTAAGGAAAAATTATTGCTCATCCTATGCCTACGCCTTTGATTTTACCATCCACAAATGGAATGATTTCGGTTCTTCTTAATTTGGAATAGTCCTTTGCTGAAAATACCTTTCTTGCCCATGATGGAAGTTTCTTTTGCTCTATTGTATCATGGTATAGTGCAGCACATGATAACGGAACAGAATATGTAATGTATTTTTGCTTGTTGTATATTGTTATTGATTCTCTTGTTGGTGATTCTATAAATGATTCAATGATTGCTTTGTATTCACCAGTTACAATGCTGTTTAGAATCTTTTTTGTTAGATAAAATGTTTTTTTCTTTTTTGTCTTTTCACTACAACAAGGACAAATGCGATTTTTCTCAAAAGTTACATAATCCTCACAGTTATTACAAAACACTTTTTCTGCTGTAGGATTGTGTATTGACACATGGAATCTATTTCTGCATACTCCGACCCCTGCAACTTTCATATGTATGTCCAAAGTTATTCTTCACCGAATCCAGGTTTTGAGTGCATCATCTTTTTTGCATCAGGTGAATCAACAGAATATTTTATTTTATGCTGAGTTACGGAATTCAAAAACCAACCTCTTTCACTTGATGATGCTATCAGCCCACCCATTAGGCCCTCTGCTGCTTCTTCCCAAATCTGTGCAATCTCTGGAGGAACTGTACTTCGCATTGATAATATGCTGTGAATGCGATTTATCATCCGCATAGCCTTATCATCTGTTTTGAGTGTTCGAGATAACAGATTTAGACGATAAATTATAGGATCATCATTTTTGGATGATGAATCAACCATGTCAATAATTTTCTCAACTGCACTCAATGATATAGATCAAATACTGAGAATAAAAAAACTAGGTACTAGACCCATGATGTAACCTGTTAGTGACTAGTTGATAAATCACTATTCCAATAGATAACGCCAACAATACATATCCCACAGTTCTGGCAGGCTCATAAAACGATATCATCATGGAATTTACCACCAGCCCTACAATCCCTACTAGTTGAACTGAATGGGTCCTAAGCCATATTATCCCTACAAAGAATCCCCAAATGGCAACAGGTGTTAGTTCACCTAGATTCCATTGTAAAGGCATTAGTAACACTCCAAACCCATCTTTTTCAAAATCACATGATGCATCTTTAAAGCAATTATCAATTACTTGTAGAAATGTAGATTGTAAAAATAAAACTATGATATTAGGATACATCTAAAATCCTAAACTAAAATTACCAAACACGTTACCAACTTGTGACATTATATTTTCAAAGTTTGTCATGAAGATAACTGCACCAACTAGGAAAAGTGCTATCGTTGCGATTGGAATTACTGTAGTTATTGTTTTTGACATTGACTTTAGATGTTTTTCTGCTGCTAGTATCTCTTTTAGTCCTAGTTTGATTGATTGGGGGTTTACTTCACAGTATGAAGATAGGAATTGTTCCACGTTAAAATTAATTGGCTCTCTAATGGAACGTGCAACAGTTTTAATCATTTCCTTTTGTTCTGTTTCTATTTCTGGTGTTTGCTGTATTGGTTCACCTTCTTCTGTAAATTCACCAGTTTGCTCTAAATTGATTTCATGCTCGTAATCATTAGTGGTTAATTCTACATCACTTTTTGCTTGTTGTTCCATTTGTATCTCAACATATCTTTCCAGTTCTGTTCTGTTTGTTTTTTTACAGTAAATTTCAATTTCTTTAAGAGCCTGTGGATCAAGTGGGTTATAGTTTGCACCAGAATACAGATAAACTGACTGCTTGTAGATTGATAGTTTTCTATCAGATCGTAGTCTGAACCATCCATATTTACATACAAAAAATGTGTTTAGTATCGGTTTAATTTTTACCAGTTCTAACTGCCCAGTTCTGGTTACTATCATGGCTATTGGATGATTGGAGAACATCAGCTCTATTACTGGAAAGTGTTTTGATATGGAAAATGGCAATGATATAGATCAAATACTGAGAATAAAAAAACTAGGTTTTATGTTTTAGAACACTTTCTTTCCTAGGAACATTCCAACTGCAACAAGTAATACAATCATAGCCCACACTTCTGCTGATAACTCAAATAATCCCAACAATCCCATTATTCCTATTGTAGCCCCTGTAACTATAACGCCTACCTGTGCGTTTCTACCTGTCCAGATTGAGGCAACTATCAGAACTATCAAGAATGGAAATGGTACGCCAAACAATCCATCATTTCCAAATGATTCATTTATCATATCAAAACCTGATGTTATACCGTATGGTTTGTAGACTGTTTGTAACAGTATGATATTTTCTGATTCGTCATAACATCTGATGTATGATGTGTGTTTGGTTAGAAATTCAGCATCATATGATGTGATTGATGTTTGATTGTTCCATTCATCAGTTGATGATGTGAAATGATTACAAAATAATGAAAAGGCATCTTGCTGTTTGTTTGCAGTAAATATTATTTTGTCTGCGGTGCTGTTGTAAGTGGATCTAGTATGATGGTAAAACAGATCATTTTTTATTAAATAAGTGGGCGATACATTGACAGTTCTAGTTTTAGTAACTGCATTATTCCCTGATGAATCAACTGAATTGTATGTTATAGAATAAGATCCTACTGCATCTGCAAAACCAGAACTATCTATTGTAACTGCTGAACCGTCATCTGTAGTTGCACCTAGTTCTGTGTAACCACTACCTAATTCTATTTCCTGAGGATTATTTCCAGTTAGAGTTATGATTGGTGGTGTGGTGTCAACTACGTTAACAGTTCTTGTAACTGTAACTGCATTATTCCCTGATGAATCAACTGAATTGTATGTTATAGAATAAGATCCTACTGCATCTGCAAAACCAGAACTATCTATTGTAACTGCTGAACCGTCATCTGTAGTTGCACCTAGTTCTGTGTAACCATTGCCTAATTCTATTTCCTGAGGATTATTTCCAATTAGCGTTATGATTGGCGGTGTTGTGTCTGAATTTGCAGAGTATGTTATGGTCAGTATCGGATTTTGAAAATTCGAGTATTTGTGGATGTTTGATACTTGGATTTCTGTTCCGCCAATAACAGACATACCAAACCAGCCATTGTTTAGATTTGATGTAAGATCTGTGATTCCAGCACTTCCAAGCGATACGTTGAGTGTACCGCCTGTTCCATCACATATGATGGAATTGTACTGTGTTCCGTCTGCCAAGTCATCCCACAAAGAAGAGGCAGATGTTACACTTGGCTGATTTGACAAACTGTATATTCTACATTGGTTGTCACCTGCCTTACTTGCTACAGGATCCTCATCAATTGAGAATTCAACATCAGATACTACAGCACCGTCAGGAATTGCAGATACATCCCACTCCAGATACATCCTGTAACAATCCTTTGGACTTCCGAATCTTGGAACGCCTGCAACAAGATATTGGTTTTCCAGATAGTTTAGGATTCCACCGCCATCACAAATATTGTTAGAGTCCACTTCCTCAATGTACCCGTCAATGCTAGGAGATAGTGATACGGTTTCTGCATATGCTGGAATTGTATTTACTAGAATTAGAGATGAGAAAACAAGTACAAAAACAAGATAGAATAATTTCATTGTTACTCAAAAGATACTGAACTCTTTGATGCTCGCATATATCCCCATACAACAAGCCAACCAAACATGATTAATGGAAAAAAGTAGATAAAAGCAATTGTTCTATCTCGTGCAATTAATGCTTCTGCTGATGCATTATCCCATTGTGGCATATCAAGTAAAGCAATTACCATAGGCATCGACATATACCAACCAACCCCAATGGCAAACACACCGATTACTCCTGCAATTATAATAAAAACAGCCATAGAACTATTGTTCCTCAGCAAATAAAAAAACTAGGTTTGTGTGTTTCATGAATCTTTAGTTTTGATTTCCACCAGTTCCGAAAATTTGGAACAACACAAAGAACAATGTAATAGGCAAGATTCCGATTACTGTCCATGCTGTAGTCTTTCCGTTATGGCATTCTGTATATCCTTGTACAGTTTTATCATCTGCTCCCTCATCGCCTGCACCGTCACCAGGACATGGCACAGCAACAGATACTGCACTGAATATCATGATTCCTACAATTATACCGACTGCTGCCGATATGAAGGCAAGAATGAATGTGATATTTATCATTAGTACCAAAAATCAAAAAAGGTTATTTAAGGAAAAAATTTTTGTTGTTTTATGCGTAATTTTTTTTATGAAATTTTTCCACTAGAACGACCACTCCACCAGTAAAAAATTTGAACTGCCAATAAAATACCAAGTAATGATTTAATTCCGATTACAAACTCATCAGGCAAATCAATAATTGAGCCATCTATCGTATCCCAGATAAAACCACCAGTTACGGTATTAATCATAATTATTGTTGCAGCATTTGCAGCTTCTGCAAATTCATAAATCCCATCAAAGATAGTTCCATCCCCTGTAGAGTTTGTAGGGTTTATGATATTTGCAAACTCACCAGTCGGTTTATCCCCATCAAAAGTATCTGGCAATGGCTGGCCTCCCAACTCTTGACCTGAGAATCCAGTAACTACAAAGAATCCTATGTTAATGCAAACAAAGAATACATGCAATAGTAACAAACTCATTTTTTACATCTCCGAATTTACTTTGTGATTTTTGAATTGTTTGGCTGTCTGTGTAAATGAGATAAATGCTGTAAATAGACAAAACATTGCAAGCAAGAAAAATATCCAACCAAAAACAATAATTGAAAAATCACTATGTTGTATGACATATGATGTGCTAGTCCATGTTGTAGTTCCATCAGTTATGGTACCACTAATTGTGATGTCTTGACCTGAAAATGATACTATAGATAATGAGAAAAAGAACATCATTCCTACAATGCTATATGCTCCCTTGTGGTTAGTTGATGGAAACAGCATAAAGAAAAATGCAAATCCCAACAATGCTAAAAATACAGTTCCATCAATAGTTTCACCTATCATGTAATAGCACCACAGATCAGATCGCCTGTTGCGTCAATGCCTGTAACAAATTGATTTACAGGGCAGATTTTGGATTTTACACCGCCCAATTCAGATGCAGATGCAGGACTAATCTCTAAAGTTAAAACGTCAATGGAAGTGTGATTTATTCCAGTAATTGATATGGTGTCTGATCGTACCAGTATTGATGAATCGTATTTCTCACCAAATATCACACCATTATCTGTAAAAATTGAATAATATGCAGGAGTTGGAGGGATCATACTACTATCGGCAGATGGTACAGTAAAACTCAAAATTATCATAAATGAAACAGTGCCAATAATCCCAGCAAAAATTGATTTTTTATCCACAATGATTAATGATTAATCAAAATAAAAAAACTAGGTTTTGGCTTTGGATTTTTCTTTTTGAGTGAAAACAGTTTGTGTTGTGGTAGTTTGTAGCACCTTGCCATTATCTAGGAATTGGTGTATTGTCATAATGTCTTCTTTGTTTGATACATCAATCCCTTTTACTCCATTGTCTATCATGTATTGTAATACGTCAAAGATATTCATTGTATAGTAAAGAATTGCATAGAATAAAAAAACTAGGATAAGAGTCACCTTACCCTAGTTTCAAGGGCGTAACCCCTTTGAAACACACAATGATACAATAGATTCAGAGAATAAAAAAACTAGGTTTTCACATCATAATCCTTAAACGGACTCTTCTTTTTTGATTCTTCCTCTAGTTGTTCTCGAATGAGAGTAGTTTTCTTTTTGAATCTATAGCCCTTTTTTCTGGGAACCTTTAGTGTACTGTCAGACAATTTCAAAACCTCATTCCAATCTACATCATATAAGGAATCCATCTCATTGATCACTTTGTATAGTGTTGCTACGTTTGATGGCAGTGTCTTTTTTCCTTTGTTGAAAAAACAGAACAAGTTAATTACACTTCTAGTTACAGATGGTGTTGATGCTTCTGTAAGTTTGTTTAATGCAGTTTGAGCATCCAATTTTTTGTATGTGTCGTGATTTGGCTTTACTGTACATTGACCACATGATTCTCTAGGATATAGCAAGTGGTGACATGACCCAATAGATGAAACTAATGCTGGTCTAAACGGATCATTTGTTCTGTAAGAGTAATGCTTTTCATCATATGACGATGTTACCACACTAAAGTAGCCCTTGAGAATTGCATTTCTATACAATCTTATAAAATTATTCACCTTGAAGGAATTGTGACTACCTAACAACTGTTGATAGTTGGTTCTCTCATTATCTGTAATGCTTGTAAATATGGTAAAATCAGTATCACGGAAGAACTTCTCTATTGCCTTAGAGTAATGGATTTGCAATATTACGATAACTGGCTGTTTTATCTTGTGTCTGATGTATGTGAGTTCTGCTGCAATTTCCTCAATTTGTGAATCTGTCAATCCTCTTAGACTGTAACTTGCATCCTCAAAAACTAGAATATGTGGGAGTTGTGGGAGTTTTGATATGATTTTTACAAAATTTCTAATGTCTGATTTTGAGAACCATTTTATGACATAATTTTTCTTTAGATGTAATCGATGAACTATGGTCTGAGTTAGAGTAGTTTTTCCACTGCCTGATTTTCCAATAAATAAAATTCCTGTATATTGATTGTTGATATTGGCATTGATTATCTCATCTACTAGTACCCCTAAAGAATGCCTTTGCATTAATGGAATTGGTTCTCTGCCAGATCCTTTCCATTCAGGATGTCGATATTTTGTTGTGTGAAATTCTGCCATTATATCATCACGCTGCCATAAACTGGTCTTTCTGATCATGGGCGTATTTTGATATTGCCTCCATTACTGCCGATAATGCACGATTATAGTAAATCCATTCAGAGGATACAGATCTTAATGATTCAGTCAAATACATTTTATCGTGAGATTTTCTGTCAGTGGGGGATGGCCTGAACTGTTCCAGTTTGACTTGAAATTTTGGAGATAACAATTTGTTGACTGCTTCGATATTAATTACTGCCAGTTCTGGTTCATTTCGCTGTTGTGCAAACGTACTAGCTGATACCAAGATGTTCATCATGTTTGTGATGAATTCCATAAATCCCATTGTTCTAGGATGGAATAATCAGCGTAAAAAAACTAGGGTCAAGATCGCCATAAATAAAAGATGTCAAGATATTGATGAAAAATATGTTAAAAATGATCCTAATTTTGACAGGAGGTATTTTGTTCATTTATGGAGGAATTATCACGATACAATCACAACAAGAATCCGTCATCAACCATACGTTTAGTATGACGGATTATTGGGAAAATTTGTATGGTCATAACTTTATGATTGGAATTGTAATTTTAGCAATTAGTTTCATTTTGTTTGGATTTGGATTTTTTAGAAAATAGGCTGTGAACTGCCATACCAAACACAAATGCACAAGCAGACATCATACCATGACTGATGTATAATGATAGTAAAATTGGATCCAAGATCAATTAACTAGAGAATCATTTCATAAAAAAACTAGGTTTGCAGTTTTCAGATCATAGTTTTTTTATTCTATGATTTAATCTGAAATTAAGGATAAGGTGAACCCATCTCACCTAGAAACATGCTTACATCATGTTGCAGTGAGAAACACCTTATCCTTGTATGACAAACAAGTGATCTTTAAACTTTTTGTTGGTGTGGTGTAGAGAGAAGAAATTGCTAAATGTTCTTTGTTTAAAAATAATAGACCAATGATACTTGATACTAAGAATAAAGAATAGAAAAAATTATTGAAAAATTTGTTTTGGTTTGTCTAATGCAACAAAATAGCAATGTCGGAACATAATTAGGCAGATACTTCTAGGCAGATTATCCATCAATGCACAACACGCCTAAAGTAATCACTTTTCGATAAAAGTATCTGCCTACGGTATCTGCCTAGATCAAAAAAATGCGTTATGCACCCCTTATACACCCTAAAATGTTGTATAACACGCCTAATAATGTCTAATAGTTATTTTCTAGAACTGAATGGGATGAAGTTCCATTATTTTTTAAAAAAATTAGAGAAAAGTGTGATGTGATATTAATTCCGGGAAATCATGATGCCAATATTCAAAGACTAGTTCCAGAAAACATTTCAATGATTAGTTCAACTGGAATGGTTGAAGAGAACATTCTGTTAACTCACGGTCATACTTTACCATCAGAGAATTTTTCACATGTGGATAAAATCATCATGGGACATCTTCATCCAGTATTTTTTCAAGAAGATTCCATAATAAACGGTCAAAGGGTTTGGGTTTCAATTAAAACTGAAAAAGAAAATATTTTTCCAAACAAAACAGGAGAAATTGAAATAACTATCATCCCATCATTTAACAAATATTTTTACGCAACTCATAGAAAGCAATACAAAAAATCCATTTCCCCAATAATTAATAAAATTAAAGAGATGTCCAAAGCGAAAATCATAACATTGGATGGAACAATAATTGGGAACGAATCAAATATCAAACAAGTGATTTAATCAAATTGTTTTTGTTTCTAGAGTTCCCTTCATATAGCGAGAAGCATATGTTCATGAACTATTTTCAAGGTGTTTCAGATTGTTTATTCGTATTTACCTTAGGTAAAATCATCTAATCTCTAGTTTTTTGATGATTTTTAGTTCACGAACTTTATCTTTTCGCTATAGCACAGTTTGGGCATCTTTCTGATTTGGTCCAAGTTTTCACAGTTTTTGAATATGAAATACGAACTTCATAGGAATACCCACAATTTTGACACAATACATTAGACGAATAGCTGCTTTTATTCCAATCATCATTTGGTTCACGAGTAAACTTGGAAATTAAATCTCTGCCCTTGTCAGATATTCTATAGAGAGTTAAATCATGAAATCCAGGTTTGTCATCAAATGGAATTCTTTGTACAAGACTATTTTCATCTAAAAAAACTAAAATGTCTTTTAGTTTAAATTCTGCAATCTTTATTTTTACAAAATTTTTCTTTACATTATTTTTTAGATGAATAAAACGAATTCCATCAGCATCAAATTTCTCAATTTTACTAAGAACTTCATCTAGTTCATCATCAGAGAATTTTTTTGCCATGTTATTTTATAGAATACTTGTGTTTATGTTTTTAAAATTATTCATATTCATCATAAGGTTCTATAGGATCTTTGGTTGTTTCATTATCTCTTAACCATTCTAATGTTTTAACAAAAGAATCAGCCAATTCTATGGTCGTAAGAACTGGAATTCCCAATTCCAAAGATTTACGTCTAATTTGGTATTCATCATCAAGCATTCCAACGTATTTTTCTAAAGTAGAAGTACTTGGAATATTTATGATGAAATCTATTTTTCGGTCATACAATAAATCAGAAATATTTGGTTTTCTGTCAGGTTCAGATATTTTATGAACAATTTCTACTTCACCAATTTTTTCTTCAAAAAATTCTGCAGTATGTTCAGTTGCCAGAATTTTAAATCCTAATTGTTTTAGCTTGGCAATTGATGCTACAAGTTTTTCTTTATTTTGTGCACCACCTACAGTAACAAGAGCAGTTCCTGTTGCGGGAAGATTGTATCCAACAGAAGTCAATCCTTTGGATAAAGCATCATAGAAACTATTTCCAAAGCATGCAGCTTCACCAGTAGATTGCATTTCAACTCCAAGTGCAATATCAGCACCATCAAGTGCCATAAATGAGAATTGTGGAACCTTTATTCCATAATTGTGGATTTTTTGCCACTTGTTTTCGGGGATTTTAGGCAAAGGTTTGTCCAAAATTGCTCTGGAAGCTAAGGAAATCAGATTGGTTTTAACTAATTTTGAAACAAATGGCATGGAACGTGATGCTCTGATATTCAATTCAATTACATAGACATGATCATCGTGGACTAAAAATTGTAGATTAAAGGGGCCTTTAACATTAAATGTTAGAGCAATTTTTTTAGTGTATTCATTTATTGTATCAATTGTTTTGTTACTAAGACGCCATGGTGGAATACACATCATTGCATCTCCAGAATGAACACCAGCACTATCAATATGCTCAACTATAGCACCAATTACAACTTCTTTGCCATTACTAATTCCATCTACATCAACTTCAAGTGAATTTAACATGAATTTAGAAATTACAACTGGATGATCGGGGGAAACATCAGTAGCTTCTTTGACATATGTTTTTAATTCATCTTGAGACCAAACAACTTTCATTGCAGCCCCTGACAAAACATAGGAAGGTCTAACAATTACAGGGAACCCAACATCTTGTGCAAAACTTCTTGCTTCACTAAGATTTGAAAAGGCTTGCCATCTAGGTTGTTGAATGTGAAGTTTATCAAGTTCTGCACTGAATTTTGAACGGTCTTCAGCTCTATCGACATCATGGGCAGTAGTTCCCATAATATTAATTCCATGTTCTGCAAGTCCAGGAGTTAAATTATTTGCAGTTTGTCCACCAACGCATGTAATTACACCTTTAGGGTTTTCAAAGTCAGAAATATCAAGTAGTCTTTCTTGGGTAATTTCTTCAAAGTATAATCTTGTACAAATATCATAATCAGTAGAAACAGTTTCAGGATTACAGTTAACCACTGAAACATTTTTTTCACCATTTTCTTGCAAACCCCAAACCATGTTTACAGTTCCCCAATCAAATTCAACACTGCTACCAATTCTATATGGACCAGCACCTACCACAACTACAGCTTTTTCATCAGATGGGATTTGAATGTCATTGGAATATCCTCCATATGTCATATACAGATAGTTAGTTACGGCAGGCCATTCTGCTGCAAGCGTATCAATTTGTTTAACTGCAGGCACAACACCCATCTTCTTGCGCAAATTACGTATCTCATCAGGGGTTTTTTCGGTGGCTCTAGCAATCTGTTTATCTGCAAAGCCCAATTGCTTGGCATCACGCATCAAGGGTTCATCAAGAGTTTTAGATTTTATTTTAGTCTCCATTTCTACAATATTTTTGATTTTCTCAACAAACCAAGGATCAATAGATGATAATGTGTAAATTTTATCAACTGAAATTCTCATCTTCAATGCAATTACAACATTATACAAAATCTTGTCATCATGATGAGATAATTTTTCTTCAATCTCTTCTTCAGTATAGGATTTACCAGTTGTACGATTCAATACCAATCCATCATTTCCAATATCTAACATTCGAATTGCTTTTTGTAAAGATTCTTCAAATGTTCTGCCAACTGCCATTACTTCACCAACAGATTTCATAGTAGGACCAAGTTTTGGATTTACAAGTTCAAATTTTGAAAAGTCCCATCTAGGATGTTTACATACAATGTAATCAAGTGAAGGTTCGAAACATGCAGTAGTATTTTTTGTAATTCTGTTTACCAGTTCAGATAAATTATAACCTAATCCAATCTTTGCAGACATGTATGCAAGTGGATATCCTGTCGCTTTACTTGCAAGAGCAGAAGAACGAGAAAGTCTAGGGTTAATTTCAATGGCAACAAATCTATCAGAATCAGTATCAAGAGCATATTGAATATTGCATTCACCAACTATTCCAACATGTTTGGTTGCACGCAAACCAGCTGTACGTAACATATGATATTCATTATTGTTAATTGTTTGAGAAGGAGCAACTACAATGTTATCACCAGTGTGAACTTTCATGGAAAGAACATTTTCCATATTACATACAATTACATTATTTCCATCATAATCTTGCATAATCTCATATTCAATTTGTTTCCATTGACCAATGTATTCCTCAACTAGAACTTGGCCAACCATGGATGCTTTGATTCCTCTTTCAACAATTTCATGAAGTTCAATTTCATTGTGAGCAACACCTCCACCTCTACCTCCAAGAGTATATGCCACACGAACAATTACAGGATAAGTAAGTTCTTCAGCAATCTTTTTGGCATCTTCAAAATTGGTGACAGTTTTACTTTTGAGTACGGGTACACCACATTCCTTCATGGAGTCTTTGAAAAGCTGCCTATCCTCAGTTCTTTGAATTCCTGGAATCTGGGTTCCAAGTACATTTACACCATATTTTTGCAAAATTCCAGCTTCTTCTAGTTTGACTCCACAATTCAAAGCCGTTTGTCCACCATATGCCAACATGATTCCATCAGGTCTTTCTTTTTCAATAATAGATTCTACATAATCAGGAGTTACAGGTAAAAGATAGACTTGGTCTGCAAATCTAGTATCAGTTTGGATAGTTGCAATATTTGGATTGATTAGAACACTGTTGATTCCATCTTCATGAATTGCTTTAAGACACTGACTTCCAGAATAATCAAATTCACCAGCTTCACCAATTTTAATCGCACCACTTCCCAACACAAGGATTTTCTTTAGAGATTCATTTTTTGGCATTACTTTTCTCCATCATTTGTTTTAGTTCATCAAATACAAATTTACAATCATATGGGCCAGGTGCAGCTTCAGGGTGAAACTGTACTGCAACACAATTTTGTTTTTTGTGTTTTATTCCTTCAACTGTTTTATCATCTGCATTAGTAAACCATAATTTGAAATCAGATTTTTCAATAGATTCTGGAGTTATTCCATATCCATGGTTTTGACTAGTAACATATACTTGATCATTTTCTAAATTAATACAAGGTTTATTTTGTCCTCGATGTCCATATTTGAGTTTATAAGTTTCAGTATTTCCTGCAATACCAATTATTTGTGCTCCCAAACAAATTCCTAATGTTGGAACATTGTTCTCAATTAGTTTTTTCGCAGTATCAATTGTATCAGGGCATTTCTGAGGATCACCAGGTCCACTACTCAATATAACACCTTTAGGATTGTAAGACATTATTTTTTCATAATGAGTATTCCAAGGAACTAAAATTACTTTGTAACCAAGTTCACGAACATTTCTTAAAATTGCATTCTTTGCACCAGTATCAATTACAACCACGGATTTATCACCATCACCATAAACCTGTTCTTCTTTTGTAGATACTTCATCCATGAATTGCTCAGAATCATAATGTTTTGCAGATTTTAGTTGTTCTTTTACAGATTCAACATCAATTTCAGTATCAGAAACTACAAGAGCTGCCATCATAACTCCACTAGTTCGAAGTTTTTTTGTTAATTCACGGGTGTCAATTCCAGAAATTCCTGGAACCTTTTCATTATTCATCCATTCATCCAAGGTCATTGTAAGATTCCAATGACTTGCAGTCAACGATAATTCATGTACGACCAAACCACGAATTTGCATTTTATTTGATTCAAAGAATTTTGGGATTCCATCATCATCTTTGATTGATGAATCTGGTACACCATAATTTCCAACTAAAGGATAGGTTAAAGTCAAAATTTGACCATTGTAAGACGGGTCAGTAAGAGCCTCAGTATAACCAACCATTCCAGTATTGAAGACAATTTCTCCAAAAATAGTTGTAGAATAACCAAAACCTTGGCCATCAAGAACAGTACCATCGTCAAAGATCAGTTTTCCAAACTTGTTTGCGTGGTTTGATTTCTTTGTAGTAATTGTGACCCTCGTTAAGTCCGCAAGAATGTGAATTTAAGTTTTATGTGAAAATAAAATCCAAGAAATTGATCGCTAATCTACAAAATATGAAATAAAATTACAGATCATGTTCATCTACATACTACGCTGATTTATTTAGTATGAAAATAAGAAAAAACATTGAGAACAGGAATCATTAGAGATATTTTCATTCATCCAAAAAAACATTAACAGAAATTGATGAAAATTCAGAAAAATATTTTGTCCCAGCAATAGGTGTTTTAATTTTCTTAGCAATATCAGCAATGATCGGAGAAATCAGCGGAATATGGGATGGGATGTATGGTGAAGAAACAGTGAAAGAACCAATTGAATATTCATATAATTGGATAGTCACCATAAGTTCGGCATTTTTAGGTACAGGTCTAATGCTATGGGTTGCAAGGAAAATATACCAAGTTGAAACAACATACAAAAGAATATTTTCAACACTTCAATTTGCAGGATTACCATATTCAATACTAAGTATTCCAGTATCAATTATCCTAGGATTTTATCTAACAAATACAGCACAAGAAATGAATTTAGAATTTGCATATAATTTACTAATAACCCCATTTCTAATGTTAGTATAACGACGATCAAAAGTTCATGAGTTGTTTTTAGGGGTTTCAATTTGTTTATTCGTATTTACCTATAGGTAGGATCAACTGATTTCTAGTTTTTTGAAATTATTTAGTTCACAAACTTTGTCTTTTCGCTATACCACTTTGGATACATCTAGTAATTTTATCGATCATTGCAGCAAAACAAAGTTTCCAATTAAGCACAACACAAGTTATTGTGGTATGGATAGTAAGCGGTATTATTGCAGTGGGTGTTTTCATACCCATAGGAATTGTATTGGGAGTACTATAGCGAGAAGCATATGTTCATGAACTATTTTCAAGGTGTTTCAGATTGTTTATTCGTATTTACCTTAGGTAAAATCATCTAATCTCTAGTTTTTTGATGATTTTTAGTTCACGAACTTTATCTTTTCGCTATAGGAGCTTTTAACGTATTTTAAAATAATTTAGCAATCTAAAGTGCTTGGAACTCTTCGCTCCACTTGTGATAAGCACGAATCATCTCAGTTGAAACACTAGGTTTTCTTCTTTCCATAATATTTTTGAAATCAGCTGTTGTAAGAGCTCTTGGTTGAACTGGTTCTTCACCTTCAACAGGTTCATGATAATCAGGAGAATCAAAAATTTCATGAACAGTTTTAATCTGTGCTGCTTGACAAACATCTTTGATGTCACTTGCACTATAACCATCAAATATTTTTGCGAGTTCACGATTATTTACATTAAGATTTTTACTCAAAGGAGCAGTATATTGTTCAAAGAGATTTTCTCTAGCTGCTTGTGTAGGTAAGGATACATAGATTCTCTTTTGGAATCTTCTAAGGAAGGGCCAATCAAGACTCCAAGGTTTGTTTGTTGCACCAATGACATACAACATCAAATCTTTTCCTTTTCCGTTTACTCCATCCATTTCAGTTAAAAATTGATTTTTAGTTCTAACTTCTCCACCGACTTCACTATTTCTAGAACCTAATAGAGAATCAACCTCATCTACAAACAAAATAACTGGTTTGCCTTCCTTCTCAGCATATTGTCTTGCCATAGAGAATAATTTTGAAACATTCTTTTCTGCTTCACCTAACCATTTGCTCATCATAGATGATGCATCAACATTAATGAAATAACCATCCATTTCATTTGCAGTAGCTGCTGCAAGCATAGTTTTTCCGGTTCCTGGTGGCCCATACAACAACATGCCTTTTGGCCATCCAAGTGGAAACAAATCAGGTCTTTTAGTAGGATATACAATAGATTCACGTAATGCACTTTTAGCATCATCTAAACCAATTACTTGCTCCCAAGTAACATCAGGTTTTTCTTTCATTACTAATTCTTCAAAATCATTTTCATTTTCTTGTCTCTGAACAGATTTCTTTTGATCTGATTCAGAAGCTTTTGGATCAACTGCGGGCTCAACACCATGAGCTTGTTGTAATGCTTGAATTCTGCTATGGTAAGAATTACATCGCTCCTTGTAAATTTGATTCAATTTACTATTTGGGTATAATTGTAATAATTTCACTAGTGCATCAATTGCTTGCTGATAATGAGTGATTGCCATACCACGGGCACCTTGAGAATCAAATTTGATGGCTTCAGAAGCATATTTGCTTGCTGTGTTTTCTAATTCTTGTGGGGCTAAACTCATCCTAATTACCTACGCAGTATCTTCTCGAGAATTTTGTTGGTATTCTACGGTGTTAATCTCTGTCACAAAATTGGTTAAATTAATTGGACTCGTTTCGTGTTCATTGTAATCAGGTCCATCATGATATTTTTTTTTAAAATCAGATTTTTCAGAGATATGAGTATGCATATCCTTAACCTTGTTAATAGAGTCCTCAGCAGACATAATTAATTCAGAAACTTCATCATCTAAATCCCCCAGAGAATCAGCAGTCTCAGTGATTATTGAAGTGAAATGCTTTAGAATTGAGCGCATTTCTTTTTTATCAGCATATTTACACATCATAAAATTAGCAATACCTACAATTTTATCTAAATCCTGTAATTCCTCTAAAGAAAGTTTGTCAATTTTTGAATCATCTGAAGATTTAGCCTCAGATAATTTTTTATCAATTTTTGAAGAGATGGATCTAATACGGTCTACATCTTTTGAAAAATTTCGTTTTTGATTTAACATATCAAGTATTGCATAATTTGAAAAAATCAAGATTAGGATACTGCTTATTTAATTTAGAGCCTACCATCAATTTTACTTCATTAAGTGAAGTTGAAGATTTACCATTTGATTGACTGAAATCAAATCTTGCAGTAGTAAGTGCAGCTGAATCAAGCACAATACTACCTAAATGTACAGATATTTCAGATAATTTTTGACTGCAACTTGGAATAATATCAAACAATTGTGCACTAACAGTTCTAATCATAGGAATTGAAGGAGGAAGAATTTCTGGAATACTACCTACATTAGAAATATGTTTCATGTTCTTTTTTACGTGGAGAAGAATTTCCAGAGAGTAGGTTACAAGATGTTCAAGTTTCAAGGAGTCCATCATAGTTTTATCTGATTCATCAAAGTCATGAACTAATTCTTTGTTTGTTTCTTTTAGTTTGGATTGTTTTTCTTTAAGAGTGTCAATTATCTCATCTAATAGATTTACAGAATATTCTAATCTAGGAACTAGAGTAACGGAATGCGAAATATTTTCAATTTCTAATGGATTTACACTACATTTTACCAACATACCAAATAGAACTTCTAGATTTCATATATCAGGACGGTGTATCAAATAATTTAGTAACCACAGTTACACCCATCAGCAGATACATTTTTGATTTTTTTTGAGTATTTGTGTAAAGGAATTTAGCTCTCAATTTTACCTAATAACAAATCAAGGATAATCATGGTAAATGAGCACGTTTTGACAGTAAGTTTAGAAGAATTTGGATTAAGCAAGTATGAAGCACAGGCATATGTTGCTTTGATTGCAAAGGGTACAATTTCAGCAAGTGAATTAGCATATTATTCTGAAATTCCAAGAACCAAAATTTATCCAACGTTGTTAAAATTAGAAAGTAAAAAACTGGTTATTATTTCAAAAAGTAAACCAATAATGTGTACAGCAATTGCACCAGAAGATGCGTTTGATGGAATTATTCATGAGCAGATCAATAAAGTAAACGCAATGAATACACTAATTTCAAATTTAAAGAAAGCAAGTGAGGAGAGTAGAAAATCAAGAGGTTCTGAAGAAAAAAGATATTTTCATTTGAGTGCAAATAATGTATTACCTCAACTTCAAACAATGATTGAAGGTTCAAAATCATCAATTAAGATTATGACAGATCAGTGGGGATTTGGATTGTTGGCAGAATGTAAAGAACAGTTATTGTCAGTACTACGTCGTAATTTAGACGTCAAATTGTTAGTATCACCATCACAAATTTGTTCTGAAGCATATAGAGCAATTCCAGACGATGTTGAAATTAGAGCATCAGAAATTACACAGAATTGTTTTATTTTTGATGAGACAGAATTGTTAATGGTAAATAATGAGAATGGAAAAGGAGCCACTTTTTCATCAACTGAAATTCTAGGAGTAAATCAAGAAAGAATATTTTCAAATATTTGGAAAAATTCAATAAAAACAAAAGCTCTTGCAGACATGACAAAAGCAGAAGCACAAGAAATTTACAAAATAATTAAAACAGTCAATGAAACAGGGTTATTGCACATTCTAAATTCTACAATGGTTTCAAAAAAATCAGATATAGACATGTTCAAACTTTTAGAAAAGAATGGAATTTCACTCAAATCAAAGACACTAGATGATGTTATTGACATCATGGATGCCATAATGCAAATTACCTGTTCAGGACATGTGAATTTTGAGGCAAACACCAAAAATATCACAGTGGAATCAAAACTAAACAGTGGACATTCACTACCATGGGTATCAATTTTGGACGGATGCCTTCAAAAACAAGGGTACAAAACTAGAACAGTATATCAAAACAACTCCAATAAAGGAGAAAAAGTCCTTATCAAAATTTCAAAAAACTAGTCAAGAAAAATATAGTTTGAATAGATTTAGAGTTTTTTCTGAGATTCTTTGTATGCAATATACGAAATAAAGTCAGATGTACTTTGAAACGGAGTATTACCTCTAAGATTTTTCTCAATATGTGCAGATACTTTATTTGCTAATTTTTGACTATCAATCATTTTGATATTCTTGTTGTATCAGTTCAAGAGTCTTAGAATCAAATTTTGCAAAGCATTTGTTCAATTCTTCCTCATCTAATTCTTCATCATGAAATAACATGTACTAATTTTAAATTAGGAATTTGATGCACATTACATTAGTAGATAAGAAACATGTACAAAATGCTCAAAATTGTATAGTTTTTGAAGAAATTCACACCTAGTAATTTTTCAAGGCACCACCAATAAATAATTCCCAATAAGGAACTGATCATGAAAACAATTTCCATAAATTACATTTTAGAGTGCATGAATGATGAAAAAAACTATTTTGGAGATTTATGGGAAACTTGTCTGAATAATAAAAAAAGATTCAACAGAACCAAATTAAAAGAAATTTTGAAAAAAATGGAAGTGTTAGGTCATATCAAAAAACATGGTTACAAAAATGACGCATATTATGTCAAAAATTATCATTATTCACTTGAGGAAAATATTGGTTTTATTAACAACATTATGTTTACTTATGAATCTAAAATTAATTTAACACTAAAAAAATTAGAAAATAGAAAAATATTTTTAGATATTTCAAAAAATCTAACTTCGTATAAATTTAGTAAATATACAAAAACAGAATATGAGACATTACTCACAAACATGACAAGTATGTTTGAATTGGCATCATCAATTTTATGGTCTAAAGAAAATAGCGATGATACAGAATTAAAAAAAGAATTAAAAAATTGCTTCAAACAGATAAATGAATTCATGAATGAAATAAATCAAAAATTGTTGGAAGGAAGGAAAACTCAAGAAAGAATATTGTTACAAAAAGACTTTAGTAATAAAATTCCAGAAGCAGGACATCTCAAGATATAGAATATGACAAACGAATGTCACTAGAGACACTTACTAGATCCTCATCATAAAGTACCCCTAGCAACAAGTCATTTCAAATTCTTGGATATATACAACAATCCATACAAGTTTAGATATCAAAAGAAATTAGATAGTAAAAACTAAAATCACAGAAAAATTTAGCAACATAGTCTTGATTGAAGAAAAACTTGAAACGATGGGAATTAAACTTCCAAACCCACCAACACCCGCAGGATCATATGTTCCTGCAATCAAGACAGGGAATTTGTTATTCATCTCAGGTCAAATTCCAATGGAAGAGGGTAAAGTCATCTTTACTGGAAAAGTTTCAAATGATAACATGGAAGTGGCTCAAAAATCAGCAAGAATGTGTGCAATCAATCTATTAGCTCAGATGAAAAGAGAACTAGGTGATTTGGACAAGGTTACAAAAATAGTAAAACTTTCAGGATTTGTAAATTCCATGCCCGAATTTTCACAACATCCCAAAATAATCAATCCAGCATCAGATTTGTTTTTTGAAATATTTGGAGATAAAGGAAAACACGCTAGAGTAGCTGTAGGAGTTGCATGTTTACCATTAGATTCAATGACTGAAATTGATGCCATTGTAGAATTTTCAGATTAAACAATTTGGGAATTTTCTTAAATAGATTTTTGATGTAATGAGCACATGGTGCAAATGTGTCGAGGAATATGTGAACGTCTAAAATCAACTTCATTTACAAATAATTTACGTTACAAAATTGGTCAAAAATGGTGCTCATTATGTGCATTATTTTTCTTTACTGAAGAAAACACATGTCCATGTTGTAAAACAAGACTTAGAACAAAAGCTAGGAGTAAAAAGGATAATTGCCCAGAATGTAAACACGAAAAAGGAAAATGTGATTGTCTTTGTTGCTGTTCTGTTTCACAAATAGGCTGTGTATAGCGACGATCAAAAGTTCGCAAACATCTTTGCGGGATTTCTAAAGATATAATTTGCAACATCAAGCTTGAATTTTGTCACTCTGAAATATTTTGACACTGCCTTGTTCATCATTGTAAACATTGCATAATACTCTGAAACCAACAATGCATATTTGCTTATCTTCCAGCACGGGTGTGTCCTAAAACTATCCTCTAACATGTTTTGTAACCCCCATCAAATTAACAACTCGTATGTTGTAACAAATTACACGCAACGCCAACTCTTTTCTTTGAACCAACTTGTTTTTTGATGACAAGCTATTTCCAAAGATTCTTTTGAGTACTGCAAATACTGATTCAACAAGTGACCTCTTGTGATAATGTCTGTCAAATTCATCTTGATTGTCCTGGAATAATGTTATCATTTTTTTCCATGATGCAGAGCCTTTGGGATTTCTAACTGTGTTCTTCTTTGGTTTGATGTATGGTATCTTTTGCAGAGTAGCTACCATATTGCAAATGTCTCGTGACAAATATGCAGGATCTGCACAAAAATCACCAATTCCCTTTGGAATGTCTTTGATTAGTTTTTTGAGAATTGGTGCATCACCACGAGTTCCTTTAGTAATGTCAAAAGATACTATTGCCATGGACTGTATTGCAATTAGGATGTGCAGTTTTAGATATAATTTCTTGGATTTGTGCGTGTTTGTCTTGATGTCAAACCAAGCCTCACATCTTTTGGTACCAAATCCTGAACTGTCAGGAGCTATGTCTTTTTTTTGATTGGTTCTGTGAGTTTTGCGTTTACCTTTTTCAAATAAGGCATTGGAATTCTTTTTAGACTGTCATTAATGACAGTCTTGCTTGGTGCTTTTTTGAGCTCCATTATTTCCAACAGATCCGGCCTTGATCTCAAGTGGGACTCCATGGAACGATAATCCAATCCAAACTTTACCTTTAGCATTGCACACATTATCTTTGCTTTTGTTGGAAATGCAGGACGTCCGCCTGTCTTTGGTTCCCATGGTGTATCCATACTCCAAACTGTCTTCTTTACTTTTTCCAAGAATAGAATCTCCTCATCCTTGCGATATGTGCCATATACTTGCCAGTCTCTTTTTGATTTGTTTTGCATAGTTGTTGTGATTCCATGCGATCAATATGTTACAGAATTGAATAAAATTGTTATATTTGTCTACTTTTAGGACACACCCTTCCAGCACTGCTCTATCATGTTCTTCAAGTATGGTGATCCCTTTGGCAACCAGATTAGTTTGACATCTCTATTATTTGCAAGGTATTTCTTTACCTTCTTTGATTTGTGAACTGATGCTCTATCTAAAATGATTGCAATTTTGCCATATTTCTGATGCAATTCCTTTAGGTACTCTACAAATGTTACAGCGTTGAATTTGTCATAAACTCTGAATAGTTGATTGCCATTTTCTGTAATTGTACCATACACTGCCAGACTCTCATGTCGTCCTGTATATGGAAGAAATATTCTCTTGGCAACTGGTGACCAGTACTTTTTTCCTGTTTTTGTATCCCTTACAAAGAATGCTTCATCAGCCATTGCAATTACAAATCCTTTCTTTTTTAGGCGTGAAATTCTCTTTTTGATGCGTTGCTGCCAGCTTCTCACAGCAGATATACTTGCATGGTTGATGTGATATTTTTGTGCAGTTTTTGCAGACATGCCGTATTGGTGCATTATCTTTCTGATGTGGGTTATGTGAAATTTTACTCCAGTGGAATAAAAGATACTTTGTTGCAACATTATGGGGGTAAACAAAGTTAGCATTGCTTTTGGACATGATAGCATCCATTCGAGTCTGGGAGATTGTTCTTGGCCTACCACTTCTTGGGTGGTCGTAGAGGCCATCTATCTCAAAACGACTCGTCCATTTTCTCACCCAGCTTGTGCAGTGGTGTAATGTCTTTGCAGTGCACTGTATGTCCTTTCCATCCTTTAGAATCATCAACACTGCAAGCATCCTTACTGCAACCTTGGAGTTTTCTTTTTTGTATGCTGCTTCAAGTGATTCTAACTTGTTCATCAAATTTTACCATACATAGTGATCAAAAAGTTTTTTGTTTTGGAATAATTTAGTTCACGAACTTTATCTTTTCGCTATACATGATATTACTCATTGGGGGATTAGTGCATCAATCGGGGTCATTTTCATCATTCATAGTTTGAAAAAGTTTGATCCTAGCTGGCAAGAATGGTTAGTGAGTATTGGAATCCCACCAGAAATGCAATTGCCAATTGCATTAGCAAAATTCATCGGGGAGGCATTTTGTTAGTTGTAGGTGTTCTCACCAGAGTTACAAGTTCAATATTTGCAGTAATTTTACTGGGGGCAATATTCCATATCAGATGGGAAAATGGATTTTTTGTTTCCAAAGGAGGATGGGGATGGGATCTTGTAATGCTAGCTGCAGTTCTTGCAATAATAGTTGCAGGGCCTGGAAGAATTTCAATTTCACACCTGGTGAAAAAAATTCCTAGATTTTTACAGTAATTATTTTATTTTTTTGTTTAATTCTGTAATGAATTTTTTTATTTTTGGTTTAGGAACCACAGCACCACAGGCTTTATCATGTCCTCCACCAGAACCACCAAGACTAGTTGCTAAAAGATTTACAATTCTACCCAAGTGAACCTTACAGTCTTTTGAACCTCTAACTGAAACAGCATAGATACCATGATCAACGCGTTCTTTGTAAGCTACACCAACATTTTTCCCAGACAATCCCATTACAAAATTAACTGCACCACTTGCACCAGCATCCAAAATTTCCATATGGCCAAGATTACTCATAGTTTTCAATCCCACCTTGACCTTAGCAATCATTTGAGATAGTTTCTCTACTTGGATTTGTGCAAATTCATAGGTATTTGGAATATCATGTGGGAATCTTGAATCTGCTAATTCTTCAACTAAATATTGTAAATAGTCAGGTTCCTTTTGATGACCCACAATATTGTAAGTCATTACAGTTGCACTAATCAAAGCAAATTGTCTATCATAAATTTGAAATAATTTAGAACCAATTGGTCTTGTTTCCATATAATCAGTAATTGCAGCACATGTTGCAATGAAAGATGCATGATCATTGAGTTTTGATTTGAATGCAGTATAAGCCAAAACTGCAGTACATTCATTGACATCATGAATGACTTTGACTTTGAGTTTGTTTAGTGATTTTACAACAGTAGGATCAATATCGTGATGATCAATATAAGTAACTGAAACTTTATTCTTTCTCAGTCTTGTCATAATATCTATAAATTCATCTTGGGTTTTTTTGCTCAATCCCAAATCACAAATAAATAATGATTTTAATTTTTCATCTAAAACTACTTGGTTTAATGCTTCCATCTGTCCCGGATAATCAACTAGCATTGCATCTCCGCCAAATGCTTGACGAATTAATGCCGCAGAACTAATTCCATCACAATCTTCCTTATGGGAAATACAAATTACTTTAGTTCTCTTTTGTTTGGTTACTTTTTTAGCTGGTGTTTTTTTGGTTACTTTTTTAGCTGGTGTTTTTTTGGTTACTTTTTTAGCTGGTGTTTTTTTGGTTACTTTTTTAGCTGGTGTTTTTTTGGTTACTTTTTTAGCTGGTGTTTTTTTGGTTACTTTTTTAGCTGGTGTTTTTTTGGTTACTTTTTTAGCTGGTGTTTTTTTGGTTACTTTTTTAGCTGGTGTTTTTTTGGTTACTTTTTTAGCTGGTGTTTTTTTAGTTTTAGATGAAACCAATACAGATTAAAAAATCACAAACCCTCATTTAAATGAAGAATGTAAAATTAGGATCTTTTGGTAGATTTTTTGATACTCTGATTTACCAATGAGCTAGAATCAAGATAAACATCGTAAAATGATAATCCTTCTAATTGGGTTTGATTATCAATTTCTTGTATTTTTTTTAATTCATCAGAAGACGCATTTAGAACCATATCATCTAGTTTTTTCAAATGTTCACGCTCTTTAGGAGTCATTTAATTTCTGATTAAAAATTCTCATTTATAACCAAAAGTTGCCATATTAGACTAATTACTAAACTTCATAGACATGATTATGGCGAAAATATAATAGAAGATTTCCATGTAGGCTCAATATGGAGACAAAAAATATCGGTCTACGTGGAATTGAAGTTGCAGATACCAGAATTTCAAATATTGATGGTGAAAAAGGCAAGCTAATTTATCGAGGATTCGACATACTAGATCTCACAAAAAATTCATCATTTGAAGAAACTGCATATCTATTACTATATGACAAATTACCTACTAAACAAGAATTAGATGAATTTAATGCAAAATTGGTGGAAGCAAGATACATTCCAAAACAAATGCAGAAAAACATGGGCAATTGGAGAAAAGATGCAGATCCAATGGATATGCTTCAAGCATTCGTTTCTGCACTAGCAGGATATTATGATGAAGAATTTTCAAATAAAGATGCCAGTTACGATAAGGCAATCAACCTAATTGCTAAAGTACCAACTATTGTTGCAAGTTGGCAAAGAATAAGAAATGGATTAGATCCAATAGATCCTGATTCATCACTTAGTCATGCTGCAAATTTCCTATACATGATGTTTGGAGAAAAACCAGATTCAGAAGTTGAAAAAATCTTTGATGTCTGTTTAATTCTTCATGCAGATCACACTTTCAATGCTTCAACTTTTACTGCCAGACAAGTTGCATCAACAAGAGCACACATGTATTCAGCATCAAGTGCAGCCATTGGAGCACTAAGTGGAGAATTACATGGAGGAGCAAATACGGAAGTTATGAAAATGCTCTTAGAAATTGCAGAATTGGATAAAGTAGAAGTATGGATTAAAGAAAAGATGTCTGTAGGAGATAGAATTATGGGAATGGGTCATGCAGTTTATAGAACATATGACCCAAGAGCGCAAGTACTAAAAGAACTATCAAGAAAACTTGCAGAAAAAACCAAAGACCCATGGTACGAGATTACAGAAAAAGTAGAAACCACAACTATTTCTGAAATGAAATCCCAGAAAGACAGAGACATCTATCCAAATGTGGACTTGTATAGTGCATCATTATATTACATGTTAAAAATTCCAATGGATCTTAATACCCCCATCTTTGCAGTTTCAAGAGTAGTTGGATGGGCAGCGCACATCATTGAAGAAAAATTTGCAGAGGCAGCACCAAAGCCAGCATTATACAGACCAAAGGCAACATATGTTGGAAAGTATTGTGGACCTCAAGGTTGCGAATACCAAACTTTAGACTTGAGAAAATAATTTTAATTTCTTGTGCTTAACCAATCTTTAGCTTTTGAATTTACATCGTGTTTATACAACACTTCAAAAACCATATCATAAAATGTGATATCTTTTTTCTGGGCCTGATCATCTAGCCATTTGATTCCATCTGCCAATTCTGGATCATATTCTGAAAACTCTACTAATTCATCTACCATTTTTGAGAAGAAGGCGTGAGATTCAAGCATGAATACATCTTTCAATCTATGATCATAAGTAAGGTATTCAAATTATATAGACAAAAGACCCCTTTTTGGTTGACAATTGCACCATGTTTTCTATTTAGACGGAAATGCAAAGAAAATTTCATGGGTTATTCAGACTAATGATTCAAATTCTGAACAAAGTAGAGAACATGTAGAAATTTACAGAGATAAAATTTCAAATTTACAATCAAAATACATTGCATTACATATTGGTTTGTTTTGGGGGATTGGAGTATTCATAATAAAAAATGACGATCATATAAAAATAAAATTAGATGATAAAATAATGTTTGAACAATTAACGACAAATAAAATTATCAACGATGAATTTATTGAAAACAAAATTAAATTCATCAAGCAACTAATTGCTCAAAGAAAATTAAAGATAGACTTTGAAATAATACAACAAGAAACCAATATCGCTAAAAAAACACTTGATGCAAAAGAGCTTAAGAGCAAAAACGATTAGTATCTTGGTGAGAGCTCATTTGCAGTTTGTACATATACTACAAACTAGAATAATAAAAGAAAGATTTGTTCAATTTGATTGACAACACTTTATCTTCAATTAGAGCGATCTTATGAGATTTTCAAAGGATTACTAAGAATACTGTAAATATTTCATAGAATGAAAGAATTTTGAAAATGGATGTGTTTTAGACGATTAGATTTATTTAGATCATAGCAAGTCAGGGATCAATTATGGCAAGTATAGACAAAGCAGCTATAGTATTCTCAATTGCAATAGCCCTAATAGGTGTAGGAATTGCAGTTGCAGGAGATGCTGTACAAAACAACCCAACATATTCTGCTCCCGTAGATTCTACTCCAAAAGTTTCAACTGAAACTTCAGAGCCAGAACCACAAGCAGACCCATTTGCAGATATTGCTGAAAAAGTAAAATCTGGAGATAATATGATGGAAAAAGAAGCTGTAGAACTTGAAGAAATCAACATAACAGAAACTCATGAAGAAGAAGCTATGATGGAAGAAACTCATGAAGAAGAAGCTATGATGGAAGAACCAGCAGGACCAACAACTCATACTGTTGATATTCCAGTAGGAACTTCAGTTCCAGGATGTGAAGAAAGTAATGCATGTTACTTACCAGCAGATATCACAATTAATGCTGGAGATACAGTAGAATGGATTAACATCGACACAGCAGCTCACACAGTAACTGGCGGTAGTCCAGCTGATGGCCCATCTGACGTATTTGATAGCAGTCTAGTCATGGCAGATGCAGTGTATGCATTTACTTTTGATGACGCAGGCAGTTACGATTACTTCTGTATGGTACACCCATGGATGGTCGGTAGTGTTACAGTGAACTAACCAAAATTTTTCCTTTTTTCTTATTTTATTTGATTTTTCCTTATTGTTCGATTATAGGATACACCAAATCTGTGAGTTTCATCTCTGGCATACTGTAAAATTTTCAGAGATGGTTTGTATTTTGGAATAATTACAGGATTTTTATTTTTTGGCAGATAGACTTCTTCATTTTCTTTAGCTAATGAGATACAAGGCAAATTCAAACCAAGAGATTCCAAAGATTTTAGAGCAGCACTGAGTTGGCCTTTTCCGCCATCAATAACAATCAAATCAGGAAGTTCAGAATTTTCTTCAAGTAAACGATAGTATCGTCGTTTTATGATTTCACCAATCATTGCAAAATCATCTCTTCCAGAGACTGTTTTAATTTTGAATTTTCTATATCCAGATTTATTTGGAATGCCACCAACAAATCTAGACATAGAGCCTACTGCAAAGTCTTCCCCATGGTTAGAAATATCAAAACATTCAATGGTATTTGGAATCACAGGTAGATTTAGAATTTCTTTTAATTCAACTAGGCCAGGATCACCACCTTTAGAGTGAATTAGTTTAATATTTTTTAAAATTAAATTTAGAATTTCTTTTTTCTTTCCTTTTGTAGGAGATAAAATTTGAACATTTAGTCCAGATTGTTCAGATAGTAATGACTCTAATAATTTTTTATTTTCAGGAAACTCACTAACTAAAATAAATTTTGGTATTTTATGTGTAGAATAGTACTGGAATAAGAAATTAGAAAATGAATTATCACCTACTAAATCAAAAAAGAATTTGTCACTATCTCTAATTACCCCATTAATCATTCTAAAATTCATCACAGACGCAGATTGTTCTTGAATACCTATACCAAAATATTCCTCATCAGAATTTTCAACATATTCCATTTTTTGTTTAGTCTGAAGACTTCCAAGCCTAATCAATGTATCACGAATATCTTTTGCACGCTCAAACTGCTGAGATTCTGCAGCTTGTTGCATTTCTTCTTCTAATTTCTTAGTGAAAACTTTGGTTTGGTTTTTACCTTTGAGAACATCTTGTAGAGCCTTAACGTGTTTAGGATATTTTTCTTGAGCATCTTTAAATTCACAAGGTCCTTCACAATTTCCCAAATGATATTCTAAACATACTTTTTTTGGCAGGGTTTTACAAATTCTAATTTGAAATGCTTTTCTTAACGTGCCAATTGTAAGTAATTTTGAACTTCCTTGAGTAAACGGTCCAAAGGTTTTCCCTTTCCCTAAAAATTTACCATCCCTAGTTCGTCTCGATACTAATAACCGGGGATATTTTTCATCAGAAATTCTCAGATAGGTGTATCTTTGTTGATCTTTTAATTCTATATTGAATCTTGGACGATATTTTTTGATCATGTTGGATTCTAAAAGAAATGCTTCACTTTCATTATCAGTTAAAACAAATTCAATTTCAAAAATATTTTCTACAAGTTTTTGTGTTTTGTAATTTTGATTTTTGTTAAAATATGATTTTACTCTATTTTTTAAATTCTTGGCCTTACCAATATAGATAATTGTACCATCAGAATCTTTCATCAAATAGATTCCAGGATCAGTAGGGATAGTTATTTTAGAAATATCAAAAGTCATTTTTTTAATAATTTCTTTAGATACTTTCCAGTATAACTTCCAGGTGCTTTGGAAATTTGTTTAGGAGTACCAATAGCCACAACTTTACCACCTTCATCACCACCTTCAGGTCCAAGATCAATTAACCAATCAGAATTTTTTATTACATCCATGTTGTGTTCAATTACAACTACAGAATTCCCCAAGTTTACTAACCGATTAAGAACATCTAATAATTTTTGAACGTCAGCAAAATGTAAACCTGTTGTAGGCTCATCTAAAATGTAAAGAGTTTTCCCAGTTCCGCGTTTAGATAATTCAGATGCAAGTTTTACTCTTTGAGCTTCACCTCCAGACAAAGTTGTAGAGGATTGCCCTAGTTTGATGTAACCCAAACCAACATCATATACTGTTTGTAGTTTTCTTTTAATAGCAGGAATATTCTCAAAGAAATTTAATGCCTCATAAACAGTCATACCCAAAATATCAGAGATATTTTTTCCTTTATACAAAACATATAAGGTTTCAGTATTGTATCTTTTACCCTTACATTCATCACATTTTACATAAACATCAGATAAAAACTGCATTTCGATTTGTTTAACACCATCACCATCACATGCAAAGCACCTGCCATCAGCTACGTTAAATGAAAATTGTCCTGGAGCATATCCACGTTCTTTAGATAATGCAGTATTGGAATAAAGTTCTCGAATAGGGGTAAATGCACCAATATATGTAGCAGGATTTGAACGAGGAGTCCTTCCAATTGGAGATTGATCAATTGCAATAACTTTGTCGATATTATCTAAACCAAGAATTTCTTTGTGAGCTCCGGGTCTAACATTTGATTTGTAGAAATGATTTTCCAATGTTTTTAATAAAATATCATTTATCAACGTAGATTTTCCAGATCCAGATACTCCAGTTACTGAAACAAAAAGTCCTAAAGGAATTTCAACATCAATATCTTTAAGATTATTTTCTGAGGCATTCTTTATAATTAATGAACCAGAAGAATTACGGATTTTTTCATCGAGATTTATCAATGAATTGTTTCTCAAATATTTACCAGTTACAGATTTTTTATCTTTAAGAATTTGATTTACAGTTCCTTGAAAAACAACATTTCCTCCATGTACGCCAGCTCCAGGACCTAAATCAACCATCCAGTCTGAATTTCGTATAACTTCCTCGTCATGCTCTACAACTATGACTGTATTTCCCAGATTTCGTAGCTTATTTAGCGTTTTAATTAATCTAGTGTTATCTCGCTGATGTAATCCAATAGTAGGTTCATCAAGCACATACAAAACTCCAGTTAAGTTAGAACCAATCTGAGTAGCTAATCGTATTCGTTGCGATTCACCTCCAGACAATGTAGAACTTAATCGATTTAATGTAAGATAATTCAATCCAACATTCATTAAAAATTCTAAACGTTCTCTAATTTCTTTTAGAACATCTCTTGCAATGTATTGTTCATTTTCAGTTAATTTTAACGAGGAAAAGAAATCATAGCAATGATCAATGGACATATCACATACATCCATAATTCCTTTTTCATTAATTTTTACTGCAAGTGATTCAGGTTTTAATTTTTTACCATCACATGTTGTACAAGGAGTATCCCTCATGAATTGTTTAAGCCATTCTCGTTTGGATTCAGAATCAGTTTCCATAAATGTGCGTTGCAAATTAGATAAGACACCTTCAAATGTATTTGTAGATTGCCAAGAAGAGTCTCCAGATTTTGAACGATATGTAAAATCAATTAAATCATCGGTTCCGTGTAAAATTATTTGAAGATGTTTAGATTTTATCTTATCAAAAGGAGTCATTAAATCAAAACCAAATTTTTTCCCAACTGCCCTTAATGCTTGGCGTCGAAATGCAGAGAATCGTCCACTCCATGGAACAATAGCACCATCCAAAATAGATTTTGTTTTATCTGGAACTACTAAATCAGCATCAAATTCCATCTTTACACCTAAACCATTACATGTTTTACACATACCAAAAGGAGAATTAAATGAAAAAGATCTTGGCTCTAGTTCACCTACAGTCAAACCACAGTAAGGACATGCATTATTTTGTGAGAAGATTTTTTCTAACTTTTCAGTTGCAATCATTACATCACCTTTTGATGCTTTGATTGCAGTTTGTATAGCCTCAAAAAGTCTGGATCTTTCAGATTTCTCAGTTGTAATTCTATCAACTACAATCTCAATATTATGCCATTTTTGCCTATCAAGAGGAGGGATTTCATCTTCCAGGCTTAAAATCTCCCCATTTAGGCGTATTCTAGAGTATCCATCTTTCTTAATTTGTTCAAATAATTTTTCATATGTTCCCTTTTTTCTCTGAACAATTGGAGCTAAAACTAGGGTTTTCTTTCCTGAAAAATATTTGAGTATAGAATCACATATTCGTTCAATAGATTGTGTCGACACTTTACGTCCACAATTTGTACAATAGGGAATACCAATTCTTGCAAACAACAACCGCATGTAATCATAAATTTCAGTAGTAGTACCAACAGTAGAACGTGGATTTTTACTGGTAGTTTTTTGCTGTATTGAAATTGCAGGAGATAAACCTTCAATAGAATCAACATCAGGCTTGTCCATCATTTCTAAAAATTGACGAGCATATGCAGAAAGTGATTCCACATATCGTCTTTGACCTTCAGCATATATTGTATCAAAAGCTAATGTAGATTTTCCAGAACCAGACAAACCACTAATTACAACTAGTTTATTTTTAGGAATATCAATATCTAAATTCTTTAGATTATGATGTCGAGCCCCACGAATTTTTAATTTATTTTCTGTCATTTTTGTATTCAATCTCCTTTTCTATTCTTTTTATTCTATCTCTACATTCAATTGCACGTTCAAAATCTAATTCTTCTGAATATTTTTTCATTTGTGCATCTAATTCAATTATTTCAGTTGCAAGATCATGTGTTGATTTTAATTTTGAATCATCTAAAGCAACTTCTTGTTCGGGAACAGATTTGATTATAGTTTTTGGAATAATGTTATGTTCTTTATTATACTGCATTTGTTTTTCTCTACGACGTTTAGTTTCATCCATTGCATTTTTCATATATTGAGTCGTATGGTCAGCATACATTATTACCGTTCCATGTTCATTTCTTGCAGCACGACCACATGTCTGAATTAAACTTGTAAAATTTCTCAAAAACCCCTCTTTATCAGCATCTAAAATTGCAACCAAAGAAACTTCAGGAATATCCAATCCTTCTCTAAGAAGATTAATTCCAACAAGAACATCAAATTCGCCCAAGCGTAGTTGTCGAATAATCTCAGTTCGCTGCAATCCTTCAATTTCAGAGTGCATGTATCGTACTCTGACTTGTTTTTTTGAAAGATATTCAGCCAAATCTTCAGCCATTCGTTTTGTCAAAGTTGTGACTAAAACTCGTTCAGAATTAGCAGATCTTTTGTTAATTTCTTTGATTAAATCATCCATCTGGTCTTTTGTGGGTCTAATCTCAACTTTAGGGTCAAGCAAACCAGTTGGCCTTACAAGTTGCTCAGCTATGTGAGATGAGATTTTTTTCTCATAGTCAGATGGAGTTGCTGAGACAAAAATGGTATTTTGAATGTATTTTTCAAATTCTTCAAATTTTAATGGTCTATTATCAAAAGCACTTGGCAATCTAAAACCATATGTAATTAATTCATTTTTTCTAGAGTGATCACCTTTGTACATGCCGTGAAGTTGAGGTAACGTGACATGAGATTCGTCAATTACCAAAAGATAGTCATCTCCAAAGAAATCCATTAAACAAAATGCTTTTTCTCCAGATTTTCGCCCATCAAAATGCCTAGAATAGTTTTCAATTCCAGAACAATAGCCCAATTCTTCAATCATTTCTAAATCATAGTTTGTTCTCATTTCAAGTCTTTGTTTTTCTAATTCATTTAATTCAGGTAAACGTAATTCCAATTCATTTCTTATTGATTTGACGGCTTTTTCTCGAACATCTTTTGCAATTAGATAGTGTTTTGCAGGATATATTTTCATTTGAGATATTTTCTTTTTTTCTTTTAATGAAACATGATCTAAAAGAGTAATTTTTTCAACTTCATCTCCAAACATAGAGATTCTTACTAAATCTTCAGAATATGCAGGAGTAATATCAATAGTATCGCCCTTTACTCTAAAATTCCCAGGGGCTACTTCAGTGTCATTTCTTTCATATCTAGCATCAATGAACTGTCG
The DNA here is from genome assembly GCA_965205425.1 of Candidatus Nitrosopumilus sp. Lineage (GTDB taxonomy): Archaea > Thermoproteota > Nitrososphaeria > Nitrososphaerales > Nitrosopumilaceae > Nitrosopumilus. The sequence goes on from CBDBGZ010000009.1 coordinate 226,181, forward strand.
AATAATTTCATTTCTTTTAATTTCATCACCAGTGTTAATAGTGATAGCTAAATCTTCCCAATCTTTAGGATTTCCAAGAGAATAGATACAAGATACAGTAGATACAATGATTGTAGGTTCTCCAGATAAAAGCATCGCAGTTGCTTCTAATCTCAATTTTTCAATTTTTTCATTTACTTGAGTATCTTTTTCTATGTAAGTATCAGTTTGAGGAAGATAGCTTTCAGGTTGATAATAATCATAATACGATACAAAGTAACCCACATTATTTTTTGGAAAGAATTGTTTTAGCTCAGAATAAAGTTGTGCTGCCAAAGTTTTATTGTGAGAAATAACTAGCGTATTTTTTCCTGTTCGTTTAATTACATTTGCAACAGAAAATGTCTTACCACTTCCAGTTACTCCCAAAAGAGTTTGAACTGAGCCTTTCTTGACACCATTAACCAATGCGTCGATAGCTTGAGGCTGATCTCCTGTAGGAGTATAATCAGATGCTAATTCAAATTTTGAGATTTGTTCCAACAAATACAATCCCTAAAAACTGAACTTATAGCTAACGTTTCTTAATTAAAAACAAACAGTCAGCTAATTTTCAAAAATGAAAATTTTGGGACATTTTTAAATTCAAAAATAATAAAATTCAGCATTGTCATCAAAAAAGAAAAAAAGTGAAGAAAAGCCAGAAGACAATAAAAAAGAAAACAGAGAAGTGAAAGATACCGAACAAGAAATTCTGTTTGAACTTAGATTAAAAACAGATGAGTCATTTAAAAAATTAAAAGAAGCAAACAAAAAAGATCATGTTGGATTTTGATATTTTATTAAATTAATTACAAATAACTACCATACAGGCTCATCTATCATTTTCAAACCATCATGAGTCACCTCAAAACCCATAATTTTCAAGGTTTTCAGAGCCGTTGGAGAATTTTTCTTGAAGATTTTTTGTGCAAGATTCATCCTATCACCAGGTCTCATATGTTGACCGATTTTGTATTTACCATGAAGTGTTTGTGGAGTAACTTTGATAACACTAACAGCATCTAAAACTCGCATATCAGATTGAATTGGATCATATTGTCCTTCAGGTTGGTATTTTTTCATCAAGCCATTTAGCGCAAGTGTTTTTTCTTCTCTATCAGAAACAAAGGAGGCAATTCCTTTGATTACAACACTGATGTACAACGTATCAGCAAGGGATGCATTATGAGGATCTTCAAAGTAAGATGGCAAAAATTCTAGTTCTCTGTCTGCTTCAAATCCAATCTTGTTGTTTCTAGAAATATTGTCTAATTTCTCACCCTTTACATGGGAATGCATGTATACTGCATCATTAAGAAATACAAAATTCATTGGAATGATTTGGGGAAAACCATTCTCATCAATACTAGATATTCGTCCAACATGTTCTTCATTTAGAAATTCTTTTACTTTATCATAAGATCTAATCTGAAGAATACCAGTTAACTGCATGCAATATTTCAAAAAAATAATATTATAAATCCTAAGTATAGAAATGCCTAAAATACAAGACAAATCAAAAATCATTATGGATGATCCATATCTTAATGATCTAAGGGATGATTTTCAAGGATATTCAAATCAATTAAAAAAACTAAAAAAGAAATTACTCAAAACAAAATCTCCTGAATCTCAAGCAAAGATAATCAAACAGATTGATTCCATAGCAAACAAAATGGAGAATAATCAAAAACAGTCAGTAAAAGTAACAAAATCTAGGATCAAGGAACTAAAGTCAAAATCAAGAAAATAGAATCAATCTTCTTCATCTAATTCTTTGGCCATTGCCTTAATTTCTAAAATCTTACATTCTAATTCATTACATTCGGTTTTGAATTCTGTGCTCATATGTCATAATTACAAAAATAATCAAAAGCAAATAACATTCTAAAACTTGACTTTTTTCATCCAATTTCTTCATTAATGTAAATTGCTAAATTTAGGATCAAATCAACTAAATGAAATGACTGAGATTGATGAAGAACGAGAAGAAGCTACCAAAATAACACTTGATCTTCTTGAAGAATGGGGGTCACAATCAAGATTCATCTGGTTCAGAGAACTACATAGAATTACAGACATTGACAAAGGATTACTCAGAAATGTTCTCAATGAATTAAAAAAATCAAAAGAAGTTAAAGAAATGCATGGGACAAATAACAGGATATTCTTTTGTCTCAAAAGATACTATATCAAATGCCGAGATGTTGAATTTCGATTTAAAGGTAAAGAGATAATGTTACGGGATGGGAGTAAAACAAAAATTATTCAGGGTGAAACAAAAGCAACTGAGCGTACAAGGAAAAGACTAGAGAAGCAGAAAAAGAAACGTAAAGCAAAATCACTTACAAAAACTAAAACAAAAACCAGTAGACATTAAATCATAAAGAGTCTTCGGCTTGGCGTCTTGCAAAATTTGATTCTGCACGTTTTAGTTTTGAAGACTCTGCAACATCTTCAGTCATATCATACAAATTGTGCAACTCCATATCAGGAGTCAATTCATCTTCCTTTTCATCATCTAAATCATATTCAAGATTTGCCAAAATTTCCACATTTTCCTCTAAAATGTCAAGGCATTTTTTTACTGATTCAGGAAGGTCTTCATCCATCATAGTATCTAGTATACAGTAAACTAAATGATTTGCTGTATGTTATAGTAAAGAACGTCTTATTGTTTGGCTTTTGCTTTTTCACGTAATGCAGGCATTACATGACTTGCAAATTTATCAATAGAACCAAAGTAGTTCTTACCCCAGAATCTAATTACAAAGTGATTAACACCAGCATCCATGAATCTCTCAAATACAGGAATCATGTCTTCAGGAGTACCAACTGCAGTTGATGAACGAGCAACATCATTAGGAATTTTAGTTGCAGCCTCTCTCATCTTTACAATCCAACTTTGATCAGACATTGAATATTCTGTAAAGTATTTTACGAAATCAAATCCTTCAATTTCTTTTAATCCGTGAACTCTCAAAATTTCAGGCTTGAATAAACTAACTTTTACCGCCTCTTTCATCTTAGCCCAAGATGCTTCTGCATCTTCTGAAAAGTAGACATCAATATCCAAAGCCATTTGGAAGTTATCTTTTTCTTCTTGTGTTCTGTTATTTGCATCCATTGAAACCTCGATTTGTTTTCTATGATCTTCAAATAATTCAGGAGTATAACCGATTGGTAGCCATCCATCGCCTAGTTTTCCAGTTAATGCAAGTGTACGTTTACCACCTGATGCCATATAGGTAGGTGGACGTGGTTTTCTAATTGGCGGAGCTTGCAAGCATGCGCCTTCAAGTTGATAGTATTTTCCCTTATAATCGACAGTATTATCAGGAGTTGATGTGTATAATTTATGAATAGTTTCAATTTGTTCTTCCCATTTTGAAACTGGTTTTTCAAATGGAATGCAGAATTCTTTCAAGTTCTGTGCTTCACCAGCTCCAATTCCTAAAATTGCTCTACCTTTAGAAACTCTATCAAGAGTAATTGCAGCTAGTGCAATATTTGATGGATGTCTTCGGATTGCATCAGTAACACAAGTTCCTAGTTCAACATTATTTGTTACAGCTGCAATTGCAGATAACATAACCCAAGGGTCAAGAACAGTAGCATTTTTCCATTGCGGTACATTTGTGTGGTCCATATAGAAAATAGAATCATAACCAGTTTTGTCAGCAAGTATACATGCTGTCAATATTTGGTCTTCAGTATAACCAGCTCTTGCTACATTTAGTCCATTTTGAATACCAAATTTGAGTTGTTTTGAAGCCAAGTACATTTACGTTAGATTGTTAGAATAAAAAGTTTCATCAAGCTGCCAATTTCGTACTTTATCAAGAAAATAGAAAAAAAGTAAAAAATGTTGAATTTTTTACAAATTGCCTGCATTGATATCTTCAAGACACTTTACGACATCATCTTTTGATATTGGAATTGGATTTGGATCCAAATGTCCTTTATCTGTCATTACAGTATCTGCAGCTTCTGAAATATCAGCTTTGAGTTCTAGTTTATCAAAGCCAAGTTTTTCCATAGCCTCTTTGAATCTATCATAGAAGATTGATTTGTTATGCTTGTGTGCAACGGTAGTACAAGAGGACAATGAATATCCATGTGGTACACCCTCATTTGAGAACACATAGGACAATGCATGTCCTAAAGTGGTAGAACAATTACCAAAGCCCATTCCAGATAACATTGATCCGTAAGGATAGTTTTCTGGTTTGTCATTCATAATTGCATCATACAGAATATCAAATGCTTGTTTGCATAGAGTTCTTGTCAAGTCATTACCGAGTTTGCTATCATAGCCTTCGGTAGCTTGAGCACATGCATCACAGACAGAATTTTTCAAGACTTGTTCTGGAGTACCATCCATAAAGTATGAATCCACTACAGCCATGTCAGCTAAAAATTTGTCTTCACGTAACAATTTCTTTTTACCATCAAATTTCAGAACACAATAAGTTGTCATTTCAGCTCCAGTTCCAAATGTTGTTGGAATTAAGATTTTTTCTTTTTTCATCTCAGGTGCAACATATTTTACTACATCCATTGAACTTCCACCACCAAGTCCAATTAGACATGATGGGTTTTTGTCTCTGAATTGCGAAATAACAGTATTGACATCGTCAATTGATGGTTCAGGTTTTACTTGGTCATACAACATGTAATCCTGGATACCCATTCTTGCTAACCATTTGTCAGATAGTGCTGGCGGAACGGTTGTGACAACTAGGGCATTTTTTGGATACTCTGTTTCACCAAGTGCATTTTCTCCAAAGTTGATAACTTTTGGAATGCGTACTGTTTGCATAAATCAGAAGCATCATTGATTATTATTATATCTTGCATTGTTGAGTGACAGTATGATTATTAGGAATTTTGAGGATTTAGCAACCACAGATAAGAAAAAAGATTGTTTAGAAATTCTAGAATCAGGATTACAAGCAGCAAATCCAGAAAACATTATTCAAAAATTTGTCAGACCAAATGAAATCAAAATAAATGGAAAAACATTCAATCTTGAGAAATATTCCAATATCTATTCAGTTGCTTTTGGAAAAGCAGGAGATTCTATGACTAGAGCACTAAATGCAGTAATTCCAATTAAAAGCGGAATCATAGTTATCCCAAAAGGCTCAAAATCCCTTATCAAAGGTAAAAAATTTCAAATTTTTAATTCAAGACATCCCAAACCAGACCAAACAAGCGTAAAAGCCGCAAAAGAAGTCATGAAATTTGTTCAAAACAAGCGAGGGGATGAATTGATAATTTTTCTAGTGTCTGGAGGAGGTTCGGCATTACTTGCAATGCCAGATGATATTACTTTAGAAGATAAAGTTCATGTAACAAATGTATTGCTCAAGTCAGGAGCCACAATTCAAGAGTTTAACTGCATACGAAAACATCTCTCAAAAATCAAAGGAGGGAAATTGGTAGAAAATATGAAGTGTGAGGGAATAAGCTTAGTAATGTCAGATGTAGAAGGAGATGATCTTTCATCTATTGCTTCAGGAACTACATACATGGATGATACTACATATGCAGATGCATTAGATATTATCGACAAATACAAAATCCGTTGGAAAATGCCACAAGAAGTTTTAGATCTTTTAGAGAAAGGAAAAAATAAAAAAATAGAAACTAGAAAAAAATCTAAAATCGAAAATTTTGTTGTTGCGAATAATGATGATTGTTTGCAAGCAATGAAAGAAAAAGCTGAAAAAATAGGCTATACAGTATGTATGATACAACTTTTTGGAGATATCAAAGAAGCAGTAACAAAAATTCTTGAGAGAATTTCAGAAGATGAAAAAACGTGTATAATTTTTGGAGGAGAAACTACAGTTAAAGTTCTAGGAAAAGGAATGGGAGGAAGAAACCAAGAATTAGTTTTAAGATTATTAAAAAATACACAGAAATTAAAAAAGATGGCTATTGCATCAATTGGTACAGACGGAATTGATGGAAATTCTCTCTTTGCTGGAGCAATTACAGAAAATATCAAAATAGATTTGGATACAATGAAGGAATTTCTAAAAAATAGTGATTCAGGGCGATTCTTCCAAAAGCAAAAAGGAAATGTCATTACAAATGCCACGCATACAAATTTGATGGACATAGGCGTGATTTTACGATAACTTTTGAAAAATAGCCTAAAAAATATTAAATTTTAAAATCCAAATTAAACAAATGTCTATTTGAAAAGTAGAGTCCTTCAAATATCACAATTGTCTAATTGAGACATGGGCATAATTATTTACAAAAATAATTTCCAATATCGCTCTAGCAACACAGCATTCTCTTCACAATTCTTGGATTCTCTGTTTTTGTTATGCAATTGTAATATACTGCAAGTTGATACACCAACACGCAAACCAATACAAATGATTTCACGTTGTCAAATCCTTTCACATGTACAGTTCGGCCTTGTAGAAACCATGATAAAATAACAAAATCTAATTTTCTAATCCTGTAAGCATTGTATGCAATTAACCTGTACAACATCTCATTGTCCTGAGTTGTAACATTTCTTGATGTGACATCTCCTGACATTATCTGTTTGATCACAAAAAAGATTGTTTCAGATTTGTTTCTCTGATGGTACAATTGTACAGGAAAGTTCCTCTTCATCTCCTTTCTGTGAATTCCGCTGGTTCTGTAAATTGGAACTGTTCTATATCGAGTTGGAATTATTGCAGCTGTGTTGATCTGTTCTGCACCAACATGGTTATTCTCATCATCAAAACCCATGTCACCTAACACAATATCAACTGGAACAATATTGTTGGTTTTGTACAACAATGGCAGAAAATCAGGATTATCATGTTGCATGTTGTGGTGTGTCATGACACAGCAAACAAGCTGTGTATTCATGTCAGCACAAACAACAACTTTTAGGAAATTCCTGCGTAACTGTACTCTTTTTGTATAATAGTATGATGCTGTACTGTAACTGAATCCGCTACCATCAATTCCAGCTAGAACCAGTCTGACTTTTTTGTACAAAATGAATTCCTGCAACATTTTATGTAACAGATTTCCTTCCAGTCTTGCAGCTGCCTTTTGTAGTGTGGTGTAATGTGGAATGGTAGACAAACCAAGATATTCCTGAATTCCTACACATTCTTCTAAAAATTCTGTAAATCTTCTATAACTCTTTGATTCGTACTGTCGTATTGCCAAGAGTATGAGATGTGTCCAAACAGAATAGATATGATTTGATTTTGGATGTAAGAACCTAGGAATTCTGCATCTGGTGATTATATTGAGTAGTGTTTTGCACATTTTGACGTATGATGAGACCATACTGTAATCTGCAAATACAATCCTAATGGATCTAAATTAGCTAAAATGTATCACAATTGGGTTAAAATCAGATGGTTTCTACAAGGCCCACGTAAAGCACTCTCGTACAAGAGTGAGACATCCACAAACAAATGGTAAGCTAGAAAAGTTCTGGGATATCTTTGAGTGTAAAATAGAATACTTTGAGTCAGTGGAGCAGTTTATGCATTGGTACAATCACATTAGAGTTCATGGCGCACTAGACTTGGATAATATGGAGACACCATCTGATGCGTATCACTCCAAGATGATAACAAACGAAATACTCATAGACCCAAGTATTCTATGGAGGAATTACTCATGAAAGTGACACGAAATAATTTTTGGAAAGAACAGATTAAATTCACATCTGTTCTTTTTTTATTTGGTTCTGCTGTTATCCTATTATCTATTGGTTTTATTGTATTGTATGAAATACCAACAGCACCTGATAATTTAATTGAAAAGCAATATGATAGTTTTGAAAAATTATTTATAAATCACTATTTGTTCAAAGACAAAGAAGGTATTGATGAAACTATTTCATATCGTGTGACTCATATTGAAGAGAGTTTATCACCATGGTATAATGGTGATGGTAGTTTTAAATCTAAATATGATTCTTACACATTTTATTTCAGAATACATGATAATAGATTAGTATTATTTAGTATAGATGGTTATGATGATAATTGTATTCCTAGAGCCAGTCCTTATCATTCTGTATGTGCAAATCCATGGCCATTGGATGATTGGTAATAGATAGAAAAGTGATCATATAGCGAAAAGATAAAGTTCGTGAACTAAATAATTCCAAAACAAAAAACTTTTTGATCAGTCTACACTGTTCAATCTTAGTGTCATTTTGTAATTTCATAAGAATTGTTACTTTTTCCAATTGTAAGTAAAATCAAAATACCTGTGATTATTGTTGCATCAATTTGCAGAATTGCTTCAATAGATAATTCAACCATAATTAATTCAAAATATTCCATACAATAACTAACATAACCTAATTCATTGTTATCATAGGAGTATAAAACAACAAAATCCAATTAACCAGTCATAGTTCTCGGAATCCAGAAAAATAATTCTAAATAACAAATTTTTGATTTGGATAAATTACTTCAGTAGACAACAGTTCACTTAAAAAAATACCTTTAATGAGATTTTTAATGCATTTGTAGATGATAATTTATTGAATTATTTGATTTATTGTGAAAATTTAACCGTACAATCATCTGCATAGATTAGTGTTTTTCTTGTTCTTCCACTAACATCTATGATTTTTCCATTTTTTTCCATATCTTTTAAAATTTCTTTGAGAAATCTAAAAGGTGTATCTGCAAGGACAAAATCCCTAATTACTTCCAATGGAACTGTTTTGCCTTTAAAATTATTAAAAATAATTCTACTGGCATCATCAACCCATTGTGATTGGTCACTATAATCTACAAAATAGGTTTGATGAGTATCTGTTTTATCTGAAAATGTATACGTTCCATTCCCTACTACTTTCAACATTGCTTTTTTCATGGCATCCATGCCTTTGTGGTGTTTTGTGGCAAAGACCAAATCATAGATTGTTCTTCTACTTGAATCCATCATGGTAAATGGTCTTACAAAATGAACACCGTTTGAATGTAATTGTTCCACATACAGATCAAGCAAAAAATTCAATCGTTCATCTGTTGATTTGATGTCTCTAGCTCCTCTCCATGTATCCGTTCCATATAACCCGTCAATTGCTGATTCATGTGTTTAAACATTTAAACTTCAACAAATTGTAGAAAAAATATGGCTGTTGGTTCAGATATTGAATGGACAGAAGCTACTTGGAATCCCACTAGTGGATGTAATAAAATTTCTCTTGGATGTAAAAACTGCTATGCTGAAACATTAACTAAAAGACTCAAAGCTATGGGGCAACAAAAATACAAAAAAGGCTTTCAATATGTTGAACACCCTTCTGATGTCAATCTACCATTAACCTGGAAAAAACCTCGTAAAATATTTGTAAATAGTATGTCGGACTTGTTCCATGAAAATTCTTCGTTTGAGTTTACTGGAAAATGTTTTGCAACAATGATTCAAGCCGATCAACATGATTATCAAATTCTTACAAAACGACCTAAACGTATGGCTGAGTTTTCTAACTTATTTTTCAAATATTTTGGTCACAAAATTCCTAACTTTATGTGGATGGGTGTAAGTGTTGAAAACCATGATTACATATCCAGAATTAATGAATTAAAAAAAGTCAAATGTAATACTCGCTTCATAAGCTTTGAACCTTTGATAGGTCCTGTGGGAAAAGTAAATCTCAAAGGAATCGATTGGGCCATTATTGGTGGCGAAAGTGGTCATCATTATCGTACTGTTGAAAAAGAATGGATATTGGATATCATTGAACAATGTAAAAATCAAAACGTTCCAGTATTTTTCAAACAATGGGGTGGCTTTAGGCCAAAATCGGGAGGCAGAATAATCAACCGTAGAAAATATAGTGAATACCCAAAGATATCTAAAAAGAATTCATTAAAGGACATTCATTTTGATGATGTTGCATTTGCAGAATTATGTTTGAAACATGAATCTGAAAAATTAAAACTACAGCAACAAAACAAAATACCTGCTAATTAATTGAGACTTGGGCATAATGATTTACAAAAATAAAAACTATTCAACAGCAAAGCAGGGATTGGAGATGATTTCGTATGGGAGAATTTTACGAATTTCTACGTTTTATAACAAAAACAATAACTATGGATATAGATAACAATATGCTAAAAAATACAAAAGATACAGAATTATATCTTATATCACATCTTTGTAAATCAGAGTTCCAATACAAAAAATCAATATCACGATTGCAATCATAAACAAATTCTAGTTCTGCAAAAGCAGATTGATTGCATAGCACCAACAAACTGATACAAATTAAAATTTTTAACAAAATAAAAAAGAAGGGTTAACCACTAACCGTTATTAATGATTCTAGGTGTGTAGTAGTACTTGCGGAACTGCCAGCATTAATGCCAGTAATTTTAGAATCTTGTGCACAAAAACCTGCAGTACTACCAGATAAGGAAGTGTCATAAGATTTTGAATAAGACCATGTTTCTTGACCTAAAACATTTTCCTGCTCAAAATCTACATCAAAAGCAAAGTTGACAGTACTATGTGCAACACTTTCATTCAAACAAATCTTTCCCAAATGTTCAGATAGAAAAGACAAAGGTACGAATGTGACATTAGCATATGATATAGTATCACCACCCCAGACTATACTTTTTTCAGAACAGTATAGAGGAATAGGGAGGAATATCAAATCCTGAATACATGGATAAAAAATCTCAGATTGATTTTTTAAACTTACATCATCTGTATGTATTTTGTATGTGTTTGATAACTTGTCAAGATAAGAGACTTTGTTTGTTTCGTTATCTTCAAGTTGTCTAGTTGCCTCTGTTACTCTATCAGACCAATATTCTTTATTTTGATCTAATCTATCTTTAGACACAACTCCTAAGAGTTCGAGGTCAAAGATTGCAGAATGTAGAAATTTAGTTTCTTCAACAGTATTTTCACCAAGTGCTTTTGCTTTATGTAAAGCAAGTATTGTATCGCTTAAAACTTCAAGTCCATCATTTACAGCTTGATCATATGGTGAAAGATTATCTCTTGATTCGATAAACTTTATCACATATTGCTGTTGTTGAGTAGAATTAAAATTTTGGAAATCATCAGATTGTTTGAGAACTTCCAAATAAACAGAATCTACATTACCAACTGGTCCTATATCATTTGTAAAGTCTTCTTCACCGGGTTCACCTTGAGCAAAAGTATCGCTCATTGCTACAGGAACAAACAAAATTAGCATCAAAAACGGTAGCGTATATTTTATGTTATTCATATTATTGTGTCACTATCGAAATTATCAATATTTATACGGTACTATCATTTCATGGATACAAAACAAGGCTCTAAATACCTAAAATTAATGCATGTCTGGGAGAATCCTGGAATGAAATTAAATTTAATTCTACGAATTGATTCGTTATGATGAAAAGTTAATTTCATTTGAATAAATTTGAAATATGAGGGGGGACCAGTCCTGGAATGAAAAAATTATTTTATTTGCCATTAAAATTAATTTTGACGTGCAAGGAAAATGCAGAGTGAGATAAGGATGTAAAATATCAATTAATTTTAATCGTGGAATAGGTTTAATTTTAATTCTGGGATGAATTTATCTTTAATTTTAATCTTTGAATTAAAAGTTTGCAGATCTAAAGTATAGTTTTAAAGTATAGTTTTAAACTGTTATTCTAAACTGTGAATCTAGATTGGGGATGTGTTAAATTGATGTTAAATTATTGTTGTTCAACTGAAATATTTGACTTTGATTAAAATTTAAAATGAAACTGAAATTAATCAATAATCAAATTAATTACGGTAGCAGAAAATTAAGATTAGAGAAAAAAAAGTAAACGGTTAAAGTTAATTGGACGGGAGCAGAAAAAATGAGGAATTTGCGGACTGTGATGAATTTCGGGTATGATATTTTTGCGATCAACGATTAATTGATGTGTATGGATTTGATAGTTTTGTCTTGATTTGCTGTCTTTGGATTTAATTCTGTTTGATTGATTCAACAGTTCTTCTCTGTACTCTCTCTGCATCCTCTGTACTCTCTCTGCATCCTCTGTACTCTCTCTGCATCCTCTGTACTCTCTCTGTATCCTCTGTACTCTCTCTGTATCCTCTGTACTCTCTCTGTATCCTCTGTACTCTCTCTGTATCCTCTGTACTCTCTCTGTACTCTCTCTGTATCCTCTGTACTCTCTCTGTATTGTTGTACGGTTTAGTCTTCTCTGGATAGTTTTGGTATTTGTTGTGTGTAAATGGTTATGAGGTATTACTATTCATAGTATATCACTGCAACATCGACTCTTGGCTGGTTGTATGCCCTATGATTAATTGTTACTCCAAATTCATCTACATGTAAATGGGACTCTGCAGAGTCTGGTGCTGTGATGAGTAGTGTCGTACCATCATGAGATATTGCTACTGAACCGTAATACATGTGGCGTGGGATAGAGCTGTATGTTATTCCAGCATACTCTGAATTGCATTGCTCAAGTGAGAATTCTACTGTGGTGCCAAGCTGAACCTGTACACTGCACGAATCAGTTGTAATTGATTCTAGTGTAAATATTGAATCTTGTGGAACTGTTATTTCAAAGGATGTCTCAGCAGAGTTGCCCGAGTCATCAGTTGCAATACAATAGATGGTGGTTTGTCCTGTATTGTGTATGTTAGATGGATTGCAACTCATTGATACGTCCTCATCTACACTATCAGTTGCAGTGGGTTTGAGATAATCTATTGGAAATACCAGATTATTTCCTGAAATGATATCCTCAGATACGCCTGCAAATACCGGAGGGGTTGTATCTACAACAATTATCTATGTGAAATCTTTAAAAACATTTGCACTCTTTTGCAACACATGAGAATGGCTACCGCTAGAGATGATCCCATTCATTTTCAAAAGATGAAACCGGACACATATCTATTCGAGGATCTCCCTCAGTACCATTCTTCATCCATTTATCAGAACCATGCCGCAGTTACAAAACGAGGATCTCCCTCAATGTGTTTAACGAGGATTATAGTTCTGATCATAATGTTTCATTATGCATTTTTGATGCACTGGTAAAATGTCATGTTGTTTTTTAACATCCAGTAAATTATTCTCAACAGTTTGGATGCTGCTGCCACTGCAGCTTTTGATGTCCCCCTCTTTTTTGCAAGACGTTTGTAAAAATTTGTAATGGTGCTGTTTTTTGCATATCTTACATGAGAATGTACTGCCTCCACCAGAACCCAGCGTAACATGCTACTTCCTCTTCTTGTTATGGACCCATGGCGTATGGTGTCAGCTGAGTTTCTCACCGATGGTACAATTCCTGCATATGAACACAGTTTGTGAGAATCTGAAAATCTTTCGATATTGTCAATTTCAGAGGATATGGTTAATGCAGTAAATCTTCCAACACCAGGTATTGATTCTAAGAGTTGTGCGTTAGAATCATGTTTTAGAGCATCCTTGATTCTCATGTCTGACTCTGCGATTCTATCATTGATTGATATTATCATCTTGAGATATCCATCTATTCGATAGTCATCTAATCCCAACAGTTTGTGCACATATGAATCAGAAAATGCAGTTCCTGGTATCTTGATTGCATTTTGTAAGGTTATACTGTGAATCAAATTTTTCATCCTTGTCCTGTTGCGGACTAGTTTGGTTCTATATCTCACCAGTTGTCTTGTTTGCACGGTATCTTTTTCTGGTACATGACAAGATGAGATGTATCCTCCTCTTAGCAAATCTGCCAAGATGTGAGCATCAATCTTGTCAGTTTTTTTCTTTGATGCTGCAATTGCTTTTGTGTGATATGGGTTTGATAGTATTACATCAAATCCTAGTTCGTCTCGCAGAAACCTAAACACGCCATACCAGACAGATGATGATTCCATTACACATTTTGAGTTTTTTGGGATTGCAGAAAATGCTTTTTTGATATCCCCTCTGGTGTTTGTAATTTTTTCATTGAATAATGTATGTCCTTTATCATCCATTGTTTCGACCTGTAAGAATTCTTTGTGCAAATCAATTCCGACATAGGTCATGGGTTTTGTCTTTCTAGTCCTAATGATTTTCTTTGGTTTTTTCTTGGAGGTGTATCTTTTAGAAACTATAGAATCAGCAGTACCATCTAAATTTCGTTGTTTATTCACATATGGTTACAATTTGTATACTAGAACAAACAATCCGAATCCAGGTAACACTACAAATGTCATAATCGTGATAGGTATATCCATCCAACAATTACTTCTATCTGCATTTGGACTCCATGTTGGATACAAACAAGCATCAGTTGGATATTGCGCGTACAGTATGATAGATACAAAGAAAGACAAAAGTAAAAAAATAGTAGATAATATTAGAAATTTGCTCATTTTAGATACAAAAGAGTGATTGGCATTATTGGATTCTCAAACTTTTTGCGATGTTAGGCCATGGACTGAATATTTTGAAAACCTCTATACAGTTACCATATGGATCTCTAACCTCGTAATGTATAGTATTGACATCTATGACACAAGAACCGCCTGCTACAATGCCAAGCATAGTGGATGTACCATTTCCATGATTTATAATACTTTGTTTCCCAACCCCAAATAACCATCAACACTCTTTGATGCTTTGAAATCATTTCTGATTCTATTGCATTGCAATCATTTTATTGTACAGACAAACTTTCATTTTCAATTCATGAATCATGTTTTCTCTCTTGTGCGATGTCACATGCTCTCCAAATATTCTTTTGAATACAGAGAATACTCCCTCTACAATCCATCTATCCCCATAGCTTACGCTGAGCTTCCATAGATCCAAGTTATACAATTGTGCCAAAACGGACTTTCTCCGAGGATAACAATCAGTTACAACTGATGAGTTTTTTCTTGTTTTAATTGCAGGTAGAATATCATTATCATAATACAGATATGAAAAATTATCCTTTGTATCATATGCACCATCAGCCAAAGTTTTAGTGACATTGCCAAACTGTTTTGATTGCTCAACTAGCGATATGAAATGTTTTGAATCATGTGACTTGTCATCTGTAATATCAATCCCTGTGATCTGTTTAGATTTCACATCTACTGCCACATGAATTTTAAGAAATCCTCTTCTCTTCTGCCATTTCTGTCTCATCCACTCACCTCTGTTTGCAACCTTGATTCCAGTTGAGTCTATTGCAATGACAATGTCTTTTCCTAGTTTTGGATTCATCTTGATGTCAAGTTTGTTGACACGTTTCCAAATGGCAGAATATGTGGGAGTCTTTGTTTTGGATTGGAGGTGTGATTTTATCAGACCTTCTGTTTGTCTGAATGGAAGATGCAAATAGAGATGACAGTATCCTAGTGCCTCCATGAAGGATTCAGGATAGACAAATCGATGACCTTCCTTTTTGTGATTCATCTCTTTTAGTTCCATACTCCATGATTCCATTGCGTCAAAGGACAACATGATTTCTCCACGTCTAACTAGTGTTTTGTTGTAATTTTTCCAGTTTCTGTTCATGGAATAATACAGAATATTCTGATCTAAAGCTTGGGTGATGAAATTAATTGGATCAACTAGTCATGTTGGGAAACACAGCAATTTATAAAAATAGGCCCCCCACTATCTCCTTTTTGAGAAGGATATGTAGCTGATACTTGTTCAGTTAAGACATGTGTTTCTAATGACACAGTTACGTTGGTGTAAGAAATGTGACCGATACCATCATTATGTCTTGCAGATATTTCTACTTCTGTACCCCGACTAAAATCATCTAATCCGCCAAAATCAATCACCTGAATAGTTCCATTATTGGTTTGCAATTCATTTATTTTTGGTGTTATGTTGTCATTAGATATTTCGATCAATACTGCATCAGAATTTGTAGAACTACCCATACTTACATTTGAATCTGACAATATTGTCGAACCTATTTCTGGTAGGATTAGGGACAAAGTATCTGTATCAAGACTTACTACTCTGTACAAGCTAGTTAGATGTATGTTATGTGATGCAGTTAATAGTGCAGGTGTTCCAGTATAATTTAGAATCAACCCTGCTGTTCCTTGTGAACCTGTAATATGTAAAGGGTTATTTCCAAATATTCTGATGGCATCCCCTCCACGTAATTCATGTGTCTGTTCATCTTCCGGACATCCATAGTTGCCATCACCTGCCTCATCAGGGCACTGGTCTATCCCGTCATGGAACCCGTCACCGTCTGCAGGCCTGCCATCAGTTACGGTAATGGTAAATGATTCACTTGCCCTGTTTCCAGCAGCATCAGCTGCATTGCAACTCACTGTTGTTACCCCGATTTGGAAATAACCAGTACTGTGTGAACATGTAACATTTACAGTGCCATCTATACTATCAGTTGCAGTTACATCAAACTCTGCATAATACCCAAGAGAACTACGAGGAACTCCAGTAATGTCTGCGGGTATCACAATTACTGGAGGTGCTGTGTCTGCAGGTGTTATATCTTGATCATCATTTTCAACCTTTAGTATTATATTGTCAATTCCAAACTTGTTATCCTCATCTGCAATTTGTGCAGTTATTCTCATCTTAAATGAGGCAGTATCATCAAGTCTCAGCGTATGCTGTTGCCACAGACTATCCCCGCTGGTCCATTTGAACTTTTCAGTCCATGCGCTTCCATCATAAACTTCAACTTTGAGCCAGTCATCACTTTCAAAGTCATCATCAATTAGTTTCCAAAATGTCAAAGTTATATGGTCATATCCTGATATGTCGATACCCTCACGCATTGTAATGGTACAAGGCTCACATTCATCATCATTTGTTGCAACATCATTTGTAATAGTATGTCATGGAATCACCCCGTAATTAGAACCCAGGTCATCATCCTCAATGTCATCCCCGCTTGTATTCCAGTTTCTCATGTTGCTAAATTCCTCTAGAAATATTGTGTATGCTCCAAGGTCTGCCGGATTGATGCCATTGCCAATTAGTATATTGGCATAGGCTTTGCATACATTGATGAATCCTGGCAATACGTCAGGTGTGCAGTTTGCCTCATAGTATGTTTGGGCAGGTGATGAGGTTTCTGCAATAAACTCTGCATATACTATCTTAATTGGCGCACCAGTTTCCAAGGCATGCTGTATCTCATTTACATTGTATTTGATACCTGCCACTGCAGCCATCGGATGCATGCCTACGACAAGTATTTTTTCTTCCTCATCAACATATGTTATGGTAAACGGATAGTCATGCTCATAGCTTCCTGCAGAATGTCCCTCCATGATTCCCGTCAAATCTGAATGCGCCTTGTATAACTCGCTGACTATACCTACAGGACCTACCGTACCATCATCAAAGAGGAAATCATCAGGTGTGGTGGTTGTAGCACTGGTGGCATTAAGATTATCATTGGCACTCTGGGCAAAAGATATCATATCATTTTCAGCAGTCGCGATAACAATCATTGAAAATATCAAAACCGCAAACATTACAGTCTTTATTTTATTATTCACAATCACTTTAATACTACACAAATTGATTCTATTTATAATTTGTATCCATGTGGTGGCCTTGTAGAAACCATGATAAAATAACAAAATCTAATTTTCTAATCCTGTAGGAATTGTATGCAATTAACCTGTACAACATCTCATTGTCCTGAGTTGTAACATTTCTTGATGTGACATCTCCTGACATTATCTGTTTGATCACAAAAAAGATTGTTTCAGATTTGTTTCTCTGATGGTACAATTGTACAGGAAAGTTCCTCTTCATCTCCTTTCTGTGAATTCCGCTGGTTCTGTAAATTGGAACTGTTCCATATCGAGTTGGAATTATTGCAGCTGTGTTGATCTGTTCTGCACCGACATGGTTATTCTCATCATCAAAACCCATGTCACCTAACACAATATCAACTGGAACAATATTGTTGGTTTTGTACAACAATGGCAGAAAATCAGGATTATCATGTTGTGGTGTGTCATGACACAGCAAACAAGCTGTGTATTCATGTCAGCACAAACAACAACTTTTAGGAAATTCCTGCGTAACTGTACTCTTTTTGTATAATAGTATGATGCTGTACTGTAACTGAATCCGCTACCATCAATTCCAGCTAGAACCAGTCTGACTTTTTTGTACAAAATGAATTCCTGCAACATTTTATGTAACAGATTTCCTTCCAGTCTTGCAGCTGCCTTTTGTAGTGTGGTGTAATGTGGAATGGTATACAAACCAAGATATTCCTGAATTCCTACACATTCTTCTAAAAATTCTGTAAATCTTCTATAACTCTTTGATTCGTACTGTCGTATTGTCAAGAGTATGAGATGTGTCCAAACAGAATAGATATGATTTGATTTTGGATGTAAGAACCTGGGAATTCTGCATCTGGTGATTATATTGAGTAGTGTTTTGCACATTTTGACGTATGATGAGACCATACTGTAATCTGCAAATACAATCCTAATGGATCTAAATTAGCTAAAATGTATCACAATTGGGTTAAAATCAGATGGTTTCTACAAGGCCGATATAACAAGTGTTCCAAAACAGATGATGAGAATGATAGACAATTAATCCATCAAACAAGGTAGATAGTAATGACCATTACTGGGCAGAGTCCAACATTGATCAAACATATCCTCATATATCACGTTTTCAGTTATGAGTATACCATGTTCGTCTTCAATTCTACAATTGGTTGGTGATTGTAAGAAGTGTTCGTCACAACGTATGACATATTTTGCATCTTTTAGAAATTGTGGAGTATCTATGGAATCATAAAATGTAATTTGTATTAATGTAATAATTAATATAAAAAATAATACAACTAAAACTATTACAAAGTTACGTTTTGATATCATAAAAAAAATTGGTGTTAGTTAGTATAGTGCCACAAAGCTGTATATACATCCCACCAAAAAGTAGGAGAATCATATGTGTCTAGCTCAGGATTTGGCTCATTTAGCTGTTGTAAAGTATGCCATCCATTACTAATTACACTGCCATAGTGATGAGTTGTAGTATTCGAATAGATAAAATTCTCATCTCTAAATTCTCCTTCATTACAACCACCAACCCCAGTTAGGTTTTTCTTCCCATAATCATAACCTACACTATCACGATCTGCCCAAGGATGTTGGATTTGATGATATCCGCTAGCAACAAGTGAATTTTGAATACTTTGTAGATCATCAAAACCATCCTTGTTTACAGTTTTGGAAGGATTAAGATGTGATGTTTGTCCATATGTTATGCCACAAGCATTAAGTGACCAAAACCAGACACTTGTTTGACCTGAAGCACCACCTTGTGGAGTAGTTGTTGTAGCATTTGTTAGCAAACTAAACTTGCCAGATTGTGCTTTTGTCATTACATTATCTATGTCA
Organism: Candidatus Nitrosopumilus sp.; assembly: GCA_965205425.1. GTDB lineage: Archaea > Thermoproteota > Nitrososphaeria > Nitrososphaerales > Nitrosopumilaceae > Nitrosopumilus. The sequence continues at coordinate 245,561 of CBDBGZ010000009.1, forward strand.
GTTTGATCACCAGTTTTTATCACCTCGGTAATCTTATTGTTTAGTTTTGCCCATTGTTTCATGATTTTGATGTCATCACGTGATACGCTATCTTTACGCATCTGTTTTTTATCAACAACCATGTTACCTTCAGAATCATATGTGACATAACCTTTGGAATTTGTAAATGCCTTATCTATTTCAGCTAGTGTGTATGGTTCTTTTGCAGCTTCTGCTGATTGTATTCCTGATTCACTATTAAATGGTAGAATCATCACAGCAATCAAAGTAGCAAACAATATAGTCTGTAATTTTGTTACGTTTTTCATATCCTTATCAATAACGATTTTTGATGGCAATAAAAACGGTTCTGTGTAATCTAGGTGACCTGTTTTCTTCTGTGTAGTGGGGTGACCTGAGATTTTTTATGAATTGTTAGATGGGGGTGATAACCATAACCATATGTGCCAAAATCAGCTAGGAAATTAGATGGTACTTGCATTCGTATCAAGAAAGTAAGAAATGCAAACAAACACACTACCCTTCCTGAAAAAAAATATTTGATGTTTGTAGGATTGGATGTTCACAAGAACTCTGTACAGGTGGCAGCAGTAGATGAGATTGGCAAATTATTATTTAACAAAAAGATTTCCAGTGATTTTTCTGCTATTAGCAAAATTACATCCAAAATTCCAAAGAACGCAAAATATGTTTTAGAGTCATCATCTGTCTGGTATGGCCTTTATAGACACATGACAGACAAATTACATCTTGATGTTATACTATCTAATCCATACAACACAAAGATAATAGCATCATCACTCAAAAAGACTGATAAAATTGATGCGTACCATCTTGCAAATTTGCTACGAGGAGGATACATTGCAGAATCATTTGTGCCAGATCACACAATTGTGCAATACAGACAGCTTGTAAGACATCGACACAAGATTGTGCGCATCATTGTAAAGATGAAGAATTCCATACATGGTATTACACTACAGGAGGGAATCCATATCAAAGCAACACCATTTTCCTCAGAACACATACGTGCACTTGGAAAATTGGAGAGTTATAGAATAGATTCGTACCTACAAAGCATAAAATTTCACAAAAAGGAGGTTGCAAAAATAGATTCCATGATACGTCGCATGGTAAATGATAATCCTGACGTGTGTATTTTGACATCAATACCTGGAGTTGGACCATACACTGCATTGAGCATATTCTCAGAAATTGCAGAGATTAGTAGATTTTCAAATTCTCGCAAGTTATGTGCATATGCAGGGATTGTTCCATCGGTGAGAAATTCTGCAGATACAATACATCACGGAAGAATTACAAAGAGAGGAAGCACCATGCTAAGATGGTTGCTAGTGGAGGCAATTCATGCACATGTTAGATGCGCACCAGATAGCGACATTACAAAATTTTACAATCGCATTAAGAAAAAGAGAGGGACCTCAAAGGCAGCAGTTGCTGCTGCATCAAAGTTATTGCGTGTCATATATTGGATGCTAAAAGAGAGGAGAGAATTTATTCAATGTCATCAATAATTTGTAAAACATTACAGTTAGGAGTTTGGCCGCGTTTTCACATTGAGGATGCATAATACCTCGAAACTATAACCGCGGTTTCACCTAATAAATGGATGAAGATGGTACTGAGGGAGATCCTCGAATAGATATGTGTCCGGTTTCATCTTTTGAAAATGAATGGGATCATCTCTAGCGGTAGCCATTCTCATGTGTTGCAAAAGAGTGCAAATGTTTTTAAAGATTTCACATAGATATGTGAATAAGAAGACAAGGAAATCAGATAGCATAAAAAATGAATCTAACAGTTCCAAAACTTGCAGTGTACTCTCTCCAAAAAAGATTACAAACAAACAGATTAGGAAAAATCCAAAGAAAGGCATGTTTGTGGGCATTGATCTGCACAAAAAGTTTCTTCAAGTAGCAATAATGGATGATACAGGCAAAGTATCACAAAACGACAAAGTGGATAACACTCATGAATCCATCAAAAAGTATTTTACAAAAATACCAATTTCTGCAAATATTGTCATGGAATCCTCATCAGTCTGGTATGACACGTATCGATTTCTGACAGATACTTTGGGATACAAAAACGTCACACTCTCAAACCCATATTTGACAAAGGCAATTGCTGCATCAAAAAAGAAAACAGACAAGATTGATGCCAAGATATTGGCAGATCTTTTACGAGGAGGATACATTGCCAAATGCTATGTTCCAGACAAAAAGATTGTACAACAAAGACAGCTTGTAAGATATAGGAAAAAACTAATCCAATGGAGAACATCTGTCAAGAATTCAGTTCATGGAATATTGTTACAAGAAGGAATCAAGATTCCAGGAGTTACATTCACTGAAACATACAACAGAAGACTCAAGGCACTAGGAGATTACAGAATAGACGGATTCTTGCAACAAATCAGCCACACCTTAATTTACAGATTGCAGAGATTAATTCCAAAGTGTATGCTGCTGTAAAAGTTAATCCTGATGCAATTTTAATAAACTCGATTCCAGGAATTGGGCATTATTCTTCGCTTGTCATTGCATCAGAGATTGCAGATATTGAAAGATTCAATGATTCTCACAAACTGTGTGCATATGCAGGAGTTGTACCATCAGTTAGAAACTCTGCAGATACAATACACCATGGCAGAATAACAAAACGAGGAAGCATGACATTGAGATGGGTTCTAACCGAGTGTATACACACTCATGCAATACATGCCAAAGATAGTGACATTACAAAATTTTACAATCGCATTAAAAAGAAAAGAGGATCATCCAAAGCTGCAGTAGCTGGTGCATCAAAGATCCTGAGGGTGATTTATTGGATGTTAAAGGAGAGGAGAGAATTTGTACAAAATTATAGTTAGGACTGCAAGTCGCGTTGTAATTATTGAGGGACAAGGCCTCGTTTGATAACTGCGAACAATCCTAACTAGGATGAAGATAGCATTGAGAGAATAGTCTCGTATGGATACATGTCTGCCATCTTTTGATTGAAACCATTCTCTAGCGAAAGCTATGCCCTGATGTATGGAAAGAGAGGAAATGTATAAAAACAATTCACATGGATAAATTACAAAAAGAGATTACAGAGCTAAAGAAGAAATTATCCTACTATGAGAACCCAAACTCTCCACCATCATCTGATTCTCTCCACTGGAAAAAACAAAAGAAAGAACGAAAATCAACTCATCCAAACAAACCAGGACAAAAGCCAGGACATGATGGTAAAACTCACAGCTTCAAACCCACAAAAACAATTCATCATGATTCAAAGAAATGCTCAAACTGTGGCAGTAAAAAATAACTCAAACTACACAACAAACTCGAATCATTGCAGAAATCCCAAAACCGCAACCAGTTACCATAACAAAACATGTTATTCCTTCTTACTTTTGCAACAATTGTGGAAATACAACAGTTACTGATTGCCGGGTGTGTCCTAAAAGTAGACAAATATAACAATTTTATTCAATTCTGTAACATATTGATCGCATGGAATCACAACAACTATGCAAAACAAATCAAAAAGAGACTGGCAAGTATATGGCACATATCGCAAGGATGAGGAGATTCTATTCTTGGAAAAAGTAAAGAAGACAGTTTGGAGTATGGATACACCATGGGAACCAAAGACAGGCGGACGTCCTGCATTTCCAACAAAAGCAAAGATAATGTGTGCAATGCTAAAGGTAAAGTTTGGATTGGATTATCGTTCCATGGAGTCCCACTTGAGATCAAGGCCGGATCTGTTGGAAATAATGGAGCTCAAAAAAGCACCAAGCAAGACTGTCATTAATGACAGTCTAAAAAGAATTCCAATGCCTTATTTGAAAAAGGTAAACGCAAAACTCACAGAACCAATCAAAAAAAAGACATAGCTCCTGACAGTTCAGGATTTGGTACCAAAAGATGTGAGGCTTGGTTTGACATCAAGACAAACACGCACAAATCCAAGAAATTATATCTAAAACTGCACATCCTAATTGCAATACAGTCCATGGCAATAGTATCTTTTGACATTACTAAAGGAACTCGTGGTGATGCACCAATTCTCAAAAAATTAATCAAAGACATTCCAAAGGGAATTGGTGATTTTTGTGCAGATCCTGCATATTTGTCACGAGACATTTGCAATATGGTAGCTACTCTGCAAAAGATACCATACATCAAACCAAAGAAGAACACAGTTAGAAATCCCAAAGGCTCTGCATCATGGAAAAAAAATGATAACATTATTCCAGGACAATCAAGATGAATTTGACAGACATTATCACAAGAGGTCACTTGTTGAATCAGTATTTGCAGTACTCAAAAGAATCTTTGGAAATAGCTTGTCATCAAAAAACAAGTTGGTTCAAAGAAAAGAGTTGGCGTTGCGTGTAATTTGTTACAACATACGAGTTGTTAATTTGATGGGGGTTACAAAACATGTTAGAGGATAGTTTTAGGACACACCCTCTTTACGCAGAAGGGATATTAACGGTTCTTTGTTCGACATACCAATTAAAGACCCTCACGTAGGACTTGTTGAAATTCTAAATAATCTACCAGTTAACGGAATGGAATATTTACCGAATCGAGTTATGGGATTCTTTGAAGTGTTGTTCCCCGATTATGTTCCTGAAAATCTAAGAAATTTTTTGATAACTATAAAACAAGTAGAAAACAATCCATCATTATTACAATTCTCAAAACATGAAGCAGTAGATACTAGTGCAAAATCCATAAAAATAGGACTGGAATCCAAAGGATCAAATGATGAATGGTTTGAAATTCTTAATTCAATAGGATGGATAAACACCGCTGGAAAAACAACTCAAAACATCAATGAATTTACCAGTGGTCTAGTATTGCCAAAAGGACAATCACAACTAAGGGCAGTATTACAACTATTGGGGAATCTAAAAATATCTGCTGATGTCGTATTGTCGAACTGATTTTATCCTCATATATCAGTTATAATCATACAATACTATGACTATAGGATATTGTGTAAAGTGCAAATCAAAGAGAACTATGAAAGGTGCAACCAAAACAAAGATGAAGAACGGTAGACCTGCAACTAAAGGCAAGTGTACAAAATGCAATACTGGTATGTTTAGAATTGGTTAAGATAAAATGAAAAAACTAAACAAAGAAAATATATCAAAAATAAAAAATGTTTCAGGATATTACAAAATTTTCAACAAAAATAGAAAATTGGAATATGTAGGGGTATCTAAAGTATTACGTCATAGGTTACAATCATACTATCAAAAAGACGATTTCACAGTAAATAAAACTAAAAGGTCTCTTAGACCACACGCAAAAAATTTCACTGTAGCATATATGGGCATTAATCAGGCTAGAAGACTTGAAAAAGAAATGAAAAAAAACACGCCACATAATAAATTATGAGATGAAAATTTGTCTGAATTCAAATCGTATCGAAAAAAACCAATAATCATAAGAGCAAAACAAATGAATGAACCATTTGAGGTCAAAACAATGGAAGGAACGATGAAAGGAAAAACAGGTGATTATTTAGTAGTTGGAATCAAAAATGAAAAATATCCGATTGATAAAGATATTTTTGAAAAAACATATAATCCAATTTAATTTTTCTAAAATTTAGGGATTAACTGAACAAATTAGGATGTTTTTATATCACATTAGTGGACTGGTAACAGATGGAAAATTCCACCAAGATCAGAATTAAAGATAATCCTTTGTTGAAATTGTTAAGTCGAATTGGTAAGTTGAGAATAGGTCGAGTTGGATTGACTGAAATTTTAATTATTCTTACTTTGATTTTCATTATAGGAAAACTATTGTAAATTCTATATACCCAGCAAACGCATGGCGTTGTAATCCATTTTTCCAAGCCTCTTAGGATTTTCCCTTTTGAGCCTCTATATTTTGAAAATAATCTAAAAGTGTAAAGATAACCTACCTTTTACAAAAATAATTTCCAATATCGCTCTAGCAACACAGCATTCTCTTCACAATTCTTGGATTCTCTGTTTTTGTTATGCAATTGTAATATACTGCAAGTTGATACACCAACACGCAAACCAATACAAATGATTTCACGTTGTCAAATCCTTTCACATGTACAGTTCTAATGTTGAACGTATCTTTGAATATTTCAAATAAAGGTTCAATTGAAACTTTTCTTTGTGAGTACAACTCTTGACCAATTACAGAATTGTAAAACTCTACGAGTGTTATTCTCTCTGGTGGCAAAAAAATACGCAAAAAGTATAAGTGTTGATGGCCTTTTGTATTGGAATCTTTTTTATTAAAATCTATATTACTGTATAATGAATTCAAAATATTGCCAATCGAATCACTCATGTTTTATTTTACTGGAGAAAATGCATTGACAAATCTAGCAGCAGTTGTAACTATTTTATCTCTTGGCATATCTTCAATTTTATATTTTGTTAAGAGATGGCATGACACTTCAACTGAAAAAAGAAGGGCTTCTAAAAATCTCTATACGGAACTCGATGATGCTTTGGACGGATTAGATGAAAAGATATACACCAATGATCTTAGAAAGATAAAACTTAACGATAAAGATTATGCGTATTTTATGAATCGCAGACTGAATCATGATTTTTATGATAGTTTAATTTTTTCAGGAAAAATAAACTTCCTAAAATCAGAACTACAACAGTCAGTACAGGATATATTTCAAATTATAAAGGATCATAATTTTTATCTTAAAAAAATCAGAGACATTGAAGATAATGCAAGAGTTGGAGATGATATATCTTCCATAACAAAACGATACTATGAACAGTTAGATAAAGATGAGAAATCTCTACTAGAACGTATTCCAAAAATGAAAGAAAAACTCAAGAAAGAATTTAAGATAAAATAATTGATTATTTCTTCTTTGGTCTGGAATTTGCAGGCATTTCAGCACTTGTAGTGCTAGATACTCCTTCTCTGCTACCTATGAACTCTTTACCATGTTCTTTGGTTCTAAGATGTTTTGGACTTTCATCAGTCATGATGTGATTACTGTCTTGAATTATTTAAACTCTAACTAATATGAGACATGGGCATAACTAATTCTAATTTTTGAGTCAATTCTCAAATTATTCAAATAGAAAAAGCTAAGGATCTTATCATGTTTTGTTCATTGTAATGTCAAAACAAATGAAAATCCCTAACAAGATTCTATCGGAATCATTTCTTATTGGTATGTTACATTTGGTGGGAATGTTGTCTTTGTATGAAGAGATACTGAAAACTTGGTAGACCGTACGTATACTCTACAATTCTAATGGTACAGCTGTCCATCATAAAATCTTGGATGAGAATTCCTAGTAACAATACATTACATTATTTCCTTTCAATCAAACCTTCCAATGACAAACTGCTCAAGGTTTGCAAATTAACTCAAATTCCAGACAGAAGAACTATTGACAGACGATTTCAATTTCTACCCATTAGTGACATGATTAGTACCATGGGCAACAAATTCATCTCAGAGGGATTGGTGGAAAATGTTTCAGCATCAGGGGATAGTTCAATGCTAAAAGCAGATGGTCCAGTATGGCACAAATCAGACATAAAGAACAATCGTCTACCAATCCCAGGAATTGATACTGATGCAAAATGGGGTTTTTCAAAATCAAAGGGTTGGATATTTGGATACAAACTGCACATGAGTTGCAGTACTGGAAAACTGATAGTTCCATTGTCTGCTGATGTTTCAACTGCAAATGTTTCTGATGGTAAAATGTATGAAACGTTAGTCAAACCACTTGCAGGACTAGTTGAAAATGTTCTATGTGATGTGCCATATGATGATAAATCATTATATCAGTTTAGTGATGGGAGACATTTGAGATTGATTTGTCCTATCAAAATATATCCATCAACACCGCCAGAGCGAATCAAACTTGCAGATTTTTATAATTCTGTACAAGGTCAAGAGTTGTACTCACAAAGAAAAGTCTCAATTGAACCTTTATTTGAAATATTCAAAGATACGTTCAACATTAGAACTGTACATGTGAAAGGATTTGACAACGTGAAATCATTTGTATTGGTTTGTGTGTTGGTGTATCAACTTGTAGTATATTACAACTGTATAATTGGAGCAGAAAATCCAAGAACTGTAAAGAGAATGCTTTGCTGTTAGGAAATGACTGAGAGTTATTTTTGTAAATAATTATGCCCAAGTCTCAGATATTTTGGTACAAGTTCCAAGTCATTATGAGAATGAATATTTTTTTCAAAGTAATTCTCAGATGGACCCATTACAACATAGTGAGATAACACATTAAATGCCCCGTTTGATTTTATTGGTTCTGCCCTGAACCCTTGGCAGGTATCTGAACCCTTGAATTTGAAAACAAAATGGCTTGCATCTCCAGGGTACAATGAACCATCAGGATTGTTTCGGAATTGTCCTCCATATGAAATAGGAAATAGTTTTCCGTCAATACTAACACTGCATGGTTTTTCTAAACTCTGATGAGTTGCATATGCGGTAGTAACAACAATCGGAATGAATAATAGTAAAAATAACAAGAGAATAATTTTCACAGTTTCAAATGAAAATTAAGTGTAAAAAGGAAGAATTTAGAAAATAACCCATCAAGATATTGAAACTTTGCCTGATTTTTCTATGGTAAATGTTACAGTATCTGGAATGTTAAGGAATTGATCTAAAGGTTTTGGTAATGTCATCTTGACATCTTTTCCAACTCGGTTAACACTTACTGTAAATTTTGTTGCACCTTCTTTCCATTTTGGCATACATAACAGTACAAATACTACTATTTATATTCTACCTAATACATAACGTTAACATATTCTACCTAATAATTAATATTTGTGGGCCAGTAATTCGAAGGTCGAATCTCTAGTCGTCAACTAGAAGGCTCGGGTTCGATTCCCGACTGGTCCACGTAATGTTTATTTAGAAATGATATGTAGAATAATTAGTTGACGACTAGATGTTAGTTCGCCTTTGAACTAGCCTTTTTTCTATTTTCTGAAAATTTTAGAGGGGTTTAACATCTAGGCATAATTTCAAAAAATCATTACACCATTGAGTTTTTGTGCGTAAGTAAATTTTGTGACAATATCGTATTGTGCCATCGGGCTGAAATGAGGTTTGATTGTTCCATTTACGAACAAAAGCTAAACCCGCCCTGAATTTTGGGAATTGTAAAAAATTCACATCATGCCTGATGTGAATACAATAATTGAGGGGGTGAATATTTACGCATAAGTTTTTTCCAATTTTACATATTTGATAGGGGGTTTAGCTTTTAGGCACAAATTTGGTCATTAACAAATTTTATTAATTCATCATGTAATAATAAATTAGAAACACGTCAGGAATGGGATTCGAACCCATGAAACCGATGTACTCAGCAAAGAGATTTTCAATCTCTCGGTATTACCACTAACCGATCCTGACGAGTTTTCTTCTAAAAATTCCTATTTAAGAATTGGTTCTGATGTATTCAAGTGAATAAAATCTTAGAATATTCAACCTTTAAAAAATAGAAATTTGTATTATTATTACGGTTCCGTTGGTGTAATGCTGACTATGAGACTTGGAAACAAGAGCTCAGGGATCGACTTTATCTTTCAACATTTCAATATATGAAAAAATAACTAATATTGTAAAATTTCATAAAACCTCTATTTCTCATTATTCTCACAATGGTCAGCCGTGACTTTGTAATTTTGGATTATTCACACCAAAGAAAGTACAGAAATCATACATGTGCAAAATGCGGAGACTTATTTAGTATAGGTGATGCTGTCCATACTCAAAGAACAAAACGTTCTAAGAGAATATGTCACAAACAATGTTGGGAGTCAATGTATACCCCAGATCATAAGTCTTTTCAATTTATTGTTCTTGCAAAATACTGATACATATTCAAATTAAATTTGTGGGTTCTAAAATATTCCATAACTGTATGTCTCATCTCATGAATAGATTCATAAAATTCTGATTCAACATTAACATGTTTGCACTGTCTCCAAATCTCTTCAATCATACTCAAATGTGGAGAACCTCTTGGAAGATATGCCAGTTTGACATCTTTGTTTTTACGCAGATATTCTTTTACATCATTAGCTTTGTGTTGCGGTGCTCTATCGACGATAACAAATATTTTCCCGAATTTTTTACGAGCTGCCTCCAAATAATCCATAAATGCAATTGAGTTAAATTTTTCATACGATCTAAAAAAACTTTGATTATCATCAGTCATCATTCCATAAACCAAAAATCTTTGGTGCGATCCTCTCCAACGTACAATCATTCGTTGGTGTACATCTGTCCAGTATTTTTTACCAAGACGTACATCGTCTACAAATACAGACTCGTCTTGGATGAATACTGTAAAACCTTTCTTTTTTGCCTTTTCTATGCGTGAAATGATGCGGTTTTTCCACTTGCGGCACACATCCTTGGATGCTGCTCGCACATGTAGTTTTTGTGGAACCTTTGGTTTTAGATTCCATTTGTGCATCAAACGACGCACATGAGTGATATGATATGTAATGCGTGTTCTGTAAAATATGAATTGTATCAGTTTTTTTTGGAGTCATGCCGTCTGAAATTTTCTTAAATGTACGCTCTATTTTTTGTAATGCTTTATGTGAGATTAATGGCGGACGGCCAGAACGAGGGGGGGTCCTCCAGACCCTCCAATCCGTATTTTTCAAATGAATCAAGCCAATTCCTTACAGAATTGCATGTACAAAACATTTGGTTGGCAGTTTCAGCAATTGTGGATTCGTTGATTTTAATCTTACACATTGCATGCAGTCTTTCCTTTTTCTTACCGTACTTTTCTTTTTTGTAGGCCTGGAGTAACTCGTCATTTGTGATGTCCATGAAATTATTTCTAACTACTGATCAAAAAGTATTGCTATTTGTTTTGAAAAATTGCAAAGAATTATGCTCCGAGGTATATGTCTGGATGAGTCAACAAACAAGATAGCTCCAAATATCAAAAAAGGCTGGTATCTAAAAGGAAAAAATACACAAACCAAAATCAACTATATAGTTTAGGCATATAAATTCTGAATAAACTGTCAAGTATTTTAACCCAAAAGATCTAGATCGTAGAATCAATTCATGAAACCATGTCAAAGAGTACAAGACAATCCAAGGTTTCCTCTGGGAATCAATTCATGAAAGGTACAAGCATTAATTTTTTAAGAAAAACATGCAAGAATGAAAAAAATGCAAAAGCAAAGATAAGACTAAAGGCTGCAATTTTACGCAAACAAGACATGAGATATTCTCAAATATGCATCAGTCTTGATATCATACCATCAACTCTTAGTAATTGGTTAAACCAAATGAACCGAGAAGGAATATCTGCATCACGCCGCAAGAAATATTCTGGTTCTAGATGTTTCTTAGATAAAAAACAGCTAGTGTCATTAAGGAATGATCTAATTTCAGGTCCAGAAAAGTTTGGATTTAACCAATTCATGTGGAGTACAAGAATGGTAATTACACATGTGAATAAAAAATACAACACCCTATACTCTGCAAGAGGAATGCGTGAATTACTACACCGTATCGGATTCTCATCTAAAAAACCAAGACAGACTCATCACAAATCAGCCTCAAAAGAGGAACAAACCCGTTTTAAAAAAACGCAAAAAGGAGTATCAAAAAATATTCCAAATTGGGATACACCACATTATGTCTGGATGAGTCAACAAACAAGATAGCTCCAAATATCAAAAAAGGCTGGTATCTAAAAGGAAAAAATACACAAACCAAAATCAACTATACTCGAGAAAAGTTTCAATCATTTGGTGCATTGGGGGATGACGGTGTATTTTTTTGTAGGTTCTATGATAAATCAAACACAGACTCATTTCTTGATTTCTTAAAATCCTTGCAGAAACAATTTGGTAAGAAACTGTTATTGTTTGCAGATAATGCATCATACCACAAAAGTCTCAGAGTAAAAGAATTTCTCAAAGCACCAAAAAATAAAGTAATCATCAGATATTTTCCTGCATACACTCCAGAACTCAATCCAATTGAGGTACAGTGGAGAGAAGAGAAAAATGGTAATGCCAATACATTTTTTGCAAATGGAACTGAGATGAGAAAACACATGCAGAAGAGACTAGATAATGGTGATGTTAGAGTTGTTAAAGTGTTCGAATATTTAATGCCTTAACTATAGACATATTATTTTTGATAAAATCTTCATATTTTTTGCTCGAGTTAAGAGAAATTAGAAAATAAGACCAGGTTAAAATGGGCCAAATTTACAAAATAATCATGAAAGCCAGATTTAATGGAAAATGTGTAGAATGCGGAGATGTAATCAAAACAGGTAAAGAAATTCTAAAAAATTCTAAAGATCAGTGGGTTCACAAAGCATGTTGTGATTTAGAAGAAGAATTGCCATAAACTGATAAAGTAGTAATAAATTTTTAAATAACTTTGTATTTCAGAAGATGAAATGAGGACAAAATCAAATATGTTGTTAATGGCATCAATTATGACTGTATTTGGCATAATGATGATACCAGGAGACATTTCAGCAGCATCAAACCAAGTTACGGTAACTCCAATCAATGAAGAAGTTAGTTTAGAGAAAACCATTACTACAATGAGTGTTCCACAAGACAACAAACTCCCATGGGGAACGGTTAGAGGAGAAGCATCAGATGTTGCAGAACGATATCCAATTATCATTCAAATGTACAAAGAAGATGATCCAGTTCACTTTGCACAAGTGGATGCAAAGGGAGATGGCTCATACGAGTACAAATTTAGAGTTAGAAGCTTAGATTCAAACACAAACGAATTTGTAAATATCTTCCAAGGAGATTATACTGTAAAAATTTACAAAGTAATTCCAAATACTAATGATTTAGTATAATCAGTAAGGAGTTCCAGATTCTCTTTGTTTTGCCAAAGCAGATACATACCATTCAAACTCTTCTAAAAATCTAGTAATTCTTCTATCGTAATTCTCATCAAGTAGTTTGCCACCATCATCAAAAACTTCATGAACCTTTGAAATAGGGAATTGTGAAGAAATTGCCAAAGTTCCCATCTCTGCTAAAATTTGACGAAGATGATTTCCTGCAGTAACACCTCCAAATGAACCAACAGAATATGAAATTATAGCAGAAGGTTTGAAAAAATACTCTTCTAAAAAATAATCCAATGTATTTTTCAATGCAGAAGATACACTGTGATTGTATTCAGGAGTTATCGGAATATATCCATCTGCGTCTTTGAGAATTTTTTGCAATTTTTGTAGTTTTTCAGGAGGAGAATCCATTTCTTTGTACATTTTATCAAGTAAGGGTAATTCTAATTCCACAGGATCTACAATAGATACGTCATGTCCTTTCTCTTCAAGTTTTGAGACAATCCATTTTGCTACTTTGATTCCATTTCTCTCAGATCTTACAGAGCCAACAATAACTACAATTTTTGCCATGAGAAATTCACAGTAAAACAGGATAAAAGATTTTTACTAAATTCAAAAAAAAATCAAATAATTTCATAGAATTCATATACTGAATATCCAAACGAAGAGCTAGAAAATGAGTAAGAATTTTTGGCACGATATAGAATCAGGTAATGATGTTCCTGAAATAATCAATGCAATTGTAGAGATTCCTAAAGGGTCTATGAACAAGTATGAATATGATAAAAAACACAATATGATAAAATTAGACAGAGTATTGTTTTCACCATTTCATTATCCAGGAGATTATGGCCTTATCCCACAGACATTATCAGATGATGGAGACCCTCTTGATGCACTAGTATTAGTTACAAATCCAACTTATCCAGGAATTCTTATCGAAGCACGACCAATTGGATTACTTCAAATGAAAGATGATGGGAAATTAGATGACAAAATTATTTGTGTTGCCACAAATGATCCAAGATATCTACATACTGCAGATATCACAGATATTGAAGACCACTATCGTTCTGAAATTGCCCACTTTTTCCAAGTTTACAAAGACTTGGAAGGAAAAAAAGTAGAAATCTTAGGATGGAAATCAGCTAAAGAAGCTAAAATAGTAATTATTGAATCAATTAAAAGATACAAAGACACTTTGAAAAAATACTAGTATGCCAAAAGAATGCGAGCATTTCACCGAAGAGAGAAAAGTTTCTCAAAATACAAAAAGTTGTGAAGAATGTGAAAAGGAGCACTTGCCAACAGTTGCACTTAGAATGTGTTTAACATGTGGACACGTTGGTTGTTGTGATTCATCTATTGGAAAACATGCAACAAAACATTTTGAAGAAACAGGTCATCCAACAATGCAAGCAGTTCCAGAAAAGATTTGGAAGTGGTGTTATATTCACAAAGAGTATTATTAATAAAGGTGATTGTAAATCTATTACCACCAACTATTTTTGAGTAATTATTGGAAAAAACAATCAACATAATTGAGTTATCTAAAATACAGTACTTGGGAAAGTAACTACCTGACATCTTCCAAATAGTATTCTGATTTTATTCTCCTAAAGAAATCAACAATAATAATTTCAAAGATGCACTTGAGAATTTCAATTGTAATTATTGGATTTGTGTGATTGATGGAACAAATATTTCTCAACGTACAATTTGCAATAATCCATGCGTTAAACAAAATCAAAGGATAGAAAAAATTACACTGTTCAATCTCAGGAGCTTTTCAACAGGGTGTTAAATTAGAGACTTTTTGTGTTAAGTTAGGTACTTTTCATATTGAAAAAAATAACTGGGATTTTTAATTACTATTTTTGTAAATCTTGGAATCTTCCTTAAGCAAGTCCTCGAGCATGTCTATTAGTTGAGGTGTGTTCCAAACATCGCCTATTGATTCTACTTTGAGAAAGTCTATTGTTTCCTTTAGTCTTTTGACTATTTCCTTGATCTGATACTTCTATACCTAACATGACTGCTCATTGAATAAAATTATGGTAATGGTTCATGTCCTCTTTTGTATCCTGAAAACTTGCGATATTCGTAATCAGTTAACGGTGTTTGATAACCGCATTTACAAAATGTTTTCATGATTTTGATAAAATTTACACATACAAAAAGTTTAGGAAACTAGCTTGATCCAATAAATAAAATCAACATCTGATTTTTTGATTCTTCATATCAAGACATTCCAACTGTAATCACACCACCGCCAAACTCTGTAGTTGTTTTAACGTATGACGAGTATGCCGCATCATTACTTGATGGAACAGGTGCGCCTTTTGCATCAAGATTGACCCTGATTACATACTCTATCATGTCCCCTACTGTTACCGGAGTTGCAATGTTTCCAGTTACGCCATCTAGTGGATAAATGATGTTGACTGCATTGGTTGCTCCACGTCTCGTTTCGCCAAATGATGATGTCTCATATGCATATGCAGAGCTAGAGGTGTAGATTGTGTGGGTTTCTACATATTCCGCGTTTACAATTACGTCCACATCAACTGTAATCTGTGATGCCTGTCCGCGACTCAAAGCTGTCAGCAGCTGATCTCTGTGTCCTTCTGTCAGCGATTGCAGGTTTGTGATGCTGCCGGGATTTGCAGGAGCTGAGTATGGTCAACATATTACGGCTGAACTGGTGCTTCTAATAGGGACACTACTGCATATTTTTTTTTTCTACAAACTCTCCGGCATAGTTTGATGACAGGCTAAACGCAGCACTGCCTCCAACCGTGAGGTCTACGTTTGCAATTGCAGTGCCAGTATGTGTCGCAGTAAGAAACGTTGACGTGCTGATGTTTGATGATGTTGCGACGGTTCCGCTGGTACTACTGTCTGATGATGAGGATGATTTTTTTAAAACCTGCTTTATCTGCGTATGCACTGAGACATCTCGCATCAGTACCTCAGTATCTGTGCCGTTAATTGTGGCATATATTGTATCTGCACTTGGAATTACAGGAATTACCAGCGCGTCATTTTTTGAGTAATTGCCATTCAGATAATCTAACTGCAGATTGTCGACTCGCATATTTTCAACCTCTACTGGAACTGGGAACACCCATCTGACATAGTTTTGTGGAATGTATACAAGGTTCTCTCCAGCACTCAATGGAACTGACTCTTTGTGATACATGTCAATCAGTGCAGCTCCGAGCGGTCCAATATAGGAGCCAGATTCAGGATACATCTTTAGGATTCCTCCAGATGATGATGAATAGTCCACATCATCATCCCGCAGGAATATTTCACCTTTTGCGTTGGTCTTGCCTACCACTATAGGTATTTCGTTTTTAGATATCTTATATGCAGTGTCTGGTGGCAGTCCTGATGCTCTAAAAAATACATCAGATGAAACATCAAATGATTCGCCCTTGATATCTACTGTTCCTCCATTTGGTTTTACTATCAAATACAAATCACCTGACGGCATCGTATAGGTTGTTTTTAAGCTTGCCGTAGACAAGAATTCAGAGGTATATGGCTCTGCTTCTTTTATGTTAAATGAAGCTGTAATTTTTGCCCCTACAGAACCATGTGTACCTGAAACTGAATGACTCTTTGAAATGCTGTTAATCTTTGTATATTCTCCAAATGCTGATGTGTTTATTGATTCTCCACTTGGTACTGATACACTATAAGTTCTAATGCTAGGGGTGTGGAATGGCCCTGTGCCTCTTGTAATTGTTCCACTAAACGAACCAGACACTGCATCATCCACATTCCCTTTGACATATACCCCTACTGGCGATACTGACACTCCTGGATAAGACAAACCATAATAACTATAACCATATGTGCCAAAATCAGCTAGGAAATTAGATGGTACTTGCATTCGTATCAAGAAAGTAAGAAATGCAAACAAACACACTACCCTTCCTGAAAAAAAATATTTGATGTTTGTAGGATTGGATGTTCACAAGAACTCTGTACAGGTGGCAGCAGTAGATGAGATTGGCAAATTGTTATTTAACAAAAAGATTTCCAGTGATTTTTCTGCTATTAGCAAAATTACATCCAAAATTCCAAAGAACGCAAAATATGTTTTAGAGTCATCATCTGTCTGGTATGGATTGTACAGACACATGACAGACAAATTACATCTTGATGTTATACTATCTAATCCATACAACACAAAGATAATAGCATCATCACTCAAAAAGACTGATAAAATTGATGCGTACCATCTTGCAAATTTGCTACGAGGAGGATACATTGCAGAATCATTTGTGCCAGATCACACAATTGTGCAATACAGACAGCTTGTAAGACATCGACACAAGATTATACGCATTATTGTAAAGATGAAGAATTCCATACATGGCATTACACTACAGGAGGGAATCCATATCAAAGCAACACCATTTTCCTCAGAACACATACGTGCACTTGGAAAATTGGAGAGTTATAGAATAGATTCGTACCTACAAAGCATAAAATTTCACAAAAAGGAGGTTGCAAAAATAGATTCCATGATACGTCGCATGGTAAATGATAATCCTGATGTGTGTATTTTGACATCAATACCTGGAGTTGGACCATACACTGCATTGAGCATATTCTCAGAAATTGCAGAGATTAGTAGATTTTCAAATTCTCACAAGTTATGTGCATATGCAGGGATTGTTCCATCGGTGAGAAATTCTGCAGATACAATACATCACGGAAGAATTACAAAGAGAGGAAGCACCATGCTAAGATGGTTGCTAGTGGAGGCAATTCATGCACATGTTAGATACGCACCAGATAGCGACATTACAAAATTTTACAATCGCATTAAGAAAAAGAGAGGAACCTCAAAGGCAGCAGTTGCTGCTGCATCAAAGTTATTGCGTGTCATATATTGGATGCTAAAAGAGAGGAGAGAATTTATTCAATGTCATCAATAATTTGTAAAACATTACAGTTAGGAGTTTGGCCGCGTTTTCATATTGAGGATGCATAATACCTCGAAACTATAACCGCGGTTTCACCTAATAAATGGATGAAGATGGTACTGAGGGAGATCCTCGAATAGATATGTGTCCGGTTTCATCTTTTGAAAATGAATGGGATCATCTCTAGCGGTAGCCATTCTCATGTGTTGCAAAAGAGTGCAAATGTTTTTAAAGATTTCACATAGATATGTGAATAAGAAAGCAAGGAAATCAGATAGCATAAAAAATGAATCTATACCTCGGAGCATAATTCTTTGCAATTTTTCAAAACAAATAGCAATACTTTTTGATCAGTAGTTAGAAATGATTTCATGAACATCACAAATGACGAGTTACTCCAGGCCTACAAAAAAGAAAAGTACGGTAAGAAAAAGGAAAGACTGCATGCAATGTGTAAGATTAAAATCAACGAATCCACAATTGCTGAAACTGCCAACCAAATGTTTTGTACATACAATTCTGTAAGGAATTGGCTTGATTCATTTGAAAAATACGGACTAGAGGGCCTGGAGGATCTCCCCCCTCGTTCTGGCCGTCCGCCATTAATTTCACACAAAAAATTACAAAAAATAGAGCGTACATTTAAGAGAATTTCAAACGGCATGACTCCAAAGAAACTGATACAATTCATATTTTACAGAACACGCATTACATATCATATCACTCACGTGCGTCCTTTGATGCACAAATGGAATCTAAAACCAAAGGTTCCCCAAAAGGTACATGTGCGAGCAGCATCCAAGGATGTGTGCCGCAAGTGGAAAAACCGCATCATTTCACGCATAGAAAAGGCAAAAAAGAAAGGTTTTACAGTATTCATCCAAGACGAGTCTGTATTTGTAGACGATGTACGTCTTGGCAAAAAATACTGGACAGATGTACATCAACGAATGATTGTACGTTGGAGAGGATCGCACCAAAGATTTTTGGTTTATGGAATGATGACTGATGATAATCAAAGTTTTTTTAGATCGTATGAAAAATTTAATTCAATTGCATTTATGGATTATTTAGAGGCAGCTCGTAGAAAATTCGGGAAAATATTTGTTATCGTCGATAGAGCGCCACAACACAAAGCTAATGATGTAAAAAAATATCTGCGTAAAAACAAGGATGTCAAACTGGCATATCTTCCAAGAGGTTCTCCACATTTGAGTATGATTGAAGAGATTTGGAGACAGTGCAAACATGTTAATGTTGAATCAGAATTTTATGAATCTATTCATGAAATGAGGTATACAGTTATGGAATATTTTAGAACCCACAAATTTAATTTGAATATGTATCAGTATTTTACAAGAACAGTAAATTGAAAAGACTTATGATCTGGGGTATAGTTCCAAAACTTGCAGTGTACTCTCTCCAAAAAAGATTACAAACAAACAGATTAGGAAGAAACCAAAGAAAGGCATGTTTGTGGGCATTGATCTGCACAAGAAGTTTCTTCAAGTAGCAATAATGGATGATACAGGCAAAGTATCACAAAACAGTAGATGGGAAAGTACATCAAATTACACATTCTAGGAAATAATTATTTTTGTTATTTCTAAAGTAATGAATAATTATCTTTACAAAGAAATATTTGAGAATTTCAATTGATATTATTGGTTTGTAATTTTTTACATTGGTTTCTTCTGAGATAATCAAATTAGCAATTATCCATGCATTGTACAAAATCAATGAATAGTAAAAATACAACAATCTTATGGATTGGTTTGAACTGGTGGTTTTTGGTCTGAACCTTCCCACACATGCATATCCTGTTTCAATTCCCCAACGTTTCTTGTAATCAGTTGGAATGTTTTGTATGTTATATGATATTTCTTTTGGTGAAACGTTTGTTGCAAACACAACATACTGATCAATAATATTTGATTTTTTTCTTGCATTTTTGTTTGGCAGAATAACTAGATTAAATGATTCTACATGTCCTAATGATGATTTTATCGTGTATGGCGAGATTGACTTTCTATCTCCATTAACATATTGTAAAATGGCATCTTTGATTCGAGAATTCTTTTTTGCAGGCATTAGAAATTTTAAATTCTTTTGTTTTATTTCTGAAATTGTTCCAGCTGTGAAAAACTCCCTATCCACTAGCAATAGTTTAATCTTGATTCCATTATTGATGCCATCAGAGAGTAATTTACGCACAAAATCGGCATTTGATTTGTTGTCATACAAAGGATAACGACCTAATTGAGCCCTGATTCTTTTTTCAACGCACTGCATGGTGCAGTAACTCTCAAAATGAGTAGTACTGTTTTTTGATTTTGATTTTATTAAAGAATGGTTTGGCAATTTGTCATATCTTGGGATTAGATGTTTGTCAATTGCCACAGTAACTGGTTGCTCCAATACTCCCAATTCTTGTAATTTTGATATGGTACTATCCAGTGAACGATGTAATTGAATTTGCATTGTTTTTTGTGATATTTTTGATATGATTTTTCTCAACCATGAAACCAGTTGGAGAAGCATTATCTGATTCCATTGCCAGTCTCTTTAATCCAGATTCAGAATATGAATTTCCCAAACACAATGACATGATAGAATTATGTGCATCTGCATTGTGGAACCGTGAGTTATTTTTACTAGAGCATGGAAACAACAAGATATTGTACATTATTTTAGTGATAATCTCAAATGCTTTAGATAGTATCACGCCTTGGTGTGTCATGGTATCAAATGAAGTACAATGCATATTTGATGGAGTGACATACTTCCATCAAGCTTTTTCTATCTGAATAGATTGATTGAATAATTGATAGTTTTTGATCTAAATTGAGTTACTTTCCCATCTACTGTTTTGTGACAATTTTATTTTAGAAATTTTTCATTACTGGAACTTGCGGAAAGAATTGATCCCAAAATGAAAATGCAGGCGATGCAATTACCAAACAAGAAAATTTTTCTTGTGACGTAACGATTATTTTGTGAGCAATTCCTTTTGGAATGGATAGATAATCCCCAATCTTTACACTAGATATTGTTTTGTTATTTTTAGGATTGCGTGCAAAGAAAGGATTCTTGTAATGACTCATTTGGATTTTATGAATTATGATTCAGTCATTTCTTTAACTGGGTGGGCAACAATGTTGCAATGTTTGCAAAAAAGATGAAATGCTACAGTATATGTGGTGATCCATTTGCCAAAGTACCAATACTGTTTGTGATGATATTGCTCTATTTTTGCAGGTTTTCTCTGAATCCATTTTTTATTGCATTTTGGACAGTTTGGTATAGTAAATTCCATATCTCTAAATAAAGAATTTAAATGATTTGTAAGAGTTAGATGTTATGCAAACATTTCCTTTAAATTGAGATTGGATTTATTTTTTATCAAGCTCCTATAGTGTAGTCCGGTTAAGCATTTTGGCTTCTCAAGCCAAAGACTCGGGTTCAAATCCCGATGGGAGCATTTTAAATTCAATTTGTTTCTTTAAATAACAAAATTCTCAAAAGAGATTATTGGGTCTTAGGGAAATTGAGCTAAAAGAAGAATATCGTTCAGATAAAGATGATATTGTCTCAGAGTTTTTCCTTCCCTGCCTAAGCAATTGTATTGAATATGATAGATGTGTAGATTTTTTATCGATTCAAACATTATCTACATTTTCAGTAGCATTTGAAAGATTTGTAGAAGGAAAAGCAAAGCTGAGAATAATTACAGGTCATAGATTTAGAACAGCAGATCTTAATTTATTCACAAAGCTCTTTTCCGAAAAATATACAAAATCATTTGAAGGAAAACTAATCAAAGATGCTAAAATTCAAAAGCTTAAGAGTATTGTAAATAATGGACAAGTTGAATTAAAAATTGCCATCCCAAATTCAGAAAGGATTGCAGATACATTTTCAGAAAGGATTGGAATTTTTAGAGACGATGAAGATCAGACAGTAGCTTTCACAGGAACATCTAAAGAATCATTTTCAGCTCAAACCAGAGATTTTGAATCTGTGGACGTATTTACATCATGGAATGACAAATCCAGAGTAGAACGAAAAGTAAAAGATTTTGAAGAATTGTGGGAAAATAAAACAAAACATGTAGATGTTTATGATTTCATGTATGCAGAAGAAAATAATCTTTTGAAATATTCATCAGAATGGATAATGAAAGATTAAAACTGGAAAGATTCTTCTAATCTAGATTTGTTTTCATAAAAATTCATTTTGTTGATTTTATAATATATCACTTCACCACGACGATCTACAACTGCAATGATAGGTTCTTTGCCCATCTGAGTAATTTCTTCAACTTTTTTTTGTAGATTTCCCATTTTTTCTTGCTGACCTTCATTAAGACCAAAGATAAGGAATTTTGCACCTTTTTCACCATATTGTCCCCTCTCATAAACTCTAAAATCAGAACCAAATCCAAAACCATCTTTTACAACATATCCTCTATTTCGTAAATCACGATAAATGAGAAATTTTGTTAGAATTTCAGAATCAGTCTTTTGACAAATACTCATAAAAAAATCAAAATCAATCTGTTTTTTACTCTTTTTTAAAATTAGTCTTTTTGTATACAACAAATAAAGAGTTTCAAATGATTTCAAAAATAATTTTTCTTTTTCAAGTTCTCCAAACCCCTTTAGATCAAGTTCATGAATCATATTCTTATTTGAAATACAAGTTTGATCTGAAATTAATTCTCCATTAACTAAAGGGGCATCTTCCATTATGAAGTGGAAATCAAAGGATTTCCATATAAGCATTGGAAGATACGTATGATGTCTGACTAACCGTTAAAATATGGGCATTCTGGCTTGAGAATATCATGCATGGTGCAAATTATAGAGATGGAACTGGTCAAATATTTACCAGAAAAGAATACATCAAAGGTAAGCCACAAATCAAAATTGCAAAATTTCAAGGTGGTAAAAGAGGCACATACGAACATTGTGTTCAATTATTACTAAACGAGAGAATCCAAATTAGACATATGGCTATTGAATCAACTAGATTAGCAGCTAACAAAACATTAGAAAAAACAACTGGGGAAACAGGCTATTATTCAAGACTCAGAATTTATCCACACAATCTTCTTAGAGAAAACAAACAGATTGCAACAGCAGGTGCAGACAGAGTTTCAGAAGGAATGAGAAGATCATGGGGTAAGGCAGTTAGTTTAGGTGCCAGAGTCAAACAAGGCCAGTGTATCATGGAACTATATGTTAATGGTGATACTCATTTAGAAGCAGCTAAAAAAGCACTACACGGTGCATGTGTAAAATTACCAGGTACCCCAACTATCAAAGTGATAGAATGGAACAAGCTATCACCATAAACTATCTAAATCAGATTTCTTATTTTTAACAAATTCTAAAAATTCTTGAAATTCTTCTTTTGTAGGTTCTCGATTTAGAATTCTTTTGGATTGATAATAAAATGTGTTATAGATTCTCCCCACAACAATACCCAAAGCAAATGATTTAGAATTATCAATGTTTGAAAGCAATTGAATCAATTGTTTAATTTCGTCTTTGTTTGAAATAGAGTCTTGAATTTTTTGCTCTATTTTCTTTAGAAGAGTTTCATCCACAATACATCTTGTTTGAAATAGTTAAAAAAACTTTAATCCCCGATATTGGATTGATTTGTTTATCATAACAAATTTTTTTGTGCCTAGAATAATTACATCCTGAGACTTCTTCAACGCATCGCATCAGATATCCAGAATCATAGATCGTCAATGTTAAATCTCATTGGTGATTAGGTAAATTCTACTCCTAACATGTATTTCAACAACAATTCAAATAGATCAGAATTCCTGTTGTTATATCTCCATTCCATCTCTTTGAGGTATAGTAAAAATTTACCTGGACTGACACCATGATGCTTTGCCATGTTCTCTTTTGCAAAACCAAGAAAGGAATGATAAATTCTGTTGCACGTGGTCTGTTGTGTGTCTGTGATTGATAGTTACTCCAAACTTGCTGTTTGTCTGACTTGGAATAATTGATTTTGGTACCGTAATGAATAGTGTTTGCTACATCAAAGGATAAGCGAAAGATTTTGTATAACGATTATTGCAGATTAAAGCCTCGCTCTAACAGAGCCTCATATGTCTGCTCTTTGATACATACTGGAGTGTTATTGTCACGAATATACAACTCTAGTTCCCCATTACAGTGTATCTCATTTAATGATATGTTAAATTCACTCATCTGAATTGCAGGTGGTGGGTGTCTTTGC
Organism: Candidatus Nitrosopumilus sp.; assembly: GCA_965205425.1. Classification (GTDB taxonomy): domain Archaea; phylum Thermoproteota; class Nitrososphaeria; order Nitrososphaerales; family Nitrosopumilaceae; genus Nitrosopumilus. Next base: position 269,687 of record CBDBGZ010000009.1, read on the forward strand.
ATGATTGTTTTTATGACATTGTATTGGTGTTCTTCAAACGTTTTGATGTCTTTAAGAATACGATCATTCCAAGGATACTTTGCAATAATCGTAGAATCTCCTGATTGACCTGAATAATATGCATATTTTGTGGTATTTCCACACCTATCAAAAGTAACTATCAATTGTGGACCTGAGTAATTTTTTATTGTAGGTAGTGTCCATGCATCAGTATAAACACGAGCATAATTTGTAAATACTCCGAGATTGTCAAAGGAAACATCCTGATGTCTGTGTAGAAATTGTTTGACGACATAATCATTTTTCAATATAATTTCTTCAGCAGTCCATGATATCCAAAATTCTTCTTCTGCACAAAATACATCGGCAAAACAAATGCCATTACGCGAATAAGGAAATTCTGACAACTCCTCAAGATATATGGCGCACCTCTCTTCAGAGTATTCTGCAAAAACTATAGCAGGTACAAAGAACAACAAAAAAATAAAAAAAGAATAAAGGAGGATCAGCGTGTAATACCTACTATTCCTAGATCAGATGCTATCGTATCATATGGTAGGTATACTGAATATCCATCACCATGAGTGGCACATGAAGCAGTTTGAGAATCAGCATCACCTGGAATATCTCTAGCCTTGCCAACATGCATTCCATATAATTTAAAGCTAGAACTATACTGCCCAACAGGTACACTACTATCTCCTTTACACTCATTATATGATGCATAAGTTCCCCGAGCATTATCTGTAGATATTATGTGTCCGCTAGTATAACCAGTAGCTGCTCCTGTTTGGTACACATAACTCCCTATACTTTGAGAATCAGTTGACTCGTAACTTGTAATGGAGTATGTCCTGTCACGCCAAAGCTTTACTGTTGCATCTACTGTCTTTCCAGTTGCAAGTTTGACAAATGCAGTATCCTTAGTGCTATTATCCTTGTATGTCCCATAGTTGAGAGTGCCAATAACTGTTGCCTGCCATGATAAATCTGAAAGGCTTTGTCCTACTGGAACAGTCGCTGAACCAACAATATTACCTGAATCAGGACCGGGTTGATACACTTTAGATTGGTATGTTGGAGCACCTGCAGTTATTGACAATAAATTACCAAACGCATGTCCTACGGTAACAAACCCGTTATCACTTCCCTTTGTTGCAGGAAATGCAATTGTTGCATGACCACATAATATATTTTGGCTATGTGACTTGCGCTCCATTTCTGAACACATTAGATCAGACGCGCCTACACTAAGGGTAACGTGCTTGACTTCAATGTCGATGTTACCTGCAACATCCTCAAAGTTCTCTGATGCAATGGATTCTGTCGCATCTAAAACATTATTCTTGTGCAATTCAAAATCATTTGAGTGTATGATAACTTGTATTGATTCGTCTAAATGATCAACAAATACATCATTTAGTAGAGATGTATTGTTGTACTGTACGAGTATCTCTTGTTTGATATCAAGTAATTTCTGATGTCTTTTTTCTGGAATCTCAAAATGCTCATATGTTTTATCCTGTAATATATCTAGTTCCACATACAATGCATCAATGGTATCTTTTACATTCTCTGTTTCATCTTTTGATTTTAGATCAGATAATGTTGCATCAAGTTCAAAGATTCTTTCATAAAGGACTTTCATTTGAATCTCTAGATTCGCTATCTCTTGCTTTTTTGTATCTATTCTCAATTTGTGGGATTCTGCAGTATGTTCCTCAACAACTCCTACAGATCCTGGGTGTGTCCTAAAACTATCCTCTAACATGTTTTGTAACCCCCATCAAATTAACAACTCGTATGTTGTAACAAATTACACGCAACGCCAACTCTTTTCTTTGAACCAACTTGTTTTTTGATGACAAGCTATTTCCAAAGATTCTTTTGAGTACTGCAAATACTGATTCAACAAGTGACCTCTTGTGATAATGTCTGTCAAATTCATCTTGATTGTCCTGGAATAATGTTATCATTTTTTTCCATGATGCAGAGCCTTTGGGATTTCTAACTGTGTTCTTCTTTGGTTTGATGTATGGTATCTTTTGCAGAGTAGCTACCATATTGCAAATGTCTCGTGACAAATATGCAGGATCTGCACAAAAATCACCAATTCCCTTTGGAATGTCTTTGATTAATTTTTTGAGAATTGGTGCATCACCACGAGTTCCTTTAGTAATGTCAAAAGATACTATTGCCATGGACTGTATTGCAATTAGGATGTGCAGTTTTAGATATAATTTCTTGGATTTGTGCGTGTTTGTCTTGATGTCAAACCAAGCCTCACATCTTTTGGTACCAAATCCTGAACTGTCAGGAGCTATGTCTTTTTTTTGATTGGTTCTGTGAGTTTTGCGTTTACCTTTTTCAAATAAGGCATTGGAATTCTTTTTAGACTGTCATTAATGACAGTCTTGCTTGGTGCTTTTTTGAGCTCCATTATTTCCAACAGAACCGGCCTTGATCTCAAGTGGGACTCCATGGAACGATAATCCAATCCAAACTTTACCTTTAGCATTGCACACATTATCTTTGCTTTTGTTGGAAATGCAGGACGCCCGCCTGTCTTTGGTTCCCATGGTGTATCCATACTCCAAACTGTCTTCTTTACTTTCTCCAAGAATAGAATCTCCTCATCCTTGCGATATGTGCCATATACTTGCCAGTCTCTTTTTGATTTGTTTTGCATAGTTGTTGTGATTCCATGCGATCAATATGTTACAGAATTGAATAAAATTGTTATATTTGTCTACTTTTAGGACACACCCACAGATCCTATACCTGCAAGGTCCTCCCCTCCTGGCTCACTCTGGGCAAAAACATCACTCATTGTACCAAATGATAACATCATCATACCAATTATTCCGGCAAACAAGAAAGTCATTTTTTGATTATTTTTTGTATAATTCATGTTCTTGAATCCACTGCAAAATTAGTAGTATTTACACTGTACTATCGTTCCAGTAATATGTTCTTTCCAGAAATTATTTCGTGTCACTTTCATGAGTAATTCCTCCATAGAATGCTTGGGTCTATGAGTATTTCGTTTGTTATCATCTTGGAGTGATACGCATCAGATGGTGTCTCCATGTTATCCAAGTCTAGTGCGCCATGAACTCTAATGTGATTGTACCAATGCATAAACTGCTCCACTGACTCAAAGTATTCTATTTTACACTCAAAGATATCCCAGAACTTTTCTAGCTTACCATTTGTTTGTGGATGTCTCACTCTTGTACGAGAGTGCTTTACGTGATGTCTCATTAGTTGCTGCTCAAAGTCTACTGGCTTGTTATGATCAAGAGTATTGACATTTGATGTGAACTGTTTTCCATTATCAGATAGTACGGATGCTGGTCTACCGTGATTCTTTATTGCATCAGATAGTACTGCAGAAGAATTCACAGATGTTGCCTCATCATACACTCCGAAACCCGTGATAAATCGTGAGGCATCATCTTCAAATGCAATTAGTTGTTTTCCTGCCCAGCGTGAATCATGTATTGTGTGCCAGTCAGTATGCCACAGTGAATTTGAATATTCACGTTCATACCTGATCCACTTTCTTCTCATCTTTTTCCGTGGTTGCTCAACTGATAATCCTTCATCTAGCATAATCTTGTGGATGCGATTGTGGTTTATCTTGGTATTGTACAATTTTGATATGATTTTCTCAAGGTATAGTGCGTTTGTATGAAATTTTTCTTGAACTTGTTTGACTAGCTCTATCTCGTGTACAGTGACTGGCTTTTTTGGACGCCCTGGTCTTTTGAGTGTGGGAATCTTTTTGGTTTTTTTGTACTGAGAGTAGACTTGTTGTACTCTTCTAGGCGTTATCTTGAGGATTACTGAAATATCTAAATTCTTGACTTTTTCATTTTTAGATTGTATAATCCACCTGATCTTATTCTCATCTAACTTTACCATAGGTATGCCACGATACCCACGCATACGATAGTATGGGAATGATGCTCTCCTAGTTAAGGGGTGAAATAATTTCCGGAAAAGATAATCGTTCCAGTAATACATAACAACTTGAAATGGAACAATCCTGGAACAATACATGAAATATACCTCGGAGCATAATTCTTTGCAATTTTTCAAAACAAATAGCAATACTTTTTGATCAGTAGTTAGAAATAATTTCATGGACATCACAAATGACGAGTTACTCCAGGCCTACAAAAAAGAAAAGTACGGTAAGAAAAAGGAAAGACTGCATGCAATGTGTATAATTAAGATCAACAAATCCACAATTGCTGAAACTGCAAGCCAAATGTTTTGTACATGCAATTCTGTAAGGAACTGGCTTGATTCATTTGAAAAATACGGATTGGAGGACCCCCCCCCTCGTTCTGGTCGTCCGCCATTAATTTCACATAAAACATTACAAAAGATAGAGCAGGAATTTAAGAGAATTTCAGACGGCATGACTCCAAAAAAACTGATACAATTCATATTTTACAGAACACGCATTACATATCATATCACTCATGTGCGTCGTTTGATGCATAAATGGAATCTAAAACCAAAGGTTCCACAAAAGGTACATGTGCGAGCAGCATCCAAGGATACATGCCGCAAGTGGAAAAACCGCATCATTTCACGCATAGAAAAGGCAAAAAAGAAAGGTTTTACAGTATTTATCCAAGACGAGTCTGTATTTGTAGACGATGTACGTTTTGGTAAAAAATACTGGACAGATGCACACCAAAGATTAATTGTACGTTGGAGAGGATCGCACCAAAGATTTTTGGTTTATGGAAATGATGATAATCAAAGTTTTTTTAGATCGTATGAAAAATTTAATTCAATTGCATTTATAGATTATTTGGAAGCAGCTCGTAGAAAATTTGGAAAAATATTTGTTATCGTCGATAGAGCACCGCAACACAAAGCTAATGATGTAAAAAATATCTGCGTAAAAACAAAGCTGTCAAACTGGCATATCTTCCAAGAGGGTCTCCACATTTGAGTATGATTGAAGAGATTTGGAGACAGTGCAAACATGTTAATGTTGAATCAGAATTTTATGAATCTATTCATGAGATGAGACATACAGTTATGGAATATTTTAGAACGCACAAATTTAATTTGAATATGTATCAGTATTTTGCAAGAACAATAAATTGAAAAGACTTATGATCTGAGGCATACTATAGTTTTTGGGGACGATTCATTAAATTTTTTGTCAGCATATAGTTTCTTTATTTTATTTCTTAATCTTCCGAAATTATTTTTTTGTAACAAATATTCAAAATCAGATTGTACAAAAATTTCTTCAATTTTAACACGTTTAGTTTTTGATAATTGAATAGGTATTTTCTGAAAGTTTCTAAAAATTTGCTGTAATGATTTTTCATCTTCAGCTAATACAAATTGCAATAATTATTTAATATCATCATCATACTCAGATTTTCTTCTTATCGTAGAACTCATTTCAATTGGATCAATAACTGTAAAACTTTTTGTTATTTTTGTTTCAATTTCTTTTGGGACTTGAATTAAATGAAATTTGTCTTGTCTGTCTGGCTCTACAACTAATGTTGAAAATAGAATTAATCTAAGAGGAGGAGGTAAAATTGAAAATATGTTTTGTAAAAACATTAATTCATCAGTTTTTAAAATGGCAATTTTTTTCCTTCTTAAAATTCCATAAAGGATTTCTTCAAGTAATTGCAAATCTTGTTTTTTAAGGAATTTAAAATCTGGTGAGAACGAGGAGATGTTAATATTAACAGGTTTTAATTCTCCACGCAAAGAATCATTTTTTATGAAATATTTTTCAAATATCCTAGAATCAAAATCAACCTCTTCAAACTCTTTTTCATCTATTACAAACGTGTGGTTGTATAGAGTACCTCGTCGTCCATCATAACCTATGCCTATATTTTTGACAATACTGTATGCAATTTTGTGATTTGGTAAAAACAACAAGGATCTTGATTCCTCAAATCCACTTATTTTAACACCTAATGGATAAAGATATTTTTCAAGTTTTGATATTATTTCATCTGTAATTCCTACACTTTTTGCAATTATTTGATAGCCTTCATTATTTCCTATTTTACCTGCAGTGTAAATGAAATGATCACATGTGGGCATAGGGTTTACCCTAGTAGATTTTCATGCAACCACCAAAGAAACTCTGTGTATACAGGATGGCTGTATGATAATGGTTTTGCAACTTTTAGTCCTTCTGTAGAATCAACTTCATTCTCTCGGTTTCTTTGTACATCAACATGAACCATAAAATATTCTCTCTCTCCGTCATGAATATCTTCAAGTGTATTGTAAAATCTTCGCATATACTGTTTAACTAAATCTTTAGCAGACACATTTCTATCTTCTAAACTGTCTGCTTTTGTAAGTACTATTGCTATCGGGGTATTGATTCTTTCATTTTTTGAAGTGTTAGTTGATTTTTTAAAATCTTGTATGGTTGTTAATACTTGACTGTATTGAGTTTGATCTTTTTCCCAATCAGTTTTCATTTTTGAACAATCAAGTAAAAACACATATATTTTTGCATATACTGCATATATCATTTCACTATAAGGTTGACCTTTAACTATCCCCATCTGACAAACTTTTACAACTCGTTCATTTCCTCTTATTTCTTCACCTAAACACATGTTTTTGTAATCTTCACCAGAAATATCTGGAAGTTTAAATTCCATACTACTAGCAGTTGCACCAGTTCCTCTCATTTCAAAAACAATTTTGTCTCTTGACAATTGTTGGGTTCTTTCTGGAAATTCACCATCTCTTAAACTATTTTCACATGATTCAAGAAATGGTCTTCCATCTTTAGGATGTGCGCGTAGTTCTGGGCGGTCATCTAGAAAATGGTTATCAATAGCATGGCTTAGTAATGTAATGAATACTGTTTTTCCAGTTCCACTCGGACCCAAAACTGCCACATTATTTTCATTTTGAATAGCATCAGACGCCTTTAAAATAGGCGTCATCTTTTCTTGTATACTCATTATTCACTATTACCTTCCATGCTGTTTATCTCACTTTCGGTTTGGATAATTTTTTCATAATTTAATATGTAAAAGCTACAAGTGCCATTTTTGCCTAGTTTTGGATCAGATAGTCCTATACAAGCTCTGGCTGTACCCACTGTTTTATGATCTTCTTCGGGAAAACACTGTTGTTCATAATCTAAAAATTTGTCAATATGTTTCACAATTATATCATCCACATATCCTATGGAATTGTAACCTAGAGCAATTACGTCATCTACAAATTTCTGAATTGTTAGATGAGTAGATTGTTCTCTTGTTGGGAATCTCCAACCAAAATAAGCCTCTAGTTTTTCTGAAGTTGTTTGCCAATCTTTGTAAGGAAAATGAGGCAGGTGAGCAATAGTTACAAAGACTTCTTTTTTGATAGTGTATTTTTTAATAGTTTCATCTTTTACTAGAGCATCAACTCTATTTCTAATCATTTGTTCAGAAATATCACCCCCATTAAGTCTGAAAACTATTTCTTTCAATGGTTGTCTACCTCCACGAACTAATCTTAAAATTAATTGCTCTATTACATGTCTTCTAAGTTTTTCAAGTATTGGTGCAACTATGCCAGTTTGTTCTGCAAGAAGAGACATTTGATCAAAAATTGGTACTGTTAACTCACGCATAGGATTCATTTTTTCTTGATGTATAATTTCTCGCCATACTTCATCCCAATCAAATTTACCATGTTCAAATTCTCTAGGTTGATTTAACGATCCTTGAGATAATTTTGCCATGTCTTGAATATCTCCTTCTCTGCTAGCTACTGCCTTTAGCAAAAAGACATATTCATTTCTCAATACACCAACTTTTAATTTTCCATATTCAGTATAATCTGCAGTTTCAATCATAACATCAGATAACGATAAATCTTTCATCACTCTTTTTGTAAATAGATCAATTCTACTTCTATCTGGATGAATCAATATTTCATCTGGATATAGGCGTAAATCCTCTTGAGAATATTCCGTTTCAATTATTTTTTCATATCCTAAATGTTCAGTAAGGGCTTTACACAAGATTTTAAAATCTGATGATTTTTCAACGATTACATCACAGTCTTTAGTAACTGCCTTTAGATTTTTTAATCGCATATTTTCTCCACCCATAAGAAATATGCTCATAGGATGATCTATGTTATTTCCAATATCTTCAAACAGTGAAGGGGTTGGTGTTGGAACAATATATTTTTCTGAATCTACCTCATATAGTTCTGCTTTTGAGATAAATTCACTCCATGGCAAAAACATGCTTTCATTTTTTAATTTTTGTTGTCTAATGTATGCTTCAACATCTAGCCATATGGATGATATATCAAATGATGTTGCAATTTCTCTTAACCGTTTAGTATCTATTTTGTTTTTATTATTAACATAAAACACTATGGATATGATCAATCCCATTTTGTCCTTGTCTTTGTAAGATGTCAATATCGAATGAATGATAATATCATGAATATTTAGTGGGTTTTTTTGTTTTACATAATAATCATATGGGGATTCATACGGGATTCCATGATTTGGAAATACTGAAAAAGATGTTAACTCACCTTCAGTTATTTTTCCCTTGGGTACTTTCTTTAGGGTTTTTTCTGGATCTATGTAAATTACTTCTGCATCAGGTTCATACATTTTTTCTCTTTCAGTTTTTAGTATTTTTGCAAAATCTATCAAATCTGTTTTAGAAGGATCTATGTGTATTCTCTCTGGAACTTTCCCCCAATGAAATCCTTGTGTGTCTATTTCTTTTTGTATGACCCCTATTGCTCCAAGATCAGATATTGCTCGATATATTGTGGCAGTTGATAATCCAGTATTTGCTAGAATTTCGTTAACCGTTAGTGATTCAGTCAAATATGAAAATACAAGTTCATTAGAGTCTCGTAAAAGATTCTCTAAATTCCATGATTGAGATATTTTTTTTAGCAGTATTGTTTTTGCATTTTCTTGTAGTTCTATGATATTACCTTCTTTTTTGATAAAACCATCTCGAAGTAATTTTTTTGTCTGTTCATTGAACTGCCATTCTTTGACTCCACTGATCTCTCTTAATGTGGCAACATCATGGGTATCATTGATTATTGCCTTTACAATTGATATGGATGTGTTATTCATTTAGTATCATTAAATCACATAACTATTTAAAGATTTGTGGTTCCATGATACTAAAGTATCATTATACCACTTAAAATCACTATTTTTCTAGTTGATTCTAATCCCATTAACTTCCAACCATTTTACGGATTCTCGATATTTTGGCATATGGTTTGCAATTAAATTCCAACAGCGAGAATAATATTCTTTGATTTTAAGATGACATAATTCATGAATAATTGAGACTTGGGCATAACTATTTACAAAAATAACTCTCAGTCATTTCCTAACAGCAAAGCATTCTCTTTACAGTTCTTGGATTCTCTGCTCCAATTGCACAGTTGTAGTAAACTGTCAACTGATACACAAGAACACAAACCAACACAAATGATTTGACATTGTGCAATCCCTTTACAGGCAATACTCGGATGTCAAAAATATCTTTGAGATACTCAAATAGAGGTTCAATTGAGACTTTTCTATCTGCATACAGCTCTTGACCAATTACAGAATTGTAAAACTCTACGAGTTTTATTCTCTCTGGCGGCGTATGCAGGTATTGTTTTATTGGAGTAACTAGTCTCAGATTTTTCTTGTTGCTAAATTGATGCAGTGAACCGTTGTCATATGCAGGATCACATAAGATATTCTCAACAAATCCTGCAAGAGATTCAGTTAGTATTTCATACATCTTGCCGTCATGAACATTTGCAGTTGAGACATCAGCAGATAAAAGAACAACCAGTTTGCCAGTACTACAACTCATATGCAGTTTGTACCCAAATATCCAACCCTTTGATTTTGAAAAACCCCATTTTGTATCAGTATCAATTCCTGAGATTGGTAAACGATTATTCTTCATGTCAGATTTGTGCCATACTGGACCATCTGCTTTTAGCATGGAACTATCCACTGATGCAGATATGTCATCGACTAGTTTCTCTGATACAAACAGACTTCCCATATTACTGATTATATCACCAATTGGCAGAACTTGGAATCTCCTGTCAATAGTTCTTCTGTCTGGAATTTGAGTTAATTTACAAACCTTGAGCAATTTATCATTGATACTCTTAGTCAAAAGAAAATAATGTAATGTATTGTTGCTTGGAATTCTCATCCATGACTTTATGATGAACAGATGCTGTACCATCAGAATTGTAGAGTATACGTACGGTTACCAGGTTTTCAGCATCTCCTCATACAAAGACAACATTCCCATCAAATGTAACACCCCAATAAGAAATGATTCCGATAGAATCTTGCCTAGGGATTTTCATTTGTTTTGACATTACAATGAACAAAACATGATAAGATCCTTAGCTTTTTCCATTTGAATAATTTGAGAATTGACTCAAAAATTAGAATTAATTATGCCCATGTCTCACTTAAATGGGATCTTGATTTACATTTCGAATCAAGGTTAATAATTTACAAAATCCATGAACTGTAAAGAGAATGCTTTGCTGTTAGGAAATGACTGAGAGTTATTTTTGTAAATAATTATGCCCAAGTCTTAGATATTTAGAGCCTGCAGTGAGAAAAACAGTTCCTATTCCTGCAAAACTATACTCTGATTCTAAAAAAATAAATGATGTACAGCAACTCCAACTGTTCTTTCCAGAATTGATTGCAATGACTGATGGTACTGAACAACCAATCCCAAGACCCCAGAACAAAAAGAAAAGAAAGACTCACTATTCAGGCAAAAAGAAAAAACACACAATAAAAAACCAAATCACCATAAACCAGAAAGGTGAGATAATCCACAAACCCCCACATTCTCCAGGTAAAAAACATGATTATGCCATACTGAAAATAAAGTATCCTACACTACACGAAGATGTGATGATATTTTATGACCTTGGGTATTTGGGAGTGGAAAAAGATTTTCCAGAACAGACAAGCATTCTACGATACAAGAAAAAGAAAGGAAAAGAGTTAACCATTTCTCAGAAAAAGTGGAACAAGACACAATCAAGAATCCGAATAAAAGTAGAACATATTATCTCTCAAATCAAAAAGTTTAGGATTAATTCTGAGACATTTAGGAATAGATTGTGCAGATATGATGCAATAAGTGACATCGTATGTGGAATTGTGAATTTCAAGACAAGATGGAAGCAAGAGTTTGTTGTGATTCCATAAGATTAGAAATTATTTGAAATTAAATTCAAGGAAAGATAAGATTTTGATTGTAATTACGCAAGAGGTCTATTGTTCCATAATAATTTAGGGATGGAATTTACCTAATCGCCTTGATTTTTTAATTAATTTACCAATAAAATATACAATAGGCCACCAGAATAATATGTTGGAGATGACGATCAATCCAGAATAAATAAACCAACTATGTGGAAATGTCTGTTCATAGTAAAAAAATGGTGCAGATAATGTTGCCCATATTAAATTTGCGCCAAAATTTGAAAATAATATAATTTGAGATTCAATTCCTGTATGAAATAAAATACCTAGACTATAATTTACCATTCCATATGCAAGTGGTATTAGATATACTAATTTTGATTTTTTAATGTTAAAAAAAGAGAAAAAGTCTAAGATATTGACACCTTAGATAATCCAGGATTGGTATCAATTATATCCATCATGTGATTCCAAGTATTACTTACATAGATTGTTTGACCAGGTGTGTATGTTTTAGTTATTGTTCCATGACAGCCAGGTGCATTAATGGAACCAATAAAACATCCATAATCATTAGATGCACTCCAAGTGTTGTCAAATTCTATTTGATTATTGTTCTTGATGGTAAATATTTCTATATCATATATTCTGTCATATAATTCCATTCTAAGGCCATCATACAAATCATCAATTAATGGATGATCTTCATCTGTAAAATATAACACAAATGTTCGTTCACAAGTGCTAGAATTATCATAGTATGTGTGACCATACATGTTATTATCACCTTCAAATGTGTATAACCAGAACGCACCGCCATCAATGTCTAGACGTAGTTGTTTGTATGTTGGATTTGTAGTACTTGAACATGCGGCACTTGCACTAGGAATTCCAAACCAATCTAGAAAACTAACATCTATCCTATCTGCATAATCTGACTCTTGTAATATTTTTAATCTCTCGTCTTTTATTGTTTCATCAAAGATATAATTTTTTACAGCTGCAACCTCTACATCAGTCAGGTTTCTAGTTTCTGAATCCACACGGGCTTGTTCAATTACTAGTCCAAAGAACTCGTCATATTCTGCCTTGATTTCATTAGATTTTGCTTGAAAATCTTTTGTATCTGCATCATCTATTAATTCTCGAATATCCTCTTTGAACTCTTGTTTTGTTAGTTCATCAACAACTCCAACTGGTCCTACCTCATCTGTAGAATCCTCACCTGGTCCATTTTGAGCATCTGCAAAATCCATCATACTAAACGGCAGAATCATCATACCAATTATTCCAGCAAACAAGAAAGTCATTTTTTGATTATTTTTTGTATAATTCATGTTCTTGAATCCCATGCAAAATTAGTAGTATTTACACTGTACTATCGTTCCAGTAATACATAACAACTTGAAATGGAACAATCCTGGAACAATACATGAAATACACTAGAATAAAATTAAATTTCATGGTATCCTTATGATGATTCTATACAGTACTGTATGAGGAGAAACTCAAATGTGCAATATGTGTTGCAAGTTCAAATGGAACAACATATGCAATTTCAGACAGTTATGCAGACCTGGGATTTTCAAATTAAAAATTAAAAGAAAATTAACTTTCAGCATGTGTATACCTCGGAGCATAATTCTTTGCAATTTTTCAAAACAAATAGCAATACTTTTTGATCAGTAGTTAGAAATAATTTCATGGACATCACAAATGACGAGTTACTCCAGGCCTACAAAAAAGAAAAAAATATTCACAAAAAAACAAGATTACATGCAATGTGTATTATTAAAATCAATAAATCTACAATTGCTGAAACTGCCAACCAAATGTTTTGTACCTACAATTCTGTAAGGAACTGGCTTGATTCATTTGAAAAATATGGATTGGAGGACCCCCCCCCCTCGTTCTGGCCGTCCACCATTAATCTCACATAAAACATTACAAAAGATAGAGCAGGAATTTAAGAGAATTTCAGACGGCATGACTCCAAAGAAACTGATACAATTCATATTTTACAGAACACGCATTACATAGCAAATCACTCATGTGCGTCGTTTGATGCACAAATGGAATCTAAAACCAAAGGTTCGACAAAAGGTATAGCGAAAAGATAAAGTTCATGAACTAAATAATTTCAAAAAACTAGAAATCAATTGATCTTACCTATAGGTAAATACGAATAAACAAATTGAAACACCTAAAAAATAACTCACGAACTTATGCTTCTCGCTATACATGTGCGAGCAGCATCCAAGGATACATGCCGCAAGTGGAATAGTCGCATCATTTCACGCATAGAAAAGGCAAAAAAGAATGGTTTTACAGTATTCATCCAAGACGAATCAGTATTTGTAGACGATGTGCGTCTTGGCAAAAAATACTGGACAGATGCACACCAAAGAATGATTGTACGTTGGAGAGGATCGCACCAAAGATTTTTGGTTTATGGAAATGATGATAATCAAAGTTTTTTTAGATCGTATGAAAAATTTAATTCAATTGCATTTATAGATTATTTGGAAGCAGCTCGTAGAAAATTTGGAAAAATATTTGTTATCGTCGATAGAGCACCGCAACACAAAGCTAATGATGTAAAAAATATCTGCGTAAAAACAAAGCTGTCAAACTGGCATATCTTCCAAGAGGGTCTCCACATTTGAGTATGATTGAAGAGATTTGGAGACAGTGCAAACATGTTAATGTTGAATCAGAATTTTATGAATCTATTCATGAGATGAGGTATACAGTTATGGAATATTTTAGAACGCACAAATTTAATTTGAATATGTATCAGTATTTTGCAAGAACAATAAATTGAAAAGACTTATGATCTGGGGCCTTGTAGAAACCATCTGATTTTAACCCAATTGTGATACATTTTAGCTAATTTAGATCCATTAGGATTGTATTTGCAGATTACAGTATGGTCTCATCATACGTCAAAATGTGCAAAACACTACTCAATATAATCACCAGATGCAGAATTCCCAGGTTCTTACATCCAAAATCAAATCATATCTATTCTGTTTGGACACATCTCATACTCTTGACAATACGACAGTACGAATCAAAGAGTTATAGAAGATTTACAGAATTTTTAGAAGAATGTGTAGGAATTCAGGAATATCTTGGTTTGTATGCCATTCCACATTACACCACACTACAAAAGGCAGCTGCAAGACTGGAAGGAAATCTGTTACATAAAATGTTGCAGGAATTCATTTTGTACAAAAAAGTCAGACTGGTTCTAGCTGGAATTGATGGTAGCGGATTCAGTTACAGTACAGCATCATACTATTATACAAAAAGAGTACAGTTACGCAGGAATTTCCTAAAAGTTGTTGTTTGTGCTGACATGAATACACAGCTTGTTTGCTGTGTCATGACACACCACAACATGCAACATGATAATCCTGATTTTCTGCCATTGTTGTATAGTTTAGGCATATAAATTTTGAATAAACTGTCAAGTATTTTAACTCAAAAGATCTAGATCGTAGAATCAATTCATGAAACCATGTCAAAGAGTACAAGACAATCCAAGGTTTCCTCTGGAAATCAATTCATGAAAGGTACAAGCATTAATTTTTTAAGAAAAGTATGCAAGAATGAAAAAAATGCAAAAGCAAAGATAAGATTAAAGGCTGCAATACTAAGAAAACAAAATATTCCGTATTCTGTGATATGTGCAAGTCTGGATGTCATACCATCAACTCTGTCCTACTGGCTAAATCGAATGGATGAAGAGGGAATATCTGCATCACACCGCAAGAAATATTCTGGTTCTAGATGTTTTCTAAATGAAAAACAGCTAGTATCATTAAGAAATGATCTAATTTCAGGTCCAGAAAAGTTTGGATTTAACCAATTCATGTGGAGTACAAGAATGGTAATTACACATGTGAATAAAAAATACAACACCCTATACTCTGCAAGAGGAATGCGTGAATTGCTGCACAGAATTGGATTCTCATCAAAAAAACCACGTCCCACACATCACAAATCAGCCTCAAAAGAGGAACAAACCCGTTTTAAAAAAACGCAAAAAGGAGTATCAAAAAATATTCCAAATTGGGATACACCACACTATGTCTGGATGAGTCAACAAACAAGATAGCACCTAACATAAAGCGCGGATGGTATCTTGCAGGCAATAACATTACCACACCAATTAATTACACTCGAGAAAAATTTCAATCATTTGGTGCATTGGGGGATGACGGCGTATTTTTTTGTAGGTTCTATGATAAATCAAACACAGACTCATTTCTTGATTTTTTAGAATCACTGCAGAAACAATTTGGCAAGAAACTGTTATTATTTGCAGACAATGCATCATACCACAAAAGTGTCAGAGTAAAAGAATTTCTCAAGAAATCAAAAAGAAATGTAATCATAAGATATTTTCCTGCATACACCCCAGAACTCAATCCAATTGAGGTACAGTGGAGAGAAGAGAAAAATGGTAATGCCAATACATTCTTTGCAAATGGAACTGAGATGAGAAAACACATGCAGAAGAGACTAGATAATGGAGACGTTCGAGTTGTTAAAATATTCAAATATTTAATGCCTTAACTATACAAAACCAACAATATTGTTCCAGTTGATATTGTGTTAGGTGACATGGGTTTTGATGATGAGAATAACCATGTTGGTGCAGAACAGATCAACACAGCTGCAATAATTCCAACTCGATATGGAACAGTTCCAATTTACAGAACCAGCGGAATTCACAGAAAGGAGATGAAGAGGAACTTTCCTGTACAATTGTACCATCAGAGAAACAAATCTGAAACAATCTTTTTTGTGATCAAACAGATAATGTCAGGAGATGTCACATCAAGAAATGTTACAACTCAGGACAATGAGATGTTGTACAGGTTAATTGCATACAATGCTTACAGGATTAGAAAATTAGATTTTGTTATTTTATCATGGTTTCTACAAGGCCATTGGAATAGTTCTTTTATGAGTGGTTTTAACCAATTCTTCTTTTTTTGCAATTGATAGTAGATTGACAAGAGTATTGTATGCAACCTCCTTTGTCTTATAACCTGAAAGTATACTGATATGGTATTTGTCTAAAATTTCAGAAACGGTAAATATGCTACCGACAAATTCTTTGGATAATATCAACTGAAGTTTTTCAGGAATTTTGGTATCTGATTTTGGAGTGACTGATATCACCTCATATGTTGTAGCCGTTCTCATAGAAATAGAATATTTGTTTTGTTAAATAAATATGATGAAAAAGGATGATTAAAAAAACATTTAATATCCAAATTCAGCCTTGAGGATTGTTGCAGTTATAGTACAGTCTGGTTAGTACTCGTGCTTGCCAAGTACGTGACCCGGGTTCAAATCCCGGTAACTGCACCACTTTTCATTAGTTTTTTGGGATTAATGCATTATGAATTATCTCAAGAGCATCTTGAGCTTTTTCTGGACGTGGTAATTGAATCATAAACACGTTATCTTTTCCATAATTTGATTTTGGGGAGGAAAGTGCAAGCATAGATGTTTTTGCAAGTGCTTCAAAAAATTCAAGATGAGTTTTTGCATTTATGAGATATTTTTCAACAATGTTTCCTTTTGAGAATGTTAAAGTTACTTCAACAAAAACATTGCCTAATCCATCTTGTAAAATATTCAAATCAGTGTTAATAGACAAATATTGTCCAGCAACTTTTGACAACATCTCATCATATTTTTTCTCATCTAGTTCAATACAAGGAGTTTCCTTTCCATCAAAATCAAAAGTAGTGATACCAGGATGTACTTGATCTAAGAATCTCTTTAATTCATCAGACATCTTTTTCTTCTAAAGCCGGAATTATTTTGTCACCTGCTTTCATTAAAAATGGAGAAAGAAATGCAGTGATTATAGAGATAATACCAACTAATGGGAATAAGAAAGCACTAACTGCACCAATATCTACACCAACCTTGATAATGACAATAGAGAATTCTCCTCTTGGAGCACCCAGGGTAAATGCAGAACGAAGTGCCTTTCCACGTCTTTGTCTGAAAATTATATTGCCAAGCATGTTTCCTCCAAATTTCATTCCAGTGGCAACTGCAATCAATGCGATAGCTAGAAAAATATAATTTTCAAGTTGGGAAACATCCATCAAAGCACCAACTGAGATAAAGAATATCGCCACAAACATATCCTTGATAGGACTAGCAAGTAATTTTGCAACTTCGGCAGATTTAGATTCAGCAACTAAAACTCCAGCTAAAAAGGCTCCAATTGCGACTGACAATCCAACAATATTTGCAAATAACGCATATCCAAAGCAAACACCCAATACACTAAGAAGTAAAATTTCACGATGTTCTGCTGCTGCAACTCTATCAATTAGTGGAGGAATTACACGAGTTCCTACAGTAAACGTACCAACAATTAGGCCAGTAGCAACCAATACAACTACAATAATAGATTCAATGGATACAGTACCAACCAGTGCAACAGATTGTAATGTAGAAATTAGAATAACTGCAATGACGTCCTCTACAATCAAAATACCAAGAACTAGAATCGATGATTCTTTTTTGATCTTGCCCATCTCTTCTAAGAGTTTGACAATGATTGCAGTACTGGATATAGACAATGCTGCTGAAATAAACAACGCATCCATGAATTCTAATCCAAGTGCACTTGCAGTGTAGAATAAAACACCTAGAGTTGAAAATAATCCTATAGTTCCAACTCCCACAGCTACACGGCCAATACTTTTGATTTTGGCATATGGAAATTCTATACCAATGACAAAAAGAAGTAAAATGACACCAATTTCTGCAAAAAGATTCAAAGCAGAAACATCAGATAAAATCCCAACACCACCTATAGCGTCAATAGGGGGACCACCTTCAGGTAAGACCCAAGTCCAAATATCAGAAAAAGGCCCAATCAACATCCCTGCAAAAAGATAACCAATGATCAAAGGTTGTTTAATTTTAAAAAACGCTAAAGTAACAACTGCACCAATTATCATAATAAATGCTAAATCAGTAACAAAAGTTGTGTGAGGTAATTCAGGAGTAATCTGTTCAATTAAGCTAGTTACAGTATTGTTAAGAGAATTTTGAATTCCACTAGAATCTAGTTGAAGTGGAACGTTTTGCATGTTATCAGTTAACAAATTTGTTTAAAAATGATTACGAATTGGAAATTTG
This sequence comes from Candidatus Nitrosopumilus sp., assembly GCA_965205425.1. Lineage (GTDB taxonomy): Archaea > Thermoproteota > Nitrososphaeria > Nitrososphaerales > Nitrosopumilaceae > Nitrosopumilus. The sequence continues at coordinate 288,135 of CBDBGZ010000009.1, forward strand.
GAAATATTTTTGATAGGCTCAATTACTTTCAAAATCTTTAACCTCTTTATGCCCAAACATCATAATCGATGTGCAGAGTGATGATTAGGTCATCTGAATTGTATGAAGAAATATGACCTGGGGTATCTGACTGCATAATTGGTTATTTACTAATCACCTTGCTATTAATAGTACGGTACCATACCGTACTATATGATTCAATGTGAATACTGTCCACAAGGGTTTATTGAAACAGCAAATGGGTTGGCTGAAAAGACATTTCATGAATTACTTCATGAACCAGAAGTTGTAAACAAGTAACTCTTTACATTTTTTATTTTACACCTAACTTTTTTATCTTTAAATTTTTAATTGAATTTACATGGCTACTAAGACGGCAAAAAAGAAAACAACAGTCAAAGTAAAAAAAGTTACAAAAAAAGAGCCTGCTCCATCAGTATTGTTAAAAAAAGTTGCATCAGTTTCAGACTCTAACAAAGCATTACAAAAAGAGATCAAAGTAATGTCAAAAATCTTTGGTGAAAATCAAAAAGTTCTAGTTTCCATGAAAGGTATGATTGACACATTATCTTCAACATTAGAATATATTCAAAAACAATCAAAGCAAATCAACATTATAGAAGATGACACTCAAAAATTATACGCAGGGTTAAGCCAAGTAAGAACACAATCAAATCTAGTTACTAAAATTAATGATCAAACATCAAAATTAGAAAAAGAAATTAGTAGAATTTCTGAATTACAAAAAGCATCAAAATCTCAAGAATTATCTAAACAAGTAGAAGATAGTATGAATTCAATTCAAAACAATTCTCAGATGATCATCAAAATTGCACAAAGAATTGATGAAGTAAGAGATGATTTAAGAAAAGTTTCAGGAAAAACAGATTCATTCTTAGAAATTGGTTCAGAGATGGATAATCTAAAAAGTACAATAGATGAAATTTCAGGAAAAACTTCAAAATTAGACACAGGTTCTCAAATAATTGAAAGTCTTAAACAAGAATTTGGAAGAATTACTGAAGGGGTATCATCTACATCAAACCTCAATGCAGAATTAGATGCAATTAAAATTACAATTGACGCCATATCATCAAAAGCATCAAAAATTGATTCATTAGGAGGGGTAATTGACGGTCTTAAACAGCAATTTGAAACCATAGCATCTAAAGCAGGTTCAGTAGATAATTTGAGCCTAGAATCTATCAAAGATTTAGGAGGGAAAATTGACAAGATTGAAACTGAAATTGGTTCCCTTGCTCAGAGAGCAGACTCAACAGCATTTGTTGGAGAAGGGCTAAAATCAGTCCAAGAAGAATTTTCAAATTTCAAACAGAATGTCTTTGATAAAACTAACAGTATTGAACAGAAAATATCCTCAGTTTCAGATACTCTGCAAAGACAAGATGAATCTACAATTGAATTCCATAAAAAATCTGAAAAATTATTTGAAGAGTTACAATCAGTCAAAAATGTTACAAACAAAGCATCTAGTGATTCATCTAAAGAAATGATGGCATTACTAAAACTATCAGAGTATCAATCAAATATCAGAATGAATGCAGAATCAAAATACGGAGTCTCTAAAGATATTGAAAAAATGGCATCCCAAACTGCAGATATAGTAAATCTGTTTGATAGAATTTCTATTGAGTCAGGAGAGAAAATTCCATTGCCTCATGAAGTAAGACAATGGGCGGTAAGTAAAATATTAGATTGCGCAGATAAATGGGAAATTAGATTTAGTGATGTATATTCAATTTTGACTAATGTAATAGGTAGAGATATGCTAAAAGAAGCAATTAGAATTCAACAGGTTAGAGACATTTACGGAATTAGAGCAGTAGATGAAATTAGAAAAGATCTAAATATTTCTTAATTATTCTTCATCGGTTTTATTGAGTTGTTCTTTCTTTCTTTTTAATGCAGCAAAGATTCCAATAATTGCGGCAATCCAAATTGCACTTAACATCATATTTGCAGGACTAACATACATGAATGGAGTTGCATCCATAATGTTAATTCTTAATTTTAATGATCTATCGTTAATATCTTCCATTCCAGTTGAATAAGCAGCATTATCTTTTGAGAGAGAAGACATTTCATCAAGATCTAAAAGCATTGTTGCTATATTATTTTGAATTCTAATAAAGTTAGTAGATTCTGTTCCAAATATCCAAACAGGATTTTTTGAGATTATTTTACCTTCAGAATCCAATGTTTCAGGCAGATTTGCCATTACAACATCCAAATCCTGCTGTATTGCCACTAAATGATTACGAATGGTTTCAGGATCTGATGAAGATACAACTCCATCAAGATTTCCTCGGATTTTATCAAGTGGATAAATATCAGAATTATAACCAGAAAATGCCATATATCCTCCAAAAATAATAATTGCTAGTATTCCAATCATGGAAAGTTTGTAAACAGTATTTGCCATCTTTTCTTTCTTAGTTTTTGGTCGATTATCACTTGATTTATTTCTTTTAAATCGGGTATGAGCCAAACTCAGGTACGCAATGAAAAAAAAGCCAATGGTTTGAAGGGTGATGATTGGTACAAATACAGGATTATTTGAAAAAATTGCAATAAAAATTCCCATAATTCCATAAACTCCAAAAAATATTTCTAGCAGAGTTGTTTGTGTAAATGGTAAATTATACGCCTTGTCTTTCCAATCATCTTTTTTTGTGACAATTCCATATTTGGGAGTTCTGTGAAATTCATTTTTCTTACCAAGTATTGCATCAAATACTGCTACGGTATTATTAACAGACATACCAGCATTATAGATGAGTAATGCCGGAAGTAATTTGGCTTTAGATTTCCATGACTTGTTATACATTCCCTGAATCACTAAAACATATGCACCAGGTCCCATTGCAAGATATGTTGCAATTGTCAATGCAGGTAGGACACTTACAACATAAAGATTGATTTGTGCAGCTAGCAATACAGGTAATGACAAAAATTGTATTAGCACTAGAGGATAAACAATATGACGAGTAAGCTGAATGAATGCCTGGATTTTAGCTTCAATAGCAACATGACGTTTTAGAGCAACATCAGAAAGTAATTTTATTGCACATTGTATTGATCCTTTTGCCCAACGGAATTGTTGTCGTTTAGCACCATTCATTTGAGCGGGTAATTCAGCATCAACTACAATATCAGGCAAAAACAAACATTTCCAACCTTTCATTTGTGCTCTATAACTTAGATCAAGATCTTCTACGAGTGTAGCAGTATGCCAACCTCCAGCATCTTCAATGCAGTCACGTCTCCAAATACCTGCAGTTCCGTTAAAATTCATGAAAAGGTGAGAATTACTTTTAGCTTTCTGCTCCACAAGGAAATGAAAATCAATGCTGAGTGCTTGTACTTGAGTAATTGTAGAATAATTTTCATTGACATGCCCCCATCTGCATTGAACTAAACCAATGCTTGATTTTGCAAAATGAGGTATTGCTCGTTTAAGAAACCAAGTAGGGGGAATAAAATCAGCATCAAATATTGCAACAAGTTCTGTATCAGTTGTTTTCATTGCATGTTTTAAGGCACCTGCTTTGTACCCTTTTCTTGTTCCACGTCTCACATGTTCAATTTGATATCCTTCTTTTTTGTAATCAGCAACGACACCACTAAGTAATTCAACAGTGTCATCATCTGAATCATCACATACCATTATTTTCATTTTATCTTTTGGATAATCCATGTGACAAACCGCATCAACAAGTCGTTGTGCCACATACTTTTCATTGTAAATTGGCAATTGTATAGTAACAGTTGGAGTCCCCCAATCAATTGTAGGATGGGATTCTTTTCTTGTTCTTGAAAGAAATGCAAGATAGTAGAAATTTACAGTATATGCTGTAATGATAATTGCTGATAAAATAAACAAATCAAATACAAACGAAGTAAAAGGATTAACTGCCATATCCCTAATTTCACAGAATTACTAATCGCTATTTATAGTTGCAAAAATTGCAACTATTTTTGCTCATAAATTTTGATTGCTTGTGGCGGACATACACCCTCACATGCAAGACAGAAAATACAATCTGGCTCTTTAGACATTAATGGTTTCTTTTCAGATGCAGGATTTCCTGGAGAATCAAACCATTCGTATACACCTACAGGACATGCTTCAAGACATCCACCATCTGCAATACAAATATCATAATCTACTGAAACAAACTCTCCCCATACACCCATGATACCATTACTAGTTCCTCGTCTACCCCAAGTTTTGATGGTATGTTCAGGAGCATCATATGATGCAGATGATTTCATTTTTGATTTATAGTCAACATCAATTGGTCCAGGTTTTGCTCCGTCTGGAATTTCAATTGCACTCTCATCTTCTTCTTCATCATCATCTTTAGCTTCAATTGGTTTTGGTTTTGCACCAAGAACAATTTTTGCAAGAGGAGTTAATTCTTCTAATTTTTGAATTGCTGCAACTTCAGAGATTTTTTCAGTTTTAGCAAAGTGTGAAATCATCTTGTCAGCCAAAATGGTATTTCGTAAAATAGTATCAATGACCATTTTTGCAAAATGATCTGCTTTCTTTCTATAATCTTTGACCCAATTTGGATCACCGAATTTTTCAATTGGAAAAATTTGATAAATAATATCTACAACTTCGCCAGTTACAATTTCTACTGTAACTGATAAGTCAACTTCTTCGTATCCTTTTGCATCAGGATCATCCATGTTTTGTTCTTTCCATCTGTATGTTGCAAAAATTCTATCTGCATACATGTCCATTTCAAATGCTTTTTTGAGACCATCGTGAACGGATTTTAGCTCTACAATTTCTTCAAGTTTAATTGGTAATCTGAATAGTCCAAGTTTGAATCCATGTAAAGGATACACACCTCGTTTTGCAGTTGGTGCTTCCATTGACCAAACTCGATCTTTTAGAAGTAAGGACATCTAATTTTTATGATTTTTTTTTAGATAAAAAGGTTATCAGTCGGTATCATCAGGACATGTTAATTCTCTAAGTTCTGTGTATTTTTTTTCCATTGCATCTGCGTGAATTTCCACTTGAGAGAGATCATAGAAATCCTTTGAGAAATACCATCGGATTGGAACCCAATGTCCAATTCCATCCATATCATGGATCATGCCTTTATCGGCTTTAACATTGATTTTTTCATCAATAGATGTTTCTTTAATTTCAAGACCTCGTTTAGTTTTATCTTCCATTATAATGTCAGATTCTCCATCTTTGATAAAATAGAAAGAACCTTTCTTTAGAACAGGAAGGTCTAAAAGCAATTTATTTTTCCACAGGATTTCCGATCATGTTTCCCCATTCAGTCCATGAACCATCATAGTTTCGGACCTTTGGATATCCAAGTAGATATTTCAAAACAAACCAACTGTGTGAAGAACGTTCTCCAATTCTACAATAACAAATTACATCTTTGTCTGGAGTGACACCATTTGGTTCATAGTTTTGTCTTAATTCCTCAACTGCTTTGAACGTACCATCAGCATCATTTACTGCAGTTGCCCATGGAATGTTATTTGCATCTGGAATGTGACCTCCTCTTTGTGCATGTTCCATCGGATATTCAGGAGGTGCAGTGATTTGACCAGTAAATTCTGCAGGAGATCTTACATCAACCATTACTGTATCTTCTTTTCCTAATGCTCGGCTAACATCAAATAGATATGCACGTAAACCCTCATCTGGAGGTTGTGCAACATAATTTGTTTGTGCTAGTTGAGGTTCATCAGTTGTGTAATCTTTACTTTCTAATTCCCATTTTTTTCTTCCACCATTCATTATCTTTAGATTTTCATGACCGTAAATTTTGAAAACCCAGAAAACAAAAGCTGCAAACCAATTGTTAAAGTCACCATAAAGAATTACTTCAGTATCTGCAGTAATTCCATTTTTTGCCATTAATGCTTCAAATTCTTTTTTGCTAATGATATCTCTTGTAACAGGATCATTAATGTCTCGTTTCCACCAGATTAAACTAGCACCATTAATGTGACCTTTTTGATATCCATTTACAGGATCATAATCAACTTCAACTAATTTTCTATTTTCATTAGGAGGATTTTGTGATACCCATTCGGTATCTACTAAAACTTCAGGATGTGCGTAACTCATATTTTTTACGGATTTGTTTTCATACTTATTTGTTTTTCCAATAAAGGTTCTGTTAAGTAATCAAGACCTCAACTATGGATCTTCTTCGTGTTAAGTGTCGAGACCTGAGGCTAAATTATAATTACCTGAATGATGTAATTTGAGTATGGAAAGATTTGAACAATGTAAATTTGCAGTATATTTTGACGTTCCAAATCCTCATGTGATCATACACAAAATTGGCAAACATAAGTTGGAAATTCATGGAGGTGATCATATTGTAGAAGTTGTTAGTGGTTGGGGTTATTTTGTAGAAGAACATGAAGCCAAATCTTTTGCAGAAGGAATCAGCAAAACAAGAAAAATATCCTTATCTCATTGTAAAAAATGCTATTAAATTCTAAATTTTACTGGCATTTTGAATCAATGTAATCCATTTGTTATTTCCAGTTACTTTAATTCCCACCCTATCTGCGGGTGTATCCCCGTCTAAACTCATGTGTTCTCTAATGTAGTTATGGTAGAGTTGAATGCCTGTAATGGCTGATGAATCATCTTTTTTCAATCCTCTAAATGTTTTCTCTCTATCTCTAAATTCTCCATTTAATCTTTCTTGAATATTGTTGTTGGCTACTTGGTTTCTAATATGAATTTCCTTGATGTGTTTTGCTCTCGGATTCTTTAGTGTCCAAAATTCCTTCTTGAAAGCATCATTATAAGCTGGTAATCCGTCAGTGACAAATGTTTTAGGTATCTTTCCAGTTTTTTCTTTTCCCATCTTTAACAAGGTTCTCGCATCATGCTTGAATTTACTATTTGCCACTTCTTGAGCAATCCAAAATCTAGTGTCATTGTCCATCATTGCAAAGAGATACTTTCTATCACCATTGATTTTTAGCCATACTTCATCTGCATGCCATTTATCGCCTACTTTTGGTGTGATGGTTTGTAGATAACTATCCATAAGTTTGATGTATTTGTTAACCCATTCATAGATAGCAACGTGTGAGAAATTAATTCCTTGTAGTTTGATAAATTTCTGAACGCCACGTAAAGATTCACCTGTAAAGTACAACTGCATTGCACTTGTGATAATCTGAGGGGTGGCATGCATTCCTTCAAACCCTAGATTGATTGAGAATTTTCTATCACAATCCTTGCACAAATAAATCTGAATTTCCTGATTCTTGTTTTTACGTAATCCTTTCTTGATGATTTTTTGGGATTCACAGTATTTGCAACAATTACTTTCTACGGGATTTAGTGTAACGTGATTTTTAACTTCCTTTCTAATGGATAATGAGATTTCAACGCTGTGAATATGTTTACAGCAGGTTTTTCTAAAGTTATGATCCTCGCATGAACAAGACCAGCCAAATTCAGTAGAGATAATGTCATGTTGTATCTTTCTTGATTGAGAATTAACCTTGTAATGATTTTCATCAACTCTTGTAATTTGATCTTGTTTCTTGGCTATTTCTTTACCTTTAATTTCCCTCACATTCATGTAATTATAATAACAGTACTGTTATTTATGCCTGTTGTTAACCGTCTGTTTTTAACAGATCGGTTTAAATACAATTAAAATTTTACAACATCATGACAAGATGGGCAAGAGATGCAAAAGAATTCGATGTAAGTTTAACAAAAAGTAAGAACAAAGGAACAACAGAAAGTGTGATTTGTAGAGTTCCAGTTCCTATTTTTGAAAAGTTAGGAAAACCAAAACGATTAAATTTTAAAATTCAGGGTAAAAAAATAATTGTTGAAGGATTAAACAAGAATGGAAAATAGTCAAACTGTTCAACATGATGCAGTTATTGTAGAAGGCAGTGATTTTGAACGACTAAAAAATAACGTAGATCATTTGATACATTTGGGTGATTGTATTAATGTTTTAGATAAGATCGATGACAAATCATGTCGTTTGATTTTTGCAGATCCGCCATATAACATGGGAAAGAATTTTGGAAATAATAATGACAAATGGGAATCGGGAGCAGATTATGCGGATTGGTGTGTAAAATGGATTAAAAAATGCATTGACAAGCTAACTGATGATGGCTCAATAATGATTATGGGGCATCCGAGATATGCATCATATCTAATACCTTATCTTGATAAAAAACTCCATTATGTTAATCAAATTATTTATTATTACACTGACGGGATGCCCGAAAAAAAGAATTTTGAGAAAAGATATGAGGTGATAATGTATTATCGTAAAGATAAAAACAATTTTGTATTCAATGTAGATGATGTCAGAGTTCCATTAAAAAGATATGATAAAACAAGTAATCCTAACGGAAAGAATCCAAATGACGTATGGCAAATTCATCGTGTAAGATGGAATTCAAAAGAAAGAGTAAACACAAATGATGGAAAAATAGCTCATTTGGCACAAAAGCCAATTCGGCTACTAAGAAGAATCATACTTGCAACTACAAACAAAGAGGATTTAATTTTAGACCCCTTTTTAGGAACAGGAACAACCATGACTGCATCAAAAGAACTTTCACGAAAATCAATAGGAATTGAGATAAATCCAGAATATGCCAATATTGCATTAAACAGATTGCAACATACAAAGAAGAAAACAGAAGGAGTTCCTTATGAAGAAAGATAGTCTAGTACTAAAGTTAAAAAATCCTATAAACAAGTATGATTCAAAACAATTCAATAAAAATCATGAATGGTTCATTCCCAGAGATAGAGTTAACTTTTACCTAACCCACGACTTTCATCCATATTTTGCTGCTTTTCCGCCCCAACTTGTTGCACGTCTTTTACATTATCATTCAAAGAAAGGGGATGTGTTTTTGGATCCTTTCATGGGTGGTGGATCTTCAATGGTTGAGGGAGTGGTAAATGACAGAAAAACCATCGGAAATGACATTAGTCCATTCTCAAAGTTCATTTGTAGTGTAAAATCTACTCCGATTAAGATTAAAGATGATGAATTGCTCTTCTTACAATCAAATATCAAAAGATCACTTTCAAACAAAAAGAGAACAACAGATTTTGAAGATTATGATAGAATTACAAATGTGAAATATTGGTTTGATTCCAAAAATCTAACCGAACTTGATTCTATATATCGATGTGTTAAGAAAATTAAAAACAAGAAATTTCAGAATTTTGCACTACTTGCATTTTCTAGCATATTGAGAAAATCTTCAAATGCAAAAAATGCAGAACAGCATTTATGTCTCAAACAAAATAAAAAACTCCCTTCTCCTACAAATCTTTTTGAGAAAAAAATGAACCTAATGGCTGAACAGATGAAAATATTTTACAAAAATTATCATACACATAACAAAACAACACTGCATACTGGAGATGTCCGGAATCTATCTGATAAAATTAATGAAAACAGTGTAGATATTGTTATCACATCACCTCCTTATGGAACTGGCTCAAAATATACAAACATTTACCGATTAAATTATGAGTGGCTAGGACTAGAAAAACCACAAAATAAAGATCCTCTTGAAACAACAAACGATTTTAGAGGCGAATTAAAAAAATCTCTTGAGCAGATACACAATGTTTTAAAACCCAATAAATTTTGTTTTTTTGTCTATGGGGATCCATCAACATCTAACGGATTGACAAAATATGCCATTACGGATGCAGAGTCGATGGGCTTTAAGTTTAGAGGAACCATCTCATGTCCAATAAAAAAGACCATTGCAAAACATTCAGAAAAATATACTCAATTCATACCAAAAGACTTTATCATTATTTTGCAAAAATAGTGTTAACATCCGATTTTGCTATGATCTTGTTTAGCTTTAAAATTTCTATTACTTTGTCTTTTTTCCCTCCTGATTCTGAATATTTTTCTGTTAGAAAGTTCAATGTGTCATGATCAATAAGAGATATGATGTGATGACAATTATCTTCATGTATGATGATGTCAGATCCAAATTTATCAGATACAATTAATTGACCTAATGCTTTGATTTGCAGTACTTTCTTTGTATGCCTGTAGAATTTGGTCGTACCATCACTTTCTCTTTTTTGAGTGTCGTCTATTCTTTTTTGCCCTGAATAAATTCCAAGTGTGGTCTCCATCAGAAGTTTTTCCTTTGTGTTATCTCGGAGATATGAAAGCAAATCTTCAGGAGCATAATCAAGACCAGACAAGTCTATTACTGCATCAGGTCTATCTGATTTACCACCTAAATGAAATGCCATTAATCCAATCTTTCTAAATTTCTCACATAGATTAATTTCCCATATACGATCATCGTTTCCAATGTTTATTGATGGGAAATAGAGTTGTTTCTTTTGATTGTTAAAAGATATTTCCAATAATCCACAAAATATAGTAGAGAAACTATCTGATCTTCCATAACTGTTTGAGGTCAAAGTGATCTGTACTTTCTTTTTATTATGTGGTGCAAGTGTGAATGACTTTTCTGAGTCTATTTTTATTTCTGAGGTATTCTCAAAAACACTTGAAAGTTTTCCGTTTATTTCAAGAGACAAATCTTTGGCAGTTTTGTTGATAAATTCAAAGAAAAAATCATATCTTCTACCCTTGTTAAAATCACTAAATCCAAGAAAAGCATTTTGTGGTATTACCTCTAACTCATCACATGTGACTTGAGTTTCAATTCCTGAAAATATCTCATCAAGGCTTTTTTTCTTTTTTAGAAATTTTTTGAAACTCTCATTTACTGTAAAATATCTCAAACTTGATCTGTAAATCAAACCGCAAGGCTCAAGCCATCCAAATTTTATTGCCTTCCCTGCATGTTGCTCAACATAAATTACATGCTTTTTTGTGATTTTAGATGTGGCTTCATCATTAATGGGTATTTTTTTCTCAATGTCATATAGTTTAAAGAGTTTAGAGCATTGAGGATAATTTCCATCATCAACAGCTTTTAAGATACACCATGCAACATAATACGGAAACTGTTTCTTTTCTTGAGTTAAAACAAATTTTCCGAGTTTTGATAAACAAAATTTTAATTTTTTTGCCAATCTCCATGTCGTTTGTCCTAAATCAATTATATTATTAGTTTCATTATCTAAACGATCAACTAATCCAAGTCTCCATAATTCTTTAAGATATGATCTGCATGTTTCTTTTGGTGCCTTATGTTTTGGGTCATCCCACCAAGCAAATTTTTTGTTGAGTTCTACCATTAGAGTTGTAATGTCAGTTGTTCCTAAATTTTGGATTGTGCATAATGTTTCATAATGTTGAGATAACCCCATTCCTTTTCCTACGGACATTTGATCGCTTGGTGTCCTACTTCCACCTTTTGTCATGATATTATAATGATAAATCCAGTACGATTAAACAGTTATGGGTAAAATCAATTTTATTATACCAAATAAAAGCATGAACCGTATGAGTAATGTAATTTTTAAGAAGAAGATTAACAAAAGTGAGAAAAAATTCAGTTTCATACACGTACCACATCAGTATCGGAAAGATCTTGGTAATTCTTTAGAGATCATGGCAGATGGTAAAATATTCACAGTGAAAATAAACACAGTGGGCAGATTGATATCTAGTAAACTCTTCAAACATCTTGACCCAAAAATTGATGATAGCATAATTCTAGAAAAAGATGCAGAGGGACGATATACAATCACAGTACAACCCTCTCATATGCGAGTTAAATTTTAAATTAAAATAATTTAGCCTCAGGTCTCGACACTTAACACGAAGAAGATCCATAGTTGAGGTCTTGATTACTTAACAGAACCCCAATAAACAGGAAAAATATCATTTTTATGTAAATAGACTTCAGAAGAACTGCTTGAAATTACAAAAAGTGGCAGTAGTAAGCAAGGTAGGATCCAAGGATTCAGAGCAAGCTGCAAAAGATGTTACAAAAAAACTCTTAGCAAAAAAATCTACTGTGTTTACCATATCCCCAATTGAAGTTGAAGGGGCAAAACAAATTGAAACTTTGGAAGAATTAAAGAAAGAAAAACTAGACCTAGTAATTACACTTGGTGGAGATGGAACCACGCTTAGAGTTTTTAGAAATTTAGAAAATGAAACACCGATTTTAACTATCAATGTAGGAGGGAACAGAGGAATTTTAGCAGAAATTACAATTGAAGAAATTGATGAAGCAATAGATCAAATTTTAAAAGATAATTTCTTTTTGGATAAAAGAACCAGAGTGATTGCATCATGTGGTGGAAAAGAATTCCCACCAGCATTAAATGAAATTTACATTACAAGAACAAATTTGACTAAAACTGCAGAAATTAAAATTAAATTTCAAGACGATACGGTAAAACAAAAAATGGATGGCGTCATTATTGCAACTCCAAGTGGTTCTACAGGTCATTCATTTTCATTAGGGGGTCCAATTTTGCATGAAAGTTTAGATGTCTTAATTATAACGCCAGTAGCACCAGTTTACAGATTAGCATCATTAATTGTTCCAGATGAGCAAATTGAAATCGCGTGTTCGCATGATTGTAACATTGCAATGGATGCACAAGTTGTAAAAACAGTAGGATATGAAGAACCAATTACTATTAAAAAATACAAAAAACCCGCAGTTTTCCTTAGATTAAAAAAACGAGGACTGAGACAGATGAGCAAACTTGGATTTTAGAATACTAGACGCTAGTGCATTTTATGCAGGAGTGCCATTTAGATCATCTGATGATTGTTACACCACATCATTGGTTTATGATGAAATTAAACACATAAAGAAAAATCATGATGCATTAGGAACTTTACTTGAGACAAACAGGTTAAAAATTAGAGAACCCGATTCAGAATCAACAAAAAGTGCAATCAAAGCATCAAAAGATACAGGAGATTTCCCACAATTATCAAAACAAGATATCTCAATTATTGCCTTAGCTATAGAGATGAAGGGTGAAATAATTAGTGATGATTTTGCAATTTCAAACGTAGCCAAAAATTTGGATTTAAAAATTCTGCCCATTATGACCAAAGGAATTGCAGATGTGGGTAAATGGATTCATTATTGTCCTGGATGTAGAACTAATCATACAACGGGAAAAGAATGCCCAATGTGTGGAACACCTCTAAAAAGAAAATTACTAAAAGAGAAGTCAGTGTCTATTTAATGAATAAAATATCAGCAAAAATTATTTTCTGATTTTTTTAATCACATAATTAATCATGTAAAGTTTTTTGGTTAGATTTTTTGAGAAATTTACTTTTAGTGTCTAGAGTTTTTTTGATTTTCTTAGCACGAGCTTCACCCAATCCTTCAACTTTTACTAATTCAGTAGTAGTTGCACTAAAAACTTTCAAAGGAGTTCCAAATTTTGTTAGCATTCTAACTGCAAATTTTTCTCCAATTCCAGGTAAACTACAAAGGACTGAAAGTTGTTGTTTTTCTAAATCAGATGATTTTTTGATCTTTTTCAAATATGGTCCTTTAGGAGTATCTTTTCTAGAACACATTGAAACAAGCAACTTTGCAGTATGAGCAGCATTAGGAGTAGGAATTACTGGAATTTTAAAATCAAGAACAACTGTAGAAATTGCACCGTAAAATACCAAAGGATTTTCAGTTATTTCTTCAATTTCATCTACATTTCCTTCCATGAGAACAATAGGATGTTCAAAATGTTCCTTTAGTCTAGAACATTGATCAAAAAGTCTACCATCAAAAACTGAAGCCATAAGATCACGTATACTTTTTCGCTCAACTATTGTTTCAGGTGCAACAATATAATCTCCAATTGGGAGTGTTTTCATTTCTATATTCAATCCAATTGATTTTAGTAGATCAGGAATTCCACTTTTTTTCTCCCGTTCATCCACTATGATCCTAAGATTTTCTAATTTCACAATAATTGTTGGAAAGAATTGTTAATATCTTATATGAAATTGATGTAAAAAATTATTTTCTAGGATTATCTTCTGCAGGTGGAGCATTTGGTGGTGGAGCATTTGCAGAACCACCTTTCATCATTTCAGTAATTTTTGCTTCTTGTTCTTTTAGAGATTCTTTAAGACGTGTTTCTTGTTTTTCAAGAACGGTAGCACGTGTTTTAGTCATCTCAATTCGTTCTTCTAATTCATCAATTAGTTCTTGTTTTTTTGATTTAATCAAAACAGTACCTGCTTGTTTGAAAACAGCATCGCCATCGGCTACTTTTTTTAATTCTTCAAGAGCTTTTTCAGTTTCTGCTTTTTCAATATCAAGATGTTGTTTTTGAGTCATTACTGACTGTAGATTTTGTTGAGATTGTTGCATTTTCATAACTTGTTCTTGAAGCCATGGTGGCATTTGTTCGGCTGACATATTTTAACAAAAAAATTGTTTCATTATATCTTTACCGATTCAATTGATTCGTAACTAGCCTGAATTAATCGAAGTGTTGAATTCAGGTTTGCTCTTAGATGAGCTAATTGATCAGTTTCTACAGAAATGATAAGTTTTTCATCAAATTCAATCTTAGTTTTTACAGGATTTTCTGGATAAAATTCATTATCAATATTTACAGAATCATAAATTGCATTAGTTTTGTCTTTTGCATCGACAGTAATTTTTGCACTAAAGTTTAATGTCATATGCGGTTCCAGCTACTTTATAGCTGCACTTTTTACAAGACCAAATACCTACTGCATCTCGACCAAATGTTTGGGAACCACATTCAGGGCAAGTTCTTTTTTCTTTTAATTGAAGATGAATTTTTGTATATTGTTTTCTAAGTTTAATTCCATAACGAGCACCTAATCCTTTAAGAGATTTTTTTGCTTTTGCCATTTTATTGACTTCCTGATTGAGCTGCTTTTAATTTTTCTCTTATTTTTGCGCCTACTTTGACAGATATTTCACCACATTGATTAATTTCATCTTGGGTAAATCCATCACTGCCACCTTTTTGTAAAGCACAAATATTTCCATCAGAGTCGCTTGTAATTGTTACACGAGCATCCATACTTGCCCATTCATCTCCATTTGGATCAACGATGATATAGTTTCCAATTTTGCCCATAGTAACAGATACTGGAATAGTTTCAACGGGTAATGATGTTTCTTCACCTTCTACTAGAGTGGGTTTCTCATCAACCCATTCCCATTTTGGGGTTTTAGCTACAAGTAATGCAGCAGTTGCAGCATAAGAACATGCATCAAAAAGATTACCATCTTGATCAACTACAACATTGTCAGCAAATACACCAACAACTGATTTGTCTTTTAAAATTACTAATTTACTAACATCAATCATGTGACTTTCTCTGATTCCTCTATCAGTAACTCTAGCCAATTCAATTACGGGTGGTTGTGGGGGACCAGTTTCTACAGTTGGGTGAGATAAGGGTAAAAGTTCAGCAGTACACATGAAAATTCCTCTATCACCAGTATCTGGGAAAGGTCTGTCTGGTTGAATTTTAACACCACAAATAACTTCAGTGTCACCTAGTCTGACTCTTGCTGAACCATTTGCTTTTGGAATTGCATTAGTTTCAATAGTAATTTCACGGCATTCATCAAGTGCACGTCCATCAACTCTTTTTCCTTGTTCTAATAATTCAAGAATTTGTGCTTTCTTTAATTCATCTAGAACAGAAACAGATGCCAATTTTAGTCTCCTCCGTTTCCAAAATATTTGTCTTTGAGTGCTTTCTTTTGTAATTCGTAAACAATCTTACAACCCTTTACTCCAACGTCAACACATTTTTTGTATTCTTCAGGAGTAAGAACTCCATCTAATTGTAATAATGTGATTTTATCTAAACTTGGCATGTAACCTATTGGCATATCTGCTTGACCTGCTTGGTCTTCTTCATTGTTAACATCAAGAATTACAGTATCTGCAACTTTTCCTGCTGCGACTGCTGCAACCATATCTCTCATCGGAATACCAGCATCAGCTAATGCAACAGATGCTGCTGTAAGTGCAGCACAACGAGTTCCACCATCTGCTTGTAAAACTTCAATAAATACATCAACCGCAGTTCTTGGGAATTTTTCCAACATTACTGCAGGTTCTAATGCTTCTTTGATTACTTTAGATATTTCAATTTCTCTTCTTGAGGGTGCAGGATTTTTTCTCTCACCAACAGAAAATGGTTCCATGTGATATCTAACTCTTAAAATTCCAGTATCAGTATTTGACATGTGTTTTGGATGTACATCTCTTGGACCAAAAACTCCAACTAAAATTTTGTTATCACCAAATTCAATGTAAGCAGAACCATCAGCATTTTTTAGTCCACCAGCTCTAATCATGATACGTCGTGTTTCATCTACTTTACGACCATCACAACGAATACCATTCTCGTCCAATAGGACCATTGTTGCGTCTCTTCCGCCCATTATGATTCAATATCCTTTATTTCTAACATTTCTTTCACTTGATCAGTTAAATTAGCAACATGTGCTTTTTCATTAATCATTTCAATGGCTGTTTTAGCCTTTAATAATCCCTCGGGAGTTTCACATGAAACCACCACCCAGCCATTTTGGCCAATAGTAACTGCTGCATTAGTTGCCATTTCAATCATCTGAATCATACTTCCTCTTTTGCCTATAAGACGCGGAACCTTACTTGGAGAGATTTTTACCAAGTCACCAGAGTCAATTTTGCCTAAATCTCTATCAGAAATGGTAACAAGTGGATCTCTTGTTCTATCAAAATTAGCTATTCTTGCTGCAACTAAATCACCAGATTTTAGTTTGGTTGCTAGTTCATCAGCATGAGCAGAAAAGTCTCGTCCAAATACATCTTGAGCAGGCAAAAAGCCAACATAGCAAGAATTGATATCTAATTCCCAGGATAATGAAGTATGGGAAATGACTTTTCCAATTACAAGGTCATTAATTTTAGGAATATATTTTCCAGTTAATGGAATGACTCTAACAGAATCATCATAAATTTCAGAAATTCCAATAGTTGTAGAAATTATCTTATCTCCTTCAAGTATTACATTTTGTTCAGGTCTAAAAGGGCCGGTGGTTACTAAATCACCAGGAATAACGTATTTTCTCTTGTTATCCATTATTGAACTACCTCAACTGTAGCTGAACCTTTGGTTATAGAACCCAATCTATCAATCACATTTGGCCTTGCTGCAGCGGGTATTTCAAGTATTGCTTTTAGAGAACCATTATTTTGCCATTCTTCTTTTTTTAGCGAACCTACAGATTTTAGAACAGCATATGATTGGGATGCAAACTGTGCAGGGATTGTAATTTCCAATTGTAGACTTTCAGATTTTAAGGCAATTATTGAACGTAATTTTTCAACAATATCTTTTACTTGTTCATCCACATTTTTTTGAGGGTCTATAGAAACTCGGCCATCTTTCATAGCCTGTTCAATTCTCAATGGAGGGTGAGGAAGGTGGGTTTTAGGATCAACATAGGTTTTAGCAATAAATGTAACAATTTGTTTTCTCTTATCTTCAATCATTTTACGTCTTTGATCAGTGGTAAGATTCAGATCACCTTTCGCCATAATTATTTGAGCAATTTCAGTTTGGTCTTCAGTTTTGAATGCCTTTAGTAATTTTTCAGCAGAGGGACGAGTTCCTTTTCCGGAATCAGTGTAAATTTCATCAGATACTAAAACTGAAGAAATATCTTTTTTCTTGCCTAGCTTGTAATCCAATGCAGGATCAGGTTTTACCATAATTTCAAATTTTTCCCCTTCAAAGGAATATCGAACTAATGAGACATCTGCCATTTCTAAAATAGGTATGAGGATTTGCTATTTATCTATACGTAAAACTAGCTAGATTTTTATGTGGACTTTGAAGATTTTGTTCAAGATTTGTCATCCTTAGAGGTAATTAGTAAAGATAATCAAAAGATTGCTGTAAAGCTAAAAGGCATACCATTACAATATGCAAATGCACTTAGACGTGTTTGTCTAAATGGTGTTCCAGTGTTTGCTATCGATACAGTAGACATTATTGAAAATTCTTCAGTATTACCAGATGAGGGTCTAGCCCACAGATTAGGACTTATTCCAATAACAACTGATTTGGCTAGATTTAATGAACCATCAAAATGTGAATGTCAAAGTGAAACAGGATGTTCTAATTGTAAAGTAATGTTAGTTTTAGATTCAGGAGATTCAGACGTCACAAGAACAGTTCTTTCAAATGAATTATCATCTGAAGATGATTCAATTAAACCAGTTTCAGATAAAATTCCTATTGTACAATTAGCACCAGGACAAAGAATCAAAATTGAGTGTTATGCAAGACTTGGCCGCGGTACAGAGCATGCTAAATGGAATTCTTCCAATATTGCAATGCTTACGGATACAGATCAAGAAGATGTCAAAGTTTTAACAATAGAATCCACGGGTGCACTTAATCCTGAACAAATTATCATTTCAGGAGTAGACGAAGTCAGCAATAGAATTGGTCAATTTAAAGAGATGATTGACCAAGTTGAAGTGTAATCTAAGCATAGACATTATATTTGGGTTTCAAACCGCATTATTCACATGACTAATCAAGTCGTTATACACATGGCCAAAGATCTAAAGAAGGCATCTACCAAAAATGATGCTCCTATTTGGGCAAAATTAGCAGAATATGCATTAAAACCATCTGTAGCAAGAAGAGATCTTAATTTGAATAGAATTGATCAACTAACAAAAGATAACGATACAGTAGTCTTCCCAGGAAAAGTTCTAGGAACTGGCAACATTTCTCACAAAATTACATTATTCTCATTTTCAATTTCAGAATCTGCAGCAAACAAAATCATTGAAAAAGGTGGAAAAATCATCACCCATGCAGATTTGATTGAACAAAACCCAACTGGAAAAGGAGTCGTTCTACTTGGCTAATGGAAGAATCAACAAACCAAAGGGAACAAAACAAGAAACAGTTGTAAGAACTGACAGACCAATTGTAGTTGATGCAACTAATCATATTGCAGGCAGATTAGCATCCAGTGTAGCAAAATTATTGATGCAAGGAAACAGAGTATCAGTAGTTAATTGTGAAAAAATTATGATGAGTGGTACAAGAAGTAACCAAATTCAAGAGTATAGAGAATTTTTAGAAATTAACAGTATTATCAATTACAAACACGGACCAAAACACTATAGAAGACCAGATACAGTAATGGCAAAAATGATTCGTCAAATGCTTCCATTTGATAGAAAACCATCAGGAAAAGAATCATTTCAAAGACTAAGAACATACATTGGTTCACCTAAAGAAATAAAATCACTTGAAAAAATTCAATTTGAGAAAGCAATGATTAGGAAAACCCCATCAAATTATACAGAACTAGGTGCATTATGTAGAGTAATAGGGTGGACTGAATGACAACTCCAAAAACTGAAATCTATTTTGCAACAAGAAAGACAGCTAGTGCTCACGTTTACATCACTAAAGGTAAAGGAAAAATTAGAATTAATAATGTTCCAGTAGAAATGATTCCACAAGAAACTGCCCGTGAAGTTATTCTAGCACCATTAGAAATTACGGGGGATTTAAGAGACAAAATCGATATTTCTGTAAGAGTAAGAGGTGGAGGCTTTATGGGTCAAGCTAGTGCAATAGCAACTGGAATTTCCAGAGCACTTACTGGATGGACTAAGTCTAAAAAAGAACCAAAAGATCATCCTTTCCCAAAATCTACTAGAGAAGATCTCAGAAAACGAATCACTGATTTTGATAAATACCTAGTCAGTGGAGATGCCAGAAGAAAAGAACCAAAGAAGTTTGGCGGACCTGGTGCAAGAAGAAGAAAACAGAAATCATACCGTTAGGCTGTGAAGGCTGTAATTCTTGCGGGCGGCAAGGGAACAAGAGGCAAACCATATACTGAATATTTTCCAAAAGCAATGACTCCAATCAAAGGAAAGCCATTGATTGATTATGTTGTAAAATATCTAAAATCATCAAAGATTATAGATGAGGTTATCATTGTATCAGATTTTGAAGGATTAGGAGGACAAATCAAAAATTATTTTGGAAATCAAAAAAACATTACTTTTGTTCAAGATTCACAAAGTGGAACTGGTGGGGATTTATTACACATTGCAAACAAACTCAAAAACGAATCAGAATTTGTGTTATGGTTTGTAGATAATTTGTGCGCAATAGATCTTAAAAAAATGAGAGACTTGTTTAGAGAGAAAAACAGTTCAGCATGTATAGCAACTAGAACCAAAAGGAAAGAAGAAACAGGATTTGCAACAGTAGAAGATGGAATCATTAAAGAATTCAAAGAAAAACCAGTAATGAAATTACAATTATCAGAATGTCTAGGGATTTACATGCTAGGTAAAGACATCATCAAACGAATTAAAGCAAAACAAAAACAAAAAGAAATCAACCTGTCATATGATATTTTACAACAACTATCAAAAGAAGGAAAAATTAGTGCATTTGACATTGGAGATAATGAATGGATGGATGCAGAATCACCAATGGTTTTAGAAAGAAATGAAAAATCAGTGAAGAAGATTATAAAACAGATGGGATTTTAGATTCTTTTTCAAAATCTGAAATTTTATCCTCGTATTGAAAAGTAATTGCAATATCATCTAATCCCTCTAAAAGGATTTTTTTCTGGTATGAGTCAATCTCAAAGGATATTTGTTCTGAAGGGGTTGCGATAGATTGATTTTCTAAATCCACTTCAACCTGGCCAGTTTCTTCTAACAATTTTTCTACAATTTTTTGGTCTAAGGTAATTGGTAAAATTCCATTTTTGAAACAATTACTAAAGAAAATATCTGCAAATGAAGGAGCGATAATTACACTAAAACCATAATCAAGTAGGGCCCAAACTGCGTGTTCACGACTAGAACCACAACCAAAATTATCTCCAGCCACAAGAATCTGTGAATTTTCATATTTTTTATCGTTTAATACAAAATCTGATTTTTCATTCTCCTGTTCATCATATCTCCAGTTAAAGAATAGAAATTTTCCAAATCCTGATTTTTGAACTAATTTTAAGAATTGTTTTGGAACGATTTGATCAGTATCTACATTTACCTTATCAAGAGGAGTTACAATACTAGTTACTTTTTTGAAGGAATCCAAATTAATTCAAATCCATCTTTCTTACATCAACAAAATGTCCATGAATTGCAGCTGCTGCTGCCATCACAGGACTAACTAAATGAGTACGTCCTCCTGTACCTTGTCTACCTTCAAAGTTTCTATTGGATGTACTTGCACATCGTTCTCCAGGAGATAAAATGTCAGGATTCATTCCAAGACACATACTACATCCAGCTTCTCTCCATTCAAAATTAGCACTAATGAAAATTTTATCTAATCCCATTTCTTCAGCTTGTTTTTTTACCATTTGAGAGCCAGGAACTACCATTGCGTTAACATTTGGAGAAATTTTTTGTCCTTTGATAACTTTTGATGCTTCAATAAGATCTTCTAATCGGGCATTAGTACATGAACCAATAAACACTCTATCTATTTTGATATCTTCAATTGCAGTTCCAGATTCTAAAGCCATATAATCAAGTGCTTTTTCTGCACCCTTCTTTTGATTGGCATCACCTTTAGAGAATTCATCAGGAGTAGGGATTGATTCAGTAACATCACAAGTCATTCCAGGGTTTGTTCCCCAACTAACTTGAGGAGCAATATCATCAATGTGCAAAGTAAATTGTTTTTCAAACTTTGCATCGCCATCAGTTTTAAGATCAGTTTTCCAAGAATCAACTAAAGATTCATAGTTCTTTGGAGTGTATTCTCTACCTCTTAGATAATCAAATGTTTTTTCATCAGGGGCAATCAAGCCAGCACGAGCTCCTGCCTCAATTGACATATTGCAAATAGTCATCCTTTGTTCCATTGAAAGATCAGTGATTCCTTCACCACGATATTCAATTACCGTGCCTGTACCTCCCCCAGTACCTATGTTTTTGATAATAGATAGAACAATATCTTTGGCAGTTACTGCATGAGGGTTATTTCGTTTGCCTTCAACCTTAATTTCAAACGGTTTTGGTTTTTCTAACCACATGGTTTGAGATGCTAAAACATGTTCAACATCACTGGTTCCAATTCCTAAAGCAAGTGCTCCAAAAGCACCATGGGTAGATGTGTGACTATCACCGCAAACAATTGTTGTACCAGGTAAAGTAATTCCTAATTGAGGACCAATGACATGGACGATTCCTTGATTAGGACTGTTAACATCAAATAATTTTATACCAAAATCCTTACAGTTTTTTTCCAAAGTTTGAATTTGAACAGAAGATGTCTGGTCTAAAATAGGAAGAGAACGGTCAGTTGTTGGAACATTATGATCCATTGTAGCAATAGTAAGATCAGGTCGTCTAACTTTCCTATTACTCATACGCAATCCTTCAAAAGCTTGTGGAGAAGTTACTTCATGGACAAGATGTCTGTCAATGTAGATTAGTGATGGGTTATTTTGTTTTTCAACAACAATGTGAGATTCCCAGATTTTTTCAAAAAGAGTTTTTCCCATTTTAATCCTGGTCGGGTTTATACTTGAAAAGCCCACCTGCAGCAATTATTTTTCCAATAATTTCTGAAAAAGGTTTCATTTTGTAGGTTTGATTTTTGGTAATATTTTTAATTTCATTTGAAGATACATCAATTGTAATTTCATCACCTTCTGAAATTCCATCATATGCATCCTGTTCAATTTCAATAGGTAACAAAAATGCACCATCAACAGAATTTCTGTAAAAGATTCTCGCAAAAGATAATGCGAGTACTGCCTTTACTCCAGAATGAGATAATGCAATTGGAGCATGTTCACGAGATGAGCCACATCCAAAATTCTTACCAGATAAAATAAAATCTCCTTCTTTTACTTTAGAATGAAAATCAGGGTCTAATCCCTCCATTGCATGAGTTGCAAGTTCTGCATAATCATGGATTTTTAGATATGGGCCTGGAATAATGACATCAGTGTCAATATTGTCTCGGGCATATTTTATGACGTTACCTTTCATTACAAGTCCCTCGGATCAGTGATTTTTCCAGTTACTGCAGAAGCTGCTGCCACTAGTGGAGATGAAAGATATGTTTGAGACTCTACATGGCCCATTCTACCAGGGAAATTTCTATTTGTAGTACTGATACAAATTTCATCTTTTGCCAAAACACCCATGTGTGCTCCACAGCAGGCTCCACATGTTGGAGGTCCAACTGTCACACCAGCATCTAAGAAAATCTTCAACAATCCATCTTCCATGGCTCGTTGATAAATTGAAATTGCTGCAGGTAAAATTTCAGTTCTTATCTTTACCTTTCTTCCTTTGAGAACACTTGCTGCAGCTACCAAATCTTCGTATTTTGCACCAGTACAAGAACCAATGTATGATTTATCCAATTCTACAGAAGGAGCTTCTCGTACTACCGTTGTATTTTCAGGAGAAAATGGTTTTGCAACAATTGGTTCCATCTCTGAACTTTCAAATTCAAATGTCTTTGCATATTCAGCATCATCATCACCTTTTATCAAATTCATGTTAGTTGCCCCTCTTTGAGTAAGATAATCAACTACTTTTTGATCAGGTTCTACAATACCATTCTTTGCACCAGCTTCTGTAGTCATATTACATAAGGTCAATCTGCTTTCTACAGACATTTCATCAACTCCAGTACCACCAAACTGCATAGTTTGATATGCACCACCATCAGTTCCGATTTCACCAATAATTTTTAGAATCAAATCTTTGGCCATCACATGTTCTGGCAATTTACCATTTAGTTTAAAGTAGAAAGTTTCTGGAACTTTGAACCAAATTTTACCATTCAATAAAACATAAGCAATGTCAGTATGTCCCAAACCACAAGCAAAAGCACCCAAGGCACCAGTTGTATTTGTATGAGAATCTCCACCAACATACACCTCACCGGGTAACACCATAGCTTCTTCATGAGATATTGTATGACAAATTCCATATTGTCCCATTCCATATTTGAAATGTTTTTCAATTCCATAATTCTTGGCAAAGTTTGTTAATTTTACAATATTTTCAGCAGATACTTTTTCTGCAGAAGGAACAAAGTGGTCTTCGGCAACCCAAACTTTAGTAGGATCCCATAATTTATCAACAGAAATTCCTTGTTTCTTTAATTTGTCAAATACCTTAATCACACCTGGCCCAGACACATCATGCATCATGACCTTATCCACATTAGCAAAAACTACATCATCTGGGGCAACAGAAGATTTTCCAGCACCACGAGCAAGAATCTTCTCAGTAATATTCATAATCAAAAACCCAGTTCTACAAATTAAAAGCTTTTCAGATTTTTAATTTTTCTGAAATTAATCCTTCTTTAGCGATAACAAGCAAGCAACTCCTTAACGGTATAATTTCTCAATGATTCAGGCACAGATTCTATGTCAAAAGATTTCACTGCCCCAATTTTTTTGCGAATTAGCATTTTGACTAAAGCTGGTGCATTTTCATGATATTTTGAATTGATATGTTCTAAAATTTCATCAGTTTTTTCTTGATTCATAACAATAAAAAAGAAAACGAATGTTAAGTATATTGTGCAATTAACAGTTTTACCACTTTTAGCAGAAAGAATGGAGGAAAAGTTCGATGTTTTTGAAACACTGTTGAAAACATTAGATGAAAACAAAACAAAATTAGAAGATGGGGATGTACTAGTAATTTCTACCAAATATGTCTCAAATTCTCAAGGAAGAATTGTGGATTTAGAAAAAATTAACGCATCAGAAGAAGGAATGAAAATCTCAAAAGAGTATCAATTAAAATCAGGAATTGCTGAAATCATTCTTAGAGAATCAGATAAGATTTTTGGGGGAATTGGGGGATTTGTAATTACATCTTCAGATAATATCATGGCTCCAAATGCCGGAATCGATAAATCAAATGCCAAAAAAGGTAGAGCCATACTATATCCTACAAATCCATATCTAACTGCAGAAGAAATTCGTAGAAAGATTTTCTTAAAATTTTTCATTCATGTCGGAATAATTCTCGTTGACAGTAGATTAATGCCGGCAAGGATTGGAACATCTGGAGTAGCCATAGCTTGTGCAGGAATTGAACCAGTTTTAGATATGAGAGCAAAAAAAGATCTTGATGGAAATCCACTAAAAGTTACATTTCAAGCAGTAGTTGACAATCTTGCCACTATTGCAAACCACAAGATGGGGGAAGGAGGAGAATCAAAACCATTTGCAATAGTTAGAAATTCAGATGCAAAATTAACTGACAGAATCATCAATCCAGCAGAAATGGCAATTTCCCCAGATCAATGTGTATATGTCAGAGGATTGTCCAATCCTCCAAAAACCTAGCGTGAAAATCAATTCTGCTTTAAATAGAGGAATTTGATGGGAAAATTAATGGAATACCTTACCACATATCCAAAAACGGTTTCATTTTTTGATGGAATAAAACACAAAATTGATGTGGATAGTAAAGACGGTGTTGAACAACTTCACATAGTAGTTAAGAAAAGTTTTGAAGAATTAACAAAAATTTTCACAGATGAAGGATTTACTAAAGTTAAACTTGAACATAAACAGCCAGATCAAATTGGTAGTGGATTAAATCTCAAATTAAAAAAGCCATGGGAAATGCATGTCAGAATGGTAGATTTGAAAAAAGGATTAATTGGAATTCATGCCGAAGTAGAAGTTTCAAGAGATTATTTACAACATTTGTTTTCTCAAAGAACACCAGTAGTGTATGAAGTTGAAGAAATTCTAAAAAAATATCAGGTAGATTACAATATTTGGCATGATAAAATTAAGAAAAATGTTCATGCCATTGTAGATAATTACAAAGTAAAGCTTGCAACTCCAAGTATTCCAGTATTTGCATGGAAACCAATGTTATTTGTAATTGGAACTATAGCAACATTTTATGGTTGGAAATATTTCAACACAATTTGGTAAGATTAAACACCTAAAGTTTCAGCCTTACTTAGTTCTAAAAAGACCTTATCTCCAACTGAAAGACCCATCTCTTTGTATTCATGCATTTCAAGTTTTAGTTGAGTAATTCCAGATTGCATACCTGCTCCACCCATTCCAGACATCATCTTGTTCAAATCTTTCATCATATCATTCATGTTTGAAAATCCCATTACTTTTGGAGTTCCAAAAGGAGGTTGTTGTTGAGGTTGATTTCCTTCTTTTAGATCCTTAAGGGACGATAATGAAATTACAACATATGGTGCCCCATCAGGTGCAGAATCTATGCTTTTTACTACAAATTCTTTCTTCATGTCTAGAGTTGTATCTTATTCCATATAATTTTAATTTTAAGGTGGATTTGTACTAGTTTTGCCAGTTTTGAAGCTTTAATTACAATTTTCTGGATTTTAAATCATTGTCAGAGAATGTAAAAACAACATTACGATATTACGGGATTTCTCCATGGGAGATTGAGGTTCTTTACGGATTTTTAAATTCTCATTTCACTATCATACAAGATGAAATTGAACCCGATGATGAGAATTATGTTAGTTTCTTAGACATTGATATCCCATTACAATTTAATGAAGCATTTTTCCAATGGTTTGATTTCAAACGATGGGGAAAAATCAAAGCAGTATTCAAGGAAATGAAACGAAGAAGAGGCAGCGGAAATGCTTTAAAAATTGTAATGAATTTTTCAGGGAACCCAAAAATTATCTTTACTATTGATATTGAAGATAGACAATGGTTTGATAATGCATTAGAAAAAATTGATTTTGTTTTAGAATTATTACCATATCATCTAGATCCCGAAAAAATTCCAGCCGGAATTTCACAGATCATATACAAATTTGATCCTGAATCAATTAGATGGCGTCTAGATTCAGCTTCATCTGAAAATAAAAAGTACACATTCAGAGGAGATTCATGGAATGAGATTATTTAAGATCTTTTTGTAAAGGTTCCAATAATTCATGAAGTTCTTTGTATTTTGATTCTAGGAATTCTAATGCATCAATTAATTTTTTAGATTTTCCATATTTGTAACGAATTAGTTCACGATGATGCCAGAATGTTTTTCCTTCATCAACTGATAAAGTTGTAAAATAATCAGTACCTTTCAAAGAATCAGGAAGTTTAACATCGTGAGGAAATAGCAACTCTACAATAAACCACTCATCACCATCCGGATAATCAGAACCAGTCTCTACATCAAAAAATACATGCAACAAATCAGACTGCATTAGACCATCATCACTAATTGAAGGATGTTTCACGGGGGATTTTTTAAAATCTAGATTTACTAGTTGGGGTTCAAAGAACCCTTTGATTATAGATTTTCTAAATATTTTATTTGCCTCATTAATATTCAAATGCAAAATAATATTCTAAAACTTGCCTATAACTTCTTAGGTTCAGGACAGTATACTATACTTCTAAAGAATCTAAAATTTTTGAAATGTCAGTATTAGAATGACCATTTTTAGAAATATTTTGTTTTGCGGGAGAATTTTCCAAATAGTTTGGAATCTTATCTTTAATCCTTTGAGTATAAGGAGAAATTAAATCATTTTTGTAAAATACACCAATTGGGATTTTGTTACCCCATTCAAGGGATTTAATCAAAGCTTGAGATAATTTTTCATTTACTTCAACTTCAGAATCATAGTGAACAGTTGGTTCATATCCAGTTTCTTCTAGTTTGTAAATTCTAGAATGTCTTTTTTGTGCTTCATCAACTAAATCAGTTCCAGCATACCAATCTCTTGTATTAAGATCATTGTAAGTTGGACAAGGTTGCAAAACATCAAGAAATGAAAGACCTTTGTGGTTTACTGCTTGAATGATCAAATCCTTGAGATGTCTTACATCATATGAATATCCTCGAGCTACAAATGTAAAACCAGATGCTACTGCAAGACCAATCGGATTGACGTTTGAATTAGTATTTGGCGAAGGTAATGATTTTGTTTTTTCTCCCAATTTTAGAGTTGGAGATGCTTGACCTTTTGTTAATCCATAAACTCCATTGTCAAAAATAACGTAAGTCATATCCACATTTCTTCTTCCTGCAGCGACAAAATGACCAGCACCAATTCCTAAACCATCACCATCGCCTCCTACTGCAACGACAGATAACTCAGGATTTGCAATTTTTGCTCCTTGTGCAAATGTCAAAACCCTTCCATGTAATGTATGAACACCGTAGGTATTGATGTAATGAGAAGTTTTACCAGAACATCCAATTCCAGAGAACATTGCAGCCTTATCCCTCTCTATTCCCATTTCAGCTAGTGCCATTTGGATTGCATTTACAATTCCAAAATCCCCACACCCAGGACACCAATCATTATGCACGTCGGTTTTGTAATCAGCTAGTTTAAGCGCCATGCATCAAAACCTCCCGTTTGTTTGCTTTATTTTCAACAATTTTTTTGAGAGAATCATAGACTTCAGTACAAGTCATTGCTCGTCCAGTGTATTTTAATATAAAATAATCAATATCTCGCCCAGTATTTTGTTTAAATAATTTTCCAAGTTGTCCTGAATGATTTGCTTCAATGTCAATAATGGTTTTAGCATCTTTTAACAAGGAATTGATATAATCACCTGGGAAAGGTTGTAGTAATTTTAGCTGAACAAATCCAATCGACATTCCTTCTTGTTTGAGCATTTCTAATGCATCCAAGATAGGGCCTTTTGCAGAACCCCATGAAATAATAGTATATTCTTCAACACCGAAAGATTTTGCTTGTTCATTATCAGGAATTTCTTTTAGAATTAAATCTAAACGAGACATTCTCTTATCCATCATTTTTACACGTAAAATAGGATCTTCAGTAATGTGACCAGTTTCATCTGATTCATCACCAGTATTCCAAAATATTCCATTGTCAATTCCCAATCTAGAACGAGGAGAAATCCCATCATCTGTAAACTCAAATCTTCTATAATCATCATCTACTTTTTCTAATAGTTTACCTCTATTGATAGAAATTTTTTGAGGATCAAATCTTTTACATGTAATTACAGAACTTGCATGGAATTTATCCATCAAGTGAATCAAAGGAACTTGAAAAATTTCCGTATAGTTAAAACAATTACCAGTATCATAGAAGCTCTCTTCAATATCTCCAGATGCATAGACAATTTTTGGAAAATCACCATGTCCGGCATGGACAGCAAATAACAAATCATCTTGACCGTGTCGTGTTGGGAGTCCTGTAGAAGGTCCACTTCTTTGATAATTTGTAATCACTACGGGTACTTCATTTATTCCCGCCCAGCCTAACATTTCAGTCATTAATGCAAATCCAGGACCAGAAGTACAAGTAGCCGAACGAGTTCCAGTTAATGCACCTCCAATTGTCATCCCCATAGCACAAATTTCATCTTCTGTTTGAATTACTGCTGTAGAACCAGGTCTATCATCTATAATTTCAAGAATTTCATTGGATTCTAGAAAAACAGATTCATCAGATGCAGGAGTAATCGGATAGTAAGGTTGGAACCTACAACCACAAGCCATTTTTCCTAAAGCTGTACCTTGAAACCCCTGAACCAAAATGGTCTGAGATTCTTTTTCGGTTCCAAGTAAAGTGTGAGTGAAATTTTCAAATTTTGCAGTTGCAAAATTATAAGAATAATTTGCAGTCTGTTGATTTATTTTTGCAATTTCAGGTTTTTTTGAAAAAATTGATTCAATTGCTTTTTGTAACGAGTCAGGAGGCATCTTAACTAAACCTAAAGATAACGATACTCCAATAACATTATACATTCTAACTAATCCCCGTAAACGTGGATTTTCAGTTTCTTCAGAAAGAGTTTCTAAGATAGATTTGAAAGATATCGGAAATACTTTTACACCGTTTTCTTTTGCAATTTCTAACACACCTGCAATTGTAAAGGGTTTATTTTTTGATTCTAATTCTTTGTGTAATCTTTCTTTAAAGGGAGCATCAAGTGTACGTACAGCATCTGTTTTTGTTTCCTCTAAATCAGAATCATAAATTATTCCTCCGCCAGAAACTATTTCCTCGTAATGACGAAAAATTGTTTCAGCATCAAAAGAAGCCATAAGATTTACATCATTTACATTTGAGTTGATTTTTTTCTCAGCGACTCTTACTGTGAAATAACTATGTTCACCTTTGATGTTTGAATAAAATTCTCTCTTTCCAAAAATTTGATAACCCATTTCAGCACAAACTTGAGAGAAAATATTGGCTGCAGATTCGACCCCACTTCCTTGAGGGCCTCCAATTAGCCAAGTAAAATCAACAGAACTCACAGATATTCACTCATTTCCTGAATCTTAATAGTATGATAGTTCATTTCTTCTAACCTCCAGTGGCTGCATCAAACAATGCACATTCACATTTATCACGTTCACCACAATAAGGACACACACATACGCATTTTTCAATTGAATTTCCACATTCTACACAAATAGCAAATTCTTCCTCTTCTTCAACCTTAGAAGACATCAATGAAAATACAAAGAAATCGTATAAATGGTTTGAGATGAATATCAAGACTGATGAAAAAAAAAGTGTTTCTTACAAGAACTCTACATGATTTTGCATTAAAAGAATTGAAAAAAAGATATCAGATTGAAGTTCATTCTGGAAAAATACCCATACCTAAAACGAAACTACGATCAAAAATTAAGGAAGTGGATGGACTCATCTGTTTTCCATATGACAAAATTAACAAAGAAATTATTGATTGCGCTAAAAATCTAAAATCAATTAGTACCTACAGTGTAGGCTTTGATCATATAGATATAGAGTATGCCAAAGAAAAGAAAATTCGGGTAGGATATACTCCAGAAGTATTAACAGATGCTACAGCAGATCTTGCATTTTCACTATTATTGGATATTTCAAGAAGAGTATCGGAAGGCGATAGAATTATTCGAGATGGAAAGTGGAAAGAAATCTATGGAGCATTTGATTATGTTGGAGTGGATTTACAAGGTAAAACACTTGGGATTTTAGGTTTGGGTAGAATTGGCAGTACACTTGCTAAAAGAGCAAAGGCATTTGATATGAAAATAGCATATCACAACAGAAAACGTATTTCAAAATCTAAAGAAAAATCATTAAACGCAAAATATGTGTCATTTGAACAATTAATTACAAAAAGTGATTTTATTTCAATTCATGTGCCCCATACAAAAGAAACAGACAAGTTGTTTAGCATGAAAATTTTGAAAAAGATGAAGAAAACAGCATTTTTGATTAATACATCAAGAGGAAAAGTAATCAATGAAAAAGATCTTGTGACTGCTTTGAAGAAGAAAATTATCTCGGGTATAGGATTAGATGTCTTTGAGACAGAACCAATTAATGAAAAACACCCATTTGTTAAATTATCAAATATTGTACTTGCTCCCCACATAGGAAGTTCTACAAAAGAGACAAGAATGAAAATGGCAGAAATTACTGTGAAAAATTTAGATCTTGGAATAAAAGGCAAAAAACCAATTTACTCAGTAGGATACTGACTTTCACGCATGGTTGCCATCGCATTAATTGTGCAGTTTTTATATCTAAATCATAACATAAAATCAGAATGAAGAAATTCAAACATACGAATGAAGAATTAGAATTAGCTAAACAACAATCTGAAAAAGAGAAGAAAGAAAAAGAGTCTGAAGAATAAGATTTTTTTGCTTGTCTTTTTCAGACAAGATTTTTTTTAAAATTTAATTTTGGAAGTGAATTTTTCATTTAATTGATCATAGATTTTTTTTCGTTCTGGAATTAGTTGTTTTGAATCATCATACATTTTTGTAAAAAATATTGCAATGATTCTATCGCCATTTTGATCAAAAAAACGAACACTGAAACTTGTACGTTCAGGTTTTTCTTCGGCAACAAATTCTGCAGATTGTATTAATTCTGAATTAACATGAAGGTGTGCAGGACCATCATTATCACCAATAGTTATCCACTTTTCTTTTTGTCTAATACTAAGAGGGCCTCGAACCTCACTTATAGCACCATTATTTTTTACAATAAGTAAAACATCGTCAATTTTGACTAAATCAGATAATAATTCTAAAAGCATTGTATAGCATTGAAATTGAAATTATTTCAGTTTTTTGAACGATTCATGTCAATTTGAACAAAATCATCAGTATCCCCATGAACACAATCAGTTCCTACGGCCTTTACAGGTGAAAAACTAATTTTTCCATCGTGGATTTTTCCTTCTTTTTGTAAATGACCAATTTTTCCAGTTACAACTTGTTTGTGTCGTCCACAAGTGACTCCTACCATGTATTCATCATCTCCTGAAATAATTGATACAATAAATTCAGGTGGATTTACACATTGTTTGCCTTCTTTTGAAACAGAGCATTTGTCAGGTAACACAGTTTGAATTGAGAATTTATCAGATATTAATCTTGATTGTTACAGATTCAATTTATTATCAAGCAGATTTAATCATCATTGAAAGTTATTGACACATGATTTTGATGTTGTAATTATTGGTGGAGGAATTCTTGGAACTTCATTATCATATTTTCTTTCATCATTAAATGAATCAAAAAAAATTGCAGTAATAGAACAAGCTCATAGCATAGCATTTCATACAAGTGGGAGAAATACTGGAAAAGTTCATGCACCTTATCTATACAATCCTGAAAAGAAAAAACTGTTTGCAAAATCAGCTTTTCATGGTTATGAAATGTGGGAAGAATACGCAAAATTGAAAAATTTACCGTTTAAAGAAGATGGAGTCATCGAAGTTTCACCAGATCAAAAAGGAATCAAAGTTCTTGAAAAATATCTCAAATGGGGAAAACAAAATGGTTTGGAAGAAAAAGACATTAAATTAATGAGTAAAGAGGAAATAAAAAAAATAGAACCTGAAATAAAATGTGAAGCTGCACTGTATGTTTATAGAGATGCATCAACAGATTATTCTATATTTACAAATTCAATTATGAATGATAGTAAAAAAACAGGTACTGATTTTCTATTAGACACCAAAGTTACTAAAATTAAAAAAGAAAATGGAAAATGGGTGATCACATTAAATGATGAACATGAAATTAACGCAAAATTTCTAATCAATGCCGCAGGAGGTGAAGCCATTGATATTGCACACGATGTAGGTGTTGCAAAAAAATTCACGGATGTACATTTTAGAGGAGAATACTGGAAGGCTCCAAAAGAATACAACAACCTTACAAAATCAAGTGTATATTCAGTACCAGAATTTCCTGATTATCCATTTTTAGATCCACATTGGATTATCAGAGTAGATGGTAGTTGTGAAATTGGACCTAATGCAGTACCAGTGTTTAGTCCACATGGATATGATACATCAAAAAATATCAAAGAATTCATTCCAAAGATGCTTGAGATGTTAAATTCAGGAGCAAGAAAAGCAGTATTTGATAAACAGTTTCAGGAACTTGCCATGAATGAAATTCAATCATCAATGTCAAAAACTGCAATGGTAAGCAGAGTAAAAAAATTCTTGCCAAAAATTGACACTAAAAAAATTACTGAAAGAGGTACTGCAGGAATAAGATCATCAATAATTGACGACAAAGGAAAATTTGCACCAGATGTAATTCTAATAGAGAATGAATCATCATTTCATATTTTGAATTATAACTCTCCAGGAGCTACGGGGGCCTTGCCATTTTCTGCACATATTGTAAATCATCTAAACAAGACAGGTTTGTTCAGTAATGAAGATGAGGATGCAGTTTGTGGCCCATGGAGATTTTCTGAAATCATAGAAAAACTAGAGTAAGAAAATACAAGATAAACTAGACAGAATTACCTAATTTTGTATCGAAGTATTGCTAGAACAGAATTATCAATGTCTAATTTTTTGATTATTTTTGGAGAAACTGCAAATTCTATTTTCGATGAAGTATTTTTTGCAAGTTCAATCATTTTCATTATACTTTTGAATTGAGAATTAGTATGATAATTTGCAGAAACAATAAGGGTATCTACGGCTCCAATTTCAAGTGCTTTGTAGATTACATTATTTCTTTTAGCAGTTAATCCATCTTTGACTAAATTCTCATATTTTTGAATTAATTCTGTAACAAGCTTTCTTCTATGCTGATACAAATGATGAATTATTTTTTTATCAATATCTTTCATTGAAGTTGAAAAGGACAAATTTTCTACAAATCGACATTTTTTTACCAATTCTGAATTAAGTTCATCATAAAATTCTGTTTTTGCAGGACCAATTCCACCCAATAGAATTAGTGAAGAATTTGAATCCATCTCTCTGACTTTATTTGCTACTTTTTTGAAGAAAACATGAATTTTTGTTTGTCTTGCTCTAAGGAATCGCCCCTGACTCTGTCCTCCTTTCTTATGTCTACCCTGTAAGTCAATTCGAAGTTTTGCTTCTTGAATTATTTGATGTCCATGAAATTTTTGAATTCTTGCTGTTTTTTGATCTAGTGTTACTACCAAAACATGATAATTAGTTTTCAAAATATCATTGAATGGTTTGATGAAGGGTTTCTTGCTAGACATGTAGATGTAAGGAAGTTTTTTTGAAGTTCCAATCACTTTGATGTTAACTTTACCATTTTTTATCCATCCAAAAATACACAATGTTTTTGTAAATTTTCCTACAGAAACAGGATTTTTTTTAAGTTCAGTAATTTTATTTTTGATTTTTGATTTTATTCCTTCAAGAGTTTCATTTCGTCTTGTTTCCTCTAGTAAAGATATAGTTTCAGAACCCTTACCATATGGATAATAGACAGAAATGCATTGAGAGTCAATATTTTTTATCTCATGTAGAAACTGGTTAATGGATATCCATTCAAAAGGTGGAATTTCTGAAGGTTTGATGGCATCATTCATTGAAGATTATTTTTGAAGTTCATATAAAATTCATTTCAAAATATTTGTAGATATCTTTTCCGGAAATTATTTCACCCCTTAACTAGGAGAGCATCATTCCCATACTATCGTATGCGTGGGTATCGTGGCATACCTATGGTAAAGTTAGATGAGAATAAGATCAGGTGGATTATACAATCTAAAAATGAAAAAGTCAAGAATTTAGATATTTCAGTAATCCTCAAGATAACGCCTAGAAGAGTACAACAAGTCTACTCTCAGTACAAAAAAACCAAAAAGATTCCCACACCCAAAAGGCCAGGGCGTCCAAAAAAGCCAGTCACTGTACACGAGATAGAGCTAGTCAAACAAGTTCAAGAAAAATTTCATACAAACGCACTATACCTTGAGAAAATCATATCAAAATTGTACAATACCAAGATAAACCACAATCGCATCCACAAGATTATGCTAGATGAAGGATTATCAGTTGAGCAACCACGGAAAAAGATGAGAAGAAAGTGGATCAGGTATGAACGTGAATATTCAAATTCACTGTGGCATACTGACTGGCACACAATACATGATTCACGCTGGGCAGGAAAACAACTAATTGCATTTGAAGATGATGCCTCACGATTTATCACGGGTTTCGGAGTGTATGATGAGGCAACATCTGTGAATTCTTCTGCAGTACTATCTGATGCAATAAAGAATCACGGTAGACCAGCATCCGTACTATCTGATAATGGAAAACAGTTCACATCAAATGTCAATACTCTTGATCATAACAAGCCAGTAGACTTTGAGCAGCAACTAATGAGACATCACGTAAAGCACTCTCGTACAAGAGTGAGACATCCACAAACAAATGGTAAGCTAGAAAAGTTCTGGGATATCTTTGAGTGTAAAATAGAATACTTTGAGTCAGTGGAGCAGTTTATGCATTGGTACAATCACATTAGAGTTCATGGCGCACTAGACTTGGATAACATGGAGACACCATCTGATGCGTATCACTCCAAGATGATAACAAACAGTAGATGGGAAAGTAACTCAATTTAGATCAAAAACTATCAATTATTCAATCAATCTATTCAGATAGAAAAAGCTTGATGGAAGTATGTCACTCCATCAAATATGCATTGTACTTCATTTGATACCATGACACACCAAGGCGTGATACTATCTAAAGCATTTGAGATTATCACTAAAATAATGTACAATATCTTGTTGTTTCCATGCTCTAGTAAAAATAACTCACGGTTCCACAATGCTGATGCACACAATTCTGTCATGTCATTGTGTTTGGGAAATTCATATTCTGAATCTGGATTAAAGAGACTGGCAATGGAATCCCAGAATCATTCTCCAACTGGTTTCATGGTTGAGAAAAATTATATCAAAAATATCACAAAAAACAATGCAAATTCAATTACATCGTTCACTGGATAGTACCATATCAAAATTACAAGAATTGGGAGTATTGGAGCAACCAGTTACTGTGGCAATTGACAAACATCTAATCCCAAGATATGACAAATTGCCAAATCATTCTTTAATAAAATCAAAATCTAAAAACAGTACTACTCATTTTGAGAGTTACTGCACCATGCAGTGCGTTGAAAAAAGAATCAGGGCTCAATTAGGTTGTTATCCTTTGTATGACAACAAATCAAATGCCGATTTTGTGCGTAAATTACTCTCTGATGGCATCAATAATGGAATCAAGATTAAACTATTGCTAGTGGATAGGGAGTTTTTCACAGCTGGAACAATTTCAGAAATAAAACAAAAGAATCTGAAATTTCTAATGCCTGCAAAAAAGAATTCTCGAATCAAAGATGCAATTGTACAATACGTTAATGGAGATAGAAAGTCAATCTCGCCATACACAATAAAATCATCATCAGGACATGTAGAATCATTTACTCTAGTTATTCTGCCAAACAAAAATGCAAGAAAAAAATCAGATATTATTGATCAGTATGCTGTGTTTGCAACAAACGTTTCACCAAAAGAAATATCATATAACATACAAAACATTCCAACTGACTACAAGAAACGTTGGGGAATTGAAACAGGATATGCATGTGTGGGAAGGTTCAGACCAAAAACCACCAGTTCAAACCAATCCATAAGATTGTTGTATTTTTACTATTCGTTGATTTTGTACAATGCATGGATAATTGCTAATTTGATTATCTCAGAAGAAACCAATGTACAAAATCACAAACCAATAATATCAATTGAAATTCTCAAATATTTCTTTGTAAAGATAATTATTCATTATTTTAGAAATAACAAAAATAATTATTTTCTAGAATGTGTAACTTGAGTTACTTTCCCATCTACTGACAAACGAAATACTCATAGACCCAAGTATTCTATGGAGGAATTACTCATGAAAGTGACACGAAATAATTTTTGGAAAGAACACAAAATATTTGTAGAAACTAGATTTATTAAAAAAGATGGCGCCGGGAGGGAGATTTGAACTCCCGTTCCCTTGCGAGAACGCGCTTTATGGTTAAACAATTTCCAGGCGCGCGCCCTACCAGGCTAGGCGACCCCGGCACAAGTCTTGCGACAAATGTATTCGATGAAATGTGATTATAAATTATGTTACTTGATTTATGAGAAATTACTTCCAGATTGTTATTGTTGTGGACTTTTCTACATTATTTCCTTCATTATCCATACCATTTACAGATATTTTGTAAAGACCTTCCAATGCAGTATCACCGTCATTCTTAATTTGATCCCATGAGAAACTTACTTCCTCACCAGGATCTAAACCAGAGATTATTTCTTCAGTAGAAATCCAAGAAGAGTACATCAAGATACCAGACAACCCAGTTATTCTAAGGCCATATGATCCATCAGAAAACGACAAGGGAACAGTTCCAGAATTTACAATTCGAATTTTTATCTCTTCACCTTTTTTAAAATCAGATTTTTCTGTAACTACTGAAACTGAAGGTCCTTCAACAAAAACTAGCTGACTGGTACTTTTAACATCAATTAGATAAACTCCAAATGCAAGTCCTGCAATCACACCAATTCCAATAAAGAGTACAATGCTTTTTGCTAACAATTCTTTTTAAAATAATTTCTTTATTTTTTAATCCTTTGGAGGAGTGGGTTTAGTTCTCCATTTTTTTGGATATGTTTTAGGAGCCATAATGATTCTTTTTGTTTCAAATGCATACCCCTTGGTTGCATCTTTGATTTCTTCTTCGGACATTGTTGCTTCAGCTAAAGCAACTGCCTCTCCTTTTTGTGTATAAACACCAACAATATCTCCTTTTTTCAAATTTTGAGAAATCTTTAAAATTCCAGGAATGGCAAGTTGTGCACCATGGCACATTGCATCCACTGCAGAATCACGAACAACTACTGATTTTAATTCACTTAGTGCTAATTCAACAGGTTTAATCATTTTCATCAATTTACTATCATCTTTTTTTTCTTCCCATAATGCAAATGCATCTGCAAGTTCATGCAAAGTTACTAGTCCATCTTTTTCATGAAATTGATCAACTCGACTTCGTCTTAGTTCAACCATAGTAGCACCAGGTCCTAATATTTCTCCAATATCATAGTAAAGTTTACGAATGTAAGTTCCAGCTTCGCAGAGTATTCTTGTTAAAAGCAATCTTTCTTTTTGTTCAATCACTTCAAATTCGTATATTGTTCTTGTTCTAGTTTGTCTGAGAACGGCAGAACGTTGAGGAGGCTTTTGGAAAATTTCGCCTTGAAACATTTCTACAATTTCTTTTAGTTTTTCTTTAGATGTAAGAGAATGTACTCGTCCCAATGCATGGTATTCTTTTGGACCATAAAGTAAAACACCCAGGGCTTTTGTTGCCTCACCCAAACCCAATGGTAGAACACCAGAAACTTGTGGGTCTAATGTACCACTGTGACCAATTTTAGGAAGTTTAAGAAGACGTTTGGTCCAAGCTACAGTTTCATGACTTGTAGGGCCTGGCGGTTTGTCTAAAAGAATAATTCCATAATTTAGTAATTGTTCAATTGTTCTTTTATCATAATATGTTCCATATGCATTATCTGTAATGTCTTGATCAATTTCTACAAGATTTTCCAATTGTTTTAAAGTCAAAGTAATTTCCTCACTGTTTCTTTTGTCACATCAATTACTTGTTGTGCGGTTAAATTATCTGTGTTTATTATTAAATCAAATACAGATTTGTCTTCACCAAAATCAAAATCATACAGTTTTTTGTATAATGCTTTATTCTTATCAAATCTCTCTTTAGTAATTTCATAGGCATCTTCTGGGCTCATACTATCTCTTGTTTGCATTCTTTTTGTGCTACTTTCATGAGATCCTTCCAACCAAATTCTAATTCCATTTTTGATTAACCAAGGTAAAGTATAGCTAGTGATTACCATTCCACCTTGATTAAAAAGACCAATTAATTTTTCATCCAATTTTTTATCAAATTCAGAATTTTGTTCACGTTGGTTTAGAAATTTCATTCCATCTTCTGTATCCCACCAATCATCACCCTTAGAATCAAATCCATGTTCATTTGCCATTTCCTTTAGCACATCTCCTCCACTGAGATACTTTAATTGAAATTCTTCTGCTAAACCTTTAGCAACAGTTGTTTTTCCCACTGCGGGAGGACCAGAAATAACAATAGATTTGGTCAACTGAGATCCATTGAGGTCTTTGTTAGTCTCATGATAATCCCACTAAATGCAATGGATGAAAGGAAATACCAAGCCCATAGATACAATGCATTTTCTGTTGTACAAACATGATCTACATCTGCGGCTTGTTCAGCAGTGCATGTTAATTGGAACATATCTCCAGGAATAACATTTAGTGGAATTGGGGATACAGCAACAGTATAAGCAAATAGTTGCGGTAACACAAGATAAAATATCAAAATTAATGGAACAAAAGTAATCATCATTGGTCTCATGTTCATCTGCATCATCTCCATTGACATTTTGTTCATGTAGGATGATTTTTTTCCCAATTCAG
Source organism: Candidatus Nitrosopumilus sp. (assembly GCA_965205425.1). GTDB lineage: Archaea > Thermoproteota > Nitrososphaeria > Nitrososphaerales > Nitrosopumilaceae > Nitrosopumilus. The sequence goes on from CBDBGZ010000009.1 coordinate 327,984, forward strand.
CAATCTTTGCTTGGTCTTTAGATCTCATCGCAGCCATTCTTTCTTTTTGCCAACCACGAGTTTCTTTCATAATTCGTTTTAGCTTAACTTGGTCAACCATCTTCTTTCTAACTCCAGCATTGAAGATGTTCAATAGAATACCAAATCCAGTAACAGCAAACATTGAAAGAATCAATCCTTTGACGATAGGATCATCACTACCCAAAGCCTGTCTTTCACCTCCAAAAATATCAAATTGTAGAGGTATAGATTCGATGAAAAGTAGAATAAAGTTAAAATCCATTTTTTACAGTCCTATTGCACTAATGATTTTATCAGCAGCTTCATCAACCTTTCCCTCACGATTGAGGATGTATTTGACAGGAGAGCCAGAAATTACCATACAGGATGCAATTATTCCTGATTGAGCGTCTAATTCTTTCTTAATATTGGCAAGAGTAATTTTATCTCGATTTCGTGTATCGTCACTCATTCGTCTATTGTAGATTTCTTCAGGTTTTGCTGAAACTGAAACAAAGTTTGTTGGTTGGATAATTTTGAGAACATGTTCTGGTAGACCAGGATAGTATCCTTCTGCAGAACTAATGAATGCATGAGTATCAATAATTACAACATCTTCATCATGTTGAGCAATTTTTTCTGCTGCAAGTTTTTGTAATCTTTGTTGTTCAGCGACAGGTAGTTTTCTTAATCCATCTCTATCTTTAAGACTATTTTCTTTTGCAACATCAAACATCAAAGTTCCAAAACTTAGAACGCTGACACTTTTTTTATGGTTTTTAATAATTTCTGCCATTTTGGTTAACAAGGTAGTTTTCCCAACTCCAGGTATTCCTACCATTACAACTTTTTTATTTTCTGCCAAGTAGAGCACCCAAACGCGGCATTGCAACTTCGACTTGTTCTCTAACTAATTGTGTGTAATAGTTGATGAGAATATCCACCATAAGTAAAATTCCGATTCCAGAACCAAAGACACCAAGAACATCAGATACACCTGCTAAGAGACCCAATATCATTGAGCCAATAATGGTTACGGATGGAATGTACTTGTTTAGTAAAGCTTCAACAGGTTTGTTTGATCTTCTAAATCCAGGAATTTGTACATCTGCATCAAGTAAGTTTTGTGCAGCACTCTTTGGAGATAAACCACCAAGCTCTACCCATAATCTACCAAACACAACTACAATTCCAATCATAAATAGAACATAACCAACTGCACGCATTGGATCTAATGCTGCAACATCCAAACCTCTTGGAGGAGTGATGAAATAGATGATACCACCTATTGGAGTGTTAGGACTAGTAGGATCAAATTGCGCTATAAAATTCATGAAGAAATTATTATTCCGCGGGTTCATGTTCGCCCAAAGCATTTGGAAAATGAAAACCGCGTTTGCAGTAAGTGCAGATGCTAAAATGACTGGAATGTTTGAAACATACATCATTTTGATTGGATAAACAGCAGAGAAGCCTCTGTATTTTGTTGAAACAATTGGGATTTCAATTTTCATTCCTTGTGTAAATACCAAAATCAACAAGATTCCTGCAGTCAGACACAATCCAAAGATACTCGGAAGTTGATTAGAACGGAATAGAATATTTGTAATATCTCCACTACCTGTAAGAGATTGTACAATGTATGGAATAATACCAATCATCCCTCCATCTCCAGCAGGTAACGGACTGAACATACTCCAAAGAATTTGTTGAGCTACACCTGCCATAATGAAAAGACTGATTCCACTTCCAAGACCCCAACCCTTCTGGATTAACTCGTCTAAGAACATGATAATAACCGACGCCGCCATCAGCTGCCCTATAATCACATAGAGAACATATGGTTCAGTTATTCCTGGACCATATACTGCTGCTGCATATACAATAGATTCTGCAACAATTACAACATAAGTTACCATCTTAGTAGCAGTCTGGAAGATACCTCTTTCTTCTGGTTTTTTGAAATCAAATTTGAGAATGTCTGAACCTCTCAATAATTGCATCAAGAGACCAGATGTAACTATAGGCCCAATCCCCAGTTCTACAAGTGTACCTTGTTGTGATGCAAAAATAACTCTAGCAAACGCTAGGAAATCAAATTGTGGTGCTGTTGCTCCAAATAATGGAGTTTGTCCCATTATCATATAGATGAGTAATGCAATTCCACACCAAAGCAATCTGACTTGTAGTGGGATTTTCTTTTTAGGTTTTGGGACTTGAGGAAGATATGGTTCTGCCTTGAAAACCATTTTTCGAATGACGGTAGTGATAGTACCCTCAGCCATTTTCAGTTAACACTTCTCCCCCAACAGCTTTTAGTTTCTCTTCTGCAGATGCTGTAAATTGTTGAATTTTGACGGAATATGCATTTGTGATTTTTCCGCCTCCAAGGAGTTTGTCGTATCCTGCACTTTCAAGGTCTACGATTTTTTTGCCTCCTTCTTCTTTACCGAACATCATGAACAAGTCATCTAGATCTCTAACGCTAGTCCATTTTTTGATAATATTTGGGTGAGGTGTTTTAGGGATACTGTGGTTGTAATGATCTGGATCTTCTTTCATCATAGTACTTCTATGATGTTTCTTCATACCAGTAATTCCAAGACCACCTTTGTGACCACTTGCACGATGTTGACCTACTTGTCCCCATCCCATGTGTCGTCCGCCTCTAAGACGTCTTGTTTTTCGTAATCTAGATGCCATGTTAAATCATTCTCCTTACAATAGTGTCAAGTTCTTTATTTTGTCCAAGTACTCCTTTCTGTCCATAAAGTTTCTTGGTACTTCTTTTGAATCCATGTACAGGAGGTGCTAAAGCAAACCATGGTTTGAGTGGTTTTAATTTTGACAATGTTGCTTTACCTTCAGCCAAAGCTGCTCCCAATTCTGCAGTACTTGAAAATCCTAATTCTTTCAAATCTTCAGCAGTTACTTTTTGATAACCACCTTTTCTTGCTTTCTTTTCTAATAGTTCAGTTGCTAAAGATGCGTCAATTTCAACCCAAGAAACATAGTGTTGTACTTTTCTTAACATTCCCAAAGTATTATCTTTGGCAGGAAGGATAGTTGCACGATATCTTTTGTCTAATTTTAACAAAGTCATTGTAGTGGTTGCCCAGTATGGACAATCTGCTTGACCTTTTATTCTAACAACGAGATATGCATTTGCCATTCTTTATCAACCCTGACTAAATGTCTGTCTTAGACAATCCAATATTGCTTTTGAAGTTGAATTCATGGTAGGTGTTGAACCTTTTGCAGTAGTCCATGCATCTTTAAGACCAGCTAATTCCAATAATCGTTTAATTTTACCGCCTGCTACTAGACCTAATCCACGAGGAGCAGGAATAATTTCAATTGTAACACTGCCACCTTTTCCTTTTACTTTGAATGGTACAGAATGTTTTTGATCACATCTACATTCCCAACTGCCACATCCCATTTTGATTGGTTGTACGTTTAGGAAAGCTTGACTAGTTGCTTTTTCAATTGCAATTCTCATTTGTTTTGATTTACCTTGGCCAATTCCCAAGTATCCATTTTCATTTCCTGCTGCAACAATTGCTTTGAATCTAGTTGATTGACCATTTGAAGTCATTTTTTGAATAATACCTACATCAACAACTTCACTTTTCAAATCAGGTAACAGTTTCTTAATAATTCCTGATTCTTGAACTCTTAATCCTAATTCAATAATTTCTTCTAATGATGTAATTTCTCCAGAGTTAACTTTTTGTCCCAAAATAGTTTTTGGAACCCAAACTTCTTCTTCTGGCTCTCTTCTTGGTCTTCTTGGACGATCTTTAGCTCCTCCTGGTGGGCCTCTTCCATATACTGGTGGGCCTCTTCCACGTTGACCTTGTCCGCCTTGACCGGGTTTTGATTGTCCTGGTTTTGATTGTGCAGTTTGACTCATTTCTATTTGACCTCACTATCAATTGCAGATTTTATTTTTGAAACTTCATTTTTTACTGTTAAATGTTCACCGTTAATTCTTTCTTCAGCTGGGAATGATTCTGGATCAGCTGGGACTTGAAGGCCTGCATCAACTAATCCTTTGAGAGCAGCTGCCATTCTTTGAGTAAATCTTTTAGTTCCAGTATACAAAATAGCATCCTTTGCACCTTTTCCTATTGCCTTCTTACCTGCCAAGTAACCTGTAAGATATGCAGCTGGTACACTTTTTCTAGAACCTTTCCATCCTTTTTCAAGTAGATATCTAGAATGAGCAGAAGCTACAACTTTGTCTCCAGTCATCCCAGGTGTGAGAATTTGGACTTGAGTATTTTCATTAGTAATATTTACAGTGATAAAATCGCGTTTACCCATCAACATGGTTCCACGTTTTCTATAATTGGTCTTTTCCTCTCTTAATCTTCTTAATATTTTTGAATAGGCCATCTATAGAAACCGAGTTTGAATCTGCTCTTATATACGTTAAGCGCGAATCAGAGCAACTAGCAAAGCTTTCTGAGTATGTAGACGATTTTCTGCCTCATCCCATACAACAGATTGTGGACCATCAATTACAGATGAAGTAACTTCTTGTTCTCGTTTTGCCGGAAGACAATGTAAAAAGATCGCATCTTTTTTTGCAGACTTTAACAATTTGTCATTTACCTGATACTTTGGCAAGAATTTTTTTAATCTTTTCTTATCAAGATTGTGAATTGATGCGAAGGTATCAGCAACTACTACATCTGCATTTTTAGTTGCAACAAAAGGATCAGTTGTTAATTCAATGTTGGTTGTTTTCTTGGCTTCTTTGATGACAGTTTTGTCTGGTTCAAAGCCTTTAGGAGTTGCAATTGACATGTTTACTCCAGATAAAGCCGCACCGTAAACCATAGAGTTACATACATTGTTACCATCACCAATCCATGCAATTTTTAGTCCCTTGAGTTTTTTCTTTTTTTCTTTTATCGTCATAAAGTCTGCCAATATTTGGCAAGGATGAAAAGTATCAGATAGTCCATTAATCACAGGTACACTTGCATGCTTTGCTAATTTTTCAAGTAAATCATGGTCATAGACACGCGCCATTATACAATTTGTATATCGTGAAAGAGTTTTTGCAGTGTCTTCAACTGATTCTCCACGAGATAATTGCATGTCATTTGATGATAAATTCACTGCATGTCCTCCTAACTGATACATACCAACTTCAAAACTAACACGTGTTCGAGTAGATGGTTTTTGGAAAATCATTGTTAAGGTTTTATTTTTTAGGGTTGGTTTGTTTCCATTTTTTTTGAGTTCTTTTTTTAATTTAATAGAGTCATCGATTAATCCTACAAATTCCTTTGGGGCTAGTTCCGCTAAAGTGAGTAAATCTTTTGTTTTTAGTTTCATTTCTTAAAGAATCCGAATCTTCCTCGTTTCTTTTCAGGTTTTTCTTCTTTATCATGTTTTTGTATTTCTTCATCTTCAACATCATCTACATCATTGACTTTGTTTGATTCTCCAGGTTTAGGTCGGTCATTTTTAATCCACTGACGAATATTGTTACCAAGATTGATTGCATCCTTGTCATTTTCTGGTGGAGTGATTTTAAATAGTTCAGAATAAGTTGTAATGTCATCATCTTTGATTCCATCAAAGGGATCATCAGAAGTTTGTGTTGGTTCAGGTTCTGGTGTTGGTTCTGGTGTTGGTTCTGGTGTTGGTTCTGGTGTTGGTTCTGGTGTTGGTTCTGGTGTTGGTTCTGGTGTTGGTTCTGGTGTTGGTTCTGGTGTTGGTTCTGGTGTTGGTTCTGGTGTTGGTTCAGGTTCTGGTGTTGGTTCTGGTGTTGGTTCAGGTTCTGATTCATTAGTTTTTGTAACATCTACATCATCTAGAGAACCAAAAACTGTTTCTAGAAAAAGTTCCCTATCAAAGGGTTTAAGATCAGGATATTCTTGCCCAACTCCAACATAAAGTACAGGAGTGGAAGTTACTTTTACAATAGATAAAGCAGCACCGCCTTTTGCATCAGCATCACTCTTTGTTAAAATCGAACCATCAAAATTGACATGTTTATGGAATTCACGAGCTTGATTTACAGTATCATTTCCTGCCAATGAATCACCTACGAAAATTTTCATATCTGGGTTTACTACTTTGGTAATTTTTTCAATTTGCTGCATTAAATTTTCACTTGTCTGCATTCTTCCAGCAGTATCAATTAGCACAACATCTGTTTTGTGAGACTTTGCATATAGTACTGCATCACGTGCAACAGCTGCTGGATCTGAATTATAATTTTGAGCAACCAATTTTAGATTAAGTCGTTTAGTATGTTCGCGTAATTGTTCAATTGCACCTGCTCGGAAAGTATCAGATGCTGCAACAACAACAGAATATTTTGCTTCTTTTAACAGATGTGCAACTTTAGCTAATGAAGTGGTCTTTCCAGTACCATTAATTCCAACAAATAAAATCAAAAAAGGTTGTTCTTGTTTCTTTTTTTCATTAATTTTTTCGAAAAGATCAAATTCGCCAGCAGCATCAAACAAAGAAGAAATACTTGAAATTAAACTGTCTTTGACAAATTTTTCAATTTCATGCTTGTCTACTTTAGAACCAATTAATTTTTCTTTGAGATCAGATTTAATGGAATCAATAACTTCAGTTGCAACATCAGATTCTAAGAGAGATATTTCTAATTCAAAAAGAATATCTTCAATGTCTTTGTCATTAAGTTCTTTTTCTCCAAGACTTTTCGCTGCATTTGAAAATGCACTACGAAGTTTATCAAACATAGATTATCCCGTAGTTGGAGGCTGTGGTGGTTGTTGCATGGCTTGCATCATTTGATTCATCTGTGCTTTTCCTTGCTCTAATCGTGATGCTGCATCTTGTTTTTTTGCAACAGTATCTTGTAATGCAATTTCAATTTCTTTGATTCTTGCTTCTAGATAATTAATTGCTGAAGGAAAATCTTTTTCAACTGCTACTCCTGCACCAATATTCATAACAATCTTTGAGCTAGATGAAATTTTTGTAGGAACATAAGTGCCCATTCCTATTGGAACTAGAGTTTCAGATTCTGAATTCTTTCCAAGAGATTGAATTGATTGAATTGAAGCAGTTGCTTCTCTTAAAATATTCATGAAGGTGACTTCTCTTTGAGATAAATCAGAAAAATATGTTTCAAGCATTTGCATTTGCTGCATTAATTGCTCAGCCTGTTCTTCACTCATGTCAACAAACATCTTTCAGATGGTTATAAATTCATTCATAGGTTTGGAAAAAAATTTAATCAAAATAGAATAAAAAATAGAAAAAAATAAAGATTTAACTTTATTTTGCTTTAGAGAATCTAGATTCTACTTCATCCCAATTTACTACATTCCACCATGCCTCAATATAGACAGGTCGTTTGTTTTGGTAGTTGAGATAGTATGCATGTTCCCACACATCACAGCCAAGTAATGGCACTAATCCTTCAGTTCTTGGACTAGTTTGGTTTGGCATTGATTTGTACTCAACCTTTCCTGAAGAAGGATTGTATACTAACCATCCCCAACCGCTGCCTTGAATTACAGCTGTAGTAGATGAAAATTTCTCTTTGAAGTCAGAAAAGCTTCCAAAGGAATCATTGATTGCATCAGCAATAGATCCTCCAGGTTCTCCGCCTCCATTTGGTTTCATGTTATTCCAAAATAACCTATGGTTATCATAACCACCACCGTTGAAATTAATTGCACCTCTTTGAGCTTCTGGTATTGAATTAATATCAGACAAGATGTCAAGGATATCTTTTTCTTGAATATCAGCAGGACATGTTTCAAGAGCTGCATTTAGTTTGTCAGTGTATGCTTGGTGATGTTTTGAATGATGAATCTCCATTGTTTTTGCATCAATGTGAGGTTCTAATGCATCATAAGCATATGGCATTTCAGGAAGAGTGTATTTTCCCATATACCACATGGAAAATTTATTCAATTTATTGCTTTAGTAAGCAATTCATTTTTACTTGTTAGAATGATTAGAAAATTTGTGAAAATATTACTAATTTTCTCATTAACATTAGTATTATTTGGAATTTTTATTTTTTCACATTATTTAGAATCAGAAAATGAAATTCACACGTATGTTCAAAGAAGTGTTCCGTTTGTAGGAACTGAAATTCCAAGATTAGATGGAATAGATGGTTCAGGGATAAAAATAGCAGTGATTGACACAGGAGTGGATTTCAACCATCCAGATCTTTTTGGATGGGGGCAAGATGGAAAAGTGATTGGAGGATTTAATTTCATACAAGAAGGCCAACCCCCTCTAGATACTAATGGACATGGGACTCAAGTTGCAGGAGTTATAGCTGCAGATGGAGAAATAATAGGCGTAGCACCAAAGGCCAAAATTTTAGCTTACAAAGTTTCCGAAGATGGAGAAGGAGTATCATCAGAGTTAATCATCAGAGCAATTGAGAAAGCTATAGAAGATGATGCAGATATTATCAATATCAGTTTAGGAGTAAACAAAACAAATTCAAAGATTGAACATGCAGTAAATCTTGCATTAGAAAAAGAAATTTTTGTAGTAACAGCAGCTGGAAATGATGGACCAGGGTTAGAATCAATTGGAAGTCCAGGAAGAAATTTTGGATCAGTTACAGTTGGTGCAACATATAACAATTTGACTTCGAGTTTGGTTGCAACATTAGAAATAGATGAAAAACCATACACAGTAATTCCAATGGTTGGCTCTACAAAATTAGAAGAACCGTTAAGAGAGAAAATAATTTTTGCAGGTTACGGAAAAGTTACAGATTTTCAAGAACTAGATGTTAATGATGCAATAGTAATTGTTGAAAGAGGAAGTGATGTAGAAGAGGAGATGTTGTATTTTTCAATCAAAGAAAAGAATGCAGCTGCTGCAGGTGCAAAAGCGATGATTGTTTACAATAATATTCCAGGGATTTTTTTGGGGGAATTAGTTCATGAGTTTATAGCGCCAGAATACTCACCTCAAATTCCAGTAGTATCAATTGATAGAGAAGAAGGGCTTGAAATTAAAGAATCACTTTCAGAAGACAGTGAGGGAATTTTACAATTATTTTTCAATCCAGATTTTGTTGCACATTTTAGTTCCAGAGGACCAATATCACCATTTTACATAAAACCGGAAATTGTAGCACCTGGAGCTTACATTAACACCACCCAGAACAATGCAGGATACAACTTTACCAGTGGAACTAGTTATGCTGCTCCTCATGTGAGTGGAGCTGCAGCATTATTGCTTCAAAAAAACCCAGATCTTCATCATCATGAAATTAAATCTCTACTACTTACCACAGTTGAGCCTGTTTCTGATGCCTATGGACAAGAATTCTCCATTCATGAATCAGGTGCAGGTAGATTAGATATTGAAAATGCATACAATGCAAAATTGATCATAGAGCCACCAAACTTTGTAGCTATTACATCATCAGATAATAGAATTGTAGAAAAACAATTCCAACTAAAATCAATTGGTGGTTCATGGGATGGTTTTGATGTAACATTTGACGGACCCGAATTTGTAGAGTTTAGTGGAGAACTCGTAGATAGAGGGATTTTGAAAATTAGGATGAATGTGTTAGAAGACAATTTTGGAGAGCATGAAGGATTAATTATGATAAGTCATGAAGATTCTCAATACAGAGTTCCATTTTTGTTGCACTTTACACAAGGTTCAATTTCAGTAAACCAACAAAATGAAAAATTATCTTTTGAGATTTATCACCCTGAAGAATGGAGCTTTGCAAAAATTTCAGTAATCAATAGTTTTGATGGAAGTACACACACAACAACTACAACACCCCACAAAGAAGCATCAATTGAAGTCTATGAGAATTCAGAATATTGGATTGATGCAAAAATTAGAGTTAGCGGTAACACAACAAGTGCATTTAATGTAATTGAAATCAATTCACTTGATGAAAGTCAATCTAGAATTAACTTTTTAGAAATTCCTGAAAGACAAATACTCATAATCAGCATAGTTTTGGTTGGAATTGCAATTTTTGGAATAATTAAAAGAAGATAATCTATTGGTTGAATTTAGGACCAGCTTCAATAATTTCTGGTGAGACATTTTCAAATTTCTTAAAGTTCTCAACGAACATTTGAGCTAATTTCTTTGCAGACATGTCATAGGAATCTTTGTCAACCCAAGTATTCTTTGGATCTAAGATTTCAGAAGGGACTCCTTCTACTTCAGTTGGAATATCCAAGTTGAATAAATCATCATGACGATATTTTACAATATCAAGTGCGCCTGAAAGAGCAGCAGTAACCATTGCACGGCTGTATTTGATTTTGATTCTTTTTCCAACACCATATGGGCCACCAGACCATCCAGTGTTTACAAGATAAACCACAGTATTGTGTTGGTTAATTTTTTCACCAAGAAGTTTTGCGTAAACTGAAGCAGGTCTAGGCATGAATGGAGCACCAAAACACTGAGAAAATACAGATTTTGGCTCTTTAATTCCTCTCTCAGTTCCTGCTAACTTACTAGTATATCCAGACATGAAATGATACATTGCACCTTCTTTGGTAAGTCTAGAAACAGGAGGCAAGACACCCAATGCATCTGCTGTCAAAAATACGATAACTCTAGGATTTCCACCAACACTTGGAATTACAGCTCCAGGGATGAAATCTAAAGGATATCCAACACGAGTATTTTCTGTTAATGAGTTATCATCATAATCTGGAACGCCGTCATTTAGTACAACATTTTCTAAAAGTGCACCAGGTTTGATTGCATTCCAAATTTCTGGTTCTGCTTCTTGGCTCAGATTGATACATTTTGCATAACAACCTCCTTCAAAATTAAATGTCCCGTTATCAGACCATCCATGTTCGTCATCACCAATTAATTTTCTATTAGGATCTGCTGAAAGTGTAGTTTTACCAGTACCAGATAGTCCAAAGAACAAAGCAGTATCGCCTTTTTCACCAATATTTGCAGAACAGTGCATTGGAAAAATACCACGGTCAGGTAACAAGAAATTCATTACACCAAACATTGATTTTTTCATTTCACCAGCGTATTCAGTTCCGCCAATCAAAACAATTTTTCTTGTTAAATCAATTAGAATAAAGACATCAGTTCTGGTTCCATCAATTTCAGGGTCTGCTACAAAGTCATTGATACATAAAATGGTAAATTCAGGTTCGTGTTTATCTAACTCTTCACTTGTTGGACGGATAAACAAATTACTTGAAAACATATTTTGCCAAACGTGATCATTGATGACTCTAATTGGTAAACGAGTTTCAGGATCTGCTCCTACAAAACCATCAAAAACAAAAAGTTCCTTGTTATCAACAAAGTCTTTCATTTTTTCAAATAGTTTTTCAAATTTACCACTTGGGAATTGATGGTTAATTTTTCCCCAATCAATAGAATCATGAGTTTTGTCATCATATACAATAAATCGATCATCAGGAGATCTTCCAGTGTATTTTCCAGTATCTACTGATAATGAGCCTGTTGAGTTTACAACACCTTCCTTTCTCTCAACTGCCATTTTGACCATATCATCCACACTTAGATTTCTGTGGACTTTGGATGGATTGATTCCAAAAGCACCTAATTGTGATGAAAATTTCTCAGTTGCTACAGTACCAAGTACTTGGGTCAGAGGGTATTGCCTCCAAAAATACAAAGTTCAATCCCAGGCTGGTTCATGAGATATTCGATCCGGCCTAAGTTTCCTTATTATCTTTTTCTTATAGGGAATTTTTTTCTTGTCTAGGAACGTATTTATTCCAAAATTCAAGACTCAATTTCATGACGATCAACAAAGATCTGCTTGCAAAAAGAGAAGAGGTAAAAGCAAACAAACCAGATTTTGTCAGACCAGAAAGTTGGCGTTATGTTAGACTTCAAACCAATTGGAGAAAACCAAAAGGTATTGATCATCACCAAAGAAAACAAAAGAGTAGAGGTCGTCCAGGTCTTGTTAAAGTTGGATATGGTGGACCAAAAGCAGCAAGAGGATTACACCCATCAGGATTTACAGATAACCTAGTTTACAATTTGAACGATTTAGAAAAATTAGACCCAAAGAAAGATGGAGTCAGATTTGGACACAGTGTAGGAACTAAAAAGAGAAAAGAAATTATCGTAAAAGCAATTGAACAAAAATTCAAAATCTTTAATGCAAGAGTGAGTCCAAGTGGTAGTTAATCTTAAAGCTAAAAAAAGACTCGCAGCCAGAGTTACTGGTGTCGGAGTTCATCGAATTAGATTTGATGCTGATCATTTAGATGACATTGCAGATGCAATTACAAGAGAAAATATCCGAAGTCTCATTACAGCAAACACTATCAAAATTAAATCATTTACAGGTACTTCAAGAGGTAGAGCACAAGAAAAGAAAGCTCAGAGAAACAAAAGAGGTACAACTCAAGGTTCCAAACAAGGAAGAAAAGGTGCAAGAGTTGGTAAAAAAGAAGTTTATGTTGCTAAAGTTCGTTCATTAAGAAGATTATTGAAAATTGCAAAAGACAGAAAGGATTTGACTAATCCTGAATTTTGGGCACTTTACAAGAAAGTAGGTGGTAACACAGTTAGAAACAAAGCACACCTTAGACTTTTGATGGAAGAAATCAAAGAAAAACGAAAAGATTAGAATCGATAAATTTTATTTTCTAATTCTACAATTTTGCCATTTTGAATTTTAATTCCTTCATCATTTAGCATCTTAGTCTTTACATTTTCTCCATAGGCATATCCACCAATTTTTCCAGTAGACATTACAACTCTATGACACGGAATAATTACGGGGTATGGGTTTTTGTTCATAATTTTTCCAACAGCTCGTTGACCATTTTTTAATCCAACAGCTTTTGCTAATTCCCCGTATGTTGTAATTTGGCCTTTAGGTACTTCAAGTAATTTCTTGTAAATTTTTTGCTGAAGATTCAAAGTTTGATTACCTCAAGATCAGTTTTCTCAAGAAGATCAAGCACTTTTTGTTTATCAGAACCCAATCCTTTCCAATCTAAAAGTGCGACAGTGGCCATTTTGTTTTGTGAGATAATATGAGAGAATAGTTGCTCATCAAGATTCTCCAATGCGTGTTTTGGAATTACTGTTCCAAGGGCATATTTTCCTTCAAGTAACTCATTAGTGAATTTTGAAGGATAGTGAGTTCCACCAAAACAAATTGCTACTGGATTTTCTTTAAGAGAATTAGACATTACTTGATGAACCAAAACAGATACAGATCTACAGAGAGATTCATCAGTCCATTGTTTGTCAGTAGTTCCAATCTCTATGAATATTGATGGCTTTTTTAACGCAGTTGGACCATGGTGAGTTGCCTCTATAGTAATTTGAAATTCTGAAAATTGTGATTGGTTTTTCTTTAAAGCCTGAAGATATGCTTTTTGTAAATTAGGATGAGGGATTGCAACTTGTCTGTTATTTCCTCCAAACTTTGCTTCTGAGAAATTTCCAGTACTGTGACATGTCAAAGCTAACTGGCCAGATTCGGCAGCATGTTTTGAGAGAAAAACAAATCCATCATAATCATATTTTTCTTCCAACCAATCAGCAGAAATTGCAGGTGTTGGAATTATAACAAGATCATAATATTGTCCGTGGAAAATATCTCCATCTTGAGTCATTTCTTTTGAAAGGAATTTTGCCATATTATGACCTGCAGGGTCATCTTGATACGCAACTAGTAGCTCCATGAGATAAGGAATATAAGGACACCTTATCAATTTTCAGCAATGAACCCTAGGCAGACTTTGAAGAACATGGCCAATACTATGAAAATGGCAAAAAAGCCAGACAGAGATGAGTACTCACAACATCTTAGACTTGTATTATTGGGAATAGCAGGAGTAGGAGCTATTGGTTTTACTATACAGTTTGTCTTTTCGGTAATTACGTTTGGTCGATAAAAATGTCTGAAGAAATAAAATCACATCTATTTGCAATTAGAACCACAGGTGGACAAGAAAAAGTGGTAATGAGATTATTAGAAGCAAAAGCTAATGCAAATCAAATTAACATTCAATCAGTATTTTGGGTTAGTGATCTAAAGGGATACGTCGTAATTGAGGCAATCAATCCAAGTGATGCATATTTGGCAGTAGAAGGTGTCAGACACATCAGAGGTCAATTAAGAGGAGAATTAGAATTCAAAGATATTGAAGGATATCTAGTCAAGAAATCAACAGTTTCACAATTAACAGTAGATAATGTAGTAGAAATTACAGGTGGTCCATTCAAGGGAATGAAAGCAACAATTACTAGAATTGATGTTGAAAAAGAAGAGGCGACCGTAGTTTTGTTAGATGCATCATACCAATTACCAGTCACAGTAGACGCCAACTACCTAAAGTTGTCTAGTGAGGCTTAGGAAGGATTAAATTTTCAATTTGAGTTTGATTTAACATGGGAGAACAAAAAGTATCATCACTTGTAACAGGCGGAGGAGCATCAGCAGGTCCACCATTAGGTCCAGCACTAGGTCCTCTAGGAGTCAACATCATGGAAGTCATTAATTCAATTAATGAAAAAACAAAAGACTTCGAAGGAATGAAAGTTCCAGTGACGGTAATTGTTGATACAGATACAAAAAAGTATGAAATTGAAATCGGAATCCCTTCAGCTGCTGCTCTAATCATGAAAGAAGCAGGAATTCAAAAAGGTTCAGGAGCATCAGGTACTGAATGGGCAGGAGATGTCAATATGGATTCAATCATTAAAGTAGCAAATACAAAACTCGAAAAATCTTATGCTTCTTCACTAAAATCAGTTACAAAAACCATCATCGGTACATGTGTAGCATTAGGAGTTAAAGTAGAAGGAAAAACTCCTAAAGAAATTACTGCTGAGATTAATGAAGGTAGATGGGATGAGAAATTCCAATAATTATTGAATTAGATATATAGGATCTTTATCGGTTTTTTGTAATTCTACAAAGGTTTCAGTATTTTGAATTCCTTCAATTTTACCAATTTTTTCAATTACTACAGAATGAAGAGCTTCAAGATTCTTTGCATAAACTTTAATCATAATATCAAATCTTCCTGTTACTTCTGAAATGGAAACAACTTCTGCAGTTTCCATGAATTTTTTATGGATTGTGTCCTTAAATTTTGGATCGCGGTTTATTCCAACAGATGCTTTAACTCCTATTCCCAAAAGAGAGTCATCAATCTCGATAGTGAATTTCTTGATGAGTTTCTTCTTCATCAATCTCTTAATTCTACTATACAGTACTGATGCATTAATTCCAAGTTTTTTAGATAATGTAGGAACAGAAATGGAACCATCAGTGGTTAATTCGTAAAGTAATTTCATATCTAATTCATCAAAACGGTGCAATGTGTTCGAAAAATATGGTTCTGATTTAATATATGTAGGTTTTCAGCATAATTTCCACCTTAATTATAATAATTTTAGTAAAAATATGTAATTTTTTAAAATAAATGATTGGCAAAAAAATCAATCTCTAAACGATTTTAAGTAGGTTTTCTCGAAAATTGTTCGTAATGATTACAGACGCTCAGCTTACTGAAATGGTTCAAGCAGCAAGAACATCAACAAAAGAGAGAAAATTCAAACAATCTGTAGAATTAATCATCACTTTCAAAGATATTGATGTAAAGAAAGGATTTGCCATTAACGAAGTTGTTCAACTTCCAAAGACAAGTTCTCCAGCAACTGTATGTATTATCGCTACTGGAGATATGAGTGAAAAGGCAAAAGCAGCTAAAGCAGATTCTGTAATCGGAACAGCAGAATTAGAAAAATTTGGAACTAACAAAAGAGAATCTAGAAAATTCATTAACAAATATGATTTCTTTTTAGCAGATACTAAAGTCATGCCAACTGTTGGTAAAACTTTGGGTCAGCTTTTAGGTCCAAGAGGAAAAATGCCAACACCAGTTCCTTTCGATGCATCTATTGAAGCATTCTTGGAAAGATTTAGATCATGTATCAAAGTAAGAACAAGAGCATCATTGTCAATTTCATCTAAAATTGGAGATGTCTCCATGGAAGATTCAGATTTAGTAATTAACGCACATACAGTTCTTAGTGCAATTGAAAAGAAATTACCAAACGGAGAGAAGAACATGAAAAAGATTTTAATTAAAACTACAATGGGCAAGCCAATAAAACAAGCACAAGAGGTTAAGAAGAAATATGCATGAAGATAGAACATCTTATCCTAAAAGAAAATCCCAAATGTATCAACAACTAACAGAGTTACCAAAAAAATACAAAGTTATGTCAATTATTCAAATGCGAAAAGTTCGTTCAACTCAAATCTTATCACTAAGAAAAACTCTCAAGGGCGAAGTGGAATTTGTTTGTGTTAAAGATAAGGTTGCAGCAAAAGCACTAGAAACACTAGACGTTCCAGGTATCAAAGATATGATTGGCGAACTAAAAGGCCAAATCATGTTCATATTTACAAATATGTCACCATTCAAGCTAAACGTTCTTCTTGCCAAAAACAAAATCATGATGGCAGCAAGAGGTGGAGATATTGCAAGTATCGACATTGTAGTTCCTGCCAAAAACACAGGAATTGCACCGGGTCCAATGCTTACTGAATTCAAAGAGGCAGGCATTCCAACAAAAATTGATCAAGGAACAATTTGGATTGCAAAGGATAGTACTCCAGTGAAAAAAGGTGAAGCAATCAACGAAAAATTAGCATCAATTCTAGGTAAATTAGATATCAAACCAGTAGAAGCAGGAATTTCACTTTCCTCAGCATTAGAAGATGGTCTAAAGTATGCAGAAGCAGAAATGGTAATCGATGTTGAGAAGATAAGAAACGCCTTTGCTCAATCACACCAAGAAGCAATCTCATTATCTATCGAGGCAGCATATATTACTGCAGATAACATCGCACAAATTCTTGGCAAAGCATCAGGATATGCTCGCTCTTTATCAGTAGAATCTGGATTTATGACAGATGAGACAAAAGAACAAATCTTGCAAAAAGCAGATGCACAAGCAAAAGGTGTTGCAGGTCAAGCAAAAGATTACACTCCTGCATAATCTCTAAAACATATTCTAAATCAAGAATTAAACATAATTTTGTTTTAATCACTTTATACTTCGTTTTTCTTTTTATTGAATTTGTTGTATCCTTCTTGGTTGTATCCTTCTTTGTCGTAACCTAGGTGATCATATCCTAGTTCATCATACCCGTTACTATCAAATCCATCTTCATCATACCCGTCTAAATTATACCCATTTTTGTTATATCCATCTTCATCATACCCGTTACTATCAAATCCATCTTCATCATACCCGTCTAAATTATACCCATTTTTGTTGTATCCTTTTTTGTCATACCCGTCTAGATCATACCCGTCTTTGTTAAACCCGATTTTGTTAAGCCCATTTTTGTCATATCCATTTTTATCATAACCATTTTTGTTATACCCATTTTTGTTGTATCCTTTTTTGTTAAACCCATCTTTATCAAAAACAATTTTTGTATCAATGTGAATTCCATCTATAGAAAAACCCCGATTATCATACCCATTGTTGTCGTATCCTTTTTTGTCATATCCTTTTTTGTTAAACCCATCTTTATTGTAACCCTTGAAATCGAATCCATCTTCATCATACCCGTCTTTGTATCCTTTTTTGTCGTATCCTTTTTTGTCATATCCTTTTTTGTTAAACCCATTTTTGTTGTATCCTTTTTTGTCATACCCATTTTTGTTGTATCCATCCTTACCATACCCATTTTTGTCGTATCCTTTTTTGTCATACCCATTTTTGTCATAACCATCTAGATCATATCCATGATTGTCAAATGTACGACTAAATCTATCGAATAAACCCATAACAGAATTTCATGAATTCGATTTAGATAAGCATTTTCGCACCCAACAACATCCATTGTTATTCAAAAATTCTCTATCTTGTTGAGAGTTTACGCTCTAATCATATTGTCAAACCATTCAATTTAGCCAAAATTAGGATCAAGTTTCTCTAACTTTAGGCAAATTCCAATTAAACTTCATTGCCAATAATCTAATTCCAGTTCCTACAATAATTCCAATTACAGATGCAATCTGTACATCTACTCCAGATGAAAGTATGACATAAAATACTATAATTCCAATAATGCTAGCAATCGCATACACTTCTTTTACAAACACTATTGGTATCTCGCGTACAAAGACATCCCTTAGTATTCCACCACCAATTGCAGTAATCATTCCACCAAAGAACATTGGGAGAAATTCCAATCCAACTACTTGATACGCAATAGATGCACCCAAAATTGAAAATACTCCAAGGCCGACTGCATCAAATACTAACCATACATTCATCCGTTTTTGGAGTTTTCTAAAAAGGAAGAACATTACAACTCCAACTGCTACAGTCAATCCAACATAGATTGGATCAGAAAAAGCAGTGGGGAATCTTCCAAAAATAACATCACGTGTTACTCCTCCACCAACACCGACTACTGTTGCCAAAACAATGATTCCAAAAATATCTGCCTTGTGTGCAATTGCTTTGGAAGCTCCAGTGACAGCAAAAGTTATCGTACCCAAGTAATCTAGAATACTAATGAAGCCATTTATTGGAAAAGAGAAATCAACCAATCAATACAAACTGTGAGTTAGGAGTAATTAAGATTAACAAAAATAAAGATCAAAATTAAATTGAGAAAAATAAAGTTGCTTAGCCAAATAAGGAAGACAATCCTTCCATGGCTGCTTCTTCGTTTTTAGGTTCTTCTTTCTTCTTCTCTTCTTTTGCAGGTGCGTCTGCTGCTGCATCTGCTGCTGGTGCGGCTGCTGCAACTGCTGCTGGTGCGGCTTTAACTGCATCATCGATGTTAACATCGGCTAATGCTGCGACTAGAGATTTAACTTGGGCTTCATTAACGTCAGCACCAGATGCTTTGACAACTGATGTGAGGTTTGCCTCGTTAACTTCTTTGTCTAGTTTGTGAAGAAGTAAAGCAGCGTAAACATATTCCATTGTATCGAGATTTTCTTAGGGCATAATATAAAACTATGGAGAAGTTACGCCTGAAAACTTGGAAAATTTAGTTCAGAAGTTTTAGACTTCTACAAACAGCATATACTGTTCGTTTCAGATGAGGATCATTCAAAGTATCCTTTCTTTGTCTTAAAACTCGTTTTGCCTCATCTCTTTCAGAACCTTCTGGCAATGACAAAACAGTATTAAAAAATTCAGGTAGTGATTCACGAATCCAACCATCTAGCATTGCATATATTTTTGGAGGAAGAATATCACACTTGTCAACATCAAGATCTAATACTTCGGCATAATTTTCATGTTCGACTCTATACACTAAGGCAAGTACTACATTGTCAGGGTTTGGATGTTCAAGAATTTCTCTAGATCGTTCACCTGTTTTGTCTTGAGCAATCTTGTTTTTCAGACCAACTGGATTTACTATAACTCCATTGACACCAACTTTTCTTCCATCAACACCAGTAACTACACCAAAAATAAAGTCATTAAATTCACCATTTTTTTTAACTGAGAAAACAGTAGTACCTTCTTTCAACTGAGGTTTCTTACCAAACATGAATAGATTGAGTTGTGTAGTGTATTTAATGTATTATTAATCGACAATTCTTAATATTGGAATGGAGCAGCCTCATCGTTGGATAAAAGAGAGATTCTAAAAGAATTTTCAGCAGATCCTGAAAAATACTATAATGTCAAATTATTTCAAGAGCAGGGATTTGTCAGAAAGTCATGTACTAAATGTGGCAGATTCTTTTGGACTCTAAACGCTGATAGAAATTTATGTCCAGATGATGGATTAGATACTTATTCATTCATTGGTGAGCCACCAACTAGCAAGAGATTTGATTATACACAAGCATGGAAACAAGTCGAAGAATTTTTTGTAAAAAATAACCATACTTCGGTTTCAAGATATCCAGTTGTGTGCAGATGGAGAGATGATTTGTTTTTTACAATTGCATCAGTTGTTGATTTTCAGCGAGTGATGGGAAGTAAAGTAGTATTTGAATTTCCTGCAAACCCGTTAGTAGTTCCACAAACTTGTTTGAGATTCAAAGATTTAGAAAATGTAGGAGTTACTGGCAGACACTTTTCAAGCTTTTGTATGATAGGGCAACACAGTGTTCCAGATTTGGAGGGATATTGGAAAGATGAATGTGTTGATTTAGATTTTAGATTATTGACAAATCAATTTGGAATTAAGAAAGAAGAAGTTGTGTTTGTAGAGGACGTATGGGCAGGTGGTGGCTCTTTTGGTCCATCCCTAGAATACTTTGTTAGAGGATTAGAATTAGGAAATGCAGTATTTACTGAATTTCAGGGAGAACTAGGACAACACACTACACTTGATCAGCGAGTAATAGACATGGGTGCAGGATTGGAAAGATTTGCATGGATTACCATGGGAACGCCTACTGCGTATGACTGCTGTTTTGGTCCAGTTAACGGTAAATTATTTGAGAAGATTGGAATTGATTCAGATTCAGATGTTTTGAAAAAATATTTCACAGAAATTGCAAAAGAGATTGATCATTTCGATGATCTAAACGAGGTAAGACGTCTTGCAGTAAAGAATGCAGGAATTACAGATGATCAATTAAACAAAATGATAACACCACTTGAAGGAGTGTATTTAATTGCAGACCATTTGAGAACTCTAATTTTTGCAATTACCGATGGTGCACTGCCATCAAACGTTGGTGGCGGATACAACCTTAGAATGATGTTGCGAAGAATTAATGGAACAATCAACAGATTGAATCTAAAATTAGACATTGATGATTTGATTGATACTCATATTGATTATCTCAAAGACACCTATCCTGAGCTTGATGAGAAAAGAGAAGATGTCAAGGCAATTCTCAAGCTAGAATCAGCAAGATATGAGGATTCCAAAGTACATATGAAGAAAAAGGCTGAAAAGATTCGTGCGCGAGGAGTACCATCAGTTGATGAACTCATTACTTTGTATGAATCAGATGGAATTACACCTGAATATCTCAAAGAAGTTGATGCAATTTCAGAAATCCCTTCACAATTTTACTCTAAACTATCGGATTTGCACCAATCTGAAAAGAAAAAGGCAATCACAGAACTTCCACTAGAAGAATTGCCAGAAACTGAAACTCTATTTTACAAAGATGACCCAATGGAGTTTGAGGCCAAAGTAATCAAGGTATTTGATGATCAAGTGGTATTAGATAGAACCTCATTTTATGCCAGAGGTGGAGGGCAAGAACCAGATTTAGGTAGTATCGCAGGATTCAAAGTTGTAAATGTCGATAAACACGCAAACATTATTGTTCACAAGCTAGAAGATGGCACTCCAAAAGAAGGAGAAACTGTATATTGTAAAGTTGATGAGACTCGTCGTGCAAACATTACAAAAAACCATACCAGTACTCACATTATCAATGCATCATCAAGAGGAGTGTTAGGTTCATGGATTTGGCAGCATTCTGCATTCAAAGACGATGATCATGCCAGACTAGACATTACACACCATTCATCATTAACTGATGAGCAAGTAAAGCAGATTGAAGATGCAGCTAATCAAATGGTAAAAGAGGATTATCCAGTAAACATTGATTACTATGATAGAGGAACTGCAGAGCAAAAATATGGTTTTAGAATTTATCAGGGTGGTGTAGTTCCAGTAAAATCTGTACGTATTGTATCAATTGAGGATAAAGACATTGAAGCATGTGGTGGAACACATGTAGAAAAGACTGGAGATATTGAACTAATCAAAATTACAAAAACAAAAAGAATTCAAGATGGAGTAGTTCGCATAGAGTTTGTTTCAGGACCTACAGCTTTTCAATATGTAAAAGATCAAGAAGAAGAATCAAAGAAACAAGATGTAGATGATATTGCTAAAGAAAAATTAGAGAAACAAAGAGAAGAAAATAAAGATAAAGCAAGAGAGCAAATTCCTATTTTACTAGAAAAGATTCTAGGTGGAGAATCAGGAGAACTAGATGATATTACAATTAAAAATAAAATCTGCTTTACTGCAAATCCAAATTATGATGATTATTTCCATCAAAACTTTGGCAAGAAACTAGTTGCCAAAGATAATACTGCTGCATTTTGTGGAATTTTTGAAGCTGGTCCAACTGTTAGAATTATAGTATTTGCAGGGGAGCAATCAGGTGTAAATGCAGGTAAGATAGCCAAGGAAATATCCTCAATTTTAGGAGGATCTGGTGGCGGTGATGCTAAATTTGCTCAAGGTGGAGGGAAAGACACATCTAAAAAAGACGAGGCAATAACCAAAGCAAAATCAATGATTTTAGGATGATATAATGACAATTAACTGGAATGAAATAGAAACTAAATGGCGAAACAAGTGGGCAGAATCTAAAGACTTTGAGACAAATCCAAATGAGAAACCAAAAAAGTTTATCACAGTTGCATATCCGTATCCTAACTCTCCGCAACATATTGGACATGGAAGAACATACACACTAGCTGATGTTCATGCAAGATTTTATCGAATGAATGGATTCAATGTACTATTTCCAATGGGATTTCATTATACTGGAACTCCAGTACTTGGGATGGCAAAAAGAATTGAAAAAGGAGAAAAAGAAATTCTTGATGGATTAAGAAATGTGTATCATGTTCCTGAAGAGGCCATCAAGACATTTGTGGAACCAATAAAGATTGCAGACTATTTTCATGAAGAGATAAAGTCTGGAATGATTGAAATGGGATATTCCATTGATTGGAGACGAGAATTCACAACTATAGTTCCAGGTTATCAGAAATTTATCGAGTGGCAAATTACTACACTTAAAGAAAATGGTAGAATCATTCAAGGTTCTCATCCAGTTGGATGGTGTCCAAAGGATCAAAATCCTGTATCACAACATGATACAATGGGAGACGTTGAACCCAAAATTGATGAAAAAAACTTCTTGATTAAATTCAAGCTTGGTGAATTTATTTTCCCAGTTACAACACTACGACCTGAAACAATTTTTGGAATTACAAATTTGTGGGTCAATCCAAATACAATTTACAAAAAAGTTACAGTAGATAATGAAACATGGATTATTTCTGAAGAGTGTGCATACAAAATTGAATTCTTTGAAAAACAAGTCAAAGTGATTGGAGAAATTCAAGGTAGTGAAATTATAGGACAATATGCAATAAATCATGACGGACGAGAGATTCCAGTATTACCTGCTGATTTTGTAGAGCCAGGTATGGGCACAGGTCTTGTAATGTCAGTACCAGCTCATGCACCAAAAGACTATCAGGCATTGATGGATTTGAAGGCTAAAAATCATGAATTAACCTCAAAAATTGAGCCCATTCCCATAATAGTTACAGAAGGATATGGAAAATATCCTGCAAAAGAGATTTGTGAAAAACTAGGAGTCTCTAATCAAACAGATGAGAAATTAGAAGAAGCTACGAAAGAACTGTATCTCAAAGAGTTTACTGAGGGTAAATTAAATGAAAAATGTAATCAATTCAACAATGAAAAGGTACAGTTTGGACGAGACAAAATTAGAGCATGGCTTCAAGAGAATAACACACTAGAGAAATTTCCAGTACTAGAAAATTCACCAGTGCATTGTAGATGTGGAGCAGAATGTGTTGTGAAAATATTGAACAATCAATGGTTTTTGAATTACGGCGATGAAGAATGGAAAGAACTTGCACGTAATTGTTTTGATGAGATGAATATTCTTCCAAGTAATATTAGAACAGAGTTCAAAGAAGTAATAGAATGGTTACACGAGCGAGCTTGTGCAAGACAACAAGGATTAGGTACAAAGTTACCATGGGATAAGGATTGGATTGTAGAGTCACTCTCAGATTCTGTGATATACATGGCATACTATACCATTTCACGATTTGTAAACGATGGAACAGTTACACCTGAGAATCTAGCTCGAGAATTATTTGATTATATTCTATTGGACAAAGGAGATGTAAAACATGCTGCAAGTACATCAAAACTTTCTGAAGATATCATTGAAACAATGAAAAAAGAATTTACTTACTTTTATCCAGTTGATTCAAGACATTCAGGTAGAGATTTGGTTCAAAATCATTTGTCATTCTTTGTGTTAAATCATGTTGCAATATTCGAGAAAAAATTATGGCCACAAGAAATTGTAGTTAATGGTAGTGTCATGATGGACGGTGCTAAAATGTCAAAGAGTATGGGAAATATCATTCCATTACGTACTGCAATTAGAGATCATGGTGCAGATCCAATTAGATTAGCTATCATATCATCAGCTGAACTGCTACAAGATGCCGATTTTAACATGGAATCAGTGTTTGGAATTCAAAACAAGCTTGCGACTCTACTGGAGGAATGCTCTAGGCTCAAAAACAATACAATTTCAGAGTTGCAAGCAGAAGATAGATGGATTTTATCTAAATTACAAAACATGATTGGTACAGTTACAGAATCCCTTGAAAAAATGAGACTAAGAGAAGGATTGCATGAGATTTTATTTTCATTTGAGACAGATTTAAGCTGGTACAACAAACGAGTGGAAGCTAAAGAAAGAAATGATATTTCAGGAATAATGTACAAGATTAATTCTGCTCGAGTTGCAATGTTGTCTCCATTTGCACCACATATCGCTGAGGAAATGTGGGAAAAATTAGGAAATACAGAACTTGTTTCAAAATCATCATGGCCTACATATTCTAAAGGGGAGATTGATGCCATTGCTATTCAATCAGAGGATTTACTAAAATCAACTATAGATGATATTGTAAATATTCTAAAAGTTACAAAAATCACTCCTAAAAAAATTGTAATCTATGTCAATTCAGATGAATTAAAATCCAAAGTGTATCGTAAAGTATTGAGTATCATGGTGGGCGGACAAAATAACATGGGAGTTGTAATGAAGGAACTCATTGCAGATCCTGAAACTACAGAAGCCAAAAAAATGCCAGACTATATTCAAAAAGTTATCAAGGATTTGCATTCAGAATCTGAAGAAATTAAAAATATGAAACTAGAATCTAATTCATTTAATGAAAAAGAATTTCTCTCAAAAGAATTATCGTCCATGGGAAAGAAAGAGTTTGGAGTTGATATTACAGTTTATTCTGAAAGTGATTCAGACATTTACGATCCAAAAGGAAAGGCAAAGCATGCAAGACCGTTTAAACCAGCAATTTTGATCGAATAAGATTATTATTCTTTCTTCAAAATATCTAGAATTTCAGAATTACTTTTAATCCAAGTTTTCAGATACGCATAGAACAGATTTTCCAAGTCATCAACTGTCCTTCTAGTCGAGGATCTGCGCGGATATCAGCGAGTTGTTCATCTAAATTGGCTAGAATTACTTCCAATCCTTCGTTAGATACCTCTAGCTTCTTTATTGCTTCATCCACACCCATGAAAATATGATGTGATGAGGAACTATAAAGAATTATTCTTTTTTTGGAACTGGTAAGTTAGCGGGGCATAGCTACAAATCTTATTGCTGGTAAGTGTCGAGGCTTTTAGAAACATTAGGCATTATCACCAAATTTACTTTATTAGTGATAATTTCAATAAATATCTGTGGGTAAGAAAGAATTACAGGAAAGAGATACTTGGCAAGATAAAAGTGGCCCAAAAGGTGAAGTTGCAGAGGGTAAATTTGAGATTGTATTTTTACGTGAATTTACAGGTAAGGGTTATGAAATAAGAGCAAAGCCTAAAGAGTTAAGAAAAATATACTCTGAAAAACCACCTCATGGTGTAATTATTGATTATGCCATAACTAACACTAAAACTCATAAAACATTGTATGTTGAGATCAAAAGACAAGATGGTTATGTTCCTGGGGAAACAGAACCTAATGCAGGTCGAGGAAATGCACATGAAAGATCATGTAAGTTTTTCACACCAGGATTATTGAAAATCATGCGAAAGTTTGGGAAATTAGATGGTGATGTATTGCCTTTTTGGGTTGTATATCAAGGTCGTATTGCACGTGATACAAAACGAACCAATGAGATTACATATTGGTTTGACAAACATAAATCACATTTTTTCTTATGGAAAAATCCATCAAACACACAATCATTGGTTAATCATTTTAATAAAAATTTGAAACAACTTTTAGATTAGGAATTATTCAATACAATATCTAATCCCCATGAAGACCAACCTCTAACTTTTTTCCTTGCAAACAATTCGATACGTTTCTGATTTGGAAACATCTTTTCTATTCCGTCCATGACTTCAATTGGTTTTTCACTGTGTCCTTTTCTTGGAGATTTAATTAATTGTTTAACATTTCTTGCTCCTCTAGGTGTTGGTATTCTTCCATGTTTGAATAATAAACATAATTCACAGTTTGAAAGAGTGTATTTGCCAGGATTATGATTCATTTTATCCCATACAAAAGCTACAGTTCTATACTCAAAACCCCATGCCCTGCCTAATTCAATAGCTTGTGATAGGTGAGGGTTTGTAGTCCACATGAATAATAGACAATCGTCATTTGTTATCTTGTCTATTGGAATTTCCATCATTTCATTTGTCTTCATAGTAGGATACTTGAAACTAGCTGTGCTAATATACAGTGATTTTGATGTATCATACTGTAATTTTTTATTGTAATCCCAGGGTGGGTCTGCATAAATAATATCAAATTTCTTGTTGGGTAGTTTTGGATATAACATATCTTTCGGTAATGTGCTGTGTTTTGTTCTTCTCTTAACATCTTCATTGTAAATTGAATAACCGCTAGGCTTCATTACTTGTTTACTCATCATTCATTACCTTTTTTTCTTGCATTTTTCTTAGAACTCATACTTTTTTGTTTCATCGGAGTAATTATAATTTTCATTTCGTTATCGATCACTTCCAAGTTCCATTCCATTTGATCTTTCACTGATAAGCCAAACTGTCTAACGATACTGGCAGGAATTGTAACTCGTAATGAATTTGATTTATTTGCCAAAACTAAATTTGTTGTCTCAACCATAACCTATTTCATAACCTGTCATAATAATAACCTATCTCTTGACCTAATGTATAAATAACCTAAATGATAACCTATTCTATGAATCAAAGAGAAATTAGAGGAAAACAAATAGCAGAAAAACAAAATCAAATTATCAAAATAGATGAAACTCATTACAAAGTAAATTCTCAAAGTAGAAACAAACAACATGACGTTATCTCTTTAGAATCTGGTTGGAGTTGTAGTTGTGAGGATAGATTTTTCAGGAAAACTTGTTGTAAGCACATTCATGCAGTAGAAATTTCATTAAATATTCATCAAAAGGTAAAAGATGATGTTATAATTTCAGAAGTGGAAATTGATTGTTGTAAATACTGTAAATCACAAAATATTGTAAAACGTGGCATACGAAAAAACAAGAGTGGCAATATCCAAGTGTTTAGTTGTAAGAACTGCACACGTAAGTTCTCAATTAACTTAGGCTTTGAGGGAATGAGAGCAACACCTGATCAAATCACAATGGCAATGAATCTATACTTTAACGGTGAATCATCAAGGAAGGTAAAACAATCCTTGGTTCTTACTGGTGTTAAAATATCTCATGTTACCATTCAAAACTGGATAAAGAAATACGTCTCACTAATGGAAAAATACCTTTACAAGATAACTCCACAAGTAGGTGAGCAATGGAGAACAGACGAATTATATCTAAAAATCAAGGGTGATAAAAAATACCTCTTTGCAATGCTAGATTCAGAGACTAGATTTTGGCTGTCTCAAATGGTATCAGAACATAAGGGAAATGATGATGTATCTCCAATGTTTGCAGATGCCAAAAAGAAAGCAAAGAAAGTTCCAACTACACTAATTTCTGATGGAGCTGCAAACTTTCATCATGCTTGGAAAGAACAATACAAAGCCAAAAACTTTCTACATAAAAATACAGAACATCACAGGCACATACACCTATCAGGCGATATGAACAACAACCAGATGGAATCCTTTAACTCAAACACTCTAAGAGCAAGAGAGAAGGTCGTTAGAGGAATCAAAAAAGATGATTCCTCGATAATCAAGGGTATGCAAATTCATCATAATTTCATAAGACCACATCAAGGGTTGAATGGAGATACACCAGCAGACAGATCAGGCATTATTATACAAGGAGATAATAAATGGAAAACCATAATTCAAAATGCTAGTAACGCCACGAGAGGGATTTGAACCCACGTACCCGCAGGGCAGAAGTTTAGGAAACTCCCTGAATTGACCAGACTATCAGATCGTGACATTAGTTAAAATTTTGAAAAGAATAAAAATCCACCTTATCGCCCTGCGGGAGTGATAAGGCTTCATCTTTAGTCTTAATTGTGATTGCAAATCACAGGCAAAGACAGAAACCACAAGGCTTGTAATTATAATACTTTAAACATCTAAATAAATAATTTTGGATCTTAGCATCAGTAGGCATGATTAATTTCTAAAAGCCTCGACACTTACCAGCAATAAGATTTGTAGCTATGCCCCGCTAACTTACCAGTTCCCTTTTTTTAATGTTACAGTTTTTGAGGCTAGAAATGATTCTCAAAGAATACTTCATCCAAAGATAACTGACCACCACGTTCAGCAGCATCTGCAGATCTCTTTCCAACTACAACCATCATTACAATCATGTGGTCTTTTGGCAGATTAATTATATCAGCTAGTTCATCATATTCAAAACCAACCATAGGACAAGAATCAAGACCCATCTGACTAGCTGTTAACATGATTGTTTGAGCTGCAAATCCACAAGAGCGCATTGCCTCATCTCGTCTATTCTCAGGGCTGTTTTCATATTTTCGGGCAAGAGAGTTTTTCACTAGTTCTTGTTTTTCAGGAGTATTATTTCTCCAGTATCGTAATGGTTCTTCTTTCCATGCATTAAGATTTCCACATAGTACTACAACTAGAGAGCCGTCTTTTGGTTGGGCTTGATCACGGGCGGCTTTGGATATTTTATCTTTTACATCTTGATCAGTAACATAGACAAATCTCCAATTTTGTTGATTATAGCTAGTTGGAGATAGTATGGTTAACTCTTTTAGTAATTTAATATCTTCAGGTGGCATTTTGTATGATGAATCAAATTTCTTTATTGCACGTCTAGTTTTGATAGCATCAAAGGTATCCATGAAATAACAAAAAAATCCCCAAATTTAATTGAATGAAAAGGTAACTGAGCTTAAGATCAGCACTAAGAGTGCTGATGACAGCTCACCACTTAAGATCAGTAACTGAAAAGTTATCTGATGACAGCAATTTATCTTAAGGTCTGAAACGATTGTACTCAGACGAAAGACTCACCTTTTCTGAATTAGTTATGTGATTTTCTTATTTAACGGGTACTACTTTTTCCTACTAATGGAAATCAACACTAGCCACTAGTGTAGTTTCCAGATAGTGTATTTATTAGGCCAAAAGGGATCGCAGAATATCTTGAAGATTGCAGTAATGGGAATGGGAGTAGCAGGATCATATCTTATGGCCAGACTAAAAAACTCTGAGCACGAAGTTACTGGATATGAGAGAATGAAGGAAGAAAATCATGATTCTATTTGTGCATGGGGGACAATCAAACCAATTCTAACAGATTTTTGTAAAAAGACTGGAAGAGATTTTGATGATTTTCTAATTCACGACGGTAAGGAAATGCATGTGAAAATGAATGACGATGTGAAATTTGATATCGGACTCAAAGGATTATGCACATATGACAAACTAGCACTAATCAAGGATTTCATTAAAGATTCTAAAATTATTTACGGCAATCCACCATCAATAGAGGAATTAGAAAAAGAGTACGACATGATAGTTGATTGTACTGGATTTCACAGAGTTTATCTCCCAAAATTAGAAGAAGATTTCTTTTTGCCAACATACGAGTACAAAGTAGAATATGAAGACAAGGTTCCATATGATGACTTTTACATTGAACCATTTCCTGGCATGTCAGGCTATTTCTGGTATTTCCCATTAGGTGAGAAATGGGCACATATCGGAGCGGGTGATTACAATAAACAACACATCAAGGCAACTGATGATTTTCTAAAAAAACATGGAGGTAAAATCCTGAAAACTAAAGGTAGACCAATTAGATTAGCAACACCTGATAGATGCAAACCATACTATTCAGGAAAAGTAGTAGGTGTTGGAGAATCAATTGGAACAGTATACGCATTGTTAGGTGAAGGAATCATTCCATCAATGCAATGTGTAGAGATTTTCTTAGAAAACATGAATGATTTCAAAGCATATGAGAAAGCAGTAGAGAAACACTACAAGGTTTATGCTAAAGTGTTTAATTTTGTTCGAGCAAAAATCCACAAAGATTTCAGCTTCTTCAAAGCATTGCCAGATTTCATTGCAATATTTCTTTACATGAAAAAACATGAAGACAGATTTGGAATGAATATCAAGATTGCAGATTTGATGAAAGTTGCAAAAGCTTAACTAAAACTTACAGAACCAAAACCTTCACGATTAGTTCTATTTGATGCCATGTTATAATCATAAATGGTAGTAGAATATGCTTTGAGTTCATCTTTCATTTGGTCCAAGTTATCTGCAAGGTAAAATCCAGGACAATCACCCGTAAACTGATAGGTTGCATGTACTCTAGCCTTGCCTTTTTCATTTTCAAGCCAACTTGCAAATGGATAGAGATAGCAGACACCAGGTCTGTCAGGATGCATACTACAGGCTCCCGTATCATCTAAAAATCTACAAGAGATATGGGTTCCATCATCTGCTTCAGTTTCATCAGTTTTTCTTTTTAGATTAATTGTAGTCATTGTAGTCATTTGTCCTGATGGTCCGGGTTCCTGATATGTAACAGTTAGAGTTTCATTTTTAATAAAATCTGAAGGTTTTTTGTATTTCAAACCCTTTCCTATTGTAATCAAATCATCAGATGTCAATGGCAATCTACCTTGTCTATCGCAACAGTTGTGACAGTCAGGCCAAAAGCATTTCCACAGAATATATTTTTTTTCAGAATTCAAATAAGGAACATGAAATACTACATCCTTTACTTTAATTGGATAATCAGAAACATCAGTAACTTTTCCTAGCATAAATTTTCTTAAAATTGGATCAACGTCCCAATCCTTTTCTAACAAATCAAGTGACTCTTCAATCTCTTTTTGAGACAATCAAGTTATAACATCATTTGCAGATGTTATTAATGTTGAGTGAAAAAGGAAAGTATGCCTCAGCGACTGAAAATAGGAGATTGGTTTGGGCTGAAATTATTTGGCCTTTAATTTTAGAAATCAATGATGTTGCATTTTCATTAAAACAATTTCAAAACAAACGTGACATAATATGTAAAGAAAAAAATCTTTCAATTAATGTTCCATCAAGAGGATTAGTGTCATTGATGCAAAAGGGAATCATTAGAAAAGAAGGAAACATTTACTCTATCCATTACAAATTAATTCCATACATGCGATTAAGAGCAACATGTGATTATGCAACTGTAATTCACGAAGTCAGACTAAAATAATTACAATCTATGTCTATATGAATACGCACAAAAATAATGACATATTCCAAAACAGTGCCAATTTGCCATGTTGTTAGTGTAAAACATGGAAAGAATGTATGAATGTGTTATAGAAGTGAAATTTAATTATGGATCTAATTTAGATATCAAATCTCTAATAGCTTTTAAAATTTCTTCAAGTTCATCTATACCATTTACAGCTATAATCTTTTCCTTTAGTGGATTTGTATCTAATAATCAGTAGATAGGAAAGTGCTCAATTCGGATCAAAAAATAACGATCATTTTCTCAAATTATTCAGATAGAAAAAGCTTGATGGAAGTATGTCACTCCATCAAATATGCATTGTACTTCATTTGATACCATGACACACCAAGGTGTAGTACTATCAAAAGCATTTGATATTGTCGCTAAAATAATGTACAATATCTTATTGTTTCCGTGTTCTGATAAAAATAACTCACGGTTCCACAATGCAGATGCACACAATTCTATCATGTCATTGTGTTTGGGAAATTCATATTCTGAATCTGGATTAAAGAGACTGGCAATGGAATCAGATAATGCTTCTCCAACGGGTTTCATGGTTGAGAAAAATTATATCAAAAATATCACAAAAAACAATGCAAATTCAATTACATCGTTCACTGGATAGTACCATATCAAAATTACAAGAATTGGGAGTATTGGAGCAACCAGTTACTGTGGCAATTGACAAACATCTAATCCCAAGATATGACAAATTGCCAAACCATTCTTTAATAAAATCAAAATCTAAAAACAGTACTACTCATTTTGAGAGTTACTGCACCATGCAGTGCGTTGAAAAAAGAATCAGGGCTCAATTAGGTTGTTATCCTTTGTATGACAACATATCAAATGCCGATTTTGTGCGTAAATTACTCTCTGATGGCATCAATAATGGAATCAAGATTAAACTATTGCTAGTGGATAGGGAGTTTTTCACAGCTGGAACAATTTCAGAAATAAAACAAAGGAATTTAAAATTTCTAATGCCTGCAAAAAAGAATTCTCGAATCAAAGATGCCATTTTACAATACGTTAATGGAGATAGAAAGTCAATCTCGCCATACACAATAAAATCATCATCAGGACATGTAGAATCATTTAATCTAGTTATTCTACCAAACAAAAATGCAAGAAAAAAATCAGATATTATTGATCAGTATGTTGTGTTTGCAACAAACGTTTCACCAAAAGAAATATCTGAAAATATACAGGACATTCCAACTGATTACAAGAAACGTTGGGGGATTGAAACAGGCTATGCATGTGTGGGAAGGTTCAGACCAAAAACCACCAGTTCAAACCAATCCATAAGATTGTTGTATTTTTACTATTCATTGATTTTGTACAATGCATGGATAATTGCTAATTTGATTATCTCAGAAGAAACTAATGTACAAAATCACAAACCAATAATATCAATTGAAATTCTCAAATATTTCTTTGTAAAGATAATTATTCATTACTTTAGAAATAACAAAAATAATTATTTCCTAGAATGTGTAATTTGATGTACTTTCCCATCTACTGGATAATGAATCTAATTCATCTATAGTTGCATCTAAAGGCATCTCCATTAAATTAGATAAAAATACAAAGCGCATATCAGCATAATTTGTTTGTAATACATCTCGCCATATATAGTTTAGGCATATAAATTTTGAATAAACTGTCAAGTATTTTAACTCAAAAGATCTAGATCGTAGAATCAATTCATGAAACCATGTCAAAGAGTACAAGACAATCCAAGGTTTCCTCTGGAAATCAATTCATGAAAGGTACAAGCATTAATTTTTTAAGAAAAGTATGCAAGAATGAAAAAAATGCAAAAGCAAAGATAAGATTAAAGGCTGCAATACTAAGAAAACAAAATATTCCGTATTCTGTGATATGTGCAAGTCTGGATGTCATACCATCAACTCTGTCCTACTGGCTAAATCGAATGGATGAAGAGGGAATATCTGCATCACACCGCAAGAAATATTCTGGTTCTAGATGTTTTCTAAATGAAAAACAGCTAGTATCATTAAGAAATGATCTAATTTCAGGTCCAGAAAAGTTTGGATTTAACCAATTCATGTGGAGTACAAGAATGGTAATTACACATGTGAATAAAAAATACAACACCCTATACTCTGCAAGAGGAATGCGTGAATTGCTGCACAGAATTGGATTCTCATCAAAAAAACCACGTCCCACACATCACAAATCAGCCTCAAAAGAGGAACAAACCCGTTTTAAAAAAACGCAAAAAGGAGTATCAAAAAATATTCCAAATTGGGACATATCACACTATGTCTGGATGAGTCAACAAACAAGATAGCACCTAACATAAAGCGCGGATGGTATCTTGCAGGCAATAACATTACCACACCAATTAATTACACTCGAGAAAAATTTCAATCATTTGGTGCATTGGGGGATGACGGCGTATTTTTTTGTAGGTTCTATGATAAATCAAACACAGACTCATTTCTTGATTTCTTAAAATCCTTGCAGAAACAATTTGGCAAGAAACTGTTATTATTTGCAGACAATGCATCATACCACAAAAGTGTTAGAGTAAAAGAATTTCTCAAGGTATCAAAAAGAAATGTAATCATAAGATATTTTCCTGCATACACCCCAGAACTCAATCCAATTGAGGTACAGTGGAGAGAAGAGAAAAATGGTAATGCCAATACATTCTTTGTAAATGGAACTGAGATGAGAAAACACATGCAGAAGAGATTAGATAATGGAGACGTTCGAGTTGTGAAATTATTCAAATATTTAATGCCTTAACTATAGCAACATTCAACCCTTCTTTTATAACACCCGGAGGGCTTTTCCTGCATCGATTGCATCCAAATTCTGTTGTTGTAAATCAAGCGCATTTTGTATTCGATTTAATCTAGAAAGAATGAATTCCTTAACATGTTTTCGGTGTTACTGTATTGTCTCTTGTTGTTCTTTTTGTCGATTCAAACGATCCTTATTTGTAATACTGTAAAAAATTAAACCAATGCTTAACCCTACAGCAATAGATGCAATTATGGTTATTCCTATGGAATAGTTTGATGCATTTTGTAAAATCTCAGTCATGACATGTAAATCATTTACAGTTGCGATTGTTTGATTGTTAATCATTAGACTAGATGATTTTTTCGTTATTATTTAAAATTTGGTGATTGTAAACCTATTACCACCAACTATTTTTGAGTAATTATTGGAAAAAACAATCAACATAATTGAGTTATCTAAAATAATTCACAACAAATCAACTGCATTGGAATTTCTCTGCAACCAATTCAAAAAGAAAAACACAATTCATTGTTCATCATGTAACTCTGAGAATTACTATATTATTTCAAGAGGGAAACTAAGATGCAAAGATTGCAAGACAGATTATAGACCGTTTGCTGGAACATGGTTTGATATCATCAACATTAATTTTACAAAATGGTTGGCCCTAGTCAAATTATTTGATATTGGGATTAGTGCAAAACGTGCAGCTAGAGAAGCAGATGTCAGTTATCCAACTTGCACTAAATGCTTTTGATTGCATCAGATATTCAATACTGTATCACCTGGCAGAATCAGACAAGAAACTAAAAGGGAAAATTGAGGCTGACGAGGCGACTATTTTGGAGGAAAAAGAAAGGGAAATCGTGGCAGAGGTGCCAAGAACAAGACCATCGTATTTGGCATACTGGAAAGAAAGGGAAAAGTTCACGTTGAGATTGTAAACAATGTCAAGGCAAAGACATTGCTTGCAGGAACAATCAAGAAAGTAAAGAAAGGAAGTATTGTATATACGGACAAGAGGAGAGGATATGATTCGCTAGTTTTCAACGGCTACAAACATCTCTCAATAGACCACAGCAAGATGTTTGGCAAAGGTGACGTGTACATCAATGGGATTGAAGGGTTTTGGAGTTTTGCAAAAGAGAACATGGCAAAGCATCATGGTGTAAGTCCAGATAAATTCTTGTTGTACATCAAAGAGATGGAATGGAGATATAATAACAGAGATGGAAGATACTTTCTCATTATTGCTTGATTATATGTTGGGGGTAAATAATTGATAATCACCTAAAATTTAATTCAACAATTATTGAACCACAAAATACAGATAGTACTTCCATGTTTCTCATCTAAAACATGAATTGTTTTACTCCGGATCTATATGAGTTACAAATAGATTATCTTAGAAGTATGATTAATGAATAAAATAATGACATATTCTAACTTTTAGTTCATATTTTTTGAAAAACACTTTTCATTATTTTTGTTGATATTCATACAAACGGTACAACAAATGAATATATTCTAAAACATCAAAAATTCTTCTAGTAGCCCGATAGTCTAGTGGTCAAGGATTCTGCCCTCTGGATCTCAAGAGTGGATAGGCGGGGACGGCAGTTCGAATCTGCCTCGGGCTACCTAAAAAATTTCTAAAATAAAATTACTATCTTGATGCTTGTGCAATACGCTCTAATTCGTGTCGTTTCTTTACAGATGGAGAATTAGAGTCATTATTTGCTGCAAGAATTAGTTGTTCAGCCAAATGTTCTTCGATGGGTTTAGGATTAGAAAATGTTGCTTCTTTAACTGAATCAGCAATAAATTTCAAAGCCATATCGACTCTTCTGATTGGAGCAACATCTACTGATACATGGTATGTAGTACCACCATAAACAATTCTAGTAGTATCTTCTGTTGGAGCAGAAAATTCAATTGCTTTAACTAAAACTTGAACAGGGTGTTGTCCTGTTTTTAATTCAATAATCTCAAAGGCAGTTTTTACAGTGTTGATTAATTTAGTTTTTTTACCAGTCATTCTACCAGTATTTTTTGCATATTTTTTTCCAAAGTGCATTGATTTGTTAATTAATCTCTCAACAATGTTGACTTCAGCTTTGTTGAATCTCTTTAATGCAGAACGACCAAAAGTATAAGGTAAAATTTGTTTTCTCAAAGAAATAGCAGTCTTTAATCCAGGATCAACGACTTCAATGTTAGATAAATCCCATTTTCTAAATAATAGCAAGTTTTTAGTTTGTGCCATTTCTCTATCTCCTTGGTTTCTCCTTCTTTCCAATTACTAGTTCGTGAAGTGATGTACCATTTACTTTAGAAACTTTGAATCTAACTCCAGGAATATCTCCCATTGCACCACCTTGTGTTGCACCCATTCCTTCAATTGTAACTTCATCGTGTTCATCAATGAAATTCATTGCACCGTCTCTTGGCAAAAAGGCTGTTACAGATTTACCATTTCTAATTAATTGAACTCTAACACATTTTCTAATTGCAGAGTTTGGTTGTTTTGCTGCAATACCAACTTTTTCTAAAACAATACCACGTCCTTGTGGTGCGCCTCCAAGAGGATCTGATTTTTTATCAATACCTAATTTTCTTCTTTTGTAAGTAGAAATTGCCCATCTTTGTTTCAGTTTTTTCTTTGTAAGAACTCTGCCAGCAAATAATCCAAGTGGTGATTTTCTCATCTATTACATCTCCATTGTTGCCCTTTCAGGACTGTTAATCAATACACTGCTAATATCAAAATATCGTTTTGCAAGTAGTCTTGCTTTCTCTGCATTTCTACCTTCTCTTCCAACTACAATTCCTTTCTTTCTTGGGTCTACCATTACAATTGCCTGTTTTGACCCATCGGCTCGTTTATTTATTTTTACTTCAGAGATTAGTTTTGAATTAAGCAAATTAGACAAGAATTTTGCTGGATCTTCATCAAATTCAACCAATTCAATATTTCTCTTTACAATATTTTGTAATGATTTGATATGTATTCCACCTTTACCAATTGCAAGTCCCATTTTACCAGTATTAACTACAAAAATTACTCTATCTTGTTTTTCATCCTCGACACAATCACGTGCTGTTGCACCAGTAACATTTTGGAAAAGTGACATCATTCGCATTTGATCAGTTGTGAGTTTAATTGATTGTGCCATTATAATTCCTATTTATCTCCGAACAAAAAATGTCTCATTTAAACTTACATTAAAGGAAATACAGTTAATCATTTTTTTTCCTCAGCTTGTGTATCTTTTAAAATTGATTTGATGCTTGCTTCATCTATTGATGTGAATGAGATTGTTGAAATTCTAAATTGTAAGCCACATAGTTTACCTAATGCGACTGATGTTCCTTGAAAGTTGACTAAAGGTATTTTTTCTTTTTTTGCGTCGGATTCAATTTGCTCAATCATTTCTTTTTTAATTGATTGAGACAATACAATTAGCTTGGAATTTTTAATAGAGTTTAAAACTTGTTTAGCACCCATCGTTAACTTGTCTTCTTTACGGGCATCTCTTAATGATTTTTCAAGTATCTTACTCATGTGTTTTCCTTAAGACGATCGTCTTGACAGGGCCTTATAGGTTTATTGAAAAATTAAGCGTTAGATATAAAAAAATTAGTTTAGGAAACCAAATAGTGAACCAAAAGTAGAAAATACAATTCCGACTTCATCAAAAAAGTTACTTGATTTTTGATTTTTAGAATTTTCAGGATTAGTTTTTTCAGTTAATGGGGGTTGAGTATAAGAAATATTTTCAGCATTTGTTTTTGAAGAGTTATCTTGTAAATCAAAATTTGATGATAATATAATTTCCAGGTTTTTTCTAGCTGTTAAATAATTTGGATTCTGCTCCAATATTTCATCATACAAAAAAACTGCATCATTGAAATTTCCTAGATTTGCAAGTGCATTTGCTTTATTGTTTTTGGCAGGAAAAAAGTCAGGATTAATGGCGATTGCATGATCATAGTATGCTATTGCCTCAGTGAAATAGCCTAATTTTCCCAAAGTCGAACCCTTGTTTACAAGAATTTCCAAATCATTTGGATTGTTGGTCAATGATTCATTAAAAAAATTCAGTGAACTTTCAAAATTACATAATCTGTATAATGCAGGTCCCATGCCATCATAATAAAAAATTGTATCAGTGTAAGTACTTGAATCACACTCTAATTTAATTTGATTTAGTATCATTCCTAATTCTATATCTTCTACAGTTAGATTATTTTCTTTTTTATTTTTATTTTGAATTATGGGTTTTTCTTTTATGGAATCAGTTTTTTTATTTTCTAAAATATTTGTTTTTTTGGCAGAATCATCATCAACTATATTTTTTACAACCACATTTTTGTTTGATTCAGTTTTTTCGGTACTAATTATAGATGAATCATCAATTAGATTAGTATCATTTTGTGAATTATCATTTTGTTGTTCAGATGAAGGTGTGATATCATTCTCAGAAGTTATATCAACATTTGGTTCATTTGTTTTTTCATCTTCAATTAAAGATTCATTTGTATTATCTTTAGGAAAATCTTCTTCATCAATTATTTGCAGAACTTTATGATATTCAAAAAAAGATGTCACTTCAGATTCTGCATAATGTGCTTTAACAGAATAGGTTCCATCAACTCTAAAATTTACACCATCTTTTACAAGAAAGCTTGTACTAAATTCCAAGTTTGAATTAATTGAACCAAAATAAAATCCAGCAGGCATTCCAAAAGGATCATAAATTCCAATTAGAACAGTAGGGAAATCCATTGTTGAAACCAGACCAGTGATTTCAATCACATCTTTGTCAGTGTATTGTTTTTTTTCAGTATAGAGGAGGATTATCTCAGGTACTACAGTTTCATCAATAAAAATTTCAGATTCAATGATTTCACCTAAAATTACAAAGTAATGATTTTCAGATTCTTGACCATAGTCAAGTTTTACCAAATATTCACCAGTTTTTTCATAAGAAGGAGAATCAAGAGATATGGTTTTGCTGAAAGTGTT
Organism: Candidatus Nitrosopumilus sp.; assembly: GCA_965205425.1. Taxonomy (GTDB): domain Archaea; phylum Thermoproteota; class Nitrososphaeria; order Nitrososphaerales; family Nitrosopumilaceae; genus Nitrosopumilus. Next base: position 367,306 of record CBDBGZ010000009.1, read on the forward strand.
TTCAGTCATGATTTCTAAATTATTTGCAGATAGAATTTTACCATCAGGATCATAGATACTCATAGCAATTATGGGCATAGTGCCATCTAGAATTTCACCCGAAACAATTAGAGCATCACCAAGATCATAGAATTGCTTGTTAAAATTTACATTAAATGAATCAGCATATGCATCTGTAAAAATCAGAGGTGATAGTGCGGTTAACACTAAGGTAAGTCCTAAAACATATCCTAACACACGTGTAACAACGTAATTTTCTATTTAATAATCACGTAGAAATTATTCTTTTCAATCTACAGTAATCATAGTGGACATTATTGGAGATAGAACTGTGGGATCATTTAATGAATTCCAAACAAAAGTTTCAATTTGATATGTTCCAGATTCATTTGGAATCCAAGATTGAGAAACATCTAGAATTTGTTTTGATGAAATTTCACTTTGAATCCATGATAAGGATTCAATAAAATTATCAGAATTTTTTACTTGGAAAAGGTAAACAAATTTTTGATTAAAATCATGTTCATTTTGAATGGTACCAACTAATTGAATTGGATTAAGGGGGAGAAAAGATTCTAATGAATTACCTAAACCATCTGAAAATGAAATTGGGGAATTTGTAATTCGCTCAATTGTAGGAATAGAAGAATCAACTCTAGCAAAAGCATTGATTTCTAAATTATCAGATTTTGAATATGGTTTTGGTAAAGTATAATCATCATATTTTGCAAATATTTCATCTCCAGGTACAGAATAAAGCCTATTTCCACTTGAGGGGGAATTTTGAGATAATGAAATTGTTGCAATAAAAGAACCTGAACTTTCAGAGGTTTCTACTGCATTAACTTCAATCCCTGCAGCATCAGAATCTGAAAAAACCTGTAGTTTAAGATTGTCTAGGGCTTCAGGATTCAAATTCCTATCTAAATCAACTACGCGAATCATTGCAGGGTTTTCCAAATAGAAAAGATCTTCAGAAAAATTGATTGTTCCAGTATTCCAACTTATTGGAACGGATTCAACCAAAACAACTCCATCTGCAAATTCAAATGAAATAGTTATTGCAGAGTCTCTATCAACTTCCAAAAACCCACTAGTAGGACCACTACCAATAGTTCTAGGAGTTGTATCTACATCTCCATCTCCATCAACATCATGAGGAAAACCTGTAAGAATCACTTCGGCAGTAAAAATTCCTGAGTTTACATCTGTTTCAGTAAAGCGATATGGTTCAAGTGAATGTTCAGATGTTGCAATTTTGATTGGATGATCTGTAGTTTCTCCAATTGTATCAATAAGATGATTACCAGAATTCCAACTAGGTGAAATAATAGTAATTTTTATTTTATCAGTCCATGTATAGATTGGTTTGTCAGTAAAAATTGGAGAGTAAGGATTGTCATAATCAGGTATAGATTCTCCAAATGCAGGAAATAAAATCAAAGGTAGGAGCACAAAAAATAACATATTAAAAATTACTGTATATTGAATTTAATGTTTGATGAAAGAATATCTAAGATTCTTCGTCAGGTAAAGAAACTGCAAGGATGTTATCGCCTCTAAGTAAGATTTTTCCAAGTTTCTCATGTTTTTCTTCAGATACATCTTCTGCATTATCTAGTGTCAAGTTCATATGAATATCAAAATCTTTGAGTACACCTTGAACAGTTTTGGTATTTCTTAATCGAAGTAAGACAACTTTGTCTTTACTGTTACTCATTAATGTAGAAATTTCATCGGCCATAATTATCACTAAATTCTATTTTTTCTTGCTTACTTGCATGTATAAGTCAACAGTACCACTTCCAATTGGAATGTTACTACCAACAATTACATTTTCTGTAATACCTTTGAGTTGTTCAATTTCACCACCAAGTGCTGCATGTGCAATTGTTGGGACCGTAATTTCGAATGCTGCTCTAGCAAGAACACTGTCTTTAGTACCAGCAATTCCATGTCTACCAATTTGTTGCATGTAACCTCTAGAACACATCAAATCAGATACTAACATGATGTATCTATTATCAACTTCCAATCCTTGATCACCCAAAGTATGATTAAGTTCATCAATTAATGAATTTCTTGCAGCCTCAATACCCAAAGTTCCTGCAATTTCAAATACATTGTTTGTTCGGACATTCTTTTTGTCAATGCCTTTAACTTCAAGGACCTTTGCAACATTAGAACCAGTTGTTTGTATAACCCATTCATCATCTTTTTGAACCAATGTAACTCGTTCAACATCTGGAACTCCTTTAACAGTAGTATTGAGAACTTTATTTCTAATTGCAATTGCAGTTGCTGTATCAGCTTCATCTACCAAATTCAAGGTAATCAATTCGCCTACAATTTCCATCTTGAATTTTTTATTTGATGAAAGTGCTGCTTCTACTTCTGCAATAGAGCATCCTCTTTCTTTTAGTCTGTTAGTACTCATGATTAGTTTGATATTTGTAGAATAGTCGGTTTCAGTATCTGCAATTAGTGCACTTACCTTAGTTTGCAATACATTTCGTGCAACTTCGATTGCTTTTTCTCGAGATTTCTTTGATTCTTCATCAAGGTAAATATCCATAGTTGGGGTTACAGGTTTCTTTCTAGCATCTACTAGTTCAATTAATCTTGGAAGACCCAAGGTAACGTTTCTTTCTTTAATTCCTGCAAAGTGGAATGTTCTCAAAGTCATCTGAGTTCCGGGTTCCCCGATTGATTGTGCAGTAACAATTCCTACTGCTTGACCAGGTTCTACTTGGGCTTTGTTATAAAGTGAAAGTCCTTTCTTACATACTGCTTCAACACCAGATTTACTCAAGTTGGATTTTTGTAAAGCTTCAGTTACGAGTTCAGTTAATCTTGGATTGAATGTCTTTGTATATTTTTTAGCAAGTGTGTCAATTTCATCTTTAGTTGCTTTCTTTCCAGAGTCAATGATGGTTTGGGATTCAGCCAATCTACTTGCGTTAAATGCTTCACCATGATCACTTTTTTGTACATCAATTCCATCTTCACCATAAAGGAATTGAACAATATGTCCGTGAGGATCTCTTACTGTTCCATCATATTCTAATCTAATGTGTTCTAAAGCGTTAATCAATCTACGCTGCATGTAACCACTCTGTTGTGTTCTAACTGCAGTATCTACAAGTCCTTCACGACCTCCCATTGCGTGGAAAAAGAATTCTAAAGCTGTAAGACCAGTTCTGTAATTTGATTTTACAAATCCATGTGCATCAGGATTACTGTCATGTTCTTGATAATGTGTTAATGCACGATTACTGTAACCATCATTCATTCTATTTCCTCTTCTTGATTGTTGCCCTAATGCACCTGCCATCTGACCTACGTTAAGTGCTGAACCTCTAGCACCAGTAGTAGCCATAATTTTTCCAGCATTACTATCATCTAGAGAGTCATTTGCAGTATCACCTGCTTTCACTCTGGCTTTACCTAATTCGTTAACAATATAGGCCTCCAAAGCTTCTTCAGCCTTCATACCTCTAGTTAGTTTGAGAGTTCCCTTCTTGTATTGATCAGTTAAATCAGCAACAACATCATAAGTTTCTTGAATATCACCTAGAATTTTCTCTACGTTCTTCTCTGGAACTTCAAGATCACCATATCCATAACTGAAACCATAGTGAGTGATGAATTGTTTTACCATAATTAGAATAGAGTTTAAGAAAGTTTTACCAGCTGCATTTCCATAGTCTTTGGTAATTCTGTGTAAGATACTTTCAGGTTCTTCAGCACCAATTGATGTTTTGTCAATTACACCGCTGATTAGTTCACCGTTTTTAATTACAACATCTTTTTCTGGACCTTTTGTTCCCTTTGACCATTTTGATGTAAGTACGTAATTGAAATCATTTGGAAGGAATAATGAGAATAATTGTTTTCCAGTATATGCAGATCCATCTTTTGTTTTAGTTCCAGGTTTTGGGAGGGCATCAGTGTATCCTCCAAGCATTGCATAGTTTGAAAATTCTTGTACAGATAGTGTAGTGTCATCTTTAGTTAGAAGATATGCACCAGTTACAAAGTCTCTTAATGCTCCAATAATTGGACCACCATATCTTGGAGAGATTAATTGATCTTGAACTCTCATCAAAAGAATTGCTTCTGCTCGGGCTTCCTCACTTTGAGGAACGTGAAGATTCATTTCATCACCATCAAAGTCTGCGTTGTATGGTGGACATACAGATGGATGCAATCTGAAAGTTTTACCTGGAAGTACTCTCACATAGTGAGCCATGATAGACATTTGGTGGAGTGATGGTTGTCTGTTAAACATGACAATATCACCATCTGCAAGATGTCTTTCAATCAAGTATCCAATTTCAAGAGTTTCAGCAATTGTAGAACGGTCTTCTACGAAATCTAATCTAATCTTTACACCATCGGGTCTAACGATATAGTTTACGCCTGGGAATTGTTCAGGTCCATTAATTACAAGTTTTCTCATTCTCTCAATATTCCATTCTGTAACAATTTCAGGAATAGTTAGTTTCATAGCGACTTGTTCAGGAACGCCAACTTCGGATAAATCCAAGTTAGGATCTGGTGAGATTACAGTTCTACTTGAAAAGTCAACTCTCTTCCCAGATAATGATCCTCTAAATCTACCTTCTTTCCCTTTCAATCTTTGAGTTAAGGTTTTGAGAGGACGTCCAGAACGATGGTGAGCTTGTGGAATTCCAGAAACTTCATTATCAAAATATGTTGTAGAGTGATATTGTAACAAGTCAACTAAATCTTGAACAATAAGTGGTGGAGTACCTGCTTCCTTACTTTCTTTTAGTCTTTGATTAACTCTAATAATATCTACCATTTTGTGTGTCAAATCATCTTCAGATCTAATTCCAGTTTCAAGAATAATAGAAGGTCTTACAGTTACTGGTGGAACAGGTAATGCTTGTAGAATAAACCATTCTGGTCTTGCAGTTATCGGATCATATGATAATAATTCTAAATCTTCATCAAGTATTTGTGAAAATCTTTCTCTAATTGTAATTGGTAGTAATCTATGTTCACCAATTTCAGTTTTCTCTACAAAGATAGTTGGTTTGGTAAAGACTAATTCGTATTGTGTTTTTCCACAGTGTGGACATTCTTTTGCTTTTTTGGCTTTTTCAATAATTTGTTCTGGAATACGTTTTTGTGAAACTACGGTGTAAGCAGCATGTTTATCTTTAATTTTTTGAAATGCATTTAGATCTTCTTGAGGTACTTTGAGTCTTGCACAAGAACGACATGTTGATTGTAATAATTTGTAAATGTTATCAATAAAGGCAATGTGTAAAATCGGTTCTGCAAGTTCAATGTGTCCAAAGTGGCCAGGACATCTAGCGGCAGTATTTCCACATGTAAGACATTTTTGTCCAGGCTCTAGTGTTCCCAATCTTCCATCCATAAGACCTCCTTGAACTGGCATTCCATCTTCATCATATGTTTCAGGGGCAGTGATTTCTGCTACAGAATATTTTCTAATTTCAGTCGGAGACCATACTGAGAAACGAATTCCATCAATTGCTTTAATTGCTTGAACAGACATCTCTAGATTTTCTCCTTGATTAACAATCTTGGTGCAACGTTAAGGCTCTGCATTTCTTGTAAGAGTAGTTTGAATGCATAAGCTACAGATACAGAAGATACTTTGGCTTTATCACCACAAACTCTGCAAACGTATTTTCTTTGTTTAACATCATGATATGCTACTAATCCACACCTCTCACATACAAAAATATCAGATTTGTCAGACTCGTCTAACAATCTATCTTTAAGAATCATAGAAGCACCATATGCAATCAAACAATCTCTTTCCATCTCACCAAATCTTAATCCACCACCTCTTGCTCTTCCTTCAGTTGGTTGTTTAGTTAACATCTGAACTTGTCCACGAGCCCTTGCATGGATTTTGTCTGCAACCATATGATGAAGTTTTTGATAATATACAACTCCAATGAAAACTTCCACTGGGAATGATTTACCAGTTCTTCCATCATACATTATTTCTTTACCAGAATATTCAAAACCATGTGCATCCATTACTTCTTTAACTTCAGGCATTTTTTCACCGACAAATGCTGAACCATCAAATCTTTTTCCTCGTAATGCAGCTGCTTTACCACAAACAGATTCCATCATCATTCCAACTGTCATTCTTGAAGGGAATGCATGCGGATTAATCAAAACATCAGGAGACATTCCACTTGCAGTATATGGTAAATCTTCTGCTTTAGCTAAAATTCCAAGTACACCTTTTTGTCCGTGTCTGGATGCAAATTTATCTCCAATTTCAGGAATTCTCATATCTCTGGCTCTAATTTTATACATTTTTCCCCCTTCATTTGATTGAGTCATAACTACAGTATCAATAACTCCAGTTTCAGAAGGTCTTACACCAATTGATGTATCTCGTCTGTATGGACCAGAAGATTCGAACTCTCTATACTCTTCCATAAATCTTGGAGGACTAGTTTTTCCAATTAAAATATCTCCACCTTTAACTGGAGCTTCAGATGCAACTACTCCATCATCTTCAAGTAATCTGTATGCTCGTTCACCTTTGTAACCTCTAATATTATCTTCAGCGTTTGGAATTTCAAAGCTATCACGCATTCCACCAGGATATTGTTTTGCTTCAGCATCATAAATTCTAAAGAAGAAAGTTCTACCTAATCCTCTATCAACAGATGCTTTACTTAGAACTATTGCATCTTCAATATTGTAACCGTCAAATGGTAATACTGCAACAACACAATTCTGACCAGCAGGTCTATCTTCTAATCCTAAAAGCTTCATTGCTTTTGTATTAACAATTGGAACTTGTGGATATAGCATAAAGTGTTGTCTAACATATGTACTGGTATTCATCATAGGAGTAGAAAATCCTAAACTTTGTTTTGCCATTGCAGATTCGTATGTATTTCTTGGAGATTGATTATGTTCAGGATATGGAATGATTGAAGCTCCTGCACCTAAAATTGATGGTGGGAAAACTTCCAAGTGAGTATGTTTCTTTGCATCTTTTTCATCCAAAGTAACATAACAGTTTTCTTCTTCATTGGCATCAATCATTTCTAAGATACCCATTCTCAAAAGATCAGTCCAAGAAAGTAATTTCTTTGAAATTTTATCTAGTAATTCTGTAGTTAACAATGGTTTGTTATCTTTGATAATAATTAATGGACGTAGTACTCTACCGGCATTACAATTAACATACAATCTTCTAGTTGAACCTTCAATCTCAGATTTATGGAATGACACTCCAACATGAGGATGAATCTTTGAATTTCTTCTAAGTTCTCTAAGGGATAGTGCTAACTCTCCTCCAGCTTTGTAATATCCAATTAATCTTCCATCAACAAATATTCTAGTTCCATCTTTTTTCAAATCTTCTTTTGCATCAAAGAAATGAACTGTTCCAAGATCATAGAGTTTTTCTACAATTTCTTCAGATGGTACATTTACTGAAATAATTCCAGATAGAGCCAAGTTTTTGACTAAACCACAGTTAGAACCTTCTGGGGTTTCACTAGGACATATTCTTCCAAAGTGAGTGGCGTGCAAATCTCTTGCCTCAAAGTTTGGTTGAGTTCTACTTAATGGGGATTGAATTCTTCTAAGATGGCTGATTGTTGAGAGGTAATTTGTTCTATCAAGTAATTGAGTAACACCCACTCTACCTCGTCCCCAGTTTCCGGTTGCAATTGCATTGTTTAATTTATCAGTAATAATTCCAGGACGAATTGCTGCAGCAACTGCATTAATTCCACGTTTTTGGCCTGAACGTTCTAATTGATATTTCATATCTCTAACCAAATTTCTAAATGCAGTTCTGAACAAATCTGCCAACATTTGTCCTGCAAATTTGATTACTTTGTTTCCATAATGATCTTTATCATCAGGAGTAATCCAACCAAGTTTTAGTTCTAATAATTTACAAGCTGCTTCACCTAAGAATTGTGCTTTTTCTTTTCTATTTTCTGGATGTTTTCCTAAATGAGGTAATAGGCCCCAATCAAGTAAAGTTTCAGCGCGTTTAATTTGGAATTCCTCTAACATTCCAGGTGCAATTCTTTTACTGATATAGACAATAGCGTCTTTTGATGTTGGAACATCACCTGCTTTTTCAAAAGAGCCTTCTAATTCATCTTGGATATCATCAACTAATGAAACTACAGATGCGATTTCTCTATCAGATTCCAATCCGAGTGCTCTCATTAATGTAACAACAGGGATATCTACAGGAGAACCAGGAATTCTAGCTACAATCAAACCATCATTTTTCATAACAAGTTCCAATTTTGCACGATAGCCAACAATTGAAGAATATACTTTAGCTTTGAAAACAATATTACCACCAACAGTTTCTCTATCAACAATTATTTTGTTGTAAGAAAGATCTTCTAATCCAACAATTACACGTTCTGAACCATTGATGATAAAGTAACCACCAGGATCTTGTGGATCTTCTCCATGTTCAACTAATTTTTGAGAAGAGAAATTATGTAAAATACATGCATTTGATTTTGCCATAACTGGTACATCTCCAATATGTACAAATCTAGATTCTAAAATTTTTCCATCTTCGACAACACTGGCTTCCATCATTACTGGTGCAGAATAAGAAACATTTCTCAATCTTGCTTCAGCTGGTGTGATATGAGTGATAGAACCATCAAGTTCCATCATTCTTGGTTGTTGAAGTTTTACTTTACCTAGTTGAATCTTGTAAGGATATTCAGCATTTTCAATATCAATCTGTCCAACTTCATTAATGATACTTTGAAGTCCTCGTTCTAAAAATTCATCAAATGAGTTTAGATGTTGACGTGCAATACCTTCACGTTTTAGAATATCTTGAATTACTGGCCATCGTTTAGTTGAAGAATCTACCATTTAGATTTCCACCACATATCGATAATAGAGACTTTCGCCAGCAGTTGGACTTTTTCTTGTGATTTTAATCATATCACCAGGTTTTACACCAAGTCCCAAAATTGCAGGATCATTTACAAAGATTAATGGTAATTCAGTTGGTTTACAATTGTATTTTTTTAAAACTTCTTCAGCTTCTTGTTTAGGAATAATTTCATGCTTTGGAACATAAACGTGATCAGGTACTAGGACTTGATTTTTCTTAGTCGCCATTTAGAATACCCCCATATCGAACATTAAATGTAACACTAATGAAAACACACAAACTGTCAAAAATTCACGCTCGGGTTAATATATATGTAATTTGAATGTCGATGAAAAACTGTCTTTTTTCTATTTTGTCAACATAATTTTTCACAACCTTAAATAGTATAAATTTAGGCGTAAAAATAATGAAATCTCATCTAGCGGTGTTTGCCTTATCTGCAATATTATTTGCAAGTATTGGTATGGCACCAGCATTTGGGCAAATACAAAGTTCGGTTGTTGTTACTACAGACAAATCATCATATTCAGAAGGTGATACAATCCTAGTAACAGGCGAAGTAAAAGATCTGTATGGTGTTCCAGTGAGTGTAATAGTTACATCTTCTAATGGAAGTATTGTAGCAATTGCACAAGTAGCAGTTGGTGCTGATAAAAAATTCAGTACTGAAATTACTGCCGGTGGAACAATGAAACAAGAAGGAACATACACCGTTACAGTTCAATATGTAAATGAAAATCGAACAGCAGAAACAACATTTGATTTTGGTGGATCTACTACAGTAACTCCACCAACCGAGAAACCTTCCGAGGTTACTGATACAACTGTATCAGTTCAAGGTTCAAGTGATTTGATTGGATATGAAATTACAGGCGGAAAACTACTCAGTATTATGCCTGATGTGGATGCAAATTCACTCATTATTTCAATCGATGCTGCAAGCGATGGTTCATTGACCCTCACAATCCCTAGATCTGTGTTGGATGCAACAATTAATGGCGAAGATGATGACTTTTTCGTCTTAATTGATGGAGAAGAAGTAGACTTTGATGAATCAACAACATCAACAGATAGAATTCTCACCATAGCATTCCCAGTAGGGGCTGAAGAGATCGAAATAATTGGAACATTTGTAGTCCCAGAATTTGGTACAATAGCAGCTATGATTCTAGCAGTAGCAATTATCTCAATAATTGCAGTATCTGCAAAATCAAAACTTAGTATTATACCAAGATACTAAATTTCATCTTTTTTCTCTTTTTAAATATACATAAATAGCAATAATGCTGGGTGAAAATAGGATGAATTCTAAACGTTCTACGATATCAATGGCAATAGCCCTTATGGCACTGTCATTAATTTCAACGGCTTTCATTCAACAAGATGCTTTTGCTCAAACTCTTGGAATGTCCATTACAGCAACAGCTGATAAAGGATCAGATACAATTACTGTCACAGGTAAAACAATTTCAGACATCACAGATGTTACATTTACTGTAACATCCCCAAGTGGAAATAACGTGGTAGATCTTGGTCAAGTATCACCAGATGAGAATGGAGAATTTGTAAAAGTGTTCAAAGTTGGACCAACATGGTCTGAGGATGGATTTTACGATATTCAAGCAATGCAAGGAATAGGTGCTAACTCATTATACACACTAAATGTTCTTGTTGAAGTAGCAAACGGTATGACTGAAAGAACGTCTGTAACTGAATCTAATTTAGAAACAGGAATTTTCACACCAAATGAAAACAATGTTGCAACAGATGCAGGAATTATGCTTGATGCTATTGTCATCGAGAATGGTTCCACAATGTTTGAAGTAACTGGAAAAACAGATAGAGTCAGTCAAGATATTACATTAACTGTAACTGCACCAAATGGAAATGTAGTAACAATTGATCAAATATCACCAATGCTTGATGGAGAATTTGCTGCCGAAATTGCAGTAGGAGGATCATTATGGAAACAAGATGGTTTTTACACTGTAACGATACGACAATTTGACGATCCAAAATATACTGCTTCAACTGAAGTAGATATCTTAGACGGAGTTGTAGTACCAGAATTTGGTACAATAGCAGCCATGATTCTAGCAGTAGCAATTATCTCAATAATTGCAGTATCTGCAAAATCAAGACTAAGCATTATACCAAGATACTAAAAGTCACACAACTTTTTTCTCTTTTTAAATATACATAAATAGAGACAGGTGCAAATCGCAACAAGATGAACAACCGTACGTCGTTCGCGCTACTAGTCTTATTGACTGCAGTCGGTACTTTAACCGTGTCAACAGCATATGCTGAACATCACGAAAGTGGTGAACATGTGGAAGATCATTCAGATTTCCCAGCAGCATGTGTAGGATGCTCCATGGAGGATGCAAGAGCAGCAGCAGCACAAATGTTGCTTGAGGATACCCCAGTATCTGTTTGGACAGACAAAACAGATTATGGACACAGTGACATGATTATGGTAGAAGGCCAAGTAGCAAATGTAGCTTCTGGATTTCCAGTTACAGTAACTGTTGTTAGTCCCTTAAACTCCATCGTTACAATTGATCAATTAGTTGTAGCAGAAGATGGTAGTTTTGAGACAACACTAAACACAGCAGGTGCTATGTGGAAATACGACGGTACCTACACCATTAAAGTAAACTATGGTAGTACTGAAAAAAGTAACAGTGCAAAAGTTGAACTAACTGGTGGAGTTGAATATACACCAATCTACACAACACCAAACAACAACAAACAATGTGGTGCTAATGAAATAACTGCAAGTGGTCAATGTATACCATTTACAATTTCAGGTGGAATGATTACTGGTGCAACTCTCAATACTAATGATAATTCAATTGTCATTAGCATCAACGCTGAAGATGACGGAACACTAACAGTAACCCCATCAAAAACAGTCCAAGACGGTATCTTCATGGTACTAGTTGACGGAGAAGAATGGGATGATGTTGAAATTGCTACAAATAAAGTAACAGTAATGTTCCCAGCAGGCGCTGAAACAATTGAAATAATCGGTACCTTTGTGATTCCAGAGTTTGGTACAATAGCAGCCATGATTCTAGCAGTAGCAATTATCTCAATAATTGCAGTATCTGCAAAATCAAGACTAAGCATTATACCAAGATACTAAAAGTCACACAACTTTTTTCATTTTTTCATTTTTTAATAGTAAAGGAAATATACAAACGAGTATTGAAAAGTTTGTGGGTTTAAGAATATTTTATGGTTTTATTTTATTATTGATGATTTCCACTGGAACAGTTTTTGCTCAAGAATCTCCAATTTCTGTTCAAACAGATGATAATCATTATGATGAAGGAGATACAATTGTAATTTCAGGAAAAGTGAATGTGCCCATAGAAGGAGTAAATGTCGTATTACAATTATTTACAGAAGGAAACATGGTAGAAATTGCACAAATTACGGTTGCGCAAGATGGAAGTTATTCATACACAGTACTTGCAGAAGGTCCTCTATGGAAAAAATCAGGTACGTATTTGGTAAAGGCTTCATATGAAGTTGGGGGAGGAACTTCGGTAGAATCCGAATTCAATTATTCTCCAAAATCAGAAATAATTGCAACAACAACGAATTTTGAAGTGGATGCAGGAAACCATGGAACATTTGATGTAGAGTATACCATTCAAGGAGGTACACTAAAAAACATAGTAGTAGATTCTGATATTTTTGCATTAATAGCTCAAATTGATGCTACAGATGAAGGAAAAATCACATTAGACTTACCAAGAGAATTCATAGGTGCTGAAAAACAAGATGGGAAAGATGACACATTCATTGTACTAATAGATGGAATTGAAGTTGCGTATGAAGAATCAGTAGTACTATCAGATACCAGAGTGATAACAATTAATTTTGAACAAGGAGATTCAGATATAGAAATAATTGGAACGTATGTGGTTCCAGAATTTGGAACTGTTGTTATGGCAGTATTGATCATTGGAATAATGAGCACCATATTAATTTCACGAAACAAAATAGGAATTAGAATTTAATTTTTAGATGTAAAAGAATATTTTTCTTTAAATGGTGAAACTGATCTAAGTTCTTTAACAATTTTTTTTAGTGAATCTACTGTCTGTTCAATTTCTTTTTTATTATTAAAAATCCCCAGAGTTAGTCTCAAAGATCCAGTGATTTGTTCATGGGAAAATCCCATTGCTTGTAAAACATGTGAAGCCCTCTGAGTATTTACAGAACATGCAGAACCTGTAGAAGCAGCAATTCCATATTCATCAAGTTTGATTATTAGATCCTCACCGTTTACACCAAGAAATGTGAAATGAGCATTGTTAGGCAATCTAGATTTAGGATCACCATTCAAAGTAACTTCAGGTATTTCATGCAAGACTTTTTCAATTAAAAGATCTCGAAGTTTTGTAACATATGCCATATTTTCAGATAAATTGTTTTTAGCAATTTCACATGCTTTACCAAAGCCTACAATATTTGCAACGTTTTCAGTTCCAGAGCGCAAGCCATGCTCTTGACCGCCACCTAAAATTACAGGATCAATTTTGATACCATTTTTGATGTATAATGCACCAATACCCTTCGGACCATGAAGTTTATGAGAAGAAATAGATAGTAAATCTATGCCTAATTCTTTAACATCAATAGGCATCTTGCCAATTGCTTGGACAGCATCAGTATGAAAAGGGATTTTTTTCTCCTGGCAAATTTGAGATATTTCAAAAATTTTTTGAACAGTCCCGACCTCATTGTTTCCGAACATTATTGAAACAAGGCAAGTATTTTCAGATACACGACTTTGCAGCTCAGATAAATTTATTATTCCAAATTTATCAACTGGCAAATATTCAATTTCCAATCCATTTTGAGATAATTTTTTACAAGGTTCTAAAATAGCATCGTGTTCAATTGAGGAAGTAATAATTTTGTTAGATGTATCGTTAACAACGATTCCTCTCAAAACAGTATTGTTTGATTCGGTACCTCCAGAAGTAATCAAAATTTCAGAAGGTTCTGCATTGATTAAAAATGCAATTTGTTTTCTAGCTTTCTCAATGGCCTTGTGAGCCATTCTACCATATCTATGAATTGATGAGGCATTACCATACTGTTCTTTAAGATAAGGTAACATTACATCTAAAACATCTTCATGAATTTGAGTAGATGCAGCATTATCCAGATAAATCAATCTGCAATCACATTAATTTTTCCCGGTTTATATCCTTCTGAATCAACTTCAACAGAAGAAAATCCAAGCATCATTAATTTTTCAGTAATTTGCTGTAAGATGATTTCATTAAATCTAGGAATCATTTGTTTTTCTACTTCAATTTTTGCAGAACCGTCAATATCACGTACTCGTACTTGTTTTACATTTGTCAGTTGTTTAACAATAGTTTCACTAAATTCTATTCGAATTAATTTTTCTGCAGTTACTCTCTGACCCCAAGGAATTCTAGATGCCAAACATGAATTTGAAGGCCTATCAAATACAGATAATCCAATCATTTTGGCAGTGTCTCTAATTTTTAATTTTGAGAAATTCGTTTCTACAAGAGGGCTTCTAATTCCATTTTGTTTTAATGCCTCAATTCCAGGCCTATAATCACCTAAATCATCAATATTAGTACCATCAACAATAATCTCCACATCATGTTCGTTTGCCAATTTGATCAGATGATCTCCTAATTCCATTCTACAATGAAAACAACGAGTAGAATCATTTTTTGTAAAATCTTCATTATCAAGTTCACTATAATCCAAAAAAAGTTGTTGAATACCAATCTCAGAGCAAATTTTTTTGGAGGATTCTAGTTCATCCTTAGATAGTGTTTTGTAATCAGCAGTTACAGCAATAGCAGAATCACCTAATTTTTGATATGCAGCATATGCAACAAGTGCACTATCAACACCACCAGAAAGTGCAACCATGATTTTATTTTTACCCTCAAACCAATTTAGAAGATTATCAAGAGTGGTCATTAGAAACCTCCAATTTTTCAATTTCTTTTCTCAAAAATGCTTCTGTTTCCTTGATTGATTTATCAACAGCGTTTGAAATAGTCTTCAAGTCATCAAATTCTATTTTAAAATCTGTCTTTCCTTTGAAAGATGATTTTTTATAATTCACCTGAAAAGATTTGCCACTCAAAGTTATAGAAACATTATGATTGGATCTAGGAACAATAAATCTATTAGAATCAGATATTCTAATCCCCAAGGTTCCTGTTTCCAATACTAGTGTATCAACTATTTCATCAAGAATTTCAGTAGTACAAATTACAGAAACAAGATTTGTAGGCCTTCCTTTCTTTGTTATTCCATGATAAATAGAGACATCTCTAGCACCTTTTGCCATAATTTTCTCAATCAGATTTCCCAATATTTCTCCTGAAACATCATCTACATTCGTTTCAAGAATCTTAACGGAGTCAATTTTAAAACCATTTTCGGACCCACTGACAATTTTCAAAACATTAGAAAAATTTTCAAAATCTTTTTGACCTGCTCCATATCCTATGGACTCCACTTTCATTGAAGGATAATATTGAGCAGATTCATGAGCTAAATTTACTAAAATACAGGCTCCAGTAGGAGTTGTAAGTTCTTCATTAGCATCATTTCCTTTAATTGTTAATTTTGAATTTTTAAAAATCTCAAGAATTGCACTTGCAGGATTGGACATTGTGCCATGTGAAAAGGTTATAGAGCCACCTCCAACTGCAACAGGTAAACAAATAATTTTTTCATCAAATAGTCCCAAATCATCTAAAGCAATAGTAATTCCAAGAACATCTACTAAAGTATCAATACTTGATGCTTCATGGAAATGAACAGATTCTGCAGGAATTCCATGAATTTTAGATTCTGATGAAATCAAAGAATTAATGCAAGATACAGCAAATGAAGATGCTTGTTCAGAGAGTTTGATTTCCTTGGCAGCATTGATGATTGCATTTTTAATTTCTAAGCCTTTTCTTTCATGAACATCTTCATCAATTTCTAGAACTAATTGTAAAGCTTGAATTCCATGTTTTTGTATTTTTTCAAAATCAATTTTTTTAATTGTTGAATTTGGAAGGAATTTTTCAGATTTTTTAATTCCATCAATTATTTTATTTTTGTCAGATCCCAAATCCACCAATGAACTAAGAAGCATATCCCCAGATATGCCAGCAATTTGTGGATCAATTACAATAACCATGATTAAAAATTATCAAAAATGCTTATAAATTCGACTAATATTTTGAGAATTTCATTAGATTTAATTATTCAAAATTAACACCGATTTTCATGATTACTATTATTGGATCAGGTAAAGTGGGCGGAGACGCTGCATTATTTTCAGCATTAAAACGATTAGATGATCAAATATTATTGTTAGATGTAGCCGAAGGACTTCCACAAGGAGAGGCTATGGATATCAACCACATGTTATCAGAACAAGGAATTGATGTAGAAGTAAAAGGTTCCAACGATTTTGCAGATATGAAGGGCTCAAACGTGGTAGTGGTGGTAGCAGGTTCTGGAAGGAAACCAGGTATGACAAGAATGGATCTTTTGAAAATTAACGCATCAATTGTCAAAAGCGTTGTAGAAAATGTGAAAAAATATGCAGATGATTCTATGATAATTCCAGTTACAAATCCTCTTGATCCAATGGCTTACATTACTTACAAGGTATCAGGATTTGATAGAAGTAGAGTATTCGGCATGGGAGGAATGCTAGATTTATCAAGATTTAGACAATTTATTCATGAAGCAACAGGACATTCTCGTGATTCTATCAGGGCTTTAGTAATTGGTGAACATGGAGAAAATATGTTACCGTTGCCAAGATTTTCATCAGTATCAGGAATTCCATTATCATCATTTCTTCCAAAAGAAAAATTAGATGAATTAGTGATCAATACAAAACAAGTTGCAGCTAAAGTAATTGAATTAAAAGGTGCTACGGTTCATGCTCCAGGAAATGCAATTTCTGCAATTGTAGAATCAGTTGTTAGAGATAGAAAGCAAGTCATTCCAGTTGCAACATATCTTGATGGAGAATATGGACATTCAGATGTAACAATTGGAGTTCCAGTAATAATTGGTAAAAAAGGAGTAGAAAAAATTATTGAGTTGGACCTAAATGATGAAGAAAAACAAGTGTTTGATAAAGCAGTTCAAAGTGTAAAAGGCGCTATTTCAGGTATTGAGATCTAAGCATTTTTTTATACTAACGTAGAAAATCCATCATTGGAAATACATGAAATTTTAGAGTCATTAAAAGCAGGAAAAATTTCAGTTAATAATGCAAAAAAACTTTTGTCATTATATTCAATTGAAGAGATAGAAGGAATTGCTAAAATTGATATCAACCGAAGAAAACGAAGGGGGATTCCAGAAGTAGTTTTTGCAGAATCAAAGGAACTAGATGAGATTAAAAAAATTGCAAAAAAAACACTAGAGAAAACAAATTCAATGATCATATCAAGGATTAAGAAAAAGGATTATCCAAAAATTATGACTTTTGTAAAAGGGTTAAAAGTGAAAATTAAAACAGGTAAAAATTCATCATCACTGCTATTATTTAAAAAACCAATTAAATTTCATGGTGGAAAAGTTGGAATAATAACTGCAGGTACGTCAGATATAGGAGTTGCAGAAGAATCAAGATTGATGTGTGAGGCAATGAATTGTAAATGCATTACAAGTTATGATGTAGGGATTGCAGGCATACAAAGAGTATTCCCAATATTAAAAGAAATGGTAAAGGAAGATGTAGATTGCATCATAGTTGCTGCAGGAATGGAAGGTGCCTTAGCTACGCTAGTTTCTACGTTGGTAGATATTCCAATTATTGGAATTCCTACTTCAGTAGGGTATGGATATGGAGAAAAAGGGATTGCAGCTCTTGCATCCATGCTTCAAAGTTGTTCTTTAGGATTATCAGTAGTGAATATCGATAATGGAATTGCAGCTGGTGGAATTGCTGCAAATATTGCAAACAGAGCAATTAGAAAAAAGGATTCAGATTAGATTAAGGGCTAACCAACCTCGTAAATGATATATAACATACCAAAAAGAAGTTGGGTAATTGTCTGGCAAACGTGTTGTACTTACTGCTGATCGTAGTTTAATGACAAATTATAGAGGGAATTTTCTTTACGGATTTATTGCATGTGGACCATATGAGGTTCTACCGGAATGGGTTTTTGATAAAGTATTCTGTCCTTCAGTAGAAACAGACCCAATAACAGGTCAAGTAAAAGTTGCCCAAGTTGGATTAAGAAGAATTGAAAGTTCATTGATTCAAGGAGGATATAAAAGAGAGGATGTGTTCATGGCACATCCTGAAATGCTTAACAAATCAATTGGACCAGATACCAAAGTTGTTGGAATTAATGTTATGGATCCTCTAGGAATGGCCCCAGTTACAACAACAATGTCACCAGAGAAATTATCCTATGTAGCAATGAAATTCAAAAAAATGTGTGCAAGTATAATTCAGCTAAAAAAGAAATATGATTTCAAAGTAGTAGTTGGGGGTAATGGGGCATGGGAATTAGCAAAATCAGATAGAATGAAAATCCATGGTATTGACACAGTTGTTGTTGGAGAAGCAGATGAATTAGCAGTAGATTTATTTCAAGATTTAGAAAAAAATGATGCTCCAGAATTAATGCATTGTTTTGTAAGAAACCTGGAAAATATCCCAGTAATAGAAGGTCCAACAATTAATTCATTGATTGAAGCAATGCGTGGATGTGGAAGAGGATGTGACTTTTGTGATGTAAACAAAAGATCAAAGAAAGATCTTCCACTAGAAAGACTACAACATGAAGCTAAAACAAACTTAGATTACGGATTTGATTCTATATGGTTACATTCTGATGAGATGTTGCTATATGGATGTGATAACAGGGATTTTGTTCCAAATAGAGATGCAATTGTGGATTTGTGGAAAGGACTCAAAGGCTTAGGTGCAAATTTCATTGGTACTACTCACATGACATTTTCTGCAGTTGCAGCAGATCCTACATTAATGCAACAAATTTCTCAGATTAATGAACAAGATAAAACTGGAAGATGGCTTGCAACTAATCTTGGAATTGAAACAGTTGCACCAGATATGGTAAAGAAACATCTAGGAGTTAAAACAAAACCATTTGCACCAGAAGAATGGGGAAGTGTTGTAAGAGAAGGTGCAAAAATTCTGAATGAAAACCATTGGTTCCCAGCTGCAACAATCATTATTGGTTGGCCTGATGAAACTCCGGATGATATTCAATACACCATAGACATGATGAGTGACTTTAGAGAAATGAACTTTAGAGGATTAGTAGCACCATTGCTCTACCAAGACTTTAGTGAAAAGAATTCAATGCACTTTGGTAACTTGAACGAAGCACAATTTACATTATTTTGGAAATGTTGGGAGAATAACTTACGCGTCATTAATGATATTATTCCAATTATTCTCAGAAACAAAAGTTTTGGTCCACCTATGAAAGTATTCATGTATGGAATTCTTAAAGCAGGAACTTGGGCAATTATGAGATATCTGCGAGGATTATGTAAAGACTTGTTTAATGGTAGAACCCCAGATGAAATAATCGACAAATATGCCAGAAGCAGATCAGTAACTGCACCTAAAATTCAAACCAAAAAATTATAGATTTTCAATAGCAACATCGGCTATGGTGTTTCGTTTTGGAGTTAATGAAATAAAGTATACTTTATCTGCTCTTTCAATACTCTCAACTTTTTTGAATGATTTTGATGAAACATCAAATTCATAAATTCCAGATTCAAGTGTACCTTTTGAATATAGCATAAGATATGTTTCTCCAGTTGAAGGACTAAGTGGAATAAATGACATTACATGATCTTTGTATGAACTAATTGGCATTGTATTTTTCATTGGTGGAGCAGCTGATGCCATATACATTAAAAGATCTTCAATTGATTCAAATTCTTCATATTCAATATGCATGAAAAACGATAAGGTGTTTCAGTATAATAACCTACTAGCGAAAAAATTGATTATTTTCTAGATTTGATGTGTTGACTAACTTTGAATCCAATTACTGCAGGAGCTGCAATATACATTCCCAAATTAAGAGCAATTACAGAAATGCCCAATCCTAAAACTTCTGCTTCTGAACCTTCATTTGCTAATGACATTATAGATAATGTTGAAAGCATTGGAGTGATGAGTGTCTTTACTGTTTCTTTAAACATTGGGCTTTCTCGTTCCCAATCTGCAACTGTTGGTGCAAATGAATAGTACAATGTGTTAAAGCCAGCCATAAATGAAGTTCCAGAAGCAGTACTGAATAATGTATTATCTCTAATTTCTCTAAGTAATTGTACTTGAGGAGCTAATTCAGTTCCATAAGCTGCTGTTGCAATTAAACATCCACTGTCATCATCTATTGGTTCAGGTGCAACCACTTGACAAATTCCATTTACTAACTGAGTTCCTGCACCACATGTTGGTTCTGGTTCTGGTGTAGTTGGTTCAGGTGTAGTTGGTTCTACAGGTGGTGGTTCAGGTGTATCTGGTTCTACAGGTGGTGGTTCAGGTGTATCTGGTTCTACAGGTGGTTCAGGTTGACCAGAAACCACTTGTTCTCCACCAACATAATTTACTGTAACTTCAGATTTATCAGCACCATATTGTAATTTAACAGTGTAATCACCAGCTAGATTCCAAAGAGGACCACCAGCAACAAATCTCTTTTCAAATGAACCATCAGAGCTTGGAGTTAATTGCCCAATTTGGACAATGGCATTATCAGGAGATACGATGAGAAAAGTGAGTCCTTTACCAGATGAAGAATCATAGTCTGGAAGAGTTCCAGATATTTTTACTGATGCTCCATTTGAAGCAAGATCTATATCAGTGGATACAGGTAATGCAGGATTTGGATCACTAGTAGCAAAAGCGGGACCACCAATACCATAAGATAAAATTGAAAATGTTAATAATGCAAATGCTAAGAATCCAGTTAATCTCATTTTCATTTTTGATTCGTGAGTTGAGGTATTTATATTTTCAATGAAAGAAAAATTGACCATATCATATTCGAATTATACCTTTTTCGACTAAGTATTGAATTGATTTAATAAAATCCCCATCAGAAATTTGATCATTTGCCCACCATTTTGCATTATTTTTAATCCAATCAGGAATGTTTTGTTCAGAAATTGAAATTGTAGTACCTGAATTAACAGTTATGAGGCCCTCATCTATAAGATATTCAAGTCCATCAATAAATTCAGAGTCAGAAACGGTGTCAGATGACCACCATTTTGCATTATTTTTAAACCAATCAGGAATAATTGGATTTGAAACTACAAAAGAAAGAGTCTTTACAAATGAATTATTATGAAATAAATCAATTTTGTAAATACCAGCTAAAGAATTTTCATTAACTGAGATTAAAGATTTGAAACTTCCTGCACTAGATAAAATTGCACCAAAATTTTGAGTTTGTTCATCTGGTGTTGTAATTATAACATCTAATGGGATTCCTCGTCTAGGGTTATCTACAGTACCAGAAAGAATAATTTCTTCAATTTGTCCTGAAATAGGTTTTACCACTTCATATTCACTAAGTTGTGCAGATGTATGAAATGATGTGGGCGTAGATCTCAACAAACTGAAAGTATTTGCATTACCGAAATCATCTCTAGAATCATAATATTTTGCATCAAGACTTCCTCCTGCTGAAGAGATTATCTCAGTTCCAGACTTGTTGCATATTTTTGAAGGCATTTTAAACACCCCTTCAAAAATTCCTGTACTTGGTCCCGTCTCTACTAAAGTGAAACCAGTATCACCTAGACCACCATATGCTATACCATCTACAGTACAACGTTTGTATCTAATGTCTTTGATCAAAACTTCCAATAAAGCAATTCCATCTTTTCCAACAGTGTCAACATTAGAGGAGTTTGGATCATTGATTACAAAATAGATATCAAATAAATCATTTTCCAAATTTAGATCAGGATCATTTAATGTTAAAGTTACAGGTTGACCGAATCGGTAAGATTTTGAATCAGAAGAAATTATTCCAGCACTTGTGTTAATATCAGATTGTGACGAAGTGATTGTAAAAATTCCAGTAGCATCAAGATCAGAATAAGAAATTAAAATTCCTTCATCATCAACTAACCTGTCAGTAACAATGAATTTTATTTGATCATCTATTGGTTGAATGGTTTTGATAAACAATGGATCCAAAATATTCAATTGATTTGCAACAGAATATTCCATAGTCCCATCAAAGGTTGCAGAATTATCAGATGTTTCTTCTAATTCAAAACGATAAATAGAATTGTTCACATCATTTGAATTTTTAATTCCAAATGAAAAGAAATCAAATACTATTGGTTGTTTGTTGACTTCATTAGAAATTGTTACCACATCACCAGTTCCTGTAGAATCAAAATCAATTACAAGAAACACAGTTCCACTTTCATTGGAAATATTTGTGATATCTGCATCATCAATTTGGATAAATCCATGAGATGAAGAAATATCTCCAGCATCAACAATAGTAATTGGGAAAGTTCCTAAAATTCCAAAAGAAAGTGTGAATGAAGTATCGCTGAAATCAGAAATACCATAATCATTTTCAAATGATCTTAAATCATAATTTATCCAATTGGTTCCATCAGTATTGGATTCAGAAATATCAAGTAACGATGACGATAAAGTAGATGCTGAAATTCCCAGATTGATTGAAATCATTTCATATGAACTAGATACATTTGATGAATCTATTACAAGTCGGTCAGAATTAGAATCAGGCACAGATGAATCAAAATCATCTCCGCCTACAAGAATAGGAGATAATGAGTGAAATTGAACATCTTGAGCATTCTCAAAAGTTATAGGTTTCCCAATTGTCAATGAAGGAATAATTGCGGTTTCTCTAAAAACATCCAGATCATCACGTGCACCTGAATTGATATTCTGATCAGGATCTACAAGAGTTACAGGAAATTCAGTGCCAGGTTTCAAGGATTGAAAACCATTTCCAATATTCAAAGTTGGATTTTCTAAAGAAACAGTAGCTGATGAAGAACCAGTAAGAATTGAAATTGAATTTTTGTTATATGTTATGGAGCCTGTTTGTCCTCTTGGAGCATCATCTAAAATTCCCATAGTTGATTGATCATTATTATCTCCAGTATCAAAAATTCCAGAATTAGGACCATCTTCTACTAATGTAACAATTTCAGAATATGTTGTAGTTCCATCAGTTACACTAGTACTAGATTGTTCATCATTTGATTGTAATTCAATTACAGAGTTTAGATTTACAGATAGTTTTCCATTATCTTCAAAACCTATGTTAGAAAGATTAGAAGTTAGATCTACTAGTCCAATTCCTCCATTTGCAGAACTTTGCCCATTTTCATCAAATGCTTGATAGAAAGTAGACGAAGTATCTACATCAAAAGTCCAAGAATCTTCATCGGTAGGATCTTGATTTAGTTGAAAATCATTAATTGTTAAAAAAACTTCAGCATTGTTTGGATAAATAGATCTATCAATTTCCATAGAGATGTTTTGGCTTTCATCATATTCTAATGAAACAATTTGAGGTGGACCACTAGGATTGTATTGGATTGTAACTTCACTAAATGAATAAAGTTGGATTAATGGCCAAGCATTTTCATCTAATCCTATTTGTCCAGTAGAAACATTAGGATTAGTATTAATTGATTTTGCATTTCTAACTACATTATTCAAGTTTGTTCCAGATGGAGATACAGTGCATTCAGAGAATGATGTATTTCCATTAGTTGAACCAGTTGAAAAGCGTGGAATAGCAAAACCATCAGTATCAGAAAGAGAGATTCCAATTATTGGAGAAGAAGTATCTCTACTACAAAAGACTCCAAAATCCAATCCTTCCCCAGATAATCCTACAGTAGAATCTGCTTGTTTAGCCTTGTCTACATTTGCAAAATATGCATACCAACTACCATCAGTTGCTTGAGTCATTCGTAATGATTTTCCATTAATAGTTACATCAGGTTCACCCTTACCCTCATCAGTATCAGATAGATTTGGATCAATTACTACTACTTCAATAACCATTGAACCAGAAAAAGAATTGTTGAATTGTGAACTTTCTGCAGAAACAAACAGATTTGGATTACTTGATGCTTCAACATCAAATATAGGAATAGACAATAATATTGAAAAAGTAGCCACTAAGATGAAATATTTCAGATCCAACACGATCCTAAAAGCCTATTTTATCACAAATAACGTTGTCGTAGGATTACTTCGTAGAAAACGGTAATACGTGATTCAAATCATCAAAAATAAGGGAAATGTTTGTTCAAAGAACCAGAGTTTTACAGATTTCACTTTTAGCTATTTTTTCAGCATTTTTAGTAGAATTAATTTTTGGGTTAATTTCAAACAGTCTAGCACTCATTACAGATAGTATTCATGCATTACTAGACAGTGTAGTTACATTGATTTTACTTTTAGTAGCAAGATGGGCAATCAAACCTCCAGATGCGGAACATACGTATGGACATGGAAAAATTGAATCATTAGGAGGGCTAATTGGAGGAATAGCAATTTTCATAATTGCTTGCTTTTTCATTTATGAATCCATCAACAGATTACAAAGTCCACCTCCAAGTGTTTTGCCAGGATTATTTGCAATAATTGGTGGCCTATACACAATCGGAGTTGATTTTTTCAGGATTATTATTCTGAGAAGATCTATTAAGAAAATTGGTGGGGCTACACTAAAAGCGGATTTTTATCATGCATTCATGGATCTTGGTTCTACATTAGTTGCAATCGTAGGAATTGTTCTAGTTTCATATGGCATGTATTTTGGGGATTTTGTTGCTGCATTAATTTTAGGAGTATTGTTAGCAGCATTAAGTGTAAAACTAGTATACAAAACTGCATTAGATTTAACGGATGTAATTTCCCCAGAACTTGTAAAAAATGTTAGAGAAATTTCAATTTCTACAGAAGGGGTAATAGATGCAGGGCCAATCCTCATGAGAAGATCAGGAGATACAATTTTTGCAGATATTACCATTTCATTAAGAGGAGATACTAGTTTTGATAAAGCACATGAAATTAGTGACAGTGTAGAGGTAAACATAAAAAATAAAATTCCAAATGCTTCTACCACCATACATTTTGAACCAAATTGGAAAAATGTTCCATTAGATGCAAAAATTTTAGAGATTGCAAAAAATGTAGATGGAGTCAAAGGAGTTCATAATGTCAGTACACATAAAACAAAAGGAAAAACATACTCTAATCTTCATGTAATGGTAGATAGAGAAATCAATCTATTATCAGCTCATAAAATTTCAGAAATTATCGAACATGAAATCCAAGAACAAGTACCAGAAATTATACATGCAACTATTCATTTAGAACCATTTGTCACAGTTCCAGAGAATTTCAATATTGAAGATATTGAAACTGAAGAAAAAATCAAGGGGATTTTAGAGAAATATCCAGATATTAAAAAAATTGGCAGGATATTATCTTTAAAATTTGAAAACATACTCAAAATAGATATTGATTGTTCATTTGACAAGGATTTATCAATTGAAAAAGTTCATGATTTGACATCAGAGATTGAACACATCATTAGAATAGAAATAAAAAATTCAGTGATTACTATTCATCCAGAACCAAATTAAACTAAGATACTAGTAAGATACATCACCAACATTCCAACTGCAAATCCAGATGCCACTGAAGCACTTGAGAGATTATTATCACCTTCATCTCTAATCCATTTCATAATTACAACAATGACCTGAAATATTGCTCCAGCACCAATTGAGAGGAAAATTACAGATGTAAATGGAGAATATGAAAAACCACCAATCCAGGCACCAAAAATAGCTGGAGCTCCTGCTATCATGCCCATAGTAGCCAATTTTCCAATCATTAGTTTTCCTCGTGACATTGGTGTGGCAATTGCTATTCCTTCAGTTGTGTTATGCAAGGCAAACCCTACAATCAGAAATGTACTAAATGCAACAGATCCTAATCCAACTGCAGCACCAATTGCAAGACCTTCTCCAAAATTATGTAAACCTATACCAATTGAAATCATTAATGCAATGGCAACTGGTTTTGCAAGTTTTGATGAACTAGCTCGTTCAACAAGTTTGTTTCCGGAATAATATAATCCAAGAAAAGACAATATTGTTACAGTAGCTACCAACAAAGAACCATTGAAACTTCCTGCTAGATTTTCGTCAGAAACTTCTATTGCCTCTTCAATAGAATCAATTGCTAAGAAAAGCAATAATCCGACAGTTAATGCTAAAAAGAAATGGAATTTTTGTTTACTTATCTTCTTGATAAAAGGAAGCCACAATAATCCAATCATTACTGGAATTATTCCAACATATGTTCCAATTATTGCAAAAAATATTGCAAGATCTAAAGAAGGTTCTAATGCAGGTGCTGCAGCTTCAACTTCTTTTTCAAATCTTGTTCCATCTTCAATAGTAATTCCAATAATGTAAGGTTCTGCCTCATTCCATTCAAAAGGAATTCTAACAAGAGTAGTTTCAAATCTTTCCAAAAATCTGTCAGGCTCTACTGCTGCTGGTTGAATTCTGTCATTGATATCAGCCATTACAACTTCAACGGGAATTGGACCAGTATTTCTGACGGTTGCTTGAACTTCAGAATTAACAAAATCTACTTTTTCAATTGTAATTTCAGGTAAAGGAGTTCCAAAATCTAACAAATCAGCACCAGGGCCAAAAATATAGACCATCATCAGAATAACAAAAGCAAATGGGATAATTCCACTAGCAATTACTTTTCCTTTTGAAAAATTATTATCAAGTTCCATAATCAGAATCCTGAATATTATCATCGTGGTTGTCATTTACTAGGAAAATTCCAACCCAACCTTTCTCTGAAAATTCTACCTTATGAGCATGAAATAGATATTTTCCTGGGAAATCATATACAAATTCCATGATTCCACGCTCGGTTTGAGATAATGTAACCATGTCAGTGTAAAATGAAGGTACAAGATCAGTACCGGTCGGATAGTATTTGTACAAATTTCCATGAAGATGAAGATTGTTTATTGGATCGAATTCTACCATATTTACTACATAAACTCGAATTAATTCATTCGTGTTGATTTGAATTGGATGGTGTTGATAGTAAAAAGGAATGGTATTTGCAGCATAAAAATTATTTTCAGTATCAAAATCGGTATCCAATCCATTTAACACCATAACCATTTCATCAGCTGGTGGACGTTCTTCTTTAGGATCAACAATGAACACACCATAAAGGCCATGAACAATATGTTCTTCCAAAGGCATAACATGGCAATGGTAAGGATGTACCCCTACAGGTCCTGCTGTGAATTCATAAACAAATTGTCCTCCATTACCACCAACGGGTTCAAAAACTCCATCCATTCCAGCAGGATGAATTCCATGGAAATGCATTGTGTGTTCTTTTGAACCATTATTGATGAATTTGATTTTCAGTAAATCTCCTTCTGTTGCTCTAATTGTTGGTCCTGGAACCGTTCCATTAAAAGTCCACACATTATAAAATACACCAGGAGAAACTTCCATTATTTTATCATCTTCAGCAATAATTGTAAATTCTCTTAGAACGGTACCGTCAGCTAATTGTGAAACATTACCATAATTGAATTCTCTCAAATATTCCATCGGATCAAATTCTACAGTAGAAACAGTATAGAGAGGATCAATTATTTCGCCAGATGTTTGAACTATCGCACCGGAGTGAGTTACAAATGTTTTGGGTTCAGACTGTGCATCAGAAAAGGTTGGAAAGAATACAATGATCGAGAATCCAATCACTACAGAAAGGAAAGAAATCATAATAGTTGATCTGCCAATTCGCAAGATGTATCAAAACTCAAAAATTCTTTATTTAAAGTTACCCTAAGCTAACTTTTTTAGCCTTGGCTAACTTTTTTGTATTAGGCTAACAAATTTTGAAGAAAACTAGGTTTAAACTAAAGAAAATTAGTCTGAATCTGTGCAAAAGTCAGGATTAATTATAGTAATTTGTGGA
This sequence comes from Candidatus Nitrosopumilus sp., assembly GCA_965205425.1. GTDB lineage: Archaea > Thermoproteota > Nitrososphaeria > Nitrososphaerales > Nitrosopumilaceae > Nitrosopumilus. Next base: position 395,337 of record CBDBGZ010000009.1, read on the forward strand.
TTATTAATCGTCGGAGGATTAGCAATTTCGGTAGTTGAAAATCAAATCACATTAGAAGGAATCAATCAAGGTAATGGGAAAGTTACGTCATCTGAAACAGTTACTGTTTCAGTAGATATTGACAGAGAAAAAACACAAACTGGAATTTTTGCAGTTCAAGTAATGGAATTTAAAGAAAATATAATATCTGTAAAAATATTAGATCCAACAAATATAGAAATTATATCTCAAAAAGTAAATGAAGATATACTTGAAGAAGAATTTGATGTGATTGAATCTGGAACTTATCAACTAATAATTCAAAGTTCTGACGATGATGAAATTTATGTGTCAGGTGCAATTGGGCCACTTCCAGATACGGATAAAAAATTAATTCTTTCTTACATATCTCTAACAATTCTGATTATTGGAATGGGAGGTTTAGTAATTACAGGAATATTAGGAATTAAAAATAGGGGAAAATCAGTTTAGATAACTATCCATTTTTTCCAATCCACTAATAGTTGCATCAAAATTATCACCATCTTCAATAATGCTAGTTAATTTTTCAGAATTTGCAGATAGCATACATTTTCCTTCATCAGAATTTTTTGAAATAAATCCATGTTCAATCAAATATGAAAGTCGTTCAAGAACTTCAAATTTAGAAATAGATGATTGTTCAGCCAAGAATGAACAATCTTTTTCACCATCTTCAAGCTCAGCTAAAATTGAAGCAGTTATTGGATCAAACATACATTCAACAATTTTTTCTCGATCAAATGTCTCACTCATGATTAAATGAAAAATTTTGAAAGTTATAACTTTTTGAGCAGATTCTTCCAATAAGATAATTAAGAAAAGATCTCCAACAAAATCATGCAAAAACTCTGTAGTAAGGATCCTTCTGGGAAGGGAATACATTGTTTTTGTGTGGAAATTGATGCTCAAAGAGGCGTCAAAAAATGCTGTAAATGTAATCAATGGAATGTTCAAGGTAACGACTGGACAAGTGATGAGGACTTTAGATAATAAAGTTCAAAAAAAATTATCAAAATTAGGCATAATCTTAAAATGAAAATTAATCAACATTCTAAAAATTATCTAATTTGATGCCTAGCATGGTTTTTATCGGGGATTCTTTGAATTTTTGAATACTTGAGCGCACAAGAATATAGACATATTGTCAGAATTGTAGGAAACGATATTCGTGGAGAGAAGAAAATGATTATCGGATTGACTCAGATAAAGGGTCTTGGCTATAATTTTGCAACTGCCATTCTTGATACTCTAAAAATTAATCCAAATTCCAATATCGGCAATCTTACAGAAGAAAATGTTCAAGCAATTGAGAAATTAATCACAGATCCAATTGCCAGTAACTTTCCAACATGGTTCCTTAACAGAAGAAAAGATATTGAAACTGGGAAGGATATGCATTTGTTAACTTCAGATATTCCATTTACATTAAGAAATGATATTGAAAGAGAAAGAGTCTCTGCAAGTTGGAGAGGTTATCGTCACCTAAGTGGTCTTAAAGTCAGAGGGCAAAGAACCAGATGTACCGGTAGAAAAGGCGGCGCAGTTGGTGTAGCCAAAGGTGGATTAGCAGCTCCAGTTAAGAAAGGAGGAGCAGGTGCTCCAGCAGCAGAAGGTGCAGCAGCTCCAGCAGAAGGTGCAGAAGGTGCAGCAGCAGAAACCCCAGCTCCAGCAGCGGAGAAAAAAGAATAGGTGTTTTGAATGGGAGATCCTAAATATCCACGTAAAGTTTGGAGAAAACCAAAACGACCTCTTAACTATGAATTAAAAATGGAAGAATTAGAAACTCTTGGAACGTTTGGATTAAGAACTAAAAGAGAATTATGGAAAGCACATACAGAATTATCACGTGTAAGACATCAAGCCAGATCATTGCTTGCATTAAGACAAGAGGTTAGAGCAGAAAAAGAACCAATTTTGATGAAATCACTGGCAAGAATAGGATTAGTAAGTGGTGATGCAACATTAGACGATGTACTTAACCTAAATGCAAAGGATTTACTTGCAAGAAGATTACAAACTATTGTTTCAAAGAAACTTGGATTCAAAACACCATACCAAGCAAGACAAGCAGTAATTCACGGCCACATTATGATTGGTGAAAGAAAAGTAGACATTCCATCTTACACCGTTACAGTTGAAGAGGAAAGTAGTGTTCGTTTTTCACCAGAATCAAAGATTCCAGAAATGTTAGAGAAAACAAAGAAAGATGAACCAGTAGAAGCTCCTGCAACTGAAGAGGAAACTGAGGCTCCTGCAACTGAAACCTCAAAAAGTGAAAGTTCTTCAACTGAATAATTAAAAAAGGTGATTGTAAACCTATTACCACCAACTATTTTTGAGTAATTATTGGAAAAAACAATCAACATAATTGAGTTATCTAAAATAATTCACAACAAATCAACTGCATTGGAATTTCTCTGCAACCAATTCAAAAAGAAAAACACAATTCATTGTTCATCATGTAACTCTGAGAATTACTATATTATTTCAAGAGGGAAACTAAGATGCAAAGATTGCAAGACAGATTATAGACCGTTTGCTGGAACATGGTTTGATATCATCAACATTAATTTTACAAAATGGTTGGCCCTAGTCAAACTATTTGATATTGGGATTAGTGCAAGACATGCAGCTAGAGAAGCAGATGTCAGTTATCCAACTTGCACTAAATGCTTTTGATTGCATCAGATATTCAATACTGTATCACTTGGCAGAATCAGACAAGAAATTAAAAGGGGAAATTGAGGCTGACGAGGTACTATTTTGGAGGAAAAAGAAAGGGAAATCGTGGCAGAGGTGCCAAGAACAAGACCATCGTATTTGGCATACTGGAAAGAAAGGGAAAAGTTCACGTTGAGATTGTAAACAATGTCAAGGCAAAGACATTGCTTGCAGGAACAATCAAGAAAATAAAGAAAGGAAGCATTGTGTATACGGACAAGAGGAGAGGATATGATTCGCTAGTTTTCAACGGCTACAAACATCTCTCAATAGACCACCGCAAGATGTTTGGCAAAGGTGATGTGTACATAAATGGAATCGAAGGGTTTTGGAGTTTTGCAAAAGAGAACATGGCAAAGCATCATGGTGTAAGTCCAGGAAAGTTTTTGTTGTACATCAAAGAAATGGAATGGAGATACAACAACAGAGATGGAAGATACTTTCTCATTATTGTTAGATTATGTGTTGGTGGTGAATAATTGATAATCACCTTAAAAAAATAGGCTTATCAGTAAATAACCCCAATTATCAAAGAGAATCATAATGTGTTCAATTATCGGTTATTATGGCAAAGAATTTGCGGCCCCAATCATAGTCAAGGGGTTAAAAAGAATGGAATATCGCGGATACGACAGTGTTGGAGTTGCAACAGAATCTGACCATCAAATTGAATTAAAAAAAGGGATTGGAAAAGTAAATGAAGTAAATTCAAAAATTCAACTTGATTCACTTCCAGGAAAAATTGGAATTGGGCATACAAGATGGGCAACTCATGGAAAAGTTACAGATTTTAATGCCCATCCACATTCAAGTAACTCAGGTAAAATTGCCATAGTACATAATGGAATAATTGAGAATTTTGAAGAATTAAAAAAACAATTAGAAGATGAAGGATATGATTTCAAAAGTGAAACAGATAGTGAAATCATTGCAAACCTTCTTCAAAAATATTATGAAGAAACAAATGATGTCAAAGAAACAATTTTGAAAACAGTTTCAGTAATCAAAGGACATTATGCCTTTGTAGCAATGTTTGAAAATGGTCAATTAGCTGCTGCAAGATTTCATGAACCACTAATTGTAGGAATAGGTCAGAATGATTTCTTTTTATCTAGTGATGTTTTGGGTTTTATTGAATTTACAGATGATGCAATTTATTTAGAAAATGGAAATTTTGTTATTTTAGAGGAAAACAAATTTCAAATTTTAGATTTTCAAGGCGAACATGCAAAATATGGAATTACAAAAGTATCTAAAGAATTTGGAGATGCTTACAAAGGTGATTATGCACATTACACGTTAAAAGAAATCTATGAACAACACGAAACAATATTGAAGGCAGGGGGAAAAACTCAAGAAGCAATTGACAAGACAGCAGATTATATCAAACATGCCAAAAATATCTATGTAACAGGAAGTGGAACCAGTTACAACTCTGCTTTAATTGCAAAACAGATTTTTTCAAAATATGTAAAAATTAAGGCTGAACCTATCATGTCAAGTGAACTTCAATTTGCACCTGACAGTATTGAAGAGAATTCAATTATAATTGCAATATCTCAAAGTGGAGAAAGTGCTGATGTTTTAGAAGCAGTAAAAATTGGAAAACAAGCAAATTGTAAAATCATAGCAATTGTTAATTTGATGACATCATCACTTGCACGTGAAGCAGACGTAGTAATAGGAATGAATTGTGGTCCGGAAATAGGAGTTGCTGCAACAAAAAGTTTCACATCGCAACTTGTTATTTTGTACAAAATTGTACAAAAATTAAGTGATAATGGTATCACAATTAATTTTGAAAAATTCTCAGAGTCAATTATAAAAATATTAGAAAATCCTAAAAATATTCAACATATTGCTACAAAACTAAAAGATGTTTCAGATGTCTATATCTTAGGTAGAGGAATTAATTATCCAATTGCAATAGAAGCAGCATTAAAACTTAAAGAATTAACATACATGCATGCAGAAGGGATTCCAGGAGGAGAATTAAAACATGGACCTCTTGCATTAATGGATTCAAATGTATTTGTAATAATTTTTAATCCAAATGATTCTACATATGCAGATACACTAACAAGTGCAAGAGAAATCAAAGCCCGTGGTGCAAAAATTATTGGAATTTCAGATATCAAAAGTGATGTTTATGATTTTTGGATTGAAATGCCAAAAATAGATGAAGTGTTATATCCAATTTCAGAAATAATTCCAATACAATTTTTGGCATATTATGCAGCATTAGAAAAAGATGCAGACCCAGACTATCCTAGAAATCTTGCAAAATCAGTTACTGTGAAATAACCTATCATATTCTTTTTCAGTTATCTCTAAAAATTTTGTAGAATCGTTTCCAGTTTTTATCATTGAAGAAATAATACTCCCACCAGCTCCAACTCCTTCTTTTGCAAATCCTTCAGAAAATGCTTTTAATCCAGCATATTGTGAATTTTTCAAGCCTGGATTTACTGAAATTGCAGGAATATCAGCAATTTCTTTTACAAGACTAGTGAAATTTGCAGTATTGTCATCAGTAATGTAAGAAGTTGTTCCAATTGCAGTATTTTCTTCATTAAATCCAATTTTTGAGGCAAACGCCAAAACAGCTGCCATTTGTGTTCCACCAGCTAACATTACATTTGATACACCAGATGCTGAACTTAACATTCCTGCAACAAAAGGAATCATAGGATCGCCAACCTTTGCCAAAATACTGTAAGGATGTTCAGAATCTATTCGTTCTAGTGCAGAATTTACAATTTGATTTTTCAACTCTGTCGGGTTATTTGGAATACTGGAGCTAACTTTTGCATCAAATCCTAATGCTTTCAATACTGCCAATGCAGTAGTAGTTCCACCAGGAATACTTTCTCCAATTACTAAACAATCAGTTAATGATGCCATACTTCTACCAACAATTCTTCCATAATCAACAGCATGAGAAACTTGAGAATCAGTCATTGCATCTTCATTTGAAATATTTTTTCCAAATGTCATACCAGTATCCATGAATGGAAGTTGGGGTGAAATTTTACTTCCAGCATTAATTGTCAAATGAGGGATACTTGCAGATTCTAATGCAGTCTTTGTAAGTAATCCTGGAGTAGGCTTTCCATCAGGAGTCATCGGGATTTTATCTATAGATTTACAATATCCATAATGAAGATATTCAGCATCTGCAGGAGGTGTATATTGTATAGAATTCTTGTCAGCACCTGCAAAAGTTATTCCTGGAATTTCACATGTTTCAGTATATGAAATAACGAATGAAAAAAGAAATTTCTTAGATTTCATTGATTCGAGAAAACTTTGTCCTTGTTCTATGTTTCCAAAGAGTTCAAAATTTTCCATGATAATTCCTTAGCCCATCATATCAAGAAATTGTTGCTCAGTTCGTTTTTGCATCACATGGTTGGTGAGTTTTTCTTGTCCCAAAGTAGAAATTTCAGCTGAACCGTAATTATGGCCAGAATACATGACTAGATTTTCATCTAAATTGTGTAAAACATCAAAAAGACTGTGATAGAGTTCTTTGGCTGATCCTCCAGGCAAATCAATTCTTCCACAATTTCCAACAAATAGTGTATCTCCAGAGAAGATTTTTCCATCACCTATAAGACAAATACTATCTTGTGAATGACCCGGCGTATGAAGTACTTTTAATTTTGAATTACCAAATTCGATAAAATCCCCATCCTTTACTGTAATGTCATGTTTTAATTCTGATTTTTCATGTTGAATGATTGGGGCTTTGGTAGATTCAACCATTGCCTCATTACCTAAAGTATGATCAAAATGGTGATGAGTGTTTACAATGTATTTGATTTTGAGATTGTTTTCTTTAATGATCATTTCCAATTCTATCAAATCCCAAGATGGATCAATTATGATGGATTCACTAGTATCTTCATCCTCAACAATATATGAGAAATTCTGCATATTTCCTACTTGGATTTGGTGAACTTTCATAGTATACCCTCTTCAGCTTCAGGAGGAATTCCAATTTTTTCAGCATGTAATTCACCAGTCAAATCTTTTCGTTTAGGAATTCCTTGTTTCATTTTGTGAAATGTTACCGTCATGTTACATTTTGTGTAAATATTTGCAGTTTCACCAGTTTGTGGATTTAATCCAGATGGAATGTCTACTGCAAACTTGTAACAATCAGTTTCATTGATGTAATTTATTGCAGATGCATAGGGTTCTCTAATCTCTCCAGTGATTCCAGTACCCAAAATTCCATCAATTATAACATCAGGTTTAAAATCAAATTCTAAGGAACTACCGGACAATAATTTTACAGAAGGCATTTTTTCTAAAATTGACCAATTCCAATTACTTTCCTCAGTCTTTATTTTATCAGAACTGCCAAGAAGCATTACTGTTACCTTAGCAGCATATCCTGCTAGATGTCTTGCCATTACCAAACCATCACCACCATTATTGCCTAATCCTACAAAAATCAGAATATTTTTTGATTCTACATTATCAATTTTTTCAAGTAATCTCCTAACTGCTGCAGCCCCTGCATTTTCCATCATGAATTTTTTCAAAAATCCCATATCATGGCCTTTGTTTTCAATATTGTACATTTGATCTACAGTAATTTCCATATCTTTCATGAAATAATATCCAAAATAAGAGCTTTGAATTCTTTATGAGTCTAAAAGAAAAGAATTATGTGATTATATTCAACCAAAATAATGATTCATTCCAACAATCACAATAGCCATCCCCAATGCAGCATATCCTAGATTTACAATATTTTGAGGTTCCATCACAGCACAGTAGTTAATCAAGTACTTTAGCTAGATATTTTGAGTTATTCCTAAGAGTTTAGCAAACGGCTTTATCCTAGCTTCAAAACATGTCTAACCATGACATTAAAGAATGTAAAACCATCATTAAATAAAATTGCAAAAGATTTAGGGGAAACTCAAGATTCCAGAGAATTTCTTTTAAAGAATACCAGAGAAATAATTATTCTCTGTAGTAAATCAATTATCGCAGTTCATAGAGGAGATTTAACAACTGGTAAAAATAATCTGAAACAAGCAGAGACATTATTAAAAAAATACAAGAAAAAAGCAACAGGAGGATTGAGAAGATATCTCATTACACCAGAACAGGAATTTGTAGAAGCTGCATGTTTGATTGCAATTGTTGAGCAAAAAGAAATACCTTCAGATAAAAAATTAGCAGTGATGCCAGAATCATATGTCTTAGGATTACTTGATTGTATTGGTGAATTGAAAAGACAAGTATTTGACAAAATTAGGATGGATAAAATTGATGAGGCAACAAGAATGTTTGAAATTATGGAAAACTTGTATCTCCAACTCTACACTTTTTCAATGTATGATAAAGTAGTCAAAGAAGCGAGAAGAAAAATTGATGTCAATAGGATCCTAGTAGATGATGTCAGATCGGTAATTACAGAAGAAAAAAGGCGAACTGAATTAATCAAAATTTTACGAAAATTAGAGAAATAGAATAGAATTAGTGGTGCGGACGATGGGATTTGAACCCACGAACTCCTGAAAGACTAGCCCCTCAAGCTAGCGCCTTTGGCCAGGCTGGGCGACGTCCGCAAAGGAATTTTCTTGCATGGTTTTTATAATCCTTGGTTACTTTTTCGTTCGTGTTAATTCCTGTTAGATGTTTAACTTGTGGAAAATTAATTGCAGATAAATTTGATGATTATCAAAATAAAATTAAAGCAGGAGAAGATCCTACAAAAACTCTTGATTCGTTAGGAGTTGAGAGATATTGTTGCAGAAGAATGCTTTTGACTACTGTTGAAACAATACAACAAGTAATCCCATTTTACGAAGCAATTCAGAGAAGAAAACAAGAAGTTCAATCTGAGTTAGAATAACTTGGCTAAGATTTCCTCAATTGAAGGACGTATTATATACAATAGTAGAGGAAGTAAAACTATCGAAGTAGATGTTCAATCTGAGAATAAATTTTTAGGAAGAGTTTGTGCGCCATCAGGTGCAAGTGTAGGAAAATACGAAGCAGTAAGTTTTCCAAATGAAAAACCTGAAGAAAGTCTTAGAATTTTAAAAGAAAATTCTCAAAAATTTATCGGTTTAGAGTCATCAGATTTGGAAGGTATTCATGGAGTTCTAAAAGAATTGGATGGCACTACAAATTATTCAGTAATTGGTGGAGCATTAGCTTTTGCAGTTACAATTGCATCTATGGAATCATCATCAAAAGCAGATGATGAACCATTGTTTAAAACACTCTCATCCGAAAACTCTTTCAAAGTTCCATTTCCATTAGGTAATATTTTAGGAGGAGGAGCACATGCAGGGCCTGGAACTCCAGACATTCAAGAAATATTGATTTGCGCTATAGGCTCAAAAACTATTGAAGATGCAATTGCAACTAATTTATCAGTCCATAAGGAATTACGTCGTGTTTTAGAAAAAGAAGATCCAAATTTTACAAACGGTAGAGGAGATGAAGGTGGATGGGCACCTAAACTAGAAAATCAAAAAGCATTAGAGATATCTGCAAAGGCATGTGAGAATCTTGGATTTACTTTAGGAAAAGAAGTATCTTTGGGAGTAGATTTTGCATCTTCAACACAATGGAATGAAGAAAAAGAAAAATATGTTTATGATAGAGCAGGATTTGAAAATTCAACTGGTGAGCAAATTGATTTTGCTACAGATATTATTGAGAAATTTAAATTGATTTATGCAGAAGATGCTGTTCATGAAGAAGCATTTGAAGATATGTCAAAATTGACAAAAAAATTCCCTAATACTTTGGTTACAGGGGATGATTTGACTGTGACTAACAAAAATATCTTGAAAAAAGCAATTGATGTAAAATCATGTAATGCTGCAATTTTAAAAGTCAATCAAGCAGGTAGTCTTTTTGATGCTTTAGAATTTGCAGATGAAGCATCTCAAAATAATATCAAATTAATCACATCACATAGATCTGGAGAATCTACAGATTCACAAATATCTCACATTGGTCTTGCAACAAAGTCAAAAATGCTCAAAGTTGGCATAGTTGGAGGAGAAAGAGTGGCAAAACTGAATGAATTATTACGACTAGCAGAGCATGATTTAATACGCGGTATGGCAGAGATTTAAAATCGTCATGAGTCAACAAACTGAAGCAACTGACATCAAAAAGAAGGTTCTAGCTACTGGAATCAGGGTAGGAACACAAGTCAAGACAAAATTCATGAAACCATTCATCACTAAAGCTAGTCCTGAAGGACTTTACATGCTTGATTTAGATATTACATTGGAGAAAATTCAAACAGCAGCCAAATTCATCAACAGATTAGGTACTGAGAATTTGATTGTATGCTCAGGTAGACAATATGCAGAAACACCAATAGAAAAATTCTGTGAAGGTTTAGGCTCAAAGAAATTACTTGGTAGATTTATGCCAGGAACTTTAACAAATCCTTCATTACCATATTACATTGAACCAAAATTAGTTTTAATTTCAGACCCTCAAGTAGATGAACAAGCAATTATTGAAGCAACAAATGCAGGTATTCCAATTATTGGAATTGCAAACACAGACAACATCACATCTAATTTGGATGTAATTATTCCAGCAAACAATAGAGGAAGAAAAGCCTTAGCAACAGTTTACTGGTTATTGGTACGTCAAATCTTAATTGAGAGAGGAGAATTAAAAGAAGATGAACCAATGAAAGAAGAAATCGATGATTTTGAAACAAAGATTACCGAAGAAGAAATTGAATAAATTTTCAAAATTTTAGTATTCTATTGAAATCCAAAGCTTCAGCACCAGGAAAAGTAATTCTTTTTGGAGAACATTTTGTAGTATATGGTGTCAAAGCAATTCTGTGTGCAATTAACAAAAGGGTTACAGTAACTGCAGAAAAAATTGATGGGAATAAAATTTCTATTAAATCAAACATTGGAGATTTGGTATTAGAACCTAACAAAGCAATTTCAGAAATTAATTCCCCCCTAAAACCATTTTATTTTTTAGCAAATAAAATGATAAAAAATCAAAATACAGGAATTGGAATTGTTGTAGAATCAGACATTCCATTAGGGGTGGGTTTAGGATCATCATCAGCATGTTGTGTAGCAGGTGCTGCAGCAATCTCAGGATTATTTGAAAAAACATCTAAAGAAAAAATTCTTGAATTTGCAATTGAAGCTGAAAAAACAATATTTGAAAATACATCCGGAGCTGATTGCACGGTCTGCACATATGGAGGAATAATGGAATATGACAAAGAAAATGGATTTAATAAAATAGAATCTGAGCCTAATTTTCATCTAGTTATTGCCAATTCAAATGTTGAACATTCTACAGAATCTGTAGTTGCAGGAGTTAAACAGTTTAAAGAAAAGGATGTGAATAAGTTTTCCACCTTATGCAATAAAGAATCAAAATTAGTAGAAGATGTTTTGGAATTATTAAAAGAAAACAATGTGAAAGAATTAGGAAACAAAGTGACTGAAAATCAGGAATATTTAGAAGTAATAGGAATATCAAATGAAAAATTAAGAGATATGATCAAAATAGGTCAAAACAAATCATTTGGTGCAAAAATTACCGGTGCAGGTGGAGGCGGATGCATCTTTGCACTTACAGATGAATCAAATCTTGATCAGACCATAAATCAATTCAAAAATGAAGATTATGATTGTTTTTCAGTTAAAATTGATTTTCAAGGACTGGATACTTTTTAATTGATCAGATAAATCTGAGAAATATGATTCTGATAAAACTAGGCGGTTCAATAATCACAAATAAGGAAAAACCATTATCAGCTAGGAAAAAAACAATAGAGAATATTTCTAAAAGTTTGAAAAAAATTAAAGAGCCAATCATAATTGTTCATGGGGGAGGTTCTTATGGACATTATTGGTCCGTAAAATATGACATGCATACTAAAGAAAAAAAATATAATCCCAGAGGAGTTGCAATTGTTAAAAATTCAATGATTGAATTGAATAAAAAAATATTAGATTCGTTATTAAAAAATAAATTAAATCCATATTGTCTTCCACCAACTGATTTTATGTCAGGGAATAAACCAATTATAAAAAAAGTGAAAGAAATTGAGAAAATTGCAAAATCAGGCTTAATTCCAGTCACATATGGAGATGCATTATGGTATGGTCAAAATAAAACATACATTTTATCTGGAGATAAAATAATGACTCATCTAGCAAAAATTCTAAAACCTAGACTTGTTATTTTTGCATTAAATGAAGATGGTTTGTATTCCGATTTAAAAACAAAAAAATTGATTAGTGAACTACATGGAGAACGTCCATCAATTTCTGAAAACAAAATGGATGTCACTGGTGGAATGACAAGAAAAGTTGAAGAGGCATCAAAAATTGCCAAGATGGGAATGAATGTGTTCTTTGCAAATGGCAATAAACCAGAAAGGATTGTGAAAGCGGTTAAAAATAGGACATTTGAAGGAACATTGTTTAGAGGTAAATGAAATGTCTGAAGAATTTGTTATACTAGTTGATGAAAATGACAATCCAATTGGCACTGAAGAAAAAGTAAAATGCCATTTACCAAACGGAAAATTACACAGAGCATTTACAGCATTATTATTTGATAATGAAGGAAGATTAGTTCTTACAAGAAGATCTAAAGAAAAAATGTTATGGCCAAATGATTGGGATGGAACATTTGCTAGTCATCCAAGAGAATCAGAATCGTATGTTTCATCAGGAGAAAGGAGAATGCCAGAAGAATTGGGAATAGATGGCACACTAGATTATCTACATAAATTTGAATATCATGTTCCATACAAAGATGTGGGTTCTGAAAATGAAATTTGTGGAACATTGATTGGTGTTATTGATAAATCTACAGAACTAAAAGAAATTGAGGGTGAAATTGATGAGATCAAATACATTTCATCAAAAGAATTAGTTTTAGAATTAAAGACTAATCCAAAAATTTATTGTCCATGGATGCTTATTGCTCTTAAATTATTAGATAAATCTGAGAAATCTATGCTTGAAAAACATGAAAATGTCTTATCTACATGGATGAATAGTGAAATTCAGGATGAATTACAAAAAGCAATTAAAATTCATCTATCAAATGATAAATGGAGACTAGTAAATGAAAAAAACTAAACAAATTGAACAGAATGCAAAAATAGTAAACAAATATCTTAATTCAAAATTAAAAGGAAATCCAAAAAAACTCTATGATGCAGCAGGGCATCTTATTGTAAATGGTGGAAAAAGACTTAGACCGTACATGGTAATTAGAAGTTGTCAAATTTTAAAAGGAAAAGTTTCCAATGCAATGCCGGCTGCAAGTGCAGTAGAGATGGTACATAATTTCTCATTAGTTCATGATGATATTATGGATAATGATGAAATGCGTCACGGCGTTCCCACAGTTCATAAAAAATTTGGTATGCCAATTGCAATTCTTGCAGGGGATGTATTATTTTCAAAAGCATTTCAAGTGATTACAGATTCAAAATTATCAGCTAGTGCAACTACACAACTTGTTTCCAGACTTTCAAAAGCTTGTATTGATATCTGTGAAGGACAGTTATTGGATGTCAAAATGGCTGAAGAGAGAAAAATTCCTTCACAAGCAGAGTACATTACAATGATTGGTAAAAAAACTGCGGCATTATTTGATGTATCTTGTGCAATGGGAGCAATTTGTGCAACAAATAAACCAAAAGATATTTCAAATCTCTCATCATTTGGAAGGAATTTAGGAATTGCATTTCAAATTACAGATGATCTTATTGGGGTTATGGGGGATCCTAAAATTACAAAGAAACCAGTGGGGAATGATCTAAGAGAAGGTAAAAAATCACTCCCTATTCTAATGGCAATAAAATTAGCAAAAGGAAATGATAAAAAAATAATTTTAAAAGCATTTGGAAATTCCAAAGTATCAAGGAATGATCTCAATAAAGCTGTGAGTACAATTCGTACTCTAGGAATTGAAGAAAATGTCAGAAAACAGGCTCTAAAATATGCTGAAAAAGCTGAAAAATCACTATCAAAATACTCAGGTCCAGCAAAAACAGAATTAATTTCATTGTTGGATTTTGTGGTTAAACGAAGTGTATAGTTGCAAGAGGACGAATTAGTATGGATGACGAATTAAGAAAAGAATTAAGAAAAATGACTCTTCAAAATGCTTTTGAGCATGGTGGAGAAACTAGAGATAAAATAATTTTAGGAAAAGTTCTTGGAACAAAACCCGAATTTCGTAGTAAAGTAAAAGAAATATCTGAAGATATTTCTGAAATTGTTGCAACAGTTAATCAGTTATCAATAGAAGAACAAGAAAAAGAAATTAAAGAAAATTTTCCAGAAATTTTAGCTCCTAAAGAAAAAATTGTAGAAAGAGAAGGTCTTCCAGAATTAAGAGATGCAGAACAAGGTAAAGTCATAACTAGATTTCCTCCAGAACCAAATGGATATCCACACATTGGTCACGCAAAAGCTGCAATCATTAATTCTGAATATGCAAAAATGTATGGGGGGAAATTTATTTTACGAATGGATGATACAAATCCAGAAGCAGAAAGAATGGAATATCATGCAGCCATTAAAGTCGGATTAGAATGGTTAGGAATTGAATTTGATACTGTAAAGAGTACATCAGATGATATGGAATTGTTTTATGAGAAAGGAAACGAATTGATTGATTCAGGTAAGGCTTACGTTTGTACTTGCAAGAGAGAAGACATTAGTAAAAACCGAAGAGAAAGAAAAGATTGTAAGTGTAGTAAAAGGGACATTGAGAAAAATAATAAGAATTGGGAAAAGATGAATGAGAAATTTAAACCGGGAGATGCCATTGTTAGATTTCGTGGAGATATGAAAGCAGATAATGCAGTAATGCGAGACCCAGTATTATTCAGAATTATTGAAGGAAAACACTACACATTAGGCGAAAAATATAGAATTTGGCCTAGTTATGACATGGCCGTAGCTATAGAAGATAGTATTGATGGAGTCACTCATGCATTTCGTTCTAAAGAATTTGAACTTAGAAAAGAGCTAATTGATGCAATTTTAAACGCATTAAACATGAGAAAACCTAGCCAAGGGTTTTTCTCCAGATTAGAATTCAAAGGCATGCCTATTTCAAAGAGAATTATCAAACCGTTAATCGAAGAAGGCAAGGTTTCATGGTATGATGATCCAAGACTCCCAACTTTAGAGGCATTAAGACGAAGAGGGATCAAACCTGAAGCCATTAGAAAATTTATCATGTCTCTAGGGTTAACAAAAGCAAATACTTTAGCACCATTTGATGCACTTGAAGCATTTAACAGGAAATTTGTAGATGCAGATAGTATTAGGTTATTCATGGTAAGTAATGCAAAAAAACTGACTGTACGAAACTTGTCAATATCATCAGTTGAAATTCCAAATCATCCAATAAATGATATGGGAAAAAGAAAGATTGAGATTAATGAGAATTTCTACATTTCAGGAGACGATGCACAAAATATCAAAGAAGGTACACAGATTCGTCTTTTAGGATTAGGGAATGTATCTATTACTAAATCAGGAATAGAATTAGAAGGAGAATTTATTGAAAATGGTGAAACAGCAAACATAACAAAAATTCAGTGGGTTCCTCAAAAGACAGCACATGAAATCAAGATGGTCATTCCAAAAACATTGTTCAATGGAGATGAATTTAATGAGGATAGTTTAGAAGAATTAGATGTGTATACAGAACCACATTACCTACAGTTAAAAGAAGGAGAAGAAATTCAATTTGTTAGATTTGGATATTGTAGAAAAGATTCACAAAATCAAGCAATTTTTACACACAAGTGATCAATTATGAAAATTGCACGATTGTCATATGATAATAATGAAACATATGGTTTTGTTAAAGGAGATAAAGTATCTACGAAAGATGAAATTACTTACTTGACTGGAGTTCCAATTCCTCAAAATGTAAAAGATTTTCTTTTTGATGGATGGTACGATGAAATAAAAAATAAAATTAATGATTTGCCTTATGAAGAAAATATTTCAAAATTCAAATTATTGCCACCAATTCCAAATCCAAACAAAATCATTTGTTTAGCATTTAACTATGTAGACCATGCTAAAGAGCAAGGATTACATGCACCAGAAGATCCGGCCATAGTAATAAAACCACGAACTGCATTAAACAGTACAAATTCAGATATCGTATGTCCAGATTTTGTTACTCAATTAGATTATGAAATAGAATTAGCCTTGATTATTGGAAAAAATTGTAAAAATATCAGCGTTAATGACGTTTATGATGCAATATTTGGCTACATGATTTTCAATGATGTCTCTGCAAGAGATATTCAATTCAAGGATAAACAATTTACAAGAGGGAAAAGTTTCGATTCTTTTGCACCATGTGGACCATGGATAACAACAAAGGATGAAATCAATGATCCTCAAAATCTAAAAATGACAACCAAAATCAATGGTGAGTTAAGACAAAATTCTTCATCAAACAATATGTTTATTAAAATTCCAGAAATTGTTTCAAAAATTTCTCAAGTAATGACATTAGAAAAAGGAGATATTATTTCTACAGGAACACCTGCAGGTGTAATGTTGAATAAACCGAATGCAGTATTTCTAAAAAATGGAGACAAAGTAGAAATGGAAATTGAAAATTTGGGAATTTTAAACAATACGATAAAAATTGTCAAAACAAATTAGATTAAAGATTTCATCATTAAATGAAACGAAATTTTCCATTCCAATGAATCAAAATTAGGTAATTTTTCTCTAGTTAAAATTTGAATTCTTTCATAATTTTTTTCTATACCTAAATTTTGTAAAAATGATAGAATTTCTAAGACGGAATCATCTGAATTTGAAAATAGTGTTACAATTAGAGTTCTCTTAAAATGTTCTGAGTCTGTAAGAATTGCAGTAGAAGTTTTATCACCAATACAAGATGAGACAATGCTATTTGTCATATTAAATAATGCTAGAGTTTCATCATCAATAGGAAGCCATCTCCAAGATTTGACATAATGAGAACATAATTGACTGTCAAGGGATTTTTCAAAAACAACATTATGTTTTAGATTAATTTTTGGAACAATAGAATAGAAATTCCAAGTTTGAAAAATTGTGTAATTTAGAGAATTAGCCATTGAAAGGGATACCGAATTTTCAGTATCAATTAACATATAAGAGGAAGATAGATTTTTTTCTTTTCCAATTATTTCAGCATGTTTGATCAGTTCTGTAGCAATATTTTGACGGCGATGATTGGGATCAATTCTGATTCCCTCAATCCATATTTGATCTTTTGAGTATAATGCATGGCAAATTCCAATTGGATATTGTTTTTGACCTAAAAACAAATGACCTTCAGAGATCCAATAATCCCATACATGATCTACATAATCACCCCAAGAAAAAGTATTTTTACAAAATTTTAAAATTGTAGATTTATCAGAGTCATTTGCATCTCTAATTTTCAATTCCATGATATACAAAAAATTATTAAGAATAATTAGATAAAAAAACTTCAATGGGAAAAATTATAGCTGGTAAAACATCAGATATCCCACCTGGAAAAATGATTAAAGTGTCAATTGATGGCAGAGACGTTTTAGTTGCAAATATAGACGGAGAATATTGTGCCACCGATGATTCATGTACACATTCTGGGTCTAGCCTATCTGAAGGAAAGTTAGATGGGTGTACAATTACTTGTGGATGGCATGCTGCAGAATTTGATTGTAAAACTGGAAAACTATTAAAATTCCCCGCAAAAATTAGAGATTTAACATCATACAGTGTTGTTGTAGAATCAGATAATGTTTTTGTAGAGATGTAACTATATACTTCTAATTTTTAAGAAAAGGTGTAAAATATGGCTGATGATACTCAAAATAAAGAATCGATGAAAGAAGCAATTCAAACATTAGAACAAATTACTGCTAGTAGTTCCACTCCAAAAACAATTAAAAAATCAATTACAGACTTAATTTCGGATCTTAACAATCCAGAATATTCATTATCAGTTAGAGCAGCTAATACAATCAGCTTACTAGATGATGTTACACAAGATCCTAACATGCCTTCATACGTTAGAACACAATTATGGCAAGCCGTTTCAAAATTAGAAAGCATAAGAGAATAAATTCTCGTTTATTGAAAAAATTATAATGAAAATTGAAGAATATTTAGAAACTCTACCAAATAATTTACTTAGTGGTGAAGATGTTCAGTTACCTGAAAAATCACTTAGGGGGATTTTTAAATTTGTGGAGTTAGGTAAAAAAGATATTTTTTATCATTTAGGATGTGGAGATGAAAAAGGACTAGAAATAGCTGTAAAGGAATTTGGAGTAAAAAAAGCAATAGGAATTGACAATAATTCGGAAAAAATAAAGAATGCAAATAAAATTCTTGAAGAAAAAAATATCAAGGTAGAATTAATTTGCCAAGATATTCAAGAAGCAGATTTTTCAGATGCTTCAGTAATATTATTCTGGTTTACTGATGAAACAATAATTAACAATATGATTACAAAATTTGAAAATCTAAAACCTGAAACAAAAATAGTTACCATATGGGGACCTCTCCCAGATTGTCTTCCAGATAAAGTAGATTTTCCATACATAACTAACAAAATTCCTTTCAAAAAAGCACAAAACATGCAAGAACAGTTGTTGGCAATTTTCGGTGTAAAATGTGTAGATTTTGTAACAGCGTGGGAATTTGCTGAGAGATATACAAAAGCCATTGGAACACCAGAAATCAAAAATGATCGATTTTTGACAATTATTCAAACTTTGACTATTTGGATTAATGCAAAAAAATTAGGGGTTGTGTGTGAAGATAAAATTCCAGAATCAATTAAAACATACATTAACATCATGAAAATGCATTTTGATATAGATTTTGAATATCTATTAAAAGAATAATCTGTGTAATCCTTTTATTTTGTTTTTACGTGAATTAATTATGGAAAGTAGAATTAACATCAATGTCTCTTCGGTAGATTATGATAAAACTAGTAAAGCATTAACTCACCAATTGACGCTTTTAGAAGAAATGGTTCACAGTGGAGAGGATTTTGTTATGACTGATTCAGAATTTGCTTTTGGATGGCATTTTTTTGTCTTAAGCGTGAATAGATCATTGGTTGAAAAATTACAAGAAATGATGGGAGCAGATTTTGATAAAATAAAGGGAAAAGGAGTTGAAAAGAAATTTTTGACATGGTTATCTAAAAACATAGAGAGTAAATCCCCTAGATTCAAACTCGCAATCAAAGAAGAGATGGAGTCTAGTAAATTTGGAATTTTTTAAAATTATAGAGGGCCCTCGAGGGGAATCGAACTCCTGTCCGAGGATCCACAATCCTCTATACTAACCACTGTACTACGAGGGCCACAAAAAAAGAAATTTGTTCATCCTGTAATAATCTTTAAGATTTTGTTGGAAATTGGGCTGTAGATTTATTATTGACTAAATAAAATAACTAGTATGCGTCTTTGGTGGGCTGCAATGGGAGCAACAATAGCAGTGGTATGGGTTGGAGTTAACTATCTTCTACCATGGGTATGATGAATAATTTATTCAAAATAAACTAGCCTCAATATAACAATAAAATTAATTTAGATTTATCATAGCGATCGCTTTAAATTTGTTAGATTAGTGTATGTTTCGACATGAGAAAGGGATTCATCACAAATAGATTACGTTCGAATAGAAAGTCAGTAGAAATCCCTATTGAAAATAAGATAGAAACTATACAAGGAGAGAAATTTGTATGGATTGATTTGCAAAATCCAGACAGAAATGATGTTGAGAAATTAGCTGAAAAATACAATTTCAACGCATTAAACATTGAAGATTGTATGACTAAATTTGAGCTTCCTAAATTAGATAGTTATAATGATCATTTCTTTGTAATTCTCCATTTTCCACCACTGGCACAAAAAATAGGAATTTCAAAAAATAGTCAATTATCAATATTTGTAGGAAAAGATTTCCTAGTTACCGTGCATCAAGGAGATCTAAAACCCCTTGTAGAATTAGTAGAAATATGTAAAACTAATTCTGATCAACAAAGAAAAGATAGATTATTAGGAAAATCTTCAGGATTGTTACTTCACGAAATCTTAGACGTGTTAGTAGATGATCTTTTACATACATCAAGAAAAATCATTGCAAACCTTGATGAGATTGAAGATAGAGTTTTTGATGAAACAAAGCCAGTAGCAAGAAGCATTGCATTACTTAGAAGGGAAATTAACAGATTAAGAAGAATTGCAAATCCATTAAAGAAATTTGTCTTGGAAATAGCAAAAAATGTGAAGCAATTTTCAGGTAGTGAAGATAATGAACTTACATTATACTATGATGATGTAATTGACCATATTGACAAAGTAATTGAAACATTAGAAGAATCAAGAGAGACTATGGAAATTTACAAAGATACAGATTTTGTGTTAAGTACTGAAAAAACAAACAAAGTTCTTGCAGTGTTGACAATTATATTCACATTAGCAATTCCATCAACAGTAATTGGCACATTTTATGGAATGAATGTTGATTTACCAGGAGGAATTGGAAGTAATTCAATGATTTTAGGACCATTTACTACATTCATTATTGTGATAATTGCATCAGCAATTCCAGCAATCATGATGTTTACATATTTCAAGAAATTGGGCTGGATCAATAGTTAAAATAAAAGATTCAGATCTACGCACGAAAAATGAGCTTAGATAAATACAAGACAATTTAATTATAATTTATGGGGAAAATTAGAATTAGAACAGGTAGAGGTACAGGAACCATCGAAGTTGATGACGATCCTACAAAATGGTCTGGGGATGAATTTAAGAAAGTCCAAGAAGCAAGAAAAAAAGCATCTTCTAACAGAACGGTCTCATCAGGTAGAGGAACTGGCTCTAGGAAACTAGGAGATATGCCTGAATCTAAAAAAACACCAGATACCAAAGGAATGACTAGAAGTACAGGTAGAGGAACTGGCTCTAGAAAAAGTAGAGGATAGAAGAATTAATATAATTTTTCAATAAAGATTTTTCTTTAATCTTCTCAAAAAATTTTATTATATTTTGATATCAGGATTTCCTGATTTTAGTTTGTCCCAATCAGCTAAAAAGTTTTCCAGACCAATTTTTGTCAAAGGATGTAACATCATTTTATCCAATACTCCAGGTGGTAACGTAACAACATCGGCACCAATTTTAGCTGCATCAACTACATGTAATGGATTACGAACACTTGCAACAAGAATTTGAGTTCCAAAATCATAATTAGAAAAAATTTCTTTTATTTCTTTAATTAATTGCATACCATCTTGACCAACATCATCTAATCTCCCAATAAATGGACTAACATATTTTGCACCAGATTTTGCTGCAAGTAAAGCTTGATTTGCAGAAAAGATCAATGTGACATTAACTGGAATACCGTCAGAAGAAAGTGACTTACATGCTTTGAGACCATCAGGAGTCATTGGAACTTTTACAACAACATTTTCCCCATATTGACGAAGACGTTTACCTTCTTCCATCATTCCAGAATATTCAGTACTAACAACTTCTAAACTTACATCACCTTTGATAATTTTTGTAATTTCTTCCATTGCATCTTTAGGGTTACCTCCTTCTTTTGACATCAATGAAGGATTAGTTGTTATTCCATCTAACAATCCCATATCATTAAATTTTCTAATTGATTCAAGATTAGCAGTATCTAGAAAAATTTTCATAACTTTTTACTCCTAATTTCTTTGACTTGTTTTGCCATATTAAAAGATGTTATTCCATGTTTTTCCAAGAGTAATGGAACTTCATTATCACGAGCAGACTCTCCAAACATATCTTGGGCTCCAATCCTCTTTATTGGTACAGGATAAGATTCAGAAACAGATTCTGCTACTGCGGATCCCATCCCACCTACAATATTATGCTCTTCTGTAGTTACTATACATCCAGTTTCTCTAGCAGCTTTTTCCAAAATTTCATTGTCAATAGGTTTAATCGAAAACATGTCTAATACCCTACAAGAAATTCCTTCTTGTTGTAAAGATTCAGCAGCTTCTAAAGCCATTCTAACAGTGATTCCACATGCAGCAATTGTGCAATCAGAACCATCTCGTAATGTAATTCCTTTTCCAATTTGAAATTCTTGAGACTCTGAATGAACAAGAGGTGTTTTGGATCTTGCCATTCTCATGTAAAATGGACCATATTCTCTTGCCATTAATTGAGTCAATTTTGAAACTGCAATAGTATCAGCAGGAATAAAAACTCGGAAATTTGGAATTACTCTCATAATTGCAATATCTTCTATAGTTTGGTGGGAACCACCATCAGGTCCTACAGATAACCCACCATGAGAAGTGACTAGTTTCACGTTAAGACCTTTTTTTCCAGGAGGTGAAGGATAAGCAATGTTATTTCGAATTTGATCAACAGCCCTACCAGGTAAAAATATGGCATAAGTACTAGCAAATGAAATTTTTCCAGATACTGCCAATCCTGCCGAAACAGTTACAAGATTTGCTTCAGCAATTCCAACATTAAAAAATCTGTCAGGGAATTCTTTTCCAAACCCAGAAGTTTTAAGAGAATCAGTTGTATCTGCACCTAAAACAACAACATTGTGATTATCTTTTCCAACTTGAATTAATGATTTAGAATATTCTGAACGCATGTCAGTCATTATAGGATCATTCAAAGATACCCTTCCTCCTGTGCAATTTTTTTAATTTGGTCTTGTTTTTCTCCAATAACATGCAAACCAATCCATTTGGTGACCAAGTCAGATCCACCTAGTTCATTTGCTTTATCAAGTAAACCTCGTCTTCTAGATTTCAAAACTTCAGTTCTAAAATCCCTTATGGCAGCTCTAACATCTTGTTGTCCAATAATTGCACCACCTCCAACAAAAGCACGTGCACCATCATCAAAGACAGAACCAATATTTTCAAGATTTACTCCCCCATCAGCCTCGATATATCCTGTAAAATTATGTTCTTTTAGAGTAGAATTCAATCGAGACATTTTTGCATGTGTCTCTTCAATGTATTTTTGACCAGATTTTCCAGGCACTACAGACATTACAATTAGTTGATCAAGAGATTGCAAAAATTTGTAAGACCATTCAGGTAATTCAGTATCAGGATTTATTGAAAACCCAACACCAACTTGATTTTGTTTTAACAAATCATGGATTTCACCAAAACTAGATTCATCTGTAACCTCAGCATGTACAGTGATTATATCACTACCTGCCTCGATGTAGTCTTTAACATATTTTACAGGTTCATTAATCATCAAGTGAGTATCAAATGGAATTACAGTTAATGGTCTTAGTTCTTTAATTTTAGTATGATCAAAAGTTTTTGTCGGAACAAATTGCCCATCCATCACATCAAGATGAATGTAATCCGCTCTACCAGTAACACATCGTTTAATTTCATTTTCTAAATTTGTCATATCGCCAGCAATAATTGAGGGGGAAATCATGAATTGTGAATTTAATTCAAGATTAATTATTGGAACAACATCATTGTCTGGTGCTTTTCCATGCCATTGTGGATTGTCTTCCATATGTTCTACAGATTTTCCTTTAATGGTTCTAGAAATAATCATCGTAGGAACTCCTTTAGTTGTATTTGCTTTTGCAATTGCTGCATCTATTTGTTCAACTCTATGTCCATCAATTTCAATTACATTCCAACCAAAAGATCTCCATTTATCACCTGTTTTCCAACGAGATGCATCCTTCCACATTTCAGATAGATCATCTCCTTCTAATTTTTCATCAAGAGGCATTATTTTTTCAGTGTATGAATCCTGTTGAATGAAATTTCTATCAAGAAATGCTGTCAGGTTATCAACTTTGTATTTTGATGCAGTCATTGCAGCCTCCCAAACTTGTCCTTCATCAGATTCTCCATCTCCAATAATGGTATAGACATGATGATCTTTAGAATCAATTTTTGCAGCTAGTGCAATTCCAACAGAATAAGACAAGCCAGTTCCCAAAGAACCTCCACAAAATTCCACACCAGGACATTTTAGATCAGGATGTCCTTGTAATTTACTGCCAAATTTTCGCAATGTTTCGATTTCAGATTCTGGAAAATAACCTGCAACTGCCATGTTTGAAAATAATCCGGGGGCGGCATGGCCTTTAGACAGAATTAATCTATCTCGATCTTCCCATTGCGGATTTTTAGGATCAAATTTTAGATATTTGTTGAATAAACACCCCAATATTTCAGCCATAGAAAATGAACCTCCAGGGTGACCAGAACCTGCAGTATTGGTTCCTTTAATTACTAATTTACGAGCTCGAAGAATATTTTTCTTAATTTGATAATAGTTAAGCCCCATCTGCATCGTTATCCTTGTAAATTGAATAAAAATCTACTTCTAAAGAAACTCTCTATTTTTAAAACTCTAAAGGCGTGTGGATCTTAAAAATATAATTCAAACAATTACTAGATTAAAGATGATTCAACTTTATCTAACATAAATTTCAAAAATTCAGATAGTGGTTTTTTTCTCCAATGCTTTGCATTCCATTCCTTTACAAGTTCACCATAGAATTTCCACTCAGATTCATCTTTTTTAAGATGAGTTACCATCATTTTCTCAAATTCTACAAGATCCCAATCTACGGGACACATTATGTTGTTCATCTGAGTTAATTTACCATTTTTCATTGTAAATGGATATGATTTACACACTCCTGGCTTGATATCATTGACAGTACATCTAAAGACATCTTTAGTTTCTTCTAGAAATTCACACGCATCATTTTTTTGTTTCAAAGCGAGATCTATCAAACCTTCTTTTACTTTGATTCCAAGAGAATAGTCCTTTGTTCCATAAATCTCCAAAAAAGTCTCAGGTGCTATTTTCAATCCCTCTGAAAGTCGATAAACATCATGGGCATTGACAAAAATCACATATTCCTTACAACAGTCTGTATGACATGAAACACATGGGAATTCTCCAGTCTTAGTCTGACTAGAATCTGGATTAGTAATTAATGTCATAATTAATCAAAATGAATTTCAAGTATTAAGTTTGTAAGATTTTAATTTGATCGTTATGTTGTAATATTATGGAAATTAAAGAAAATATTCCAATTGTGTTATTTGATAATCAATGTTATTTGTGTATGAAATTTGCAAAAATGATTAATTTTTTTGCTAGAGACAAAATTACAATGGTAGGACATTATTCAGAATTTGGAAAAAAAATCAGAGAGAGTATTTTAGATGAATCGGCATTGGATATGTTTTGGTTTATTAATCAAAAAAGAGCTTATGGGGGAAGAGCAGCTTT
The DNA here is from genome assembly GCA_965205425.1 of Candidatus Nitrosopumilus sp. Taxonomy (GTDB): domain Archaea; phylum Thermoproteota; class Nitrososphaeria; order Nitrososphaerales; family Nitrosopumilaceae; genus Nitrosopumilus. Next base: position 420,433 of record CBDBGZ010000009.1, read on the forward strand.
ATTTCCATTATTAAAATCAATTTTATCTGAAAAAACAAAAAAATCATCAATGTCTAAAATTAATGATTATTGTGAGCAAGATTGTAAAACAGTTAAAGCAGTATTTGTAAGATCATCAAGTCTGATTACCAATAGTAAGATAATAGATCTATAGTAAATCTAAATAATACTTCAAAAAAGAGAATTTCATAGTGAAGATAAAAACTGAAAGCTCTGGAAAAAAGAAAACAAATCTTCTATGTGGATTTGTACTAGAAAATTCTAACAAAGTTCTAGGATTACCAAAATTTGATACCAAAACCACCTCAACAATTAATCAATCACTAAAAGACATGGAAGGGAAATTAGGAAAACTAAGCATAATTCCTATGTCGGGGGAAAAACCTGTACAAAGAATCTTGCTTGCAGGTATTGGAAAGAAAGAGAATATTACAAAAGATACGATTAGATTTGTTTCAGGAAAAATTGCTCTAAAAGCAAGAGAGTTGAAACTGTCTGAATTTTCAATAATATCACCTTCAAGTTTTATCACTGAACCAATTTCTGCAGTATCTCAAATAATTGAAGGTACTAAAATGGCTCTTTACAAATTTGATAAATTCAAGGCAGAAAAAACAGAAACTTCCCCAAATCTAACCATCATTGTTTCAAAATCAAAAAAAATTTCTAAAGCCATCAAAATAGCTGAAACTGTTGCAGATGGTGCAATATTTACCAAAAGTATTGCTAATTTGCCTCCAAACGAATGTACTCCTACAACATTAGCAAACTTTGCAAAAAATATGTCTAAGAAAAATAAAATGAAGTGTAATATCATTTCAGAACCAGAATTAAAGAAAAAAGGGTTTGGTGGAATTTCAGCAGTAGGTCAAGGAAGTAGTAATCGACCAAAATTAATTATTTTAGAACATAATCGAGGACAAAAAAATGAAAAACCAATAGTCTTAGTAGGAAAAGCAGTAACATTTGATACAGGGGGTATTTCCTTGAAACCTGGAGCTGCAATGGATGAAATGAAATTTGACAAATGTGGAGGATGTACAGTTCTAGGCATAATGAAATCTATTTCAGAATTAAAACTCCCAATCAATGTAGTAGGTATTGTTCCTTCAGTCGAAAATATGCCAGGTGGAGAATCATACAGACCAGGAGACATCATAAAATTATACAGTGGAAAAACTGCAGAAATTCTAAATACAGATGCAGAAGGCAGATTGATTTTAGCTGATGCGTTATCGTATGGAGAAAAACACTATTCGCCCAAGGCAATTATTGATTTTGCAACTCTTACAGGTGCATGTATTGTAGCACTAGGTACCAATGTAGCAGCAATTGTATCAAATGATGAGAAACTAACAAAGAAAATCAACGACTCTTCAAAAAGAACAACTGAAGAAGTGTGGGAGTTACCATTGAATCAAGACTATATGGATATGATAAAATCAGATGTTGCAGATATGAAAAATGTTGGAATAGGTAGAGCAGCTGGTACAATCACAGCAGCAGCATTTTTGAAAAATGCAATTGAGAAAACCCCATGGACACATATTGACATTGCAGGAGTTGCATGGACACAAGGAGCTACAAAAGAAAAATCATACAATCCAAAAGGAGCAACAGGTTTTGGGATAAGATTGATTGTAGATTATTTACAAAATTTGTAAATTAATATCCCCGACTATTTCTATCAGGTGTACCAACATTCGGATTTCTCCAACCATGTTTTTCCATCATATGATTTAGTAATCTAATATCATTATCACATATTTCTCCACAAACACTACAATTTGGCATTGAATTCATATCAATCCAATTAATTGAATATTAAAAGATTGATTGTAAAATAGAAAATGCCAGCACCGTTGCTTCCCAAGAGCTCTCGCATCTTAGTAACACAACAGCGACGTCAGGTTTGACTTCCAAGTTCGGAACGGGATTGGGTCGCACCCTAACGCTATGGCCGGCTTGAAAATTGATGTCAAATTCTCATCTATTAACGTAACGCCAGATTTGAAACATGCTCAAAATAGGTATAAAGCAAAGAAAATACCGGTTTACAACATGACTCATAGAGTAGCCGTTTTAGATCAAGATCTATGTCAGCCACAAAAATGTGGTTTAGAATGCATAAAATATTGCCCAGTCAATAAATCAGGAGCAGAATGTGTCACAATCAATGAGACTTCAAAAAAGGCACAGATTGATGAGGATATTTGTAATGGTTGTGGAATCTGTGTCAAAGTATGTCCATTTGATGCAATAACAATTGTCAATCTGGCAAGTGAGTTAGCTACTGATAAAATTCACCAGTATGGAATGAATTCATTTAGACTTTACAAATTACCTACCCCTAAGAAAGGTGAAGTTGTAGGATTATTGGGAAGAAATGGAATGGGCAAAAGTACAGTTATCAATATTCTATCAGGGAATCTTAAACCAAATTTAGGAAGATATGAAAATCCCCCAGAATGGGATGAAATTTTAAAACATTACAGTGGAACAGAGTTAAAACAACATTTTGAAAAGATTGAGCAAAAACAAATTCGTGCATCAATTAAACCACAACAAGTACATCATATTGCTCAAGCATTTGAAGGAACAGGGAAAGAACTTCTTGACAAATATGATGAACGTGGGGTATCAAGAGAACTAATCAAAGAATTAGGATTAGAAAACTCAATGGAGCAGAGTTTAAAGGAATTAAGTGGTGGGGAATTACAAAGAATCGCAGTTGCTGTTGCTGCATCAAAAGATACAGAATTTTATTTTTTCGATGAACCGTCATCATACAATGATGTTTTTCAGAGAACAGGTGTTGCACGAGTTATACAAAATTTAGCAAAGATAGGAAAAAGTGTAATGGTAGTAGAACACGATTTAACATTATTAGATTTTCTAAGTGATTATATCGAAGTATTGTATGGTGAACCTACAGCATATGGAATTGTTTCAAATATTTTATCCACTAAAGTTGGAATTAATGTTTTCCTAGATGGATATTTACCAACTGAAAATGTAAGATTTAGAGACAAGAAATTTTCAATGGATGTATCATCATCAACTACAGATATTTTTCAAGAAGGAAGTGAAGTTGTTTCGTATCCTAAATTAGTAAAAAAATATCCTACATTTTCAGTTGAAGTTGAGCCTGGATTTGTAAGAAAAGGTGAAGTTGTAGGCATAATGGGTGCTAATGCACTAGGTAAAACTACAATGATGAAAATGATTGCAGGTGTTGAAAAACCAGATTCAGGTAGTGTAGATAAAAAAATTAAGATTGCATACAAACCACAATATCTTCAAAATGATCTGGATGTAGAAGTAATATCAATTTTAGATAAAGCAAATGAAGATCCAGTAGAAGGAAGTATGGAAGAAGAACAAATTCTTGATCCATTGAAAATTAAAAAACTCTACAACAAATCTATCAAAAATCTTTCTGGGGGAGAACTGCAAAAAGTAGCAGTTGCATCATGTCTATTACAAAAAGTTGATTTGTATGCATTGGATGAACCTTCAGCATTTTTAGATGTAGAAGATAGGATTGCAGTTGCAAAATTCTTGCAAAAATTTGTTCGCTCTTTTGGAAAATCAGCAATCATTATTGATCACGATTTACAATTAATGGATTTAGTTTCAGATTCAATGATAATATTTGAAGGTGAATCAGGTTCTGCAGGTAAAGCAACATCACCATTGCCAAAAGCTGATGCAATGAACAGATTTCTAAAATCACTAGACATGTCATTTAGAAGAGATGAAAAAAGTCTAAGACCGCGTGTAAATAAATTAGAAAGTAGATTGGACAAGGATCAAAAAATAACTGGAAATTTCTATTACAAGCATTGACTCGAATGTTAAAAAAAGCACTAGAAAATGTGCTTACAGAAAAAGAAAGTGTTGAATTAATTTCTGCATTTGATCAGATAGGAGAAATTATTATTGTGAGAATTCCTGACTCTTTACTCTCAAAAAAGAAAATCATTGGAAAAGCATTGTTAGATGAAGTAAAAATTGTTAAAAGTGTATTTTATCAGGCATCAGCAGTAGAAGGTAATTTTCGTACAAGAGATCTGGAAATTCTTGCAGGAGAAGACAATACGGAAACAGAATACAAAGAATTTGGGTGTAGATTTAGAGTAGATGTCAAAAATGCATTCTTTTCACCTAGACTATCTACAGAAAGGGAAAGAATTGCGAATTTGGTTCAGGAAGGAGAAGTGATGACTAACATGTTTGCAGGAGTTGGAATGTTTTCCATAATGGCTGCCAAGAAAAAGAAATGTACAGTGTATAGTCTTGACATTAATCCTGTAGCTTCAAAATTATGTGAAACAAATATCAGTTTAAACAAACTTGCATGTAATGTAATTTCAATAAATGGGGATGCTACTGAAATAATCAACAATCAATTAGAAGATAAATCAGATAGAACACTAATGTTGTTACCGGAAAGATCTGATGAATTTTTAGATTCTGCAATTAAAACAACCAAAAATGGTGGCATAATCCATTACTATTCACATATTCATGCAGATAAAAAAACTGATGCTGGAAAACTTTCAGAGGAACACTATCTCAAAATCTCACCTGTAAAATCAGAAATTTTAGATTCAAAAATTGTTCGGGCAGTAGGTCCAAGATATTACCAAACAGTTGTAGATGTAAAAATTTCTAAATAAATTAATCTTCAGACGTTATTGAAGCAGGTGAAGGTTTTGTTGTTGCCATAACATATCCAATCCATGCAATAACTCCTAAAATTCCCCCTGCAATCATCAAGACTGATAATTGTAATACAATTGGACTCCATTCAGATAACATTAACAAATATGCATAAAGGAAAAAACCACCAATGCAGAGTACAAAAATTGTGATGCCCATTCCTTTTCGCTTGTCCATGGCGAAGAATTTTTTGTGAGTTATTTATTGGTTTGAACTATTGTAATTCAATTGCCATAAGATATGCATCTTCGCCATCTCGATAATAGGCGTTTAGTTGTTGTCTTATTACAAATCCTTGTTTTTCATATAATCGAACAGCCTCAGTATTACTACATCTTACTTCCAAATAGAACTCATCGCACTTTCTTAATTTTACACCATTAACTGATTCTTCAACAAGTGCATTTCCAATGCCTTTTTTTCTATGTTCATCAACTACTGCAATAGAAACAACATGACCTTTTTTGACAAAACCTAATTTTTTAAAATTTGAAAAACCAAATTCAGTTTTACACATAATATATCCGACATGTTTTCCTCCAATTTCTGCAATAATGAATGCCTCTGGAAGTTCAGCAAGTAAACTCTCATAGAAATAGTCAGAATAATGTTCAGGTAGAGTTTTCAAATTAATTTCCATGACAGATATTAGATCGCTTGGTTCGGCTCTTCGAATATTACAATCTCCCAATTGTCTCAGAATAACTTGCATGATGGTGTATAGTATCATCAATATTTAATTTTAAACCAAATACCATTTAATGATGTGTTTTCCACATTTTAATTTATTAAAAAATATTATTTCATGCCTAATCACTATCTTCTCTTCAAATAACTTGACAATATTTCATCTGCCATCTCAGTAACTTCTACATCTTTCTTCATAGCCAAACTATGTGAGACTTGGGCATAATTATTTACAAAAATAACTCTCAGTCATTTCCTAACAGCAAAGCATTCTCTTTACAGTTCTTGGATTTTCTGCTCCAATTATACAGTTGTAATATACTACAAGTTGATACACCAACACACAAACCAATACAAATGATTTCACGTTGTCAAATCCTTTCACATGTACAGTTCTAATGTTGAACGTATCTTTGAATATTTCAAATAAAGGTTCAATTGAGATTTTTCTTTGTGAGTACAACTCTTGACCTTGTACAGAATTATAAAAATCTGCAAGTTTGATTCGCTCTGGCGGTGTTGATGGATATATTTTGATAGGACAAATCAATCTCAAATGTCTCTCATCACTAAACTGATATAATTTGGAATCATCATATGCTGGATCACATAAAATATTTTCAACCAGTCCTGCAAGTGGTTTGACTAACGTTTCATACATTTTACCATCAGAAACATTTGCAGTTGAAACATCAGCAGACAATGGAACTATCAGTTTTCCAGTACTGCAACTCATGTGCAGTTTGTATCCAAATATCCAACCCTTTGATTTTGAAAAACCCCATTTTGCATCAGTATCAATTCCTGGGATTGGTAGACGATTGTTCTTTATGTCTGATTTGTGCCATACTGGACCATCTGCTTTTAGCATTGAACTATCCCCTGATGCTGAAACATTTTCCACCAATCCCTCTGAGATGAATTTGTTGCCCATGGTACTAATCATGTCACTAATGGGTAGAAATTGAAATCGTCTGTCAATAGTTCTTCTGTCTGGAATTTGAGTTAATTTGCAAACCTTGAGCAGTTTGTCATTGGAAGGTTTGATTGAAAGGAAATAATGAAATGTGTTGTTGCTTGGTATTCTCATCCACAACTTTATGATGAACAATTGCACCATCTGGATGGTTGGATACACGTATGGTCTACCCGATCTGAATACTTCCTCATACAAAGACAACATTCCCACCAAATGTAACACGCCAATAAGAAATGATTCCGATAGAATCTTGCCTAGGGATTTTCATTTGTTTTGACATTCCAATGAACGAAACATGATAAGATCCTTAGCTTTTTCTATTTGAATAATTTGAGAATTGACTCAAAAATTAGAATTAGTTATGCCCATGTCTCAATTAAATAGTAATTTCTCATAATTATTGTACAAACTTTGGTGTTTGTCTGTTTGTCTTGTGGTATGCCTTTGTATATCATAATAAAACAGGTTCTAGGTTCTGAGGTTTCCGCAACCAACCTAGAACATTTTTATTAATTTTATAGTTTTACAAGTTCTGCAGAGATAGCCTAGCTTGGTTATGGCGTTTACCTCAGGAGTAAATGGTTGCGGAACTACGGAGATTGTTCTTGGCCTACCAACTTCTTGGGTGGTCGTAGAGGCCATCTATCTCAAAACGACTCACCCATTTTCTCACCCAGCTTGTGCAGTGGTGTAATGTCTTTGCAGTGCACTGTATGTCCTTTCCATCCTTTAGAATCCTCAACACTGCAAGCATCCTTACTGCAACCTTGGAGTTTTCTTTTTTGTATGCTGCTTCAAGTGATTCTAACTTGTTCATCAAATTTTACCATACATAGTGATCAAAAAGTTTTTTGTTTTGGAATAATTTAGTTCATGAACTTTATCTTTTCGCTATACCAGTATAATTGCAAGAACTGCTCTGATAGTTTCAAGACAGATGGAAATCTTCCACCATGTGGATGCTTTGATTCCTCTGCAATACGTGAGGTAGTCTCATTATTCTCAAAGAGAATGCCATACGATACCATTAGAGTAACTCTTCAAGAAAGATATGGATTGAAAATTAGTTGCACTACAGTACAATCTATTCTTCGCACTGGCAGTATTATGTTAGAACCATTGTACCATGACATTAGTAGTGAAATTGTGACTGAAAAGATTCTTGGAATGGATGAGACAACATTTCCAATTGACGGAAAGACTGGATGGATGTGGGTTGCAAGAAGCAAAACAGAAGCTCATTACACTTTAGAGTACAGTAGAGGTGCTAAAATCCTAAAGAGATGTTGGAAGAAATTCTCAGGGATTTTAATATCTGATGGATATGCTCCATACAGAACGGTATTTTGTGATAATGTAAAACAGAGATGCACTGCACATCTGCAGCGTGATGCAAAACATCTTGCAAGAAAATCAAATGATAAACAGGCTAAAACCATTTATGGAAAACTCTCAAAACTATTGCATCGTGCAAGACGGTATAGCATACAAGAACATTCAGAGAAACAACGTAAAAGATATGCGTTGAATTTACTAAAACAAACAGATTCTATAATATGTCAATACATGTCAGGTGATAAAGAAATGATTCAGTTTGGTACGAAACTAAAGACTGCAAGAAATAGTCTGGTTACATTTGTGAAATATCCCTGTATTCCATCAACTAACAATGATGCTGAGAATTCTATTCGAAAGTGCATCATGCAGAGAAATGTTCGCGGACAGATGAAAAGCAATCAGGGAATGAAGATGCTTTCTATATTTTTAACATGCTTTGAAACATGGAGGATAAGGGAATTGAATATGTTTTCTGAGATGGCAAAATACATCTAAAGTGCTTGATACATACAAATGAATATCCTATAAAATCTGTTATTTTGGTAATTCTGATATTACCTTAGTACAACTTTTGATCAGTTTGTATACAAAATAATCACTAAGGTATTATAGTATGTAATTTTCTATTTCTCTACATGCCAGAAGAAATTCCAGAGAGAATGTGGCTGCCATTATTAATTTTAGAAACTACTGGTGACTTACATTCGAAAACAAAATTCCAAAAAATTGCATTTCTGACACAATACGAATCAAAATTTGACGTATATGATTTCATTAAACATCATTATGGCCCATATTCTGATGGTCTTGATTTAGACACAGTATGTTATCCTTCATTGATTACTCAAACTACTTCTCAATTGTATTATGCACCAAGTAGACATTACTATTCTTATTACATTACAGAACAAGGAAAAAATATTTTATCAGAATTAAAACAAAAAATACAACCAGAAATCCTTCAAACAATGGTTGACAAAATTAAAGAAATTAATGAAAAACCATTATGCGAATTACTTGAAGAAGTTTATGAAAAATTTGCTCTAAAGAAAGATGATTCTATACAACTTGAATTACAAGTTAAAGAAGAATTAATGAAAGTAATGCATCCAATTAATCATAGCTATACAAAATTTGGAAATAGACAAACTACTTTTGTTTTAGGTATTTTAGAAGCCATTTACAAAATTCTGTCAAAATCCCAAACAGAAGATACCGTGCAAAAAGGAGTTATTTTTAATTTATCAAAAGAAATTATTCAACGATGCAAAGATTTAGCAAAAGATGTTATTCCTCCTACCAATTCTGATTTCTTACGTCCACAATTTTTAGAAATACATGATCTTTATAGCTATCTTATTCAATACTGTGAAAATAGAAATATCGTTCAAGATCCTATGTCACAACCATTAGATGAAATACTAAACGAGGATGAAGCATTACGTCTGTCTCAAGCACTGGAAGCAATAGAACTTCTATCTTAACTGTCCTTGATACAAACGCTTGTCTTTTCTATTCGATTAATCATAGCGTAACAAAATCAGGAAGAAAAATTCCTATAAAATTAAAGAATTCTGAACCTGTAAATCACTATCTTACACCAAAAATTTCAGAGAATTCAATTTATGTCATAGAAACTGTTAATCGAGAAACTACAGGAAAAATTTGGGATGAACTATCAAAAATTGGTTCTAGTCTTTCATTTCAAGCATCAACAATCCACAAATTGGTTCAGTTATCTTCTTCAAATTTTAACAAATTAACTCAAAATCAAATCCATCCTGATGATCTATCTCTTCTTTCTGATGTCAAAAACATGTATGCAACAATTTGGAGTGACACTGGAAAAAATGAAAAAAAGAAAAAATGGGCACAAATAAAAAAAACTACCATAGATAAAGGTCCTCCAAGTGGACCTGATCTAGATATTTTAGCAACAACTGCAAAATTGGCGCAAGATGAAATTGTAGAATTACTAACGTTTGACAATGATTTTATTTTATTTGCAGATGAAATATTGAGCGAATTTGGAATTTCCATCAAAAATGGATGGTTACTAGAATGATCGATCAAATTTCCCTCCTAAAATAACTCTAAACTATCTGAATTCTCACTAAAGTTAAATTGAATATTTATGAATAATTTTCTACAAGATCTGAAAAATATTCTATAATATCATTCACTAATAACTCATATTCAGGATTAGAAGGACTGGATTGAACCATCATCTTGCCATTTTTGTAATATGTGATCATAATTTTACCATTTGGAGTATCAACTTCTAAAGCTTCTTGGGTGCCAGGTTGAATAGATCTGTTATTCAGTCTATGCCTTTCTTTTAGAAATCCTTTGAGATTATGAAATTCACTTTCTCTAACATTTGGACAAACATGATATGACTTCAAAATAGTGATGATATATTGTCTTGATTAGTTATTAACATTTAACGAAACTTTGTAGATCGATATAGTTGTGGGACAAATTTAATCCCCAAAAATGGTTCAAGCCTTTACGGATTCAGTCATAATCTTTTAAATTTAACAGAATATTGTTTTATTTTGTGAAGTTTGTTATTTTTGCATTAATTCCATTAATCCTCTCAATAGGAATTGTTCCTGCTTTATCATCTGATTTTGTTCCAGAAGCTAATGCTGCAAAGTCCAAAGGGAATTCTCTGACTGAAATTGGTTCAAAAAAAGTTTGTGGGGATAGATTATGCTCAGAAATTTCTGGAACAAAAAATGTCTCTCCTTCAATGATCATAAAATCTGAAAAGAAATTGTTTGCATCTGCAATGGATTACACAATTGCAGGACCTGAAATAGATCCTGAAAAAGGATATGCAGTAATTGAAATTGGTGATGGTCTTTACTGGCTAACTGATGGAATGTATCAATTAATGTTCTTAACAACAGGAGAAGGAGTAATCTTAGTTGATGCTCCTATGGGAATGGGAACAAAAATTCAGCAAGCCATATCTGATGTTACTTCTGAAAAAGTAACTCATTTCATTTACTCTCATATTCATAAAGATCATGTTGGCTCTGCAAGTTTACTTCCTGCTGATACAGTCTACATTTCCCATATTGATACTGCTGAACATTTGATGATGAAAAATGATCCTCAACGTCCAGTTCCAACTGTAACTTTTCATGATGATTTTACTTTGGTGGTAGGTGATCAAATTTTGGAATTATCTTACTTGGGACCATTTCATTCAAAAGGTGATATTGTGATTTATTCTCCTGCTCACAAAACTATCATGGCAGTTGATTTGTTTCATCCAAATGCAGCACCATTCCAATTCATGGGAATTACAAGAGATGTAGGTGAGCATATTGCAGTTCATGACAAACTTTTAGAAATTGATTGGGATGTAATTGTATCTGGCCATGAACCAATTTTAGGAACTCCTGAACATCTAAAATTTAACAAAGAATTCACCTTGGCAGTTTTAGATAATGCAATAATTGCAATGCAAACAACGCAGTCAAGTGCAGATTACTTTGGAGATTTGGCAAACAAATGTGCTGAATTAACTGTTGAACAATATTCAGATCTAAAAGACATTGAAGTTTATCCTGTAGAAAACTGCATTACAATGGTTTTCTTTGCCATGATTGACTAAGCTGCGTCCATTTTTGACCCCAAAAACGATTTGAATCTATAATTATGAAATAATAGGCACGATTTGCTTTTTCATTATTAATATTTTCTATACAATTATCCGTATATCTTTTCCGGAAATTATTTCACCCCTTAACTAGGAGAGCATCATTCCCATACTATCGTATGCGTGGGTATCGTGGCATACCTATGGTAAAGTTAGATGAGAATAAGATCAGGTGGATTATACAATCTAAAAATGAAAAAGTCAAGAATTTAGATATTTCAGTAATCCTCAAGATAACGCCTAGAAGAGTACAACAAGTCTACTCTCAGTACAAAAAAACCAAAAAGATTCCCACACTCAAAAGACCAGGGCGTCCAAAAAAGCCAGTCACTGTACACGAGATAGAGCTAGTCAAACAAGTTCAAGAAAAATTTCATACAAACGCACTATACCTTGAGAAAATCATATCAAAATTGTACAATACCAAGATAAACCACAATCGCATCCACAAGATTATGCTAGATGAAGGATTATCAGTTGAGCAACCACGGAAAAAGATGAGAAGAAAGTGGATCAGGTATGAACGTGAATATTCAAATTCACTGTGGCATACTGACTGGCACACAATACATGATTCACGCTGGGCAGGAAAACAACTAATTGCATTTGAAGATGATGCCTCACGATTTATCACGGGTTTCGGAGTGTATGATGAGGCAACATCTGTGAATTCTTCTGAAGTACTATCTGATGCAATAAAGAATCACGGTAGACCAGCATCTGTACTATCTGATAATGGAAAACAGTTCACATCAAATGTCAATACTCTTGATCATAACAAGCCAGTAGACTTTGAGCAGCAACTAATGAGACATCACGTAAAGCACTCTCGTACAAGAGTGAGACATCCACAAACAAATGGTAAGCTAGAAAAGTTCTGGGATATCTTTGAGTGTAAAATAGAATACTTTGAGTCAGTGGAGCAGTTTATGCATTGGTACAATCACATTAGAGTTCATGGCGCACTAGACTTGGATAACATGGAGACACCATCTGATGCGTATCACTCCAAGATGATAACAAACGAAATACTCATAGACCCAAGCATTCTATGGAGGAATTACTCATGAAAGTGACACGAAATAATTTCTGGAAAGAACAATACAATTATCCGTAGTTCTTTATATTATAATGACTAGAAATCACATAATGAAAAAGATACAATTTCTAAGTGTAGTTTTTTCTCTGATATTGTTTTCTGGAATTACAGCAGGTGCTACTGCGTTTGCTGAACCAGGTAAATACAATCATACTGAAAAACTCAATGCTTATTGTGACATGTCAGCTGAAGAACAAGCAGAATTAATTGCTAAACACAACAAATCTGAAGACAAAGTTACCAAAATGAATGAGTACTGCTCTTTGGATGATGAAGGACGTGCAGCATTTATTGACGAACACAAAAAAGCATACAAAAATCATGACAAGAAAATGCATAAAGAAATGAAAAAACATGCAAAGAACTTATCTTCTGAAGATAGATCTGGATTAAAATCTGATCTTAAAGCACTAAAATCCGAATTTAGAGAACTTAAAGCACAGTTATCTGAAGATGGAACTCTAAGTGCAGAAGAAAAACGTGATCTAAGAATGCAATTTATTGAAAAAGCAAGAGCAATTCAGTTGTCTTGGATAACTCCACAAAATTAGATTTTTTCTAATTTTTCTTTTTGTTTATTTTACATCTATCTGCATCTCAAATAATCCCCAAGAACAGTAGATGGGAAAGTAACTCAATTTAGATCAAAAACTATCAATTATTCAATCAATCTATTCAGATAGAAAAAGCTTGATGGAAGTATGTCACTCCATCAAATATGCATTGTACTTCATTTGATACCATGACACACCAAGGCGTGATACTATCTAAAGCATTTGAGATTATCACTAAAATAATGTACAATATCTTGTTGTTTCCATGCTCTAGTAAAAATAACTCACGGTTCCATAATGCTGATGCACACAATTCTGTCATGTCATTGTGTTTGGGAAATTCGTATGCAGAATCAGGATTAAAGAGACTGGCAATGGAATCCCAGAATCATTCTCCAACGGGTTTCATGGTTGAGAAAAATTATATCAAAAATATCACAAAAAACAATGCAAATTCAATTACATCGTTCACTGGATAGTACCATATCAAAATTACAAGAATTGGGAGTATTGGAGCAACCAGTTACTGTGGCAATTGACAAACATCTAATCCCAAGATATGACAAATTGCCAAACCATTCTTTAATAAAATCAAAATCTAAAAACAGTACTACTCATTTTGAGAGTTACTGCACCATGCAGTGCGTTGAAAAAAGAATCAGGGCTCAACTAGGTTGTTATCCTTTGTATGACAACATATCAAATGCCGATTTTGTGCGTAAATTACTCTCTGATGGCATCAATAATGGAATCAAGATTAAACTATTGCTAGTGGATAGGGAGTTTTTCACAGCTGGAACAATTTCAGAAATAAAACAAAAGAATTTAAAATTTCTAATGCCTGCAAAAAAGAATTCTCGAATCAAAGATGCCATTTTACAATACGTTAATGGAGATAGAAAATCAATCTCGCCATACACGATAAAATCATCATCAGGACATGTAGAATCATTTACTCTAGTTATTCTGCCAAACAAAAATGCAAGAAAAAAATCAGATATTATTGATCAGTATGTTGTGTTTGCAACAAACGTTTCACCAAAAGAAATATCATATAACATACAAAACATTCCAACTGATTACAAGAAACGTTGGGGGATTGAAACAGGCTATGCATGTGTGGGAAGGTTCAGACCAAAAACCACCAGTTCAAACCAATCCATAAGATTGTTGTATTTTTACTATTCATTGATTTTGTACAATGCATGGATAATTGCTAATTTGATTATCTCAGAAGAAACCAATGTAAAAAATTACAAACCAATAATATCAATTGAAATTCTCAAATATTTCTTTGTAAAGATAATTATTCATTACTTTAGAAATAACAAAAATAATTATTTCCTAGAATGTGTAATTTGATGTACTTTCCCATCTACTGCCAAGAAAGGTTCAAGCCTTAACAGAATTGAACCAAATCTTAGAACACTTTATGAACTTCCTATGAAAAATTAGAATTGTGAAGTTATTTTGATTTTTAACCTTTACGTATCATTGTCAAGGATGAGATATATCAAATTCTTCAAAATTTAATTGTTGAATGCATGGGCAATACTATTACTTGTAGTTGCATTGCTGATCCCAAGTAGCATATTTGCACAATCAGAATCAAATGAAAAACAACAATTAATTTCAAAACTTGCCGATGATAGTGACATTTTGAATGTAATTCTAAAATTTGAATTATCACGGATTGACAAAATAAAATCATTCGATGATGTTGATTCTATATTGCATATTTTACAGGAAATTTCTTTTCTTGAAAATCTTGATGAATCAAAATATTTTCCTATACAACATGAGTGGGAAACAACAAAACGTGATCTGAAAATACAAAGCAACATAACAGATTTGCTATCTTTTAAAGAAAAAATCCATCAAATTTACGATGCAGTATTTTTGATACAATTATCTGAAAATATCACTAAAAGAATATCTGACACAGAAAATTTACCACATTTAAAATCTATTTTGAAATCAAAATGGAATTCTGTTAAATCTGGTCTTGCAAATGCAAAATCAACTGATGATGTACTAAAACACAAATTAGAAATTGGATACACAGAAAAAATTCTGGATTCAGGATTGAGACTGTATGATAAAACAAATTATTTAAAAGCAAATCAACTAATTGATCCAACTATTACCCATACTTGGTCTTTATTTCTAAACAGCATTAGTGAGTCTACATCAATTACTAGTGCACATTCTCATCTCACAGAATATATAAAAAAATTCTCTGAAATTGAAAATAAACTAATTGCAAAATCTGAATCAGAATACAAAAAACACATTAAAAATTCACAAAACCTTGGATTATCTGAGCAAACAAAAGAAATCAATAAAATTCTTGACAGTTTACACATGGCCAAAAGCATAAAATCAAACAAAAATCCTTTTGATAATTCTAATGATGAAATAATAAACCACATTCTCTACAAATCAGGAACAAAATTCTCTGAAATTGATTCTAAAATCAAGTATTATCATAGTGATGAATATCAAAAAAATCAAGATGAATTAAAGGAAAAATCACTTCAACTACAAAAAATAATTGATGACACTTATGATGAAATACCTGTATATCATGACATATTATACAAGATTGAAAATCGTCTTTCTTACTCTAAAACACTTGATCCTATAGAACTAGAAAAAACTCAACATCTAACTAGTGCCTTGTTTTTTGAGCTAGAAAATCTATACAGAGAATACAAATTTGTAAAAAATTATTCCCCAATATACGAGTCTGATCAACTATCTGCAATTGATAAAAAAACCATTTATTTTGAATTACTAGATGATATTCTAAAAATATTAGATACGTATGATGATTCTCGTTTTGATCAATACCGTAAAGAATTTTATTTAATGATAGAGGATGCACAAAAATCAATTGAGATCGGCAGTTTCAAATTGGGGCATGAAAAAACATATGATGCTTTAAAATTTCTAAAAAACAATCTACTAGAGGATGATCCAAGAATAATTTTTAATGTGTCCTTTGACGATTCTCAAAATCTCTGGGACATTGATGGAGGAGTGTACAAACATTCATTTAATTCAAGAGGCAAAATGTCTTTTGTACTGTATGATGTTGATGGTAACAACATTGGTGAGTTGGATTTTCTTAATACAAAACATGGTGAATTCAAAGTCTTATGGCACAAAGATGTATCTCCTGGGTTATACATTGCAAAGATAAGCCATGGCAATTCCCATGATTATCAGATAATAAGTATACAAAATGAACATGGAACAAAGTTTAGTCAAAAGGAAATTGAAATAATGAGTTTTGCATCGCAATATGAAAAACTAGAAAACTTTTTGCATGTATTTGGTGGTGATAATTACAAACAATATGATTCTAAATTTACATCAATAATCCAAACAATTCAGAGCAAGCTTAAAGAGGGAACAACCTCAGATGTTCAGAAAAACATAGACGAATTAAAAAAAGTCACTCAAAGGTATATCCCCATTCATTCCACTGATGCAATTATTGAGGCAGATAATGTGCATGGCATGATTTCAATATCTGGCAAGGTTTCAAAATTAATTGATTTTCGAGAGGCACTGTTTATCTCTATATTTGATGAGAATGGAAAACGAATTTATGAAAAAATAATTTATGATGACTCTAAGGGCAATTTTGAGTTTTTGTTGGTAAAGCCTGCTCAAAGCGGACTAGTAGTAGTACAATTAGAGTATCATGATTTTGTTGCAACAGACATAATTTCAATTACATAGTTTTCCAAG
Source organism: Candidatus Nitrosopumilus sp. (assembly GCA_965205425.1). GTDB lineage: Archaea > Thermoproteota > Nitrososphaeria > Nitrososphaerales > Nitrosopumilaceae > Nitrosopumilus. Next base: position 437,247 of record CBDBGZ010000009.1, read on the forward strand.
AAAGGTTCCAGCCTTTTTGGGATTGAACCTATGAGTAGAACGCTTTATGAAGATCTTGTCTGAACAAAAAGAAAATGAACAAGATTTTTCCAATTTTATTAGTAGTTTTAATTTCAGGAACTCTTCTTGCAACCACTGTACATGCAGGAGGACCATCTCTGAAGATGCAAAAAGAATGGGGATATGATTCTGATGAATTTGGTTGCTGGTATGAAGCTAGTGTATTAGTTGAAAGACCAAATGGTGATTTTGCCTGTGTTTATCCTCAAACTGCTGAGACATTAAATCTGCGTGGATGGATTATTCTAGTATCTAATATTGTGAATCCAGATGAACCCAAAATTTCAACTCTTTACATTGACTCTAAACTTGTCGATTGTGTTGGTGTAGCTCCACAACAATGTATGTTAGTTAGAGAAAATTCTGATGATGAATGGGGGATGTTTTATGGAAACATTGATGGATTTGAATATCAAGAAGGAACCGAATACAAAATTAATGTAGAAATTACTGAAATTGATAATCCACCAGCTGATGCTTCTTCTTTAAAATATACTTTAACAAATATTCTAAAATCTTCCAAAGTATTACCTTCTGTTGACATATCTCATACTGTAAATGCAAATAATCAATTTGCACTTGATTTCTATTCTGATGTTTCTCAAGATGATGATGATAATGTTTTCTTCTCACCTTGGAGTATTTCTACAGCAGCAGCTATAGTCTATGAAGGAGCAAGAGAAAATACTGCTGATCAAATGCAACAAGTATTTGATTTTTCATCGGATTCTTCAACTAGACAATTAGAGTTTCAATATGCTAACTATCTTCTAAATCAAATCAATTCTGAATATCGACTAGATGTTGCAAATGGATTGTGGATTCAAGAAGGATTTAACCCACATCCAGAATATGTCGAAATTGCTAGTACATTTTATGACAGTAAAGTCGAAACTGTTGATTTTGAAACTAACGGTGTAGATGTAATTAATGAATGGGTGTCTGAGAAAACTCAAGAAAAAATCACAGAATTATTTCCACCAGGACCAAGACCTGACACAAAACTAGGAATCACAAATGCCATTTACTTTAATGGAACATGGGTATATCCATTTGATGTTGAAAATACTCGAGATGCTCCATTTTGGATAACTCCTGATGAAAGTATCGATGTTCCAATGATGAATCTTGGAACAAAATATTTGAATTCTACATGGACAGAAGATTTGCAAATTGTACAGCTTCCGTACAAGGGAGACAAACTATCAATGCTAATTATTTTGCCTCATGAAAAAGATGGTTTGTCATCAATTGAAGAAAATCTTTCTGCAGAAACTCTTGATACTTGGCAAAATTCCCTTTACAGCAGCAAAACTCATGTATCTATTCCAAAATTTGAATTAGAAACTGATTATGGATTAAATCCCATTTTGAAAAACCTTGGAATGGTTGATGCCTTTGATCCAATTGCAGCAGATTTTTCTGGAATGTCTAATTCGCAATTATTTGTAAGCGAGGCAGTTCACAAAGCATTTGTCAATGTAAATGAAAAAGGAACCGAAGCTGCAGCAGCTACTGGATTCTGGATGACTTTAGAATCTGCACCTATGCCAATAATAGCTGATCATCCATTTCTATTTGTGATTCAAGATGACACTACTGGAAATATTCTCTTTATCGGACGAGTCACAAATCCATCAGAATAATTTGCGTCTATTTTGAACCCCAAAACAGTAGGTGAATCCCCGTGGGCCCATTTTACGCCTATTTTGAATGTGAACATGAAGAAAATAGTCTAAAAACTATCTAATCCAATAATAAATGCAATTAGAAATCCTGCAACTGTAGCTAATGAAATATGATATCCTCCACTTTCATATGCTTCAGGCATCATAGTTTCTGCAAGCATATCTAGTATTGCTCCACCAGCAATACCTAATGTTATTGCGATTACTTCAGGACCAAGTTGAGCTATTATAGCGACGATCAAAAGTTCGCAAACATCTTTGCAGGATTTCTAAAGATATAATTTGCAACATCAAGCTTGAATTTTGTCACTCTGAAATATTTTGACACTGCCTTGTTCATTATTGTAAACATTGCATAATACTCTGAAACCAACAATGCATATTTGCTTATCTTCCAGCACTGCTCTATCATGTTCAAGTATGGTGATCCCTTTGGCAACCAGATTAGTTTGACATCTCTATTGTTTGCAAGGTATTCCTTTACCTTCTTTGATTTGTGAACTGATGCTCTATCCAGCATGATTGCAATTTTGCCGTATTTCCAGTGTAACTCTTTTAGATATTCTACAAATGTTACAGCATTGAATTTGTCATAAACTCTAAACAGTTGATTGCCATTTTCTGTAATTGTACCATACACTGCCAGACTCTCATGTCGTCCTGTATATGGAAGAAATATTCTCTTGGCAACTGGTGACCAGTACTTTTTTCCTGTTTTTGTATCCCTTACAAAGAATGCTTCATCAGCCATTGCAATGACAAATCCTTTCTTTTTTAGGCGTGAAATTCTCTTTTTGATGCGTTGTTGCCAGCTTCTCACAGCAGATATACTTGCATGGTTGATGTGATATTTTTGTGCAGTTTTTGCAGACATGCCGTATTGGTGCATTATCTTTCTGATGTGGGTTATGTGAAATTTTACTCCAGTGGAATAAAAGATACTTTGTTGCAACATTATGGGGGTAAACAAAGTTAGCATTGCTTTTGACATGATAGCATCCATTCGAGTCTGGGAGATTGTTCTTGGCCTGCCACTTCTTGGGTGGTCGTAGAGGCCATCTATCTCAAAACGACTCGTCCATTTTCTCACCCAGCTTGTGCAGTGGTGTAATGTCTTTGCAGTGCACTGTATGTCCTTTCCATCCTTTAGAATCATCAACACTGCAAGCATCCTTACTGCAACCTTGGAGTTTTCTTTTTTGTATGCTGCTTTCAAGTGATTCTAACTTGTTCATCAAATTTTACCATACATAGTGATCAAAAAGTTTTTTGTTTTGGAATAATTTAGTTCACGAACTTTATCTTTTCGCTATAAAAGACAGCTTTTTGAACTTATTTTGTTTTTGTATGTATTTAGCAAGTATTGTTGATTTTTCTCAAAAATGGACTCAGTTGATATGATTTGCCCTTCTTGAATTTCATAGAATATTTTTTTAGTTTATCTGGTATGGTTTTATCCATTATTTTTGACATTACGATGTAATCAAATGCAGGTTTTACCATGAGATACAATGTTTATTATAGTAAATAAATAACGTGAAAAATACTTATCAAAAGACCATTTAATGGAAAAATATAGTATTTAACAAGATGGATGATTTTTCTCAGGAAGATGTTACAAAATGTGTAAATTCAATATTCAAAGTAACAGAGTTTACAAAAACAGAATACACATTAGAATACAAAATATCAGATAAGGAATTTAAATCAAAATTTGAAGATTTGGCGAGAAGATTAGAAGATGAGAACTATATCTGCAAAATTGAAGAAATTGAAGGTGAATTAATTGTGATGATCCAAAAGTTTACACAGAAAAAAAGATGGTGGTTAAATTCAACTTGGACACCTAGAATCTTGTTTGCAATAGTAATTGGTTTTGTCATGTTCGATGGATATGGTAGAACTGTGGATCTTAACAATATCATGAATTTAGGTAAACCCTTGGAAATGGCGATGATTTACACTATTTCGTTAATGGGGATTTTAGGAATACATGAACTTGGTCACATGATTGCGGTTAAAAAACACAGATTAAAAACAACATGGCCATTTTTTATTCCAGGAATACCAACAATTACAATATTTCCAACATTTGGAGCGTTTATTCAATCACGAGGATTAACAATTAATCGACAAATTTTGTTTGATATTGCAATTGCAGGTCCAATTGCAGGATTAATTATTACAATTATTGTTGCACTGTATGGAGCATATTCTGCACCGCTTCTAGAATTAGAAACAATAGAAAGACTCTATGATGAAGGAGTAGTATCAGATTTTCCATTTGGAGAGCCATTACTTTTGAAAGGAGCATTTGCATTGTTTGGTAAAGGAGATGTTGGAAATCAGGTAATAATAACTCCTGTTTTGTGGGCATCATGGATTGGATTTTTTATTACATTTTTGAATTTAATGCCAGCATGGCAATTAGACGGAGGTCACATGGCAAGAACAGTATTTGGTCCTAGATGGCACAAGTATACCACATATGCTAGTTTTATTGTTTTGGCAGTTATAGGATTTGAATTTGCTGCATTAATTTTTTATTTTTTGAGTAGACGAAATTTTAGTGCATTTCCTTTAGACGATATTTCACCATTATCAAAGAATAGAAAATTTGCATACGTTGGAATTATTCTATTAGCAATATTGTGTATACCCATACCAGAAAATATCTGCGTTCCAATATTGAGAACTATATGTATTTTTTAAGATCATCTTAACAATAATCTTGCACCATCTGTAACAACTGCAACTTTTTGTCGTACTCCTTGTGTTTTAAGAATATAATCCATAGAATATTTTATTCCCTGCATAGAAATCATATTAAGTTTCTTAGCATAAAATTCAGGTAATATTGATACTAGTCCTATCTGGAAATTTTTTTGGATTTCTGAAAGGAATAGTAAATCTTCCATACCGTTAATGTATGTAGTAGGATTTCGTAATTGTTCTAGAGTTAATCTATCTTCAATATATTGTTGAAGTGCATCAGAGCCTAATCCACCTTTACATTCAGCAACTAAAATAGCCAGACCATCTTTTTTGATAGCATTAGAGCAATTCCAAAGTGATGAAAAAGAGTTACCCAGATTATCATTACTTGCATCTTTTCCAGTACTTATCACCATTGTTTTATGTTGACCAATATCCTTAATGGAATTAGATTCAAGAATTTTTGTTGAAGAAATAGTTTCAGAAGGATGTGCAATTGAAAAATCTATAATTCCTTCAGAATTTGCAACAATTTCAATCCCTTGAATTTCAAAATTATCTGAAAATTTCTTGGCTTCAGTTAAACTTTCAGTGTATTGCCCAGGAGTAGGAAGATTTCCTTGTCTTTTTGCATATGCTGAAAGCATAGATTCCTGACCAAATTTTTTGATTAGACGTGTAGCTATAGTTTCATATCCAAATAATCCATTAAATTCCATCTCCCCCATAAATACAAGATTTGAATTAGAAATATCTACATCATCAAATTCGTTAATTGAACTACCTTCAGGTAATCCAGATTTTACTAAATTTAGAATTTTTTTATCAGTTAATATTTTTGGAAATGGTTTTGATTTTTGTTCACATAGTGTAAACAATGAAGAGATAATTTTTAAAATAGATTTAGAATTATGTAACACTACTAATTCCATCGGTTTTGACAAATCAAGTGAGTTTAGTTTTTCGTTGATCGCTGAATCATCTAAAATTTTACCCTCGGAATCAATTTTTTGCTCCAGATTTTCAGCCTTTATATCCAAAACCACGTCAGTGATTCCATAATTTAACCAGATTTCAGGCATAATTAATCCTCAATACAAAACAAAATAAATCCAGTGTAGTTAACTTTTGTATGGAATTTGTAAAAGAGTTTGCAACCTTTTTGCATCAAAAAGGCATCATAAAATTTGGGGACTTTACACTAGCCAGTGGAAAAAAGAGTTCGTATTATGTAGATTTAAGATTGGTTCCGAGTTATCCTCTTGAATTTAGAAAGATGATAAAATATCTTGAAAATGAAATTGGTCATGGTATTGGATTAGACAATTTTGAATCAATTGTTTCAGTTCCAACTGGGGGATTAGTAATTGCATCAGCATTAGCAATTGAAACTGTAAAACCTCTAATCTATGTTAGAAGCAAGCCAAAAGATTATGGAACATCAAAATCAGTTGAAGGGAAAATTCATGATGGAATGAAAGTAGTTATGATAGATGATGTTGCAACTACAGGGGGTTCAGTTGTTAATGCAATTAAATCTCTGAAGGAAGTTAACATTCCAGTAAAAGACGCATATGTCATTGTAAATAGAATGGAAGGAGCTGACGAAGCATTATTAGAATTAGGTGTAAAAATGCATTCAATTCTAAATATCTTACAAATCACTGAAGTCTTATTTGAACAAAATCTAATTGATGTAGATGTTTTAGAAAAAGTGAAAAAACAAATCAACAAGTAAATTTTGGCAGCTCAGTCAAATGCCTTCCAATCATCAATTCAGATATAACTCTGATTCTTCATTGCGGCCAAATAATTTTTAATATGCTCATTTTAAAACTAATGGGCATTTTTTGCCTAATAATTTTATTTTATCTTAAAAACCTAGTTTTCATTTTCTATTTAACAATACAATCATAAATTTTCTAAAAAAATAGATGGAGAAGATCTAGGCAGAATCTAGATCATCTTGTGGCGTATTTATCACCTTGAAGATTTTGACAGTATAGTCGCCTTCAAAAAAATGGGTGACAGCGCCTTCATCTACTGACAATACTCGAAACCTGTATTCAAAAGAATCATCGCCTTTCAGATTTACCTGTGCAACATGAATAGGATCTTCTTCAATTGATTTGAAGAATTGGATAATTACAGGGTATCCTTGAGACGGATCATTAACTTTGCCTTTAACAGTACCCCATGGCAATGTATTGTTTTCAGGTACACTCATTGAAGTAACTGTTTTTTCAAGACTTATCTCATCATCTAATTTCAACACAGTAGTTTGAGATTTTTCTGCAAACACGGGTACGTCCAATAAAAAAATAGACATGCTCAACATCATTCCAAAAAAACAGAACGTTGCTAAGCTTTTTGTGTTTCTTGTGTTACAAGTTTGCAAGATATCGGATGTAGAAATTTTACTCATGCTGATGAATCACATCCAAATTTTTGATGACCTCTTCTTGACTTATTTTGATGTGCAGTCAAATTGCTAGAAATTATAGTATTCTTGCAAAAAGAGTCCAACGTGTTGGCATCATTAATTTTTTCTATTGGATTCCACTGCGAAGATGAAAATCCACCTCTAGAAAAAAATCTGCTGTCCAAAGGTTTCATTTAATCATCTCCTCAACATGATTTTGTAGATGCAGCTGTTCAAGACGACAAACCATCATACTACATACAATCAGATTATGATTGGGGAGAATAGATTGTACAGGCATTTTTAATATCTCTCCTCAAACAAAACCCAAGATAGACCCATCAAATCCTCAACAGAGAATGTAATGGTTTTTGTTTGTTGCAAGTGTTTTGACACTGCTTTTACAGGGTTGCTTGCAACCTGAGTTTCAGAAGGCGAGTGTTGCCAGTTGTGCATGATTTGCTGCTTCATGTAGAAACTGAGCCTGAGTTATATATAACAAGAGATACCGTACAGCGGTATGCCTTTTGAAGATGATGTGACCTATGGAAACTTACAAAATTACAAATTATATCTTCGTCCCAACGCACATACTCACTATGGATCACCTAATGGGGAAAAATCATCATTAAGTAAACATCAACAAAATGTTCAGAATCTATTAAAAATAATGAGTAAAAATGAATCAATGACCACGTGGGATTTAGCAAAAATATCCATACCAAATGACATCACCAAGCTGCGCGAACGTGAAAAAGTTTATCGAAGGTTGTTGATAGGTAGAAAAGATAAAGGAATACATTCAAACGGAATTTTAGATTTAGGACTTGTTGTAAAAGATGGGAAGAGTCTCAAGACAGGGATAGCTGACAAGTATAGGCTGTCATTGTATGGTATTTTGTATTGTATTGATGTGTTAAATCTGAATGGAAATGAAATTGACAAAATTGCAGAAAAATATTCTAAAACATTACCAAAAGTTTTTGGGAAATGGGAATATATTAAATCAAAGATAGGAGATAAAATATATGGAATCAAATTATTGTCAAACGGATTACTTGCAGATAATCCTCAAATCCAAGTTCATCAAGGAATTCCATTTTATGAATTAATGTCATATGTGCACATAAAATACCAAAGAAACTTTGAACATATTTCAGAAGAAAAACTTGCAGAACAAATATCTTATTGGTTTTATATCAATTTGTTATATCAACCAATTAAAAAAAATAACATGACAGATGTTGGAATTAGTGGTTTGAATCATATATTTGAAGAGGATACGGAATTAAAAAAATGGTTTCAAGATTTTTTTAAGGAATCAAAAAAATACTACTATGAAAGATACAATATCTTAAAAAAGTCAGAGATTAAATAATATTATTAATTTTTGGAAGTAATAATATTGTTCAATTCATTAAGATCAAAAGGTTTTGTAAGTAATCCAAATAATCCAGAAGCCTCTGCTTTTTCAAATTCTTCATTATTGATGGTATAAGAGGATGTAAAGACTATTTTTGCATCTGGATTATCTTTTTTTATTTTAAAAAATGCATCATATCCATTCATTACAGGCATTTTCAAATCCATTAAAACAATATCTGGACTAGATTCTTTGTATTTTTTGATGGCTTCTTTCCCATTTTTAGCCGTAATTACCTCATAATTTTCATATTTTAACATGTATTCTGTTGCTTCTAAAAATTGAGTATCATCATCAACCAACAAAATTCTAGGGTTTAACGACATCAATATCTCCTAAATTGGTAAGCATTAGCCATTATTAGAATACTCATTTAGGCAACCTGATTGAAAATACAACAGGATTTGTAGCCGCATTAATGGTTCCTTTGTGCTGCTCTACAATATTTTTACAGCTAGAAAGACCAAGTCCAGTACCTTCAAGTTTCGTTGTAAATAATGTATCAAAAACATGTTTCAAATCTTTTGTAGATATGTTAGGGCCAGAATTTTCAAATTCAATTTTGACGTTAGATGAAGTTTCAAGTAGACGGATTGTAACATGTCCTTCGTTTTTTCCAATGGACTGGATTGCATTCAAAAGGATATTTACAAATACAATCAACATCTTCTCATGATCAAATTTTATTATTATATCAGTATCAGGAGTATTGATTTTGATATTTGATAATATGTCTAATGTATCTACTGCTTGCTGAATAGTCTGATTAATCGAATGTGGTTTTAGGATTATCGGGGTTGTTCGTACATAATTTAACACTTCTTCAATCTGATGTGAGATACGTCGTACCGACAAATTAATACGATTTATTTCTCTTGAAATAATTTCATTTTTGTCTTTGTTTTCTTTTTCAATTATGACTCCTGCATTTTTAATTGTGCCTAGAGGATTACGTATGTCATGAGCAATATTAGAAGAGAGTTGTCCGATTACAGTGAGTTTTTCTTTTTTGAAGGTCTGTGTACGTTTTAGTAAAAACACCAATAGAACAACAATTGTAGACATTAGCAGAAAGACGGTTTGAATCTTGGTAAAAAAGATGATCTCGTCAATTTCTTGATTTATTGATTGAGTTGGAGTAACTACTGCAAATAAAAATTCATTTTTACCATTAACAGTTATAGGAATTGCAGAATTAATTCTCTCACCGATATTATCATCCAAAGTAAAAATTACAGTAGACAAATTACCGTCTAAAACATGTAAGATGTGTGTATTTAGAAATGTATTACGTTCAATATCTTGTTGGATTTCATCCTCAAAAAAATTCTTTCCTACATTTTCCACATTTGGATGAATAAGCAACACATTATTTTCATCCATAACTATTAAAAATTGAGATTCTACATCGTAAATATTCCCATGTCTCTTAAAGAATTCACTTGAAGGAAATGTAACAAGTAAAAGACCTTCAGGGATGTTTGTTTGTTTATTGATTATTGGGAACGTTATTGCAATTTCAGGCTCATCAAACAGAGCGGTGTTAATTGAGAGTATTTTTGATTTAGATTCTATTCCAATTTTTTCAGAAATAAGCAGTTCAGATAATCCTTTGACAGTAGCTCCAACAAAAGAATTATTCTTTTTACTAGCTTGTGAAAGGATTTTGAAATTCTTATCAAGGGCAAAAATTTGTGCAGTTGGTGAGATTAAATTTAAACGATCAAACGTTTGTTCTATTAAGAGATTTGATTCCTTTGTACCAAGATCAGTTTGTAATTCATCAAATTCTGCAAGAAGAGTTAATTCAAATACAATTAATTCTAACTCAGAGTTTATGTTCTTAGAAATGGATTTTGTGATAATCTCTTGAATTTCAATTTGATTTTTAATAATAGTATTTTTAATATTTTCTTCTTCAATACTATAAATTTCAATTGTAATAACCATCAACAAAATAATTATTGCAAACGTTATTGCATACCATGCTGATTTTTTCTTGTTTTGAGATAACAATTAGAATCAAATCATTATGTCAAGATGGGATTCATAAAGGATTCTACTATAGAGTTCAATTTCATATTTTTAGTATTGAAAATGGGCCCGAAGGGCATCAAAGTATCTTGTACATTATCAAAGTCCCATACATATCCTCAAAAATCATTTAATTTGAAGAGTTTGATTCAATGTAACTTTTTGGACATGATTGTGTAAGGTATCAAAATAATCTTCATGCTCAGTATGAATTGGAATCAATGTTTCAGGATTAGATTCATCAATTACTTTTTTAATTTGATCACCTGATCCATGACCTGATACATGAATTGTGTTCCAATTACCACTTTTTGATATTAAACCAAAATGAATTAACCATCTTTTAATCCGTTCTTGATCAATCTTCATTTCATCGTTAAACGGTTCTGTGGATGAACGAATATAACTTGATTTTTCATCTGGTTGTATATCTATAAGATTCTGTAATTGGAAATCAGAACAGTAAAAAAGATATTTTTTAGGATTTTTTTTAATATCCGTATAATCTACAAAATTAGGATAATCTAAAAATTCACGTTCCCAATTTTTATAATCTGATTGAATTTCATTCATAGAATATTTAGAATGATCCAGCAAACCCCAAGACTTCCTTGAAACAAATACTTTGATACCTGAATCTACATATCTTTTCCGGAAATTATTTCACCCCTTAACTAGGAGAGCATCATTCCCATACTATCGTATGCGTGGGTATCGTGGCATACCTATGGTAAAGTTAGATGAGAATAAGATCAGGTGGATTATACAATCTAAAAATGAAAAAGTCAAGAATTTAGATATTTCAGTAATCCTCAAGATAACGCCTAGAAGAGTACAACAAGTCTACTCTCAGTACAAAAAAACCAAAAAGATTCCCACACTCAAAAGACCAGGGCGTCCAAAAAAGCCAGTCACTGTACACGAGATAGAGCTAGTCAAACAAGTTCAAGAAAAATTTCATACAAACGCACTATACCTTGAGAAAATCATATCAAAATTGTACAATACCAAGATAAACCACAATCGCATCCACAAGATTATGCTAGATGAAGGATTATCAGTTGAGCAACCACGGAAAAAGATGAGAAGAAAGTGGATCAGGTATGAACGTGAATATTCAAATTCACTGTGGCATACTGACTGGCACACAATACATGATTCACGCTGGGCAGGAAAACAACTAATTGCATTTGAAGATGATGCCTCACGATTTATCACGGGTTTCGGAGTGTATGATGAGGCAACATCTGTGAATTCTTCTGCAGTACTATCTGATGCAATAAAGAATCACGGTAGACCAGCATCCGTACTATCTGATAATGGAAAACAGTTCACATCAAATGTCAATACTCTTGATCATAACAAGCCAGTAGACTTTGAGCAGCAACTAATGAGACATCACGTAAAGCACTCTCGTACAAGAGTGAGACATCCACAAACAAATGGTAAGCTAGAAAAGTTCTGGGATATCTTTGAGTGTAAAATAGAATACTTTGAGTCAGTGGAGCAGTTTATGCATTGGTACAATCACATTAGAGTTCATGGCGCACTAGACTTGGATAACATGGAGACACCATCTGATGCGTATCACTCCAAGATGATAACAAACGAAATACTCATAGACCCAAGTATTCTATGGAGGAATTACTCATGAAAGTGACACGAAATAATTTCTGGAAAGAACAATACCTGAATCTACAGGTGAAGGATAAATATGTCTCCAATCACTTGTAGTTTGAAATAATTTTAACAGATAAGCTTGTTTTGTATCTATAACTAAATCACGTCCCATTATTTTAGATGCATTATAAAACGAAAGCAATCTATCAAGATCTCTAGTTGGATACGTGCATACAACTAAACCTTCAGTATTTCCAATAACATCAGCAACCTTATCTTCAACATCAGTAGATGGGAAAGTACATCAAATTACACATTCTAGAAAATAATTATTTTTGTTATTTCTAAAGTAATGAATAATTATCTTTACAAAGAAATATTTGAGAATTTCAATTGATATTATTGGTTTGTGATTTTGTACATTAGTTTCTTCTGAGATAATCAAATTAGCAATTATCCATGCATTGTACAAAATCAATGAATAGTAAAAATACAACAATCTTATGGATTGGTTTGAACTGGTGGTTTTTGGTCTGAACCTTCCCACACATGCATATCCTGTTTCAATTCCCCAACGTTTCTTGTAATCAGTTGGAATGTTTTGTATGTTATATGATATTTCTTTTGGTGAAACGTTTGTTGCAAACACAACATACTGATCAATAATATTTGATTTTTTTCTTGCATTTTTGTTTGGTAGAATAACTAGATTAAATGATTCTACATGTCCTGATGATGATTTTATTGTGTATGGCGAGATTGACTTTCTATCTCCATTAACGTATTGTAAAATGGCATCTTTGATTCGAGAATTCTTTTTTGCAGGCATTAGAAATTTCAGATTCTTTTGTTTTATTTCTGAAATTGTTCCAGCTGTGAAAAACTCCCTATCCACTAGCAATAGTTTAATCTTGATTCCATTATTGATGCCATCAGAGAGTAATTTACGCACAAAACCGGCATTTGATATGTTGTCATACAAAGGATAACAACCTAGTTGAGCCCTGATTCTTTTTTCAACGCACTGCATGGTGCAGTAACTCTCAAAATGAGTAGTACTGTTTTTTGATTTTGATTTTATTAAAGAATGGTTTGGCAATTTGTCATATCTTGGGATTAGATGTTTGTCAATTGCCACAGTAACTGGTTGCTCCAATACTCCCAATTCTTGTAATTTTGATACTGTACTATCCAGTGAACGATGTAATTGAATTTGCATTGTTTTTTGTGATATTTTTGATATGATTTTTCTCAACCATGAACCAGTTGGAGAATGATTCTGGGATTCCATTGCCAGTCTCTTTAATCCAGATTCAGAATATGAATTTCCCAAACACAATGACATGATAGAATTATGTGCGTCTGCATTGTGGAACCGTGAGTTATTTTTACTAGAGCATGGAAACAACAAGATATTGTACATTATTTTAGTGATAATCTCAAATGCTTTAGATAGTATCACGCCTTGGTGTGTCATGGTATCAAATGAAGTACAATGCATATTTGATGGAGTGACATACTTTCATCAAGCTTTTTCTATCTGAATAGATTGATTGAATAATTGATAGTTTTTGATCTAAATTGAGTTACTTTCCCATCTACTGAACATCAAATTCATTAATACTACCTTGTTTGTTAATTCTCGTTCCTTCACATAAAAGATAATCAAGATTTTCTAATCCACATTTATCAACAAAATTTTGACTATTATTAGGATTTCTTCCATGAAATCTAATATCAGCCGTATATCCAATATCACCTTCAGAAGTATGAATCAAAAATCCAAATACTCCAGGTAATGAATGATCAATGGGTATTGATTCAACAGTTATTGAATCAAATTTTAGTTCTTTTGAAGGATTAATAATTTGAATATTCCTATCAATCTCGTCTCTATGCTCAGGATTTTTTGCTCTACTATATTCTCCTTTAGAATTTTTATACATTTTAAAATTTTCTTTGTAAGTAATGTATTCTTCATCGCCACCCATATCTTGAAAGCCTTGCATGATTAACTTACTTGCACTAGAACAATAAATTGGAATTTCAGGTCTCAGATAATGTATATATGCACAATGATCAACATGTGCATGAGTTAATAAAACTCCATCAACTTGAGTTTCTTCATTATAATCACCATATCCCATATGTTTTGAATAATCTTTACGATAAATTCCTTTAACATCAGGTAATAAATCAAATTCAAACAAATCCCCAAACCCATTTAATTTTCTCGGATTCATAAATTCTGCAAAATATTGATTTACTTTGCCCATCTGCATCCCAAAATCAAGAAAAACTTTAGTATCTTTATCTTTGAGTAAAATTTTATTTCCTCCGATTTCATTTATGCCACCATAAAATGTTAGAGATACCATAGAGATATGATAACCACCTATAATAAAAAATAGATTATAAAAATAAACAATCAATATTTCTTGTTATAAAAAAATATTTGATAATACTATTCATTCTCAACAATCATATCAATCACATCTCTTTTACTAATATGATATTTTTTTCTATATTCATCAATCATATATACATCGTCTAAAGAAGACAATTCATCCAAAACAAGTTTTTTAGAATATTCATCTTCTAAAATTTCCAACTGTTCTTTAGAAAATATTGTATTTAATTTTGTTAAATTTTCATTTTGGATGATTATTTCTAAAACCATATGAAAAATAAGAAATCTGGAGTTTTAAGTAACAGTTATTACATAATACCCTTCAGCATAATCTAAATTTCCCGCATCATACCCACAATCAAGAACAAATGTAAATAAGACAAACTTGGATTTAAATTATGAAAAATCAATATATAGAAGACCTTCAAGATAATACAGAAATTAATTCAACATTTGCAGTAACATCAAAATCATCACCAGGAAATTACAAAAATAAAACTGGATTGTGGTTTTCCATTGAAATTACAGATAAAACTGGAAAGATGGATATCAAATATTGGGGAGGATTGGATGAAGAGAAAACTGAGAAAATACATAATTCCTTTGAAGTAGGAGACATAATATCAATTACAGGTAAATGTAGATTTGATAATTATTCAAATTCTCTGACAATATCAATTGATGAGAAAAATGGACAGACAATTCAAAAAAGTGATACGTTTGATCTAGTAGATTTTCTTCCAACTACAAACAAAGACATAGACAAAATGGTATTAAATTTAAAAAATATCATTGAAGAAATAGAAAATACAGACATGAAAATACTAATGAAATCTTTCTTTGATGATGCAATATTTTTAGAAAAATATTCAAAAACACCTGCTGCATCAATATATCATCATAACTACGTAGGAGGATTAATTGAACATGTTTTGAATATGATTGAATTAGCTAAAGTGATATCAACACAATATCCAAATGAATTAGATTTGGATTTATTGATTGTGGGATGTATACTTCATGATATAGGAAAAATGAAAGAATTGGAGATGAAAGCATCCATCACATATAGTGTAACAGGTTCACTACTAGGACATATTACAATAGGATCACACATGGTACAAAACAAAATTGAATCAATAGAGAATTTCCCAGAAAATCTAAAAAATAAAATTCTTCATTTAATTTTAAGTCATCATGGTTCATTAGAATTTGGATCTCCAGTAGAACCAATGATTCCAGAAGCAATTGTATTAAACAGAATTGATGAATGTGATTCAAAAACAAAACGTGTATTGCAATTAAAACAAGAACATATGTCTAAAAGTAAAGATGAAATTATCCGTATTAGGAATTTTGGAAAAATGTATTTAAAATAAAAATTACCTGCATTACCGCCTTATCAAATTTAACAAAGTCCACAAACTACAACCTTAGTGCAAATTTGCACTAAGGTCAGCAACTAAACCACATATAGCGAAAAGATAAAGTTCGTGAACTAAATTATTCCAAAACAAAAAACTTTTTGATCACTATGTATGGTAAAATTTGATGAACAAGTTAGAATCACTTGAAGCAGCATACAAAAAAGAAAACTCCAAGGTTGCAGCAAGGATGCTTGCAGTGTTGATGATTCTAAAGGATGGAAAGGACATACAGTGCACTGCAAAGACATTACACCACTGCACAAGCTGGGTGAGAAAATGGGTGAGTCGTTTTGAGATAGATGGCCTCTACGATCTCCCAAGAAGTGTAGGCCAAGAACAATCTCCCAGACCAGAATGGATTGTATCATGTCAAAAGCAATGCTAACTTTGTTTACTCCCATAATGTTGCAACAAAGTATCTTTTATTCCACTGGAGTAAAATTTCACATAACCCACATCAGAAAGATAATGCACCAATACGGCAAGAGAATATTTCTTCCATATACAGGACGACATGAGAGTCTGGTAGTGTATGGTACAATTACAGAAAATGGTAATCAACTATTCAGAGTTTATAACAAATTCAATGCTGTAACATTTGTAGAATATCTAAAAGAGTTACACTGGAAATACGGCAAAATTGCAATCATTTTAGATAGAGCATCAGTTCACAAATCAAAGAAGGTAAAGGAATACCTTGCAAACAATAGAGATGTCAAACTAATCTGGTTGCCAAAGGGATCACCATACTTGAACATGATAGAGCAGTGCTGGAAGATAAGCAAATATGCATTGTTGGTTTCAGAGTATTATGCAATGTTTGCAATAATGAACAAGGCAGTGTCCGAATATTTCAGAGTGACAAAATTCAAGCTTGATGTTGCAAATTATATCTTTAGAAATCCTGCAAAGATGTTTGCGAACTTTTGATCGTCGCTATACAAGACGTTATGACCATCAGTCTGGAACGCCCGAAGGGTGTTACGACTGAGGAAGGAACGTCACAAAATCCATAATAACAATGTGGACCCGTTGGGAGTTGAACCCAAATCTCCTAGTTCTTACTTAGGTGCGTGACCGTCACGCTACGAGCCCACAAAGTATATTAGAAAATACTAAACTAATAATGTTAGTTCTTACTTAGGTTAGGCCAGCGCGCTAATCTCTTTTTTCTATTTTCAAAATATGGTACGTGTTTAGGTCCAGACTCACACATATTTTACAGTAGATGGGAAAGTATAGTTAAGGCATTAAATATTTGAATAATTTCACAACTCGAACGTCTCCATTATCTAGTCTCTTCTGCATGTGTTTTCTCATCTCAGTTCCATTTGCAAAGAATGTATTGGCATTACCATTTTTCTCTTCTCTCCACTGTACCTCAATTGGATTGAGTTCTGGGGTGTATGCAGGAAAATATCTTATGATTACATTTCTTTTTGATACCTTGAGAAATTCTTTTACTCTGACACTTTTGTGGTATGATGCATTGTCTGCAAATAATAACAGTTTCTTACCAAATTGTTTCTGCAGTGATTCTAAAAAATCAAGAAATGAGTCTGTGTTTGATTTATCATAAAATCTGCAAAAAAATACGCCGTCATCCCCCAATGCACCAAATGATTGAAATTTTTCTCGAGTGTAATTAATTGGTGTGGTAATGTTATTGCCTGCAAGATACCATCCGCGCTTTATGTTAGGTGCTATCTTGTTTGTTGACTCATCCAGACATAGTGTGGTGTATCCCAATTTGGAATATTTTTTGATACTCCTTTTTGCGTTTTTTTAAAACGGGTTTGTTCCTCTTTTGAGGCTGATTTGTGATGTGTGGGACGTGGTTTTTTTGATGAGAATCCAATTCTGTGCAGCAATTCACGCATTCCTCTTGCAGAGTATAGGGTGTTGTATTTTTTATTCACATGTGTAATTACCATTCTTGTACTCCACATGAATTGGTTAAATCCAAACTTTTCTGGACCTGAAATTAGATCATTTCTTAATGATACTAGCTGTTTTTCATTTAGAAAACATCTAGAACCAGAATATTTCTTGCGGTGTGATGCAGATATTCCCTCTTCATCCATTCGATTTAGCCAGTAGGACAGAGTTGATGGTATGACATCCAGACTTGCACATATCACAGAATACGGAATATTTTGTTTTCTTAGTATTGCAGCCTTTAATCTTATCTTTGCTTTTGCATTTTTTTCATTCTTGCATACTTTTCTTAAAAAATTAATGCTTGTACCTTTCATGAATTGATTTCCAGAGGAAACCTTGGATTGTCTTGTACTCTTTGACATGGTTTCATGAATTGATTCTACGATCTAGATCTTTTGGGTTAAAATACTTGACAGTTTATTCAGAATTTATATGCCTAAATTATAACTCAAGTTACACATTCTAGAAAATAATTATTTTTGTTATTTCTAAAGTAATGAATAATTATCTTTACAAAGAAATATTTGAGAATTTCAATTGATATTATTGGTTTGTAATTTTTTACATTAGTTTCTTCTGAGATAATCAAATTAGCAATTATCCATGCATTGTACAAAATCAATGAATAGTAAAAATACAACAATCTTATGGATTGGTTTGAACTGGTGGTTTTTGGTCTGAACCTTCCCACACATGCATAGCCTGTTTCAATTCCCCAACGTTTCTTGTAATCAGTTGGAATGTTTTGTATGTTATATGATATTTCTTTTGGTGAAACGTTTGTTGCAAACACAACATACTGATCAATAATATCTGATTTTTTTCTTGCATTTTTGTTTGGTAGAATAACTAGATTAAATGATTCTACATGTCCTGATGATGATTTTATTGTGTATGGCGAGATTGACTTTCTATCTCCATTAACGTATTGTAAAATGGCATCTTTGATTCGAGAATTCTTTTTTGCAGGCATTAGAAATTTTAAATTCCTTTGTTTTATTTCTGAAATTGTTCCAGCTGTGAAAAACTCCCTATCCACTAGCAATAGTTTAATCTTGATTCCATTATTGATGCCATCAGAGAGTAATTTACGCACAAAATCGGCATTTGATATGTTGTCATACAAAGGATAACAACCTAATTGAGCCCTGATTCTTTTTTCAACGCACTGCATGGTGCAGTAACTCTCAAAATGAGTAGTACTGTTTTTAGATTTTGATTTTATTAAAGAATGGTTTGGCAATTTGTCATATCTTGGGATTAGATGTTTGTCAATTGCTACAGTAACTGGTTGCTCCAATACTCCCAATTCTTGTAATTTTGATATGGTACTATCTAGTGACTGATGTAATTGAATTTGCATTGTTTTTTGTGATATTTTTGATATGATTTTTCTCAACCATGAACCAGTTGGAGAAGCATTATCTGATTCCATTGCCAGTCTCTTTAATCCTGATTCTGCATACGAATTTCCCAAACACAATGACATGATAGAATTATGTGCATCTGCATTGTGGAACCGTGAGTTATTTTTACTAGAGCATGGAAACAACAAGATATTGTACATTATTTTAGTGATAATCTCGGGTGTGTCCTAAAAGTAGACAAATATAACAATTTTATTCAATTCTGTAACATATTGATCGCATGGAATCACAACAACTATGCAAAACAAATCAAAAAGAGACTGGCAAGTATATGGCACATATCGCAAGGATGAGGAGATTCTATTCTTGGAAAAAGTAAAGAAGACAGTTTGGAGTATGGATACACCATGGGAACCAAAGACAGGCGGACGTCCTGCATTTCCAACAAAAGCAAAGATAATGTGTGCAATGCTAAAGGTAAAGTTTGGATTGGATTATCGTTCC
This sequence comes from Candidatus Nitrosopumilus sp., assembly GCA_965205425.1. GTDB lineage: Archaea > Thermoproteota > Nitrososphaeria > Nitrososphaerales > Nitrosopumilaceae > Nitrosopumilus. The sequence goes on from CBDBGZ010000009.1 coordinate 456,858, forward strand.
ATGGAGTCCCACTTGAGATCAAGGCCGGATCTGTTGGAAATAATGGAGCTCAAAAAAGCACCAAGCAAGACTGTCATTAATGACAGTCTAAAAAGAATTCCAATGCCTTATTTGAAAAAGGTAAACGCAAAACTCACAGAACCAATCAAAAAAAAGACATAGCTCCTGACAGTTCAGGATTTGGTACCAAAAGATGTGAGGCTTGGTTTGACATCAAGACAAACACGCACAAATCCAAGAAATTATATCTAAAACTGCACATCCTAATTGCAATACAGTCCATGGCAATAGTATCTTTTGACATTACTAAAGGAACTCGTGGTGATGCACCAATTCTCAAAAAATTAATCAAAGACATTCCAAAGGGAATTGGTGATTTTTGTGCAGATCCTGCATATTTGTCACGAGACATTTGCAATATGGTAGCTACTCTGCAAAAGATACCATACATCAAACCAAAGAAGAACACAGTTAGAAATCCCAAAGGCTCTGCATCATGGAAAAAAAATGATAACATTATTCCAGGACAATCAAGATGAATTTGACAGACATTATCACAAGAGGTCACTTGTTGAATCAGTATTTGCAGTACTCAAAAGAATCTTTGGAAATAGCTTGTCATCAAAAAACAAGTTGGTTCAAAGAAAAGAGTTGGCGTTGCGTGTAATTTGTTACAACATACGAGTTGTTAATTTGATGGGGGTTACAAAACATGTTAGAGGATAGTTTTAGGACACACCCGATAATCTCAAATGCTTTAGATAGTATCACGCCTTGGTGTGTCATGGTATCAAATGAAGTACAATGCATATTTGATGGAGTGACATACTTCCATCAAGCTTTTTCTATCTGAATAGATTGATTGAATAATTGATAGTTTTTGATCTAAATTGAGTTACTTTCCCATCTACTGAATTATAGTCAAATCTTTCCATCAATTGATATAGAATATGGGACAAGATAAAGGCTCAGTTGTGGTATGGGCCCGAAGGGCTTCGATCCCTTGGCTCACCGGTTATGAGCCGGTTACTCTACCAAGCTGAGTTACGGGCCCTAAGCAAAGGAATTTTTTCTCAGGTATAAAATGTTATGAGATTAACAATATTCTTCATAACAACTATCAAGTAACAAATTTTGTGCTGAAATTGATTTGTCTGCAATTTCAATCAATTTGCCAGAATCAATAGAGGATTTCTCTAGAATATTTCTCCATGATGCTGCATGTCTAATATCAGCTTCAGTATGAAGTTCGAAGTATTCTGTAGCTTCATTACTTGTCATTCCATAAAATTCTGCCAATCCATCAAGTTTGGTTTGACTAATTTTAGGAATTTCTTTTTCAAATGCATACATGGCACAAGCACCGCCATCAAATGTGTCCATTAATTGATTCAGGTCAGATACTGCTTTTTGGGTTTTAGTTGTTCCTGAATACGAAATTAATTCATCCTTAGATATTCCAAGTTCGCCTGCAAAAGCAATCCATGATTTAATATGATCAGATTCTTCTTGTTGGTTTTCAACTAGTTCGCCAATTATAGTATCTGATGCTTTTTCAATTATCGGAGTCATAAATGCAGGAACTGCTTTGACAAGTTGAAAATATTCTTTAGAATAACCTGCAAGAGATTCCTGCGTTAATTTTCCATCAGACCACATTTGGTAGAATGGGTGTTTTAGTAAACTTCTTTCTTCAATCATTTCATCAATTTTTTGTATTATGTTCATAGTTCATCTCCAATATTGCCAATAAAAAAATCTTTGTGGGTTACAAAAGATTTTATGATGATAATGCAGAATTTTTATGGGTTCCAGTGGTGTAGACCGGTCAAGCATTTTGCCCTTTCAAGGCAAAGATCCCGGGTTCAAATCCCGGCTGGAGCACCAAGATTTATTTACTTATGGTAAAGTTTTTTGAACAGGCTCATCTTGGACAGGAAAAATATCGAGATAAATCCTCTACTTGAAACCTATGGTAAATACATTGAACGTATTGATCAAGCTTTAGAAAATGAACTAAGTATCTATTCAGAATCAGAGTTCATTGAACCTCTAAAATATTCTCTAGAGGGAGGAAAACGAATTAGGCCTATAATTTTGAATCTAGCAGCAGAGAGTGTAGGTAAAATTGATGAAAATGTACTTTCAGCTTCATGTGCAGTTGAATTTCTCCACATGGAATCAATAATTCATGATGATATTATTGATAATGAAACAATGAGAAGACAAAAGGAACCATTCCACATCAAATATGGATACAATACAAGTGTACTAACTGGAGATTTTGTTTTAGGATTAATTCTTGCAATATCATCTAGACTAGATAATGCTAGAATTACAAAAGATTTGGCTACTACTGCCATGCTAATGAGTGAAGGAGAAATGATTGAAGGTAGATTAGAAACAGGTGAGGATGTAACATTTGATGATTATCTAAAAGTAATTGAATACAAAACAGCAGTAGCATTTCAAGTTGCAGCAAGAATAGGTGCAATTATTGCAAATGGAACTGAAGAACAAATTGAAGCTTTAACTGAATATGGAAAAAATCTTGGAATCGCATATCAAATTAGAGATGATTTACTTGATTGGAAAAATGAAGACAAACTGTTTAATTTGTTAATCAAGAAAAGTTCGGATCCAAGAGATGTCTTTAACAAAATGGAAGAAATGTTAAAAGAATACTCAGAAAAAGCAAGAATAGGATTGAGAAAAATTCCAGATAGTGATGCAAAAATAAATTTAGATAATTTAATTAAATTTACTTCGTTTAAGGCATAAGACCTAAACTAATTACGGGAGTTGCAAACTCTACAAATTTGAGTAATGGTTCTGGATATACACCGAATCCTACTAAGAATATAGTTGAGAAGATCATTACAGCGATAATAGATTTTGGTTCTACAACTCTCTTTTCTGTTTCTCCTTCAAAGTACATCTTTCGTGTAATCCAACCATAGTAAGCAAGTGATAAAGCACTGTTAAGAACACCAGCAATTGCAAGCCATGGTGCCCACCATAAAGCAGAACTAGCATCCAAAGCACTTCCAAATAACATCAATTTACTCCAAAATCCTGAAAGTGGGGGAACTCCTGCGAGTGCAAATAGAGCAATAATCATACCTAAAGCAGTTATTGGCATTCTTCTTCCAAGTCCTTTTAGTTTGTCAATGTGAGTAACTCCAAGTGTTGTAACGATACCTGCAATTGCAATAAAGGCAGCACCTTTCATTACTGCATGATTCATAATTTGATACAAAGAACCTTGTAATCCAAGAGAACTATGTGGAGATACTGCAAGTCCAATCAAAATGTATCCGGCATGAGCGATACTAGAATATGCCAACATTCTTGAAATGCTCTTTTGCATAATTGCTGCAACATTTCCTATTGTCATAGTCATTACTGCAATAATACCAAGAGCTAAAGTCCAATCAAGATTTAGAACCACCATACCAAGAACTACAATTCTAATTGTTGCAGCAAATCCTGCTTTCTTTGTTGCAGCAGCTAATAGTGCAGTGATAGGAGATGGAGCGCCTTCATATGTATCTGGTAGCCACTGATGGAATGGAATAAGTCCCATTTTAAATCCAAATCCTGCAATAAACATTCCAACTGAAAGTAATGCAAGAGGCAACATGGAAGGATCAAGTGTAGAATATCCTTGAATTACTTCTCCAATATTTGTAGAACCAGTTAATCCATAAGAAATTGAAATTCCGTAAACTATGATTGCAGAAGATAACGCACCAAAGAGGAAATATTTTAGAGCAGCTTCGTTTGAGCTTGGATTCTTTTTCATGTAACCAACCAAAATGTATGTTGGAATACTCATGAGTTCCCATGCAACAAATAACATTATCAAATCTGTAGAATATGCAACTAGAACCATACCAATTGTTGCAAGTAAAATTAGTGAATAGTAAACTGCAGGAGAATTGTGTTTTCGCATATAGTTGAAAGAGCCAACAGTTGTGAAAACAGCAACAATCAACATTGCAATTGCGAAGAAGCCTCCAAATGCATCATCTACAATTACATCTTCAGAAAATAGAGCAGATGAAACAACATTCTCATTGATGAATTGGTATCCAACATATCCCATAGATACAATTAATGCAGCAAATGCAATGACGGCATAAAATGAGTTTGAGCCTTGTTCTTTTCTTACAATGCTAATAATTGGAAGAAGAATACCAACGGTACCTAAGATTGCAATTATTATCAAGGGAGTGGAAGTAATTTCGATCATTTCATAATTCTCCTATATCAACAATATCAGAACTACGAATAGTAGTCCTGCTCCAAATACGAATAGATATGATTGTGAAACACCAGTTTGAGTTCCTTGAACAACTTTGGCACTCCATCCAACTGCTTTTTGGACTCCAGCATTCATACCGTAATCGATAGCTGTCTTTTCAAAGTATCGGAATACACCTCTTGCTAACCATAATGGTGCTACAACAAAGCACCAGTAGATTATTGCATTGAGATACCATCTGTTTAAGATAACTTTGTGAATTGAATAAAATACAATGTTTGAATTTACAAATTTGACTGGATCAACCCATCTTCCAATATAGAAGATATAACCAAGACCAATACCAGTAGCAAATGCCACTAATGATGAACCAAGTGCAACTGGATTAAGTCCTTGCAAGAATCCTGGTAATATTGATGCTTCATCTGTTGCATGTTCAGAGTGAATACCAAATGAGTGTTCAAGATAATCATTAAACACATGATGTAGTCCTTCTTCTGCAGATAATCCAATAAGACCAATACCAATTGTAAGAACTGCAAGAATTCCATATGGAACCCACATGGATAATGATGCTTCATGAATATGATGTCCTTCTTCTTCCATCTTTTCGATATGTTTACTCTTCTTTCCAAAGAAGACCATTCCAATCATTCTGGTTGTATAAAATGCCGTGATAACTGCAGTTAGTACAGCGATAATGTATAGTGGCATTGTCCATTCATTTCCAGATTCATAGACTGCAGCAAAGATTGCATCCTTACTCCAAAAACCTGTTGTGATAAATGGAGCACCCATCAAGCCAAGACCTGCAGCCCACATGAATGCATAAGTTTTCTTCATTTGTTTTCTCAAACCTCCCATATCTGTCATGAATCTAGAGCCAACAATATGCAATAGAGAACCTGCTGCCATGAACAGTGATGCTTTGAACATTGCGTGAGAAATTAAATGGAAAAATCCTGCAGTATAACCATCAACGTATTGATGAGATAATCCTGCAACACCTAATGCCATCATCATGTAACCAATTTGAGAACCAGTAGAATATGCAAGAACTTTCTTAATTTCAGGATTAACCATACCTTGTGTTGCAAGTAATAATGCGGTAATTGCACCAACCCAAGCAATAATTTCAAAGAATTGGTCGGCCATTATTCCGGCAGCACCTAATGCAAATACAAGGGGACCAATTCTTGCAACCAAGAATACCCCTGCTTTGACCATTGTTGCTGCGTGAATCAAAGCAGATACTGCAGTAGGGCCAGTCATTGCTTCTAAGAGCCATTCGTTAAGCGGGAATTGAGCTGACTTTCCTATAGCTCCTCCAAATAGTAAAACAAATGCAGGAACTAATAGTCCCTCAGCTTGCATTGCAATCGCCCAATCAGTAGAACCCATTAATTCTTTAAATCCAAATGTACCTGCAAACAAGAATATCAAAAGCATACCTGCAATCATCATTACATCACCAACTTTGGTCATGATGAATGCCTTCATACCGGCGTGTGTTGGTGCATAGTAATCTAACATACCAAGAACAGTTCTACCTTCTACACCAACATGATCTTTCTTTTTATCACGATACCAAAAGCTGATCAAAGCATAAGACGCAAGTCCCACACCTTCCCATCCAAAGAATACTTGTAACAAGTTATCAGATAATACGATTAATTGCATAGAACCAATAAAGAACATCATCCAAAACCAGAATCTTGTAATGTCTTTGTCACCTTTCATGTAACCAGTACTGTAAATCATAATCAAGAATGAAATCCAGCCAACTACATTTGCCATTATAATTGAAAGAGGATCTGCTAATACACCGCCTTTAAGACCAAGTGCTTCTATCCACATAATTTGATGATGCATTTCGTGTGCTTCTAGAGCCACAGGAATCATTGTTGCTGCAGATAATGCACTCATTAAAGCAAAAGCGACTGCGACATATCCGGTTGCATGTTTTGATAATTTCCCTACGCCAGGAATAATCATTGCTGCTGCAAATGGTAAAATCCAAACTAACCATGCACTAAGAGTTCCAACTTCAAATGGTAATCCAAAAGCTTCTGTTGCCATAATCTAAACTCCCAATACCCCACTCATGTACGGAATGATTGTCTTCAAGAAAATATCTGGATAAATACCAACTACAATTGAGAATCCTGCCAATACCATCATTGGTGCTGTCATGTACCAACTTCCTTCCTTCACTTTTTCAAGATGTTCAGGGGTTTTTCCAAAGAATACACGTTTTAGCATCCAAAGCATGTAAGACATTGTAAGTGCAGTTGCAACAAGACCTAAACCAAATGTTACAGCCCTTAGCGTTGAACCTTCTTCAATTGCAGTCTCTAAAGCACCAAAGAAGAGAGGCCATTCACCCATGAAACCACCAGTTGGTGGAACTCCCATGATTGTTAATGCACCAATTACTGCACATACTGCAGTTATTGGCATCTTTCCTGCCAATCCACCTAGTTTTGAAATACTTCTAGTACCTACTTTAACGATAATAATTCCTGCCATCATGAAGAGAATACCTTTTCCAATTGCGTGTGTTACATACATCATCTCTGCACCAGCAAGACCAAGTACGGAAATTGAACCAATACCAAATAGAATGTAACCCATTTGACTGATACTAGAATAAGCAAGTAATCGTTTTAGATCATCTTGCATCAATGCCATGGCACCACCATAAATCATCGTAACAAGACCCCAGATGTGTAGCCAGATTGAAAGTTCTGCAAATGTTAATGGTAAAAATTCTACAATTAATCTGAAAACACCATAAGCTCCAATTCCGATCATTGTTGGAGATAATAGTGCACTGATTGGTGTTGGTGCTGAACCGTGGACATATGGAAGCCAAACGTGGAACATAAAGACTGCCAATTTAACTCCGAGTCCTATTGTAATTGCAACTGCAGAATACATTGCAATATCTGCAGGAATTTCAGATTCTCGGATATCTGCAAAGTCAAAACTACCAAGTGTTAGACCAATCATCAAAAAGCCCAATAGTAAAACTACTGCACCTGCATGAGTCCAAAACAAGAACATTAAACCAATCTTTCTTCTAGGACCATCACCCCAAAGTGCTACCAAAAAGAAACCTGGAATTAACATGACTTCGAAGAAAATGTAAAACTCAATTAGATTAGTTGAAAGAACTGTTCCAAGCATACCCATTGCAAAGACAAGGAATAGTGCAAAGTAAAGTCCGGATTTTGCATTTACATAATTTGTAAGAGAAGATGATTCGATTACAGAAGACTGACCACCACTGGATGTATTGATTTTTTGCTCTTCTTCAAATTGCTCATGGAATTTATGAATCATGTATGGTTTTGAGTAAATTGCCAAGATTGTAGATAAGACATAAATCATTATTGCAAATGGTGATGCCAATCCATCTAACAAGAAACCAAATTCGCCAAACTGTTCAGTCCATGGATAATGTTCCTCTACGGTTCCAGATAGTGCTGCATTGATTACAAGTATGGTGGTATACAATAGAATTGCAAATGTAAACCACATTGCAGGAGTTGGTCCTACTTTTCTTCCAATAATGTAAGCTACTGGTGATAAAAGTAAGGGCAAGAAAACTGCCTGTAATAATGCATATTCCATTATCCCTTCAAGCTCCTGAAGTCTGCAATATCGACATTTTGATACATACGGTATGCTACAATGATTAATGATAGTCCAACTGCAACCTCTGCTGCTGCAATTGCAATTGAGAATAATGCCATACTTTGACCACCACTGTGGGGTAAGAATCTACCAAAGGCAACGATGTTCAAGTTTGCTGCATTAATAATAATTTCAACTGCAAATAACATTCTGATAAAATTACGTTTAACTGCAAGACCATAGATTCCTATGCCGAGTAAGGCAACAGATACTAAAGTAAAATCAATTAGCTCGCTGGTCATTCTCCACATCCTCACGTTTAGCTAAAACTAGTGCTCCAGTAACAGATCCTGCCAACAATAATCCCATCAGAATTAATGCAGGCCAATAATAGGTTACAAAGTCAACACCTATGTCTTTAAAGTCAGTAGCAGATTCATCAGTAGTTATTGTTTTGATACCAGAATCTAAGAATACTGCACCTAATGACATCATAATAACAAGCATCAAACCAATGCCTGCAAATTTTCTTCTCTTGTCTTCAATTTTTTTGAAGATCAATTCTCTCTTTACCAACATTACAGTAAACAAAATCAATACAGCAATAGAACCAACATAAACTGCTATTTGGAATAATGCAACAAATGGTGCATCAAGCAAGAAAAAGAATCCTGCAATTCCACCCAAGGTTCCCATTAAAGCAATAGAACCATAAATCAATGATCTCATTTCAAGTGCTGCAATAGCAGAACCAATTGTAATTACTGCCAAGGCAAGAAACGCAGCATCAGCCATGAGTTGCACCTCTATCAGATATTTGGATTTCACTATCCTGTGCAACGTATGGTTTTACCTGAAGTTGTGCAGGAGTGTAAATCAAACCTTCTTTTGAAAAGGAAGATAATTCATAATCATTTGTCATGTAAAGTGCATAGAATGGACATGCATCAACACAGAGACCACAGAAAACACATTTTCCATAATCAATTTGTGGCATGATTGACTTTTTATTTTGTTTTTGTTCTTCTGGAACTTTTACCATTGCTATTGCTTCTGCAACACCTTCACAGGCAATAGAACATAATTGACAACCAGTACAATGATCATGAAATAACATATGACGTCCTTTTAATCCAGCAATACCAACACCGGTGGATGGATCAAATTGATATCCGTCACCTACAAACTTTAGTTTCTCTTCAGGATAACGAAGTGTAAATCGTTTAGTAGCAATATGTTTAATTCCTGAATTTAATGCGCGAATAATACCAGTTGCAGTTCCCATTATTGTAATCCTCCTGGTCCTAGCACTCCAGCGTAAAGCAAGCCCAGTGCAATAAAGATGTTAACGAAAGCTAGTCCAATTAATTTGGTCCATCCAAGATTCAATAACATATCAACTCTAATTCTAGGGAAAACACCTCTTGGCAATAATATGAAGAATATTACAGCGACAGTTTTCAATACAAACCAAAGTGTGCCATTAAGCATTTCTTGATCAAATAATGGTAATCCAAGGAACGGTCCTGCAACTATAGGACCCATTTCAATTCCTTCGGTAAGAAGTTCTGCTGGGAATGGAGGTACAACCATAGGACCATTCCAACCACCAAGGAAAATAACAACAAACAACCCTGCAAACGCATAAAGTTTGAGATAAGTTCCTAATTGAACAAGTCCATACATCATTCCAGATAATTCAGTTAACCATCCTGCTACGATTTCACTCTCTGCTTCAGGTAAATCAAATGGAATTCTTTCCAGTTCTGCAAGCATAGTAATGAAAAATACAATTGCGCCAATTGGTAAAAATACAATCCATGGGAAACTTGATTGGCTTGCTGCAATTTCAGATAAATTAAGAGAGCCAGTTAACATTACAGCGCCCAACAAAGACAAAATTAATGGAATTTCAAATGAAACCATTTGGAATAATGCTCTGATACCACCAATGAATGGGAATTTGCTGTTTGCAGACCATGCAGAAAGAATTGTGATAATTGGGAAGAAACCAATTACAGCAAAGACACCAAGTAATCCCATTTCTACATCTGCAACAACCCAACCAGGAGCTACAGGAATAAACGCGACAAATGCCGCTGCAGTTGCAACAAACAATACTGGAGCCGCCCAGAAAATAGGTTTGTCAGCTTTTGCTGGAATAATAATTTCTTTTGAGATTAGTTTTAGACCATCACCCATTAATTGCAAAATACCTTCAAACTTTCCACAGTAGAAAGGACCAACTCTAAGTTGTAATTTTGCAAGCATCTTTCTTTCAACAAAGATTGTAGCTGCTGCTAGTAATGCTGCAAATCCAAATCCTGGAAATGCCATTACTCTAAAAATGTCAGTGGACATGAATGCTTTAACAACAGGAAGAATACGTGTAGGATCTGCCATCCAAGTAAATGCAAGGAACGGTGTCAGTAGTTCTCCATCGATTACTGGCATTTCAATTGCAAATAGAATCATCATAACTGCTGGAAGTCCAATCAAAACTAGAATCAGAATAATCCAAAATACATTATCAAGTAATGATTTGATAAATTCACTTAGTTTGAATTGTGGTGCAATAACTGACATTTATCGGTCTGCCTCCACTGGCCAATAGTTTAGACTCCAATAAACTGATGGCATATTACCAAGTTTTTCTCCTTTTAGGAGATTTGGTAAAGCAATCAAATTTCTAAAGGAAGGAACACTCAACTTTACTCTATAAGGCTCAACTTTACCATCAGAAACAATATAGCAACCTAATGAACCTCTTCCTGATTCTACTCGCTTGTATACAGATTCTAATCCTTTAGTTTTTGGATTTGGTTTTAGTTTAACTCTGACAGACCCAGACTTTGGCATTTTTTGTAATGCTTGTCTAATGATGTTACAACTTTCTATCATGTCAAGCCATGGAATTCTAGATCTTGCATAAGAATCTCCTTCCTTCATTACATTGGTATGTACATCTAATTCATCATAGACATCATATGGTTCCTTTACTCTAAGATCATAATCAACACCGCTTGCACGAAGTACAGAACCTGTAGTTCCATATCTTATTGCATCCTGTCTTGATAGAACACCAGTATCCCGAGTTCTTGAGATTAGAATTGGGTTATCATAAAATACTGCGGCATATTCTTTGATACGTTTTTCAAAATAGTTAACTTGACGTAAACATACATCTTCAAAGTTTGGTGGTAAATCATTTCTAACTCCACCTGGAACAAAGTGTGCATGTGTTACTCTTGCACCAGTCATTTTTTCCATTAAATCAATTAAGAGTTCACGATCACCGGCAGGCCACATGAACATAGTAGAGTGTCCCAAAAAGATTCCGTAAATTGCAAGCCAGTACATGATGTAAATACATCGATTTAGTTCGGATGCAATTACTCTAACATACTTTGCACGTTCTGGCACTTCAATTCCAAGTAGTTCTTCTGCTCCCAAAACATATGGGTATAGAACATTACATGAATCATGAATTACAGGTCTTTCTAAATGTGGAATATTTGTGATATAATTTCTATATTCAGCCATTTTTTCTTCTCCACGATGAACATATCCTGGATCAGGATCACATGCAACAATGTAATCACCATCAATTTGTACAATAATTCTCATATGTCCAGAGCCAGGATGTTGTGGTCCAACATTGAGAGTCATGATTCTCTCGTCAACTTTTTGGAGTGCTAGTCCAGGTGGTAAAGTAAATGTCACATCTATCTTCCCTTTATTGCAAAGTCCTTTCGAAGTGGTGGTAAGTCTGCCCAATCTTCAGGCAAAAGTAATCGTCGATTATCAGGATGGCCTTCAAAGTAAACTCCAAACATTTCAAAGACTTCTCTTTCATGAAATTCCACACTGTAAAAAATATCTCTAAGAGTTGGAAGTTTTGTTGCATCATTTCCAGGTATTGGATTTGTTTCCCTCTGAGCTCTGGTAGCCAAAACAAGGACTTGTCTTGCCAATGAAGATTCAGAATAAGATCCTATGTGATAAACAACTTCAATTTCATTATCTTGAGGGTAATCTACACCTGAAACAGACTCTACATGGTCATAATTTAGTCCATCACGAATGAATTCTGCAACTTCATGAACATTTTCTCTACCAACATTAATTCTAACTCTATCTTCTTTTACAAAGCCAACTTCAATTTTATCACCAAACTTTTCAACAATTTTATCAGAAATATTTTTTTCAAATGCAGGTAACTCTACAGGTGCTGCTTCAGGTTTCTTTGGTGCAGGTTTTGGTGGAGGTGTTTTTACTTCAGGTTTAGCATCTGCAGGAGGATTTTCAGTTTCAGTACTCATTATACAAACTTCCTAGCCTTCATTCTCTTGATTTTTTCTTGCAATAACATACATCCTTGAATAAGAGTTTCAGGTCTAGGTGGACAACCTGGAACATAGACATCAACTGGAATTACTCCATCAATTCCTGGAAGTACATTGTATGAATCAAAATACAGTCCTCCAGTAATTGCACAAGCTCCCATAGCAATTACATACTTTGGTTCTGGCATTTGATCATAAACTAATCTGAGACGTGGAGCCATTTTTCTTGTAATAGTTCCTTGAACAACAACAAGATCACATTGTCTAAGTGAACCAAATGCTTCAATGATACCAAATCTTTCAACATCATATCTAGGACTTGATGCTGCGCCAAATTCTACACTACAACAAGCTGTTTCAATGTGTACAGGCCAGAGTGACCAAATTCTACCCCAATTAATGGCATAGCCCAATGGTTTATCAATTGCTTTTTCTAAAATGTCTCCTAACTTTCCTACAAAGACATTTGCATTTTCTGGTGTTACTAAATCTTTAAGCAATTTTATCTCCTATCCTCGTAGATATAATTTGTATAAATAACTACCATATTCTTCTTCTCCCTGATTGATACAATGCAAATGCCATTGCACCAAACATTATAGCTAAAAAGCCCATCATTGGCAAAGTTGCTACTTTTGGAATTTCTAAAAGTACACTTCCCCATGCGTACAAGAAAATTGCCATTACATCAAATATTACAAACATCAGAATGTACGGATAATATTGCATCATGAAATGAGTTCTTCCTTCTCCAGTAGGGACTTGACCACATTCCATTGGCAAAAATTTTACTGGATTACTTCTTTTTCTAGGGGAAATCATTCTTGAAATAACTAAAGCTGGAGCCATAGCTACTATGCCAAACGCAAACATCAATACAACGGTACTGTAATTGCCCGCTAATTCCCCGACCAATTTAGCTTTTCACTCCAATTTTTGTATAAAAAGGTATGTTTCGTTTTGGGGATCAAATTCGGAAAAAAATATTTTTGTAAAGAACTTAATAGGATAATGTCAAAAAGCCGATCATGTCATTAAATGTTGGAGATATTGCTCCTAACTTTGAACTTGCAGACACCGCATTAAAAATGCGGACTTTGGATGAATTTAAAGGCGGAAAAATAGTCGTATCATTCATCGTAGCAGCAAGTTCCCCAGTATGCGAAGTAGAACTTTGTACATTTAGAGATTCTTGGAAAGAAATTTCAGATATGGGTGCCAAAGTCATAGCAATTAGTAATGATGGTCCATTTGCAAACAAAGCATTTGCTGAAAAACACAACTTTAACTTTCCATTATTAGCAGACTATACCAGTAAAACAATTAGAGATTATGATGTTTTGATGCCACATTTACTTCACATCAAAGACTACAATGCAGCAAAACGATCTGTTTTCATAATAAATGAAGATGGAAAAATCGGTTACAAATGGGTTTCAGAAGATCCATTAAAAGAACCAAACTATGAAGAAATTAAAAATTTCTTAAAATAAAAAATTATGTAACTGTCTAGAGTTTTGAAGTAAAATCTCCAAGATATTCTAAAGAATAATCATGAAAGTTTAATCCTCGTAATCTGCATGTCTCCTTTATACTCATCAGTATCTTATGAGAATCGGCACCATGAATGGTTCTATGACCGTTTGTAATTTTACGAATTATCACATTTGGTCTGATTGCCCTCTCTGCTGTGTTATTGTGTGAATCAGTTCCAGTAATTAGGAATGTAAAAAGCATTTTTCTCTCACGTTTCAATCTTTTTACAAACCTGATACAGTTTTTCTCTGTGTATTTTTTTGATATGATGTGATTAATTCTCCTTTCAAGATTCTTTTTTGCATGGATTCTTTCTGATTCTGATTTTATTTTTGCCACACCATGAGAGTCATAAATTATTTTCTTGAGATTCTTGGCAAATGGTGCAAATTCTGGTCCGGGATTCTTGTGATTAATGGTATCATTAACCTCTCTGAGATAATGGATGTGACATTTCTGGTGAGTTGTTCCAACATGGTTCCATGCAGGGTACGAATCACTTGTAATGTTGCCATTATACTCCTTGAGAATTCTCTTGGGAACATCCATTGAACGTGATTTGTCAATCTCGTAAATTACAGTCCATTTACTCACAAATGCCCACAACCAGTGGTTCTGGCCATCTATCCTCCAACTTGTCTCATCACCATGTATGTTTAGATCTTCTTTTAACTCTACAATCATTGTATCATATCTGCTCCCAAATGCTTTTGATACTATTGATACTGCATGATTAATTGCAGATTCTGTAATGTGCAGTGAGAAGAGCATCTGCAAAAGATGAGATATTTTACCATACGATAATCCGATAGTTTTTAGTGATGTGATTAGCACCATGAGCCTAATTCCAAACCTTTCATTTGACAGTACAGTGTGAATGTTACCCGAGATTTGTTTTTTGCAGTTTGTGCAGTATCGTCTAACTATCGTATATTTTGTCACAACTGCTTTTGCAGGAATGATGTCTTCTACTATTCTGGTGTATGAATCAGTTGGTTCTGAGAGTGATTTGCCACATGTGTTGCACTCTTTTTGGTCAACTGTAATGGCATCATCAATGTGTGCCCGTCTGCTTCTGCTTTTTCTAGGATGTCTTGATGTTTTCTTCTTTTTTGCAGTTTCAGTCTGGTTTGGTTTTGCTTTGATATTTCTTGCAACAAGTGTAGACACTGTTTGTTTTAGTTCTGCAATTTCTCTGTGTAGTGATTCAATATCTTTGCGTAACTGACGGTTTTCTTGCTCCAACGAGTGACATCTGTTACGATAATATTCCAGCTCATCATATACTGACAATTGTATATTGTAATTTGTCACTGATCAGAAAAGATATAGATAAAAAATATTAAAGAAAGTACTTCAAAACTCTAGACAGTTACAAAATTATTCTATTTCTGCAACAACATCGCCTTTAGCAACAGTTGCTGTTTCTTTAATTTTGATTGTTTTTACAACTCCATCTTTATGTGATTTAATAGCTACTTGCATTTTCATAGATTCTAAAGTACAAACAACATCTCCTTTTTTTACAGAATCACCTTCTGCAACAGAAATAGATACAACTTTCCCAGGAATCTGACTCTTCAAAGCAAGTTGTGCATTTCCTGCACCACCTCCACCTGAATTCTTGTAAACAACATCATCAAAGTGTGTATGTAGGTTTAGTGTAACTGGAACATTGTCAATAACAATACTCATTTCATTTGTTGATTGCTCAAGATATTTTGCTTTGTGATATTTGTTATCTAAAATAAATTCAATTCCTTTAGAACTCATTGATACAATTTTTAAAGTGTGTTCTTTGTCATCGATTTTAATTACATAATTATTGTTTCCAAGATTTTCCACTATCTTTCCATCAAATGTTTTTTCTAAATCTTGTATTTTATAATCCATTTTTCATCAATCCAATTTGTATTTCCAATTTGAGTTATTGGCAGTACTGTTTTGTGCTCTACTCTTGAAGTATTCAGAATGAATAATTGTAGCAGCTAATGCGGCTTCGCTTTTATCTTCTTTTTCTTTTTGAAGATCTTCAGTTAATCTATCAATCATTCCATAACGTTTTAGAAAGTCTGTTGAAAGGTCTCCATTCTTGTATTCATCAGAAGCTAGAATTGTTTTGTATAATGGGATTGAAGTTTCAACTCCTTGAATGTAAAAGTCATTTAGTGCTGCAAGCATTCTTGTTCTTGATTCTTCAAATGTTTGACCCCAAGTAACGAGTTTTGCCATAAGTGAATCATAAAATGGAGAAACGGTACATCCAGGATAGAGATAGGTATCACATCTTACGCTAGGTCCTGCTGGAATGGTTACATCAGGAATAGGTCCTGTTGATGGAGCAAAGTCTAAGAAAGTATCTTCTGCATTAATTCTACATTCAATTGCATAGCCATTCATTTTCAGGTCACTTTGTTTGAATGGTATTGGTTCACCATTTGCAATATCTAATTGTAATTTGACCAAGTCTAATCCAGAAACAAATTCTGTAATTGGGTGCTCTACTTGTAATCGAGCATTAATTTCAATAAAGTAAAATTCTCCGTTATCTGCCCTCAAAAATTCTGCTGTTCCTATGTTGGTATAGCCTACTGCATCAGCAGCTCTACAAACAGATTCACCTACACGTGCTCGGGTTTCTTCGTCTACAACTGGTGAAGGGGTTTGTTCGATTAATTTTTGGTTACGTCTTTGAATTGAGCATTCTCTTTCAAAGATATGAACAGTGTTACCGTGGGTATCTCTAGCAAATTGATATTCAATGTGACGTGTTTTTTCTAAGAATTTTTCTACCAGAATTGCAGATTTTCCTACTGCTGCAATTGATTCACCAGTAACTGAATCAAAACCTTCTCGTAATTCTTGATCATTAGTAACAATTCTAATTCCACGACCTCCACCACCATAAACTGATTTTAACATTACAGGGTAGCCAATATCATTTGCAATTTTTTCTGCATCAGCTGCATCCTTTACTAAACCAGGACTTCCAGGAACTGTTGGAACGTCTGCTTTAAGCATTGCATCTTTACATTTCATTTTATCTCCACAGAGATTCATAGATTCTGCAGTAGGACCAATAAAGGTAATTTTATTTTTCTCACATAGATTTGCAAAGTCATCATTTTCAGAAAGGAAACCATAACCTGGATGTACTGCATCAGTTCCTGATTTTTGCATCACCTCAAGAATTTTTTCTTGATTAAGATATGATTTTGCAGGAGCTGCTTCTCCAATATGATACGCTTCTGTGGCTTGTTTAACATGCATTGAATTATAATCTTCATCAGAATAAACTGCAACAGTCTTAATTCCCAATGCCTTGCAGGTTCTAATTACACGTAAGGCAATTTCTCCTCTATTTGCGATAAGTACTTTTTCAATCATTTCAAATCACAGGTTGATATTTCCATGTTTTCTTGGTAATTGTTTAACTCTTTTATTTTCGAGCATTTCAAGTGCTTTAATCAACATAGGTCTTGTTTCAGCAGGATCAATTACATTATCTACAGTTCCATGTGATGCTGCAACGTATGGATTTTCGAACTTTTCTGAAAACTCATCGATTAATTGTTTCTTTAATGCTTCAGCATCATCAGCTTCTTTGAGGTCTTTTCTATACATGATTTTTACAGCAGCTTCTCCGCCCAAAACTGCACATCGTGCTGTAGGCCATGCATAATTAATGTCAGTTCTGAGATTTTTACTTCCCATAGCAATGTATGCACCACCATACGCCTTTCCAATAACTAAAGTAATTCTTGGAACAGTTGCTTCACAGTATGCATAAAGTAACTTACTACCATGTCTAATGATACCATTGTGTTCTTGGTTAGAACCTGGCATGTATCCTGGAGTATCAACTAAAGTAATAATTGGAACATTAAATGAATCACAGAATCTAATGAAACGAGCTGCTTTGTTTGATGAATCAATGTCAAGTGCACCTGCAAGTACAATAGGTTGATTTGCAACAATTCCAACAACCTTTCCATTCATTCTTCCAAAACCAACTACAATGTTTGTAGCAAACAATTCATGAACTTCAAAGAATTCATGATTATCAACAATTGAATTAATGATTTCTTTCATATCATATGGTTGTAAAGGATTTTCAGGAATGATATTGATCAAGTTGTGATCCATTCTGTTTGGATCATCATCAGTTTCAATTTTTGGTGGTGCTTCAGTATTATTTTGAGGCAGATATGAAATTAGTTTTTTGATATAATCCATGCATTCGTATTCATTTTGTGCAACAAAATGGGCAACACCACTTTTTGAACCATGTGTCATTGCTCCACCTAGATCATCAAATGAAATTTCTTCTCCCAATACAGTCTTGACTACATCAGGGCCGGTAACAAACATAGTTCCCACTTTTTCCACCATAATTACAAAGTCGGTCATTGCTGGAGAGTATACAGAACCACCTGCAGATGGACCAATACTTGCAGTAATTTGTGGAATAACTCCAGATGCTAATTGATTATGATAAAAGATATCAGCAAATCCATCAAGACTCATGATTCCTTCTTGAATTCTAGCTCCACCAGAATCCATTACACCAATAATTGGACATCCTGTTTGAACAGCATGATCCATAAGTTTACAGATTTTTTTAGCTCCCATCTGACTTAGTGTTCCACCAAGTACAGTGAAGTCATATGCAAAGACAAAGACTTGTCTTCCGTTAACATTTCCATAACCTCCAACTACACCGTCTGTAAAAAATTTCTTTTTCTGCATATCATATTCATGATAATGATGAGTGGCTAATGGATCAATTTCAGTAAAAGTGCCTTCATCTAGTAAAAGATTGATTCGCTCACGAGCAGTTAATTTACCTTTGTCATGTTGGGCCTTGATTCGATCTTGGCCTCCACCTTGTAATGATGTATTATTCTTTTTAGAGTATCCTTCAATCTTTTCAGAATGCACGGTATTCTAGAACAGAATGGTTTCATATATTAATTTAGTTTGAGAATATCGACATGTGAGATTTTTATAAAAATTCAACGATCGTTGTTTTTTTTAGGAATTCAAGTGTTAAGAATTGGAAATTTCTTGTTTACAGATTTTTGGTAAGAAGTAAAAGTGTCCTTTTCCTCACTACATTTCTTGCAGATACATAATTGAGAGACATTTGGAATATCACAATTATCTTGAAACTCACATTGAGAACAGCCAGCAGGACCTCCACATACAATACATTGTAATTCATTTATTTGAGCACATTTTTCATGCTTTACACCTAATCCTTTTGCCCAAAGACCAATTTCATTAACAATGATTTTTTCATTACAAACAATACAAGTGCCCGGGAATTTCATTGGGATTTTTCTCCAACTCATTTTATTAATTCAATCTCCTTTTCAATAATATCTCCAAAAGTTTCTTCTAATTCTAATTCAAGAGTTTTATTTTTAATACAAAATAAAACAAATGGTAAACATATTGAAATAAAAGAACTAGAAGACAAATGTAATTTTCTTGCCATAACAGATGACAATGCCTTAATTTTTGCACCATCCCAACGAATTCTATTAAGCAATGGCCATGATAAATTGTATTGAGTGTATCTAATGCGATCATCATTTTGATATAATTTAATTAAAATATCATTTAGATAACGAAGTAATCTCCAATTTTGAGTTTTCATGATTCTTCCAAAAAGCATGTCAGCTTCTGAAATTGTTTCTAAATATTTTGCAAGTGTAGAATTATCTAATTCACTTGTAATGATACTAGAATAAAATGCATTAATTTTTTCTCTAGGATCAATTTGCATAGAATAAAGAACAATTCTAGCTTCTTCGATTGAATTTGCTTTAAAGAAGGCATTAACCCCATCTTCAACATTGATATTTTCAAATGTTTTTTCAGTTTGAGGATTAAATCCAGTCACCAAAGACTGTGTTAGATTGATCATAGAGCGAATGTCTCCTTTTGATTTATCAATTACTTTGATTAATGCGCCAGGACTTAGCTTAGCACTTTGTTTTTGTAAAATATTTTCAAGATATACTCGCAATAATCGTGGTGGAATTTTTTTGAATTGAATTGTTTTGACTACTTTTTTGATACTTTTCATTTTATCAGAAGTATCACTATTTGCAGCAAGAACAATAGGAACTGTAGGCTCTTTTAGAATGTCTACAAGTGCTGACGCACCACCGTAATCTCCACGACCATGAATCCCATCAACTTCATCGACAAAAATCATAGGAGTGCCCATGACACTCACATTAGCTAAAACAGGCGTAAGAATTTCATTAATTCGGGATTTACTTCTAACATCACTAGCATTTAGTCCAATCATATCATATCCAAATTGTTTAGCAACAAGATATGCAATTGTAGTTTTCCCGATTCCAGGAGGGCCAACCAAAAGTAATGGCTTTGTACCTTTTTTCCATTTCACAAACCATTCTGTAATTGCCGCTCGTGCTTCTTCATTTCCCACCATGTCAGAAATTATCTGAGGTCGGTATTTTTCAGACCACATCAATGTAATCACTTGGGAAGTTTAGAATGATATTCTGACCATTTATTGGTTTTTTGTAATTTATTGTACCAGTATTGATTGTAATGCTCTACAGTCAAAAATAGAAATTCCAAAAATTCTTTGTGAGAAAAATTATCAGGTAGTAATTCAAGTGTAAGTCTTGCATCTTGCAAATACAAATTACTTTTTTCTAAAGTCACATCAAATCCTTTTTTCACATCATCTGCCAATAATGAATAATACAGTGGCCAAGAAGGTATCTTTACGAATCTATTTTTAATAGAGTCTTCAATTTCATTTCCACATCCAACACCTTCAGCAGCTCTAGCCATACCCAAGTAGAAAATTTCTCCTAACGGCCTTTCTGCTAAAGCCATGTTTCTTCCAGCAGTCCCCATAACAGCACGATATTTTTTGTAAGATAGAGTCATTTCTTCTTCAGTGATTTCAGTAGGTTTTGATTTTAATTTTTCATCCAAGTATTGTCCAATTCTTGCATCTTCAAATCCTGCTTCAAATTCTTTTAGAACTTGTTCACCACCTTTCGAAATTTTATCTCTAGCCAATTTCAAAATATATGGATTCATTAATTTGTAATCATCTAGAAATTCTAAATCTTCATCTTTATCTACAATTCTGTCCATAGGTTCACTTAGATCAATTGCAAGAATATGTCCTTCAACCATATCTTGTTTTAGTTGTAGATCATTTCTTCCAGAATATTCTGCAGCTGCATCAAATAATCCGTTAAAAACAGGGAAAGTCATTTTGACAAAATTTGAATTCAAAATTCTATTTACTCTATCTTGCATTACCTCAAGACTGTCTAATTTTGATTTTATAGGCTCAATTTCAGATGCATTTAGTATAATTTCCGTGGAACCTACTTCATTTCCAAAAGCTTGTTGTGTAGCATTTGGATTTGTATCAGATTGTATTTCATCTAGTAAACCTTTAGCAAATCTTTCTGCAAAATTTGGAAATTGATTTTCAGTTTCGTCTTTGTATTTGTTAAATAATTTGTAACCTTTTGATTTGAACAATGCTTGTTTAATGATCTGTTTTCCAGGTTTTGTGCTCATCAAAGCTTCTTTACTAATTACAGATTGATCTTTGCCACTCACAAACGTTAAACTTCTTTATTGTTATTTATGCTTTCAAATTTAATATTTTCTTCACTTAAATTACGATCGACTGGTTTGACAACATGGAAGTATTAGAGATTCTTCGTGAAGCTTCAAACAGGATTTATGAAAATGTAAAAGATCTTGCTGGAACAGATGATGCTGCGGGTGATTTTGGTGTTGGTGCAGGTGGAGATATTTCAAGAAACATAGACATTATTGCTGAAAAAACTGTTTTAGATTATCTTAAGGAAATTAATTTTGAGTGTATAGTATTAGGTGAAGAATGTGGGCGAGTAGAATTATCAGATAAACCAAAAGGATTTGTAATAATGGATGCAATTGATGGTTCTGCAAATGCAGTTAGAGGTGTTCCTTTTTTCTGTAGCTCATTAGCATTTGCAACTGAAAATAAACTAAGTTCAATTACAGATGGTGTAATTACAAATCTCTCAAATGGAGAAATGTATTGGGCATCAGAAAATAAAGGGGCATTTTTTAACAATAATCAAATTAAAGTTCATAAAAAAGATCCAATCTACAAAATAGTTGGAATTAACACATCAGGAGCATCAATTGAACTGATGAATAAACTACATCCAATTTTTGAAAATCATAATCACACTAGACATTTTGGTGCAAATGCACTTGAAATGGCAATGTTTGCAAGAGGATTAATGGATATTTTTATTGATTTAAGAGATAAAATTAGAATTCAAGATATTGCTGCAGGTTATGTAATTGTCAAAGAAGCTGGTGGTATGCTTTTAGATGCTGATTTGAATCCACTTGATGCGGATCTAAGTTATGAAACAAGGGTTTCTTTTATTGCATCTGCAAACCAGGAAATTCTTGATGAAATTATGTCACAAATCAATAAGTGAATTTTTAGAATAAATAATTGAAAAATTACTAATAGTTTGACATTTTATTTAACATTCTTGAGTTTTCAATAGATCTTAGAGATAGATGCTAAGAGAAATATATTTAACCAAAGTCAAGAAAAAACTTCTTGTATGGTAACTGAGATGAAAGCAAAGGTCGTCTATAGGGAGTTACTCAAAGAAGATTTAGTGATTATTAGATTAGTTCCAGAAAAAGGAATGCCAGAATACAAAACAGGTCAATTTTTGACGATTGGTCTTCCAATTCCTGCAGAGAAAAAAGTTGTTAGACGAGCATATTCTATTGCATCACATGCAGAAAATAGAGATTATTTTGAATTTGTAATTAGATGGGTAAGAAAACCACTTCCAGGTCGTGTCACTACTGAATTATTTTATCTAAGCGTTGGAGACGAAGTTTCTCTAGGTGATCCAACTGGAGCTGCATTACAAATTAGTGATAAATTACCAAATGGACAAAAAGATAATAGACGAATAATTTGTGTAGGTGGTGGTACAGGATTAGCGCCATTTATTGCATTTGCAAAACATTTTCACGATACTAATGATAAACGAGAAGTAGTTGTTTTACATGGTGCAAGTTATGTTGATGAATTAAGCTATAAACGATTATTGACAGATTTAGAATTAGAAAGCGAAAAGAATGGAAGAGATAGATGGAATTTCAGATATAGAGCAGCAATTAGTAGACCAAAAGAATTTTTCAATAGATCTTGGAATGGTCATGTAGGTAGAGTTGAATCATTCTTCAAGCCTGATAAAAAATCTGGATTATCACCTGTAGAAGAAATGGTAGGTGAAGAATTAACTCCAGAAAATACTATCATCTACATTTGTGGTTATCAGGGAACAATTGATGGAGTAATTGAATACCTAGGATCAAAAGGATTTGTAACTGAACATGAGAAAAAACCTGATGGAAGTTTTGGCATCAAGTTTGAATCATACGGATAGAATATTTTAAAAAATTATTAGTTAATTTTCATTTCTGGGAATTATTAAAATCAGTTATCTCCAATAGTTTCATACCTGTGGATTTTTATATTGATTATTTTTTCACCAAAGTATGGCAAAACTCAAGTGTAATGATTATGGGTTTGAGTGTGATTTCATAGTTGATGGGGAAATGGAGTCAGTTATTAAAGAATTTAGAAAACATACCGATGAAGAACATGGAATAGATTATTCCAAAGAAGCCGTTATGCAATTTCTCTTAAGAAAACAAGGATTATAGTAAAATTAAGCATCTAGTCTTTTCATTCTAGCAGACAAAACTGGAAGTTCCTTTTCAATAATTTTCTCTACTGCTGGAACAATTCCTACTCTAGCTTTTACACTTTCTTCATAAAGTTCTGCAATCTGATCTCTGAACAATAATTTTATTCCAGGAAGTGCAGTGATTCCTTCATCAACAGTTCTAGGATCGGATAAATCTAGAACTAGAGTACCTTTCTTCTTTTCTTCCATAATTAATCTAATTCTTTCAAATGTGATTAAGAAATAATCTGAAGTTGTTGCAACAAAAATAATATCATATTTATCAAATCCTGCTAAAACATCATTGAAATCCACAGGAGTTCCTCCAAGAATTGTTGTAAAGCCAGTAGCACGTTCTAAACTTCTACTAGTGACATCAAATGCAACATCTTTTTTGTTTAGTGTTTTTGCAAGCATTGCTGCAGGCTCACCAGTTCCTATAACAAGTACTTTTTTCTTTGAATCAAGACCTGCTTTTTCATCAACCAGTTTAACTGCGATATCACCTAATGAAATTACATCTTTAGCTATTCCAGTAGTATCTCTCATTCGAATAGCTAATCGTATTACACTATCAAATAATTTGTTGAGAATATTTCCAGAAACACCAGCATCTTTTGCATTTGCTAATGACTGAACTATTTCATCAAAGATTTCTTGTTTTCCAACAACTACAGAATCTAATCCAGATGCCAATCGTAAAAGATGCAAATAAACATCATCACCTTTGTAGACTTCAAGAGTTTGGTCAAAATGGTCTATGTCAATTTGTTCTAATGATGACAACGATACCCAAGTATCTTTAATTTGGTTTAACACAAGTGTTTTACCTTCTGCTCTTCTTGCATCAGGAGAATCATCAGTTTCAACATTGCTTACTGTAAATATTTCAACTCTACTTGCAGTTTGAATAATCATACATTCATCTACACCAGGAATTTTTTTAAATTCTGCACATGCAGCACCGATATCTTTGAAAGTGAATTTAGACAATGTATGTAATGGTACATTCTTGAATGTGACTCTTGCATTCAATACATCAAATCTAATTTCACCCAATCATATCACCATTAAGCATTAATTTTGTCACGTCCACCCTTTGCAGTACGGAATACATTCATTCCAATATAGAAATTTTCATGTAATGATTCTAAGTAAATAATTTCACGTTCTGTTTCTTTAATTTCTTTTTCAGTTGCATCAGGATTATTTTTTAATTGTTCAAGTTTCTGTTTTGTTTCTTCTAAGAATGAATCAACACCGCGTTCATAATTTGATACACCAGCAAATTCAGGACTAAGAACATGCTCAGGAACATATACTGGAGTTTGATCTTGTGGGATTTCAGCAATTCTAGTAAGTGATTCTTGTTCATCTGCGGAAAGAATTGGTCGTGGAAAACGATCTTGTTTATCTAACCAAAATTCAGGCTCACCCATATCTCGTCTGAAAATTTCTTCACCTTGTCTCTTAAACGTATGATCTGATTTAGCTGCGGCATCGGCTTTTACTTCAGCTGCAATTGCCTTGTATTCTTCTTCAGCTGCGGCTTCAGCTTCAGCTTTAGCTGCTTCTGCTTTTGCAATAGCTTCTTTCACTGCAAGTTCTGCATCTTCAACGGCTTTAGCTGCGGCATCTGCTTTTGATGTTGCTTCTTCAGCTGCTTTTGCTTCTTCAGCTGCTTTTGTTTCTTCAGCTGCTTTTGCAGTTTCATCTGGAGATGGTTTATCAGATGTTGTTTCTTCAGTAGTTTTTGCTTCTACTTCAGATTCTTTTTTCTCTTCAGACAACAAATTTTACTAAAATTCCCTGAATTTTAATATTCTTGTGAGATTCATCTTGATTCAATCCTAATTCAATAATATTTTCTGGAAATTTTATTCAGATCGGTTCAAAACTATAATTTTTGATGAAATAGAAATAATGGCGCCCTCGGCGGGATTTGAACACGCGTCTCAGCCGTGACAGGGCCGAATTCTAGACCGGGCTATACTACAAGGGCACAATTTCATTGAGTCAAACTGCCAGATTAAAAGTTTCTGTCACAACATTACATTTTGTAAAAGACTAAATTATACAGTTAATGTTATGTTTTCGCCATATTTATTTAATAGATTTACGTTGTTTGTTTATTGGGAATTCTCACATACAAAATCATAAGGACGGATTCTGACATTCCTAAAAGATTTTCAATTATAATGTCTGAATTCGTTATTGGGGATATCATATCTTCTGATTCATTATTTGAAAGACATAAAGAGATAGGCCTTGTAGAAACCATGATAAAATAACAAAATCTAATTTTCTAATCCTGTAAGCATTGTATGCAATTAACCTGTACAACATCTCATTGTCCTGAGTTGTAACATTTCTTGATGTGACATCTCCTGACATTATCTGTTTGATCACAAAAAAGATTGTTTCGGATTTGTTTCTCTGATGGTACAATTGTACAGGAAAGTTCCTCTTCATCTCCTTTCTATGAATTCCACTGGTTCTGTAAATTGGAACTGTTCCATATCGAGTTGGAATTATTGCAGCTGTGTTGATCTGTTCTGCACCAACATGGTTATTCTCATCATCAAAACCCATGTCACCTAACACAATATCAACTGGAACAATATTGTTGGTTTTGTACAACAATGGCAGAAAATCAGGATTATCATGTTGCATGTTGTGGTGTGTCATGACACAGCAAACAAGCTGTGTATTCATGTCAGCACAAACAACAACTTTTAGGAAATTCCTGCGTAACTGTACTCTTTTTGTATAATAGTATGATGCTGTACTGTAACTGAATCCGCTACCATCAATTCCAGCTAGAACCAGTCTGACTTTTTTGTACAAAATGAATTCCTGCAACATTTTATGTAACAGATTTCCTTCCAGTCTTGCAGCTGCCTTTTGTAGTGTGGTGTAATGTGGAATGGTATACAAACCAAGATATTCCTGAATTCCTACACATTCTTCTAAAAATTCTGTAAATCTTCTATAACTCTTTGATTCGTACTGTCGTATTGTCAAGAGTATGAGATGTGTCCAAACAGAATAGATATGATTTGATTTTGGATGTAAGAACCTAGGAATTCTGCATCTGATGATTATATTGAGTAGTGTTTTGCACATTTTGACGTATGATGAGACCATACTGTAATCTGCAAATACAATCCTAATGGATCTAAATTAGCTAAAATGTATCCATGTGAATTGTTTTTATACATTTCTTCTCTTTTCATACATCAGGGCATGGCTTTCGCTAGAGAATGGTTTCAATCAAAAGATGCGGACATGTATCCATACGAGACTATTCTCTCAATGCTATCTTCATCCTAGTTAGGATTGTTCGCAGTTATCAGACGAGGCCTTGTCCCTCAAAAACTCTAACGCGACTTGCAGTCCTAACTATAATTTTGCACAAATTCTCTCCTCTCCTTTAGCATCCAATATATGACACGCAATAACTTTGATGCACCAGCTACTGCAGCTTTGGATGATCCTCTTTTCTTTTTAATGCGATTGTAAAATTTTGTAATGTCGCTATCTGGTGCGTATCTAACATGTGCATGAATTGCCTCCACTAGCAACCATCTTAGCATGGTGCTTCCTCTCTTTGTAATTCTTCCGTGATGTATTGTATCTGCAGAATTTCTCACCGATGGAACAATCCCTGCATATGCACATAACTTGCGAGAATTTGAAAATCTACTAATCTCTGCAATTTCTGAGAATATGCTCAATGCAGTGTATGGTCCAACTCCAGATATTGATGTCAAAATACACACGTCAGGATTATCATTTACCATGCGACGTATCATGGAATCTATTTTTGCAACCTCCTTTTTGTGAAATTTTATGCTTTGTAGGTACGAATCTATTCTATAACTCTCCAATTTTCCAAGTGCACGTATGTGTTCTGAGGAAAATGGTGTTGCTTTGATATGGATTCCCTCCTGTAGTGTAATACCATGTATGGAATTCTTCATCTTTACAATGATGCGCACAATCTTGTGTCGATGTCTTACAAGCTGTCTGTATTGCACAATTGTGTGATCTGGCACGAATGATTCTGCAATGTATCCTCCTCGTAGCAAATTTGCAAGATGGTACGCATCAATTTTATCAGTCTTTTTGAGTGATGATGCTATTATCTTTGTGTTGTATGGATTAGATAGTATAACATCAAGATGTAATTTGTCTGTCATGTGTCTGTACAATCCATACCAGACAGATGATGACTCTAAAACATATTTTGCGTTCTTTGGAATTTTGGATGTAATTTTGCTAATAGCAGAAAAATCACTGGAAATCTTTTTGTTAAATAATAATTTGCCAATCTCATCTACTGCTGCCACCTGTACAGAGTTCTTGTGAACATCCAATCCTACAAACATCAAATATTTTTTTTCAGGAAGGGTAGTGTGTTTGTTTGCATTTCTTACTTTCTTGATACGAATGCAAGTACCATCTAATTTCCTAGCTGATTTTGGCACATATGGTTATGGTTATAGTTATCTTTATGTTGTAGGATGTGATGACATTGATTTTTCAAATCCAGATTCAACGATTTGGATTTTTGAAATGAGTCAATGGAAAGCCGGTGCCATACCAAAAAACACTACGGACATTTATGGAGACAATACAGGTAAACAAAATAAATTTATTGTTTATCGTGAATATATGGAAGAAATTAGTGTTGAAAAATTAAGAGATTTGGTTGATTCTCACTGGAAAGAGTTTGAATGAGTCAAGAAGTAAAAGAAAAAGAGGCAGATTTTGTTTCTTTTCCATTATCTACTTTGATTGTATAAGTACCAGAATTTTCCCAGCCTGAACCTCCTGCAATTGCTAATGTTGCGAATTGTCCATCACTTTTCAATGAAGTTTGTTCTGCCCAAACAAGTTCTCCTTGTTGATTTTCTATTGAAAGATTAACTGTTCCAGTTGTATCAGATATTCCACTAATAGATATTAGATCTTTGTTGTTGTACGATGATAAATCAGTTTGAATAGATAGTGAAACTGGAGTTGTATTAATTGGAGTATCAGTTACAGTATCACTATTAATAATTCCACTAAAAGATATGGCAGCTGCAATTATTATTAATGCTAAACCACCAATTCCCAACATAATTTTTTTATTTTTTGATTGTGAATAAGTTACTCTAGATGTTTCGGTTTGAAATGATTGTGTTTGTTGAATAGGTTGAATTTCAGGCATTATTACATCAGGGATTGATGGTTTTTCTTCAAGAGTAGATGAAGGAGTAAATTCAGGTTTTTTCCCAAGATGTTTTTCAGCTAATTTTTCAACATAATTTCGTTCATAGTTACTAATTACTTCATTATTTTCACATGCTCTACAAATTTGTTTTAGAATTCGATCGTCTCCAAAATCCTTATCCAAAAGTGCCTTTACATCATCCAATAATGGATTTGTCATGTGTATTTTCTCTCAAATTGATTATTTATGAATATATGTCAGAAAGCTATTTTGAGTAGATTTTTTGGGCTTGGATAATAACTGTTCGGATATAGTCCTTGGCCGTTGAATCAGTTACACCCATTTGTTTTGCTCTTAGATATAGATCATTTTCTTTTGGATTTGTCAGATAATACTTCAAAAGATAGTTTAGTCTATGAGATCTTTTTTCATCACTTTTCATAATTTTATTTTTTTTTAGTGCTAAAAAAGCCAGAGGATTATGACATAACCAACAAAATGGTATAGTATCACAAAATTTGGATAAAAACATATGATCTTTTTTAAATAATACGAAAAAATGAATGCAAATGAAACGAATTGAGGCAACTGTTCAAGCAACCAAAATTGGTGCAGTCACTGAAGCAATCAGTGAGCTTGTAGGTGGATTCACCATTCTGGAAGGGAAAGGCAGAGGTTCCGGAGCTAGACAAGAAATGAGATCTGGTAGAGGAACTGGCACTATTACTGCAGAATACAATGAAGTTGCAACCGTAAGTACAATTGTAGATGACTCAGAAGTAGAAAAAATTTCCACAGCAATTGCTGATGCAGCTTTTACAGGAAAAGGTGGAGATGGAATTGTTATTGTATCCAGCGTGGATAGTGTTCTGAATATAGCATCTAAAAAGAGTGGTTCTGAAGCCCTCTAATCATTTTCTTTTATCAAAAATACACCACATCATCGATTGAAAATTTAGTTGCTGAGAGGGTGGTGAATAAACCTCTCAGGTCGGTATCCTTTTGGAGGACATATTTTTTGAAGGGATGGCATAGCATTACAATTTGAGTATAAAAGCAAAGGACTTTGAAGATTATTGTTGGCCTTCAATTCCCATTAGGGTTAGTGTTGATCTTATTTTTGGAATTTTCCGAATCTTCCAAGTTATTGTCTCACGTAGTGCTTCGACTTGACTTGATTCAACTTTAGCCAAAATATCATATGCACCAAAGGTACCATGTACTTCAACAACACCTTCAATTGATTTTAGTTCTGAGATAACTGCTTCTTCAGAACCTAGTTCGCAGTTTATGAGGACATAAGCTGTTGCCATTATGATTCAATTCCTATTTTCATACTTAAAATGCTCTATTGAAATATATAAGAATAGTCCAATTTACTTAAAAATTCAACATAAAATTTGATGGTATCATAAACAAATGTTAAATGATTTAAGATTTTTTGAAAAATTTCTAAGATGAGATGTATGTATCATTCATGATTTTTTCTAATTCTTCAATATTTTTTGAAATAGTAATTTTTGAACGAAGTTTTGAACCACCTTTCATACCTTTAGTAAATCTCATAGCTTGACCTTTGATATTTGCAAATTTGATTTTGTATTTAGATGTGATATGTAAATAATCAAAAAATGAATCTAATCTATCTTTAAAAGAATATTCTTTGTAAGAATTTGTTTTCAAATAGTCATTAATTTGTTCAAACAAAAATGGATTTCCCATAGCTCCTCTACCCACCATTACATAATCACAATTAGTATTGTCAATCATAGTTTTAGCATCTTCAGGAGTAGTAATATCACCATTTCCAACAATTGGAACACTAGAAATTTCTTTCAATTCTTTAATCAAATCCCAATCAGCAGTTCCAGAATAACCTTGACTGACAGTTCTAGGATGAAAAGTAATCATTTGAATTCCTTCATCTTCTGCAATTTCAGCAATATCTCTAAAAAGAAATTTACTTGCATCAGTAACTCCTGAACGAATTTTTAGAGTTACTGGTTTTTTTACAGCATTAACAAGAGTATTGAAAATTTGTTGGGTCAGATTAACTTCCTGCAAGAGTGCACCTCCAGCCATTTGTTGAGTGATATGAGGTGCAGGACAACCCATGTTATAATCAATAATATCAAAAAAAGGCTCAACAATTTTTGCTGCTTTTTCTAAAGCAACAAGATCAGAACCAAATAATTGAATTGATAGAGGTCGTTCTTCATCAGAGAATTCTATGAACTCTTGGATTGTTTGCATTTTTTCTTTTAATTGATTTTCCTTGGCAATAATACTGTGAATGTTTGTAAATTCAGTAACAACTAATCCTGCCCCCATTTTTTTACATTGTAAACGAAGTGCAGGATCACTTACACCTGCCATAGGAGCTAAGAATGCTTTACTAGAGAATTTAGGAAGCATGTACCAACTTGGTTATTTGGATATATTTACCATGTCAAAAAATTATGTAGAATTAAATTATTAATTATCTGGGCAACCGTCTTCATCTTGGAAACCATCATAATCTTCAGGATCAAGTGGACATAGATCCTCATCATTGATAATATCGTCTAAATCATCATCGTGAACAAATCTCTGTTGTTCTGGAGCAGTGTCAGGGCAACCGTCATGATCATTGTATTTGTTCCAGGTTTCAGAGTTTGTTGGACAAGCATCAATAGCATCATAATATCCGTCACCGTCAGTATCAGGTCTTGTAGGAGTTGTAGACTCTGCTGCTAACACATCTGGGCAACCATCCCAATCAAGATATCCATTAAAGTTCTCTTGTTCATCTAGACATACATCTTTTCTATCATCTATTCCATCACCGTCAATATCTGCAAATAAGTAAGATGAGGCAACAGTGGTGGTAGAATCAGGACAACCGTCTTCATCTTGATAGAAATTATAAGTTTCAGGTTCTAATGGACATGCATCAGAGATATCAACAATTCCATCTTGATCAGAATCGGTTGTAAAAACTAGTTTATCTGGACAGCCATCTTTATCTTGGAAACCATTGAATGTTTCAGGTTGAGCAGGACAAGAATCTGAAATATCAGGAATTCCATCACCGTCAGAATCTACTGTGAGTTTGTTATCAGGAATTAGATCTGGACAACCGTCAGAATCTAGATATCTATTGTAAGTCTCCCTAGCATTTGGACATTGATCAACATTATCGGTAACACCATCAAAATCAGCATCACCAAATGAATCATATGCTAAAGTGTCTGGGCAACCATCATCATCTTGGAAACCATTGTATCTTTCAGCTAGTGTAGGACATGAATCATATTCATCTGGGATGCTATCATAATCAGAGTCAGGTAAAGCAGATTTTGAAAATCCTGCAATGTCAGGACAACCGTCAGTATCTAAGAAATCGTTATAATTTTCTGGTTCATCAATACATTGATCCCATCTATCATCAATTCCGTCACCATCAACATCTGGAAATACGTAAGAGGAAACAATAGAACCAGATGAATCGGGACAACCATCACCATCTTTAAAGAAATTATAAGTTTCAGGTTCTAACGGACATGCATCAGAGATATTTAAAATTCCATCTTGATCAGAGTCTAAAAGAGAATCATAACTGTCTGGGCAACCATCAGAATCTTGGAATCCATTATACGTTTCTGGTTGGTTTGGACATAAATCTAGATTATCAACAATTCTGTCACCATCTGAATCATATGTAACAGAATTGTCTGCTACTAAATCAGGGCAACCATCATCGTCTTGGAATAAATTGTAAGTTTCTTTGGAATAAGGACATACATCAAATTGATTTAAAATTCCATCACCGTCAGAATCACCAGTTATTGAAAATTCAATTTCATCTGGACAGCCATCATCATCTTGGAATTTGTTAAAATTTTCACGTTCCAGCGGACAGGCATCTACAGAATCAAGAATACTATCATAATCAGAGTCAATCAAGCCATCAGAATCTGCACCGAGTGTATCAGTACAACCGTCCCAATCTAAGAAACCATTATAATTTTCAGGCTCATTTAGACATTGATCCCATCTATCATCAATTCCGTCACCGTCAGTATCAGGAAATACGTAAGATGAATCAACTGAATCAACATTATCAGGACAACCATCAGAATCTAAGTAAAAGTTGTAAGTTTCAGGTTCTAATGGACATGCATCTACAGAATCAGAAATTCCATCTTGATCATTGTCTCTCAATGTAGAATCATCATCAGGACAACCGTCTTTGTCATCAATTCCATTGAATGTTTCTGGTTGGTTTGGACATAAATCCATGAAATCTGGATAACCGTCACCGTCAGTATCAGCAATTCCATCTGAACCTTCAGGGGATAAATCTGGACAACCATCATCATCTTGGAATTTATTGTAATTTTCTTTTACAGTTGGACAGTTATCTATATGATCTTGAATTCCATCATAATCAGCATCATACCATGGGACAAAGTCTGCTGGACAACCATCTATGTTGTTACCATATTCTGAATCATAATCTTCTAAGAGATGAGGACAAAAATCAAGATTATTTGGAACTCCATCATTATCAGAGTCAATTTCCTCATTAGCAAATACACTACTTGGCATCATGCCAATAGTTGATGTTAGTAAAAGTAAAAATCCTAAAAGATATTGTTTTTTCATTCTCTCTGACTCCGCTATTATCAAGTATTTATTAAGTCTCACGTTAAATAGATTCTTTTAAAATTAAAAACTAGCCAATCCGGTTATGGATCTGGACAACCATCTAAATCTCGGTCACCATCATAATCTTCAGGATCAAGTGGACATAGATCCTCATCATTGATGATATCGTCTAAATCATCATCGTGAACAAATCTCTGTTGTTCTGGAGCAGTATCAGGGCAACCGTCCCAATCTAGGTATTTGTTCCAAGTTTCTGGGCTTGTTGGACAAGAGTCAGTCACGTCTGGATATCCATCAGCATCAGAATCAGCGTACATTGGAGTAGTGGATTCTGCACCTGGAATATCTGGACAACCATCTCTATCTAGATAATCATTGAAATTTTCTGGTTCATCAATACATTGATCCCATCTATCTTCAATTCCATCACCGTCAGTATCTGGGAATTGGTATTGTGGATTAACTGAATCTGCAGAGTCTGGACAACCGTCAGAATCTAGATACATGTTGTAAGTTTCAGGTTCTAATGGACACATATCAAATACATCTGGAATACCATCACTGTCAGAATCTAAGTATGATGTAAGTTTATCTGGACAGCCGTCATCATCTAACAAACCATTGTAAGTTTCAGGTTGATTTGGACATGAATCAAGAATATCTGGAATACCATCACCGTCAGAATCAGCAGTCATTTTATTATCAGCAATGTAATCTGGACAACCGTCAGAATCTAGATACATGTTGTAAGTTTCTTTTGATAGAGGACATTGATCTAAATCATCAAAGATTCCATCACCGTCAGAATCACCAATAGTCTGATAATCAATACCATCAGGACAACCGTCTTCATCTTGGAATTTATTGTATCTTTCAGCTAATGTTGGACATTGATCTAAATGATCTGCCAAACCATCATAATCAGAATCAATCATATCACCAGCAGTTGTTCCTTTAATGTCTGGACAACCGTCCCAATCTAGATAATCATTGAAATTTTCTGGTTCATCAATACATTGATCCCATCTATCTTCAATTCCATCACCGTCAGTGTCTGGAAAAGTGTAAATTGAATCCATTACATCAACATTATCTGGGCAACCGTCAGAATCTAGATACATGTTGTAAGTTTCACGTTCTAGTGGACATGCATCTAAATAATCAGGAATACCATCAAAGTCTTTGTCAGATGTAGAGTTATTATCTGGACAACCATCTTTATCTAAAATACCATTGTAAGTTTCAGGTTGGTTTGGACAATGATCTAAGTTATCAATAATACCGTCACCGTCAGTATCAAAAGCAAATTTGTTATCTGCTACATAGTCAGGACAGCCATCTTGATCATTAACCATGTTGTAAGTTTCAGGACTAAATGGACAAGAATCTAAGGTATCTGGAATACCGTCACCATCAGCATCACCAGTAAATGTAAATTGTAATTCATCAGGGCAACCATCTTCATCTTGGAATTTATTGTAATTTTCACGATCAAGTGGACAATCATCCATGTCATCAGGAATTCCATCATAATCAGCGTCTGGAGCTTCTAATGAAGTAGTGCCTGGAACATCAGGACAACCGTCCCAATCTAGATAATCATTGAAATTTTCTGGTTCATCAATACATTGATCCCATCTATCTTCAATTCCATCACCATCAGTATCTGGGAATTGGTATTGTGGATTAACTGAATCTGCAGAGTCTGGACAACCGTCAGAATCTAGATACATGTTGTAAGTTTCAGGTTCTAAGGGACATGCATCCAAAGAATCAGAAATTCCATCTTGATCAGAATCTTTGTGAGTTATATCATCATCAGGGCAACCGTCTTTGTCATCAATTCCATTGAATGTTTCTGGTTGGTTTGGACATAAATCCATAAAATCTGGATAACCGTCACCGTCAGTATCAGCAATTCCTTGTGTACCTTCAGGTGTCAAGTCTGGACAACCGTCTTGATCTTGGAATCTATTGTAAGTTTCTTTTACAGTTGGACAGTTATCTATATGATCTTGAATTCCATCATAATCAGCATCATACCATGGGACAAAGTCTGCTGGACAACCATCTATGTTGTTACCATATTCTGGATCATAATCTTCTAAGAGATTTGGACATTGATCCAGATTGTTTGGTACTCCGTCACCGTCATTATCAATTTCTTCATTGGCAAATGCGCTACTTGGCATCATACCAATAGTTGATGTTAGTAAAAGTAAAAATCCTAAAAGATATTGTTTTTTCATTTAGATACACCTATTGGTCAGGACATCCGTCTGAATCTCTATCACCGTCATAATCCTCAGGCTCTAGAGGACACATGTCATCTTCATTGATAATATCATCTAAATCAGCATCGTGTTTGTATCTTGATTGTTCTGGTGCAATATCAGGGCAACCGTCTTGATCATTGTATTTGTTCCAAGATTCTTTTTCATTTGGACACAAATCAATTTCATCATTTATACCATCTTCATCACTATCAATAGTTACATTACCTATTGGTATGCTATCTGGACAACCATCATAGTCAACATATCTATTCCAAACTTCGTTTTGTTCTGGACACATATCCATTACATCAGGAACACCGTCACCGTCAGCATCAGGCTGAGTATCATCAACATCAGGGCAACCGTCATCGTCTTGGAATCCATTATAGTTTTCAGCAACTAAAGGACAATCATCATAAACGTCATTGATTCCATCATTGTCAGAATCTATTACAAATGATTCAGATACAGAATCAGGGCAACCGTCATCGTCTTGGAATTTATTGTAAGTTTCTTTTGCAGTTGGACATGCATCTATTGCATCAGGAATACCGTCTTGATCACGATCATTCTTTAAAATATAATTATCTGGGCAACCGTCTAAATCAAGAATTCCATTGAATGTTTCTGGTTGGTTTGGACAATGATCATTATAATCATTGATTCCATCACCATCAGAATCTGGAGTACCTTTGTTATCTCCAATATAATCTGGGCAACCATCTTCATCTTGGAATTTATTATAAGTTTCAGGGACTAATGGGCATTCATCAAATTTATCTGGAATTCCATCAAAGTCAGAATCTAATGTAGTTATGAAATCAGGATAATCAGGACAACCGTCATCGTCTTCAAAGCCATTGTATCTTTCTCTATCAAGTGGACATTGATCAACAGAATCTAATATTCCATCTCCGTCAGAATCAGATTCTGTAGTATTATCAGGGCAACCGTCTTGATCTTGATAACGATTCCAAGTCTCTGCTGTAGAAGGACATTCATCTAATGAATCTCTAATTCCATCTCCGTCAGAATCCATTACAGAAACATCAGGACAACCGTCTTGATCTTGATAGCCATTGAAAGTTTCTGGTTCAAGTGGACATTTATCATTCAAATCGAAAATTCCATCTCCATCATTATCTGAACCAAATAATCCAATTGTGCCATCAGGACAACCGTCATCGTCTTCTATGTTATTGTAATTTTCTTTTGCAGTTGGACATGCATCTAAATAATCTGGAATTCCATCAAAATCTCTGTCAGATATAGAATCACTGTCAGGACAACCGTCTCTATCTAAAACACCATTGAATGTTTCTGGTTGGTTTGGACATAAATCTGAAAAGTCATTAATTCCGTCACCATCAGAGTCTGGAACTCCTTTATTAGATCCTATAAAGTCTGGACAACCGTCAGTATCTTTGAACATGTTGTAAGTTTCTTTTACATTTGGACATTGATCAACACTGTTTGGAATTCCATCAAGATCAGAATCAACATCACTAGAATAAGGAGGAATATCAGGGCAACCGTCTTGATCTTCAAAACCATTGTATCTTTCTGGATCTAATGGACATGCGTCATTGACATCCATTATTCTATCACCATCAGCATCATTTAGTGTACCATCAAATGATGGAAGTATATCAGGGCAACCGTCATAATCTGCAAATCTATTGAAAGTTTCAGGATGATCAGGACAAATATCAAATTGATCTGCAATTCCATCGCCATCTGAATCATTAAATGTAGAATCTAATGCAACATCAGGACAACCGTCAGTATCTCTATAACCATTGTAAACTTCAGGTTCTGTAATACACAAATCAACTTTGTCTAGTATTCCATCATTATCAGTATCAGTAAAATCAAAATCATTTATGCCATCAGGGCAACCGTCATCGTCTTGGTATCGGTTATAATTTTCAGAACTTAATGGACATGCATCTGCAAAGTCTGGAATTCCATCCATGTCTCTATCACCTGCACCATAAGAATCAGGACAACCGTCTCTATCTAAAACACCATTGAATGTTTCTGGTTGGTTTGGACATAAATCAACTAAATCAATAAAGCCATCACCATCAGAATCAGGTGCACCACCATCTCCACTTCCAGGTAGTGTATCAGGACAACCATCTTGATCTTGGAATCTATTGTAATGTTCTTTCAGATTAGGACACTGATCAAGATGATCTTCTATTCCATCATAATCCTCATCATACCATGGAACAAAATTTGATGGACATCCATCTACTGTTCCTTCATAATCTTCTTGTAAATTAGGACATGTATCTATAGAATCATCAACTCCGTCATTATCCAAATCATCGGCAGCAAAAACTGGATTTATTGGCATACTAGTCAAAGTAGCCACAAGCAAGAATAGGAATGATACGGAGTGTATTTTTTTCAAAGCCTAAAAATACGTCGAGGATCCAGTTATTAAACCTCACTCTGGAATCGGCTAAAAATATCAATAGTTTTGAGTAAAGTTTCCTTGTTGGACAAAAATCTCGATCAATTTAAGTAAACAAGAACACGATCTGAATTCATGAGTTGTTCTGGAGAAACTGTTGAAGAAGAAGAGCAATTACTTCAGATCAAACCGGTGATATCTGCACAATTAAAAAAAGCAAAGTATGGTATAGCAGACCATTCAACTGTAGGACTTTGTCATTGGACAAAAAAATCATTCAAACATGAAGGCAGTTGTTACAAACACAAGTTTTATGGAATTTCAACTCATAGATGTATGGAATTTTCTCCTGCTGGCATGTATTGTGAAAATAGATGTGTGTATTGTTGGAGACCAATGGAATTTTATGATTCAATGGAAATGAAACCAGAACAAGTTGCAGAGCCAGAACAAATTTTAACAAAGTTAATGGCTGAAAGAAAAAAATTGATCAATGGCTTTTACGGTGATTCAAGAAATGATAAACAAAGATTAGATGAATCATTATTACCTGCTCATTATGCAATTTCACTTTCTGGAGAACCTACAATGTATCCCAAACTTCCAGAGCTTATCAAATACTTAAAATCACTTGAAGCTACAAAATCAATTTTTCTTGTTACCAATGGTCAAGAACCAGACATGATACAAAAATTACAAGATGAAGATGCATTACCAACACAATTGTATCTATCAACAAACGCTGCAGATTATGAATCATTTATGAGAATAAACAAGCCAAAATATGACGATTCATGGGAAAGATGGAATAAAACACTTGACATGTTAAAGGATTTGAATACAAGAACGGTGTTAAGAATTACTTTAATCAGAGATTACAATGATCAAAAAGAATCAATTCCTGCATTTGCCGAAATGTTTAGAACGGCAAGTCCACATTTTATTGAAATTAAATCATACATGCACATTGGGCGTTCAACTAATAGATTAGAACATGCAAACATGTTGGAAATGGAAGAAGTGAAAAAATTTAGTGACGAAATTGCAAAACAGAGTAAAATATTTTCAATAATGGATGAAAGCATTGTTTCAAGAATTTCAATATTACAAAACAATGAACGATTTATTGATCGTTTTATTCCTACTTATTCAGATACCATCTAGAGAATTTTTTTAATGCTTTGTATCTGTGAGATAATTCATTTTTATTATTTATTTCAGCAAATGTTTTTGTTGAGTTATTTGGAATGAAAATAGGATCATATCCCCAACCTTTTCCTTTTTGGGTTTTTGATATTTTTCCAAATTGTTTTCCTTCAAAAGATTCCAGAAGTGTTTTGTCACAGTATGTTATGATTGAGACAAATTTTGCCTTTCTGTTATTTTTTAGCAGATTAAGGATTCCTTTATTCCCAATTGTTTTGAAAACATATGATGAATATGGTCCTGGAAAACCTTCAATTGAATCAATGAATAAACCATCATCTTCAATTATGATAGGTTTTTTGAATTTAGAAAATGCATCTTTTGCTTTTACTATTGCTATATCATGAAGGGAATTTGACTGAATTTCTTCTAAATTAGATTTTAAAAAACCAAGACTTATTCCAAAAGAATCTAAAATTTTCTTAGCTTCTTGATACTTGTGGTTATTTGAGGATACAAAAAATAGATCAAACGACTTGTGCATACCTACCACGACTTTCTATATCTGAGACTAGTTTAGTAATTTTGACATAGTAGGCACTGCCAACAATGGATTTGTAACCATTGAGGAAATTCCTCCAAGAAGAAATCATGATTTTTGCATGTGCACTATTAAGAATCTCTTTTATCAACCTCAAATCAACAGCATGATCTTCAGGTTTTATTGAAATTTGAGATAAACCAAAATCAATTACATAAACTCTACTTTGAAATAAAATAAAGTTTGACGTTGTTAAATCACCATGCATAACTCCGTTCTTGTGTAATGTGCCGACTAATTTTCCAATATCTTTGGATAGTTTAATGATTTTTGATTCAGATAAATCATGTACAGTAGTTCCAGGAATTTCTTGCATTGTAATAGATGTCTTTTCTAAATCTACAAAGTAAACAAGAGGAGCAGGGATTCCATATGACTTTACAAGAGATAACATTTGAGATTCTTTGATTGTTCTTTGTTTACGAATTTTTGAATCTAGTAAAGAATTTCTATATTTTTTAGCTTTTCTAATTTTTAATATTGCCTTAGAATTTTGCCAATTTGTTTGATATAGATCTGCTTCAGCTCCTTTTTTGACTAATTTCATTAACATTATATCCAGAAGAATTCAATAAAAATTAATCATGGATGATGGAGAGAAAAGAATCAAACAAGAAGATTGTAGTGAGGATAAATTAGGAGCAGGAATTTTAACATTAACAAATAAGAGATTAGCATTTGATAAAACAAATGCAAGAATAATGGATTTTTCGAAACATTTTGGGGATACTGTATTAGATATTTCATTAGACAAGGTGACAAAAACATGGAAAGAAGGATTGTTAATGAAAAAAGTGTGTTTCACAGCAAAAACTGACGAAGGAGAACAAACTTTCAAGTTTGGGGTTTTTAATACAAAAAGTTGGGTTAAAACAATTGATCAGACAATTAATGAAAATAAAAATTAATAATCTACTTTAACAGAATCTAATCTCCAAGATTGTGTAACAAATGTATCTTTTAATGAAACACCTTGTTTAATTTGAGATTCTAATAAACCAGTCCAACATATTTGACTACCACAATCACCTGCATATCTTAAAGGAACTACAAAAAATTTGCAACTATGTCTTTTACATACATCTTTGAGCATTTCAGACAATCTTTTGTTAGCTGCAACACCTCCAACAATCATCAATTCTTTTTTTCTAGTAAATGACAAAGCACGTTCTACGGCTTCGCTAATCATTGCAAATGCAGTTTCTTGGA
This sequence comes from Candidatus Nitrosopumilus sp., assembly GCA_965205425.1. Lineage (GTDB taxonomy): Archaea > Thermoproteota > Nitrososphaeria > Nitrososphaerales > Nitrosopumilaceae > Nitrosopumilus. The sequence continues at coordinate 497,965 of CBDBGZ010000009.1, forward strand.
GTGAATAACATGCATCTTCTTTACTTTTCATTGCCACAGATTTTGTTGCAGATAATAATCCAGAAAAAGATACATCATTTCCCTTAACAGAATAAGGTAATGTTACATAATTTGTAGAAGAATTTGCCAACTCTTCGATATTTTTTCCACATGGAGAAGCATATCCAATTGATCGTCCAAATTGATCAAGTAGTTGACCCAGTGTAATATCTAATGTTTCACCAAAAACTCTCCATTGCTTATTTAGAAATGCCAAAAGCATAGTATGTCCTCCAGATACTAAAAGTACTAGAGGATTTGTTGCGCCAGTAAGTAATTTTCCTAATTCAATATGTCCAATTGCATGATTAACTGGATAGATGGGTATTTTGTAAAATGAGGATAAAGATCTTGCAACTACTGCTCCAACACGTAAACAAGGACCCAAACCAGGACCAGCAGCATACGAAATAATGTCTAAATCTTTGATTGAAACATTTGCTTCTTTTAGACAATCAGCTAGAACTAGTGAACTATTCTCAATATGATGACGAGATGCTTCACGAGGATGAATCCCTTCTCCTTCTTCAGGTCGATAAATTTTTCTAACATCAGAAAGGATCTTCCCTTTTTTTCCTTTTTTTTCAATTATTGCACACGAGAATGTGTGAGCTGTGCTTTCAATTCCAAGACCCAACATATTATCCACGACTTAGAGTAGAAACAATTTTGATAACATCGCCATTTTTTAGTTTTTGATCACCACTAATTCTTTGTTTTGTTTTACAATCAATTGCATGCAAGAATCCTTTTGCAATATCTGCATGAATTAAACCTGCCAAATCTTTAGCCGTAGACTCTTGTGGAATTAATTTTGTATCAGGTAAAATAACACCATCCTTGTTTGTTAGTTTTGTCTCGTCTTCTACAGGATATACTACAATAAATTTTAGAGAATCAAATACTGCAGTGTTCAAAATCTTTTGAATGCCAGTAGACGGAATTTTTGAAAAAACTGATTTTACTAAATCAAGAGCTTTTTGTTGTGGAGGTGGAATTTCTTTTCCTTCAACAGTTGTAAAACCTTCATCACCAGAAGAATAGTTCACAATGCCAGCTTTTGATGCTTTACGTAAAAGTAATTCAGTTTCTGCACTACATGGAATAACATTGTCTGGGATTTTTTTGATAATGTCAAGGTCTTGACAAAGATCTGCCTTGTTTGCTGCAATGATCATAGGTTTTGTATTTTTTCTTAATTCTTTTACAAAGGTTTCAATATCATCATCATTCCATTCTTTTGGATTTTTAGCCATAAATCCCAACTTTTGAAGAATTTCTTGAACTTGAAAATCTTTAATTCCTAATCCAGAAAATCTTTTTGCAATACCATCAGTAAGTTTTGCTCGCTTTTGATCTATTTCACGAGTCATTTTATCCCATTCTCTTTTCAAAATATCTGCAAACCATTGATCAAATTCATTTTGAACAAAAGCTACATCTTCTAATGGATCATGGGTTCCAACTGGTACAGGTTGTCCTTGTATGTCAGTTGTTCCAGCAATATCAACAACGTGAATCAAAACTTCAGCTTGTCTTGCATCATCAAGGAATTGATTTCCCAATCCCTTACCTTCATGTGCACCAGGAACTAGCCCTGCAACATCAATGAGTTTAACTGGAATGAACCTAGTACCATTTACACACAACTCATTATCATGTTTTATTTCAAAATGTTTGCAAGCACAGTCTGATTTCACATAAGCAACTCCAATATTTGGCTCAATTGTAGTAAATGGGAAATTTCCGGAAGCTACAGGAGTTTCAGTTGCAGCAGAGAAAAATGTAGATTTCCCAACATTTGCTTTTCCCAATAACCCAATTTGCAATAATATAAAAAATCTAATTCTACTTATTAGTATTGCAGAAATCGTTTAATCTATGGATTATGATTTCAGTACATGTCAATTGTAATTACTGGTAATCCAGGAGTTGGAAAACATACCATTACACATGAAATTATTGAGAGATTGGAATTTGATGTGTTAGATATCAATACTATTGCCAAAGATTCAGGATTATTTGAAGAGAATGGGAATTCAAATGATGTAGATGTTGAAGAACTAGAAAAAATCCTAAAACAAAAGATTTCTGAAAAAAATGTAATTGTGGGACATTTGGCACCCTATGTTTTAAGAAAAAATCAAGTAAAAATTATGATTGTATTAAGAAGAAACCCTTATGATTTAATTCCAGTTTATAAAGATAGGAAATACTCTGATAAAAAAATCAAGGAAAATATAGAAAGTGAAATTTTAGGAATTATTGCACATGATGCAATTAATAAATTTCAAGAAAAAGTATTTCAAATTAACGTCAGTGATAAAACAATTTCAAAAGTTGTAGAAAATGTCATTTTGGTTATGACAAAGAATATTGGAAATGAAGAAGTTGATTGGCTAGAATTAGTACGAAAAAATAATGATTTGGGAAAATTTTTTGTTGATTGATTAAATAACGCCTTTGATTTGGGTTAATTACTTGTTTGAAATATCCAAAACTGATTTAGCTGGAAGAATAGGTACACTCTACACAAATCATGGTAAAATTGAGACACCAGCATATGTTCCAGTAATTCATCCTGTAAAACAAACCATCCCATCTAAAAAAATCAGAGAAATAGGTTTTGATTTAGTAATTACTAATGCATACATTACCAGAAATAATTACGGCGATGAAGCAATTGAAAAAGGAATTCACAAAATAATTAATTTTGATGGTGGAATCATGACAGATTCTGGAGGATATCAAGTTCTTGAATATGGGGATGTTGATGTATTACCACCAGATATGGCAAATTTTGAAAAAGGTATCTTAACAGATTTTGCAATTCCACTTGACAAGCCAACAGGATATGGAATGCCAATTAAAAAAGCAGAGGCCTATGTGAAACATACTCTAAATGTTTGTAAACAAACTCTAGAAGATAGTGCTGACAATGGTCAGATTTGGATAGGCCCAATTCAAGGAGGAGAACACTTTGATTTAGTTGGTAAATCTACAAAAAGTTTAGTCAATATGGGATTTCAAATGCTTGCATTAGGAAGTCCAGTTGAATTTATGGAGTCATATGAATATAGATTATTAGCTCAGATGATAGTGGCTGCAAAAAAACAGATGCCACATTCAATTCCTCTACATCTATTTGGTGCAGGACACCCTCTTACCATACCATTTGCAATAGCTTTGGGATGTGATACTTTTGATTCAGCATCTTACATGCTCTATGCTAAACAACTAAGATACATTACAGATGATGGTACTCGCTATTTATCAGATATTTCCATATTTCCTTGTAATTGTGAAATATGTTCAAAATATACTCCAGATGAATTTCGTCAATTAGAAACTATTGAAAAAATCAATGAATTGGCAGTTCATAATCTGTATGCAATTAAGCTTGAAGTTGATAAAGTAAAACAAGCAATCCATGAAGGTAGATTATGGGAATATGTGATTAAAAAGGCAAGAGCTCATCCAAAATTATTTGAGATGATTGAAGTTATGACTGAAAATTATGAATTTCTTGGTTTGAGTACGCCTAAATTTAAAGAGAAAGCTATTTTCTTATTCAGTAGAGAGGATCAATATAGACCAGAAGTTCAATCTTTCCATAAAATTGTTAGAAAGTTCAAATCAAAGAAAAAGAAAATAATCATCACTAAAGAATCCAATACAAAGCCAGGATATCTTTCTCGACAATATATTGGATTAAAAAAGAAACTCAAAGAATTTGAGTCATTCCAAATTTGCCAATATAATCCAGTTTTAGGATTAATACCAATTGAAATTTCAGATATTTTTCCTGCTGCTCATCATGAAACATCTAGATTAGATTTTGAACCAAAGGAATTTCCTACATTTGAAAAAACATGGAATGATTTCATTTCAAACAACAAATTTTCAGAAATACATTACGATAAAGAAGATGAATTCTTAAAATATTTTGTAAAAAGTTTGCCAAAAGAGATCAAGAAAAAATCTTTTGCATAATTAAAAATAAGAAAAAAGAATGTGCTAAAAGATGCTGCTTATAGAGCGGCGTCTTCTGCCCAACCTTTGATGAAGATACCGTTTTTGTGAAGAGGTACTGGTTGTCCAGCAGTGTAATTCATTGGCCTCATCCAAAAGATTGATTTTGTTGGGCATACACCGATGCATGCACCATCAGAAATACATCTTTCTGGGTAGAAAACAAATGCTTTACCTCTCTTCCAGCCTTCAACAGGTTTTACCCTAAGGACATCAGGACCAAGAGTTGTACAGATTTCTACACATAGTGCACATCCTATACATCTTTGTTCGTCAATGTCTGGAAGTATTGCTATTGGCATTACAAAATTAAGATTGATTGGTGACTATTTAAACCATGATTGAAATTCATAACCCTGTTATGAAAAAGATCGATTCAAAAAATATGTACAGAATCTAGATTAAAAAATTTAAAAAACAAAAAGATAACGTGATGTGCACGTTTATTTTCTCATTGCGTCTATTTGACCAGAAGTTACCCAGTCAAGTAGTTCTGCTGAAGATGGATTAAGGTCTGCTTTTTGATTCATCAGATTGTTAACCCAGATCCAGTTAATTTGGTTTAGAAGTACTTTATTTCCTTCATCGCCTGCACGAGTTTTTGCTACGACAGCTTGATCTTGTTGAGCTATCCACTCATCATAGGTTCGTCCCATGAGGATCGGATCTTAGCTTACACTAATTAAAGCTTTTGTAGATTCCATGACAGGCATAATGATCGGATATACGCTAAGAAGGTATTAAGGTAGATGCGGATTCATTTTAATTCTTGAATGTTAAAGTTTTAGGTGCTGCAAATGAAGTAGGCAGATCTGGATTTTTAGTAGATTGTAACGGTACAAAATTACTATTAGATTATGGAGTAATGTTTGGACGTAGAGGTTCACCTCCACAATATCCACTACATGTAAAACCAAAAGATTTGGATGCCATCATTATCACACATGCACATTTAGATCATTCAGGAAATGTCCCATCACTTTTTGTTAGTGGAAATACTGACGTATACGCTACCCCCCCAACATTTGACCTTTCAAAATTATTGATCAATGATATGCTAAAAATTGAAAAAAATTCACATCCATTTGATTTACCTGAATTAAATAATATGATGAAAAATGCTAAAGAAATTGGATTCAAGCAAAAAGTAGCCAAAGGAAATGCAACTTTTGAATTCAGAGAATCAGGACATGTGATTGGTGGAAGTACTGTATTGGTAGAATCAGAGAAAAAACGTCTTTTCTACACAGGAGATATCAAAACAAACGGTTCTCGAATGCTTCGAGAAATGGATTTGGATATAGGAGAAATTGATTTGTTAATTACTGAGAGTACATATGCAAAGACTGAACAAAAACCAAGAAAAGAATCAGAAACAGAATTAATAGAGTTTGCAAATCAAGTCATGGATAGAAAAGGAATATTGTTTATTCCTTCATTTTCAGTTGAACGTTCTCAAGAAATTGCTTGTATCTTAAGAAGTGCAAATTTCAAACATAAAATCATCATGGATGGAATGGCACTAAAAGTAAATGAAATTATGTTTAAACATCCAGAATATCTAAGAGATCCTAAAGTATTTTCTGAAGCAATTAAAAGTGCAACTGCGGTAAGAGAACATTCAGAAAGAAAACGAGCAATGGGCGAACCTTGTGTTGTGATTTCTCCTGCTGGAATGTTGGTAGGAGGAAATGCAGTTTATTATCTTCAACAATTATCTTTTGATAGTAAAAATGGAATAGCTCTTGTATCGTATCAAGGTGAAGGTACACCTGGTAAAAAATTACTAGATACAGGAATGGTATCAACTAGAGGAAAAGATCTTAAAGTCCAGGCTGAAGTGAGACAATTCCAATTTTCTGGGCACGCAGACAGAAAAGAGTTATTCGATATGATTAAACAAATTAAAGGAAATCCAAAGGTGTGTACTGTTCATGGTGATGCAGAATCATGTGAGATGTTTGCCAAAGAAATTCATGAACAATTTGGTTTAGAAACATTTTCACCTGCGGTAAATGAAGAAATTACCATCTAAGATGCAAAATAATTGCATCATAAACGTAGATAATTCAATCAATAGTGGTCAAGTATTTCTTTGGAAAAAAAATGGCAAAAATTGGTACGGTGTTAATGGTAGAGATATTTTAAAAATATCCGATTCTGGAACTGTAAAATCTTATCAAAACATTAAAACTGATTTTTTTCGAAAAAGAGACAATATTGAAAAAATAATTAAATCAATTTCAAAAGATGATATTACAAAAAAAGCAGTTAAACAATACTTAGGATTAAGAATACTTGAACAAGATCCTTTTCAGTGTTTAATTTCATTTATTGTGTCATCAAACTCTAACATTCAAAAAATCAAAAGTAGTTTAGAAAATGTTTCAAAAAAACTTGGAAATAAAGTAGAATTTGATAATCAAGAATTTTTTTTATTTCCTAAACCATCTAAACTTGCTAAAGCATCAATAAATGAGATTAAAAGCTGTGGTGTTGGATACCGTGCTAAATTCATTAAGGAAGCTGCAAAAATGGTATTGTTTAAAAAAATTGATTTTGAATCTTTACAAAAAAATAGTTACCAAGAAGCAAAAGAAAAAATTTGTCAAATTCCAGGAGTTGGAAACAAAGTAGCTGATTGTGTTTTGTTATTTTCATTAAACAAACTAGAATCTTTTCCCTTAGATAGATGGATGATAAGAATATTAGAAAAATATTATTCGGAACAATTTCAACTTGAAACTAAAACTATTACAGAAAAACAATATGAGATTCTTCATAAAAAAATTGTAAATCATTTTGGTCCATTTGCAGGATATTCACAACAATTTCTTTTTAAGATGGAAAGAGAAAATTACCAAAAAAAGTGGCTGTAAACCCTTAAAGTATGAAAATATCACTGTAAAAGAATTCAGAGAGTGTATTTTAGTAGAATTATGTTAAATTTGACATAATTTTATCAAAGATTAAGGCAACACCTCATGCCCTCTCTTGTACCCTGAGAACTTGTGATACTCATAGTCAGTAAAGGAGTTTGGCATTTACACTTACAAAAGGTCTTCATCGATTCCATTATGACAAGGATCTAAATGAAATGCACGGATCGTTTTGTGCTATGTAATGGTGTACTACATTCGTTTTACTGTCCGAACAAGCTGTAACTGTCTCCTATTTTTTGTATTTCTTGGCCTTGTTCGTAACACAAAATTACAACACGGGCAGTGCTTTCCATCCCAATACATGAAAATATCACAAATTGAGCACATCTTTTGGCCCTGAATGTATCTATTAATTCCATGAGTTCTTTTTGCCTTGTGTGATTCACAGATTCCTTTGCAGACCATTTATGAAATTGTACCTGAAAATACAATATATCAACCAATAGGTCATCTTTTTGTATTAGATTAGTTGTATAATTGATTCAATTTGATCATATTCTCAATATTTCTACAGTAAGATCCAAAGCTGAGAATTAATTATTCTTAAAGCATGTTCAACCATATAAAACTAGCAAAAAGACCAAGAACAATTCCTATCCATAACAGGAATAACTGTTCCACAGTTTGATTCTCTATCCAAAGAGATTCAAAAACAATACAAAACTACAGAAGAAAAGCGATTGTCAAAACAAAAAAGAAAACGCAGTGACAATTACTGACGATTCTCATGGTGACGCGCCACAGTTCAAAAAGTTACTTGATGAGGCACTACAAAACATTGAGAATTCTCCTAATGTAACATCATCTGAGAAATTACATGTTGGATGCGATGGTGCATATGATTCCAATGATAATTTTGATGAATGTGAAAAGAGAAATGTAATTCCAATTATTCCAATAAGAAAGAATTTCTCAGGTAAGGCAAAGGGCAGTACTGCAAGAAAGAAGCAAGGTTTCATGCAGCTTGGTAATTGTAAAATGAATCGTAAAAATGTGAAAATGTTTAATCATTTAACAAATGAGCAAAAGATACAGAATAGAAACAAATGGAAAATTAGAGTTGGTTATGGAAGACGCCAGTCTGCAGAGATTGCAATTTCCACATTCAAGAGGGTTCTTGGAGAGAATATTTCAGCCAGAGTTTGGTGTAACGTGATAAGGGAGATAAAATTCAAGGTCATGATTTACAATTTGATGATTGATGATGCATTAGCACAAGAGATGAATCAGAATTAGATGTTTGATTTGTTTTGAGAATGAAAGTGTTAAGCAGAATTGGGAAACAAAGTTTACCACACTAAACCCTTAAAATGGTAATTAATTGCTAGGTTTTTGGGCCCATAGCTCAGCATGGATAGAGTGCCGGACTTCTAATCCGATGGTCAAGGGATCGAAGCCCTTTGGGCCCGCTTAACAAAATTATTATTCCAAGTTAAGAGTAAAAATTTATGAAAGATTTAGAATTCAAATTAAATTCGACAGAGATTCATCCAAATTCAGAAATTAAAGGAACAATATCAGTATCATACCCAGGAAGATATGACGGCGTTGTGATAAATACACAAATTTTGGATTCAAACGAACATATTATTTACAAATCATATAATGAAAAGAAAATCTCTCAGAATGTTTCAAGATTATTTATCAACAAAGATGTAATGCCTGAACATAAAGCAGAATTTACTGCATTAATTGATTTTAAGCCAGAACAAGAACATGAAGTAAAATTTAGAGTTTCAATTATAGAACAGCATAAAGAAATTGAAAGTCAGATAATTTTTGCAAAATATTCTAACTAGAATCTACTCTTTTCTACTATAATTGAACCTTTCATCCATGGATGAGGTGTACAATGATAATGTACTTCTTGAGGTTCAGTAAACAGAAATTCGTATGAATCTCCAGGTTTTAAAACGCCAGTTGAACCAAAGTCTCCACTATAACCATCTGCATGACGGTGATCAGGAGTAACAGTATGAGCAGTATCATCATTATTCATCCATTGTACATTATTTGTGAATGTCAATAGAACAGTTGGATCATTTGGAACATAGTTTTCATTACCCTCAATTAATGCACCTGGAACAATTTCGATTACAAAAAATTCTTCTTCAGGATGTAAAATATGATCAGCTACAGATGGTTTTGCCAGGGATTCAGGAAGATAAAATGAAGTGTAAAAGACGGTAACTGTACTCATTCCAACAAGTAATGCAATCAAACCTATACCATATGCATGACTTGATGTAGGTGAACTCATTATTTTTTCACTCCATCAAGATCTGAAGAATTAATATTTGGATTTGTATCAGTTCCAACTCCTAAATCAGCTTGAGTTTTTGGTGTAGGTACTTCAGGTGCTAATTCTTTTGTTTCAGGTTTATCATTAGATGTTCCTTCACTTTCAGGTAGTTTACTTTGTTCTACTGTTGCTTCTGGCTCTGCAAGTTTTGGTTTCTCTTCAACTACAGGAATAGGTGCTGGTGGAGGTGCATTCTTTTGTTGACTCATTGCATATCTGTAAACATGGAAGAATGCTGCAAACACAAGCAAAATTATTCCAATATAGAACAATGAGATGTTCTTCATTCCTATCAAAGCTGCATTGTATGCTGCAATGTTCAAGAATACTTGGAATGCTAATAGTGCAACCAATAACCAGTTTATCCATTTTTCAGATAAATTGATAGTAGCTACCTTTTGCGGACCATTACTTTTTGCAAGTTTTGATTTTCTTTCTGCTTCATTTGCTAGTTTAATCATCATGTAAGTAAATCCAAATCCTAATGGTACCAACAAGATCATTGTAGAATAGAAGAATAGTGGATCAATTACCAAACGCTCTACTAACGGGATTGAGATGTCTGGTGAGATATAGAATCCCCAGTATGTTGTAACCATAATTTGGGCAAGACTGGTAATACCAAATGCAGTAATTATTGGTCTATCTCTCCATGAGAATTTCTTGTATCTATCGATAAATGGAATTAGTACAAACGATATGATAAACAACAACGGCCACAGTAAGCCTGTAACAAATTTGTCATATTGCGTTCTCATGAATGCATAAATTCCTGTAAGATACCACTCAGGAACTGTAACACCAGGCGGTACAGTGGGTTCAAACTTGAATCCCATATCGATTGGGAAGACGCCACCAGTAATCAAAATAGCACCACCAATTGCCATAACCATTGGCACATCAAATACCAAGAATCTTGGGAAGTGTACTGCCATTAACCCTAGCATTACAATAGGTAACAAGAACACATGTTGTGCATAGAATCTTAATACAAAGTCGGAGAATCCACTACCCAGCGCCGCATCACGAATTGTAGGTCCCACAACGGGAATTGATGTCGTTAACGACGCGGCAATACTAATTGCAAGTTCCGCTCTTTCACTGAATATAACATCATATCCTGTAAAGGCTTCAAGAATAGTAACAGTACCAAGAATGACACCAGTCATCCACAAAACTTCGTTTCTAATTTTGTATCTTCCACTAAAGTATTGATAATACATGTGAAGAACAGCTAAAAGAACCATAGCGTTTGAACCATGGTAGTGAATATTTCTAATATGAAAACCGAATGGAACTTCATCATTGATGAATTGAACACTATCCCAAGCTCTATCCAGAATTGGTTGATAGTAAAACATTAGCAAAGCTCCTGAAACTCCAAGAATTATGAATACAATGAATGTGAGCATTCCTAAAAATCCAAACGGACTTACAAATCTTGCAGGGAATGAAAATTTAATTGCAGTGAAGATAGTTCTGTCTACTCCATCCCAAAGCCAATAAAGGAATGCTACAACCCCAGTTTTTCTTTCAAGCGAAACGGCCATATCCAATTACTCCATTATCATTTGCATTAAACTTCGGCGGCATGATGAATACTAAACCATCTGAATCAATATCTAAAGTTAATTTTGGTAATGTGTTTGATGGTGCAGCTTGTACTGATGCGGGACCAACAAAAGCAGTTCCAGTGATTGGATCATACATACTACCATGACAAGGACATTCACCTCTTTTCCTCCCATCATCAGGCCAATATTTCCAAAGACACCAAAGATGTAAACAAATCATACTATAAGCTCGTAAAGAAGTTATATCGTTTTTTCCTCCACCTAATTCTTCAGGAAGTCTAATGAACTGCCATTTACGAAATGCTTCTGCATCAAGTGCAGCATCACCAGTTGCAGGATATGTAATAACTTCAGCATTATTAATGGGATAAGTATTGATATTTGCTTGAGTGCCATCGGGCAAAATTACTGGGACTCTTTCAAGAGATGCCTGATTTGGATTTGGCATGAAATTACCAAATGGGACAAACGGAGTAAATGCTAATCCTGTGCCTGCTGCACCCATTAATTTTAGAAAGTCTCTTCGGGATAATCCGCCAGACTTTTTTGTCCCCAACTCTGACATTCAGCTATCGTACTCGCCAAATTGCTTATAAACCTATTTCAGTCATTTAGGAGGTTTTTGTCTGATGATAAAAATGAAGACAATTCCGATCGCAATTCCAATGATTATTCCAATTCCCATACCAAGATTGAATGTAAAATCAGTAAGTGAATTTACAGAACCATTTGATTGATTAATTGTTTCAGTTTTAGTTTCAGAATTGTCTGAAACATGTGAAATTGGTTCAATCTCCATAGATTGCTTTTCAATTTTTTCAATCATTTCTGGAGAAATGTTTGTAAACTTTGCGGAAAGTGTAATCGGTTCAGTAGTTGAAGAACCTCCAAATAAAGTTGAATGTGTTAAAAGGGTGTATGTTCCAGTTTGATTAATTGGAACATAGAGTACAGTTGATGTATCATCCTTATTTTTTACTGGGAAAAATCCACCACCTTGACTAAAAATAGAATTTCCAAGCCAATCAAGTGAAGCCCATCCTAGAAAATGACCAAAGATTCCTGAGGGAACATTAGTTTGTACTATTTGTCCAGATGGATCCATTACAAATATAGACAGATTAGTATCATCACTATTCCAAGATAATTCTATTGCGGCAGAATTGATGGATTCATTTTGAATATCAAAATAATATTGGCGCCAATCACCAGCCATATATCGGTTAACCATATCAAATGCACCTTTTGTGTATCCATTTCCATAAAGAATATCATCAGTTTGTATTCCTTTAATCAAAATGGTAGAATCATCTTCAACTATTTGTTGTTTGATTACAAAAGATACTGGAGCATTAACTGTATGTATATCACTTTCAAAAGTTAAAAATCCTTGATATACACCTGTTTGATAATCATTTGGAGTTACTAATGTTACATCAACTGTAGATGATTTTTTTGGAGGAACATAGATTGTTTCAGATTCTAACCATAGTAAAGGCCATTTGTCTTTCTCATAGTAGCTAGCAGAAATTGTATAGTCCATTGAAGTTGAATTTTGTTTTGTATCACCTAACCAATAAGAAAATTTTGTTGGTACTGGATATACACCAACCAAAGGAATACCTTCAAATTTTTCAGCAGGTTCTGAAACCCTTAATTCTTGAACAGTTCCCCATGAACCAGCTCTATTTACCATAGATAATTCATCACTAGCAATTTTTGTGTCATTATCATTGTCAATCCAATCATATAGATACAAAGATGAAATTTGAAGATCATCTGCATAAACATCAGAAGTGTTATTCATGAAATTATCAAATAGAAAATTCACGTTGAGTATCATTAATGATGATTCCTCAGGTATAGGATTTTTGTCATTGAAAAATTTCCCAAGATCATTTTCGTTTCCTAATTCAGACAATTTCACATAGTTTGGAATAAAAGTATCAGTTTTGTTTAAAATAGAATCTTGTTGTCGAACAATTGTTGTTCCATTAAATTGAGTTTTTGTAATTAATGACAAAGTTTGTGGTGTTACATCAATCGTAAGAGTGTCATTAGTTGGATTTTCAATTGTAAAAGTTGTTGTAGTTCTATCTCCAGGAAGTAATTGTCCTCCAAACCAGCTAGTCATAGGAAATGAGTGTGTAGGTAGTTGAAAATTCTCAAATCCAACGGATGTGGAATTGAATTGTTCAATGGCAGGATCAAGAATTTTTTTGATATTATTATATGACTCATCATTATGTACTATGAAAACTCCGTTTTCACCATGAACATAATCTAAAGCTGATTCAATGTTTGCTAAACCAGAACCCTGAGTGAATGGATCATTATTTAGATCAGTTGCAGTTGACATTAAGATATTTTTAATAGAAAATGAATCATATTCTTGAGATTGTTTTTTCATTTCTTCAATTAACACTGCTGCGCTACCAGAAACTATAGGTGCTGCCATACTTGTTCCGCCAAACAATGTAAAGGATTCATCTTTAGAATCTTTTTGAGTTTTTAAAACATTTGAAGGTGTAAATCCGTGAGCTCCAATACTCATAACATCAGGTTTAGGATCTCCAATGGAACTAGGTCCTCTACTAGAAAAATCAACTACATGATTATAATGGGTAATTGTATTTCCAAACCTGGGTTGATCTTTGAATGAACCATACCCAACAAAAACATTATTTGTTGTAGCGCCAACAGAGATTCCAAAAGGAGAAGCATTTGGTAATCCAATTGTTCCATATCCATGACCAGAATTTCCAGCACTAGAAATTATTGTCACACCTGGATAATCATCATCTAATGAATTTGGTGTTGACAAAACACTAAGAACTAATGATAACACATCTAATCCCGGTGATGCTTTAAATGAAGGGAAATTTGAAACCCCCCAACTATTAGAAATTATATCAACACGAGGTTTACCAGAAAATTTCCATTCGTGATCTTGATTTTCAAATCCTGCAGACCATAGCCATCCATAAACGGTATCACCAAACCACAATGCCTTTACTGGAATGATTTTAGCATCAGGAGCTACACCAGTTATGAAATGTTTTTTTGAATCATTGTAAATATCGTAAGGTACATGCCCACGAGAAGTAATTGATGCAGCACTAGAAGTACCATGTCCCATAAAATCAGTCATCAATCCAAAAAATGCACCATTAGGATCTAATGCAGGAAGTAGTGTTCCATTAATTGCATTTAATGAATCATCAATGTTTGTATAGTTATTTTCAATAACTCCATAAACATCTAAAACCCGTGCACCAAAAGTTCCCGCACTATAATCATTTTTTCCATCATCATTAGAATCAAAAACCAGAAACTCATTTCCACTACCTAATACAATTGGTTTTTCATCAGTAAAATCAAAATCATAGTTTGGTTCTTCTCCAGGTTTTAAATCAAATCTAGTGTAATCCTTCCATGAAGTACTAAGATCTGGAATTAGTGTATCGTACACTCCAGGTTGAAATGAGTCAACTAAAAGTACGGGTACAACTTGAATTCTTGCATATGGACCTTGTAAACCACCTTGATATATCACACCAACGTGGTACACACCGCTTTTTGATTTAATATAATTTCTATTGTCATCTCCAATTTTCATGTCATTTGATAATGTACCATTGAAAATGACTGCGTTTCCAATCTGTGGAAAAAATGAATTGTAAATTGGAATTTTACTTCCTTTTCCATCTTGAGATAAATCAAGAAATACACCATCTCTTGAAACATATGCAGATGATGTCATGTGTGAAGGAATCGGTTTACTGTAATTTCTAATAATTTCATTGTCATCAATGTATGCAAAAAAAGTTGCATTGGTTAGAATAATTCCCTGTCCATCAGGATCAAGCATTATTGGATGATTGATTTTATCACGTGCAAGAGAATGTTGAATGTCAGGATTTGAAAAATCAACTCCAGTATCTACAATTGCAATAACAGTGCCATTTCCAGATGCATTATATTTCGTTTTAGCTAAACTAGAACCAGTAATTTCACCAATTCTTGATGCATCTTGAAATTCTTCATTTGAATTATGAAAATCTAATTTGAAATCTTCAATCACATGATAACCTTGAGAAATTAGATTAGATGCAGATTTTTCAGAAAGCACAGAAACTGAAAAAAAACCAGCATCAGATTGAATTTGATACAATGAGTTGAGTTTTAAAGAATCATTTTCAGATAAATTATTTCCAAAAATTAAATACCGTTTGAAATCATTTTCACTAAAGAAATTTGAATCAACATCAATGATATCTGAATTAAAAATTAGTGGATTTTGAATATCATCCTCATAAATTGATTCTTTTGGAACAAATCCATATGAATTTGTTAATGTGGATGAAAATAAAATTATGACAAAGAAAATAGCCGCTTTGGGCATTAATTAAATTGAGTTTATTGTATTATTATAACTATCTTCCTCGTGCAAGAATAGCAATTTGTAATGCAACAATAATTCCTATAGATGCAATAATTGGAAATAGTAATGAGTTGAGTTGCGATGATGCTTCACTGATGAATTCAACAGAATTGGTAATTGTTCCTGTACTTTCATCAATTTTGTTACTTGCTATCTCCAATGTGGAATCAAATCCTGCAATTTCAGACTTTAATGTATCGAGTTCATCAGAGGTGTTCTTTAAAATAGAATTTAATTTGATTATTTGTTCAGAAATTCCCCCTAGATCTTGACTTAGAACATTTGTTGCTGCAGAACCATGAGATGTGGTTCCTTGACTAAATGCAACTACATGAAATACATGGGTTCCTTCTTCAATTGGGGTATAATCTACATAATACAATCCTTGATGTAATGTCTTAAATGAATTAGATAGCGGTACAGAAATTCCCGAAGGTAAATGAACATGAGTAGTACCCAATAATTCAGAGGGTTGATTTCCAATTAAAAGACCATCACTAGTTGTTTGGACAAATACCCGTATTGGTTGACTTATTGCTGCAGTTTCAGGAGCAAAAACCAAAGTGTTTACAAATCTTTCAACAGTTACATCAAGCAATTCAGTTGTAGATGAAAATTTTACATCTGTTGTTTTAGATATGCCTTGCTGCGTACTAATTAATTTGACAGTGTATGTTCCATAAGGGAAATTTGATGATGGTTCTGGCCAAGTTAATAAATTAAAATTAAAAGAACCAGTCTCATCAGTAGTTATTTGATGAAATTTTGCAATTGTTTCATCTGGTGCAAATAATTGTATTGCCAGATTTTCTTCAGGTAATCCTTGACCATAAATTTGTAAACTATGTGCAGGGGCATAGACTTTGCTGTTTGTAGATAGTTCAAGTCCTGTAAAAGGTTCATAAGAATCTGCTTGTTGTGAAAAAGAATCAGTGACGTTTACAAGTAAAAAAACAATCAAAACAGAAAATAAAATTTGAAATTTCATTTTAACTAATTGTCAATGTTCTCCTAGATATTACTTGTGAAAAAATTGTGCATAACTTACGTTAAGAGGTATTCAAAAAAAAGAAAAAAGGGTAATTTGAACTAGTTTACGCTTACAGTTGTAGTAACTGGTGGTGATAATGCCGTTGGATTATCGACAGATTCCCATACAAATGCAGTTGCTGTGTAAGTTCCTGCGTCTGTTGGAATCCATGATAATGCTGGGCTGAATGATTGACCAGCAGATAGTGAACCTGTAATCCATGCTAGTGAGACTGTAACACCGTTACCATCTTGAATCTGTACCAAGTATGCGAATGATTGCTCTCTATCTTGACCATTTGCTAAGTCAGCGCTGATTTGCACCTGTTGATCAACAGAAACAGCATCTAAGCTGTTACCGAAGGCATCAACTGTTCTCAAGTTAGCAGCTGGTGCTCTCTCGAGAGGTGGTACAACAGTACCGATTAGTGAAGTGGCAGTGATATCAAGTTCATCTGCAGTTGTGTACGGATCTGGTAATGTATTGTCCTCATATTCTGCGGTGACAGTGTCACCTTCTGCGACTCTGAGTCTGTGACCAGATGATTCGTCAGTAATTGTAAAGAATACAGTACCTTCGAAAATTCCGGTTGCCTCATTAGTCTCAGTTACAGTAAGGTCAATACCTCCGGCATCGGAGTCAGACCACACATCGACATCGAAGTTGTCGACTGCTTCTGGATTTAAGTTCATGTCTGGATCAATTATTCTTACAACACCTGTTCCGCTTGCTGGATAACTGGCTTCTAACCATTGTACTTCACCGATGTTCCATCTGACAAGTGCTGAACCGACTACAGTTTCATCCTCTGAGAATTCAAAGGAGACTGTAATACCGTCATCGTCATCAGTTGGTAGCAGTCCATCAGTTGGACCTGCGCCATCAGCAGAAATTGCACCTGAAGCATCGCCTTCAGTACCATCGCCATCTGCATCATGTGATGTAAATCCAGTAAGGATTACTTCGCCTGTGAAGATGCCTGTGTCGGTTCCAGTTTCAACGAGTTTATAGTTATCAAGGTCGAATCCTCTTGTTGAGACCTTTATTGGGTCATCACCAGAATCTCCTACCTCGTCAACTAGATCACCGTCAAAGTTGTGATCTGGAGCGACTACGGTAATGTAGACTTTGTCAGTCCAAGTGTATACTTTTTGGTCGAGCTCGACAGTTGCACCGAAGTTTGATGTGAAGACTGTGATGTTTACATCTTCATCTTCATCACCTACATAATCTGAACCGGATGGACCCCAATCAGTGTACTCTAAGATGATTTCTTCGCCTCTTTCAAGGTTGTCTCCATCTAAAGCATCAGGAATCTCGATAACAATCTGGAAGATACCAGTACTGTCACCTGTTTCTCTGAAATCTGTTGGTTCTGGGTCAAATGCTGCAGTAACTGAACCATTAGTGGCTTCATCGCCCATGGTAGTAGTTTCTGCATCAGAGTCCCATTCAATTAAGTCCAAGTCATAAGTCTCAGCACTATCATTGTCTAGATCGAAGTCTGGCTCAATGAGTGTTAAGATCATGTCAGAACCGATAATGTATACGGATTTGTCGGATTGTAATACACCGTTTCTTAGGTCAAAGGTAGCAGAATCAGTTACGGTGTTAACATCACCAGATGCATCAGCTGGGTCTGTGTATTCTACTTGGAGAATATCTCCTTGTAGGATACAGAAGTCCTCACCTGAATAATTGGCTGCTACATCGAATCTATCTTCTGTGTTACCTAAAGCATCATTATCGTTGTCTTCTAATTCCTCATAAATTGAACTATTTGGACAAGTTGAGCTTGCTGGACCGTCAGTGAATTTTACAGTTATATCAGCTTCGTAAATACCTGCATCTGGTGCGATTTCATTAATCGGACCAAAGTTTCTAATATCACCAGGGGTGGTATTATCAGCACCGACATCGATTAATCCTGATACTGCAGTTGAACCTGCATATCCGAGGATTACCTCATCAGAACCTCTTATTACGGAGATTTTGACTGGGCCGAAACCGGTTGTTGATGGTTGGTCGATTGAATCTTCACCAGATGGGTTTACGTCAAAGTCTGGATCATTTACTCTTACGTGAATAGTTAGATCTCCACTTGGCAATTCTTCCTGTTTACCTGCTGCATTATCTATATTCCCGTCAATTCCAGTTTCGTGGATTGGGAATACAGATCTGCCTGCTGGTGCTGCGGAGGCTGCTAAGTCAGATTCAGCTACGGTACCAAATGGTACTGGGTAGACTGTTCTGTCAAGACTTACTGAACCGGTGTTAGCGCGGACACCTGCAGAATCGCCGACTTCGACGATTTCACCTGAGGCATCTCTAAAGTCAACATAGTTGACTTCAATGTCTAGACCGGTTGTTGTTATAATAGCTGTGGTGTCAGTGACAGCACAATATTGTGCTGGGATTTGGAAGTCGCCTATAAATACACCGGTTTCTGCACCTGTTTCAATTAGAGAAAATCCAGTTGCTGCAAGTCCAGTATCGGTAATATCTGCGGATTTGAAGTCCGCATTACAGTCACTATCAGCGTTAGGAGTTGACCAAATGGCATCATCAAATGTAACATCTAATAATCTACCAAGTTCACCGAAACTCAATGATTGAGTTTCGACAGAACCAACGGTATCATATGTAGGTACTCCGCTATCAGTAACTACAGTAAAGATGTCAGTAAGATCAGAGTCTACGTTTAGATCCAAGTCTTCTAGAGTAATAATTACAGTGTCAGCGATCTTGTAAGAGTCTTGATTTAGTGATACAACGCCAGAGTGGCTTGGAGCTTCTTCTTGATCAGATACTGGAGTGACTACACCGTCTGAACCTAGGTCTGCATATGAGACTCTTGGTGCATCTTCGTCAGTTAGATCCTCAATTACAATGAATGAAGGATCATCTGCGATTGGTGTGATACCTGCAAAGGTACGAACGTCCTGTATGTTAAGCTGGTTAACCATGACATATTCAAGTGAACCTTCAAAGGTACTTGTGTTGTCACCTGATTCTTCAGCTTCAATTCTGATAATTTGGTTTGCAAATCTTTCAGAAGATTGCACACCATCATCAGTGAAACCGAATGAGAAGAAGTCAGCTACAATAGCTTCTCTATCATCAATACCTGTGACACCATTCATTAGACCTTGACTAGCTGCTTGTGTTCCATCATAATCAAATTCAACCAAGAGGCCGAGGTTTTGATTATCTGGATCATATGCATCTGAATCAACGGTAAATAATGCGGCGTCAAGGTCATCTAATGTTACGTATCCTTGTCCTGTTCCATTTGCTACAAGAGTTACAGCATTGGCGGTTGCGCCAGCTTGTGCTGAATATCCTGGAGTTTCAGATAGAATAGAACTGGTTTGGTTCAGTAAGAATATACTTACTTCACTTGCACCAAAGGATTCTACATTATAATTGAAGAAGTTGAATGCGACACCGTCGTTGTCAACTGGATCTGGATTATTGTTAATTGAATCTCGTAGTTCGGTCATGGTTGTATCAAGATCTACTACGACAATACCAATTTCTGTATCGTCGTTGGCGGTTTGTGAGAGAATTAATCTTTCACTGAAATCGTCAACCTCTCCAGTTGATGATGCATTTGTAATGGCAGTTGGTGATAATGTACCTAAGGTGAAGACACTTGTTGAACCAACTGCTAAATTACCTTCAACACTTGAAGCACCTACGCTTCTAGTAGAGTTGAAAATGTTAACTGTTGGAGTATCAGTTCCTTCGCCAATGGTAAACGGATCACCAGTGCTTAATGCTGGAATGAGTGTTACATCTGTATTGTCTAAATCTAAGTCTTCATCAACTCTGCTGTTTTTGTTTTGATCACCGTCAACGACGATTACTGGAATCTCTTCACCAGAGCTCCATTCATCATCAACTGGTACGATGTCAATACTTGCAAAGTCGAATCCCACAAGAACAGTTATGGGTGTTTCATTATAATCAACAGATGCCGAGGTTCCCCTATTTGCATCAGTTGTTATTTTTAGTACTGATAAATCAGATTCATCATATGTACCAAAGACACCACTGTTTGGACCTTGTTCGGTAATTGTTACAGGAACGGATCCAGTACCTAATTGATTTGTTGCAGCTGACACACCAAATGCTGTTGCATCGTCTGGTGTTGAACCTGCATCAAGTTGGTCTAGCATGGAATCACCGTTATCCTGGATGGTTAGCACTGGGGCTGTTGAGCCTTGCACGTTAGTATCAATAAGCAAATTACAGTTATCTTCACACATTAGTGCGGATAATGAATTTGAAATATTGATTGCTGCACCACCGGACTCACCGTTTTCATCGAATACTTGGTAATGCGGACCAACAGATATACTGTTGTCTGCGTTTGTACCAAATGTCCAAGAGTCCTCATCAGTTGGGTCAATGTTTAACCACAAGTCAGTAATTGTTGCATGGACTTGTGCTCCATTTGGATAGACAGCTCTATCTAAACTTGAACCAGCAAATTGATCAACAGTATCAAAAGTTAATGTGGTTGATTGAGCACCACCACCTTTGTTGTACTGTACGACAACATTACCAGTTGGGTTTAGTTCATAGAGTTGGATAATTGGATAGTATGTTGGATCCATACCAATTTGTCCACTTACGCCTGTTCCATTCGAGATATCTTTTGCTTCTCTTACTACATTGTTAGCATTGGTTGCACCACTTGCGTGAGCTAGTGTACCACATGCTTCAGGAGTTTCAGTACCATCAACACCAACACCGGCATCGTTTACGGCGATTGCAATGGTTTCGGTAAAATCGACAGTACCTGTATTAGAACCAACTGTAGTATGTGAGTTACAGAAAGTACCAAAGTCTAAACCATCAGTATCAGTAGTTGTTGTACTGTCTGCGATTTGGGCTTGGGTAACATCTGCAAAGTAACCATACCAGTTACCGTCAACAGCTTGAACCATTCTCAGATCCTTACCATTAACAGTGACGTCTGGTTCACCTTTTGCCTCATCTGTATCATTGATATCTGAATCAATTATGACTACCTCAATTACTTGAGGACCTGACATGTAATTGTCAAACTGTGAGTTTTCTGCGGAAACAAATAGGTTTGCGTTGGCTGCAAATGCTGGTTCCATTCCTGGAATTGCAAATGTCATACCACCGGCAAACATAATTGTCATTAATGTAAGACTAGTTATTTTACGTCCTATTTCGTTATTCATGTTATTGATAATTTTCTTAAAAATTAGTATAAAAGTCTAATGGACAAATTGTCCACAATTATCACATTTTTTATAAATATTTTAGTAAAAATCAAACATTATTGTAATTTCTAGATAGTTTGATCATAATAATCATAGTTTACCTCATTAAACAGTAAATGATCGACAGATTTTTGATGTTTTATGTATGATTTATGAAATTTTTGTAGCCTATTTTTATGCCTTGATCTCTTGTCCTAGTAGAGTTTTGTATAATGAAATAGCATCAGACTCGTCCTTTGGTCCTACAACAACTGCAGAACCTTTTTTCATGAAACTTACAGATAATTCATTTGTTCTCAAAGATAATCCCAAGTCTCCTTGATTATCAATTGTGAATCCTTTTTCTTTTCCAATTGCAGTAACACCACCAACATCAAGATCAAATGTTTGTGTTGGAGTAATAGAATAAGTTCTCTTACCGCGATTACGTCCACACAATTCTTCTAAAATTAATTCTTCTTTTTGTACAACTTCAAGTTTTCCTGTTCCACATATTGGACATTCTTCAGCTCTAAATGTTCTAGTACTATTGAAATCAAGATTTTCTAAATCAATATGTAAAATTCTTTCAGAAAGATTAGG
This sequence comes from Candidatus Nitrosopumilus sp., assembly GCA_965205425.1. GTDB lineage: Archaea > Thermoproteota > Nitrososphaeria > Nitrososphaerales > Nitrosopumilaceae > Nitrosopumilus. The sequence goes on from CBDBGZ010000009.1 coordinate 520,171, forward strand.
GGTTTTTCCAGTAATTATTTTAACAGCTTCTGCAACTTCAATTGCACCAACAATAGAAAGTATTGGTGGATGAACTCCTTCAATGCTACATGTCGGCATTGTATCTTCATCTAATTCAGGAAACATGCAAAAGTAACATGCAGATTTTTTTGGTAAAACAGTAAAGGCTTGTCCAGATGTTCCAACTGCAGCTCCTGTAACAAAGGGGATCTCAAAGTTAACACATGCTTTGTTTAGTGCATATCTTGCATTGACACTGTCAAGTGCATCAATAACAACATCACAGCCTTCAACAACTTCCAATGCAGTATAATCATTTACAGATATAGCTAGAGCTTCAATTTTACAATCAGGATTTAGTTTCTGTAATTTTTTTGCAGCTACTTCTACTTTGACTTGTCCTACATCATCTTCATCAAACATCATTTGTCTATGTAAGTTTGATAATTCAATTACGTCTCTATCAACAATGCGTAATGTTCCAATACCCATTGTAGCTAGTCTAGAAATAATAGGATGCCCCAAACCACCAGTTCCAACAACACAAACTTTGGCATTTTTTAATTTTAATTGTCCACCATATCCAATTTCTTCTAACATTACTTGCCTTGAGAATTTATCCAACTCTTTGGGAGAAAGTTCCTCAGAGCCTCCAGCTACTGCAGGTAAAATGTAAACTTTATCACCATCTTTTAGAATTGTTTGCATTCCATCAGAGAACTTTGCATTCTTTCCATTGATGTAGATATTTATCAATGAGCGTGGAGTGCCATCACCTTCCAAAACTCTACGCTTAAAGTCATCACCCATAGTTTCTGAAATTTTTGCAAATGCATCAGTAAGAGAATCAGCTGAGATCTCAATCTTCTTTTCTCCACCACTTTGATTTAGTACAGATGGAATTGTAAATGTAATATTTGCCACTAGTTAACTACCGCCGATATTTCTCCAACATCTGCCTTCATTACAGTTGGTTTTTCTAAAACTTCCATGATAGATTCAGTTGCTTTTAATCCATTACCAGTAACATAGCATACTACTTTGTCATTTGCATCAATTTTTCCTTGTTCAACCATTTTTTGTAGAACAGATATAGAAACTCCACCAGCAGGTTCTGTAAATATTCCTTCAGTTTGAGCAAGAAGCAAAATTGCATCAAGTATTTCTTTATTGTTTGACTCTTCTGCAAATCCATTATATTGTTGTAAACGCTTCAAAACATATCTACCATCTCCAGGATCACCAATTGCTAAACTCTTTGCAACAGTGTCAGGATGCTCAACTGGAATTACCTCTTTACTGTTTTTCTTAAATGCATCAACAATTGGGGCACAACCATGTGGTTGAGCTGCAATCATGTGCATGTTTGAAACATCATCAAGTAATGAAACTGTTTGTAGTTCTTCAAATCCTTTACAAATTGCATTAAGCATGGCACCACTTCCAACAGGAACTATAAGTTGATCAGGGACTTGCCAGTCAAGTTGTTCTGCAACTTCAAATGAAAATGTTTTAGAACCTTCAACATAATGTGAACGCATGTTAATATTCACTACACCAATTCCTTTACTATCACCTATTTGTGCAGCTATTGTGTTTGCATCATCATATGTTCCATCAACTGCAATGTAATTTGCACCATAAGATAGTGCTTGTGCTATTTTTGCCATTTCAATATTACTTGGTGCAAATACATGACATGGTAATCCAGCTTTAGCTGCATGTGCTGCAGTTGCAGATGCCAAATTTCCAGTTGATGCACAACCAACAGCTGACAATCCAAATTCTTTTGCTTTTGATATTGCGACTCCAGCCGGCCTGTCTTTGAATGAAAATGTGGGATTTACAGAATCATTTTTGATGTAAAGATTGTTTAATCCTAATTTTTTTCCAAGATTATCAGCTTTGATAAGAGGAGTCATCCCTGCACCAATACTAACAATGTTTGATTTTTCTTCTATTGGTAATAATTCAAAATATCTCCAATAGGTATGCTCACGATTAGAAAATGTCTCTTTTGTAATTGTAGGAAAATTATATTTTACATCAAGTGGTCCAAAACACTCATCGCAAATGTACTTGAAAGCAGTATCGTATTCTTTTTTACATTCTCTACATTGTAATGAAGTTCTAGTCAAGATCAGTATCTCCTTTGAGAACATACATAAAAAATCCTAATATCAAGTTAAGTATTACTTAATTTTAGGGATTAAAAAATATAATGAAACATAGTAATGATAAGGTGAAAAATAGGAAAAACCAAATTTGTCAAAAATTAGAATTAAGAGGAAGGTTTTTAGTTATTTTTGAAAATATATTTTCATGAATACTAAAATTGCAATTCCAATAGTTCTGGGTGTAATTGTAGTAATAATTGGAATATTTGTAATAACTAATCAAGAATCAGAAATTATGGAAGTTGAAGATGATGCAGTAAATCAAGAATTACAACCAACAGAAGAATTTCCTCCAGAGATTCAAGAAAAAATAGATGAAATTGTTAAAGTAAATTTAGAAAATGAATATTCACCCAAGGATAGAGAATGGATAACATCAGGACCATTTCAAATTGATCGAAGTGAATATATTTTAGGAGAGAAAATTTTTCTCAGAATTGGGGGATTAGCACCTGATGAAAAAGGTCAAGCTGCATTTCTAAGACCATTAAACAGTACGCATTATACTGTGTATATTGCAATTCCGTTTGATGGTTCAGGTAAAACAGCATTCAATTACTATTTAGAACCTGATCTTTTAGAATCAAAAGGAATTTGTTCAGTTGATGATTTGGTTGGAGATTGGAGAGTGGTATTTAGAGGAACAGAATATCCTAATTTAGGATTTAAAATTACCGAAGATATTCTTCCAGGGGATGAAGAAGACTATGAGCCAGTTTGTTAATTTGTTATTTTAAAACATTATGAAAACAAACTGATTTTCCTAAATGACAAGCAGGTCCAGAAGGTTCAACCAAGTAAATGATTGCATCAAAATCACAATCAACTAAAATTTCTTTAATTTTTTGTGTGTTTCCTGATTCTTCTCCTTTCATCCAAAGTTTATTTCTTGAACGACTCCAGAACCAAGATTTTCCAGTTTTTCTAGCAAGTTCTAATGATTCTTTATTTGTATAAGCTAAAGTCAAAACATCTTTTGTATTTGCATCTTGAACTATTACAGGCACAAGACCTCCGCTTTTCTCAAAATCTATTTCATCAATAGTTTTTTCCATAAATGGAATTAGTAAAATAGCTATTATAATCTTACATGAATTTCATTGTTTTTCAAATGTAATTTGACACCATTTACTCCATGGGTTTCGTAGTGAAAAATTGAAGCTGCAAGTGCGGCATCTACATTTGATTTCTTGAAAATTTCAATCATATCATCAGGTTTTCCACAACCTCCTGAAGCAATAACAGGAATAGAGACAGATTCAACAACTTTGGAAGTTAACAAAATATCATATCCATCTTTTGTCCCATCTTTATCAATACTTGTAAGCAGAATTTCACCAGCTCCTAACTTTTCAGCATTTTTAACCCATTCAATTACATCAATACCAGTTCCTTCTTTTCCACCATAAATGAAAACTTCAAACCAAAATTGTTTGTCATTTTCAGTGAAGAGATTTTTTGTATCATCAATGTTAAAATTTCTTTTAGCATCAACAGCTACTACAACACATTGACGACCAAATATCTCCATTAGATCTGTAATAACTTTAGGATTTTTTATAGCACCTGTGTTAATACCAACCTTATCAGCACCATTAAGTAAAATATTTCTAGCATCTTCTAAAGACTTTACTCCACCACCAACAGTAAATGGAATATCAATTACAGATGCAACTTTTCTAACAAGTTCTTTGATTGTTTCTCTTTGTTCATCAGATGCAGTAATATCTAAAAAAACTAGTTCATCTGCACCTTCATTACTATATCTTTCAGCAAGTTCTACAGGATCACCTGCATCTTTGATGGATTCAAAATTTAGTCCTTTAACTACTCTACCATTTTTTACATCTAGGCAAGGAATAATTCTTTTAGTTAATGTCATGATAGTTTTTTTGCCTCTTCAATTGTTATTTTTTTCTCATATAGTGCCTTACCAAGAATCACACCAAATACTTTCCTTTCTTTAACATCTTTTACATCATTAATGTTTGAGATTCCTCCACTAGCTATAACATTGACATTTGTTAAACTACATGCCTGTTCTAAAAATTCCAAATCAGGACCTTCAAGAGTTCCATCACGACTAACATTTGTTAGTAAAAATTCTGTAAAACCCATTTCAATAAATTCATTAATTGCAGGAATTAATTTAATTCCAGTTCCTTTTTGCCAACCATGAATTACAATTTCTCCATCTTTATGATCTACAGAAATTACAATTTTTTCTGATCCCAGTTCCGATAGTAATAATTTCAAAAGAGGTTTATCTTTGAAAGCTAGAGTACCCAATACAATTCGTTCCGATAATTTTGCTATTTCTAAAACTAATGATTTGTCTCTTAAACCTCCAGCAACTTCCACAGGAATTGATACTGTATCAAGAATTTTTTTAATAATTTCTACATTTGATCCAATTCCAAGTGTTGCATCCAAGTCAACTAAGTGAAGGATATCAGCTCCTGCAGATTCCCACTGTTTTGCAATATCTACAGGATTGTTACTATACACAGTTTTTTGGTTAGGATCACCCTTGTACAGTCTAACAACTTTGCCATCCATTAGATCAATTGCTGGAATTATTTTCATTTCTTACACTCTTTTAGAAAATTCTCTAACATTATTTTTCCAACAGTGCTGGATTTTTCAGGATGAAATTGTGTACCAAAAAAATTATCATATTCAACAACTGCAGGAACTTTGAGTCCATAATCGGATTCAGCAGTAATCACATCATTTGATTCAGGTTTTGCTCTATACGAATGAACAAAATAAGCCCAAGAACCATCTTCAACACCCTCAAGAATTATTCCAGGTTTTTTTATTTCAAGATTATTCCAGCCCATATGAGGTACTTTCATTGAGGGTGGAAGAATAATTACCTCACCATCAATTACATTCAGACCTTTCTCTTTTCCTTCTTCACTTTTTTCAAAAAACATTTCCATTCCAAGACAAATACCCAATACTGGCATATTTCCCACATAATCTTTGAATTGAATTTTAGAGAAATCTCTTATGCTATTCATAGCAGGATCAAAATTTCCTACACCAGGAAGTAAGATCCCAGAATAGATATTTTTATCATCAAAATTAGTAATAATATCAACAGTAGCTCCTACTTTTTCAAGAGAAGTTTTTAGGCTGAAAATATTTCCAGCGCCATAATCAAAAATTGCAACATTTACCATTACATTGAACCTTTTGTACTTGGAATTCCTTTCTGCTTTTTATCTATTGTAGATGCATTTCTTAATGCAACAGCAAGTGATTTTATGGCAGCCTCAACTTTGTGGTGATCATTATCCCCATACTTTACAGTAAGGTGAATACAGCTGTTAAGATTTTGGAGTAAAGATTGGAAGAAATGTTCTAGATCTTCTTTTGATACATCTTCAATTTTACTCCGTTTGATAGATAATGTCAATTTCCAATATGGTCGCTTTACTAAATCAATTGAAGCTTCAGCTAATGATTCATCCATGGGTACTGAAGCATAGCTAAATCGCGTAATTCCTTTTCTTGAGCTTAGTGCCTTGTCAATTGTTTGTCCTATGGTAATCGCTGAATCTTCAATCAAGTGGTGTTCAATTCCGTCATTAGATTTTGCGACAACGTTAAGATCCATCATGCTGTGTTTACCAAAAGATATTATCAAGTGATCAAGGAAATTTATTCCAGTTTTGATAGAGGTTTTTCCAGATCCATCTAAATTTACAGAGACAGAAACACTGGTTTCCTTTGTATTTCGTTTAATTGATGCTTTTCTAGGTGCCATATTTCTCACAGATTATGTAATGTGCATCATTCTAAATTTAATACCTTTGGTAGTAGATTGATTGAATCTATTACCAAAACAGCATCATTTTGTTCAAATAGTTTTAATTTTTCTTGAGGGTTTTTGCTAGTCCCCATAATGCCACAAAATATCGTTTTATGTCCTAGTTCAGATGCCTTTTTTGCCATTATCAAATCCTCCATAGAATCGCCAACATACAGAGTGGATATTGCTTTTAATCCTTGAATGGAATTTAAAAGAGATTGAGGATTAGGTTTTGCAAGTTCACGAGGTTCATCTTCAAGAAACATGGAACAATTTAAATCAAATTTATTCAATAGTGATTTTAAAGAATAACTTACTGATTCTTTTCCTCTACCAGTAACCATAGAGATTTTTGAATCAAACTTTTTGATTAGTTTTTCAAGTAATGACTCACTTAGAATTACATCATCTTGTTCAATTAAACCAGGAGTAGAAAAACTAGAAATGTTGTTAAATAATTTTTTGTATAATTCAGGTCCATAAAAAAGTTGATCAAATATTTGATACAATGGATTTTCATGATGAGTTCCAGGATAAGATAATTGTTTTTTAATATCTGAAATATCAACCATAGTTTCAAGATATTTTTCTACAGATGTAATACCACTTGAATCAGAGTTTTTTATTACGTCAAAAATGAAACTATTTTGATCTTTTTTCAATAAATTGGCAGCTACTAGTGAAAGTATTGCAGCATATGTTAAATCAACTTCATCGTTAAATCCCCCAGTAGATTTGAATCCATCAATAATTTTAAAATCAACATCAATTGCATTATCTATTTTTGCAAAATTCTTTAAAACATACTGAGTTGTTTTTATTATTGCAAGATCATATGATTTTGTAATATCAATTAATACTCCATCACAATCAAAAATTATTGCATTTACTTCATCCAAAATTTTTATTTTAGAATCATCTATGTAGATTCCGTCAGATATTTCTGTTAGAGTCATCCCAATAAATCACGAATAGCCAGTAAAAACTTTGAATTCATTTCTTTTGTACCAATGGTAACTCTAAGACATCCATTATGGTTTCCAATTTTTCCTAGTTTACGAATTGAAATTCCTTGTTCAGCAAGAGCAGAATAGACACGTTTGTAGGCTCCATGAGCATCAAAAAGTACAAAATTAGCCTTAGAATCAAACACTTCAAAGGCATCATATTTTCTTAATGTTTCAATAATTCGTTTTCTTTCAATTTTGATGGTATCAATGGTATCTTTCATTACATTTGATTTTCCCAAAGCTTGAATTCCAGATTCAATAGTGATTGTACTAATTGGATATGGGTATTGTAAGATGGTCATAAAAGCCTCAGTGAATTTTTTACTTGCAATAAAATAACCAAGTCTAAGACCTGCCAAACCAAATGATTTTGAGAGAGTTTGAACTATAATTAAATTATTTTGGGATTTAACCATACTAGAAAGAGAGTATTCACCAAATTCTCCATATGCTTCATCAATAATCACAAGGCCGTTAAAAGATCTGATCAGTTTTTGGAGATCACTTTTTTTAAATTGGAATCCTGTAGGATTATTTGGAGAATCAAGATAAAGAATGTCTGCATTTTTAGATTGTTTTATGAAATCTTTAATGTTTAATTTCATATCATTTGAAAATGGTATTGCAATGAGTGGTATGTCATACAGTTTACAACGTTCTTCAAAAAATCCGAAGGTAGGATTTGAAGTCAAAATTTTGGTTTGTTTTGATGCAAAATTTGAGAGAATCAAATCTAAAATTTGATCTGAACCATTACCTACACCTATCATCGAAGAGGGTATTTTGATAAATTTTGAAATTGTGTTAATTAGTTTCTCAACTCCACCAAGTGGATATTCTCTAACGTCAGAATTTTTTCTTGCAAAAGAAATTATATCATTTTGGAATTGTTTTGGGATTACATAATTTTCATTTGAATCAAGTTTCACTGCATCTTGAATGAATTCTGGTTTTTGATAACCTCCAATCAAAGTAAATTTATCAATTTTTTCTTCAAGCCAATTTTTTTTCAATTTAATCTACCTCGTACTGCTTCATAATGATTAGAAAGTCCTTCAGCATTTGTTAAAGCTTCAAGATGTTTTGAAATTTTTGACAAGGATTTTTTGGATGACCTAATCTGAGTATTTACCTTGATGAAATCTAAAACAGATAATGATCCTCTAATTTTTCCAAATCCATTGGTAGGAAGAATGTGATTTGAGCCTAAAACATAGTCACTTGCAGATGAAGGAGTGTCATTTCCAACTAAAACTAGGCCTGAAGAAGTTATTTTTGAAGACATTGATTCAGAATTTTTAGTCATTATTTGCAAGTGTTCAGGAGCTAAGATATTTGCAAGTTTTATCATGTCAGAATTTGTTTTGCATATCCCAATAAATCCATTATTTCTTAGACTGAATTTAACAATTTTTCCTCTTTGTATTTTAGAAAGTGATTCAAAAATAATTTTGTTAACTGATTTTGCAAGCTTTTCAGATGTAGTTATCAAGTAACAAAAAGTATCATTACTGTGTTCTGCTTGAGAAATTAAATCCAATGCAACATATCTTGGATTGGTTGAATTATCTGCAATAATGCCTAATTCAGTAGGACCTGCAAGCATATCAATTCCAGTTTGATTACTAATAAGGGATTTTGCAGAGGTTACAAATGCTCCACCAGGACCTACAATTTTATCTACCTTAGAAATTGATTTTGTACCATAAGATAATGCTGCAATAGATTGTATACCTCCCGTTTTGTAAATTTCATTTGCACCACATACATCAGCAGCTACAATCGTTAATGGATCTATTTTACCATTAGAATTTGGCGGAGATACAACTACAATTCTTTTAACTCCAGCAATTTTAGCCGGAACTACAGACATAATTACAGAGCTTGGATATCTTGCCAGGCCACCAGGAATATAACAGCCTACACTTTGAATTGGAATAAATTTTTTTGATATTTTTATTCCATCATTATTGATTGTTTTATTTTTTAATAAAGATCTAACAGAAGATTCTGTTTTGATGAGTCTAGCTTTCGCTAATCGTAATGCATCAAGTTCAGTTTTTGTAATCTCAGAATATGCCTTTTTAATTTCACTTTGAGATACTTTTAATGTGGAAATGTTTGCTTTGCTAAATTTTTTTTCATATTTTCTGACTGCATCATCGCCATTCTTTTTGACATTTTTTAGTATAGATTCAACGATATCTTTGTTGTTTTGAGGCTGTTTTGGAACGGTTTTGGCTGCAAACTTTTCAACATTAGTTACTTTGATTATTTTCATCAATTTTCTTCGTCACGCTTTATCTCCTCAAGTTCAAGTATTTGTCGCGGTTCGTGAACTACAAGACCTTGAGCAATCTTCCTTAATTTAGGAATGAGTTTGTGAAATTCTTCTTTTTTAATGACTGTATTTACACCAAACCATCCTTGTTCACTTAGTGGACTAATTGTAGGTTTTTTGAGGGATGGCATCTGTGTCAAAAGTTTCTTAAGATTTTTTTCTTCAACATTTAGATAAATGTGTAAGAACTTTCTACCATTAACTGCACCTCTCATTAAAGTTACAATATCAAAGATTTTTTCACGTTTCTTAGGATCTTTCAATGATTTTTTATTAACAATCAAATGTGCTGTTGATGTAAGAACTTCATCAACAATTTTTAATTTATTTTGTTTTAGTGTAGTTCCTGTTTCTGTAACATCCATAATTGCATCTACGTCCTCTGGAGGCTTTGCTTCAGTTGCACCAAATGATAAATGAATTTGAACATTTTTGTTAGTTCCTAATCTAACCCAAGGAGTAACAATTAGAGGATCTTTAGAACCATAATATTTTTTGTATGATTTGCATTGTTTTAGAAATTTTGAAGCAGTCGTTAGATATTCAGAAGAAATTCTGAGTGTTTTTTTCTTTTTGCCATAATCTGCAATCATTTCATCAAGATTTTTGTATCTGTATTTATCAGGAAAAGCAATTACTAATCTAATTTTTCCATATTCTAAATCTAAAATAGGTTCAACATCAGAATTTGTTTCTCCAACCCAGTCTTTGCCAGTAATTCCTACATCATACAATCCTTCTGCAACTAATGTTGGAATTTCTTGTGGGCGAAGCATTTTGACAATAATACTAGGATCATCTAAATACACTCGATAAGTTCTGCTTTTTCGATTAACTTTAGTCCATGATTTCTCTAATAGTTTGAATGTGGCATCTTCTAAACTTCCTTTAGGGATAGCAAATTTTACTTCAGACATTTTCAATTTTTTCACTTTTTAGGTATATAATCGCATGTTTAAATTTGCTCAAGTAATTCTTTAGCTCTATCAAGTGAAATTTTCTTTTCTTCAATCATTTTTTGAACAATTTGATCAATTTGATCAGGTGTAGCGCCGGCTGCAGCTGCTAAATTTCTAGCATGAAGATGCATGTGTCCTTTTTGAATTCCCTCAGTGGCAAGAGCCCAAATTGCACTATAATTTTGAGCCAATCCTGTTGCAGTCATCACGCATGCTAATTCTTGAGCAGATGAGGCTCCAAGGAGCTTTGTACAAACTTTGGCCACAGGATGAACATTTGCAATTCCACCAACAATACCCACAGATAACGGAATTTCTAAAGTTCCAACTAAATTTCCATCACTATCCTTACTCCATTTACTTAGAGAGCGATATTTTCCAGATTGCGCAGCATATGCATTTGCTGCAGCTTCAATTGCTCTACTATCTTGACCCACAGCATTTGCAACAGCTATAGTTCCATTCATTATGCCTTTGTTATGAGTTACAGCTCTATACACATCATTATCGGCAAATTCAAATGCAGAAATAATATTATCAACAACTTTTTCGCCACCTACTGCTTCTTTTTCAAATACTGCTTTTGCTTTTACCATTCGTCTAATAGAATAATTAGATAGTATTCTTAATAATGCTCTTCCGCCAGTAATTTTTTCAATTAAAGGAGAAATAGCTTCGCACATAGTATTAGTAACATTAGCACCCATTGCATCACCCACGTCAATAAGTAATTCAACAATTAGCATTTTTCCTGAAGGTGTATTGATTTCTTTACATGAAATTTCTTTTGCACCTTTACCCATTTTAGACAAAGTATTACTTTTTGAATTTGCCAATTGAATAATTTCATTTGTAGAATTTTTTATTTCAGATATAGCTAATGGAATATCAACATCCAACATTTGAATTTGACCAATGCTAAAAGATTCATCAGCAAACACTTCAAATCCACCTTTAATCCGTGCTATTTTAGCTCCCTTTGATGCAGCAGCTATTACTGAAGGTTCTTCAATCACCATTGGAACTACGTAATCCTTACCATTAATCTTAAAATTTGTGGCAACTCCCAATGGAAGTGAAAATGTTCCAATTGCATTTTCAACCATTTTATCTGCTTTTTCAAAAGAAATTCCTCCATTATCATTTTGTAAAATTTCCAACTCTTCAGTTGAAAGATTTGCAAAGTTTCCAACAATATCTAATCTTTCTTTTCTAGATTTTTCAAAAAATTTTGAAATGGATGAATCTGGCATTTTATTTCAATATCCTCAATAGTTTATCATCCATACTATCTGGAAAACCTTTTCTATCAGTATTTGAAGTAATTACATACAGACTACCATCTGGACTTTCTACCACGTCTCTAACACGTCCTATACCACTTAGTATTGATTTTTGAGAACTAAGTCCTTCATCAAAATCTAGTTGATAGAGATTTGCAGATCTCATAGAAGCCATAATAAATGAAGATTCAAAATCCAAGGTCTCCCCAGAATAATACAATATGCCTCCAGGTTCTATACTTGGATCATAGCAAAGAATTGCATCTACAAATTTTTCATTTCCAGAACATTGTTGCTCAGGCCATCCATAGTTTTTGCCTGCTTGAATCAGATTAATTTCATCATTTTTTTCAGGTCCAAATTCTGCTACAAACAAATTTCCACTATCATCCCAAGTCATTCCTTGAGGATTTCGGTGTCCCAATGAATAAACAGGTGAATCAGAAAATGGATTATCATTTGGAATTGTACCATCATCATTAATTCTTAAAATTTTACCAGACAAAGAATTAAGATCTTGTGGAAGATGTGAAGCATCAGAAACTGTACCTGTTCCTACATACAATTTGTTATCTGGTCCAAATTTAATAAAACCTCCATTTGTAAATGAAGACCCAGGGATTTTATCTAATATGGTTTCAGCACTAACAAGTTTATTTTCGGATTCAGTAATTTGTAAAATCTTATTCCACAAAATATCATTTTCTTCATAAGTCATGAAAACATACATGAAATGATTTGTAGAAAAATTTGGATGTAATGCAATTCCTAACAATCCACCATCAAATACATCTGCAGTACGTAAAGTAGCTAATGGGAATTCTAACAATGTGTTATTTTGAATTACTCTAATCAATCCATCTTTTTCAGTAACAAAAATTCTATCATCAGAAATTGCGATAGCTCGAGGTTTAACGAGATTTTCAGCTATTACAGTTACAAAATCACTATCAGAATTTGAATTTGGTTCTGGTAAAGGTATAGGATCATTTGGAGATGTTAAAACTAATACAGAAAACACTATAGCAACAACAATTACAGCGATTTGTATTTTTTTATCCATGAAAAGACAATCTTTTCAAATCCTATTAATTACTTTCAAGAATTTGATAAAGCGTATATACGGCTCAACTTCATTTATGTTCAGCGGGGTGGGGAAGCCAGGTCATCCCGGCGGGCTCATAACCCGCAGTTCAGTAGTTCAAATCTACTCCCCGCTACTTATTTTTATAAACATAAAACCATGAAAGAGATTTATCAAATTTTGATGATTTGTTTATTGTTCCAATTCTCTGTGAGGGTCTAGTTAGATGCCTGTGAGCAGATATTTTTGGTAGATAGAGTTGTTTGTTGATCTTCCTTGAAATTTCAAAAGGTATTTTTCTAGAGGCTTTTCTTCCACAACGAATACACTGAAATCCTTGATTCAGACCCTTAGATTTCATTTTTTTATTACATTTTTTACATTCGGGGTTAGATTTTGAGATGTTCTTTACAAGAGAAATTACATCAAGGAATTCTAGATTAATAATTCTTGGATAATTTTTTGAAGCCTTTCTAACTCCACCTCCTACACATATTTTGTCTCCCTTTAACAAATTTGAAGCAACGACAGTCATTCCAGTGGGTTTGTAAACAGCACACCAAAATTCATGATTATTAGAAGTGATTTTAAAAAAAACATGACCACCTTTTACAATTTTTGGAATATTTGATACTATTCCAGTGATTTTTCCAGAAGAATATGGTTTCATATTTTCAAAATTTAATTCATTTTTCAAATGATCACCAGTTCCCTGATTGGATTTGAAGATCATATAGCCATCTAATTTTTCAGATGTTTTGAGAATTTTAGTAGCATAAACCAAAGAATCCACATTTTCGCCCCGTACACCATAAAAAACAGGATCTGGACCATGTGGAGTAATTAAAACTCGACCTTTCTTTGTATCAAAGCTGTTAAACGTGTTCGGAGATGTTTTTTCCTGCATATTTTTTACACTGTTATTGGAAATTTTTCTTTCTTTTCCAAATTTTGATTTTTTACGATAGCTTAAAAGTTCCAATGTATGATCATGAAAATCATATCCTATTGCACCTATAGCACCAACTAATCCCTGACCATTACCCTGATAGTAAATTTCAAGTTTATTTTTTTTAGCAAATGTTTTTGCATTATTACGATTAATCAATTGCCATAAAGCTAATTTGCTAAATTTAGTGAATTCAGATGGAATACTATCACTCTCAAAAAATACAAGTCCCGGATTAGCACCATTTTTAGTATCAGAGTATTTTGAAACAAGGTTTTTAATTTGGTTTTTAATTTTAGATGGATTTTTTGTTTTTATTTTAAAAGAAACTGCACCATTTCCTCTAGTTTTCCATGGAATGTTAGGATTGAATCTGATTAATCGTGGAAAATCCAAAAATTCAATTTTTTGTTTTTGGAGTGAATCTACAATTTTGTATGCTAAAAAGGTGGTACACATACCTTTAGGGGAATCAGTATCATCAAATCCAACATTAAGTACAGTTTCCTTTTCCATGACTTGTTTTAACTGATTAGACATTTTTAGTTGTTGTAAGCTTCAGTTGATTTAAATTAATAACGTATCATTCCAAGCTGAATTGATCATAGTAGATGAAGCAAGAATTTTCAAAGAAATAGAAGAAAAAAACCCTGCATCTATTTCATTAAATGGACCAGATGGCATGTTACCTCAAATTCAAGATATGGCAATTAAAATTTCAGCAAAATATGACATTCCAGCATATGTTTTAGCAGATACCACATGGGGAACTTGTGATTTGAATACTACAGGTTCAAAAGTACTAGGAGCAGAAATTCAATTTAACATTGGACATACAATTAATACTGAATCATTAGAAAAAAATTTAGTTTTAATTGATGCATTTGACGATGTTGGATTTGATAGTGTTGCAGAACAATGTACAGATATCTTAAAAGGGAAATTGATTTCGCTTGTTACAGACAGTCAACATTTACATCAAATAGATAAAGTTGAAAAAATTTTTATAAAAAATGGAATTAAAGTGAAAATTGGAAAAGGAAAAGGACAGTTAAATGACGGTCAAGTATTTGGTTGTGAATTCTATCCTGCAACAGAATTAAAAAAAGAAGTTGATGCCTATGTATTTTTAGGACAAAGTAATTTTCATGCAGCAGGAATTGCATTATCAACAAATTTACCAACATTTGTTTTAGATCCTTATTTTAATGAAGTAAGAGAAGTAACAGAATTTGCACGTTCACTCAAAAAGAAAGCGTCACTAGCAATATTCAAAGCAGCAGAAGCAAAATCATTTGGAATAATTATTGGGTTAAAAGAAGGACAACTATCAAAAGTATTTGGCTTGAAATTTAAGAAGGAGTTAGAAAAAGAAGGAAAATCAGTTCAGTTATTTGCACTTACAGATATTACAAATGAACGATTAAACAATCTTAGAGGTATTGATGCATTTATTCAGGTTGCATGCCCAAGAATTTCCACAGATAATCAATTTGACAAGCCAGTATTGTCTACACCTCAGGCTAATGCACTTCTAAAAGTTTTACGAAAAGAAGACATTGGTGAATATTTAGAAATTCCACACTGGTTATAATTACAAAACTAATTTTTTAAATCTATCATCATTAGAGAGTTTTTCAAATAATTTTAATTTTTTAGCTTTTATTTTGTATTGTGTTCCTTGAGAAATTGCACATTCAAGTAAATCCAAAGCTTCTTCGTTTTTAGACATCATTACAAAGCTACAGGATTTATCAAATAAAACATCCCCATTTTCCGGATAATCATTCAAAATTAGATTACAGCATTTAATAGATTCATCATAATTTTCCATAGAAAATAAAATTCGTTCTTTATGATATAATGCAATATTGTATTTTGGATTGTTATTTAGAAGGTTATTACAAATGGATAAAGCAGCAACAAAATTTCCCTGTTTCCGAAATGAGGATATTTTGTTTACCAATACTAAAAGATCATCAGGAGAAATCTCTAAAGCTGCATCATAACATTTCATAGCAGCATCATAATCTTTGAGTTTATTCAAAGCATATCCCTTATTGTTAAGAGAGCTTAAATGATTAGAATTTTCAGATAAAATTTTATCATAATATGAAATTGCTTCATGTAATTTCCCTTGTAAAAATAATCTATTACCTTCATCCAATATTGAATTTGTTTTTGGATCTTCCATTTCGATCAAGACTCTGATTTGATCAAGATTTTTCCAAATAGTCCTTTGCCTTTGAGCATTTTTGTGTGAGCTTCAGCAGCTTCTTCTAACGAATACACAGAATCAATAATAGATTTTATTTTTCCTTGAGACATCCAGTATAGTCCTTGTTCTAATTCAGCTCTTGTACCTTGAGTTGAGCCTAAAATGTTAATTCCCTTAAAGAAAATATGACGTAAGTCAGTTTTAACATCATAACCTGTTGTTGCACCAGTAGTGACAATTGTTCCACCATAATTGAGTAAGGTTAATTCTTTGTTCCAGTGAGAACCACCAATGTGTTCAAAAATTACATCAACACCAGGAGCATCACCTAATTGTTTAGGGATTTTTTTTGCAATTGATCTTACTTCTTTATGCCAATCTTCTTTTCGATGATCTACAGCAAAATCTGCTCCAAGTTCCAATAATTTATCTAATTTATCTGGACTTGCAGTTGCAATAACAATACATCCAAAAAGTTTTGCAATTTGAATCCCATAATTACCAACTCCGGAACTTCCACCCATAATCAAAACTATTTGTCCTGGTTGAATTTTTGCTCTACCAACTAACATATGCCATGAAGTTAACATAGTCATTGATGCAGCTGCTGCGTCATCATATGAAACATCTTCAGGAATTTTTACGACGTTAACTTCTGGAAGATGTGTAAATTCACAATATCCTCCCCAAAGAGGGCCTGTTTCAAAACCCCAAATAGTACGTTTTTTGCAATCAAATTCTCTACCTGCCGTACATCTTTTGCAAACTCTACATGACATATTACCATGAGAAACAACTCTATCTCCAATTTTGATATTTTTTACATCACTTCCAATTGCTGTTACTTCTCCGGCAGCATCTGTTCCAGAAATATGGGGTAATGGAATAGCTAAGGGTTTACCCCTCATTCCCCAAATATCATCATAATTTAGTGCAGTAGCTTTTACTTTGATGATTACTTCATTGGATTTTGGTTCAGGGATAGGAATATCTTTAATTTTTAAGATTTTAGAAAAATCATCATCATCTGTATATTGATCATATACCAGAGCTTTCATGATTTTTATCTAATTTGTGGAGATATATGATTTATCAAGATCTTTCAAACTGTTCTTTCCAAAAATTATTTCGTGTCACTTTCATGAGTAATTCCTCCATAGAATGCTTGGGTCTATGAGTATTTCGTTTGTTATCATCTTGGAGTGATACGCATCAGATGGTGTCTCCATATTATCCAAGTCTAGTGCGCCATGAACTCTAATGTGATTGTACCAATGCATAAACTGCTCCACTGACTCAAAGTATTCTATTTTACACTCAAAGATATCCCAGAACTTTTCTAGCTTACCATTTGTTTGTGGATGTCTCACTCTTGTACGAGAGTGCTTTACGTGATGTCTCATTAGTTGCTGCTCAAAGTCTACTGGCTTGTTATGATCAAGAGTATTGACATTTGATGTGAACTGTTTTCCATTATCAGATAGTACGGATGCTGGTCTACCGTGATTCTTTATTGCATCAGATAGTACTGCAGAAGAATTCACAGATGTTGCCTCATCATACACTCCGAAACCCGTGATAAATCGTGAGGCATCATCTTCAAATGCAATTAGTTGTTTTCCTGCCCAGCGTGAATCATGTATTGTGTGCCAGTCAGTATGCCACAGTGAATTTGAATATTCACGTTCATACCTGATCCACTTTCTTCTCATCTTTTTCCGTGGTTGCTCAACTGATAATCCTTCATCTAGCATAATCTTGTGGATGCGATTGTGGTTTATCTTGGTATTGTACAATTTTGATATGATTTTCTCAAGGTATAGTGCGTTTGTATGAAATTTTTCTTGAACTTGTTTGACTAGCTCTATCTCGTGTACAGTGACTGGCTTTTTTGGACGCCCTGGCCTTTTGAGTGTGGGAATCTTTTTGGTTTTTTTGTACTGAGAGTAGACTTGTTGTACTCTTCTAGGCGTTATCTTGAGGATTACTGAAATATCTAAATTCTTGACTTTTTCATTTTTAGATTGTATAATCCACCTGATCTTATTCTCATCTAACTTTACCATAGGTATGCCACGATACCCACGCATACGATAGTATGGGAATGATGCTCTCCTAGTTAAGGGGTGAAATAATTTCCGGAAAAGATACAAGATCTTTCAAACCACAAACAATTATAATCATAAAAACAAAATTCTCATTATGTCTGAAAATGCAATCTTCCCAGGAGACAAAATAGCATCCATAGAAGAATATGAGGCAGGAAATAATGCTTTTGACGATGGAGATATGGTAAGAGCAGCAACAATAGGTGAAAAAGACATTGATAAAGTATCACGAACTGCAAACGTTAATCATCCAAAACTTCTATCCATACCAAAAGTGGGGGATGTCATAATTGGTACCGTTGCTGCAATAATGTCATCTATGATTGCAGTATCAATTGATTACATAAATGGAAAACCTACCACATCAAAAGTAGAATGTGTTTGTGGAACACGAAATTTGAGAATTCGAAATGTTGCATTAGTTAATGACATTGTTTCACTAAAAATTCTTAATCATCTTAATGGTACTATTCATGCATCAATTAGTGAACCAAATTTAGGAATTATATTTACTAAATGTAGAAAATGTGGAGGAAAAGTTGTTCCAATGCGTGATGCAATAAAATGTACAGACTGTGCATGGATTGATGAGAGAAAACTTTCTGCAAACTTTGGAAATAGTGATTTCGTAAATTTAAGAGGTTAAAAAATGATACATGTTTCGTTCCAAGGTGAACGAGGTGCTTATAGTGAAGCTGCAGGGAAATCATTTTTTAATGAACAAATAGAAACTGTTCCTTTAACAACATTTGCAGAAGTATTAGAAAGTACATCAAATGATAAAACACAATATTCTGTTTTACCAGTAGAAAATTCACTTGAAGGAAGTGTTGGTGAGAGTTATGATTTGTTATATTCAACATCTCTAAATGCAACAGGTGAAATTTACCATAGAATTGAGCATTGTTTAATTGGAACTGGAAACATTGATGAAATAGATACAGTGTATTCTCACCCTCAAGCTTTAGGTCAATGTAGAAAGTTTATTGAAGAACATGATATGAAAACAATTCCTACGTATGATACTGCAGGAAGTGTAAAAATGTTGAAAGAACTAAACAAAAGAAATTGTGCATGTATTGCTAGTAAAGATGCAGCTGAAAGATATGGAATGCCTGTAATTCAAGAAAACATTGCAAATAATCTGAATAATTATACTAGATTTTTGATTTTATCTAAAAAAAATAGTTCTGAAACTAGTAATGATAAAACATCAATAATTTTTTCAATAAAACATGAACCAGGCTCATTATTTCGAATAATTGAAAATTTTCATGAAAATAATGTCAATTTAACAAAAATTGAATCAAGACCAACTAAAGAAAATACTTGGGAATACAATTTCTATGTAGATTTTGAGGGACATGAAAATAACTCGAAGATTTTAGACATGTTGAAAAAAATTAAAGACGAAACTCTATTTATGAAAATTTTAGGTTCTTATCCTTCAGCAAAATTAAGCTAAAAACCTTTAGGTTTTCTTAAAGTAAAACCCATACTAAATCCAATAATTACCATTCCAGATGTAATCACCATAAGATCAAAAGTAAACCATATTGGATCAGAGCTTCTAATTAATTCCCCAATAATATGTAATTCAGAATTACCAGTATTTTGAATGTGAATTTTTGTTTCACCATCTTCCAAATGAATCCATTCTAAAGTCAATGGTTCGTCAACTCTATTTTTGAATGATTCTACAGTATTTTCAGAGTCAGGAGAAGGAATTTGTAAACCTAAACCTGGACTTGTAAGTTTAAGATCAAATGCAGCACCAAAAATTTCCAAATGTTGTGGTGAATGGTTAGGTGCAGGAATTGTATAAAATGCAGAATCACCTACTCCAACAACATAATCTTCATGAATTGTAATTGTTCCAATATGAGTAATTAACGAATAGCCTCCAATTGCAATAATTGCAGTTCCAATAATCATTCCAATAATAGTTCGTTTAGAAAGCATATACTGGAATACTCTAGATACTGTTTAAAAAATTATCTACATTAAAGAAACATCATGAGGCTGACTTTCTGCAAATCCAGCTCGTGACATTTTGATAAATTCTGCATTTTCTTGCATTTGTGGAATTGTATGAGCACCACAATAACTCAAGCCAGAACGTACACCACCAGTAAGTTGTTTTAGAATATCAGTTACAGTACCTTTGTAAGGAACCATTGCTTCAACTCCTTCTGCAACATAATCATTAAGGTCATCATCAAGAGACATCGAGCCAGTTTCTTTAGATTTTCTTCCAATTGAAGCAGCAAGTGATGCCATTCCACGATATACTTTGAATCGTTTTCCATTTTTAGTCAAAACAGTACCTGGAGATTCATCAGTTCCTCCAAGCATGCTGCCTACCATTACAGTAGAAGCACCAGATGCTAATGCTTTGGTTGCATCACCAGAAGTTCTAGTCCCACCATCTGAAATAATTGGAATACCATGATCCTTTCCAACTTTTGCACAGTCCATTACTGCAGTTAATTGAGGAACACCAGAACCAGTAATTACTCTAGTAATACAAATTGAACCTGAACCTACACCCACCTTTACTGCATCAACTCCTGCTTTAATCAAATCTTCTGCTCCTTGAGCAGTCGCAATATTTCCTGCAATTAATTCACAATCTGGAAATGCTTTTTTGATATTACGAACTGTGCTAATTGCATTTTCACTATGTCCATGAGCTATGTCAACTACTAGTACATCGACACCTGCTTCCAAAAGAGATTCACTTCTTTCTAAAAAGTCACCTTTTACTCCAACTGCTGCACCAACTAATGGTCTACCTTTCCCATCTTTTGATGCATTTGGAAAATCAGCATTGTTTGTAATATCCTTACTTGTGATCAGACCTTTTACAATTCCTGAATCATCAACAATTGGTAATTTTTCAATTCTATGTTTATGTAAAATTTCTTTAGATTCATCCAAAGTAACTCCAAGTTTTGCAGTTACAACGTCTTTAGTCATTACATCCTGAATTTTGTTTGATCTATTTGCAAACAATAAATCTCTCTCAGTTACAATACCAATTAATTTCGAGTTTGAATCTACAACCAATAATCCTGAAATTTCTTTATCCTCTGCATAGTCAAGTGCTTCTTCAATAGATTTGTCTTGGGATATTGAATAGGGGTTTTCAATCATTACACTGCCTGAACGTTTTACTTTGAGAACTTCATTTGCTTGTTCTGAAATAGTCAAAAATCTGTGAATTATTCCTATGCCTCCTGCACGTGCCATTGCACCTGCCATGGAAGATTCAGTCACAGTATCCATGTTTGCACTAACAAAAGGAATGTTAATTGAAAGATTTCTAGATAATTTTGTCGTTAGATCTGTCTGACTTCTACTAGTAATATCTGAATATTTGGGTAAGAGAAGAACGTCGTCAAAAGTTAATCCTTCTTTGAATTCCAATGAAACCTTGTTAAGAAAGTAAAATATTGATTATAAGCCTTTGTGTTGCTTGGAGATATGTGAGGCGATCGTTATAGCGTCTTTAGTTGCACCTACATTATGCGTGCGAATAATATCAGCTCCATTCATGACAGAAACAGTTTCTGCTGCAATTGAACCAAATAATCGATCAGAAGGATTGTCTTTTCCTAAAATTTTTCCTATGAATGACTTGTTAGAAACTGAGATCAGAATGGGGTGATTCTGTTTTATGGTATTTAGATTTTTTATAATTAAAAGATCTCTGTCTAACCAATCAGATTTAATTTTTGTATAAAAAGATCCTTTACCAGTTTTTCTAAAAAACCCAATAGCAGGATCTAAGACAATTTTTTCAAGAGGAATATGTGATTTTTTTGCAATCATTAAGCTCTCTCTAAGTAGTTTTTTAGTTACAGTGATGGGATTTCCCACAGATGTCTTTGAGTCAAATGCACATAAAATTAGTGAAGGAGTAAATTTTGAAATAACTTCTTGCATTTTTTTGTCATATTTTAGTCCAGAAATATCATTGATTATTTCAACTCCATTCTCTAAAGCATCTTTAGCAACACTTGCTCTACAAGTATCAACAGATATTGGAAGATTTGTAAAATTTTGAATTACTTTTATTGCATTTAGAATTCTTTTTGACTCTGTTTTTTCTGAAATAGTTGTAGACAGATATGGAGCAGTAGACATTCCTCCGACATCAATAAAATCTACCCCTTGATTTTCCATTTGTTTTACGGCATTTTTTATTAACGTTTTACTGGTATTGACAGACTTTTTGTAAAATGATTCAGGACTAGTATTTAAAATCCCCATAATACGCACAGGGTTTTTTCCACCCACACCTATGTTTGCAATTTTTGCCACATGGTTTATCAAATCTAATACAATTTGAGTGATATGATGATTCTAGGTTGGAAAAAGCAATACATTAAGATTTTAAAAGAATTCGATTATGATGAAAAAAAGGATAAAGAATCAACTATTATTTTAGATTCTATTTTAAAAAAAACGGATATCAATAAAAAAATCATTGAGTTAGTAAAAAATGAAACAGTTTTCATAATTGGTTCAGGACCATCTTTATCATCAGCCATTCCAATATTAAAAAAATATAAAAAAAATGTAAAAATTGTTGCAGATAGTTCAGTTAAACCACTTGTAGAAAATGGGATAATTCCAGATATTGTGGTTACGGATTTAGATGGAGACGAAAGAGTATTGGAAAAAATTGGAAAAACAAATTCAATTTTTGTTGTACATGCACATGGAGACAATATAAAAAAATTAGAGTTTACAAAAAAATTTAAAAATTGTATTGGAACCACTCAAACATCACCACAAGGTAAAATTGAAAATTTTGGAGGATTTACAGATGGAGACAGAGGAGTTTTTCTAGCAGAACATTTTCAGGCAAAAAAAATTATTTTATTTGGAATGGATTTTGGCAAACGAATAGGAAAATTTTCAGAAACCAAAAAATCAGACAGAAAAATAAAATTGATGAAATTAGAAAAAGGCGAATCTCTTTTGAAATGGCTATCCACCTTTACAAAATCTGAATTGTTTACGACATCAAAATCAATTGAAGGATTTAAAAAAATATCATACAATGAACTGGATATTATAATTACCTAGAATGCATTTAATACCCATTCCTCATTAATCAAATCATGAAATTCTCAGAGGAACAAGTAAAGGAAATTGTTGCTTTGAAGGAAAGTTTGATCGAGCAGATCGATAAGCACCAAGATGGAATTGAAATGCTAGAAAAAAATATCACTGTTTTAGACTTGTTCTTAAAAGACTCAAGTTTTACAAAAGCTTCTCAACTAGAACCAAGAAAACAGACAGAAACAAAGCCAAAAGTAACCGAAAAACCTGTAGAAAATTCAATTCCAATTAAAAGAAGCAATGATGGTAAAATTATTGCTAATGCATTTGTTACACCAGAACAAGTTTCCATAGTTTTAGATAATGAAATTATAATTAATGCAGACACTCCACCTTTCAAATCATTCTTTTTAGATAGAATAATAGGAGAAATGAAAAAGAAAGATGTCGTAGAAGCAGAAAATGGAAAAATCCAAAAAGAATCAGTTATTGATTACATTGTTAATAAAAATGGAACAGACATTAGAGAAATAATAATTAAAAATTATAGACAAAAGGAAAGAGTAAACGAGTTAATTAATACAGCAGGATGGTCATTGACTCGAATGCTTGAAAATGTAAACAAGTGATTGTATGGATAAGATAGTAGTTTTAGATTTTGGGTCACAGTACAGTCATTTGATTTGTAGACGAATTAGAGAATTTTCGGTATATGCAGAACTTGTTCCTTATGATATTAGTTATGAAGAATTAGAAAAATTAAAACCCACAGGGATTATTTTTTCAGGAGGTCCATCAAGTGTTTATAATTCAGATGCTCCAATTCCAGAAAATAAAATTTTTGATATGAATCTACCATTACTTGGAATTTGTTATGGCCATCAGTTGATTGTTAACAAGTACGGTGGGAAAGTAAAAAGAGCAAACAAGGAATATGGTTCATCATTACTAACAATTGACAGTGATGAAGATCTACTAAATGGAGTTGGAGAATCAGTAAGAGCATGGATGAGTCATGGTGATGAAGCAGAACAACTTCCAGAAGGATTCAAAGTAATTGGTCATACTGAAAGTGCAAAAGCAGCGGCAATTGCATCAGAAGAAAAATCAATTTATGGTATTCAATTTCATCCAGAAGTAGTTCATACTGAACAAGGTACAGAAATTTTGAAGAACTTTGTATTGAAAGTTTGTGGTGCAAAACAAGATTGGACTATGGAAGGCTTTATCGATACAGCAGTTGAAAAAATTTCAAAGATTGAAGGAAATGTACTCTGTGGAGTTAGTGGAGGCATAGATTCTACTGTTGTTGCACTATTAATTCAGAAAGCAATTGGGGATAGGCTAAAGTGTGTTTTTGTAAATAATGGTCTCTTGCGACAAAATGAAGAAAATGAGGTCGAAGAAATGTTCAAAGATAATTTCAAAGTAAATTTTACAGCAATAAATGCGGCAAATTCATTTCTTGAAAAACTCAAAGGAATAGAAGATCCAGAGAAGAAAAGAAAAATTGTAGGTGAAGAATTTATTCAAGTTTTTACAAAATTTGCGGAAGAGAATGGACCTTTCAAGTGGTTAGCTCAAGGTACACTGTATCCGGATGTGATTGAAAGTGGAGTGTCGAAGGGACCTGCTGCAGTAATAAAATCACATCATAATGTAGGGGGATTACCAGATTGGCTCAATCTAGAAATTTTAGAGCCACTAAGGGATTTGTATAAAGATGAAGTTAGAAAAATAGCTAAAATTCTTCAAGTTCCTGAAAAACTTTTCATGAGACATCCATTTCCAGGTCCAGGTTTGTCAGTTAGAATAATTGGAGAAGTAACTCCGACAAAGCTAGAGATTTGTAAAGTTGCTAGTAAAATTGTGGAAGAAGAATTAATGGAAGCGGGATTGTATGAAAAAGTTTGGCAAGCTTATGCTGCAGTAGGAGACGATAGAGCAGTAGGAGTTGTAGGAGATGAACGTAGATATGGGAACATAGTAATGATTAGAGTTGTAGATTCAGTTGACGCAATGACTGCAGATTGGACAAGATTACCACATGGATTATTAGAAAAAATGAGTAATAGAATAACAAATGAAATTGAAGATGTTACATGGGTTACCTATACCATTTCAAGTAAACCACCAGCAACCATTGAACCACAGTAGTGATAAAAATGGAGTATGAAAAAATTTGTGATGAAATTTTAGAATGTGATAATAAAATTAGATATGTAGGAATATATGATTATGGAGAACTATATGACAAAATACGACCTGGATTAAAAAGTCATTTATCAAGAGCAGAAACTGAGATGTCTTTGTCTCAAGCTGTCTATAGATGGTCTACCCGTAAAAAAACTACAGATAAAATTGGCAAACCAATTTTTGCACTCGCAAAATATGAAAAAATTTACAGAGTAACAATTCCAATTGGAGGTGCAGGATTAATTTTGATCAGTGTTGAATTAGATTCTGATATTAACACAATTGTAGAGAAAATTATAACAATTAAAAACCAATATTCATCATAATTTGTGAACGATATGGATTTTCATGTTTTTGATACATATGTAAAAGCAAAAGATGGTCATACAATGCATTTTGATGTTGTTACAGATAATAACGATATAGAAAAAGCAATTTCTTTTGCTAAAGAATGGTTGAAAACTATCGGAGAAGAATCTTCTACAGTTACAACAAACGAATGTAAATTTTGTCATACCCAATTTGTACCAGAAGACATGGAAATTGAAATTATGACTGATGGGTATTCTATTTCAAAGATGGAAGGATGTCCAGATTAGTTTTAATCCACATTAAGAATTTCTTGAGAAATTAAATATTCTATTGCAGATAATAATTCAGTTTCTGAAATTGTTTCATCTGCATACCATATAGTTTAGGCATATAAATTTTGAATAAACTGTCAAGTATTTTAACTCAAAAGATCTAGATCGTAGAATCAATTCATGAAACCATGTCAAAGAGTACAAGACAATCCAAGGTTTCCTCTGGAAATCAATTCATGAAAGGTACAAGCATTAATTTTTTAAGAAAAGTATGCAAGAATGAAAAAAATGCAAAAGCAAAGATAAGATTAAAGGCTGCAATACTAAGAAAACAAAATATTCCGTATTCTGTGATATGTGCAAGTCTGGATGTCATACCATCAACTCTGTCCTACTGGCTAAATCGAATGGATGAAGAGGGAATATCTGCATCACACCGCAAGAAATATTCTGGTTCTAGATGTTTTCTAAATGAAAAACAGCTAGTATCATTAAGAAATGATCTAATTTCAGGTCCAGAAAAGTTTGGATTTAACCAATTCATGTGGAGTACAAGAATGGTAATTACACATGTGAATAAAAAATACAACACCCTATACTCTGCAAGAGGAATGCGTGAATTGCTGCACAGAATTGGATTCTCATCAAAAAAACCACGTCCCACACATCACAAATCAGCCTCAAAAGAGGAACAAACCCGTTTTAAAAAAACGCAAAAAGGAGTATCAAAAAATATTCCAAATTGGGATACACCACACTATGTCTGGATGAGTCAACAAACAAGATAGCTCCAAATATCAAAAAAGGCTGGTATCTAAAAGGAAAAAATACACAAACCAAAATCAACTATACTCGAGAAAAGTTTCAATCATTTGGTGCATTGGGGGATGACGGCGTATTTTTTTGCAGATTCTATGATAAATCAAACACAGACGCATTTCTTGATTTTTTAGAATCACTGCAAAAACAATTTGGTAAGAAATTGTTATTATTTGCAGATAATGCATCATACCACAAAAGTCTCAGAGTAAAAGAATTTCTCAAAGCATCAAAAAGAAAAGTAATAATTAGATATTTTCCTGCATACACCCCAGAACTCAATCCAATTGAGGTACAGTGGAGAGAAGAGAAAAATGGTAATGCCAATACATTCTTTGCAAATGGAACTAAGATGAGAAAACACATGCAGAAGAGACTAGATAATGGAGACGTTCGAGTTGTGAAATTATTCAAATATTTAATGCCTTAACTATACAAAGATATCATGAACCCAAATAGGTATTTTTGATTCAATTTCTTCGGTATTTTCAATTTCCAATAATTCAATCTCTTCATTATTTTCTAATTCTTCTTCAGGGATTTCTAATTCTTGAGCAGCATTCTGTGTAACAACTGGAGGTTTACTTGATTCAATAATTGTAAAAGTTGAAACAGCTTCACTTGGCCCATATTCAGAAAAAATTCTCAGCACATAATCACCTGTAATGTTGGTTTCCACATCCCCAGATTCAAGATAATGTAAGATTTGAACTCCCCATAAATTATCAACAATGATTTTTGGTAAGACTTCAGTAGTTTTGATAATTTCTCCATCACTTATTCGAGATATTTCCATGAAATGATAACCATGTTGTGGATCATAGTTTTCAATTTGAATATCAGCTCGAATCATTTGTGGGTTTTTATCTAAATCAATAGTATCTCCAGATACAAAGTCAATGGTAATTACAGGAAGTTCTTCAAGACCATAAACTGAATTTACATGAAATAATACAATATTGAGAAAAGTCCCAATAAAATCTTTGAAATCATATTCTATCTATAATTGATAAGAATAGATTAGTTATATCTATAATCTACATTTTTTCTGTAAAATAGATACCAATTTGGAAAAATCAAAGCATACAAGCACCAAAAACACCAGCTGAATCACCTAACCGATTTTTTAGAATTGGAGTATCAACTAAATCTGAAAATACTT
Organism: Candidatus Nitrosopumilus sp.; assembly: GCA_965205425.1. Lineage (GTDB taxonomy): Archaea > Thermoproteota > Nitrososphaeria > Nitrososphaerales > Nitrosopumilaceae > Nitrosopumilus. The sequence continues at coordinate 547,954 of CBDBGZ010000009.1, forward strand.
TATTGTATACTGATTTTTTTCCTTCGGTATACAAAAAATCAATGTTTGACAAACCTCCACCTAATACAATTGCATCTGGATCTAAAATATCAATTACATTTGCAAGACCATAACCAACATTTTCTAAAAATTCATCTTTCCATTGTTTTCCAATATCATTATCAATGTCAGTTATAATTTCTGGAAGTGATTTGGATTTTCCAGATAGTTTTGCCCAACTATTTTCAAGTGAAGGACCACTAATGTACGTCTCCACACAACCAGTTTTACCACAATAACATTGATTTCCATTACGATGTAGTGTATGATGACCCCACTCACCACCGATATTGGTTCTTCCATAATGAAGTTTTTTATCAATTACAATACCACCTCCTACTCCAGTACCAAGAATTACACCAAATACTAAATCATAATCAATAGCAGCACCTATTGTTGCTTCTGCCATTGTAAAACAATTAGCATCATTTTCCATAGAAATTTTTTTTCCGATTTTATTTTCCAAATCTTCTTTTAGAGATTTTCCAATCAAACATTGTGTATTACTATTTTTGATTAATCCAGTTTTTTTAGAAATTGCACCAGGTGTACAAATACCTAATGAAAAATCAGATATATTTTCAGAAATTTCTGAAACTAGAGTTAATATAGAATCTAAAATTTCATGGTAATCATTTTGAGGAGTTGGAATTCTTTTTCTATTAATTACATCTAGATTTTCATCAAGTAGTATAGCTTCAGTTTTAGTGCCACCTAAATCAACACCAATTTTGTACAACAATATGTATGAAAAATTAAAACGCTTAAGCTTTAACTAAAATTTTAGCCCATTGGAGGCATACCGCCGCCACCTGGAGCTCCAGATATAGCGATGACATCATCAATTCTAAGAACCATACATGCAGCTTCAGTTGCAGATTTGATAATTTGTTCTTTAACAACAATTGGTTCAACTACATTGATTCCCATCATATCTGCAATCTTCATGTTTTTAGCATCAATACCGGTCCATTTTTGACCTTGGTTTTGTTTTGATCTTAAGTTAGCCATAGTATCAATAGGATCCATTCCAGCATTTTCAGCAATTGTAAGAGGAATTGTTTCTAATGCTTCAGCGTATTTTTTAATTGCAAGTTGTTCTCTACCACTAAAGTTATCAGCCCATTCTTTTAGTCGTGCAGCAGCAAAAGCTTCAGGAGCACCTCCACCAGCCACTATGGATGGGCTTTCAACTACGTCTTTTACAACCATTAAAGAATCATGAATTGAACGATCAACTTCATCAATTACTCTTTGGGTACCACCACGAATTAGCATTGTAACTGATTGTGGATGTTTGCATCCTTCAATGAATATCCATTTATCAGATTCAACTTTCTTTTGATGAGCTAATTCAGCAACACCAAGATCATTTTCTGAAAGATCATCTAAATTACTAACTACACGTCCACCAGTTGCTTTAGAGAGTTTAATCATATCACTTTCTTTGACACGACGTACAGCCATAATTCCATATTTTGCAAGATAGTGTTGTGAAATATCATCAATTCCTTTTTGACAAATAAGGACATTTACTCCAACATCATGTAATTTATCAACCATTGATTTTAGCATCCTATTTTCTTCTTCTAAGAACATCTGCATTTGCGTAGGATCAGTAATTCTAATTTCAGAACTTAATTCAGTTTTTTCAATTTCTAAAGCAGAATTGATTAGAGCAATTTTTGCATTATTAATTTTTGTAGGCATTCCACTATGAACAACTTCTTTATCCAAAACAATACCCTTTACAACTTGTGTATCATCAATTGATCCACCAGCTTTCTTTTCTATTTTGATATTTTCAAGATCAACAAAATAATCATCACCTTTTTTTGTTGCAATACTTAGAATAGCATCAACAATCATTTTAGAAAGTGGTCCACTATCTTCAGAGATTAATTTAGATTGCATGCTAGTTGTAGCTATTTTCATAAGAGATTGTTTGTCATTAGGTTCTATTTTTTTAGCCAAGTCTGAATAAATTTCAAGAACATGATCTGATGCAAGTTGATAACCATCAATAATAGTTGAAGAATGTACTTCTTTGTTTAAAAGATCTTCAGCTCTTGCCAATAATGCACCACCAAAAATTACAGAAGATGTTGTACCATCTCCTACTTCATTATCTACAGTTTTAGAAATTTCAACCATCATTTTGGCTGCTGGATGTTGAACATCAATTTCTTTTAAAATTGTGGCACCATCATTTGTAATAGTAACATCACCTAAGGAATCAACTAACATTTTATCAAGACCTCTTGGTCCAAGGCTACTTCTAACTAATTGTGCAACTAATTTTGCTGCAGCAATATTGTTTTGTTGAGCATCTTTGCCTTTTTGCTGTAATGCGCTCTCTTTAAGAACTAAAACAGGTCCATTTGGTCCTTGTTGAATTGATGCCATTTAGATTCAGTTTCAATCCGCTAAATCCCCCTTTTTAACATTACTTAGTTGATCGGCGAAATGTAGCTTCGTTTTTTCACATCTACAATTCCACCAGAAAGAATTCTTACTGATGGTAAAGCAAGAAATGGTAAAAATAACGGAATTAAATGAGGTCTAGAAAATTTTGAGCCAGAATCTACAATAGTGTTATTGATTTTTTCAAAGTTAGATGAAACTTTTTCAAAAGAATCAGTTGAAATTATTCCTCCAAGTTGTAATGGTAAAGAAGCAAGAATTTTTCCAGATTTGACTGCTACAAGACCTCCTTGATTCTTAATTAGATAGTTTGATGCTACTGCCATATCAAAATCATTTGAACCAATTACAATCATGTCATTTTCATGAAAACTCCAAGTTGAAGCAAAAGCTCCTATATCTGCTCCAAAATTTTCAAGAAATCCAATTGTACGTCTATTTGTTCCATAAATTCTATCAAATGCTGCAACTTTCCAGATATCAGAATCTAAAGAAGCAGATACATGTCCATCTTTAGGATAAAGTTCAACAGAACCTATCTTTGTAATTATTTCAGTTTGCATATTGATAGTATTTGCAATTACATCTTTCTTTTTTGATTTTATAAGAAAATCATTTTTTGAGAAATTTTTTAGTTTTACAGTTTTCTTGATCCAGGGAGAAATTGTTTTCTTTTTGATAGGAGTAACAATTTGCCCATTAGATACTACAAGTTTTCCTCCAACAAAGACTTTGTTTGGTTTGAATGATTTCAAATCATCAAAAATTAGAATATCTGCTAATTTTCCAGGTGCTATACCTCCAAGATCTTTTCCCATATTGTAATAATCAAAATTATTTTTTGAGGCCATCGTAATTGCATCTATTGGTTTGAGACCAAGTTTGATTGATTCACGGATACAGTGATCTATGTGCCCAAATTCAGAAATATCAAGAGGGTCAAGACCATCAGAACAAAACATTAAACGATTGAGATATGTTCCATGGGATAAAACACGTGGAATTATTTCTTTCAAATCACGTCTTATAGAACCTTCTCGAATCATTATCCACATTCCAAGGCGTAATCTTTCTAAAACTTGATCAAAATTGATTGGTTCATGACAAGATAGTACACCAGATGAAACGTACGCATTGAGTTTTTTTTCACTTGCGCCAGCAGTGTGGCCATTGATTATACAATCACATTCCAACATTGCTGAAAGTGATTTCATAGTTTTTGGTTCACGTAGAGTAACTTTAGTCCATGAAAAAACCTCTCCCATTCCAAGAACATGTGGATGCTTTACTGCAGATTTTTCTTGTGATAAAGTTAATGATTTACTATTACTGAATTTTCCATCTACAGGTAAACCTCCTGGAACCACTTGAAAGATTCTGATTGGAAGATTTTCTCCCAGTTTAAGAAATTCTTGAAAACCACGATTTCCTGCAACACTAACAATATCAATCGGATCAGAAAACAGAGATGTAACACCACAGAGTAAAGCCTTTTTTGCAAATTCAGATGGCAATACAAATTGATCAATATGTAAATGCGGATCTGCAAACCCAGGACTAACATATTTTCCTTTTACATCAATTACAATAGTTTTGGGACCAACTGCATGTGATGCGTCAGGACCAACATATGCAATTCTTTCATTGACAATAGCAATCTGAATTTTTGGAATGATTTCTCTAGTGTATACAGATAATAAATTACAATTTTTTAAAATCAGATCGGCTTTCTTATCACCCATTGCTACAGAGTTAAGATTAGAGATCGAATTTGCTAGGCTCGAAGTCACGTATTTTTATTGGATTTTGCGCCTATTATAGATTCAATGCTTAAATTACGGATTGAGAGGTTTTGTTGATATGAACATCCCTAAGGTGATCCGAAAGTATTGTGCAAAATGTAAAACACATACTGAACAAAAGGTCTCCATTTACAAGGCTGGAAAAAGACGTGGCTCTGCAAGAGGTGAACGTAGACACGCAGAACGTAAACAGGGATATGGTGGACAAAAATTCCCAAAACTAGCAAAACCAGCCAAAGTTACAAAGAAAGTTACTCCTCTTATGACATGTACTGTTTGCAAAAAGAAATACAATAAAAAAGGTGTTAGAATTAAGAAATTCGAGTTGGTAGCAGCATGAAAAAAGATCACGTCGAGATTCCAAAACCTTCAAGTAAGTTTCAAAAAGTCAATTGCAATGAATGTGGTGAATTACAAATAGTTTATTCACATGCATCAACACAGATTGCATGTAATTCTTGTGGTAATACTATTTCAGAGCCAACAGGATCAAAAGCTTTGATAAATGGTAAAATTTCAGGCAGTGCTGAGTAAATCATAATCTTGTTTTGAATTTAGATTAAAAGCAATTCTCTTATCATCAATAATTACATAATTTTCTTCTAAATTATCTAATGAAGAAATCTTTTTTGAATTAATTAAAGATACTCCAGTATAATGACATTTTTGTCCATCAACATTTATAGAAAAATCAGATTCAAGACCAAGTGAAATCAAGAATTTATTAGTAACCAAAATACTGGTCCAGGTTTTTTTAGGATTATAATGAGCAAGAATACTTTGTATAATTTTCACATCCAAGAGAGGTAAATCTCCAGATGTAACTAGAACATCATCATGAATAGTTTTGAGTATTGAATTTAGATCTTCTACATAACCTATTCCAGAAGTATCAAAAGTTTCAATATTATTTTCTTCAAGAAACTTTTTTGTTTTAGGGGAATTACAACTTGTAATGGCCAATATTTTTGAAAAGGAATTAGAATTTTGTAATGAATCAATTACATGTAGAATTACAGGCTTTTTGTATTTGAGTAATAATTTTTCATTGTCTAAATTCATTCTAGTACCCTTACCACCAGCCATTACAAGACCAATCATATTGAAACAAACACCATCAGAGAAGCTAATCGAGTAAATTCGTTTGTGGCACCAAGTACATCACCAGTTACACCACCAAAACTACGTGTGGACAATGCTAATAGAAACAATGTCAGAATAATAGTTACACCAAGCATCACAAGTCCAGTAGTTTCACCAATCATTACTACCGGAATTAACATTATGAAAAAAGCTGCTGAAAGTTTTTTCTTATCTTTCATAAATTCAAGAAATGGTGAATTTGAGCCTAATGAGGCAGATTTGCCTAAGCTAGCCATCAATACCATTGAAAATTTTGCTAATATTTCACTAATCAAAATTGCTTTGAGTAAATCAAATCCACTTGTTAGAGAAATTGTGATTATCAAACCTACTAGATACAAAACAATTGCAACAATACCAGCAGATCCTGTAGAAAGATCTTTCATAGCTTTAAGTTTTTTATCTTTTGAGCCTTTTACCATTAATCCATCTGCAAAATCAGCTAAACCATCTGCATGATGTATTCCAGTTACAATTGCAATAGAAGCAACAACTAACAAACTAACTAACAATGGTTCCAAGATGAAAGATAAACCAAATCCTAAGGAACCAATCAATAGACCAATTACAATTCCAACTATTGGAAAAACAAACATGTATTTTGCAATATTTTCTAAAGTTGCATTTGATGATGGAAAAATTGTTAAAAATGAAAAAACAGATCCAATTTCTTTAAGCATGTATTCACCATCCAGCAAGTGATAGAATAGAAATTATTGGAATAGTAACTATTCCAAAGAAAAGTATCGAAGTAAGTTTCATAATTGAAATTGCAGAAGAAACATGTTCTTTTGTAAGAATAATTTCGCCATCTCCCAGTTTGTAATGATCAATTTTTTCAAATTTTGTTTCTAAAGCTCCAGCTAAAGCAGCCATTGGATACCCAGCATTAGGACTTTCAGTTTTTTTACCATCTCGGAGCATAATTTTGTATGATTCTTTCCAATTATTTTGTAAAATAGCAGCTGAAATGATCATGATTAATCCCGTAAGTCTGGATGGGATGTAATTTAAAACACTATCACAGGTTGCTGCAAACCAACCAACATTTTTGAAAATATTAGTCTTGTATCCTATCATTGAATCTGCAGTGTTAACTACACGATAAACAAATGCTCCAGGTAATCCAAAAAGAGCATAGTAAAACAATGGCCCAGTGATTCCATCAACTGTATTTTCACTGATACTCTCAAGTACGCCTGATAAAATGTGATTTCGGTCTAAATTCTTAGTATTTCTCTTTACAATCATAGATAGATGGGTTCTGGCCAAATCTAGATTTTCATCTTCAATGGATTTCAATACAGATTTTGCATATTTTTCCATACCATGAATCGCAATAGTGGTTTTTAATAATAATCCACCAACAATTACAGAAATAATTAATGAAACATAATCAATAGTTATCAAAGAAATTCCAATGTTCAAAACAAAAAGTAACAAAATTACCAAGCCAGAAATAATTACAATAATGCCAATACCACCAAATTTTTCAATTGTTGAATTATCATTTTTTGCAATTGGTGTAAGTGTTGCAATCAAAGTTCCAATCCAAGCTGTTGGATGATATTTATTTTTAGGATCTCCAAATTTGAAATCAAGTAAAATTGCAAAACCAACTACAAGTAAAGATTCTACAATCATTGTAGCATTCTCTCAATAGATTTTATGTCAATGTTAGATTTAACAGTTTTTGACAATTTGTTTAGTTCATTATCAATTTTTGAAAGATTTTTTTTAGTCCATTGAATTTCTTTTGGCTTTGCATTAAGTGAGTCTTCTTCTGGTAAATCCAATGTCATTAAGGGAATTGTCCCCAATACAGGTATTTTTGTAATATTTTTGAGTTTTTGAAATCCAGGTTTTAAAACTTCTAAATCTCCTCTGAATTTGTTAAACACAAAACCTTTTACAAGTTTTTGATATTTTTTTTCAATTAAAGCCATAGTTCCCACAAGATTGGCAAAAGATCCACCTTTGTCAATGTCTGAAACTAATATTACAGAAGCATTAGCCTTATGAGCAATTTTCATATTTGCAATATCATATTTTTGTAAATTTATTTCAGCAGGGGAACCAGCACCTTCTAAAATTACTAAATCGTTATTTTTCTGTAATTTTTTTAGAGATTTTGTTGCAATTTTGATTCCTTCACGATTTACAAATTTTTCATAGTATTCTTTTGCATGCATTTTCTTGTATCGTTTACCATTAAGATAGACAATACTATTGTAATTACCAGTAGGCTTGAGTAAAATTGGATTGAGATCAGGAGTAATTTCACATCTTGAACCCATAGCCTGGATAGCTTGAGCACGAGATATCTCAAATTTGGGCGTAACATATCCAAAATTGGACATGTTTTGAGATTTGAAAGGTGCTACACGATAACCTTTGTCAGAAAAAATTCTACATAGTGCAGCTACCAATGTTGTTTTACCTGCTCCAGATGAGGTACCCTGAATCATTAATGATTTCATTTAATATTCTCCAATGCTTTTACTAGTTTTAGATTATCCTTATGAGATTTAACAGCAATACGAATATGATGGTTGTTTAAACCTCTAAAATTTTTACAATCACGAATTAAAATTTTTTTTCCAAGTAATTTTTTTTGTAAATTTGTTGAATTTTTTTTTGTTTTAATTAGAATAAAATTTGTAGATGATTTATTGCAATCAAAACCATTTAATTTGCTAATTTTATTTGTTAAATAATTTAATTCTTTTTTGATTACTAAATTAGATTTTATAAGATGTGATTTATTATTAAGAGCAATGTTAGCTGCATCTTGAGCTAAGGAATTTACACTCCAGGGGATTTTAATTTTTTGTAATATTGATATCATATGTTTTGATGATGCTGCATATCCAATACGTATTCCTGGTAATGCAAAAGATTTAGTTAATGAGCGTAAAACAAAAAGATTATCATATTTTTTAATATATGAAATTACAGATTCATTTGATTCTGGAACCATTTCAATAAAACATTCATCAACAAATACAATTGTAGAAAGTTTTTTTGCTTTTTTAATAATTTGAAGTAATTGATTTTTTTCTAAAAGTTTTCCTGTGGGATTATTAGGATTGCAAATGAAAATACATCCATTTTTTGGAATCTTTGAAATAAATTGATCAAGATTTTCTGATAGATTCATTGTTTTAAAATATGAAATTTGGCAATTGTTTAGTTTAGCTGCTGTTTCATATTCTTGGAAGGTCGGAATTGGAATCAAAATCTTAGTTTTTTTAGATAAAAATGCATAGCAGAAATTATAGATTATTTCAATTGCACCATTTCCAACCAAAAGATTTGATTTTTCTAAATGAGTGTATTTTTTTAGGCTCGAAATAACTGATGATGAACTATAATCAGGATAATTTTTGATATTATCAATATTTTTTGTAAGAATTTTTTTTACTGATGCTGGCGTTCCAATAGGGGAAATATTTGAGCTAAAATCAATAATGGTAGAATCAGTGCTTTGATCGAGATTTTTTCCACCATGAATTACAGGAATATGTCTAGTGATAGAGGATTTTGTTCGTATTTTCACAGTTCCAAATAGAATTCGCCGATTTAGTATGTTGTGGTAATTCAGAAAACGATTATTAATTGAAGGCGATCATAATTGAATTATGGATAAAAAAAGAGTAGCAATAATCGGGGTTACAGGTTCTGTAGGCCAGGAATTTGTACAGTCATTAAATAACCATCCATGGTTTGAAGTGACCCAAATTGCTGCATCTGAACGTTCAGCAGGGAAAAATTATCTTGATGCAATAAAGGATGCAAGTGGAATAGTAGCATGGGATGTAGGTGGTGAAATTCCAGAATATATTAAAAAAATGACAGTAAAAAAAATTGATGAATTAGATGTTTCTCAATTAGATTTGGTATTTTCAGCAGTTGAATCAGTAGCTGCTAGAGACATCGAAACCAAAATGGCAGCAGATTTACCAGTAGTTTCAACTAGTTCAGCTTATAGATATGAAGATGATGTACCAATTCTAATTCCAGGTATCAATGATGAACAAACAGCATTACTTGAAACTCAAAAGAAGAATAGGAATTGGAAAGGTTTTGTAGCCCCATTACCAAATTGTACTACAACAGGTTTAGCAATTACACTAAAACCATTACTTGAAAAATATGGGGCAAAAAAAGTTATGATGACTTCCATGCAAGCAATCTCCGGAGGCGGTAAATCAGGAGTTTCAGCAATGGGAATTACGGATAACATAATTCCATACATTCCAAAAGAAGAAGGAAAAGTAAGATTAGAAACAAGAAAAATTCTAGGTAAACTAGTAGATGGTAAAATTGAAGATGCAGATATTAGAATCAGTTGTACTTGTACCAGAGTTCCAGTAATTGATGGACATACAGAATCAGTCTTTGTTGAAACTAGTAAAGAAATTAGTCCCGAAACAGCAAAAGAAACCTACGATGAATGTAACAAGAATATTTCAGTTGCAGGTTTACCATCAGCTCCAGAAAAATATTATGCATTTCATGAAGATCCTACTAGACCTCAACCAAGAATGGAAAGAACAGTTGGTGATGGAATGACTACAACAATTGGAAGAGTAGAGAAAGAAGAATTATTTGATAATGGTTTAAAATACATGCTGTTCTCACATAATAAAAAAATGGGTTCAGCTAAAGGTGCAGTATTGTTAGCAGAGATGCTATACAAAAAAGGCAAGATTTAGATAATTTTTTGCAATTTTTACAATAATAACTTTATAAGATCCAGAAATCTAGATCGTCTCAGGTGTTTTAGACGGCTAAAGTAGACGACTTAGATTTACAAATTTTATCAGAATTATCCAATGATGCTTCAATTTCAGTTCCTCGTTTATCAAAAAAAATCAATGTTAACTCCTCGGTAGTATATTCAAGAATCAAAAGATTAGTAAAAAGGAAATTGATTGAACGATTTACAATCGATGTTAATGATGTAGAACTTGGCTATAATGTTAAAGCATTAACTGGAATTAACATGGATACAAAAAAACGAGATCATATCATTGAGGAATTATTCAAAATTGATGGAGTAAGAGAAGTTGCCGAAGTTACAGGTAGGTTTGACATTCTAGTAACAATGTATTCAAAATCATTGGATCAAATGCATAAAATGGTCTCTGAACGAATTGGTAGAATTGAAGGAATACAGTCTTCAGAGTCATTCATTGAAATGAAATCACGAATGAAAGCAATGCCATATATGCCATCAAAGGATAGTGACTGATATTGCAAAAGCAAAAGTCAGAATCAAGAATAGCAGTATATTATGAATTAACAAAGCCAAAAATTTGGTATTTACTAGTTTTTACTGCATTTGGCGCTGCATTAACTGCATCCAATATTTACGACATTGAAATTTCTCCAGCAACATGGCTTCTAATGTTATTTTCAGTTGCAGCTGGATCTGCTGCTGCAAATACTTTGACAAATTATCACGATAGGGATATTGACGCAATAATGGAGCGAACAAAAGATAGACCTTTACCATCAAAACGAATCTATCCTGCGGTAAAAGCAAGGAATTTTGGATTAGCATTAGCAGGCATATCATTAGTTTTAGCATTTGGAATTTCATTTACTACTACATTAGAACAAGGTGCATGGGCAACTGCATTCATTGCATTTGGATTAGTTAACAATATTCTAATTTACTCATATGTGTTAAAACGAAATTCACGAACAAACATAATTTTAGGCGGATTATGTGGTGGTTCACCACCAATGATTGGATGGGTAGCTGTAAGTATGTCAGATTTATGGACTATGGGTTTAGCAATGGCAGGCCTTGTATTCATTTGGATTCCAATGCATATTTGGGCATTAACATTACATTTCAAAGAAGATTATAACAAAGTAAATGTCCCAATGTTAACTGCAGTTCAGTCAGAAAAAACTTCTGCTAGAGCCATTGCATTATCAACAGTTGTAATGGTAGTATTTTCTCTAGCTCCATTCTTTATCACAACACAAGATGGTGAAGAAATGGTTGGTGCAGTATATCTTTGGACAGCAATTGCATCAGGCGCATTAATGCTGGGATTATCTGTATGGGTAATGATTAAACCTATGGAAAAAGCTGCATGGACATTGTTTAAATTTTCTAGTCCATATTTGGCAGTGTTGTTTATTGCACTAATGGTTGATTCTGCATTATAACAAACTACCTTTATCATCTAAACTGTTAAGTTCTTTTGTAATTTCAGAATGATTCTCTACTAAAGTTTTAAGTTGATTTTTTATTTCTTCAGAGTTCCAATCAGAAGAAATGAGAGCGGTTAATTTTGCCACAATTTCCCATTGGAAATTATTTTGATCATCAATTAATTTTAAAAATCGCTTTCCTTTTTCATCATCATTCATAATTTTTTGACATAAAACAATCATAAAAAGTTAGCATTGGTATAGTTTAGGCATATAAATTTTGAATAAACTGTCAAGTATTTTAACTCAAAAGATCTAGATCGTAGAATCAATTCATGAAACCATGTCAAAGAGTACAAGACAATCCAAGGTTTCCTCTGGAAATCAATTCATGAAAGGTACAAGCATTAATTTTTTAAGAAAAGTATGCAAGAATGAAAAAAATGCAAAAGCAAAGATAAGATTAAAGGCTGCAATACTAAGAAAACAAAATATTCCGTATTCTGTGATATGTGCAAGTCTGGATGTCATACCATCAACTCTGTCCTACTGGCTAAATCGAATGGATGAAGAGGGAATATCTGCATCACACCGCAAGAAATATTCTGGTTCTAGATGTTTTCTAAATGAAAAACAGCTAGTATCATTAAGAAATGATCTGATTTCAGGTCCAGAAAAGTTTGGATTTAACCAATTCATGTGGAGTATAAGAATGGTAATTACACATGTGAATAAAAAATACAACACCCTATACTCTGCAAGAGGAATGCGTGAATTGCTGCACAGAATTGGATTCTCATCAAAAAAACCACGTCCCACACATCACAAATCAGCCTCAAAAGAGGAACAAACCCGTTTTAAAAAAACGCAAAAAGGAGTATCAAAAAATATTCCAAATTGGGATACACCACACTATGTCTGGATGAGTCAACAAACAAGATAGCACCTAACATAAAGCGCGGATGGTATCTTGCAGGCAATAACATTACCACACCAATTAATTACACTCGAGAAAAATTTCAATCATTTGGTGCATTGGGGGATGACGGCGTATTTTTTTGTAGGTTCTATGATAAATCAAACACAGACTCATTTCTTGATTTCTTAAAATCCTTGCAGAAACAATTTGGTAAGAAACTGTTATTATTTGCAGACAATGCATCATACCACAAAAGTGTCAGAGTAAAAGAATTTCTCAAGGTATCAAAAAGAAATGTAATCATAAGATATTTTCCTGCATACACCCCAGAACTCAATCCAATTGAGGTACAGTGGAGAGAAGAGAAAAATGGTAATGCCAATACATTCTTTGCAAATGGAACTGAGATGAGAAAACACATGCAGAAGAGATTAGATAATGGAGACGTTCGAGTTGTGAAATTATTCAAATATTTAATGCCTTAACTATAATTACATTATTTCAAAGTTTTATTAACAAATAATAGGAATTTTTCATATTGCAGTGTAGTATTTCAGAATGTAAACAAAAAGCAATAGAGACAGTACAAATTAGTTTTAGAGAAACAAGAAATCTGTGTAAGGAACATTACAAACTATTTCGAAATAAGGATAAGAAACACATCCCAAAATTCTCTAAAGCATCAAAATCTTAGAAAAAATTAAAATGTTATTCAAATTATGAAATAATTGAAAGATTTAACATCTACTATTTTCAAATAAAATTATGGCAGCCAAGGAAAAAAATGCTTTAAAAAAAACAGTAAAGAAAACAACTTCTAAACCAAAAAAACAGGTTAAAGCTATAAAAAAACAAGGTAAAACTACATCAAAAAAACCAGAATTTGAAAAAGCTTGGAAAGATTACAATTCTGCTTTGAATGGCTGGAAAGAATCTCTTGCACAATGGCAAAAAGCTACAAATGAAACTTTGATGACATATCACGATGCTTGTCAAAAAGCATTAGAATCTGATGCTGAACTATTAAAAAAAGTTAGTTCAAGTTGGGAAAATACATGGGAAGAGATTGGTCCCGAATATATCAAACAACAAACAAAGATGATGGAAAATATCTTTAAAGAAACAAACATTGAATCAATAAAAAAATTCAATGGCCAATGGGAAAAATTTCTCAAAACCTCTGGTGATGATTCTATAGTAGCATATCAAGAAGCCATCAAAAAATTCAATCAGGCATGGCAATCAGGACAAATGTGATTTATTCACAAAGATAAATTTTTTATTTTTTCATTTTTCCTATTCGAAAAACTTTATAGTTACACACAGAACAAAAACCCTTAATCGCAGATCTACCATTTTTCATAATAGTTTCTTTAGGATTTTTTATAATTCTTTTAGTTTTACATTTAACACAGTATGCTTCTTGTGAAACTGAATTATGAATTTTATTTTCAACCACATCTGAAGTACGAAGTTTATTTTCAATATTATCAAGTTTTTTATTTTGTTTTCGTAAAGTTTGAATTATTTCAACATCAACAGCCTCAAGTTTTTCAATTTCTTTTTCTAATTCTTTAACTTTAGAAAATTGTTCAGGAGTAGCTTCTTCTTCCTCGGATTCTGTAACTGGTTCAGGGAATTTTTGTTTTGATAGAACATTTTCTAAATCATCAATTTGTTGTTGTAATTCATTAAGTTGAGATAATTGTTCAGGAGTAGCTTCTTCTTCCTCGGATTCTGTAACTGGTTCAGGTGCAAGATCTAACTCTTGAGGTAGTTCTTCTGCAGATTCTTTTGGTAATGAACCTCTAGGACTAGAAGGTGGTTCTGATTCTGTAACTGGTTCAGGTGCAAGATCTAACTCTTGAGGTAGTTCTTCTGCAGATTCTTTTGGTAATGAACCTCTAGGACTAGAAGGTGGTTCTGATTCTGTAACTGGTTCAGGTGCAAGATCTAACTCTTGAGGTAGTTCTTCTGCAGATTCTTTTGGTAATGAACCTCTAGGACTAGAAGGTGGTTCTGATTCTGTAACTGGTTCAGGTTGTGATTCTAATTTTTTAATTGAAACAGATTCTTCAAATTTAGACTCAGGCAAGTCTCCCAAATAATCTAATTTTACTTTGTTACCATCTATACGAAGATATGGACTTCCTCCAATTGAGAAAGTTTCAAGTTTGTGTCCTTTTCTCCAGGAATTATTTCCACTATAGATTGTAATGTAAAATATTCCATTCTTAATATCGGATGCAATTGTTAAACGATCAACTGGTTTGCCTGGAGTAATCCCTTTATCAGTATCTTGATGTCTTGTAGCTACTAAGATCAAATGTTCAGAATCATAGCTAACTTCAGAAATTAAGTAGTCAGCCCATTTCTTCATTATAAAAAATAATAATTTACTTCTACTAATTAAGCGATGATTTTAACAAAACAAGATTATTAAAAATTGGAATTTCAAGGATCAAATTGAGTAAAAACTTCTCAAAATAGGCACAAATAGGATTATAATTGGTGCAATTCCTTGAATAGTTGAATGGAAATTTCTATTGAACCATGGAAAAAATTGATTATTCATGAAGTTATTGAATATAAATTTGAAGATTGGGTAAAACAAATTGCATTTAGTACACGTTCTTCAGGTGGAGGAATCCCTACTATGCAGTGGACAAACGGTATCGTATTCTCTCCAGCAAATTTTCCAACAACTAATTCTACAGTAGACGAACAGTTGAAAGGAACATTACATTGGTCTTCAGTATCATTTGCAATTAAAGATAAATTTGAAAAACAAATTGTTAAAGAAAATGCAACAATAAATTTAGTTGATGTAAGCGTAAATGAGATTTTTAAGGAATTAGCTACCAGTTTAAAAGCACAATCAAAATATGCATTTTCAGAATTTGAAAAATACCAATGAACATAGAAGAAGAAATAGAAAAGTGTGAAATTTATCTACAACAAATTAAACAATATGATCCTGATCCGTTTTATGTAAAGCATTTTTTTAATCAATTTATTCTTTCAATTAATAACATTATTTCAGGAATTTTTGAAGAAGCAAATAGAGATTTTGGATTATTTGCATCCCAACCAATTTCAGAACAAAATTTTAACGAAAAATCAAAATTGAAAAATGATGAAAGTGCGTTAGAATTTTCTACTTGGTTTTCATTAAAATTTATAGAAGAACATGAAAATCCATACCCTAATTCAATCAAAAAAATTTGTGATTTTAGAAAAAAATTTGAAAAATTACCTGAAATTAAAATCATGATTAGGGCTTCTGACAGATACAAAGATGACATTAATCAACAAATCAAAGTAAATCTTAATCATGATAAAATACGTTCAAAGGAGGAATTAGAAATTGAGATTAGAAGACAGTTACCAATATTTTTAGAAATTATTAATCATAAAAGACGAGATAAAAATGAGCCTAAAATAGAAGAAAATCAAGTAATAGCATCTACATTTGTCGATATTGGAAGTAAAGGAGACATTGAAATTGTATATGCAGCAGAAATTTACATTCCAGTATTGAAACGATTAGTAGAAGAATCGAGAGAGAAAATTCAAGAATTAACTAGAAATCAATAAGATGTCAATCATCTAATCCAAAAATAGAATGTTCAGTTTTAATTTTGATGATTGGTAAATATGAAAAACCATGATCAAAATTATCTGAGAATTCTGGATCTTGGCCTTGGTTTCCTTGATATTTTACAAAATGTTTAGTGGGTTCAGACTCCAATTCAACATAATTGAAGTTATAGTATACTTCATCCATTTCTAGAGTTGTAATGTAACCCATTACCCAAGAATTTTTGTGAGGTACTGCATAAAGTGTTAGATTTTGTTCATCTGGGAATTCTGGATCATATGTTAATCTGGCTAAACTTCCTAGATCTTTTACTTTAATGGGGTGAAATTGATCTGAGAGTTTTTTGGATTTTATTGGGAGTGATGAAATTTCAGAATCCATGTGAACAATAGGTGCATAATGTGAATTAATTTTTGTGGAATCTACAATATCACAAATTTCTTTTCCAGAATTTACTTGATACGATACATATCTACCTAATTTTGGCATTGGGGCATAAAAAACCATCAAAGTATTTGCTAAAGTAATACTGCTTGAAACAATTCTAGAGCCATCTAGATCCTGCGAATAAACTCGTTTAGGGTATTCTTGTAATGCACATGCAAATCGGGCCAAATCATCAAAACTTGATAATTCTACAAAGCATTCATTTTGAGTAATTGACACAAAAATTGTTAATTCATCATATTTTTATTCTTTCCACATTGTGACGATTTTTTCTATCAAAATATTCCATAATGAAATGGAAAATGATTAACTTTCCAAAAACAACTAATGAAATTAAAGATAGAATATACTCATCAAGATAATACAAATAACTAGTAACGCCTATTGCAGTCATTATTTCAATTGCAGTACAAGAACAAAAAAAGAGAAGTTTTTCTCTCAATTCAACAATTTATTGGGATTTTGGCCACATTGAAGTCCAAGTTTCAGCAAACTTTTTCATCATTTCACCATATGCATTCATTTGTTCTAATCCAGATGAACTAAGTGCTTTTTGCCAATTTTCAGTAAATTGTTTGAAGGTAGCAGTGTTAGTGTCATTGAGAGCTTTTTGCCAATTCTCACCAAATTCTTTGAAAGAGTTCATTCCTGCTTCATTGAGAGCTTTTTGCCAATTCTCACCAAATTCTTTGAAAGAGTTCATTCCTGCTTCATTGAGAGCTTTTTGCCAATTCTCACCAAATAATTTCATGGTTTCAGCACTAGACTCAACAGTCGCTTTGTCCCAAACACTGTTGAATTTAGATTGCATGTCATTACTTGCATTTTGAATTTGCTCAAAAAGTGATTTCCAATTTTCAAGAGATTTTGTATATTCTCCCCATAATGAATCCCATTCATTATTTTTTCCTTGTTCGGACATTAACTAAAGATAAGATTCATTATTCTTAAAGGGATCTATGAGAAGTGCGGTTTATTTTTGACGATTTTTTAATCTGTTATCCATTCGGATTTTGCCTTCTTCAAATTTGATTCGATCATCATCTGTTTTGAGAGCTAACTTAGGAACAGGCATAGGATTTCCATTTTTATCAAGAGCTACAAATGTAACAAATGCGGTACCCGTAACAGTTCTAATTCCGGTTACTATATCTTCAGCTTCAGCTTTTACTTCAATTTCCATTGATGAATTATGGACATAGTTAATTCTAGCATTTAGAGTTAGAACATTTCCTACAAAAACAGGTTTCAAAAAATTGACGCTATCCATAGATACAGTTACTGCATTAGATTGAGAATGACGTTGAGCAACTATACCTGCCACCATATCAATGTGTTTTAGAATTTCACCACCAAATACATTCCCAGCTGGATTTGCATCAGACGGGAACATTCGAACAATTACTTCAGCATGTGACTCTGCAGGACTTTTTTCCCTAAGATGATTTTCAGATGACATTTTTAATCTAATTTTTGTTCCTAAATCAAGGCAATTTAATTTAATCAGTTGATTTTGTCTATTCGAAATATTTTTCTAGTTTAATTTTATCAATTTTTGGGATTTTAGCTAATTCAAATCCTTCAGGCCGTTTAGACAAAGACCTAGTTGCATCTATTCCCATTTTTGCAGTTTGTAATTTTTGTTGATTACTAGAAGGATCAAGACTAGAACCACGAACATTTTTGATAATTACAAGATCCTTATCAGCTTGGAATCTTGTTGCCATAGCATATTCTACAGATTCAGCACTATTAACATCAATATCTTCATCAACTACTGTTACTTGTTTTAAAGAACGATGAGATTCAAATGTTTTTTTAATAATTTTTTTCGGATCAGAATCATTTTTCTTTTTAATTTGCACTATTGCATGTAACCAATTACATCCACCATTTGATAGTGAGACTTGTTTAGTTTGTGAGAAAGATTTTTTTAATTCACCATTTAGTTTGGATTCAATAGGCATTCCCATCAGTAATCTATGTTCTGAATATCCAGAAAGAACATCGTGGAAAATCGGATTATTTCTAAAAAACATATTTTCAATCTCAAAAACAGGTTGAGATCTTTTATGATCATATGTTTGCAGCATTTCAACCATCCATTCAGGATGAGTTTTATCTTGAAGGATTTTTCCTTCCATTACAATTTCAGCACCAGATGGTACATTCAATCCAGAAAATGGTAATTTTGCCAAAGTCAATTTTCCACCCAAAAGTGAATTTGCAATATCGATTTCATCTTTGCCCCAATCAGCTTGATATGCACCTGCAATAGATACGGCCGGATGAACACCCACAGTAATGGCAATTTTAAGATCCTCACCATGCTCTTTGGCATCAATAAAACATCTATGTGTATGACGACCTTCTACCATCCTTATAGAAAAATGAGTTTCATCAATAGGCATCATTCTATGAAAAGAAGAATTTTGTTTTCCAGTTTCAAGGTTTTTTGCATAGGCAACAGAAGATGTGATAAAGGGTCCAGATTCCTTTTCAAAATGAGTCACAATAGGCATAGAATGGATATTTTTTGATTTGTTTTCCATAAATTTTCCTGAAGAAATAATTTTGGGTTTTTTAGCTTTTTTGATTGCTGAAATTACTTTTTCATGAATATTAGATTCTGTACCACCAACTGCAATACCAAATCGTTTTCTAGTTCCAACTAGATTTGCAATTAATCTAAAATTACTTTCTTTGATTTTTTCAAATAATACAGCATGTGAACCGTCAACTTTTGCAGTAATTCCAGCTATTTCAAATTTAGTAGAAACAGGAGTTTTTACAGTTTTGAGTTCATTGATTTTTTTAATTTGTGAAATGTAACTTCTTAAATCACTCATTCTCGATCATCTCCATTATCTCAGACATTAAGGCTTTTGCTGTTTCAGGTTCCAAAGGTTTTTGAATAAAAGTAGATACCAAGGCAATTCCTCTCATCCTAGTACTAATTCGTTCAGCAATAAGTTTTAGAAAAAGCGCTTCAGACCTAGATGGGATAATAGTTGTGGTAATTGGAGTAGGCCCTGTTGCTAATGAAACTACCATAGAACCTAATTTGTTAGAGCCTTCAGTTACTGAAATAAAATAACCATTTTCAAATTTTTGAATTTGTAAAGAAAAACTTCGACTCTCCAAATTTACCATTTTCTGGAAAAATCCATTTGGAGAGGTCAACAAGCTACGAACGAGTCTTATGCTTTTATTGCTATTGATTCACTCTTCTGGGAATCTACAACTTCAGGGTTCTTCTTGCAATTCTTCTCATGTTTGTCTGGATAAACAAAGAGTTTTTCACAGTGTTTGCATGGAGTTTTTTCCTTAGTTTTAGATTTTGTTGTTTTTGATTTAGCAGTTTTAGCTTTTGATTTAGATTTTGCTTTAACAGTTACTTCTGGAACTTCTGATTCAATTTCAGTAGCTGCTGCAGCTTCCATAGAATCAGCCTCAACTCTAGCTCGCAATTTTGCTTTGTATTTCAAATTACGTGGTTTTGTTCTTAATCTATATCCACAACATGGACACCAAAGTCCTTCCCATTTGATGAATATTTCACAAATCTGGCATCGACGTTGTCCAGAAGCATATCTTCCAGTGCCAACAGGCTTTTGAGCCTTATATCTAACACAAATTCCTTTACAAGTCATCTTGGTATTACATTATAGATTTTATAACTATATAAGCATAGATCGATAAAATCCATACTAAATCAATTAGAAAGTTGAAAATTTTCTATATTTTAAACCGATCAAAATAATTATTTTCAAATAAAAACCAAAAAACAACAATAAATATGTATAGCTAATTCTAAAATTCAATTTTTTGAAATAATAACATGTTACAATATAGATGTTTAACAAAAAATTTCAAATTTTTAGAAGAAATTTATGAAAATTCATAATATTTTCATACTTTCATCGTTATTGATACGTGATAATGTAAAAGGATTTTGAATAAATTAGAATTTTTCCAATAAAATGATGAAAATACTAACCAGTGATAGATAATGGAAGAATAGATTGTCTATATCCTTCTCGTTGAGAAATATATTTTGCAGAAAGCATATCACGTTTTCCTCTTTGATTGAAATTTTTAATTTTTAAACTGGTTTTGCTTTCATCTACAAATTCTAATTCAAAAGATGAACAAAATTTCAAATTTAACATTGTGACGATTTGTTTTGCAATTTTCATATTTCCATCTCCAATTTTTAGAATTTTTCTTTTTGCCCTAAGACCTCCTAAAATTCCTATTATGTGAAAAACTAATTCTTCAATTGAAGTATGAACTGAACTCTCAATTTCCACACCATAATAAAAAATTGATAATCCCATTCTTTGGCCAGGATCAACTCCCAGAATTAGATTTTCTTCTTCAAAATTAAAACTCAATTTTTGTATCATCATACCTCTGATTACAGTAGGATGATGTTCTAGAATATCTTCATGAAGTAAAATTTTTGTGCATTGCTTAGGTGACTCTTCTCTTGTAGTAAATACCAAATTGCCATCATAATCTAGGATTTCTTCAGGAAGTATTGAATCAAAGGAGAGATTTAGAAATTTTAGATAAGTTGAAAATCTATAGTATGGTTTACCATAAGTAGTTGCAAGTCCAATACGGTAATTTTGTAAGGGATCTATAATTAATGGAATGAAATATTAGATTTAAGGTCTATGCCTTCAAAACAGTTGACACTACATGTTTGACTGCTTCATCAAAATTAGTATCAATATTAGATTGAATTTCAGACAATTTTGCATCCCCTTCTTGGGCAATTTTTGCAGATTCAGCAGTTGCCTTTTCTTTTGATGCGCTAATTATTACCTCAGCCTCTTTAGTAGCCATTTCTCTAGTTTTTTCTAATAAATTATCAATTTCAGATTGGCTCTTAATGGATAATTGTTTTTTCATATCTCCAACTTTACTAGTTAAGGTATCTAGATCATCTTCCAAAGCATTTAGAGACTTGATAATTCCCGTTACTTTGGATTCAGCCATACTACTCATTATACACCAAATCTGATAATTCCATTACTTAAATCATTCATTTTTAGGCACAAAAACGAGGAATTTTGAACATTATCCTGTAGTTAAAAGCAATATTGCTCTTGCTAAATCACCTTCGGCTTCTTCTAAAGCACTTTTTGCCTTTTCCTCATCAACTCCAGCTTGTTGACTAACTAACTGGATATCTTCTTCTGAGAAAATTGGAACTTCTAATTCTCTTTCTTCATAACTATCAGCAGTTACTGTAAAAATTGAATTATCTTTTGCCTTCATTTCAGTAACTGAAGGTTTTGAAATGATGATTTCTTTTTTATCAGTTTTAATTATTACTTCTTGAACATTAGATAATTCATTCATATCTAGACCCATCTTATCCATCATTCTTCGCATTTCGCGGTTTCCTCCTCCTCGCATCATGATTTTATTTCCTCACTACGACTTTTTAAACTATCTCTGACTTTGATGGCTACCCCTCTATCAAAATCAGATATCATTTCTGAAGATAGTATTGCTCTTCCAACAGCTATTATTTGATTTTTAAACAGAACCGGAGTATCTGCAGCAATACGTACATTTTTCCCACATGATACTACATGTTTACAAAAAACTGATCTTCCCTGTTCTACAAAGGGAGCAGCATCTGCATTTATCTCAATACAATTTTCTTTGAATTTTTTATTCTTCAGTAATGTCTGAGCAAAATGAGTACTAATGGCCAAACTACCATCAATCCGTAAAGTGCATAGTAATTTTCCTTTGTGTGAAACTGTTCTTATTCTACCAGTTTTTCGTGAAAATGTCATTTCAGCATCTTTTGGTAATGATTTTGATGTACCACTTCCAAATAATGCATCTAGAGTTTGCTGAAGTTTAAGGATATGATCCATACGCATAGTAAAATCGGTTCTAAATATTAGTTGAATGCTAGTCTATACCATAAAGATCAATCTATATAGAAAAGAATTTTCCCTTTAGATCATGGAAGATGGAGGAGAAACTCGAAAAATTCAGTTTACTGGAAAATCATCATACATAGTTTCATTACCAAAACAATGGATTATGGAATTGGGTCTTAAACAAGGAGATCAAATCAGAATGGTTAGAAAAGGTTCATCAACATTGGAACTATATCCACCAAAATTTGAATCTAGAACTCAGAAAAAAGAAGATGCCGTAATTGAAATTGATGGAGAGGAAGAAGCATCTTCAATTGTTAGAAAATTAATTTCATTATACTTTTTAGGATTCAAGACAATTAATGTAAAACCTAAAAATGGTAGATTAAGTGCTCATCAAAGAAACACAGTAAAAGAAGCTGTAAAACGAATGCTAATGGGTTCAGAAATAATTGCCGATTCAAGTGGTGGAATTATAGTTCAGGTACTTGTCAATTTATTAGAATTATCAGTAGATGGCGCTTTCAAACGAATGATTCACTTAGCAAAGTCAATGTCAAGTGATGCAATCTTGGCAGTTAAAGAAAATAATTTAGAATTAGCACAAGAAGTAATCAATACAGATGATGAAGTGGACAGATTTGGATTTTACATTATTCGACAATTGAAAATTGCAATTCAAAATGAACATATGTTAAAAGAGATGGGTTTCAGAAATGCCAGGAATTGTTTAGGATACAGACTAGTTGTGAAAAATATAGAGAGAACCGGTGATCATGCTGCATTCATAGCAAAAGATCTGATTGAATTTAAAAAACCTGTGAAAAAAGAGATTTTACAAAAATTACAAGAAATGAATGAATTTTGCTTGTCTGTTTTAGACGATTCATGTCTTGCATTATTCAAAGAAGACTATAATCAGGCTGAAAAGACAATTACAAAAATTGATGAAATATCAAAATTTGAGAAAAAAGTCAGAGATGCATCAAAATCACTAAAAGATGATGAGGAAATCTACAGAGTAAGAAGAATGACTGAGAATATTAGAAGAGTTGCTGAATATGCTAGTGATATAGCTGAAATAGTTTTGAATATGAATATAGAAAAAACACTAAAAAAATCTGATTAATTTCCAAATAATGTCCAATACAATTATCTTAGATTCAATTAGAAAAATGAATTAGAATGAATTCTGCAATTTTAATCACATATGATCAAGAGGATGCCATTAATGAAGCAAAAGGACTATGTGATGCTGCAGGATATGAAGTAGTCCACATAATCAAACAAAATTTTCTCCAGAAACCAAAATATGGTATTAGTGGAGGAGTAGTAGAACAATTAGAAGAAATATCTGACAAACTAAGACCAGATGTCATCATATATGATGAGATTCTAAAACCAAGTCAAAACTATAATCTTGCAACTGTGTTACATAGAGAAGTATTAGATAGAGAAGCACTGATTCTTGAGATTTTTGAAAGTAGAGCATCAAGTGCAGAATCAAAATTACAAGTGAAATTAGCACAGTTGAGATATGAAATGGCAAGAGCTAAAGAAAAAGTTAGACTTGCAAACTTGGGAGAACAGCCAGGATTTATGGGAATAGGAAAATTCGAAGTAGATGTGTATTATAATGATATCAAACATAGAATGCAAACAATAAGATCCAAGCTTGAAAAAGCTGGAAAACAAAGAGAACTTCACAGGCAAGGAAGAAAGAGAATGGGATTCAAGACAATATCACTTGCAGGATACACTTCTGCAGGAAAAACTACATTATTTAACAAAACAACAGGTGAAACAAGAACTCAAAGTAAAGAGTTGTTCACAACTCTTACTACAACTACCCGAAGATTAATGATTAATCAAGAACCATTTTTGATTGCAGATACAGTTGGCTTTATCAGTAAATTACCAGCCTACATGATTGATGCATTCAAATCAACATTAGAAGAATTGACACATACTGATGTAATTATTCTTGTAATTGACATTAATGATTCAATTACAGAATTAAAAAAGAAATTTTCTAGCTGTATGAGAACTCTAAGTGAATTAGGTGTACAACAAGACAAAGTAGTTTACGCTCTAAATAAATCAGATTTATTAAAAGATGAAGAAATTAAACGAAAAATAGAATTTCTTAATTTAACTGAAAATAAAAAACTAGTTTCAGTTTCAGCAAAAACTGGAAAAAATATCACGCAATTAAAAGAATTAATTAAAGAAATTATAGAAAATCAGGGTTTTCATAAACCAAAAAATAATGCATGGGAAGGAGCTGAAAAAACATTTGGTAATTGAAGTAGTAAGAATTGGACAACGTCTAGTAAGAGATGATAGAGTAACAACACATGTTGCACTAGTTTCTCGAGGATTTGGTGCAGAGCGAATTTACATGACAGAGATAAATCCAGAAATTAAGGATACTATTGAAAAAATTAACAATACATGGGGAGGAAATTTTGAGATAGAATTTATTGAAAAATGGAAACCAATTGTAAAAAAGAAGAAAGATGAAGGATTCAAAATTGTTCATCTTTCAATGTATGGTGAAAGTATCAATGAGGCTCAAGAAAAAATTCAAGACGAAGAAAATCTATTAGTTGTTGTAGGAGCTGAAAAAGTTCCAAGAGAGATTTATGAATTAGCAGATTACAATATTGGTGTTGGAAGTCAACCTCATTCAGAGATTAGTGCTTTAGCAATTCTTTTAGATCGAATACAAAAAGGCAAACAATTTGAAAAAGAGTTTCCCAATGCAAAAAGAAAGATCATTCCTACCAAAAATGGTAAAAATGTGCAAGTAAAAGAAACAAGGGATTAATAGTAGAAAATCAGGAGTCATTAGAGTTGGTAGACAAATACGAGGATCCTTTTGTTAGAATTGCTTCAATGATTGGAGGAGATGAATATCTCAAAGTAGCAAGATCTCTTCTAAAAGCCGAAGATGCTACTGATGAAGAAATTGCTAGTTCTACAGGTCTCAGAATCAATATGGTAAGAAAAGTATTGTATGATCTATTTGGGAAATCTCTAATTACGGGTATCAGAGTCAAAGATGAAAGAAAAGGATGGTTTGTCTATAGATGGAGAACTAGAAGAGAAGAAGTAGAACATTTTATTGAAAATCAAAAAAAGAAAATTGATGAAAGATTACAACAAAGATTAGATTATGAAAATGCTTCAGATTTCTATCATTGTGGAAATGAAGATTGTCCTAGGGTAACATTTGAAAATGCTCTTGATGGAATGTTCAAATGCCCATCATGTCAGAATGTCTTGAATCTAAAAAAGAATGATAAATCTAAAAAAGCATATCAAAAGAAAATTGATGAGATCAAAAAAGATATGCAACAAACTTTTTGATTTATTTTTGAAATTATATTAAATAGAAAATTTGAAAAATAGGTTACTAGAATAAATAGGAGAAAATCATCCGAATATCCTTGAGTCAAATATCTACAGTAAATCCAGCTACCGGAGAAGAAATTAATACATTTTCTGCAATGGATAAAAATCAAGTATTTGATTTGGTAGGAAAAGCAAAAAGAGCATATCCTGAATGGAAGAAAGATTATGAGAAACGCAGAAGTTACATTTACAATTTAGTTGAATATCTAAAGAAAAACAAAACAAGACTAGCAACAGTGGCAACATCTGAAATGGGTAAACCGCTCAAAGAATCAATTGGAGAGATTGAAAAATGTGCATGGGCTTTAGAATTTTATGCAGATCATGGAGATAGTTTTCTTTCTGATGAAGTATTGAACACAGATGCAAGAAAGAGTTTTCTAACTTTTGAACCACTTGGGGTTATAGGCTCAATTATGCCATGGAATTTTCCTTATTGGCAAGCATTAAGATTTGCAGCTCCTTGTCTAATGGCTGGAAATGTGATTGTTATGAAGCCATCTAGAGTTACAATGCAATCAGGTATTGAAATTGAAAAAGCATTTACTGAATCTGGAATACCTGATGGAATTTTTCAAACTGTTGTTGGAAGCGTGGAATCTGCAAATCATCTTATAGACTCAGATGTTAATGCTGTAACCTTTACTGGTAGTACCAATGCAGGGGCAAAAGTAGGTGAAAGAGCAGCAAAGAACTTGAAGAAATGTGTTTTAGAATTAGGTGGAAGTGATCCTTTCATAGTATTAGATGATGCAATTATTGAAAATGCAGCAGAGGGTGCAGTTAAAGGTAGATTCATCAATTGTGGTCAAAGTTGTGTTGCATCAAAAAGATTTTTTGTTGGAAAAAATATTGCAGACGAATTTATTGAATTATTTATTAAAAAAGCATCTCAGCTCAAAGTAGGAAATCCTATGTCGATTGAAACAGATGTTGGGCCATTATCAAGTAAAGACGGTTTAGAAACAATTTCTGGAATAGTTGAAGATGCAAAAGAAAAAGGTGCAGAAATTCTTCTAGGAGGATCTGAAATAGATGGAAAAGGATTCTTCTACAAACCAACAATTCTTAGAAATGTCAAATCAAATATGAGAATAGCACAAGAGGAAACTTTTGGGCCAGTAGCTCCAATCACAATTGTTGAAAATGAAAGTGAGGCAGTGAAATTAGCTAATGAAAGTGAATTTGGTCTTGGTGCAAGTATTTGGACAAAAGATCTTGCTAAAGCAGATAAAATGTCTAGACGTATAGAATCTGGAATAGTGAGTGTCAACAATGTGGTAATTTCAGACCCACGAATTCCATTTGGAGGAATAAAACATAGTGGATTTGGAAGAGAATTATCAAGATATGGTATGTTAGAATTTGTAAATTTGAAATCAGTTAGATTTTATGATAATTTAACACATCATCACTACGTAGAGTAAATTATTTGAATAAAAGAAGATTATTCCTCTGAATCATCAAATTCATCATCTTCTTCTGAATCATCATCCTCATCATCACATTCCTCTAATTCAACATGTGTTGGATTACCATCATCGCCAAAGAATATCTCAATACAGGTATCAGTAGCTAAAGTGGGAACTAAAATTTCAATTAATTCTTTAGGAAAATTTCCCAATCTACTTGGATCAGAAGAATAGCGATATGTGGTTAATTCTTCTTCATGATAAAAATCAATTTCAATATCACCAGTAGTAAATTTTCTTACTGTTGTTACTTGACCAAATATGCTGTAAGACAAAATTAACTTCCTTGTTCAGAGACATCTTTTGTGAGATTTTCAGCTAATTGTTCATAATGATCTCTTGTTTTACCAATCTCATCAAGTTTTGATTTTTCAATTTCAGTAAGTTCCTTGTCAACTTTTTCAGAAACATATTGTAATCTTGCTTCTGCCATCATGAATAATTTATTATTCTCTTTCCATAAATGCTCAGTGATATGTTCAACATATTGTTGCATATCACTAACCAATTTTGTCGGATCACCAGATGAAAGGTAATTTTTTGCTGACACTTCCATTTCAGCACCGATTTCTCGTGAACGTTGATGATCAATTAACATCATTGCAATAGGTCCCATGTTAGTAGGCAAACCAGCTTGCTCTAAAGCAGGAAATAGTGATTTTTCTTCTTTACTATGATGACAGACATCTGTAAAGTTTTTTGAAAAATCAATTACGGGTAATAGTATTGATTCAGGGATTTGTTTACCATCATTAAGTAATTGAATAGTAGATTCCATTGCTTTGATGACTTTTTCTATTAATTCATGATCGCGTCTTAATGATGTAGTGGACATATTTTATTAAAATTAAATCCAATATCTATACCTTATTCATTTTAGAAAAATAATTAAAAGATAGAAATTAGTTAACGATGATTCGTTAACATGTGGATTTAACGATTAGAAAGGCTATTTGATTTTACAAATGCCCAAATCTTTTTAGTCATCTCACTTGGTGCAATTGGTTTCTTACCAAAGACTTGTTCTACTGTTTCAGAACGTCCTGCAAAACTAATTGCATATCCACCAAATGCTGGTTTTTTAGATTTTGATTTGGTTGCTTTCTTTTTTGGAGCTGCTTTCTTTTTTGTTGTAGTTTTCTTTTTTATTGCCAATTTCTTGTAATTTTATTTCAAAGAAAGTATAATAACTTACACTTTTAGATAATTCAACACAAGATGGTTTTTGAGCCTCTTGACAGATTTGAGTTGAAGATTAGGAGATTTGGAAATTTTATCAAATCCACTACCTTGAATAAAAGATATCGAATCAGTTCCTCCAATTACAAACGGAGAAAGGGTAACAATTAATTCATCAAAAAGATTTTGTTTTATAAATTCCCAATTTACAGTTCCACCACCTTCAACTAATATTGTTTCAATTTTTTTCTCTGAAAGTTTTTTCAATAGTGATTTTATATTTACTGACTTTTCTCCAGTAATAATTACTTCAACTGGAAATTTGTTTAATTTTTGTAGATTTGATTTTGTAATGTTTTTTGATACAGCTATTATGGTTGGAATATTATTACATGTCTGTAGAATTTTTGATTTTATAGAAATATCACCTTTAGAATCCAATATTATTCTAATAGGATTTTTCTCTTTAGTATATCGTACAGTTAACAAAGGATCATCTTGAACTAGTGTATTTTTTCCAATAATTATTCCATCTACTTTAGTTCTTAGTTTGTGCAATCTATGAAAATCTTGTTTTGAAGAAAGTTTTGAGTCACCTGTTCGAGTAGCAATTTTTCCATCAACAGATATTGCTGCACTTAAAATTACATACGGCTTATATTTTTCCATATACTATTTTCCCTCCAATCATTACTGCCTTGATTGCAGATTCAGATGCTCTATGTACAATTGATGCATGTGGATCATGCATTGGTTCTAAATCTAATGCATGTTTATCTAAGAATATACAATCAGCAATTTTTCCAGATTCAATACTTCCAATATTTTTATTTAAAATTTTTCCACCATTTACTGTTGCCATTTTAAGAATTTCTTTCGCGTCAATTCTTTTTTTGTGTAACCCCATAGTTACTTTCCAAATAAAATCCATTTCTCTAAACATATCAGGAGAGTTTATCATCACATTATCTGTGCCTAAAGCCAGTATACAACCTGCTTTTTGCATTAAATCAATATCAGGAATTCCTTCAGCAAGTGAAGAATTTGCTCTAGGGCAAATTACAATACCTCTTGTTTTTTTAGACGCTATTTTGAGATCAGATTTTGAAGCATATGTCATATGAACTAAAAAATCAGGTTTCAGAGCTAAAGCTCGAATGATTTCAGATTTTCCAGTTATTTTTTTTGATTGAGTAATACTTTGTTTAGTTTCAGCAGAATGAATTGCTCTAATCTTTGATGTTTTTGAATAATAGTTCAATACAGCATTACTATTTTCATTGGCACCACTAACACCAATACCATCACATTTTTTGAGTAATTTTGTTAATTCATAAGACTTTGTGCTTGGGAATACTGAATTTTTTTTAATGTTTTTGGCATCATGGTATAATTCCATTCTACCTAAAATTATTGAGCGTAATGGAATATCTTTTAGAACTTTTTTTAATAAAATCACACCATCTAATCCACCTTCTCTAAAATCAACAAAAGTAGTAACTCCTTTTCTAAGCATTGAATAACACGTATTTTTCATAAAATTTCCTAAAATTTCATTTGATGTATTTTTGAGGATTTTTGATTTTGCTCCAAAGACTGGATGGATTTTTTCATCAACTGTATTGTTTAAAGAAATATCTTTTCCAATAGAATCCCCAATATGCGTATGAGCATTTATAAATCCAGGTATTATTAATAATCCTTCACAGTCTAGAGTTTCTTCTTTTATTATTGGTTTAATTTTTGAATATATTTTTTTAAATTTATCATTTTTAATTTGGATGTCAGTATTCGAAATAAAATCTAAATTTTGACCTGCTAAAACACTGATATTTTTAATTAACATGATAATTCATAAACTTCAGGTTTTTCCTTGCCTGAATCTCGAATTTCTCTTATAGTATCAAGTGATTGTGTGGCTAATTTTACAGCCTCTCTTCCAGATTTTGCATTACCTATTCCACAATTCAAAGAAATTTGATCATTATTTTTTACAATATTGATGAAATCTTGTACAGAATTCTTTGCTTCATTATTTGCTACTACCATAAAATTATCACCACCCATAAAAAATGTAAGAGAGTTTTTTTCTAGAAAATATTTTGACATTTTAGAATATAATTCAAAAATTATTGATGAAATTTCATAAGGAGAATCTGTTTTCCTTCTAGAAGTAAGATCATCTACGTCTAAATGCATTATTGAAATTTCTGAATCAGTTGTATCGTGTACAAATCCAAAAATATTATGTTCTGTGTTTAAAATAATTTTATTTTTCTTTCCTTCATATGCTTTCAAATTTGCTTCAAATGGAGTACTTCCAAAACCAATTGAAATTGTTAGTCCAACATCAAATGATTTTTCAAGAATTTTTTGGATTTGAATATGATCCTCCAAAGTAAGGCCATTTGAGACAACAAAAAATTCATCAGCCCGATTGAGAAATACCATACAACTTTTATCAGAAAATAATTTTTGAACTTCCTTGTAGAGTGATGCCTGTAGCATTTGAAGTTCATGTTCTCTATCACTACCTAATGTTAGTGTCCAAGGACCATATTCAGTGATTTTTAAAATACTTAATTGAATCATTTTTGAATCCTTTTTAGTTCTTCAGAGATTTTTACAACAGCTTCTACTGCACGTTCTGCAACAGGTCTAATTCTAGCATAAGCATGTCTTTCCTGCATTCCAGGACCTGAAATTCCTAAAGAAACTGGTTTTTCGTATTTTAGTGACAGATTAGTCAAGGCTTGTGCCGCTGCATGAGAGATAACTTCATCGTGTTTTGTTTGACCCTTAATGATAGCACCTAAGGTGACTACAGCATCAACATCTTTTTTGTTCAATAGTGCATCAACAATTATAGGCATATCATAGGCTCCTGGAACCATACAAGTATGAGTAATTTTTAATTTCAATAATTCTGCTTTTTCTTTAGCTATAGAAAGCATCCTAGACGTCACTTCCTCATTAAATTCCGAAAATACTATGGCAATATTCAAAATTAATTCACCTTAGCATATTCTAATAATTCTTTTCCATCAATTAATGGAATTCCATTTTGTTTTGCAAATTTTTCAGCCTTATCAACAGATAGGGCAGCATAAGTTTCAGCATCCATCATTTCACAAATTGCAGTAACAGGCGTTAAACCTGCAACTTGAGCTAAATAAACGGACATTTCTGTATGTCCTTGGCGTGCAGCTAACAAACCTTTGGATGCAATTAACAATGGAACATGTCCTGGAGTTTTAAAAGAAGAAGCAAACTTTTTCTGTTTATTTTCAACATTATAGATTTTAGCCATTTCACTAATTGTTAAAGATCTATCTTTATCGGTAATTCCAGTGTATGTTTGATAATGATTTACAGACAATGAAAAAGTAGGATGATCGCCATATGGTGTCAATCCCATTATCATTTCTTTATTGGAAATTGATGATTCTGAAAGAATTTCATGCATGTATTGTAACTCGAGTGACGTTGCAAAATTATTATCAATTGCAATGCATAATAATCCACCAGCATTTTGACGCATTCGGGCTATATGTTCAGGTGTGACAAATTCTGCAGCTACTACCATATCAATTTCATTTTCTCTACCTGCTGAATCAAACAACAAAACAAATTCACCACATTTCAATGATTGCAGTGCAGATTCAAGTGACATATGGAAAAACTTCATAATCTAATTATAAAGTTTACTAAAAAAATAGTAATTACCACTAAAATTGTAGATAATTGGCTTTATTTTAGAATGTATTTTCCAAGAATGTCAGTTTCAATATTAACTTTGTCGCCTATCTTTTTAGTTTGAAAATTTGTTACATCAATAGTATGTGGAATTAATGAAACTGATGCAAGAGAATTTTTAACATTAACAACTGTTAAACTAATTCCATCAATTGCAATAGAACCCTTTTTCACAACATATTTGGACAATTTTTTAGGAACATTAAACCATACTTGTACTTCTTTAGGTTTTTTTACAATTTTTTTAATTATTCCTACACCATCAACATGACCCAAAACAAAATGTCCCTCTAAACGTTCACCAGCTTTCAAACTACGTTCAATATTTACAATTCCTCCAACTTTTAAATTTCCAAGATCAGTTTTTTTAGTAGTTTCCTCAATCATTTCAAAAATACAACTAGATTTAGAAAGTTTTGTTGCGGTAAGACAAACTCCATTTAATGCAACACTTTGTCCAATTTTTAATCCCTTTCCATATTTTCCTAAATTTACAGTCATTTGAATAGCACTACGGTTTTTAGTATTTTTAGAAATTTTTTCTACTTTACCAATTCCTTCAACAATTCCTGTAAACATGGATCAACTATGAATATTGTGTATAAAATTCTTCATATAGATATACGGATTAATTTTAATGAGAATGACTATTTTCTACTTAATTTATCAGTATGACTAGGATCATTTTCTACCGCGTCACGTACTCGTTTTTCTATTGAAGAAATGTGGGAATATCTACATGTATTACTACAGAATTTTTCATTTTTACCTTCAAAATTATTACAACAATATTCACAAACAAGTTTCAGGGTTATATATCATCAATAAAGTATTTTTAAGATTAAAAAATTCATGGTTAAAAAAATATCAAATATTGTGAAATATTTCTATTTGAGACAAGTTTTATTCTGAAATCGTGACTAGAATGAAGTTATTTGGGTTTAGTCAATTTGATTGTTCAAATTCATCATCACAAAATTGATGGAAAACAGAGCAATTGTTTTCTTTAGCATCATTTTTTATTTTTTCCATATCTTTGTTAAGAATTCCCTGTGCAGCTAAAAATGCATTATCAGTCAGCCCCAATTTTTCATACAGGTGAGATTTTGCCAGAGATAATTCTTTTAATTTAGAATCAATTGTTTGTGCTTTATCATAATAGTCAATGGCATCTTGATAATTTCCCAGATGACTAAGAGAAATAGCCTTATTCATTAATGCAGTAATATCATTAGGATCAATTAGAAGAGATGTGTTATAGCACTCAAGAGCTTCTTGATGACGACTTAGTTCATTAAGGGATAGCCCCATACTGTTTAGAACCCATATGTCTTTTGGATTAGTTGAAAGGATTTGTTGGCACAATTCCAAAACTTGTTCATATTGTTTTAAATTTTCTAGTGCGAAAATCTTATTTTTTAATGCATAAATATCGGAATTTTTAATTTTTAGAACTTTATCACAATATTGAATAGATTCATCGTATTTTTTTAAATAAATTAAAGATAATGAAATATTTTGTAGTGCCACCATATCATTTGGGATTTTTTCAAGTAGATTCTTACAATAATTATACATTTCATCATATTTTTCAGCATTAAACAATCTAGTAATTACATTTGAAGGATCAAGGAGATCAACCATATACTATTATTGGAAATTCATTATTCTTTAACCTATTCTAATTAAAATTAATTTTAAAGAAATGAAATAATTATTTTAAAACTTTACGAAGGGTTTCATTCAAAACTTTAGAATAACTATATGATGCCTGTTCTTGCTGAATTAGTTTGGCTTGACGTAGTCGAAGTTTTTTATCAAGATCTTCATCAATCATGATTGTTACGCGTTTACTCATCGATATCATCAATTTTGTATGAATTTTACAATATAACATTATATGAAAAGTTCCAAAAATGGGATTTTAATTGAAATATTACATGAAACCACATGCTCATGAAAAATGTAAGCTTTAGCTAGAAGTGATTACAGATCAATGACTGTCAAAATTGATCTTAAGTAAAAAAATGATTTTAGTTTTGAATGATAGAAATTACTTGATCCATTTTGAATGGTTTTTGAATTAGAGGAATGTTTAGTTTTTCTAATTTTTCTTCAGTCGCAAAACTTCCATCAGCAGTTACAGCAATTATTCGTGCTTTGGGATCAATATCTTGAATTTTTTTAATTGCATAAAATCCACTTCCATTTGGCATATTTAGATCAATTAACACAACATCAGGTTTTGTTTCTTTGAATAATTTAACTGCAGTAACACCATCAAATCCATTACCAATTACATTAATCTCATTTTCTTCAAGGAATTCACTGAATAATCTAACAGTGTCTTCATCATCATCAATTACTATTACAGATTTAGGCATATCTAGTCATATTACAAAGAGCAGTGCTTTAATATTTTCCATCATTTACAATTTTTGTATGGGTGGTATTGATAGATTGATTGCATCTGCACTATCATCTGAGATTAAAAAATATCTAGATTTGGAAATTCTAAGGGCCACTGAACGGGAATTATTTTTAGAACATGGAATGTCAATCAAACTATCAATTGAACATTTTCATAAATTTTCAAGTATTCTTAGAAAAAATTCAAGATTGGATGTAAAGAAATTTGAAAAAGATTGTATTAATAAAATTCTTAAAATAAAAAAAAGAGATGATAAATTTTTAGTGACAATTATTAATCATGATTTAAGGGATTTAATTTTAGAATTATTTGGGGAAGTTGAAACAAGGAAAATCATTTCTGTTCTTTTAGAAAATGAATATACTATACCGGAAATTTTGAAAGAATCTAAAGTTCCTAAAACATCTGGCTATAGAAAAATTGAAAATTTAATACTTCATGGATTAATTATTGAATCTGGAAAAGTACTGAGCGAAAGTAAAAAAATATCCAAACTACAATGTGTTTTTGAAGAAATAAAATTAGATATAAAAAAAGATAAAATCCTAGTAATCGGAATGGTAAACGAAAAAATGTTTGAAAAGAGTACTAGTATGAAAATAATTTTAGAATCATTTGAGTAGTTTTAGTAGGAAAAAATATTATTTTACAAGATTTAGGAGAGCTTTTGCTTGTTTGAAATGTACTTCATCAATCATTTTCCCATCAACAGTAGTAGCACCTTTACCTTTCTTTGTGGATTCAAGATAAATTTTGCATACTTTTTCAGCCCAAGATATCTCACTTTTGTTTGGATGAAATAATTTGTGTACAACTGGAATTTGATCAGGATGTATGATACTTTTTCCTGTATAACCTAGACTTTTTCCTAATTTACAATCTTTTTCTAATCCCTTAGGATCTTTGAGATCTTGCCAAATAGCATCAATGACTGCAATTCCTGCTGCATGAGCATCTACAGATATTTTTCTTCTAGAATATTTTTCGCCTTCAGAATCTTTAGTATATTCAACACCCAAATCATTCAATAAATCAAAAACTCCAAAAACCACGGCAGGCACTCTCTTTCCAAAAGATGCAATTTCATACGTGTTTACAACACCTTCTGCAGATTCAATTGATGGAATAATTAGGATCGGTTTTAGTTTTCGAGTTTTTTCCAAGCTATAAAGAATTTTATCAATTTTTTTCATTTCTTTAATATTATTTACTTTGGGGATTACAATTCCATCAACTCCTTTTTGTACAATTTCTTTAAGATCAGTTGGAATTTTTCCAGAACTTGGAGAGTTTGTTCTAACAAAAATTGAAGATTTGTATAGTTTTCTAGATTTTAATGCAGTTTTGATTAGTTTTCTAGCATTAGATTTTTCATTATCTGGAACAGAGTCTTCTAAATCAAAACAAACAATGTCAGATTGAAGGTTCTTAGCTTTTTCTAAGAATCTGGAATTATTTCCAGGTACAAAAATGAGACTACGGAAGAGCTGAGTCATTAAATGACTAAGCGCCTTCAGGCTTTAGTAAGATTTTACCAAAGAGTCCCTTACCGGTTAACATCTTTGTGTGTGCTTCTGCTGCTTGCTCAAATGTATAAGTTGAGTCAATTGCAGCTTTAATCTTACCTTGACCCATCCAATAGAGACCTTGATCAAGTTCAGCTTTAGTTCCTTGTGTTGAACCTAAGACGTTAATTCCCTTAAAGAATATGTGTCTAAGATCTATCTGTGCATCATACCCTGTTGTAGCACCACATGAAACAAGTGATGAACCATACTTTAACAACTGTAATTGTTTGTTGAAGTGGGTTTGACCAATATGATCAAATGCAATATCAATTCCAGGTGCTTCACCTTTTGTTTTTGCTATTTCTTTTGAAATTTTAAAGACTTCTTTACTCCAATCGGGTTGTCTATGATCAACTGCATAATCAGCACCCAATTCTTTACATTTATCTAGTTTGTCTGGACTTGCAGTTGCAATAACATCACAGTTGTATAATTTTGCGATTTGAATTCCAAAACTTCCAACTCCAGAACCACCACCCATAATGAGTACTGTTTGACCTGGAGTGATTTTTGCTCTTCCTACCAACATGTGCCAGGAAGTAAGAAGTGTCATGGATGCAGCAGCTGCATCATCATATGAAACTCCTTCAGGAATTTTTGAAACATTAACTTCTGGTAAATGTATTTGTTCAGAGTATGCTCCCCATAAAGGTCCAGTTTGGAAACCCCAAACTTGTCTTTTCACACAATCAAATTCTCTTCCATCAGTACATGCTTTACAAACTCTGCATGAAAGATTAGAATGAGAAACTACTCGATCTCCAACTTTGAAATTTGTTACATCTTCACCTACGGCTATTACATCTCCAGCTACATCAGAACCAGAAACGTGTGGAAGAGGAACTGCAACTGGCACTCCTCTCATTCCCCAAATATCATTATAATTTAGGGCAGATGCTTTATTGGTAAAAATTACCTCATCTGACTTTGGTTTTGGTTCATCTATATCCTGGACTTTGAGGATTTTAGCATAATTATCATCTGGTGCATATTCATTGTATACAACGGCTTTCATGAGTTAACGAAAATTGTTTCTAAATTTAAATTTTTTCTGATTTATACTCGATTTATCTTAAAATCACGTTTTGGTTGCTGTGTAGAGAGTAAAATTTGCTTTAATTGATCGTCACTAATTTGGCCAGGTAACTTTCCTTGAGTTGCCATACCGATCAAATATTGTTCAACCATATCAGATAACTCAGGTTTCACCATTTTGATATTGTTTAGTCTACTTCGAGCTTCAGGGGTTAGAACTTGCTTTAGAATTTGCTCTTTTTGTGCAGCTAATTCATGATTAGTGTTATCGATAGGTGGTTGTTCGTTAGAATCTGGAAAATCCATTTTTAATCTAAGAATATACTTTTAGTTGTGGGTTTTCAACAATTAGTTCTTTAAGAATTTCTGTTGATAGTCTATCAAGTTTTTGCATTCCTTGTTTAGAAACTATACGGCCTTTCTTCTCAACTTTTTCTAAATAGCCAAGTTTTTCTAGTCCTTGAATTGCATTTCTAATAATTGCACCACTAGCATCTTTATGATGTGCAGCGCCATATCCAGAAGGTTTACCACCGCCATAATCATTTCTTAAAGCATTAATTCCAATTGGACCATTAAGGTAAATTTTTCTCAAAATTGAAGCACATCTTGTATGCCACCATTCTCTATTTTGTGGAGGTTTATCTGCATGAGCTCCAGTTTTAACAAATGGAGTCCATGAAGGTGCAGGAATATCTTCATTCTTTAATGCTGAAGATAGTCTTTCTATCAATACATCTGCGGGTACATCGTATACCTTTGCCATAGAGTGAAAAACTCGATAATCGTCTTATAAATCATTGAGATATAATTTTACGATAAGTATGCCCACACAAGTTACAAGAAATTCTGATCGACTTGACTGACGCCCTACCTAAACGAATTCTAGAATTTATTCCAGGTGCAATAAAGGATTTACATTTTTTACAGAAAACCATTCTAAGATAATATGGCATTCTAATTTTATGTCTGGTGCTAATTCTTCTAGCAATAGATGCTTGCCTCTGAGAAAGTTCAGGATTTATCCTTGCATTACTAATTGCATTTTCGATAAGAATTTCCATTCTCTCCATTGCAATTTTTTTTGTTCCAAGTTTCACAATGGTATCTAAAAGTAGACCTAAAAATTGGTTCTTATAAGAATTGAAAAATGCAGTCAGCGGGATTCGAACCCGCGTCACAGGGTTGGAAACCCCGAATACTAACCAGGCTATACTATGACTGCAATAGAATGCAAATTTTATTTCCTACATAAAAATTTTGTACTGTTACAGAAAATTCAAATTCATCTAGATAATATTGTTGTATAAAATTGATATAATAATTTGATAATTGTATCACGTATTTATTAGATTCCTAGATTGTATTAAGTCTTTTTTCTAGTCTTGTTTGTATTACAATATTTTTTCTTCTATTCATACAAAACAATCACCAACGAAAATAAACTCCAACAATTATTTTTTCCAAAATATTTCCAATAAACCTAACCAATGCGTTGGAGTTTGTTGGAGTGATTTTCTATGCCTACAAAATCTGTATTTCTATGCCTAGAAGTCCAAGTTAGTAATGTTTCAACGAATGACAATAAAGTTGGAACTCCAACAAAATTCAGTTTTTTATTAGTGATGATGTTAAAAATGATTTATTCTTCATTGTAATTCCAAATAATATTTCATACAAAATAAAACAAATGTATTTTTTCCAATGCTATCTAAATATTCGAGTTGTAAATTATTTATTGATTTTATGTATCTGTTTGTAAGATTTGTTTTTGTATTGTGTCTTGTTTTTCTTTCTCTTTTTCTCTCCTTTTCATATCTCGTTTCTTCATAATATTTTTTATCGTTACACCAAGCATACCTGCTCCTCCAAATATTTTTTTGATTTTTGGATCATTGATTTTATCACCCAATAACAGCTTCAAAGAAGCAACAAGATCTTTTTCTTCACTTTCTGTCAATTCTTCATTGTCTGGAAACATTATAGATATTAACGAATTTACAACTCTTGCTATGCTGGAATAATCTTCTTCATTTGTACTAGTTTCTGATAGTTTGATGGTTTTAGGTATGGTTACAATAGAACCAGATGTATTTTCAGATGGCTCACAAACTAGTTTAGATGATTTATCGTTTATTGTTACTGGCTTTGTGTCCACTTTGATATCTAATGTATTACTGTATCTTTTTGCCTGTCTTTGTGGAAAAAATTCATTCATATCCATGCCATCTTTTTTGACTAGTTTTTTTAGTTCTCGATTGAAGATTGAAGCCACACTAGCACGATTTTTTTCTTGTTCCTGTGCTATTTTCTCAATATGATTAGCTTTTTCTCTAGGATTTACAAGATGGTTTAGATCATCAATATTTGATAAATAATCTCGGATTATATCAGTTAGAGATTCATTTTTCATTTGATCTTTTCTTCTCCGTCATTTCGGCATAGTTGATTCATCATTGATATATATTAGTAGACTTTTAATATATGTCTACTATTTTTTAGATAATGGAACATGAATTAACAGCATTTGAGAAAAAGATATTGGATTTTCTCAAAGGTCATTATAACCAACAATTTGCCATTGGAAAACAAACAAAGACTGAAACCAAAAGACTATCCAAAGCAAAAAACGACATCATATCCAAAATGACAAGTTCTATGAATGCATTTATGATATTATCTGAGATAATTAGAATATCTAACACAACATCAGATAGAATATCTGAAAATTCAAATAGATACATCAGGCAAAACTTTTCAAATTTACCTGATAGTATCATCAAATCTACATTGAGCTTTGATCTTGTAGGTGAAGAATATACTCTACAACATTTTAAGAACATACAAAGAAACCTTGCACAAGATGTCTTTAGCTTGGATAAAGTACAAAATCTCCTAGATGCCATCTTTGTATTTCATCCACAGGGGATATCTTCACAATCTATTGGAAGAGATGTTACATACAAAAACACGATAGATGTCAATGATGACCAATACAGGGATTCTCATAAAAAATACTATAGAGATTTGGCAGGGTTGTTAGTAGAATCTGGAATTAGTCAGATAAAAAAGAACCTTCATCCAGAAAAAGATAAAATGCTAATCAATAATCTAGATTTTACTGTAAATATTATTAGAAAATTAGACTATCATGTAGAGAAAATTGAGAAAAAAAGATAGATCAACAATAAAATAATTCAAATGTAATATTTTATCTCATAATTAGGATATCATAAAAATATTCAAATGAAGAATCTCACAAATCACTTCTGACATAAAAGATAATGCATGCTTGATTTCTATTGGATTTCATTTTTATGCATTATCTTTTTGAATTCTTCAAACATCTCATCTATAGTTGGAGTAAAATAAACTCCGTCAAGGCCATTTTTGTGTCCTAGCAGTTTTTCAGCAATATTATAATTTATTGAATTGTCAAGCTTGAGAATAGTGTTGAATCGTTTTCTAAATCCATGATCTATTTGTACATCATAACGATTATCTTGCTTGCATTTTCTTATGTTACTTTTTGATACTGCCCTATACACAACACTTCTGCTGCCGCTCCATCCAAGCTGTTTCATAGTTTTTCCTATTGTAAAAATCGGAGCATTACTGTCAAATATTTTGTTGCTTTTTCTGCGTTGATCATGATATGTATCTAATAATCTTGATGCTTGTGGAGTGAGAAATGCCCAGTATTCTTCTATGTGTCCTGCATACAACAATATTGCATAACAACCACATGGCATTTTTTTCATATGTCTAATAGCTAATGGATGATCAAAGACTCCTATTCTTGCTCCAGTTGATGCAAGAAAATGAATCAATGCTTTGTCTCTAATGTTTTTTGTATTGTACAGTATCTCTTTGATTTCATTTGTTGTATATGCCCTCAAGCTAGGTGTCTTTTGTTTTTGTGGAAACATCTTGTATATTATGTTCCAATTAAGATTGATTCTATTCATCACAAAAAAATGCTTTATTCCTCTAAACTTTGATGGTATGGAATTTGGGTTTGCAGTATGTTTCAAGTATAAAATATAATTTTCCAACATAACCTGCAAATCATTTGTGGGAAATTCTAACCATTGATTCTCATCATGTATACCAGTAAATTTTTTGAATTGATTAAGATGCGATATATAATTTTGCTTAGTATATTTTGATCGTATAGATTCCTCAAATAAGATCATGCTTCTTTGTGATATATTTTTGATCAAGTACCACATTCTGGAGGAATTTTTATTTTTGTTAATATGTTAAATTTCTTACAGGTCTCATGTTATCAATTTATTTTCATAATCATCAACAAACTTTTCTCTAGATATCTCGACATCAGATAGTATTCCATGTTGAGTTCCAACTGGTAGTAATCTATTTCCAGCTGGCACAGTTGTAAACACTGTTTTGTTTCTTAATGTTGCATGACTTCCTTTTCGTCTGGTAATGGCAAACCCTTTTCGCTGCAGATATCTTATCATTTGATTTCCAGATACCTTTTGGTATCTTTGACATTATTGCTCTATTATGAGCATGTTAAAGTCCGTTGGACTTTCACACTCTTCGGCTGCAAGATCCACTGCCTCTTTCATGTTTTCCATTATCTCTCCAAATGTATCGCCTTCTGAGTTTGCATGTAGTTCATCACATCTTCCAACAAATCCCCCGCCCTCAAGATCTTTGGTTATGATAACTGTGTATGTCTTTTTTTGTAGGGTTGTACTCATGTTATTTGTAATCTAGAAAGTGTTAAAAATATTGCTAGTCTTATGCATTTTTTTATGGTAATACATATCCTACAACAAGAATTTGGTGTTCAACTCCAAAGAAAATAGCTGAAAAAGATGATTTGTTGTTATCAGTACGTGCTCCTGTAGGTTCTACAAACTTAAGCTCTGAACAATGTTGTATAGGTAGAGGATTAGCTGCAATCAGACCTATGGATAAAAATATGAATGTAATATTTTTCTTTCATTTTTTTAGACACATTGAACATCATTTGGAAAGTTTAGGAACAGGAACTACATTCAAAGCAATTTCAGGTAAACAAATAAGAGAATTATCTATAACTTTACCTCCACTAAACGAACAAAAACGCATCGTCTCAAAAATTGAATCAATCTTCACACAGATTGATGCAGCAAAGATACAGCTTGAGATGTTATCATCGCAGGTCAAGTCATCTTCTAGTAGCTTGAATATGTTGAAGAACAGCGTGCTAAAGCAAGCCTTTGAAGGTAAGCTTGTTCCACAGGATCCAAATGACGAATCAGCAGAAGTCTTGTTGAAGAAAATTCATGGCGATTCAAAGGAATTGAAATTTAAGAAAGAGAATCTTCCAAAAGGATGGGTAAAAACAAAGATAGAATTGATTTGTGATCTCATAGGTGGTGGCACTCCTTCAAGGAAAAATTTAGAATATTTTAAAGATGGTCAAATAATTTGGTTAACACCAACTGAAATCAATAAAGAGAAAATATTAAAAATTAATTCTTCTAAAGAAAATATTACAGAATTAGGATTAACAAAAAGTTCCGCTAAATTAATACCTAGAAATGCAGTTTTATTAACATCTAGAGCTAGTATAGGATATGTTGCAATAGCAGAAACAACAGTTACAACAAATCAAGGATTTGCTTCATTCATATGCTCTAAAATTATCCATAATTATTTTTTAGCTTATTGGTTAAAGAGTAATAAAAATGTCTTAGAAGAACATGCAACAGGAACAACATTTAAGGAAATTCCCAAATCTGTGA
Organism: Candidatus Nitrosopumilus sp.; assembly: GCA_965205425.1. Lineage (GTDB taxonomy): Archaea > Thermoproteota > Nitrososphaeria > Nitrososphaerales > Nitrosopumilaceae > Nitrosopumilus. The sequence goes on from CBDBGZ010000009.1 coordinate 591,035, forward strand.
TCAAAAAACTATCTATTGAAATTCCACCATTTTCTGAACAAAAACGCATCGTCTCAAAAATTGAATCAATCTTTGATAAGATTGATGCAAAACAAAAAGAGATTGCAATCTTAGAATCCAAATTAAAAAATATACCTGATAGCATAAATGCCATAAAAAGCAGTATTTTGAAGCAAGCTTTTGAGGGAAAATTAGTTCCACAAGATCCAAATGATGAACCCGCATCAATTCTATTAGAAAAAATAAAATCTCAAAAATGCAGATCATAAATATAATTACTACTGAAATAATTGATGGTAATTTTTGAATAAATAATTATTTTGGAATTTCTTTAGATATGATATTCTTTACATCCTCAAACGCTTTGATTATATCTTTTCTTATACTGATGAATGAATCTATCAATTCATCTGGTGGCAGTACAATTGTTTCTGTCACATCGTTTGGATTATTGGAATCAAGATTATAATCTTGAATATCTTTGATATTTACTTTCCATGCATTTTTATTTGTCTTTTTATTTTTAAACCATTTTTCAATCTCTGAAAAATCCTCATATGCAATTGGATTTGATTTAGTATATTTTGGATTTTTTGCACGGGTGACTCCTCTTAATCGCTCATTTACATGCATCTGATAATACCATATTTCTTTGGTAGGAGTGGTTTTATCAAAAAATAAAATATTTGTGGCAATTGTTGTATATGGTTCGAAAACGGTTCTAGGAAGTCTAATTATTGTATGCAAGTTAAATTCTTCAATTAATTTTTTCTTGATCTTGGCAGCCATTCCTCCTGCAAACATTGGACCATCTGGAAGAATAATCCCACAACGCCCTCCATCTTTTAATGAATACATGATATACAACAAAAATGCAAGTGCAGTGTCTGATGTTTGAAAACCAACAGGCAAATTAGATGATATTCCTTCTTCTTCTTCTCCACCAAATGGAGGATTTGTGATGATGATATCATATTGATTGTTTACAGATATTTCTCTTAATGGTTTAGCTAGTGTATTAGTTCTGATAATGTTTGGTTTGTCAAGTTCATGTAATAATGAATTCATCATCCCCAATAGATATGGCATTGGTTTTTTCTCAATTCCAAATAATGTCTTGGTTGTTAATTTTTTCAAGTCATGTTTTGTCTTTTGTTCATTTCTTAGAAATTCTAGAGATTCTATCAAAAATCCTCCTGTGCCACATGCAGGATCCAATATTTTTTCAGATTTTTTGAGACTTGGGTTAATTTGATTGACAATAAATCTAATCACAGGTCTTGGTGTATAAAATTCGCCATTAGAACCAGCAGCATCTCTCATTTCTACTAACATATCTTCATAGAGTTTTGCCATTGTGTGAATATCATCAGTATTTACAAAATTTACTTTGTCTATCAGATTTAGAATTTGTCTAAGAACATATCCACTTAATATCCTGTTGTTTAATTCTTTAAAGATTGATGCAAGTACATCTCTTTGTTCAAAACCCTCTCCTCCTACCAATTTTGCAAGTTTAGGAAATAATTCATTATTGACAAAAGAAATTAGATCAGGGCCTGTCAAAGATTTACTTTTATCTTCAGCCCAATCTCTCCATTGTAATCCTTTGGGAATTGCCTCGACATATTTTTTATTCAATGCTGTTCTTTCTTTTTCAAAATCATCAAAACTCTTTAAAAATAAAATCCATGCAATTTGAGGGATTCTATCGACATCCGTATTAAGACCTGCATCTTTTCTCATTAGATCTCTTGCAGATTTTATTATAGAACGAAGTGTTTGTGCATCCATTAGTGATATTTCCTATATCCTCATTAAATATGATTCAATTATTCAAGTACAATTCTTTTGTTAATTGTACTATGGCATCATCATATTGATCACCATCTTTGAATCTATCATTAATAATTTCTACTGGACCTCCAAACTGTTTGAATTGTGGCAATTTCAAAATATCTCTTTCTTCTAATTCTTGATATCCATGATCAGCATAATGATCTAAAATTATCTCAAGAACTTCTCGTGCCTTATCTGGATATTTCTCCAAAAAGGGTTTTTTACGCACAGAATTTACTCTTTCTAAACGAGTTTTTGCATCTGCATTAAATGCAAAATGAAGTAACAAATCAAATGCATCTGCTTTAAACATCTGTGTAATTTCTCTTAGATGTTCAAAATTTATTCCTCTAGTTTTTAATTTTTCGACAAAATGTTTTCGATTTTCAGGATTCGTCCAAAGTTTGTATAGTTCTGTTTGATCATCATTAATCAAACGACGTACAGTCTCTTTTGTATAATTCTGATAAGTAATTAATCTGTTACCATCTATTGATTGATCAAATATCAATACAGATTCACCTATAATCTTAACTTCATGTCCTTCAATATGATAAGTTTCAATATTTGTTGGATCTCTGGATGTAGAGGATATTCCTTCTTCTATCTTCCTTCTTTCTTCTTCCATTCTCTTTTTTACTTTTTCCTTCATCCTGTCTTCTTTTTCTCTGGTAATTCTTTCTTGACCTTCATCTGTTTCAGCAGCAGGTGGACCATCCCATTCTACATCTTCAAATAATCGAGTTGTTTTCCTATAATCTATAATAGAAAACCACATCTTGTCCTTCGGTTCATACACACGTGTGCCACGTCCTATTATCTGTTTAAATTCGGTCATAGAGTTAATGCTTTTATCTAATGCAATTATTTTACATGTAGGTACATCTACACCAGTAGACATCAATCTAGATGTTACTGCAACAACTGGAAAATCTCTATTAGGTTCTTGAAAATGATCTAAATGTTCACGACCTATTTCTCCTTCAGCAGAGACTATTCTAACACAATAATCATGTTTTTCTCCAGAATAATTTCTGATCAATTTAGTCATTTCAAGTGCATGTTCAGAATTCTGGCAAAATAGAATTGTTTTATTATATTTTTGATTATTTTTTTCTAAAAAGTTTACCAGATGCATTGCAACTGCTTTTCGTCTTTCATTTACTCTTAAAATTCTGTCAAAATCTTTGTATGTATACAATCTATCTTCCAATATTTTTCCATCAAGATCTTTTTCACCTGGTTTTGGTTTGTATCCTTGTATATCAATTTCAAGATTTACTCTATGAATCATGTATGGTGCTAAAAAGCCATCCTCAATTCCTTGTTTAAGGCTGTACGTGTATACAGGTGTGCCAAAATAATCATAGGTGTCTTTGCTTTCATCATTTCGTTTAGGTGTTGCAGTCATACCTATGTGGATTGCATTAGAAAAATGATCCAGTATCTTCCTCCAATTCCCAGATTCATTTGAGCTTCCACGATGACATTCATCTATTATAACATAATCAAAAAAATCTGTTGGATATTGTTTGTATAATTCACCGTTTTCTTTTTCTACATCAAGTGCTTGATATAATGCAAAATACATTCCAAATGCAGTTTGTACAACTCTTTGGATTTTATGTCTTGCTTCACCAAAATTTGCAAATGCATTATTTCTTGCTTGATCCAATAAAATAGTTCTATCTGCTAAAAATAAGATTTTTGGATGTGGTTTATCTTTATTCCATAATTTTTGTGCAATTTGATAAGCAATGAAGGTCTTGCCTGTTCCTGTTGCAAGATTCAACAAAATTCGTTTCTTTCCTGCAAAGATTGATGTTAATGCTGCATTGATTGCAATTTCTTGATAATATCTTGGTTCCATAGGTGACCCACCAGGATCTTTTGAGCTTCTATCTAATGGTTCCAACAGAACATTCATTTGTTTTTCATCAAAATTCTTATGTCCGTTATATCTTTTTTGTAACTCTTCGGGTGTTGGGAATTTATCAATTGTTCTTTGTTGTTTTGTTGTAACATCATATTCTTCAATTTTTTGTCCATTAGTTGCATATGCAAATTGTAGGTTTAGTTTTTCTGCATATATCAAAGCTTGTTGCATTCCTTCATCATGAGGTTTATCCCATGCCTTTGCTTCGATCACTGCAATTTTAAAATCAAGTCCTAGTTTTAAAATATAATCTGCTTTATTTGGATCATTCCGTTTTCCTGTACGACCCTCTGGAATGATTTTTCCTTTATTAATATAATATTCACGAACGATTTTATCTAATTCCCATCCAGAATCTTTCAATTTTGGATCAATAAAACGCATACAAGTAGTTGATTCTGAAATCTTTTCGTTGCTCAATTTATACTCCTAATTTTTAGATTTATGATGGTTATAAAATAAATCATTATTAATACAACATATTTGTGACATCCTAAAAATATTTTAGATGATTTAATGAAAAATATAATATAAATCAAATATTATGTCCATAAATTTGAGAAAATGAATGATATGTTTTATGGCCTTGTAGAAACCATGATAAAATAACAAAATCTAATTTTCTAATCCTGTAAGCATTGTATGCAATTAACCTGTACAACATCTCATTGTCCTGAGTTGTAACATTTCTTGATGTGACATCTCCTGACATTATCTGTTTGATCACAAAAAAGATTGTTTCAGATTTGTTTCTCTGATGGTACAATTGTACAGGAAAGTTCCTCTTCATCTCCTTTCTGTGAATTCCGCTGGTTCTGTAAATTGGAACTGTTCCATATCGAGTTGGAATTATTGCAGCTGTGTTGATCTGTTCTGCACCAACATGGTTATTCTCATCATCAAAACCCATGTCACCTAACACAATATCAACTGGAACAATATTGTTGGTTTTGTACAACAATGGCAGAAAATCAGGATTATCATGTTGCATGTTGTGGTGTGTCATGACACAGCAAACAAGCTGTGTATTCATGTCAGCACAAACAACAACTTTTAGGAAATTCCTGCGTAACTGTACTCTTTTTGTATAATAGTATGATGCTGTACTGTAACTGAATCCGCTACCATCAATTCCAGCTAGAACCAGTCTGACTTTTTTGTACAAAATGAATTCCTGCAACATTTTATGTAACAGATTTCCTTCCAGTCTTGCAGCTGCCTTTTGTAGTGTGGTGTAATGTGGAATGGTATACAAACCAAGATATTCCTGAATTCCTACACATTCTTCTAAAAATTCTGTAAATCTTCTATAACTCTTTGATTCGTACTGTCGTATTGTCAAGAGTATGAGATGTGTCCAAACAGAATAGATATGATTTGATTTTGGATGTAAGAACCTAGGAATTCTGCATCTGGTGATTATATTGAGTAGTGTTTTGCACATTTTGACGTATGATGAGACCATACTGTAATCTGCAAATACAATCCTAATGGATCTAAATTAGCTAAAATGTATCACAATTGGGTTAAAATCAGATGGTTTCTACAAGGCCATGTTTTATAAATTATTTTATCTCTCATAGATACTATACTTGCATCAATCTTATCAAAGATTGATTCAATTTTTGAGACGATGCGTTTTTGTTCGTTTAGTGGTGGAAGTGGAACCACTACTTGTTTTATTTTTTCTTGGCTAATGTTTTTTTGAGCTCCTCCAAAACCAATTCTTATCAAATCATTTCTTATTGATTTTAAAAATAAAAATAAATATGAATTGCTTATTATTTTTTGATTATTAAATATTGCACATATTGCTTGATTAGTTGATGCGGGAAAACCAAGAATTGATAATTTGCCTATAGTAGCTCCATACATTGCCATTAAAATGGTATTTTTAGGATGAAGCACAGCATTGGATTTTTCTAGACCCAATTGACTAATTCTTTCTTCACACTCTAAGATTATAGAATCATTTAACTCTCCTGATTTGATCCACGGCACATCTCCTTCAAAATAATTTGAATTCTTTCGTGATGGTGTACCCCCACTTTTTGTTGTACAAATCTCATCAATAGTTGTTTTAATCCATCCTTTTGGAAGATTCTCTTTCTTAAATTTCAATTCCTTTGAATCGCCATGAATTTTCTTCAACAAGACTTCTGCTGATTCGTCATTTGGATCCTGTGGAACAAGCTTACCTTCAAAGGCTTGCTTTAGCACGCTGTTCTTCAACATATTCAAGCTACTAGAAGATGACTTGACCTGCGATGATAACATCTCAAGCTGTATCTTTGCTGCATCAATCTGTGTGAAGATTGATTCAATTTTTGAGACGATGCGTTTTTGTTCGTTTAGTGGTGGAAGTGGAACCACTACTTGTTTTATTTTTTCTTGGCTAATGTTTTTTTGAGCTCCTCCAAAACCAATTCTTATCAAATCATTTCTTATTGATTTTAAAAATAAAAATAAATATGAATTGCTTATTATTTTTTGATTATTAAATATTGCACATATTGCTTGATTAGTTGATGCGGGAAAACCAAGAATTGATAATTTGCCTATAGTAGCTCCATACATTGCCATTAAAATGGTATTTTTAGGATGAAGCACAGCATTGGATTTTTCTAGACCCAATTGACTAATTCTTTCTTCACACTCTAAGATTATAGAATCATTTAACTCTCCTGATTTGATCCACGGCACATCTCCTTCAAAATAATTTGAATTCTTTCGTGATGGTGTACCCCCACTTTTTGTTGTACAAATCTCATCAATAGTTGTTTTAATCCATCCTTTTGGAAGATTCTCTTTCATATCCATGCTTCCAGAGTCATAATTTCTATTTTTACCTAAATCATTCAATATTAACTGTGTAACAACTATTAAAGAACAAAAGCAAATTGTATCAATCCTGTCTGGAGTTGATGCATACATTCAGAAAAACCAAGAATATAAGGAAAAGCTGGAGATTCTAAAAAAAGGACTTATGCAAAAATTGCTAACTGGAAAGATCCGCGTAAAGGTATGACTCTGCAAGGACATGGCTACCATGCAGGGCAGATTATCATCAAATTCTAAGGAAATTTCTAAAACTCACTATACAAATTATAATTCTAACAAGCTACGAAAAAGCTATAACATGTTAGAGAAAGCTATGACCTTAGACCTTGAAAGCTAGTCGTCAATAGCTTGTTAAAATAACGCCTGTTAACACATTCTAGCTTCTATTGACGCTCAAAAACAGCTAGCTCACTAGCTTTAACAAAAAAGCTATAACAAAGCTAGTGACGCCTAAAACTGCATAAATTTCTAAGTGAGAAAAGACAGGTAATTTGTACATATTATGAATGGTGTAAAGCCCAGCACTAGACCATATGCTAGAAAAATCCAGGAATTAATCGATGATCATATTCGCTCTTTGCATATTTCAGAATTAATTGACCCAATGGAGATTACCTATGAGAATTTCCTTGCATTTGTTAAAAAGAAAGTAAAAAGTAAGAGAGCTTAAACTGCATTAATTAAAAACAAGGTAATCCAAGTAATTGAGGAATTAAGGGGACCAAAACAATCTAATTGCTGATTTTTTCATTTATCAGCAAATCAGATTCAAATTCAATATATTTTTTCAACTTTTCATCTAATGTCAATCTATCATACACTAACAAATCTCTTGCCTGCTCTTGTCCTGCAAAATATTTTGCTAGATTTGGATCATGTCTTGATACTTTGGTTATAAAAAATGCCCTAAAACTGTGAGTTGTTATCTTGTGACGACCTGATTCATATTTTTGATCGAGGTTAATTCGTTTAAGATATTTGGTTAATATCAACTGATAATGATTACTAACATTTGTAGGCTTTGTCTTGCCACGGAAAAATACATAGTTCTCATCATTCAATCTTTTCAGAATTGGTTTTAGCAAAGGTGTAACCTCTTTGCTAAAAAAAGTCACTCTTGATTTCTTTGTTTTAGTTATGCTGGCAGGAACATTTACTATTATCCTCTCCTGCGTAGTATCTAGATCTATTTTTCGTAACTGCAACAATTCTCCTCTTCTTAATCCACTGGATAGTTGTGCTAGGATTTTCAATCTATTTTTATTGTTACTCACCTCCAATATTCTTCTAATCTCTTCTTTTACTAGGGGATATTTTTCCTCATTAACTTGATGTGGAAAGTTTAGCTCATCTGCTACATCTTCTTTTGTGATTTTTATATTATGATATCTGAGATATTTTTTCATATATGAAAAAACTGTAGGGATACTGTTTGGATAGATTCTCTTGTTATTCCAGTTGAGCCATTCTTGCAAGGATTCATAGACTGTTTCCATCTCGACTTTTTGATATTCTGTTATGGTCTCATCAATTGTTTTACCATATTTTTCCTTGCAAAATATCTCAAAATTCTTTATTGCTGATCTTATAGAATTTTGTGTACTTGTTGCTTTTGTTTGTATCATTTCCTCAAAACTCTTGCGATCTTTGGACTTTCGTAGAAAGGTAGACATTTTATTAATATCTACCATAATACCTTAAAAAGATGCCTAAAACGATTGATTTACCTACATAAAAATGGTTTTTTCGTACTCATATAGCATTCTAGCTACTACAACATGTCCTTCAAATGGTTTATCATCAACTGAATAAAGATCTGAAATTTTATTTTGAATTGAATCAGAAAAATGTCCTTTTTGGAATCCTCCAATTACAATACAAGCATCATCCTCAACCTCTCCTGCAATTTTTTCATATGAAGATCTGTTACCTTTTGTAGAAAAACCAATCACTTTTGATGGTTTTATTTCATCAAGTAATTCAGAAAATGTTTTATCTTCAATTTTTAATAAAATATCATCATTTGTTTTTATTTGTTTTTCTTTATACAACTTTTCTATAACTCCCTCAAATCTATGATATGATTTAGGAATGTGAACATTTTCACTAAAAGAAATTACTTTGTCATCAAGAGTATGAACGTAAAGTTTCATTTTATTTGTAAGATATAATGGAATTGTTGTAGCTTCAAGAATTGAAAAATGTACAAGATCCGGTCGACCTCTTTTCATTTCATTTTCAATTCCTTTCATAGCTGCAAAATGCCAAGAATTATCTAGTAAAATTTCTGACGAGTGTTTGCCAAGTTTTCTTGCATGTGAGATAACTGATGGATGATGTATTAATTCAGAAGGAATAAGTTCTAATGAAGATTCAGATAATATTAAAGAAATCATTTTAGTTTATCATTTCAATTTGTGTCTTAAATTCATTCCATCCAGGTTTTGGATTTCCATCTACTTCAATAAGACCAGATTTACAAACGTAGTGATTTAATCTTTCAATTGTGTACTCACTACTTCCTAATCCAAAACCTCCTCCAATTCCAACACTTTCACCATCAATATCTTGTTGTGCTGGAATGCAAGTACCTTCAGGTCTATCTGAATACCTATACCAAGTTAAAAATTCAATTTCAGATTCATTTTCTGAATAGAAATTAAATAATTTTTCTAAAAATGATTTCTGAGAAGTAGAATTTCCACCTACAAAATCAGAGGAACTCCAACTAACCTCAAAAAATGCAATTTTTTTATCAGATACAATCTCAAATGCTTGTTTCAAATCCTCTGTAGCGTTTTGTGGGGTTTTTGTAATATCATTTAGATTATCGACTGGAAAATATGAGAATGCAACAAAATCTCCAATTGCCAATTCATTAACGATATGACCTAAATCTTTATTCAATACTTGATGTAATGCAAATGAATTTCCAAACTGCACATCAGGATGTTTGTCTTTTAGTTTATCATAAACTCTAGAAAACAACTCTTTGTAAACAGGAATATTTTGTTCATTATAACGGAATTGGGATTCTGTTTCCCCTGAAATAATTACAGAATCAACTATATGATATCGTGAAAGTATTACATCAAGAGCACTAACAAGTCTATCTTCTCCAATTGAGTTAATTGTAGGCTTTCCAATCCAATTCGGAAATGGTCCTAGTGAATTTCCATTAATCACTGAAAAGAAAAGGGTAACCTTAAGATTATTTTTTTCGTTTAATCCCATCAAAACATCAGATTGACTCCAATCAAATTCTCCTCTTACAGGTTCAAGTAAATTCCAAAAAAGATATACATTGCTTCTACCAATCCCAGTGTTAGCAGATTTAGAATAAATTTCATCTAACTCTTGTAATGTAGTAGATTGATTTGGAGAATTAATTACAAGGCCAATTTTTTCATTAGTTTGTTGAGGAGAAATAATATCTGAATTAGGAATAGACATTGCCAGTGCTGCTACAGCAATAATTACAATTATGCCTGTGATTACGCCTAGGGATTTGTTATTCATACAGATTGGAAAATAAAAGAAAGTAAAAAAGTTGTGATTCTGTTATTTATCCAGAAGTACAACCACTATACCCACATTCAATGCAGGTACTACAACCTTCAACAAAGACAAGAGCATTTTTACATGTTGGACATAATTTGTCCTCAGGAATTTCTTCAATCTTTGGAGTTTCTATTTGAATCTCTTCGTCATGAACCTTTAATGCTAATGCAGCATTGACTTGAGATTTGATGTATGGATTTGTAATGTTTTTGGTTACAAACTCATTCATGTAATCACTTGGTGTAACCTCAAAGGTCTTTGTTGCATTCTCACTTGTCATGTGAAGAACTTGTTTGTGTCTTGAACCATCACGATAAACAGTCATTCCTTTTAGACCAATTTCATGTGCCAACAAGTATGCAGATTTTACATCCTCTACTGTTACATCATATGGCATATTGATTGTTTTTGCAATTGCATTTCCAATCCAATCTTGCCATACACCTTGAGCCATCAAATGATCAGCCCAATGGATATCCATTGCTGTAACAAATACATCTTGCATCCATTGTGGAATCTCATCAATTCCTTTCAATGAACCATAGTTGTCTGCAATCTTTTCAAGGATTTCATCTGTGTAAAGACCCTCTTCTTTTAGCGCTTCTTCAAGAATCTTGTTTGTATAGAAGAATCTTCCAACAGTAACTCTCTTCTCAAACACTAGAGCAAATGCAGGTTCCATTCCGTTTGAACAGTCTGCAATCATAGATAGTGTTCCAGTTGGGGCTACTGTAGTAGTCAAGACATTTCTAATACCATGTTTCTTGATTTTTGCAATCAGTGGATCCCATTCATAAGAATGAGCATCTTTTGATTTCTCATAATATCCAGATACTGGGATCTTTCCTTCAGGAAATTCAGTCTTTGCACATAGTGGGAATTCGCCACGAGCATTTGCTAGTGCCACACTCTCTTCCATGGAATAGTATGTTAGGGCTTCAGATAATTTTGATTGTAGTTCGTATCCTTCTTTGGAATTGTATGGGATTTTTAGTCTGTATAGTAAATCAGCTACTCCCATTACTCCTAATCCAATTCTTCTAGATTCTTTTGAGGCTACATTGATTTCTTGAACTGGATAATTGTTTACATCAATGATATTATCCAAGAATCGCGTTGTCTTTCTGATTATCTCTTCATATCCTTGCCAATCAAATTCATAAGAACCATCAGCTTGCCTTTTTGCAAGATTTGCCAAGTTGATAGAACCCAAGTTACATGATTCGTATGGATAGAGACTTTGTTCACCACATGGATTTGTTGCTCTTAATGGTGCTTGTCTGGCTTTAGCAAACACATTGTATTTGTTAATTTGATCAAAGAAGATCAACCCAGGCTCTGCACTTTTCCATGCAGATAATGCAATTAGATCAATTAGTTGGTGTGCATTAATTTCTTTAACAGGTTTTTTGTCACGTGGACTACGTAAGACATAGTTTCCATCAGTTGTGTTTACAAGTGCATGCCAAAAGTCTTCCCAGATTCCAACACTTATGTTGAAATTCTCTAAAACTCCAGCTTCTGTCTTGTTTGTGATGAATTTTTCTACATCAGGATGCCATGCTTCAATGATTCCCATGTTTGCACCACGTCTTTTTCCTCCTTGTTTTACGACTTCAGTTACTGTATTGATGATATTCATGAATGATACTGGACCGGATGCAACACCAGATGTTGATGCAACAATGTCACCTTCTTCACGAAGATCAGAATAGTTGATACCAACTCCACCACCAGACTTGAAGATTAATGCTGCATCAGAAGTTGATTTCATGATTTCTTCCATGCCATCATTCATGCCAAGTACAAAGCATGCTGAGAGTTGTCCTAATCTTCCTCCTGCATTCATCATTGTTGGTGAATTTGGCAAAAAGTCTTGTGCAGTCATCATCTCAAAGTATTCAGTAATTTTATCTGAATAACTTTCGAGTTTCTTTCCTGCTAGGAGTGTCAAAAGATCTTTGAAACTAATTTTCATTTGACCTTTGTTTGCAAGGGTCACATAGTGATTGATTAAAGATCTAAAATGCCATTTGTTGAAGAAATAGTCTCCAACTTTGAATTTATAATCAAAGGCATCTAGTTTTTCAAGATAAGAGTTTGCTTGTTCAATGTCTTGTTTGTTACTTCCAGATTTGTCAAAAATCTGTGAATCATATAGCATATCACCAATACCGACTAGAATTGCTACTCGCTCAAACATTTGAGTAGGAGATTCAATAATCTCACTTTTTGAATTTCTGAATAGATATCTTGAGGCTAGTACTCTAAGACAGTTCAAGTCAAATTTTTTGGAGACTGGATCAAGGGCTTTAAGATTTAAGACCTTCATTTTTTCATCCCTTAATTTTCTTCTCTCGTGTCTGTAAACGATGTATGCTTTTGCAATATCACTATTGCCGCTATCGATTAAAGTTGACTCTACAATATCTTGAATATCTTCAACTGTAGGTGATCTAGAGCTTGTAAATCCCTGCTCTACTAACTTGTTAACTACATCTTCTGCTAGTTTGTCGGCAACGCCACGATCGGCTTTAGAGGTGGCTGCCAATGCCTGGTAAATGGCATTTGAAATTTTATCTTTATTGAAAGCCGTTACTGCGCCACTGCGCTTACGGATCTCACTGATCGTATTTTCTATTTGTGAATTGTCCATTATAATCTCCCCGACATGGGTAAAACGAATATGGATATAACTGATTCCACAATTTTTTCTTAAAGCTCGGTTCAAAAATATTGACACCACTACTATGAAGTTCATACTGGCGTAAGATCTATAACAGTTGACGATGATCGCGATATCTGAAACTGATCAAAAAGTTTTGAAAAATGATCGGAATTAGTTTTTCATTTACGATTTTCAGACAACATAAGGTGACTTACACTTTGGACACTTGTCATCAAATGGTTCATCTTTGAAACCACATTCACCACAAATTGCAGTATGTCTTACAGGTTTGAAAGAATGTGCAAGTTCTGATGTTTTCTCAATGGATTTTTTGATATCCTCAACCTTTGCATCTTTATCAATATCTAATGTTACTAATAATCCGCCATTAAGTAATTTTGAGAGTTTGTTACACTCAGAGATTGGCTCACTCTTGTTAGTATAATCAAAAACTTCTGAAGCATTAACTATGATTCCTTGGGAATAGAATTCAGTATCCATTGAGTTTAGGCTGGAATTTTTACCATATTTTTCACCATCAAGAGTAGCAAAACGAACAGAGCCTTCAGTATTAGTCATGGAAATAGCCACTGTGTCGCCTAATTCTTTGCCTTTTTTGGCTCCAACGTCTACGGCTGTTTCAATGACTTTGTGTAGAATATCCCTGCCTTCTTTATTGTCTTGGAATCCAAGTATGTTAAAGACAGCCTCTTTGAGGCCCACTAAATTTACTACAAGGGATACAGAGCTTCTTTGCATGTATTGGGTATTCTTTGCAAGAATAGGGTTAAGTCCTCTTCGAGTTAAATCTGAGATTTCTTTCTTTCTTAATGCCATTGAAGCTAAAGCTGGTTTCATTAACAAAGCTAGTCTTGCTCTAAAATAAGTCTCATCTTTGTTTGATTCAAAGGCTAATCTTGGAAGGTTAATTGAAACTGATTGTAAGGTAATTGAAAGAGGACCAGAGGTTTTTGTAGATCCATTTGTGATACCATAACTAGATGTTTGACCTTTAGCAAACATTACTTTTCCCCCAAGAGAAATTATTTCAGATGCTGCTTGTGATACATCAGTTATCTTTCCTTTATCAGCATCAATTATCAAACCAATTTTTGGAATTGGAGTAATTTTTGTATAATTTTTGTATGCATTAATAATTGAATTAATTATTTTTGTATCAGTTCCTAATTGTAAACGGATTGAAACGTTGGTACTAGTTTTATTATATTTTGCAGTTGTAGATGCTGTAGCAAAAGCCTCAGTTAATTTTTCTTCAAGTTCTGGAAGTGATTTTGAATGTTTCGTAAATAATGCAACTAATCCATCAAGTACAATCTCTTGAGAAGCTTCTTTTGAAAGAAGAGCAATAATAATAGATAATGCACTAGTGATCTCACCTAATTGTTTTGATGCAGGAATTCTTGATACATCTAGATATTTTCCACCAAGTTCAATTCCATCATCAATTAATTCTTTAACGTTAACAAATATTGTATCAGGAATCATGGACCAAATTCCAGGATTAGAAATGTGCAAGTCTCCAGATAAATGTGAATCAGCTACATCTTTAGGTAAAACATTTGTAAGAAGATGTTCAGCAAATACTCTTTGACCTGTGTTAAACAAAAGACCTTCAGCACCATTATCTACATTATCTAAATTAGATATCATCTCTTGAACATCATAAACAGGTATGCCTAGGCGTGCGAGTTTGTTTCTATATTCCTCGTGACCGTGCTCAAGCAGGACAGAATTAACCATTTCACGAATTAATGCACCTGTAAGATAGGTAGTCTGATATTTGTAAATTCTATTTTCAACTTCTTCAGTAATTTTTTGTGCAAGTTCTAATGGAAGGCTTCCTTCACGAACTAATGATTGAATAATTTTGTGTGAGTTAAATTCTTCAATAGATTCAGAGGATGTTCTAACATACATTTTTCCACTTTCAATAATTGATCTTTCTTCAATTTGTCTTGCTAAACTTAAAACAAGTTTTCCAAGATTTGTAATGGTGTAACGTCTTTCTGATTTGTTTAAAGCAACAAGTGATTGTCTAAGTAATTTTCTCAAGTGGTATGCAAATTTCCCACTTTCTTTTTTTGATTTGAATCCGGCAAGTGATTTTAATTCTGAATAAGTTAATGGACCTTTAGAATTTAAGATTCTAAGGATATCAATTCTGTTTGGACTTGCCATGACAGAAAATATCATTCTTACACGTTTTGAGGTAGATTGTAAGATTCCACCTCGTTTTGGATCTGAATCATCTTCGTCGCCATCTAGATCTATATTCAATTCAGAATCATCGTCTAGATCAGCATTAACGTCTAGATCTAATTCTAAATCTTCTTCGGTTTGTTTCACTGATGTTTCTAAAATTAATGCAGTAAATAAGACTTGTGACTAGAACATTATTTCATATTCTTGATCAGATTTTTTTGAAAATGGGAAAATGATCTTTAAAGAAGATCAATTAGTTATTTCTCTTGTACATCAAGTGAAAATTCTGATGTAGATAGTTTCTGTCCACATGATGGACATTTGCCATTTGATGGATTTAGTACATCTTTTAGAGATTTTAACATTTTCATGTTTGTGATCTTTTTTCCACATTTACCACAGGTTATTTCTACTGACATGAATAGATCAGATATGTAAAATAATTAAGAAAAGATTTTGATTTTTTTTAATAATTCAAGCAAATTATTTTACTGTTTTTCGATGAGAATTCCGCGTTCGTCAAAACCAGCAATTTTTGCTCTTGTTCCAACAGGAAGATCAGCCGGAGTAGCAATATTTGGCATAAATCCAGATATCCTCAAATCTGTGTTATCTACTTGCATGACAACAAAGGCATATGGAGTATATTTCTCAAAGCCAGCAGGAGCTACCGTGATTATAGTATAAGTGGCAACTGAGCCTACACCATCTAAAATAGTATCCTCAAATCCCTTACTCCCACATTTTATACAATAATACGCTGTAGACAAATGAAGAAATCCACATTCAGTACATTTGTGAGTTAAGAGTTTGCCTTCTTTGGCATAATCAATTAGTTGTTCTTCAATAGTCATCTTACACACTTTGGAATACATGAACAGCACAACTTGCACCTGTTGCACCAAAGTTATGAGTTAAACCAATTTTTGCATCTTTAACAGTTCTGTCACCGGCTTTTCCAGTTAGTTGATCAAATACTTCTACTACTTGTCCAACACCTGTTGCACCAATTGGATGTCCTTTTGATTTTAGACCACCTGATGGATTAATTGAAATATCAGAATTTAATTTTGTTCTACCTTCACGAACAGCTTGAATACCTTGTCCTTTATCAAAGAATCCCAAGTCTTCAGTGTCAACAACTTCTGCAATTGTAAAACAATCATGTACTTCTGCAAAGTCAACATCTTTTGCAGTGATACCTGCCATTTTGTATGCATCTGCTACTGCAAGTTTTGTACTAGGAATTGTTGTCATGTGTTCACGTCCTTGTAATGCAGCAGGTGAACCACCTCTACCAGAACCAATTACTTCAACATAGTCACCACCATGTTCTTTTGCAAATTTTTCAGAACAAAGAATTACAGAGCTTGCACCATCAGAGAATGGGCAGCAATCATAAAGTTTTAGTGGACTTGCAACTACTGCAGATTTCATTACATCATCAACTGTAATTTTCTTTTGCATGTGTGCTTTTGGATTAAGAACACCGTTATCATGATTCTTTACTGCAACTGCTGCAAAATCTTCTTCAGTTGCATCAAACTCTGTCAAGTAAGCTCTTGCCATTGATGCAAACAAACCTGGAAATGATGCACCAGCTTGGCCTTCATAGAAAAAGTCAGAACAATATGCAAAGTAAGTTGTAGTCCATTCAGTTCCAGTGTGAGTTACTTTTTCAACGCCGGTA
Source organism: Candidatus Nitrosopumilus sp. (assembly GCA_965205425.1). Classification (GTDB taxonomy): domain Archaea; phylum Thermoproteota; class Nitrososphaeria; order Nitrososphaerales; family Nitrosopumilaceae; genus Nitrosopumilus. Next base: position 607,793 of record CBDBGZ010000009.1, read on the forward strand.
ACAACAAGACAATCATAAAATCCAGCTGCAACATTGGCATATGCCTCTCTAAAAGATACAGAGCCACTGCCACATGCAGACTCTATTGTTAGTGATGGTTTATCAGGAATTCCTAATCTACTCATTAAGACAGGACCAATATGGACTTGTTTGTCAGCTACGCCGAAAACGTTTGAAATGTAAGATGCTTGGATGTCTTTTGGAGATATTCCTGCACTTTCTATGGCTGAAACTGATGCTTGTGTAGTAATATCTGCAATACTTTCACTTAATTTTCCATATTTGGTGCTACCAGCGCCAAGAACACAAACCTTTTCCACAAATGTCACTGACCTATTTCCCTATAAAAATCGTTTTAGTAAATTCATCATAGAAAATGCCAAGAAGAAAATCAAGTCTCAAAACTGTTCAGATCAAAAAGCCTACAATAAGACATGTAGTCAAAACTACAAAGTCAAAAACAAACATCTTCAAAAAAGAAATTATTCAATATTTTGATAGTAATGGATTTCTGTCTTGGTCTGCAAAAGAGAAAAAATACATAATTCTTGGAACAAATTCTCCTAAAAATGGTCTAGTTCCATGTCCTGAATGTAAACTCGGAGAGTTGATGGTAATCAGAAATAAAGCTACAAGAAAACGATTCATGGGTTGTTCAAATTATTATGGTGGATGTAAAGCATCATCACCATTATTACAAAGAGCAAGAATGCGAGCAACAAAGACGCCTTGTGATATATGTAAATGGCCAATGATAATTTTTAGATATACACGAAATCAAAAATGGACAAAACAATGTGGAAATTTTAATTGTGATAGTAGAAAAACTAAGCCTTCAAAGTAGGATAAACATCAGTTCGTCTGTTTTTAAGTAATGGTAAAATTTTTCTTGTTTGTTTTACTTTGTTCAAATCAATATCTATAAAACTAATTCCTTGTTTCTTTTTCATATCAAGTAAAATTTTTCCATATGGATCAACTACTAAACTTCTTCCACAATAAATATTTCCAATTTGATCTGGTGCTATAACATAACATCCATTTTCAATTGCACGTGTTTTGTTAATGGTAATCCAATGCTCCTCTTTCATATTTCCTTTAACCCATGCTGATGGTGCTACTAATACTTCAGAGCCTGCAGCTGCAAGTGATCTTGACATTTCTGGAAATCTTAAATCATAACAGATCATCATGCCAATTTTTCCAATTGATGTTTTGATTGGTTTTGAAATTTTTGAGCCTGATTTCATTTTGTCAGATTCTTTAAATCCTAATGCATCATAGAGATGTATTTTACGATAAGTAGAGATTACCTTGCCATATTTATCAATCACAAATGCAGTATCATAAACTCGATCTTTTGTTCTACTCTTCTCATAAAATGAACCTACAACTTGAATTTTATTTTTTTTTGCAGTTTTTGCAATAGTAGTAACAAAATTTCCATTAATTGTTTCAGATAAACTTGCTAATTGTTTTGATGTTTGAGATGAATTTGTATAAAACATCATGAATTCTGGAAATGCACAAAATGTTGCATTCTTTGATGCAGCTTTTGAAATGTATGAAAGAATTTTCTTTAGATTAACTTCCTTGTTAGTTGAAGCTGTAAACTGAACTACTGCAACTTTCATGAATTTGATGAATCATATCACAATAAAAGGATAAATTTGTGGTACAACTCAGAAATGTACCATTTTCTTCTTATGCAAATTCATCATATACAATACAAACCAATCATAGTGTGTATGTCGTCCCTTGGCTGGAGGGATATTTTCCAGTCAAATATTTTTAAAAATAATTAAAGAAATAGAAATCCTACTAACATGTCCGTTACCACGAAGTAGAGATAAGTTATTAGAAATACCGTTGAGAGTTAGAATATCTACTCCTGGAATGTCTGGAGAAATTTTCTTATTTCCAAATAAAAGACCTTCAGGTTCTAGAATAATTGTATCAGAAGTGAAACGAACATCAATTGTTTGACTAAAAGATTCTTGAGTAGTAGAAATCCAACCAATTTCTTCAGTTTGAGTTACTATAGCGAAAAGATAAAGTTCATGAACTAAATAATTTCAAAAACTAGAAATCAGTTGATCTTACCTATAGGTAAATACGAATAAACAAATTGAAACACCTAAAAAATAACTCACGAACTTATGCTTCTTGCTATACAAAAGTAGCATCTACATGTGGAATTATAGTAGTAAATCTTAGGAACCCATCTAAATCAGAAATTTCAGGGGATGTGGAAATGATTTGAGAATTTAAACTATCATGTAAAACCCTACATTACCACTTTGGATTGTAACCCCTTTGTCAATCTCAACTGTTTCTAATCCATATACTACATAGTTCAAAATATCTGTAATATCAGATGTTTCAGCATAAGCTACAGGTATAGAATAAAATGAAACAGATAGAGGTCCAATTACTGCAGATGATAATAAAACTAGAATAAGAAAAGACGAAGATACGGTTTTCATATAAAGTATGAAAAATATTACTATTTTAAAATGGATCTATGTAAGAAAAAATTCTTACAAATTAAAAATAAAATTGGTTTTGTACCGTAAAGTTTTGATCGTTGTGTATTATTCTACTAGTCACAAATAACCAGACATTTACAATTGCTTTCCTGCTAAAAACCAATTTTCTTTAGGATTGTCTTCAAAAACAACAATAACGTGACTTTCTTTTGTCTTTAGAATCTCTACTGCTGATTTTGTAATTGCTTTTGCATATTCATCTTTTTGTTCCTGTGTTCTACCAGGATACATTGATACAGTAATCAAAGGCATATGAATTTCAAATAGATTCAGTGATTTATTCTTTCAATAATCTGGTCTATAGCCATATCTTGTACCATATGTAAAGTCAGAACTGTGCATTTTTTTGTAGATATATCCAGTTCCCAAACCAACTGCAAAGCCACCAATGTGTGCAAGATATGCTACACCACCACCTGCAACACCAAATCCTCCAATGAAGAAAGGCAATAGATTTTGAAAAACTAGCCAAAAGGGCAAGAACCATCGAGCTTGTATGTGCATCATTCTCCAAATGAATCCAAGCATCATGAAAGTTTGAACTCTTGCTCTTGGAAAAATTATCAAATATGCACCCAGTACTCCAGAAATTGCACCAGAAGCTCCAACTGCAGGAATTGCACTGCTAGGATCTCCAAGTATGTGAATTAATCCCGCAGCTATTCCCCACATTAAATAAATTCCAAAAAATTTTACTTTGCCAAACTTTTGTTCAATGTTATCACCAAATATCCATAAGAACCAGATGTTTCCACCAAGATGAAGTAAACCACCATGCATGAAAGTGGATGTCAGTAATGTAACTTCTGAAAATGCAGGACATTGTATTATTCCATTTACAGTTTCTATTCCACTATATGTTCCAGTAACACAAGCCGGAACCGCTCCCCAATTGTAAAACATTACAAATGCTTTTTCATTTGAAAAGTCAAAAAATTGTCCCGTATATGCTACTTCCATAAAAAATACTATAACATTTGTAATGATTAATGCAATTGTTACTTTGGGTTTGAATCCTGGAGGATGGGGATTCTCATCTCTTAAAGGAAACAACAATATTCAATGTCAACTAAGATCGTATAAATAAGATACTCAATTTTTGGAAAAAATAAGATGAGAAACATTACCAAAATGACTCTTTTGTTTCTCACCTAACTATGGCCGTATAATGTACTATTGTATAATAGATAAAAACAAAATTGGTACATTGATAATTTGTACTGGTTGATAGAAAATCTCATTTTATGTTTGTGAAATCTACCAGAAAAATTAATTTTTTAACATTATCTTTAGGAAATTAATTTAATTTAGAAAAATTGATACTTTTTAATTAAATTATGAATCAAAGGATTATTTTTAATGAAATATTTTTTTTTGGAATTTTTTATTTTTGATATTACCAGATCATTATTAATTAATTCAGAAAGATTTTAAGAAATTGTAGGTAAAGATTTTCCAACTTTATTTACTATTTCATGAAATTTCATGTTATTATCAATTAATGAAAATATTATTTCTCGTGAAGTAGATTTTCTTAAAAACTTAATAATTTTTATTTCTTCTAAAGCTAATTTCTGGTGAAAAGAGTCTTGTTTTGTCCTTTTCTCTATTAATATTGATAATGCCAGAAGATTCTAATTTGTTAAGATAGTGTGTTAGTACCCCATTTTTTAATCCAGATATACAGACTATTTCAGAGAAATGTAATCCAGGATTTTTGTAAATTATATCAGTTATAGCGAGAAGCATATGTTCATGAACTATTTTCAAGGTGTTTCAGATTGTTTATTCGTATTTACCTTAGGTAAAATCATCTAATCTCTAGTTTTTTGATGATTTTTAGTTCACGAACTTTATCTTTTCGCTATAATAATGATGATCTATCAGACACAATAAAAAAAATTAAAAAATTATAGAAAAGAAAACTGGTTCATTTGTAGAATGTATTGGTATGAAATGAAAAATTAAATTTTCAATATTCCATTACTAATTAGATATCGAATTCCTTGTACAAATGCATCATCATCAATGGCACCATCTGCCCACCAACCTGCATTATTTCTAATCCAAGATGGAATTTCTTTAGATGTTGAAGTTTCTTGTTGAGTTTGAGGAATGGAGATTATTTTGTTTTTAATCATATATTCAATTCCTTGAATGAATGTATTATCATCAATTTGTTCAGCAGACCACCATAAAGCATTATTTCTAATCCAATCAGGTAATGAAATTTCTTCATTTGCAGTTATTCTATCAATTACAATAGGAATTGTTGTCTTTGCAAGGTTGTTGTTATCCAAGTTTTTAAAATTCAAATTTACAATACCTGAAACATCTTCAAGAATAAAAAATTCTGCAACATTGTGTTCATCTTTTGAATCGGTACTAACACCACTTTGTTCATAAAGTATTTTTTCACCTTGAGTCACTGAAAATTCATAATTTGTTGCTACGGGTTTATTTTTTAAGAATATATCAGTTACATCAAAAAGAATTTTTCCATTTGAATTTGATTTTAAGTTTTCTGGTTCCCAAGAAACAAGAATTCTAAACTGCCCATTTTCAGTTACAGAACTTAGATGAGGGTAATCTTGATTTGGTTTAATTACAAAATCCATTCCATTTTGATTTGAATTATTATCAAAAATATTTTGTAATTCTTTTTGATATATTATAAAATGAACAATTCTACCATCAGCAAAGAAATCATCAATGTTTACAATATCTTGAGATAATTCTACGCCGTTGACATACATTGTAAATCCAGATACTAGTAAATCACCAAATGTTTTTGGAATTACTAGTTCTTCATGAACAACTGATGTTTGATTGATGTTTGATTGAGTCCATTCAAAAGGCATGAAATAGCTAATTTCTTTTGAATTTGAATCATAATTAAAATTTGAAATTTCATCATAGTATGTAATGACATGAATATTTTGTTCCCCAAAATTAAGATCTGTAAAATCATGTCTAGATGTTTGAGCAATAGAAATACCAGCATTGAAAACTAGTGGAACATCTAATTTTTGTGAATATCCATCAGCAGTTAACACACTTACATCTAACTTGTATAGTCCACCTTCACTAAGTTTAGGTCCTTTAACATGCACCATTCTACTTTCTAATCCCAACAAAGAACCAAAGAGTCCTCCTCCATTTTCTTCTTCTAAAATTATTGAATCATTTTCTTCAGATACAAAATTAAAAACTATGAATCCATTGTCTGCTTTAAATTCTTGCTCAAAAAGAAATTGTTCTCCACGCTCTGATTTAATTAAAAATGTGACATCTCGTAGTGTAATTTTTGAATTAAAATCAATTAATGATATAGAGATTTGTTGATCATCATTTGTTTCAGGATCACTTTTGGATGATGAAACTTCTAGCGTTACAAGTTTTCCATCAAGATCAACCGGAGGAAAAGTTTCACTACCTACACCATGACCATATACATTATCAAATCCAATAGTAAATACAAATGAAAATATTAAAACCACAAGTAATGAGAAATTTTTCAATCTAGGTCCACTTGTCTGGATTTTTCTTTCTAATTTCTTTTCCATCAACGGTAACTTGATCTTCTTCTTCAAAAACAGTATGCCACCTACCATTGTCTGGAAAAATTTTATTCATTTCTTCAAATTTATCATTTGTAGGTGCTTTGTTCATTAAAGCTCCCCATCTCATGTTACGGACTTTTGGCATTATATCGTTGATGTCTTTCATTATATTTTCACTAAACAAATTTAATTTAAAAACTTATGATTGTACTCTCATTATTCCTTCTTTAATCAAGAATTGGATTCCTTGTATGAATGAATCATCATCAATTTGTCCTGCTGCCCACCACTCTGCATTATTTTTAATCCAGGCTGGTATGTCGTTTGAGCCAGAACCAGTTCCTTGTGAAGTTGGAGGAATTTTTAGAACATCTTCTTTAATCAAATATTGAATACCTTGCACAAATGAACCATCATCAATTTGTCCTGCTGCCCACCACTCTGCATTATTTTTAATCCAACTTGGGATTGGTGTTTTTTCTGGAACCGAAGGAGTTGAAGTTGAAAAACCTGGACCAATTTCAATAATTGCTGAACCAATTCCGGCATAGGTTGGATCATAATCAAATCCTGTTCCATAAACTAGAATATCAACACGTATTTGTCCTGCAGATGGAACATGAATTTTTTGTACATCTAACCCTTCAATAGATACAATTCCAGGATTTAGAGAATCTATACCATCATTTCGAGCTATTTCATTTTCATTCTCATCTAAAACAACATATGCATATCTTACATCTTTGATCAAGTCTCTATTATCATCAAAGAAAGTGAATTCAAAAGGAATTTCTTGATTGGCACCATATTTTCCATCCCATGCTATATTGACTGTAGTTGGAACTTGTTCGTAATTTGCAGTATCTACAAGATAAAATTCAGTAGAACTTTTTGATGCTTCATCTAATGGAACTAATTTCAAATCCATTTGCAAATTATCATGATTTGAAGGACCAAGAGTTTCATTAATTTTTTCTAATTCATTTTTAGTAATTAAGAAATGAATAATATTGTTATCTTCTGAGGAATATGGATCATTAAGTAATGCTCTTTGATCAATTTCAACACCGTTAACATATCCTTTGAACTGCTTTCCATCAGCATAAGGTGCAAATGTTTTTGGGACTCTGACTTCTTCATGTACTACCTGTACTAATCTAACATAGTCAGGATCCCAATCAAATGGCATATCAAATGAAATAGAATTATCTAATTTATCAAAAGCAAAGTTATCAACATCATCATAATATGTTTTAATTACAACTGGAATTTCTTCAGCATTTGCAGTTTGGAAAGAGAAATTTTGATCTTGTGCAACACTGACAAAAGTCTCATAACTTAGTAAATTAGCTAATACAGTTTTTGGACTAGTGGCAGCTTCAATGTCAACTATAATTTTGTATAACCCACCTTTAACAAATATTGGACCAGTAATTGACGGTCTACCACAAATATCTAAATTTTCATCATTACAGGCTTCTCCATGTACAAATAATGCACCTGGTGCACTAACATGTTCAGAACCACCATAAATTGAACACTCATGAAGATTAATCTCATCACATCCAAACTGTGGTTTGATTTTAACATCTAATCTTCCATCCATATCATAAAACAAATTTCTAGCTAAAAGTTCGCCACTTTGCCAAACTTCTACTCTGTATGTGACTTTGTCAAGATTCTCATCAGATTCGATATCAAAGAAACGTATTTGCATGTTAGCCGAATCAACATCTCCTACCGTAATATCAGATGGACTCAATTGAGTACTAACAGTGACTTCCATATCACCAAATGATAATGGTTCAGCTTGATCTCCTCCAAATCCATGTCCAAATGCATCAGGTAAAATAGTGGCAATTGAGAAAATACCAATTATTGAAACGAATAATGTAAACTTGTTATACAATACAAAAATTGTGTTAATTCCATATTTAAAGTTGGTACAGCATTCCTACCTATGAAAATTTTTTTCCTTTGGAAAATAGAGTACAACTTTTATTTCCGATTTTCAAAGTCAAAACATGAAATTACTTCTTGCAGTATTATTAATTCCATTATTGATTATTCCTGCATTTGCTGAATCTCAAACTTTGCCTACAGAAAAAGGAACACTAGATGTAAAATTAACACATGATGAAATAGAACCAAATATTCAAACAAAAATCAACATTGATTTTCTAAATCCACAAACACAAAAAGTTCAAGAGCATATTGACTATACAATTTCTGTTTCCAAAGATGGTGAAAAAGTCTTTGGACCAATTCCACTAACTCACACATCAGTTGGTTCTGTAAAAATTCCAATTGAATTCAATCTTGGTGACGGTATATACACAATGGACTTTGAAATTGAAGGAATTTTATTTCAACCAATTCCAACTGAAACAGTAACATTTGATATTGCAGTAGGTGATGCTCATGCTCAACTAACTCCTAACAATGATGTTCCACCTGTTGAAGAGAATGGTGGATGTCTAATTGCAACTGCAGCATATGGTTCTGAAATGGCACCACAAGTTCAACAACTCAGAGAGCTTAGAGACAATACTGTATTATCAACAGAATCTGGAATTGCTTTCATGAGTGGATTTAATCAACTCTATTATTCATTTTCTCCCGGTGTAGCTGATCTTGAAAGAAAAAGTCCGATTTTCAAAGAAATTGTTAAAGCTGGATTAACTCCAATGTTATCATCATTATCTTTGCTTAATCATGTTGATATTGATTCAGAGCAAGAAATGTTAGGTTACGGAATATCCATAGTACTACTAAACATCGGAATGTATGCTGGAATTCCTGTATTTGGAATTCTAAAATTGTACCAATTTAGAAAAAATTAGTTCCGTTTCTGGAATTTCCAGTGAGGTTTTTATGTATCCAACCGAGTAATTTGTCTAATGAAGACTAAAGCACTTAGATCTTTCTTCGTACTATTTGCTATCGCAGCTGGTATTGTCGCTATGACACCAGGTGCATATGCAGATCATTCAGAAGTCACAATTGAAGCTGCACAGGGTTCTGGCGCACCAGGTTGTGAAGAAACTCCAGAGGGATGTTACATCCCAGGTACTGCAACAGTAGATGTTGGTGGTGTTGTTATCTTTTCAAATCCAGATAGCGCAGCACACACTTTCACATCAGGAGATCCAACAATGCCTGAAACAGTTCAGGTTCTATTCGATTCCGGTCTAGCTATGGCTGGAAGCACATTCGAATGGTCTCCAACTGAAACAGGTGAGGTTCCGTATTTCTGTATGGTTCATCCTTGGATGCAAGGAATAATCATAGTACAAGAAGTAGGAGCTGTAGAAGATGATCACGGTGACGATCATGGTGACGACGAGGGCATGCATATGCCAGAAGGCGATGCAACTGCAACCGGTATGTTATCTGATAGTACAATGGTTTCAATCTGGGCTTCAACACCAACTGCAGGTGAAATGATGGAAATTTCCATTGAGTTTGCTGATGCAGAACATGTTAATCATGACATCATGGTAACACAAAACGGTGAAGAAGTTTTACACGATGAAGGTGCACACCATCACGATGGTACAGGTGTACATACAACAGCAGCACTTAGTTCTTCTGATCCAGTAGACATCACTATTACCTTCCAAGGTTATGGTGTTGATGATCCTAAAACAGGACCAATTGGTGAAGAAGTTGTATTCACAAATGTTGTCCCAGAATTTGGTACAATTGCAATGATGATACTAGCTGTTGCAATCATAAGCATCGTAGCAGTAACTGCAAAATCTAGAGTCGTTCCAAGATTTTAGGAATTCCTCTTTTTCTATTTTCTTTTTATTAATGATACTATTGCCAATATGATAGCTGCAGCTGCAATTGACAATCCAAATATTGCATAGTCATAAGCAGCACCACCATTAGAAGTAACTTCTGTTTCTCCTGAATTTAGTTTAGAAACATCTTGTTGTAATGATGAAATTGCATTCTTTAATGCTGCAATATCAGTATCGCCACCACTATTTGAAGGAGGAAAATCTAAGACTGCTGTAGGCTCAACATCTTCTACGGGAATTTTCACATATATAGGAACACCACGAATTTCGCCTTTGAATTCTACTAGATAACTTCCAGTTTTAGTTGGAATGATTGGCGAGTAATAGTATCCAGGTCGTGGATCAGAATTAATATCAACTTTCTTGGTAGCACCACCATACATTACAGTAGCATCAGTACTTTTGAAAACACTAGTGACTCCATTACGAGTTCCTTCTGTTTCTCCTGCTTCAGTAATTTTGAATACAAGATCATTTCGTATTCCTACTACAGGTGGTTCTATTCCCCATCCTGCTTCAATTTCATACGGTCCAACTTCAACAGTAGTATGTGCAAATGAGGGTACAATCATGCCTATTGAAAATAATAATGCAATAAAGCCGAAAACTGCTATCTTCACGACCATCAATGACAATTCATCAGTTATTATCTTTATGTAAATTGGTACAAATTAAGAAAAAGGTAAACTGTTTAAATTATCATAAGTGATCTTACCAACAAATGAGAAAATTCCTAATAATTTTACTAGTCTTATCATTTATTTCAATTCCATTTGCAGCAGCTCATCCATTTACTGAAGAAACTATTCCAAATTTAGGATCAAACGCACCAGTCGGAATTTCAGAAGTAATTGTATATTTTTCAGAACCAGTTGATATCAACTTTAGTGAAATCAAAGTTTTTGATAGTAGTGGAAATCAAATTGATAACAAAGATACCAATTACTATGAAGGGGAATTATCTCTAATTGTCACCACATCACCATTAGAAGATGGAGTTTATACCGCAGCAGTTAAAGTCCTATCAAAAGTTGATGGTCATTTAGTTCCAAGTGCATTCTTGTTTGGAGTTGGAGATGTTATAATACAAGACACTAATCCCCCACTAGTAGAATCTGAAATTATTTTCTTACCAGAAGCTGGTGCAAGATTTCCTGGAATTTTAGGTCAAACCATTGTTTTAGGTGCAGTAATAGCATCACTGATCATTTGGGGCACACAAAACAAACAACTAATCAAAGAAGAATTAGACAAAGTTGAAATTTTTCATCATGGAAAATTCATGTCCATTACCGGAATAGGGTTGATGCTAGTATTCATTTCAGATATTTTGATGATTGTAGTTCAAACTGTAAGATTAGAAACTTTTCCAATTGAAGTGATTGGAACGTATTTTGGAACCGTTTGGCTTGCTAGAATGATTATTACAATTGTTTTACTTGGTATTTGGTTTGGAATGGATAAGAAAAAGATTCTATCAAAGAAAAATCAAATTCCCATGCTTGTTGCATCTCTAGTATTAATTTCAACTTCTAGCTTGATTGGTCATGGTGCAGCTAGTGAACAAATGGAAGCATTAGCATTAGACTATATTCATAATTTAGTGGCAGCAGTTTGGATTGGTGGAATCATATACTTTGTTTTTACTTTACTTCCAACATTTTCTCAACTAAAGGACACAAACAGAGAAAAAATGAGCTTGGTAATGATTCCAAGATTTTCTATTGCATTTATCACCTCAATAGGTATTGTAATAATTACAGGACCTACTCTAATGTGGTTCTTAGAAACAGATGTAGGATTAATTACAGAATCAGTATTTGGCCAATTAATAATTCTCAAAATTGCAATTGCAGCAATTATGGTAGGGTTGGGAGGATATTTCCAACTCAGAGTACAAAAAAATGCAGAAAAGAATTTTTCATTAGGTAAAATTGTGGTTTTCAAAAAACTGAAAAAATCACTTAAAGTTGATGCGGCATTAGGAATTATTCTTCTAGGAGTTGTTGCATTACTAACTAACGGAACATTACCTGCAGGGGAAATCCAAAAAGTTGATGCTCAAGAAATTATCTATGGATTCAAAACTATAGAATTTTCAGAAAATGCAAAATTTGATATCGATATTTCGCCATTTTCTAGTGGAACAAATACAATTCTAGTTAAAGTAAGTGATTTTGATGGAAACCAACTTTATGATTCTGAACAGATTAGAGTAAAAATATCAAATCCATCAAAGAATATTTCTCCTATTGAAGTTCCAATATCAATAAAGAATCTCTCAGACCCAATTCAATTCCAAGGGGAATTAACATTTGGATTTTCAGGAGAATGGTTAGTAGAGGTTGAAGCTCAAAGAACTGAGAATGCAAATGAATCAATTATGTTAAATTTACTTGTAAAACCTAGACTAGCAAATATTCAAACACAAATTATTGAATATGATTTACCTGAAGCTGCTAAACCATTATTTGCAGTATATGATGGAAAAGATTCTTTGTGGATTAGTGATGCATCTGCTCCTAGGATATGGGAATTTTCACTTGAAACAAATGAATTTACTCCATATTCATTTGATGGTTTAGTTACAACTTTTCTAACACAAGACAACAAAGGAAATATTTGGTTTACAGATACTCCTAGAAACCAAATTGGATTTATTGACATTGAAACTAAAGAAATTACTACTAAAACTATACCAAAACTAGATCCAGTAATTTCAGAAAATTCACCATTGTTCCTTAAAGCAGACTTTGATGATAACATTTGGATTACAATAATCAACAAAGATAAAATTCTAAAATATTTACCAGAGCAGGATATTTTTGAGGAAATTGGTCTACCTAACAAACAATCTCTTCCATTTGCATTAACATTAGATAATGATGGAAAGATTTGGTATTCTGCTACAGGTTCTGGTAAAATTGGATTCATTGATCCTCAAAATAATCAATTAACACAAATCTCAACTGAAACAGTATTGCAAGCACCAGAAGCTTTGATTTTTGATGAAGATGGGAATCTATGGATTGCAGAGCACACAGGGTTGGCAATTACTAAATTTAATCCAATTTTAGAGACATTTAGTAAGATAGCTGTGCCTGATAAAGAGGCATTACCATTTGGTATGACATTTGACAAATATGGAAATATTTGGTTTGCACAACATACCGTAGACAGTCTAGGCGTTTATGATCCTGACAACAATGATTTGTTAGAAATTCCAGTTCCAACTGAAACTTCTTTCATTCAATTTATGGTATCAGATGGAAATGACAATGTTTGGTTTGTTGAACAGCAATCAAATAAAATTGGAACTATAAAGATGACGGAAATTCCAGTAAGTATTTCACAGATTCAAGAATCAAATGGAGTAGAAATAAAATATACAGAACTTGCATCTCCATTAATTGCATTAGGAATTATTGCAACATCATTATTTTATGTAAAAAGCATTCAAGATAAAAGAAGATTAAATTCTTTGATTAATTCTTAGATAATAGCCCTGCAGATTTTATTCCCATTGTTCCTGCAAGTAATCCAATTGCAACCAAAACAATAGTTCCTGCAGGAGTAATATCAAAAATATAAGAAATTAAAATTCCTGAAACCACTGAAAATACAGAGAAGCTCATAGAAATTATTGCAGTTTGTTTGAACCCTTTACCATACATAATTGCAGCAACATTTGGAATTACAAATAGAGCAGAAATTAACAATACACCTACAAGTTGTATTGATGTGACTACAGTAATTCCTGCCATAAACACAATCAAATAATTTATTTTTTCTACAGGAATTCCACTGACTTTAGCTTGTTCCTCATTAAATGTAGAATAGAGAAGTTGTCTATAGAGGCTCAAAATTACAATAAGAATAATGCCAGTTAAAGATAAGATTAGAACTGTATCATCTACACTAACAAGTAGAATACTACCAAATAGAAAACTAAAGATGTCAATTGTAAAACCTCCAGATAATCCAATAATTACAAGCCCAACTGCTATGCCTGAAGATAACAGTACAGCAATAGATGCATCTCCAGATATGTTATATCGATCTTTAATTTTTGTAATTATTAATGCACTAGCAATTGAAACTCCATAGGCTGTCCATAATGGATAAATGCCTGCAAGTAATCCTAATGCAATTCCACCAAATGATGAATGCGCAATTGCATCACCAAATAGTGAATATCGTCTCAAAACTAGAAACAGTCCTACTACAGAACAAAGAATCGCAATAGCAATACCAGAAATTAAGGCTCTATGCATAAAACTAAAAGTTAGAATTTCAAAAGACATGATTAATGATGATGCATGTGTTCCTGCATTGAAGCTTCAGAGTATTGTTTCACTAATTCATCATCTGAAAAGAATTTTTCAGATTCACCATGAAAGAATAAAGTTCTATTCAAACATGCAACATGATTTGCTAGTTGATTTACTGCATCCAAATCATGAGATGACCAAATGATTGTAATTTTTTGTTTAGAATTTAGTTCACGTAAAATACTGTAAAATAGATCAATGCTTTGTTGATCAATTCCTGTTACTGGTTCATCTAAAATTAAAATTTTCGGATTATTTACCAAAGCTTTTGCAATAAAGACACGTTGCTGTTGACCTCCAGATAGTTCTCCAATTCGTCTATCACGTAGTTCATGTATCCACAACTGTTGCAAAATCTCATCAATTTTATTTTCATCAGATTCATTTGTTATACCCATTCGGACGACATCATTTACAGTTACAGGAAAATTTTTTTCAAATATTGGTTTTTGTGGTACATATCCAATTTGTTTAAGATATTTTTTTGATTTTTTGATTTCCTCACCAAAAAATTTGATTGTACCTTCATATCTTGTGTAAAGTCCCAACATTGATGAAAATAGTGTAGATTTTCCTGCTCCGTTAGGACCTATTATGCCTAGAAAATCACCTTCATTGACCTCAAAACTGACATTATCAAGTGCCTTGACATCAGGGTATTTTACTGTAAGATTTTTGATTTCTACGACTTTCAACACAATGCTTCCTTAAGATTTTCAAGATTCTCATTCATCTTAGAAATATAGGTTCCATCTGTAACAACTTCTAATGGTGACAGTATCAATACTTTACCACCTATTTCATCAGCAATAATTTCAGAAGTTTTTTGATTTACAGCTTCTTCACTGAAAATAACTTTAATGTTAAGCTCTTTTGCTTCTGAAATTACTTTTTCTAATGTTCTTGCCGAAGCTTCACCATGTGGATTATTTGAAGAGAGTATAGTATGTTGTGTTAATTCATACTCATCTGCAAAATATGAAAATGCATCATGGAAAGCTATGAAATCACTTTTACAAGATGATAACTCTGTACGAATTTTTGAGTCAAGGTCATCTAATTGTTTTACGTATGCAGCTGCATTTTTTTGGTAAAATTCTCTATTTTCAGGATCTGAATTTGAAAATCCGTTTGCAATATTTTGAACTTGAGTTTTAGCAAGTACTGGATTTAACCAAATATGAGGATCTCCTAAGCTGTGATTATGTTTGTCATTTGACTCTTCTTCATGTTCTTCTTCATGTTCTTCTTCATGTTCTTCTTCATGTTCTTCTTCATGTTCTTCTTCATGTTCTTCTTCATGACTTTCAACTAAAATTCCATTACTAGTATCAATAATTATTCCAGAAAAATCATTGTTTTCTAAACTTTCAACCCATGTTTCAAAACCAATTCCATTAATAATTATAAGATCTGCTGATTGCATTTTTTGGACATCTTTAATTGTTGGTTCCCAATCATGTGGTTCTACACCAATTGGAGTAAGCAGGATTGCGTCAATTTTCTCTTGTCCAATTTTTTGAGAGAATTCATGAAGAGGATAAAACGATGAAATTACTTTGAGTTTTGAATTTTCAATAACGTCTGAATTTTTTACAGAATCAGTCCCATAAACTGCAAACACAGCAAGAGGAATTACCACGATAATAGCAATAATTGCCATCTTGCTTTGACTATTCATGACCAAAAACAATCTAAATTATTAATAAACCTATAAAATCTTAATAAGATTTATTGCTAAACTTATAAGCTAATTAATAACATTAGGCATATGCCAATAGTCTCAATCTCATTAAATGATGAAATTCTATCAGAATTAGACAAGCTTCAATCATCTATGGGGTTTTCTGGTAGGTCAGAAGCTATCAGAGCAGGAATCCGATCGTTTGTTTCTGAAGAAAAACAAAAAGCAGATTTGGAAGGAAATATTCACGCGATTCTTTTGGTAGTACACAATGATGAATTTGATCATATAGTTTCAGGCATCACACATAATTTTGAAGATCTAATTACAACTCACCTTCATAGTAAAATTGAGAAAGAGAAATGTATGGAGCTTTTTCTAATTGATGGTGATGCAGAAAAAGTATCTACCATGACAAAAGATTTTCAGACAAATAAAAACATGGATACAGTAAAGTTAGTTGCACTTTAGATATTAAGCGAAGTTTTTCTTGTTACAAAAATAATACTCATTATAGAAATTATCAAAACAAGTATTGCAATACTTCCAAATTCAGGTACTACAACTAGAGCAAATTCAGTTTCTTGACCTGTATTTCTAATATTTTCAAATTTAATAATTGTTGGACCAGTTTGATCTTCAGAGAATGTAAATTTCTCAAATTCTCCTCCAATTTGAGCAGTTCCAGATGTACGGTGAATTTCTTGTCCATTTTGAATTATTACAAATGTATAATCAGAGCTTCTCATAGGTTCATTTGTTTTTCCATCCCTGATTGTAAAAATAAAATTAGTATCAATGCCAGGTTCTACAGATATAGGATCCCATGCAAGATTAATTTTGAAGTCTTCACTTTTTGTATATGCTTCTAATGGAAATGAAGCATCTTCACTTGCAGATAATGTAAATAACATATTATCAGGTAAAGGCTTATCAGATTTTTTCATTTCATTTTTCATATATCGTAAATGATCTTGCAATAAAACAAGATGAACTATTCTTTCATCATCTTCAGTATAATCATCAACTGCAACTGAGGATTTGAATAATTCAATTCCATTTACATTTGCAGAATAGCTAGGAGATAAAAATTCTACAAAATCTTTTGGGAAATGAGTTTCAACATGTACTACTGGTACATGAGACATTTGTTTTTCACTCCAATCAAAAGGCATTTCAAAAGTGATTTCTTTAGCCTCAGAATTATACTCAAAATTCGATATTGTGTCAAAATATGACTTTGAACCAAATTCAACAGAATTAGTCTCAGAATCTTGCTCCATGAAAAACTTAGTCTCAATCAGGCTCAAATCTGCATTATAGATACCAGAATTCTCTATGATGTTTGTAGGTTCATCAATAGTTCTTACTTCAATTTCAAAATTATACAATCCACCTGATGTAAAAAGCGGGCCAATTATTTCAACAGGGTTGGATTCTGTTCCATGCCAAGCACCAAGTAGAGAATCTTGTTCTCCATTAATTATAAAATTATTATATCCTTGTTGAGGAGAAATCTTAATTGGTAACACACCATTTTCTGTAAAGAAATAATTTCTAAAAATCATTTCATCTTTATGAAATAACCCAATAAGAAAAGTTACATTTTTTGCATTTTCTTTTGTTTCGTCTTCTGTTGCAGTAATTGTGATTTGGCCCTCCTGATCACTTTCAAAATACATTGGCATCTCTACTGATATTGTGAGTTGTTTACCTTGTACATCTACTGAGGATATGGTATCAATTCCAAATCCATGTCCATAGACACTACTTGCAGGAAACAATAAGCATGCAACTAGTACAAATATTACAAAATTTTTGAATGGCATCATATCTACACTGTTAGTAATTCTTCAACTCGTTTAATTAGTTCATCCATAGTTATAGCTTCCAAAATAGGTTGAAGTTCATGTGGATCTTTTGCACCAATTGCAGATAATGAATAGATATAATCAATTGTAGGGGTATCAGTGTTTAGATAGTATTGTTCTAAAACATGATCTAATGAATGTGAATCAACAATTTGTGGCAAAGCTTGTTTAATGATTTTCTTTTTCCATAATTCAACAAGTGCTTCCCATTTCTCAAGTGAAATGCTCTCATCAATTTCTGGAATCATCTCAACTTCAGCTTGAATGTACATTTTTTCTTCTGTTCCAATCTTTTCATGTATTTCAGAAATTTCCTGATGTCCTTCTACTGAGAGAGGATCATAATTTGCAGGTTGAGAAATAGATGGTGGAATGATTCGTTTAATTTTAAATGAATTTCGTCCTAATGTTTCAATGTGTAATTGCAATCCATCAAGTTCTACATCCTCACATTTTGAAATTTTAGCAATAGTTCCTACTAATTTAGGAGAATTCCAGCCATTAACAGAATTATGCTCATCAATCAAGCAAACTCCAAACTGACCATCTCCAATCATACAGTCATCTACTAGTTGCTTGTAGCGAGGCTCAAAAATTCGGAGTGGTAATTCTTGTCTTGGGAATAAAACCAAGTCTAATGGAAAAATTGGAATAATTTTTGTTTCAGTCAACTAGTGATATTGAAACGTCTCTAGATATATGGAATACGGATTTTCTGAAAAATTAAAATCCATTCTCATTGAGAATCATACCTAATAGAGCAGAACGTGTATGTTTTCCGTATTCAGCTTGTTCAAAGTACTTGGCATTTTTTGTTTTATCAACATCAGCTGAAATTTCATCTATTCTTGGTAGTGGATGTAAAATTATTGAATCATTTTTCATTCGTTTTAGCATGTCTAACCCTACCACATAACTTCCCTTTACTTTGAGATATTCTTCTTCATCAGGGAATCTTTCTTTTTGAATTCTGGTAACATAAAGAACATCAAGTTCATCTAGATGTTCTTCAATATCAGCAGTTTCAGTAAAGTCTAATTTCTTTTTTATTTCATAAGTTGAATCGGATCTAATTCTTAGTGATTCGGGAGAAATTAATCTAACATCAACATCATAGTTTCCTAAACCATGTAATAGTGAGTAGACAGTTCGGCCATACTTTAGATCACCAACAATTCCAATTTTAAGACCATCAATCTTTTTCTTTTCTTTTTTAATTGTAAACAAATCTTGAATTGCTTGAGTTGGATGTTCTTCGGTACCACTGCCTGCATTGATAACTGGTTTTTCAGAAATTTCAGCTGCAAATCTACTTGAACCATCCAAAGTATGGCGTAAAACAAGTATGTCTGAATAAATGGACATTATTCTAACAGTATCAGCTAGACTTTCACCTTTTTGAGTTGAGGAAGATGTAATGTCAGAAATCCCTAATGAATTTCCACCAATTGATGCCATTGCTGAATCAAAGCTAAGACGAGTTCTGGTACTTGGCTCATAAAACAGATATCCCAAAGTTTTGCCTTTACAAATTTCCCTTCTATCAAAAGGGTTTAGCTTCATAATTTTGTCAGTGGCTGTAAAGATGGACTCTAGTTGTTCTTTAGAATAGTCCTTAATTGAGATGATGTCTTTTTGGTAGAACTCGTTCATTCTTTCAATAATATATACAGGTGACTATACAAAGTATTCTGATGGAACAGTCCGACCTTATGGTTCGACGAATTAAGGAAGGTACTGTAATTGACCATATAGACGAAGGTAAGGGTCTTCAGGTTCTAAATGCATTAAGAATTGATGGAAGAGATGGTAGTCTAATTACCATAGCCTTGAATGTTCCAAGTGGGAAATTTAAGAAAAAAGATATCATCAAGGTAGAAAACAAGTTTCTAAAAGATGATGACACAAACAAACTAGCAGTGATTGCACCAACTGCAACTATCAACATGATAAAAGAGTACAAGCTTGTTGAAAAAAGAAGAGTTGCGCTACCAAATGAGATTGATAGAATTTTTAGATGTTCAAACCCAGATTGTATTACAAACAGTACAGAACACATAGAATCAGTAATGGATGTAATTGACAAGAAAGGAAGAGTGCTCAAATGCAGATATTGTGCAAGAGTCTTAGACGTAAATCAGCTAAAATATAATTAAAGAAAAAATCTAAAAATTGAAAAATTTGTTGTTTGGACTATTGTCCTAAGATGATAAACATCATAACTATACCGTAGATTGCGATTGATTCGACCATACCTACGAAGATGAATACCTTTGATTGTAAAGCTGGGTTCTCACTAATGACTGCAAGACCGGCTGCACCTACTTGACCAAGACCTATTCCTGCTCCACCGGCTGCAATACCAAAGGCTAATCCAGCACCTAGAAGTTTCATAGAGTCGCCACTAGATGCACCATCTTCTGCTGCAAATGCAACTCCGGTTGAACCTAGAATTGAAATTGCTGATGCTGCCAAAAGTAACATGACGATAGATTTCATTTACGATCAGGCTCCATGATATCCATATTTAAATCATGATGAGATAAGAATTTTAGATTCGATCTAAAGTTTTCTTTTTGAATGATGACAGATCGTCTTTGATAGATTTTACGAAATTATCGTAATCTCCATCTAATTCTTTCTTTGAATTATCAAGTAATTTTTTAATTTCTTCTTTTGCCATTATTATCTACTTTCCATCTTTGCCTTCACTTTTTTTAACTTTGCGAATTCTTCTCTTTCTCTCTCTTCAAGAGTAGATAGAATAAATCGGATATTATCTTTGTATTGTGGAATAATTACATTTTCAAGTGCATTTAGCAGTTTTTGTGTCTTTTCTAATGCTTTTGCAAGACTAAAAATAGAATTTTCATATTCTGCTGCTTTACAGATTTTTGGCATCAATTCTTTGATTTGTTTTGCTGCTCTATCAATTGAGGAATTTGTATCTGCAAATCCATAAGGCATTGATTTTGTATCTTTCTCAGTTACGGTAAGTGCTGGAATTTTAACATCAACGACTCTTCTAACATGAACATCTACTTCCATTACAGGTGGAGTAGATTCTGCAACAGAATCAACTGTGTTGGTACCTAGTGCTAGATATGCCTCATTAACTGATTTGTAAATATCTTGTAAAGGATCCCAAATTCCACCTCTTGCTTTTGATGCTTCTTGAATCATCTCTTCAATATTTTTTAAGAGAACTTTACGTTTATCATCTAAAATTTGCTGAACCATTACGGCTATTTGTGTAGATTTTTTGTATTTGAAAAGTTCAATTTTTGTTGCTGCAACGTTTTGTCCAAATGACATTTAGTTACTCTTCCTGGTAATATTTTTCTACGTGCTTGTCTTTGATTTTAGTAATCTCATTCTTTGGTAATTTTGATACAATCTTCCACATGAGAGCAAGTGTTTCTTCAATAGTTCTGTTCTCATCAGTTGCTTGTGTAAGAAATTCTTTTTCAAATGTATCACCTAGTTCCAAGTATTTGAGGTCAATTTCAGTAAGACCTGCTTTACCTACAATACCTGCTAGTGCTCTTACTTCTTGTGATCTAGAATATGCATCATAAACCTGATTAGAAACTTCACTGTGATCATCTCTGGTACTTCCTTCACCAATTCCGTCTTTCATCAGCCTACTAAGACTCGACAAAATATTGATTGGTGGATAAACTCCTTGTCTGAATAAATCTCTACCAACTACGATTTGTCCCTCAGTAATGTAACCAGTAAGGTCAGGGATTGGGTGAGTAATGTCATCAGATGGCATTGATAGAATTGGAACTTGTGTTACACTTCCTTTTCTTCCATTAAGTTTTCCTGCTCTTTCATAAAGTGTTGAAAGGTCAGTGTAAAGATAACCAGGATATCCTTTTCTTCCAGGAACTTCTTCTCTTGCTGCACTAATCTCTCTTAGTGCCTCTGCATAGTTTGTCATGTCAGTAATTACTACTAGAACATGCATTCCTAATTCAAATGCCAAATATTCTGCTACAGTTAATGCTACACGCGGAGTGATGATTCTTTCAATTGCAGGATCATCTGCAGTGTTTAAGAATAGAACACTTCTTTTGAGTGCACCAGATTCTTCAAGACTTCGTCTGAAATATTCTGCTTCACTGTATTGCACACCAATTGCTGCAAAGACTACAGCAAAGTCATCTTGTTTTCCAACAACACTTGCTTGTCTTGCAATTTGTGCTGCCAAAAGATTGTGAGACATACCAGAACCTGAAAAGATTGGAAGTTTTTGTCCTCTAACTAGAGTCATCAATCCATCAATTACAGATACACCAGTTTGAATGAAATCCTTTGGATATTCACGTTGTTCTGGATTCATTGGTTCACCGTTAATATCTACAAATTTATCAGCAATTGGATCTGGGAGTCCATCTTTTGGTCTTCCTAATCCATCAAATACTCTACCAAGTACCTCTTTTGATACTGGCATTTCCATAACTTTACCTACAAATTTTGCGTTAGTTCCAGAGATTGATAATCCAGTTGTTCCCTCAAAGACTTGTACAATTGCTTTTCCATTTCCTACTTCGAGAACTTTACCTAATCTTCTTTCGCCTTCAGTAGTTTCAATTTCAACTAATTCATCAAATGCTGCATTTTCAACATCATCTACAACAACTAATGGACCTTTGATTTCTGCAATCTTACTGTATTGAACTCCACCTTCTGCTGTCAATTTGATACTTTAACTCCTGAAATTGATTTGAATTGTTCTTGCATATCTTTATCTAATTGTTCAAGTTTTGGCATCTCATCATCTTTGATATCCATTCTTGCTTTAAGTAAACTGCTTACTACACCTAATTCACGTATATCAGATAATGCTGTACCTTCTTTGAGTGCTAGTTGTCCTTTCTTGTAAAAGTCAACCAATAATTTCATTAATTTGAATTGTTTTTCTGGACTACAATAAGTATCAACATCATCAAATGAGTTTTGTTGTAACAAACCAATCTTTACCATTCTTGCAACCTCAAGAATTAATTTTTCTTCATCAGGTAATGCTTCAGGACCTAAGAGTCTAACAATTTCTTTTAGTGTGTCTTCTCTTTGTAGAATACCATAAGTTTCACTTCTAATGTTAAACCAATCTTCACTAATGTTTTCACTCCACCATTTTGCAATATCTGCAAGATAGCCAGAATAGCTGTTCATCCAATTAATTGAGGGATAGTGTCTAGAGTATGCAAGTTTTGCATCCAAAGCCCAAAAAGTTTTGATAAATCTCATTGTGTGAGTTGTAACTGGTTCTGTAAAGTCACCACCAGATGGAGAGACAGCACCAATCAAAGTAACTGAACCGTTACGGTCTGGACTACCAGATGCCTGAACACGACCTGCTCTTTCATAAAATTCTGCCAATCTAGATGCTAAGTATGATGGATAACCTTCTTCTGCAGGCATCTCTTCCAACCTGCCACTCATTTCTCTGAGTGATTCAGCCCATCTACTTGTAGAATCGGCTACTAGTACAACGTCTTTACCCATATCTCTGTAATATTCTGCAATTGTGACACCAGTGTAGATACTTGCTTCTCTTGCGGCTACTGGCATGTTACTTGTATTTGCAACAAGAACAGTTCTATCCATAAGTGGTTTTCCACTACGTGGATCTTTAAGATGTGGAAATTCAACTAATACTTCAGTCATTTCATTTCCTCTTTCACCACAACCAATGTAAACAACAACTTGAGAATCAGCCCATTTTGCAATTTGGTGCAATGTAACAGTCTTTCCTGTTCCAAATGCTCCAGGAATTGAACCAGTTCCTCCTTTTGCAATTGGGAAGAATGTGTCAATAACACGTTGTCCAGTTAAGAGTGGGACAGTTGGATCGTGTCTCTTATTGTAAGGACGTGGTTTTCGTACTGGCCATTTGTGATACATTTTAACATCAACTGATTGTCCATCTTTTTCAGTAGTAGCTAGTAGAGTTTCTAAATCGTAATCTCCTTCGGATACAAGATTTGATAGTTTTCCACCTTTATGATCTGGTGGAAGCATGATAGGGTGTTCGATAAGATCAGTTTCTTGAACAGTTCCGATAATATTTCCTGCAGCAACTTCATCTCCATTACTTGCAGTTGGAACAAAATGATATTTTTTTGTCATGTCTACAGCAGATGTTGTGATACCCCTTCCGATGAAGGAACCAGATGCTTTAGATAATTCTCTTAATGGTCTTTGAATTCCATCATAAAGTTGTCCAATAATTCCTGGACCTAATAATACACTGAGTGGGTTTCCAGTACCAACTACAGGCTCACCTGGTTTTAATCCACTTGTTGATTCGTATACTTGAATGAATGCTACATCTCCGGTAAGTCGAATAACTTCACCTACTAATTTTGAATTTCCTACAGTTACAGTCTCGTACATTTTTGCATCAGACATACCGTCTGCTCTTACAGCTGGGCCACTTACCCAAACAATTCTACCTTGAGCTGCCATTTTCTAATTTCCCACTCCGAATTTTGCTGCAATTTCTTTCCTTATTAAAGGCTTCAGACGTTCAATTCTGGCATCGATCGTATTATCGAATGTCATTGTACCATCTTTAGATTTTACTTTAATTCCTCCAAGACAATCAATTGTATCAGAGGATAGTTCTGCTCCTGAAAATTGAGATAATGCAGACTGGACAACGTCTTTGTCTTTTGCGTTTGTAGAAATACTAATTTCTGAAGTACCCAAAATTTGGGTTGCTTCTTCAATCAAAATTTTAATGAGATTTGAATAATCGCCACTGCGATCAGCATTTGCAATTTGGTCTAATGCGGTTGAAAATACCTTATCAACTGCTTCCTCTAATGCCATTAGTTGTTTATTTCTGGCTTCAATATCTGCACTTCCTGTGATCTGTTTTTCGATCTTGTCAGCCTCTTTTTTGCCATCAGAGATAATTTTATCATGTTCACTTTCCAATTTAGGAATAGCAGCATCTAGATTTTGTTGAGAATCATCTAATCCAGATTTAATATTTGCCAAAATATCTTGTTCAGTGTTTTTTAGAATTTTGTCAATTGTACTTTCTAATGCAGAATTAGATGCCAATGGGTGCCGTTGACCCATAATGGATTTTAATGTTTGGGATGCTAATCAGAAAGATATTAAACTCAATAAAAATACCCAAAATTTGTCTTGGGAACAGCCGATCTAAAACTAGGAACCGTAATTTTACCAAGAAGTGAGTCTCCTAAAGCAATTTCAAGATTAACAGAGTTTGAGTGGTATCACAAAATTGATTCTGTCGGGGATTTAGTTACGCCTGAAATCGATGATTTGTTACTAAAAGCACAGCAAACTTACCAATCCATTGATGATGTCATCAAAGGGATGGGAATTCCTCTAGAAGTTGGAATTATGGAGATTCTATTCAAAGGAACTGTAATCAAGAAAAAAGACTATGAGATTAATGAAATTGAAGATATGGTAGAGCAGTTAAACAAAGAAGCTCCATCAATTATTGATAAACCAGCAGAACTTCTTGAAGAAGCAGCAACTGCCAGAGTTTCCATTGAAGAATACAAGTCACTCAAAGACACCTTAGAAGTAATTAAAAAATTAAAGATGGATATTTCAGGATTTGGTTTAATGAGACACTTTTTCACAAATCTTTTTATAATTAATTCTGCAGATTATGATGAAATTAGTCGTTCCCTTGAAGGCATTACTATTTACAAATATGACTTAGAGAATAAAGAAAAAGCAGCAATCTTGATTATTTCTGATTCTACAGATTCTGAAAAAGTTCTCAAAGTTTTACGTAGTTTCAATTCTAACACATTTAAAATTCCTGAAGGATTTCCTCAAATTCCTAGTGAGGCATATGCACTTGCAGAATCAAAAATAAAAGAGCTAGAAACAAAACAAGCCTCAATCAAAAAAGAGTTAGGAAAAATTACAAAGAAAGTTAGACGAGATATTCTAGCATTACATGAAAAAGCACAAGTTGCAAAAGATGTTCTTGAGACTTTGAGAAAACCAGGTGGAACCAAAAACTTTGCAGTAATTCAAGGATTTATTCCAAAGAAAATGGAGGCAAAATTTACAGATTCAACTAAACAATGGATGTCAGTTGTAGAAGATATCACTGACCCTAAACTAAAAGAAGAGATTCCAACCTTATTTGACAATAAACGATTTGTAAGAACTTTTGAAGTAATCACAAAAAGTCAGGGAATTCCAAAGGCTGGAGAACCAGACCCAACGCCTATGATTGCCCTAATGTGGCCAATTTTCTATGGACTGATGTTTGCAGATATGGGTCACGGACTATTACTCATGGCTTTAGGATTACTATTCAAATTCAAAGGACAGGGAGAATTATCAAAATGGGGAATGCTCATTGCAATCTCTGGTGCATCGGCAGCTATAGCGGGTGTGGCGGCAGGAGAAGCATTTGGTTTCCATCTTGATCATATGGGTCCATTTGAAGGATTGTTGAAAGAAGGTGGAGCATTACATTCAGTTAGTTGGATAGTAGGTATTCTCAGTGTTGCTGAATTAACATTTGAACAAGTAATCAATATTCTCAAAGTTTCATTATTCATCGGAATCGTACACTTGGTTTGGGCAATGTCTCTACGTGTAATCAGATTACTAAAAGAAGGACACAAAATGGTAGTCTTTACTGAAGCAATTCCAAACATTACACTCTACGGAGGAATTGTTGTTATCATGATGTGTGCAATTGGTTCACAATATGACGTCATGAACATGTATTCCAAAGTTCACACAGAAGCTGTTCCTTGGGTAACAATGTTCCTAGGAGATTGGGCAGAAGTTTGGATTATTACAAGAATTTCAATTATTATCGTACTAGCATCAATGGTCATCATGATGGTTGGTGGCGTAATGCATGCAAAGAAACATCCCGAAGATGGAGCAGATCCTGCCAGTGTAATCATGGAAGTTCTCTTAGGTAAAACAGTAGAGAGTTTAGCTCACACAATTAGTTATGCTCGACTTGGAATTATGTTACTGGTGCATGCGGCTCTGCTGATGACAGTAAACAATGCGTTCACATCTCTAGGAGGTGCCGAGTCTGGAGCTGCAATGGCCATGATTATTGGAGGTAACTTGGGAATCATGATGATTGAAGGATTAATTGTATACATCCAGTCTCTAAGATTGCACTTGTATGAATTCTTTACAAAATGGTACGTAGGTGGTGCACAACCATTTAGACAAATTAGACCAGAATTGATTTACAATCAATTCATCTGGAAGAAGAAATAATTCTTAACTAATTTTTAGTGTAATGAATTTTCAGATTTTATTCTAATCCTTTTTCTAGCTTTATTTTTTTAATCACATCTTTAACTAATTCTTCATCTTTTATGACTAGTTCTTGCAATTTTTTTCTTATATTCTTCATCACCCCATTTTTCTAGATTAAACATTTCTTTCACTAATTTTACAATTTCAGATTTATTTCTCTGATGATCACGTTTAGCTATTTCTGAACCTTCCATGATTTTTCTGAAAGAATAATGAACTTAAGAATATTGATGATTGGAATCTAATTATTTTCATATAGATTTACTGTGACTTTTGTAGTCCATGGTTTTAGATTATCAGGGAAGATTACTAGTAGACCACTATCTTTTTTGATATTATTACAGGTGCCACTGTAGCTTTGTTTATTTTGTCCATAGCAACCTGATTCTGAATAATAATCAAATTTAGAACTAGTAAAGTGATCTTTTTGTAAAGATGATGAAACAAAATATACATCAAAACCCAAATCTTTGTTATCTGTTTTTACACTATAATTGTACGATGTAGAATCCTGTGATGTGCAAATGGGGAAAAACTGAGCATATCCATTTTTAATTTTTAATTGTTGTTCAAAATTATCATAATTTTTGTTTTCAATATCAGGATATACAGAAACGCTAGGATCTGAACTTAATTGTTGACCTTGGACATATTCTATCTCATGTCTAACAGTATCTACTGCCTTTCTATACAGCATTGGTTGCCATTCTTCTTGACAATCACTAAATTCATGCTTTAATTCAACATATGATTTACCGTTGATTTCATGGAGTTGATTTATGTTGTATTCTTTAGATTCTGCATTAAAGACTTGATTCACATTACTGATTTTATCGGATTTATGCCAAGTGTTTGTAACATCAAAAATAATATTTTTTGAATCACTTTGCCATTCGGATAGTAAATGAACATACACTGAATATTTGTTAACAACTTCTTGAGTTTCTGATGCAAAAATCAAATGACCAAAAAATGCATTTATAAAAATTATAGAAAATGCAAGAACTGGAATAATTGCATAGAGAATTTTATTCATTTTGACCTCCAAAACAACTAAAAGATAATCCACAAAAACCACATGAGAATTTTTCATCTTTACATTCTATTTTTTCTGAACCACATTTGGGACATTCTTTACTTTTGATTAATTCAGTCATTCTTTCTCCTCAAAGATTGATTTTGAAATAATGCCAATTACTGCACCAAAAATAATATGTCTAGACATAGTCATTGCTGGAACTTCAGGAGCAATATTTAATCCTGCAACACCAGCTCCTAAAGCTGGAAGTATTCCAAACCATACAGTTGTAGCAGTTAC
The DNA here is from genome assembly GCA_965205425.1 of Candidatus Nitrosopumilus sp. Taxonomy (GTDB): domain Archaea; phylum Thermoproteota; class Nitrososphaeria; order Nitrososphaerales; family Nitrosopumilaceae; genus Nitrosopumilus. The sequence continues at coordinate 636,230 of CBDBGZ010000009.1, forward strand.
AATTACTCCAAAAATTACTCCATGTATCCAAATTCTGCCATTTAAAATTCTCCTTGAAATAGACATGAAGACATATCCGAAGAATAGAGTTAAACCTATACCATTTAGAATATGGAAAATATTTCCAATGATTATTGCAGATTCATCTTCTCCAACAATTAATTGTCCTAAGACAACTGAAATGTCTAAAGGTACTCCAGTAATTTCCATATCAATAAAGGCGGCAATGTAAAATGCCAAAGTTCCTACTAATCCAGCAATTACCAGACGAGAAAACTTTTGATTTCTGTATACTTGTTTTACACTCATCTTAGTTTACTCCAGATGCTTTTGAATTCAACCACGATGAGAGTAATTTTGAGGCTTTGGGTATAATGAATGTCATGTAAGACGGAATTACAATTGCATTGATCATAATTACTCCCCAGAGAGGCATAAAGGAAGCCATTGAATCTAGTGCTACATTTAATCCAAAAGCCATAGGAATTGCTACTGTTACAGCAACAAGAGCTCGTTTAGAATAAGGTGGAAGACTAGACGATTGTTTATTTTTAGAGTTAGTTCTAAAAAAGAAAAAAGAAGGAGTTCGCATCATATTCATCAATCTGTACTTTGCAAATACTCCACTACATTCTGGGTTGTTCTTAATGGAACAATTTTTGTAGAATTGAATTTTGCAACTTTAGTTTCTACCATAAGATCTTGTATTGCATGTGCTCCAGGAGCTTCAACTATCCATTCGAAGGTATGCTCTAAACCAGAGTGATACATTGATAGAACTTTGATTCCTTTTGCATTTGCATCTTGTTCAAAGGTAGATGCTACCTGTAGAAGCAATTTTTTATTTTCCTCATTAAAAAGTGGGCATGCTTCAGTTGTATGAGTACCATAGATTCCATAGGTTCCCGTTGTTTGGTTTTCTGTTTGTTGTATTGTCATGTTATAATATAATGAGAAATAGTACATAGGCTGACCGGACTTATTTTTATCAAAAAATGTCCAGATTGGACGTAAATAATAGGTTAAAAAGAAAAAATCTATCTAAAAATGTCCAGATTGGAAATGAATATTAGATTGTTCAAATAATAAAATTTGTTGGTAGACGAAGTAGACAGAATCATCTTATCACAGTTAGGGAAAAATGCTAGAATGTCTTCACAAGAATTACAAAAGATACTTGATGCATTAGGACACAATATCACTGATAGAGGAATTAGACATCGATTACAAAAATTAGAAAAAAATAATGTGATACTAGGATACTCTGCAATTTTAAATCCTAATATTTTATCAGAAAAAATTAATCGCACCATAGTTTTGAAATTTAAATTTTCTAAAGATACTCCTGAATTAATTGACAGATTATCTAGCTATGTTATTGATGCTCAATTTTGTACATTTTCTAGTAGATTAAGTGGAGATTATGATTGGATATGTCATTTTGTTTTTGATTCTATTGAGCAATATGATCTTGAAACAAATAATTTTCTAAATAGATTTGGTGAATTAATTTCTGATTTTAGATCCTATGAATCAAATACCATAAAATCATCTCCTTACATGATTTATGATGAACAAGAAACAAAAGAGAGAAAAAGACGGATTTATGAAATTTTAGAATCATTAAAAAAATATGACAATATTAACGATAGATTCCAAGAAATTGTTGAATGTGTTGTAAAATATTTTGATGCATCGTTTGCTCGTATTTGGTTTGTAGATAAACAAAGGAAGGAATTGATTCTCAAATTTAGTGCTGGAAAATATACGCAAATTGATGGTAGTTTTTCTAAAGTATCAATTAATTCATTAAAAATTGGACAAATTGCAAAAACCAACAAGCCTGTAGTTTCAAATGATGTAGTAAATGATCCGCGAATCAAAATACATGATTGGGCAAAAAAAGAGAAACTCAAATCATTTGTGGGTTATCCATTATCCTACAAAGGAAAAGCAGTGGCTGTAGTAGCAATGTTTAGCAAGAAAAAAATGAATCATCTTGAATTTGAACTATTTGGATTATTCTCTGAGCAGCTCTCAAAAGAATTAACTGGGTTTTTTGAGGCTAAAGATTTTCTTTCAGAATAGAATTTAAGAAAATTATTGTTTTTGGATATCTGTTCCACAATGAACGCAAAAATAAGACCCATTAGGAGCCCAATAATGTTCACAGTCTGAATCATCCATATTTGATTATGATATTTTTGATTCATTATCTCCATAGATTGTGATTTTGTACCAAATACGAAAAAAAATTCACATGCTTTTGTGTCGAAATGGATCCATGGGGATTCACCTACTAAATTGTGGATAGAAAGGACGCAGTTTTAGTTTGACACTAATAATTCAAAATAATTTCACAGTATGCAAAAAATTAGAATGGGATGAAATCATCCACAGATGTAACAATTATCACACCTTTACTGTCACCACCAATAGATTTCTTTATTGCATCAGATGTGGATTGAACCTTGTCTGAATCTACTATTGTAGCTATTATTTTTCGTGGAAGGTGTGAACTTGTGGTACTTGTTCCTCTACCAGAATGTGTTTGTTCTGTTTCTTTGCCTGCACTCTTTACGTCATATATTATGGCGTCAAGATTAAGCTCTCTTAGAGATACAATTACTGCATCAGCCGGGTGTGTCCTAAAAGTAGACAAATATAACAATTTTATTCAATTCTGTAACATATTGATCGCATGGAATCACAACAACTATGCAAAACAAATCAAAAAGAGACTGGCAAGTATATGGCACATATCGCAAGGATGAGGAGATTCTATTCTTGGAAAAAGTAAAGAAGACAGTTTGGAGTATGGATACACCATGGGAACCAAAGACAGGCGGACGTCCTGCATTTCCAACAAAAGCAAAGATAATGTGTGCAATGCTAAAGGTAAAGTTTGGATTGGATTATCGTTCCATGGAGTCCCACTTGAGATCAAGGCCGGATCTGTTGGAAATAATGGAGCTCAAAAAAGCACCAAGCAAGACTGTCATTAATGACAGTCTAAAAAGAATTCCAATGCCTTATTTGAAAAAGGTAAACGCAAAACTCACAGAACCAATCAAAAAAAAGACATAGCTCCTGACAGTTCAGGATTTGGTACCAAAAGATGTGAGGCTTGGTTTGACATCAAGACAAACACGCACAAATCCAAGAAATTATATCTAAAACTGCACATCCTAATTGCAATACAGTCCATGGCAATAGTATCTTTTGACATTACTAAAGGAACTCGTGGTGATGCACCAATTCTCAAAAAACTAATCAAAGACATTCCAAAGGGAATTGGTGATTTTTGTGCAGATCCTGCATATTTGTCACGAGACATTTGCAATATGGTAGCTACTCTGCAAAAGATACCATACATCAAACCAAAGAAGAACACAGTTAGAAATCCCAAAGGCTCTGCATCATGGAAAAAAATGATAACATTATTCCAGGACAATCAAGATGAATTTGACAGACATTATCACAAGAGGTCACTTGTTGAATCAGTATTTGCAGTACTCAAAAGAATCTTTGGAAATAGCTTGTCATCAAAAAACAAGTTGGTTCAAAGAAAAGAGTTGGCGTTGCGTGTAATTTGTTACAACATACGAGTTGTTAATTTGATGGGGGTTACAAAACATGTTAGAGGATAGTTTTAGGACACACCCGCATCAGCCTTTTCATTTTTTACTAATACTGCCAATCTTTTCATTCCATTTGTTTATGTTCAATCATATTTAAGATTGTAAAAATTTAGATTAAAGGTGTTTTATTGAATATTCTATTATGTTCGACAGTTATCAGGTAGATTTAATGTAGAAAGAATTTTTTTGTATGAGTAAATTCACAATCATCTGAACAAAAACTAGTTTTATCTAAGATGAAACTATCATCACAATTTCTGCATTTGGGCATATTATTCATATTTACGTAACTTCATAAGAAATAGTATGTTCAATTAGCACAACATATTTTGTCAAAAATCTTTTGAATTTGACTGATTTATTTTTCTACAGGAAGTTCTAATCTATTTCCCCATTCCCCCCAAGAACCAAGATAAACTCGAACATTTTCAAATCCCAGTTTTTTCAAAACTAGAAAAGAATTGGCAGCCCGATATGCACCTTGACAATAAGTGACAATTTCAGTATCTTTTGGAATATCATACATTTGAGATAATTTATCATCATTTTTGAAAGTACCATCTTCATTGAGATTTTGGTTCCAATCAATATTGATAGCATTAGGTATATGCCCAGATTGTGCTGCACGGATTGTAGATCCATCATATTCTGTAGAGGAGCGAGCATCAAGAATTTTCAAATTATCTAAATTATCTCTAATATTTTCAAATCCTGAAATAATAGCTGGGTTGATTTTTCCTGAAAATCTAGAGGGTTTGAATCCATTGGGTTTTGTCTCAATGGGGAGATTTTCTTTTTTCCATTTTGTAATTCCTCCATCTAGCATGAAGACATTTTCATGTGAAAAATACATCAACATCCAAACACCTCTAGATGCAAGCATTCCAGAAATTGAATCATAAAATATGACTCTTTTCTCAGATGTCACCCCAAGAAATGAAAGTAAATTTTGTGTTTGATTGTTAAAATTTTCAATTCCTTCTTGAGTTGTATCAATCCAATGAAATGCAAATAAATCCAAATGAACAGATCCTGGAATATGTCCTTCAAAATATTCTTTGAAAGAACGAGTATCTACAATGATGACATTAGGATCATTTAGAATTGAATTTAGTTCAGTTGTAGAGATTAACATAATTTAGATAAAATGATCAGGACTAAATTGATTTGGATTAAAATAAAAAGAAGAAAAAAAGGGTTTTTTTTCTATTCGTTAACGTATGCTCTTTCGCCATGCTGTGCCAAATCGAGACCAATCTCCTCTTCTTTAGGAGTGACTCTGATTCCGCCAGGCCATACGGCATCCATTACTTTTAGGATTACAATTGTAACACCAAAGGCATAGCCTATTGATATTGCAGCACCAATGATGCTGATTGCTTGCTGTTCCATTCCTTCTGCAGTACCAGTCCATGCTCCGATACCGTCTCCAGTATCCCAAACGTGTGGGCTAGCTAATGTACCAGTCAAAATTGCACCTGTAAGACCACCCATTCCATGTACTCCCCATACATCTAATGCATCGTCCCATTTGCGTGCACTCTTGAATGCTATTGCTGCATAACAAATTGTACCAGCTGCAATACCGATTATAATCGCAGCCATTGGACCTACCCAACCTGAGGCTGGTGTGATTGCTACCAATCCTGCTACTGCTCCTGATGCAGCTCCTACGACACTTGGTTTTCCTGTATGTGCCCAAGACATGAGCACCCAAGTGACTGCAGCCATACCAGTTGCTGTATTTGTAACAGTCCATGCGCTGACGGTAATGCCGTCTACCATAACTTCACTTCCTGCATTGAAACCAAACCATCCAAACCAGAGTATTCCTGCACCGAGGACTACCATTGGGATATTGTGTGGTTCCATTGGCACTTTGCCATATCCGAGACGTCTGCCAAGGACTAAGGCTCCAGCCAATGCTGCAAATCCTGAAGATATGTGTACTACAGTACCACCTGCAAAGTCTAATGCATAAGATGGCGATAAGTCTGGATCAAGGTCAATTGAACCTCCTCCTATGTAGCCTCCTCCCCAAACCCAATGTGCAATTGGGTCATAAACGAAGGTACCCCATAAGAGTACGAATACGATCAATGCGCTGAATTTGATTCTGTCAATCAAACCACCAATAATTAGAACTGGTGTAATGATTGCGAAGGTTGCTTGGAACATTGCAAAGAGTTGGTGAGGTACTGTACCTGGCCAACCTTGACTACAATAGTCGCCATCCTTCATTTCATTCATCTGATAAGCATTAGACCATGTATCTGCACATGGACCTACTTCACCGAGAGGTGCCCATGCTGAGACTTGATTAAAGCCAACATAATCTAAGTTACCCATGAATAAGTTTGCGTCAGAATCAACTCCACCAAATGCTAGTGAGTATCCCCATAGAACCCATTGTACTGACATTAGACCCATTACAATAAGGGTCATACCAAGTACGTTGACGATGTTCTTTGATCTGGCTAATCCGCCATAAAAGAAACCGACTCCGGGAGACATGAGTAGTACCATTGATGTTGCAGTTAGCATCCATGCTGTATCACCTGTGTCTATAAGACAAGGTAGCATGCCGCCTTCGCCATCATCATACCAACATTCGTTAGGGTTACCAGTGTAAATTCCACTGGTTCCTGCTACATATCCGTCCATACCATCTTCAACACTTTGTGCATATGCCTGAGACATAGCACCAGTTGCTGTGATAGATACTGCGGCTACAAGTAATAGAGCATACTTGTAGTTCCTAGAATTCATTAAATTTATCGAAATTGAAAATTATTTAAGCATTGGAGACTCGAAAGAGTACAAAAAAGTAAATTATTATATTTTAGTATATTCTGATAATAACATAAAAGATGAATATTATGATAAAGGTGAGTAAATGAAAGTCAAATCTTATACGAAATTAGCAATTTTTGATACATTCAAGACAAAAGGAAGTGATCTTACTGGAGAAGCAAATAGACAAAGAGCGATCATCGCCATCCTTGGCAGTAATGCAAATCCTGCAGAAAGAACAAGGACTGGAATTTCACAGAGAATTGCAAAAAAGCATGATATTGCCTGGAAGAACATCTATTCTGGAATATTTCGGGATTTAGATGAAATTTTACTTCCTATGGGGATAGCCGAAGAAGATGGCAGATTACCTTTGAAAAGAGGACCAAAAGCATTACAGGAAAAAGGGATTCCATATTATCATTTAACAAAGAAGGGAACTTTGGTAGCATTATCAATTAACGAATGTAAAAATAGAGAAAATCTTCTGATCGAGTTTTTCTCAAAGTCCGAACCAAAAGAGAAGGAATTTGAGAAGATTCTTTCTAGTCTTTTAAAGACAAGTCCTATTTTCACATATTCAATATTTCAAAAATATGTCAAGGCATTTTGTGAAAATAAAATCAAAGAATTACTCCCATTTGATCTCTCAAAATTACAAGATATTTCAGATGAATCTCTGATTATTCAGAAAGAGATTCTTTCTGCTTTTGCTAATTTATCAAAACAAGAAAAAGATGAAGCCATAGTATTTTTAGATAAAATTACCTAGGATTTGTTCCTAGAAACAGATCGCCAAACATTAAAATCAGTTGCATAGAGAGATTGATCGAAATGGGCGGTTCTAAGAATGTCTATGCCTCAGTAAAAGCATACAGTAAACGAGGTAAATTACTTACAAGAGCAGATTTCCAAACACTTGCTGAATCAAGAGATTTGGAAGAGTTGATGACTAGAATCAAAAATACAGTATATGGAGAAGCTGTAGCAGATGTCCAAAAACCATATACTTCACAAACCATCGAATCAGCCCTTAGAAGTAAATTGGCTGATATTCATTATTCTATTGCAAAGACCTCAGGAAATTCTGGAGTATTAGATGCATATTATATGAAATTCATTGTTTCAAATTTGAAATTAATTTTAAAAGGTAAAATCTTAGGAAAGCCTCAAGAAGAGATTGAATCCCATGTTAATCTTCATGCAGAGGAATTAATCAAACAAAGAGATGTTGTAGTTAAAGCACTGGTTGCCAAAGACTTTGAAGAAGCAGTTGCAAGTTTGAATTCAGTTCAATTTGCAGATGAGATTACAAAAGCTGCAGCATTATACAATGAAAAGAAAAACCTCCAAATCTTTGATACATATTTTGATAAAATATTATTCCAACACCTTGCAGGTGCTATGAAGAATTATGCAGATAAAGAAGCAACAAAAATAGTTTCAATAGATATTGATTTTTACAATATTTTGAGTGTGATTAGAGGAAAATTTTGGGGACTACAAGAAGAACAAATTCAAGATTTGATAATTAGTACCAGCCCACCAGCAAAAGAATTACTTGGAAGAATGATGACAGCAGCTACAGTTAGGGATGCATTCAATGAATTATCAAGTACAAAATACAAGGATTTGGTTCCTCAAGTTGAAAATGAATTAGATGCTATTGCCCAATTTGAAAGAGCATTTGAATTATCAATTTACAGTTCATCTCTGAGATCATTCACAAAGATGTTTAGCTTTGCAACAATTGTAGGAATTACAAAATTAACCTCATTTGAAATTAGAAATCTAGCAGCCATTGCTTTTGCTGTAGAACAAAAGATTCCAACTGAGACTACAATGTCAAAGTTAATCCTAGAAGAAGAATAGGATTTTTGAAATGTTCAATTTTCCAAAGAAAAAAACTGAAATTTCTACTGAAGTATTAATCAAGTTTATCTGGGTAAGTTCATTTTTAGCCATGATTTTTGCCCTTCCTCCATTGGCAGTATTCTTAGGAATTTATTTTCTAACAGGAGAACTCATAATTGGTGCAGTTATTGGATTTGGCCTTCATTTTGTTATTCTAGCTTTTTCAGGAAAGATTTCAAAGGTAATTACCAAACTTGTGAGCTAAGTATAAGAAGTCAAACAGGAAGATGATGTATTATGATGGGAGATAGAGATTTTCGAGGCACTGTTGAAAATGCATTAAGCTCTATTGGAAAAGAGTTAGAAATTGACATAGATTCAGCAGATATTCAGACTATACATCTTCATGAGGCTGTTCAATGCCTAAGACGTTCATATTACGATAGAATCGATCCTCAAGAAATTCAAAGAAAAGGATTCAATGAGCTTCTTACGGGATTACTTAGAAAACTACAATATGGAAGCGACCCAAAAGAATTTGATATTGAAGATATCAAACTAAAAGGCCAAGTAGACATGCTTGTTGATGATTCAATCTTCTTATTTAGAGGATCAACAAATGAATTAGAGAATCCTTTAGCAAATGATGTTCTTTATCTCAATGCTTGTATGTGGATTTATGATAAACCAGATGGAATTATTGTTTACATTACTGGAGATAGAAAAGAAACTACATTTTCAATCTCACGAAATAAAAAGATGTTTGAGGAAGTAGTCCGACGAGTTCGAGTTCTAAATGATCTACTAAAAGAGAAAAAAACCCCCATCCTAGAACCATCCACTGAGTGTAACGATTGTCAATATTATGAAAGATGTTTTATGAAAAAGAAAAATACCAAACAATTAGACCTATCAGAAATGTTAGGTTTTGGCGACAAGAAAGATTAGTGAAAAATTAGAAAAATGTTGTAAAGGAAAAATTCCTTTGTTTAATCGAGTGGTTCCGGATGTCCTTTACCACGAAGAGCGAAACACACTACTGCGAGTGCAATTGCGACTCCTGCTGCTGCGCCAAATGCGGCCATACCTGCTTCTGCCATTTGATAAAAAACAATGAAACGGGCTTTTATAACTTTGCCAATATTTTTTCTCTAAAAACATATTATCACAATTTTAAGATTTTATGATACTATTGAGTTTATTTTGTAAATTCGAAATGAAGTTCATTTTCTTGACCGCTAGTCATTGAACTTAGATTGTAAAAGACATCGCCTGATACTCTCCATGATGGATTATCATTTTCAAAGGCTTGCCAAAGATCGGCAGTGTTTCCAGAATTTTTAATTGTCTTAGAATCTCTTAAAATGATTGAATTTTCACCAAGTAGCGTATAGTAATTTGAACCAAATTCAACCATTCCTGTAGGTCTACTACCTATTTCACCACCAGTAATTTGTTCAGTATCAGAATATCCTGTTTCATATAATTGATAATCCATAGTTTGTACAATCATAGCACGTGGATTTGGATTTGAAAGTTTGAAAGCTATTTCAATAGTAACTGATCGTTCAGATATTTTGGCAATTGAAATATCTTCTAATTCAATTTGAACAGGTTTTACTTGTGGTATACTAGAAGTTTCTGGATTGCTCTCTTGATTTGTAATTTCAATTGTAGGTCCTGTTAATAGAATTCCACCTAAAATTATAGCAAGGGCTCCAACTGCAGCACCAACAAAAATTTTAGGATTCATAAATTTTGCATTTCTCCTACATATCTTAAATGTTAAGATAGTTATTATACCATTCCAGATAGAAAAAATTGTGCAGTATTTTCAAGCAGTACAACAAGGAAAACAAAGAGCAAGTAAATCACAAATGAAGATGTTTGAAGTAGCTGGATTTGGAATGTTAACTTTAACAACCAAAAAGATTGATGGAAAATTTTATCCAGTAGGAGAAGAAGAATTTACTGCAGTAATCGAATCACCAGACGGGCATGTAACAGTGATAGTAGACAAGGATGGTTTTACGAAGGCCCAATCCAAGGCTGTGGAAAAGGAAGAAGCCTTGTTAATTTACAAAAAACTAAGAGATACAGGAATTTCAGAATATCCTGAAAAAGAGATTCAAATTTGGTCAGAAACAAGACCAACTATTCAAAACAATAATTCTGAATAATTATTTTGAAGGAAGAATAATTTGGGTGCCAACATCGCCACCTTTGATTGCTTTTTCAATGATTTTTGGATCTGCTTTTAAAATTCTTGTTTTGATTTTTGAACGTTCAATAATTTTTAGAGCAACAATATCCATTAAATCATAACCACCAGCAACAGAATCTTCATGAACTAACATATTTTTCAAATTTTTCATTTCAATACGTTTGAATTTTTTTGCTTTTTTGAATTTATTTGGATCCATATCATAAACACCAGCAACATCAGTTGCATTTAGAAATTGTTCAGCTTTAACTTTCTCTGCAATCAGAGCAGCAGTACCATTAGTACTTTGACCAGGATGAAGACCACCTGCTACTACAATTAATCCATCATCTACTGCATGTCTAACTTCCTGCAAAGTAGTTGGTGGATGTGAATATGCTTTATTCTTTAGAGCATAAATCAACAATTTTGCATTAAGTCTTGAAATTTCAATTCCTAGTTCATCAAGAGTAGATTCATCAGCACCAGAAGATCTTGCATGGGAAATATAATGTCGTGCTATAGTTCCCCCTCCAGCAATAACAATTGGTTGGCAAACTTTGCTAATTTTTACTAAAAATGTAGCATAATCTTTCAAAACTTTGACGTTATCCATGGCAAAAACGCGTCCAGATAATTTAATTACAATTCGTTTTTTCACTTTAGATCACCAATGATTGATTTTGCGGCAATTTCAACTTTTTTTCTGTTCTTTTGATGGGTATAAACTCGAAGTATGTTCATGAACCCAGAAATTGCAGATACCACGGGTATTTGAGAAATAGGTATCTCTTTTGCCGATGATTTTCCACCCTCATTTGATATCAAAACTATCGATTTGGACTCGTTCTTTGAAGGTGCAAGTGGAATTGATGGAGTGACAGAACTATCAACAAAAATCTCATTTTCACTCACTTTAGATTTTTTGGAGATTTCAACTCTAAGTTCATTAGTTAAAGTTTTTTTCAAATTTGTTCTACTTGTAAGAATTCTCTCAAAAACACACTTTAACAATTTTCTATTTTGGTAATCTTCAGCAAATTGTCTTGCTCGTTTTAGTTTAGAAGATTTTGATGAAATTAAAGACGATAAGACGTATTCATCAGTTAATTTAACAAATTCATTTAGATTAAAAGATGTAAATCCAAACTCATCATCAGATAATCTTAATGCTTCAATGAGCATGACTTCTGCAGCGCGAACTGTTTTATGAAAATATACTGCTTTGAACATTTGGTATCTAGAATGCATCATTGATTCAAAAGAATACAATGCTGAACGCTCCAATGCAAGTTTTTTCTTATGAATGTCAAGTGATTGTGTAATTCTTTTATGATCTACCTTGGCATGTTCAGCACCTGTGAAATAACCATCTCTAAGTAAATAATCCATCATATCTGCACTTAATGCTCCAGATACAATTTCATTTAGATATTGGAATTTTGATTCTCCAAATGCAATTTTTGTTATAAGTTTTTTATCAAAACCTGTTTTTGTAAGTACATCTCCAATTTCAGAGTTTAAGATTATTTTTTTACCATAATCTTCATGCGAAACTTTTTTTTCTTGAATTATTTCTTCAAATAAATGAGAAAATGGTCCATGACCAATATCATGCAATAAACCTGCCAGACGTAAAACTTGAATATCATCAGAATTTAGATATCCTTTTTCATTTAATGCAAATCCAGCTTGACTAGCAATATGCATAACTCCTAGAGAATGTTCAAATCTACTATGTTGAGCTGCAGGATAAATCAAATGTGCACCAGAGAGTTGTCTAATCCGTCTTAATCTTTGAAAAAGAGGATTATCTATAATCGGAAGTTCATAATCATATACACGAATAAAGTCGTGAATTGGATCTATAATATCTAAATAGTTTTTTTTCATAAGCCAAGTTTTTTTGAAAATGTTTTTAGAATTTCTTCATGAACTTCATCTTTAGATTTTGATGCATCAATAATTTTCCAATGTTTTTTCTTTGCAATAGTACGATAAATTTTAGATATTCTTCTTAAAAATTCTTCATTCTTTTCAAATTTATCTCTGTGAGTTTTTTGTCTATTAAATGATTCTTTTTGTGTTACGTCAAGTAAAATTACAAGATCAGCTTTTGGTAAACCATTATCTAAATTCTCCAGCCATTTTTGTTTCAAACCATTAGCCAAACCGTAAATCAGATTTGAATGATAATACCTATTCATAATTAAAACAGAATTTTTTTCTTCAGCTGCTTTGATTGCGTCAAGTTTTTCCCATCTATTTGCTGCTAAAAGACAATGAATTACCTGTGGAGGAAATTTCCGTTTTCCATCTAAATATTTCCTAATTTCCTTACCAATTGGTGTTTCGTAGTCAGGAAAATGAAATAATTTAGTCTTGATTTTACGTTTTTTCAGAGCTTTTGCTAACATTGTAGATTGTGTTAATTTACCTGCCTGATCTCCACCTTCAATGACAATAATCATAAGTTATCAAAACAGAGAAATTAATTGATTAAAAATCTATCAAGAGACGTCTTGCGTAATTATTTCTAGGCGTGAATTTTGCTGCAGGATTTTTCAAATTGGTTGAGAAATTTGAATTTTCAGGTATGAATTCTGTTAAAATACAAAATTTGAGAAAAAATCTCTATAATTACGCAAGAGGTCTAAGGTTTATAACCAAAAATTGAGCACATAACACAAAATGGGTCTAGTTAAAGAAGTAATCAAAGAAATTGGAAACAAATCAAGGGAATTTTATGAATTTGTCCTACCACCAATTGACATGTACCTTAATGATGAAAATCTAAAAATTGTAATTGATATTCCAGGATTTACAAAAAAAGATATTGAATTATCTTTATGTGGAGATATTCTTTCTATAAATGCTAAAAAAATAATTGATGAAAAAGAATCTGAAACATTGATTTCAAATCAAAGACCAAATATTATTGATAAAAAAATTAGACTTCCTATAGAAATTAAACAGGGGGAAGAAAAAATAGAATCTGCAAAATATGAAAATGGAATTCTTACATTAATTATCTCTGTTACAAAGAAAGGAAAAAATATTCAAATAGAATAATTAGTATTTCCTAAAAAATCCTGAAGCTATCATTATTAATCCCGATGAAATCATTCCAATAATTCCTAATGATTCATTTGATTGGAATAATAATACAGATCCAATAAAAATTGCTGATGCAAAAATACTTCCACTAAGTAAAGCCATAGGTTTTCTTTTTTTCATAAAAATTTGAGCTTCATCCATTAGCTTTTGCATATCTGGTCCTAAACGAATTGCAGAGTCAATTGACTTTGAAAAATTTTCAAATGAGATCTTTAATTCTTCTACATATGCTCGTGGTATAAGATTCTCTTCTTGGAGAATATTTTTTAATACTTTAACAAATTTGAAATCAACATCATGTGTTTTGTAAATTCCTTCAATAATTGATGCCATTCTCATATACAACGCTAAATTTTTGGGCAATACAAAAGGGAATTTACTCATTGTTTGATTTGCAAGTTCCATTAAACTTTGTACTTCCATTTCATCAGGCTTATTTCCATGCATTGCACGAATCGAAAGCTCAATTCCTTTTTCAATAACTGCTCTGTTGTATCCAGGAGTTAGCATTGAAAGATCATTCATTGCATTAACTACTCGTGAAGGATTTTTTTCAACGAGTGCTAGATAAAGTCGTATTAACTTGAATCGTGTTTCATTGTTTATTCTTCCTACCATTCCATAATCATATAATATCAATTTCCCATCATCAGTCACTGAAATGTTACCTGGATGCGGATCTGCATGAAAAATTGAATGCTTAAGAAGCATTGTGAAAAATACTTTGTGAACATCAATTACAAGTTGTTCCCTATCAATTCCTTTTTCATCTAAGGCTTGTACATTTGTGACCTTAATTCCTGGTAAATATTCCATAGTTAGAACATTTTTGGATGAAAAATCATCATAAACAGTGGGTACAATGACGTTGTTTGAATTTTCCATGTCTTTTTTAATTTTTTTAAGATTCTCAGATTCGTTGGTATAATCCATCTCTTCATGGATGGTTTCAATAAATTGAGAAAGCATAGCTTTTGCAGAATAGCGTAAATTTGGATCAACAAATCTTAATGCGAAAGGGAGAACTTTTTTTAGAACTTTAAGATCTTTTGCTATAATTTTTTCTATTCCAGGTCTTTTGACTTTGACAACTATTTGTTGCCCAGAAATTGAACCACGATAAACTTGTCCTAATGAAGCACCTGAAATTGAATTAGGATCAATTTCATCAAATTTTTCATCTATTGAACCAATTTCTTTTTCAATTATTGGTTTTACTTGATCAAATGGGGCAGATGGAACATTATCTTGAAGTTTTGAAAGCTCTTCCAAGTAAGGTTGAGGTAAAATATCGGCTCTTGAAGAAAGCCATTGACCTAGTTTTATGTAAACAGGTCCTAATGAAATAAAAGTATCCAAGACTTTACGAGCATTTTTTCTAAATTGTTTTGAATCAATTTGATTTTTTTCTTGATTAATCCATTTCTTTCTATCCTTACGTAATGCTAGAATAGAAGGGAGTAATTTGAAAAGGACTTGGATTGTTCTAACAGTAGACATATTATTTACTCCAAATAACTTTTAATTTTCTTAGTTGCTACGTAGCCGAAATATCCAGAAATTATTGACGAGAGTAAACCAGTAGAAATAGTTAATTTTTTTGAATCTTTATTCATTACTTTCTTTGCAATTTGTGAACCTCCAAAAACTCCACATGCTAAACCAATTAAGACTTCAGGTGCATCATAAACTAAATGTCCAATCGGATCAATTCTAGGATCAATTTTATCTGTATGAACTAAAAATTTATCATTATATTCTCTAATGTGTAAATTACCATAACGGTATTGTTTATCTGCTCCATTTTTTTGTCCAAGGAATGTTTCTTCAGCATCTTCTAGCATGAATTCTCGTAATTCCTTTGGGACTTCAATTTCATCCCCAGGCATAATCGCAAGATCTAGTAATTGCTTATAATCTTACGGTATAGAATACGAACAGTCTAAGACCAATAACGAATTGTATTTTGGTGACGACTAGATTAATTGTAGTAAAATAGTATTTAGATCTCACTGAGAATTTCTACGTGTATCTTTTATTCAGAAAAAATATATTTTATTCAAATAGATAGGATGGAGGCTTTTCTCAAAAAATGTCCTTACACCATCTATTACATAAAATATCATGTTTTCAAATTATTTTTTGTAAAAAGTATAAAACTTATTCCAAATGCTATTAACATTAACACTCCAGTTACGTATGCATAATTAAATCCAATATTTGGATGAGTTTCTTGATGGTAATAATTTATCAAAAATGTTAGAACTAACAAAATTGCACCAAGATAAGTTAATTTGTGATGAATTTCCATCAACATAAAAAAATCTCAATAACTATATGAACTTAGGAAAATTTACAAAAGTGGAGTTGTGATAAATCCCACAATACTACCTGCTAGAAAGAGAAAAATGCCCTTTGCCATACCCAATATTATTTCCTTAAGATATGATATAATCATGATCTAAATTTCCCAAAAATGGAAATATCTATTGATTATGGGTCAGATTCCATTTGGGACAATTTTGTAATTACTTGTTCCAATTCTGCTTTGTTTTCATCAATTACTCGTTTTATTACTTCAATCTCTTCATTAATTTGATCTAAATGTACATCATCAGAATTTGTGATTTGATTTTCTAGATCTTCTAAGACTTGTTGATTATACTGATTTATTTTTTCTAATTCATTTTTGTATTTTTCTAATTTTTCATATTGATTAGAAATTTCAGGAACATCAATGTATTCTTGAGATGATAGAAAACCTAATGAAATTACTACACCACCTATAGATAAGACTGCAATGAGAATGATAATAGTTAATCTCAATTTGATTAATACTTAATTCTCCATTTTAGATTTAAAATTATATCTTTAATTTACCTCAATTGCAGCTTTTTTACGCCTGCGAATTATGTAAAATGCTGCACCAATTACCAAAATTAATGGAATGATAATCATTGTTGGATCAGTTTGATTTTCATCACCATTTGTTGGCTCTTCAACAAAAATTGTCTGTTCATGAGTTAGAAAGATCTCATCCCTAGTACTATCTTTGTATCTAACTGTAATTTTGATATCATGTTCTCCATATTTTGGTTCACCATCAAATTCAATTGGGATGTTAAATGGCACTGGTGCATCAACTTCAATTTCATCAATAAATTGAGTTGTTGATTTAATATTAGAATCACCTTTAGATTCAATAGAAACAAAACCAAATAATCCATCTTCATTTCCTTCATTAATTATCTCTCCAATTACCATTTGTGTACCAGATAATTCAATAACATCTACATTGAAAATAGTTAAATCAATCAATCCTTTAATGTAAAAATCAACAATCTTTGAAACTTCATGCAAATCTCCATGTGCATTATAATATGAAATGGACAAAGGGATTCTTAGAGTATCACCTCTTAATGATTCAGGGACATATACTGTTGCAGTAAGATGTTTTGCAGATTTTGGATCAATATTTCCAACATCCCAACTAGATTCCAAAATTACAACATTTTCAACATTGGTTGTAGATGATGATGTAGATGCAAGTTCAGTAGATGTATTTGTTGCAATAATATCTACACCAGAAATTTGAGCAGTGCCATCATTAGCAATTTCAATTACTACATTATTGGATCTTAAAGAGGTAAGAAACGGTTCCATAGCTTTAACATTGATTACACTATCACCTGTTACCTTAAAATCAAAATCAGCAAATGCTGTTCTAACTCCAGATTCTCTTAATCTAGAATAATCTACTTTTACAGTTCCAGGATATTGTTGAATTTGTGCATTTTTGCCAATGTTTACAAAAAATGTTAAGTGGAAATTCTCTCCTGCTAATGAGTTTGAATCACTATCAGCATGAATTACTGAGCCTGGACCATCAGATGCAGAAAAACCTAATGGTAGAGATAATTGTCCTCTAATTCCTGTAATATCTTGAGTTCCTACATTAGCAAATACAACAGTAAATGGAACATTACCGTCTCCTGATTCAACTTCAATTTTATCATTAAGCGTACCAAAATATGCATCTAAAAATTTGACATCACCAAAATCTCTTTCAAATGGAGATTGTCCAAATCCTCCAGATGTAATTTGTGCATGAGAATTACCAATAATCATTGGAAGCAACCATATCACAAGTAATGATAAAATAATTTTAGAATTCATTATGCAGTTATCTCCATTTTTGGTGGTACATCACCTTCAAATGCTCTACCATCTTTAATTGTAATTACTCTATCAACATCACCGAAATGTTGTCTATCATGTGTTACGATAATGAATGTCTGGTTTAGTTTTTTGGCCATTGATTTCATTAATTGAACAATTGTTTCGGAAGTAACAGAATCAAGATTGCCTGTTGGCTCATCTGCTAATACAATTGATGGTTTATTGATTAAACCTCGTGCAATAGCTACTCTTTGAGCTTGTCCACCAGATATTTTATTGGCACGTTTATGGATTTGACCTTCAAGTCCAACTGCTTTTAGTAAATCTATTGCATCTTTTTCAGCATTGTTATTACCTGCCATTTGTAGAGGTAACAAAACATTTTCTAAAACTGAAAGATCAGTGAGTAGATTTGAGAATTGGAAGATAAATCCAAGTTTTTTATTTCTAAATGAAGATATTTCATTATCATTGAGTGTAGTAGTATCAACTCCATCAATTGAGATTTTTCCATTTGTAGGATGATCTAATAATCCAATCATATTTAGTAATGTAGATTTACCAGATCCAGAACTACCAACAATTAAAACAAATTCTCCTTGTTTAATTGAAAATGAAACATCATCAAGAGCTTTTACTTGACTATCACTTTCCCCATAGATTTTATTGAGATTATTAATCTCAAGCACGTTAGACAGTTCGCATAGCCTCCACAGGTAGTAATTTTGTCGCTCTATACGACGGGTATAGAGATGCAATTATTGCTAAACTAAATGACATTAATGCTGTTTGGAAAATTTTTTCCCAGTTATAGGTTACTTCTAGTTCAAGACTTCCAGCAAATGACATTTTTGTTTCTTTAGCGTAAAAAGTATAACCTAATCCAGCTGCAGTGCCAACACCAGCACCAATAGCTCCAATTATCATTCCTTGAAAAATAAAAATTATTAAAATATCTTTTCGTTTAGCTCCTATAGATCTCATTACACCTATTTCTCTAGTTTTCCCATTTACTAACATCATTTGGATTGTAACAACTGCAAATGCAGAAGACATCATTCCGAAATAACCAACCATGTTAATCATAGCAATACCAGATCTAAAACCTTCAAGTTGTGATTCAGATGCTTCTTCTGTAGTTTCAGCAATAAAGTCATCGTTAGGAAATGAACGCAAAAAGAATTCTTTAACTTCTGTTGAAGTAGAGGAATCATGTAGTTTTACCATAAATGAACTTGTATCTCCATGTCTACTCATCATATCACGTAAAGTATCAATATGAATAACACCAGAATAATCAAATCCTGTTCCTCCTGGCGAATCTGCTATTCCAGTAACTAGAAATCTTCTAATTTGATCTTGTCCCCATCTATCAACTACAAGAACTTTTACGCTATCACCTACTTGAGCTCCTCCTAAATCTCTTGCAACAGAAGATCCTAATACAATAGAGTTTCTTGAAAAAACAAAACTTCCATCAGAAACAGTCGCGTGTGCTGTAGAAGCTCTAACATCATTAAATGGATCAACTCCTACCAATGGAATTCTACTTTCTTCAACTAATTTTCCATTTTTTGTCATGTTCATTTCAGATGTTGCAGATAGCCGCGGAGTTGCGGCTTTAACATCTGGGATGCGTTCAAACCATCGAATAAGAGACTGATCAGATTTATCAATAAAATCAAATTCATCAGTTACAATCACATCACCTGTAGTGTAATCACGGATATCTCTGACAAAAGCATCATACAATCCTTGAAAAATTACAAAATTTACGTGAATAACTAAAATCCCAACAGTTACCGCTAAAATGGCTCCAATTAGACTACCTCTTTTATTGAATAGCATTCTTTTTGCAAGTTTTACCCTATAATCCACGATAGAAATAGAATAGTCTAATATATAATGTCTATGATGTATAGTGCTAACAGTATAGACAATTTTATATCATATTAGTTATTTCTATAGTTCATGGAGTCCTTTTAGGTGATATAATGGACAATTTAGATATGAAAATATTGAATCGGTTATTGAATAATTGTAGAGAATCTGACAGGCAAATAGGCATAGAATTAGGAATTTCTGGAGGTGCAGTAAGAGCTAGAATTCGAAAGATGCAAAAAAACAAAATCATAGAGGATTTCTTCATCAAAGTAGAGCCTCCTGTATTGGGCTATGGAATATTGTACTTTGTAGTTACAGGTGAAAATATTTCAGAAATTTTAGAGCAAGCTAGTCTCGTGGGTGAACCATATTTTGTCGTTCCATGTGTAGGAGGAATAACAGTCTGTGGAATTTCTATTAAAGAAAATATAAATCAGAAAATTGAACTTGCAAAAAAATTGATGAAAGATGTCAGAGTTCTAAGTATATTCGAGGCAGAAAATCCTGGATTTAGTTCAAATTTAACAAAAACTGATTTAGAAATCTTAGAAGAATTAATTAAAGATCCAAGACAAAAAATTGAACAAATTGCAAAGAATACAAAAATGTCAACAAAAACAATCACTAGATGCATAGAAAAATTTCAAGAAAATGATGGAATACAGTTTACATTAGTTTATGATCCAAAAAAAATTGAAGGTTTTATTCCTCATGCTGTACTAACATGGATTGATGGAGATTTAAAAGAAACCTTAGAAACATTAAACAATTCATTTTCAAATTCATATTTACAAATTCCTTTTATAGCAAAAAATCAAATTGTTTTGTTTATGTATAGTGATAGTATTTTTAAAATGGATGAATTAACACAAAAAGTTAGAAATGTTAAAAATGTAAAATCAGCAGATTTGTTTATTCCAAAAAAGATTTTATTTTATATTAAATGGATAGAAAAAGCTATTAATGATTTTAAAAAATCACCTAAATTACATTTATCATATCAAACAAATTAAATAAGAATAATTTTCTATATACAATATGAAAGAAACTAAAATTTATGAAGGAAAAATTTTAGGTCTTAGTGTTTATGATGGAAAAATAGAAGGTAGAAAAATTAAACGAGAATATATTAAACATAGAGGAGCTGCAGCAATGCTTGCTTTTGATGAAAATAAAAAAATAATTCTTGTTAAACAGCACAGATTCCCACATGGATATGTTTTAGAAATTCCTGCTGGAACACTAGAAAAAGAAGAAGAACCGATAAAATGTGCATTTAGAGAATTGGAAGAAGAGACAGGATACAGAGCAAAAAAGATGACTCCTTTGATTACATACTATCCTTCAATTGGCTATAATGCAGAGGTGATTCATTGTTTTGTAGCCTCAGGATTAAAGAAAATTTCAGATTTGAAACTTGATGAGGATGAGATTTTGTCAGTAGTAAAAATGGAGTTTAAAAAAGTACTATCAATGATAAAAACTGGGAAAATTCAAGATTCAAAAACTATTTGTGCTGTTTTGACATATGCTACAAAGAAAAAATTGTATTAATTATTCATTGTAAATAGGTTGTACAAGATCTGCAACATCAGCCCAAGATTGTGCAATTCTTTCAAACATGTAAATTAAATCAAGGAAATCCAATGGAATTTGTTTTTTATTATCTAAACTAGTTCGTAGTAAACTAAGTTTTTCTTCATATTGTTTATGTAATGATATTGCCTCTATAGCTAAAAGTCTGTCAGGTTTTGTAAATGCATCAATAGATTTTTCTGCAAGTTTATTAAAATCTCTTACTACATCATAAATTTTCTTTGAATATTCTTTTGATAAAGAAAAATTAAAAATGAAATTTGATAATTCAACAATAGAATCACCAGCATTTTCAAGAACATTTGCAGCAACTCTATAATCAAGCACATCAATATTTTCTAAATTAAATGCATTAGCTAATCTTCTATCAACTAAAGTACTACGAATTAGACGAACCAATAAAAAATATTGTCTATTTACTTCAACATCTCGATTTGATAATGTTTGTAGATTAGATTTATCATCTGAAATTAATCCATTTAAAACATCATCATACATTCCAAGTGCAATTGAACTCATTCTCTTGAGAATTTTTGCAGGATCAAGAGTTGTTGCATCCAAAAGAAATTGCATGTTAATATGAGATGCATCCTCTTCAATTATTTCCATTCCAACTAGACGTCTCATTGAATTACGAATTTCTTCTCTATCTTTACCTGGAATAATTGATTTTGAATTAATTTCAATTATGTCATATCCTAAAAGATATGCACCAGTAATATTTGCTACAATATTTTCTTCTTTAGGTAATGGATAAGAAATCACAAGTTCTTTTGTTGGACGAGTTTCTTTATTGGCAGAAATTGAAATGCTATCTTGACCAGTTTCAAGTTCAACTTGGCTGCTTTTATCTAGATTATTTGCATCAACCCATTCTTTAGGTAATGATACTAGGATGCTACTTCCAATTCTTTGTAGGCGTCGAATGAATTTAGTCAATTTATACTAATTTAATTAATTTAAGCCATATTCTTATATTTTGTGTAAAATTTAAACTCAGATCAATGGAGGCAACCGCATTTTGTCCAGCTCACATTACAGGTTTTTTCAAAGCCCATTTAGAAGACAATCACGATAATTTAGAAAATTTAGGGTCAATGGGAGCAGGTTTCTCAATTAAGCAAGGAGTAACTACTAGAGTAAAAGTAAAGCAAAAAGATAATCAAGAATCAAATTTTAAAATTACAACTCATGGATATCAATCAGATAAAACAGATGTTTCAGAATATGTATTAAATGAATTTTTGAAACTAGGAGAATTTACAAATAAATTTTTTGAAATAGAGCATGACATTACAATTCCAGTTGGATATGGTTTAGGATCAAGTAGTGCAGTTGCATTATCTTTATCATTTGCATTAGATCAAGCCCTTGAAACAAAACTAGATAGAATAATCATAGGTCAAATTGCACATAACGCAGAAGTAAATTGTAAAACAGGACTCGGTGATGTTTTAGCTTCGTATCATGGTGGATTTGAAATTCGTGTTAAACCAGGAGCTCCAGGAATTGGTCATGTTGAAAAAATAGATACTGAAAAAATTTCTATTATTATGATTTGTTTCTCACCAATTTCTACAAATAAATTCATCAAAGAACGATTATCTCAAATTAATGGTTTAGGAGGAAAAATGGTAAATAAATTATTAGAATCAAAAAACTATGAACATTTTCAAGATATGTCTTTAGAATTTGCAAAATATGTAGATGTTATGACCCCTAGAATGCAGAAACTAGTTGATGAGTTATCTGAAAATAATATTAAATGTGGAATAGCTCTTTTCGGTGAAACAATTTTTTCAATGGTACCACAAAAAGAAGAATCCAAAGTGGTAGAAATTTTACAAAAATATTCTGATGGAATAATAATTCAATCAGAACTAGATGATAACGGAGCAAGGGTTCTTAATAATTAATTAAAAATCATGCCATTAATTCCTAAATCTCATCCAAGAGTAAAATCATTATTGATTCGTGAAAAATTAGTTGATGGATTTGATAAAGGATTAGTGGCTAAAGAGGGACTTTTGGCTCAAGGTAGAGGTGAAGCATTTGATTATCTTCTTGGGGAGAAAACAGGAAAAGCTGCATCGCAAGCAATCAAAGCTGCAGCAGCACAATTACTTCTAGCAGAAATGCCTGTCATTTCAATCAATGGAAACATCGCAGCATTATGTCCAAAACAAATTGTCAAGCTATCAAATCAGATTAAAGCAAAATTAGAGGTGAATCTATTCTATTCCAATGAGAAAAGAAAACAGGCAATTATCAAAACTCTCAAAAAAAATGGTGCAAAGGAAATTTTAGGTACAAAAAGTACTTCATCTAAAAAACTACCAGGAATTGATTCAGCAAGACGAATTGTAGATAAAGATGGGATTTTTGTAGCAGATGTAGTAGTAGTTCCATTAGAAGATGGAGATAGAACGATGGCACTTAGAAAAGCAGGTAAAACAGTCATAACATTTGATCTAAATCCTCTTTCAAGAACCTCACAGACTGCAAACATTACAATTGTAGATAATGTGACAAGAGCAATTGATTTGTTAATTAATGAATCAAAAAAACTTTCAAAAAAGAACCAAAAAAGTCTTTTAAAAATTATTGATGAATTTGATAATAAGAAAAATCTAAGAGAAAATGTCATGCAAATAAAAAATAATTTAACAAGGAGAGCAAAAATTGCATAAAACTGTTCAAGATATAATTAAAATGAAAAATGAAAAGAAGAAAATTTCAGTCATAACAAGTTATGATTATACTTTAGCTTCATTATGCGATAAATCTGGAATTGATATTCTGTTAGTAGGTGACAGCGCAGGAATGGTAATGCTTGGATATGAAAATACAATTCCTGTAACTATGGATCAAATGTGTATGTTTACAGAAGCTGTTAGTAGAGCAAGAAAAGATTCCTTACTTGTATCAGATTTACCTTTCATGTCATATCAAGCAAGTATTGAAGATGCCATAAATAATTCTGGTAGATTAATCAAAGCTGGTGCAGATGCAATAAAACTTGAGGGTGGATCAATAATGGCTGAAACAATTAGTGCTATTGTAGATGTAGGAATTCCTGTTATGGGTCATATAGGATTACAACCTCAAACTACAATGCTATCAGAAGGATACAAAGTTCAAGGTAAAACAAAAGATTCTGCAATAAAATTAATCGAAGATGCAAAAGAGCTTGAAGATGCTGGAGTTTTCAGTATTGCATTAGAAATGGTTAGTCATGAAGTTGCTCAAATAATTTCTGAAACAGTCAGTGTACCAGTAATAGGAATTGGTTCAGGAGTAAACTGTGATGGTCAGGTACTTGTTGTTCAAGATTTACTAGGTATGTATGACAAAATAAAACCAAAATTTGCAAAAAGATACATGAATCTGTCTGAAGATATTGTAAAATCACTTGAAAATTATCGAAGCGATGTAGAATCAGGCCAATTTCCTACTAAAGAAAATTCATTTTCAATGAATGAAGAAGAACTGAAGAAATTACGTGAACAACTTGGCAGCTAAAAAGAAAATTAACAAAAAAGATCATCCATCTTTGGATATAGTTAGCTCATATGGAGTTGAATTATCTGGAAAAAAAATTGTACTGTGTGTTGCAGGTAGTGTTGCAGCATACAAATCAATAGAACTTGCAAGATTACTAATGAGACATGGTGCAGATGTAAAATGTGTAACAAGTAATGCAGTTACAAAATTAATTCAACCAGAATATTTCAAATGGGCTACAGGGAATGAAGTAATTACAAAACTTACTGGTGAATTAGAACACATTAGATTAGCAGACTATAATCAATCAGATCTAGTAATAGTGTATCCTGCAACTGCAAACACATTAGGAAAATTAGCAAATGGAATTGATGATACGCCTGTATCAACAGTACTTACAGTAGGTTTTGGCTCAAAAATTCCAATTTTGATGTGTCTTGCTATGCATGCATCAATGTATGAAAATTCAGCAGTTAAAAAAAATATTGAATTTCTAAAAAATAAAATTGAATTTCTTTCCCCTAAAATGATTGAAGGTAAAGCAAAATCACCTGAACCTGAAGATGTCTTAGAAAATGTATTAAAGAAATTTGGGTTTTCATCGGTATTAAAAAATAAAAAAGTGTTAATGACTGCAGGACCCACAATTGAATACATTGATCCGGTTAGAGTAATTACAAATTTGAGTTCTGGAAAAACAGGTTCACTTTTAGCATCTGAATTAATTTCTGCAGGGGCTAAAGTAACTCTAGTTTATGGTCCTGCAAATCAAGAACCACCAATTGGTGCCAAAGTAATCAATGTTGCAACCAACAAAGAAATGTTTGATGAGACAAAGAAAGAACTGAAGAAAAAATATGATATTGTAATTATGGCTGCAGCCGCTTCAGATTATACTCCACTAAAAACATCAAAATCTAAGATAAAAAGTGACAAAGAATCACTTGTAATTAGGCTCAAAAAAGCCCCAAAAATCATTGATCAAGTAAAAAAATTACAAAAAGATGCACTTCTAATTGGATTCAAAGCAGAGACGAATCTAACCAAAAATGCATTAATCAAATCTGCACAAAAAAAGATCAAAGACTCGGGTGCAGATATTATTATTGCAAATGACATTGGCAAAAAATACCAAAAAAATACAGATTATAATCAAGTATTTTTTGTAGATGATAAAAAAATAACTACATCTGGTTGGAAGAAAAAAGAAAAAATTGTGAAGTTTATCAGAAAAGAAATTGAAAAGAAAATAAAATGAAAAATTCTGATATCAAAAAACTAATTTCACAATACAAAGATACTATCATGAAACAAAAAAAGAAAAATGCTGATAGTTTTAGATTATCTGAAAAACTCAAAGAGATAGAACATAGATACTATCATGAAACAGGAAGAACATTAAAATCAGATTTAGATAATTTTAAAGAAGATTGAAGCAATCTGAATATAAAAAACGAAACATGACAATCTGGAATGAGGTTGCGCCAAGGTATCATAAAAGATGGGCATCTGAAGATAAAGGACCATTTGCAAGTACAAAAAAGTTAGTGTGTTTGGTTGATATTAAAAAAGGAAACAAAGTACTTGATGTTGCATGTGGAACAGGAGTTGTTATAAAAAAATTAACCCAAAAAGTTGGTAAAACTGGATATGTAATTGGTACAGATACTTCAATTACTGCAATAAAGATTGCAAAAAAATGGAATAATAAAACATCCAATCTGTTTTTTGTAAATGCTGATGCTGAGAATTTATCATTTAAAGAAAAGTTTGATATTATTACATGTCAATACGCATTGTTTTTTTTTCCAAATGCCTCAAAGGCTCTAAAAAATATGAGAAAAAATCTCAAAGTATCAGGCAAATTAGGCATGTCTGTGCATGGTCATAGAGAGAGAGTACCATATTTTGGAAATATTTTAGATGCTGTTACCCAGTTTATTCCAGAGTATATTCCGCCAGGAACTCCAGACTTGGATAGATTTGGTACAAAAAAATCATTTAGAGATGAGGTGAGAAAAGCTGGATTTTCAAATGTCATAGTCAAAGATTATACTTTCAAGTATAGTCCAGGTAATTTTGATGATTATTGGAGAAATTATCTCAAATATGTTGCAAAACCAATCAAAGAAAAATTAAACTCACTTGATAAATCACAAAGGAAAGAACTCAAAGAAATGATTAGAGAAAATACAAAACCACACACAAAAAGAAATGGAATTATACAATTTCCTTGGGAAGTTTTAATTTTAACAGCAAAATACTAAAAATTAAGAGAAATGGCCAAAGACAAGAAAAAGAAAGAAGAAGAAAAACCAAAAAAGAATGATTTCAAGTCATTCCTAAAAAAAAGAGCTCCAATCTATCTTGCTTTGATCGCAATGTTAGTAGTATTTGTAATTCCTGAATATACCAAAGGAACACTAGAGAAAAGTTTTCCAGAATTTTCAGCTGAAGAACAATTGGTTGTAGATATTTTGATGAAATATGATGGTCCAAATAATGATGGATTAACAGTTTTAGAAGCATTAGAGAATAAAATAGATGAAGAATATCCTAATGAAAAAATCTATGATCATAAAAAGACTGTTGTTGATTTAGTTGTAACAGGTATAGATTCTGAAGAATACAATGTAAATTTTAATTTTAAATCACATAATGGTGAAATGAATTATGATTGGAATGTAAATATAATTTCTGAAGAAATTTCTTCTAACAATCCAGATGCAAAATACATAATTGATTTAGTAAATTATTATGATTAGGCTCAGATTGTAACTAAATCTTTAGTAAATTTGTGCATTACAATTGGTCTATCCTTTACAATCAATGAATCTTCAATTCTTATTCCAAATTTATTTTGAATGTAGATTCCTGGTTCTACAGTAATTGCCATATTTTCTTTTAGTTTAGTATTACTTCTGTAAGAAACAGTTGGGAGTTCATGTACTTCTAATCCAATACCATGACCTGTCGAATGAATAAAATATTTGCCATAATTTTTTTCTTCAATAAATTTTCTACATGCAGTATCAACATCTTTGCAATCAATATTTGGTTTTACGGATTTTAGACCAAGTTTCTGAGATTCTTTAACAATTTCATACGCTTCATTTGCTTGTGATGGAATTTTTCCTAGTGCAAATGTTCTTGTTGCATCAGAAACGTATCCTTTGTATCTTAATGTAAGATCAGTTACTACAAGATCACCTTTTTTGAATTTTCTGTTAGTTACTTGTGCATGTGGAAGTGCACCATTTGGGCCTCCAGCAATTATCAATGGATTTAGTGTAGATTTGTAACCAGTATCAAACATTTCTTGTTCCATTGCATATGTCATCAAAATTGTTTGTAATTCTGATTCTTTTTGACCAACTTTCATCTTTTTTGAACAAATTTGGAACATTTCATCAATGATTTTTGATGCTTTTTTGAGAATTTGGATTTCTTTTTCATCTTTTATTATTCTGGCATTGTAAAATGGTTCAGTTGATGATTTTATTTTTGGTATTGATTTTCTCAATGACATCATAATAGAGTAATTTTGGCAATCAGTACAAACTCGATTTTTCTTTATTTTCTTAATTACAGATGAAATTAGTCCTTCTCCACGTTCAGCCGTTATAACATCACAATCTTCAGATTCTTCTATTGCTCTTCCTACTTCTAATTCAGGAGCAATAATGGTAGTTTTTCCATTTTTTTCAAGTAAACCAATTGCCTCACCCCAAAATCCGGTCATATAGAATAGATTTTCAGGCTCAAATGTAACTAACGTATCACAATCGATCTTTTGAGCGTATTTTAGAAGATTCTTTCTGCGTTGCTTCATACAGAAACATCTCTATTTCTCAATTTATGTATGATGTAAAGTTTGTATATGGAAAATTGAACCAGATCGCAATGGCTGAAGAGAAGAAGAAAGTTGTTGCCTTACTATCTGGAGGATTAGATAGTCAACTTGCAGTAAGAATGATGCAAGAACAAGGTTTTGATGTTTCAGCTGTTGCAATTAAAACTCCATTTTGTGATTTTGATTGTGGAAGAGGATGTGGTTTTGAAATTAGAGAAAGAGCAGATGATCTTAATGTGAATTTAAAAACAGTTTATCTTGGTGATGAATACATTGAGATGTTAAAACATCCAAAGCATGGAATAGGTGCTGGATTTAATCCATGTGTAGATTGTAGAACAATGATGTTTGATGCAGCAAAAAAACACATGGAAGAAATTGGTGCAGAGTTTATTATTTCTGGAGAAGTATTAGGTCAACGTCCAATGAGTCAACATGCACCATCATTACATATTATTGAAAATGAATCAAACTTGAAGGGAAAAATTGTTAGACCATTATCAGCTGGTCTCTTACCAGCATCAGATGCTGAAAAAGATGGTTTGATTAAAAGAGAAAATCTTGGAATGATTAAAGGAAGACAAAGAAAAATTCAAATGAAAATGGCTAAAGAGTATGGAATTGAAAATCCGCCAAATGCAGGTGGTGGTTGTTTGTTAACAGAACCACAATTTGGAATCAAAGCTAAAGATTTGTTTGATCATATTGAAACTCCAACAATTAATGAAATTGATTTGTTAAAAATTGGAAGACATTTTAGATTAGACGAAGAAACAAAATTTGTTGTTGGAAGAAATAAAGATGAAAATGAAATGATCAAAGCATTAGCATTGCCAGGTGATATTTTACTTGAGGCTAAAGATTACGTAGGACCAGTTTCAATCTTACGTGGTAAGAATGCAAAATTACATGTAAAATTTGCATCTACGGTAACTTTAAGATATTCAGATGCACCAAAAACTGAACACAGTGTTGTTTCAGTAAAAAATGGAGATTTGAATGAAGAAATTACTACAGAATGTGCAGAAGAACAATCTTATCTTAAATTTAGAATGTAGGCGTGAAATTTTTTAAAAATTAGTTAAAACTAAGGAAGAGTTTTTGAGGAAGTAGATCTCATTTTCAACAAGGATGCAAAAACAAGAAAATTCCACATATCTAAAGGCCATAACGATTAGAGACATCAGTGATGTTCATTCTATCAAAGAAGACATCAAAAAGGAGATGATCCTAATTCTAAGAGTAACACCATTAGCACAAAAAGACGTGGAACAACTTCGTAAAGTAGTTGAAGAGTTGTATTCTATTGCAAAAGCTGAAGATGCTGAAATCGCAAGACTAGGAGAAGAGAGAATCATAATTGCTCCATCTAGTATAAAGATCTGGAAACCAGAATACGATCTAAAATAATTTTATTGCTTCTTGAACTTGTGGATAATGTGCAGGTACCTTATACATTCGTCTAATATTCATAGCAAGATTTTCTGATTTCTTACGTTCTCCGTGATTTACTAATACACGTCGAAGTTTTGGTCGTAATCTTTGCACAAATGACATTAGTTGATTATAATCACTATGTCCACTAAATCCATCTAATTTTTCTACACCACAATTAATTGAAACAACTTCAACTTTACCCTCTTTGCCCAACATTGTTGCTTGTTTAGAACCATCTAGAACTCTTCTTCCCAAAGTTCCATTTACTTGATAAGAAACAAACAGAACTTTGTTCTTTTTATCAGGTGCTATATTTTTGAAATATTCTAAAACAGGTCCACCTTCTAACATTCCAGATGTAGCCAAGATAATGCATGGAGAATTATCCCTCATTGGTTCTTCTCTAGCATCAGCGTGTTCAATGTTGGTAAAGTATTCAGAATCAAATGGATTATCATCAGTTTCTAGAATTTTTTGTTTTAGTTCTCTTGCAAGGTATTCAGGATAGGATTCATGTATTGCTGATGCCTCAGAGATCATTCCTTCTGTAAATACAGGTGCTTCAACCATTTCTCCTGATTTCATGTAATGATCAATTACCATCATAATTTCTTGTGCACGTCCAACTGCAGGAATTGGAATTAAGACTTTACCTCCATCAGCCAAGGTATTGTTTACAGCATTAATGAAAGCAGATTCTACTTCTTGTCGAGTTGGTTGAATATCTTCTTTAAGACCATATGTACTTTCAATCAATAATGTTTCTACTCTTGGGAAATTCCAACTAGCAGCTTCAAACAAAATACTTTTTCCAAATTTAATATCACCTGAATAAACAAAGTTGTGATCACCATTTCCAATATGAAAATGACATAAAGCTGAACCTAGAATGTGTCCAGCATTTGCAAGTACAAGTTTAATGTCAGGGGAAATATCAGTAACAGTTCCATATGGTAAAGTAATTGTTTGTCTCATAATCTGTTTAACATCTCGTTCAGAATAGATTGGAGTTCTACCTTGAGCAGAAGCTACTTTGATTGCATCTAATTGGATCAAATTCATCATTGGTAATGTTGGTTCAGTACAATAGATTGGACCTTTGTATCCATATTTACATAATGTTGGTAAAAATCCAGTATGATCTAGGTGTGCATGTCCAATAACTATGGCATCAAGTTCATCCAATGTTATGTTTAAGGAATCTAATCTTGGAAATGCATCCATAGGAGAGCGCGCACCAGGATTTATTCCACAATCAATTAGGATTTTACTCTCAGGAGTTGATAGTAGTAATGAAGATCTTCCTACTTGACCAAATCCACCAAGAGTATAAAGTGAAACTTCTGTTCTTTGAGATAATCTAGGTCTAAAAATCTCATCACCAACCTGCTTAAGCTGTTTACTTCGTTCAACTGAGGCTTGTTTTAAAGTAGCATTGATTGTTTGAATTGTACGTGAAGGGATAGTAGTAGCTTTTCTAACACGTAATCTCCATCCTATTTTTTCAGTAACTTCAGCATGATTGAATTCTTTAGCATTTCTTTGTAATAACCAAGGTCTTTTTGCTTCTATAGATACTTCACCAGTTGCAGTATCAAAAATTGTTCCTTGAAGATTTGCTTCTTTTGGAACACAATCAGCTAAGATTTTTCTAGCTTCATCTTCAGGTTTTCTAATTGATTCATCAGTTCGAACAACAATTCTTTTTTTAATAATATTTACAAGATTAGAAATTGTATCATTGTTTTCCATCAAGTAACGTGGAGAATTTGTATAAAGAGCAATTCTTGGTCCTTCATATTCTATTTTTGTTACACTTGCCTCTTTTGGTATACTTTGCAGTATGGTGGCCATTATATTCTGGCTAGTAGGAGGTAAATCTTTTGATTGTTGTTTTCTTTGCATTAAATCACTAAAGTTTGATGACGGCTTTCTTTTGCTCATCAGTTAATAGACGGAAACCATCTTTGTCCATAATTGCGACATTAATTCCGTCACCTGTACCAATGTTTCTAACTATTGCGGCTTTAACAGCTCGTAGAGCTACTTGTTTTGCTTCTTCAACTGTAAGGTCTTCTCTATATTCTTCTTCTAGTAAACCATAAGCAACTGGAGAACCGCTACCAGTTGTTACATATGATTTCTCTTCAACTGAACCAAACATATCGACATTAAATAAAGAAGGACCATTTGCATCATATCCACCAAGTAAGATATCAGCCATGAATGGATATCCTCTATTTTGATGAAATATCAAAGAACAAAGTCTTGCAAGGGAATGAATTGAAATGTCACCTTGTTTTTCAACTCTGTGAAGATTAGAATGATAGCGTAAAATATCTACAATGTTTTGTGCGTCTGCAACACCACCGGCCAAGGTTAATCCTGCGTGTTGATCAATTTGTTGAATTTTCATAGTGTTGTTATTTGCAATAAAATAGCCCGCACTGGCTCTCATATCAGCACATAATACGACACCGTCTTTAGCCTTAATACCTACAGTGGTAGTCCCATGCAAAATTTTTTCTTCAACGTTATTTGACAAAATACACCTACTAAGATAAAGTGAAGTGAATCAATCCCTTTTAAATAACTTTTTGATCCCTTGAAATCATAAATAATGATAAAAAATCAAGATCGCATGCAATCGCACACAATGGAATTACCTAGGCTCATTGAAATTGGAGAAAAAAACATCAATGATTTTGGAAAATTCCTCATTTCATTAAACAAACCAAAAAAAGTATCATTGGTAGCTGGAACAAACGTTCAAAAAATTTTAAAGAAAAAAATAGAAAAATCATTAAAAACAAAAAAAATTCAATTTATTTGGCATACTTCTATAGATAATCAAATAAAATCATTAAATCAAATACAAAAAGATGTTAAAAAAGATAATTCTGATTTAATTGCAGGTATTGGTGGTGGACGTTCAGTAGATACTGCTAAATTAATTTCATACAATTTAGGAAAACCATTTGTAAGTTTGCCAACTGCAGCTTCTCATGATGGAATGGCAAGTCCATTTGTATCAGTTAAAAGTGATAAACCGCATTCCATTGTTGCGACTGCTCCAATGGGAGTTTTTGTGGATATTGATATTATCAAAAAAGCTCCAGCAAAATTGTTAGCTAGTGGATGTGGAGATCTTATTGCTAATATTATTGCAGTAAAAGATTGGCAATTAGGTCACAAAAAGAAAAAAGAATACTACGGAAGATATGCAGCTGATTTGGCCATGATGAGTGCCAAAATAGTAATGGAGAATTCTTCTGAATTTGCCAAAAAAGGATTAGATGCAAGAGTAATAGTTGAAGGATTGATTAGTGCAGGAGTCGCATCATGCATTGCTGGAAGTAGTAGACCATGCTCAGGTGCAGAACATCTTGTTTCACATGCACTTGATAAACTTGCTCCAGGAATTGGATTGCATGGAGAGAAATGTGGATTGGGTTCTATTATGATGGCAAAACTGCAGGGACAAGATTGGAAAAAAATTATTAAGACTTTGAAAGATGTTGGAGCTCCAACTACTGCAAAACAAATTGGTCTTAAACCAGAAGTAATAGTTAAAGCTCTAATGATTGCACAAGATCTAAGACCAGAAAGATATACAATTCTAAAAGAAATTAAAATGACTGAGAAAACAGCATTGAATCTTGCAAAGAACACTAAAGTAATTTAAGCAGTTTTTTGTTCTGGAGCTTTTGCTTTAATTTCAGGTTTCTTTTCTTGAGCTTGTTTGTTGATGTGAGTTTCAACAAAGCTAACTTTTTCTAAGGTTGGAACAAATTTGAAAACATCTAATTGAATAAAGTGTTTCATGATTTGTAATCCATCAGCACGAAGAATTTCTTCAGGAATTGTAACACTTGCTTCTTTATCTTTTAAGTCAAATGCAATTTTTGTATCCTCTACAGGTAATCTGTTTTTAAGAATTCCATCTACTCTGTCACTTGGAGAATCAAGTGATTTGATAACATTAACATCAAACAAAATTGTTTTTCCAGCATATCTGTGATTGTAATCTACTTGAACTCTACCTGAACCAATATAACGAATAATTCCTCTTTTATTATCAACTTCAATTGTGTCACCAACTGTAACTTTCTCTGCATCTTCTCCTAGTTTTCTAATAGGAATCATTCTGACTTTTCCAGAATCTCTTTCACCAAAACCTTTGTCAGGTGTTACTTCTACTGTAAGTTTATCACCAACTGCAGTTTTTGCAAGTGCTTCATCAAGTCCTTTTAGAACAGGATAAGAAACTTCACCAATAGAAACTAGTTTTGGTTGATACTTTACATTTTGTTCATGAATAGAATGTTTTTTTGCATCTTCTTCAATTGTGGTATCAAATATTTCCTCGGTATCTTTTACTCTTGCAGTATAATCTACTAAAATTAATGATCCTTTATCAAATGTCAATGTGATCGGTCTCGAATTTCCTTATATTAAGTTAACAGGGTTTAGAGAGCTTTTAATTTTTCTTCTGCAGTTTTAAGTCCTGCTTGAGCATCTACATCATATCCCATCATTGATAGTGTAGCTGAGATTGAAGAAATAGTTCTCATTACATGATAAGGACTAACTTCACCCATACATCCAACTCTGAAGACTTTACCTTTAAGATCACCAAAGCCACCAGCAACTAGTACTTTGAATTTATCAGCTAATGTACTTCTAAAAATTTTGTCTTCAAGTCCATCCAAGTAATTTAATGCAATAATTGAGATTGAACGATCTTCTTCTTTTGCAAATGGAGAAAGACCCATTGCACTTAGACCAGAGTATAATGCATCAGAACAAACTTTATGACGTTTAAAGACATTTTGTAATCCTTCTTCTAAGATCATGGATAATGCTTCTCTATATGCATACATCAATGGTAATGCAGGTGTGAAAGGAGTATGTTTTTCTCCATCATAAAACTTGAAGTATCTTGCTAAATTGAAGTAGTGTGTTGGTGGTGGATTTTCAATCATGTATTTTTTGGCTTTAGCACTAACAGATATTGGTGAAATTCCTGGAGGAGCAGCTATTGCTTTTTGTGCACCAGTAAGACATACATCAATATTCCATTTGTCTACTGGAAGTGGAGCACCGCCAAGTAGTGAAACAGAATCTACAACATAGAATGCATCATTCCTTGAAGTTAAATCAGATACTTTATCAAGATAATTTATCATTGTTCCTGTTGAAGTTTCATTGTGAACAGCATAGAATGCTTTTACATCTTTGTTATTGTCAAATGCTTCTTTAACTTGATCAAAAGTTGCGTTTTCTCCGAGTGTAGTTTGAAGTTTTACAACATTACCTCCTTGGCCTTCAATTAATTCTGATAATCGTCTACTAAATTCTCCATTTACAGGAATGATAACTTTATCACCTTTTTTAACTAAATTTACAACACTTGCTTCAACTGCACCAGTTCCTGATGCAGATAATGCTACAATATCGTTTTGTGTTTCAAATACTTGTTGAGTTTTATCAACAACATCAGTGTATAATTCTACAAAATCATCGCTTCTGTGATTGATAATGGGTGCTAACATTGCCCTCATTACTCTATTTGGTACATTTGTTGGACCAGGAAGCATTGAAAGATATTCCATC
Source organism: Candidatus Nitrosopumilus sp. (assembly GCA_965205425.1). Lineage (GTDB taxonomy): Archaea > Thermoproteota > Nitrososphaeria > Nitrososphaerales > Nitrosopumilaceae > Nitrosopumilus. The sequence goes on from CBDBGZ010000009.1 coordinate 671,907, forward strand.
TGTTATCTAACACCAGTTATTTTGGGGTTTATTTATAATTAGAGATTTTTCAAATGTTCTTTGGCACCAGTTTTTTCCAAAAAGTTTCTTGTACCATTAGGAACTAGATCATCCCATTTTTGATCACAAATTATCAGATCGCGAATATTGGTTCCAGATAGAGATTTTCTATTTAGAAAAGGAATTGCAAGAACTTGGATATTTCTTTTAGAGTACAAATGTTTTGTCAAGTCATCATTTGAAAAAATAATATCAAATTTTGGTACTATAGTATCTATTTTTTCAATCCATCGAATATGATTATCTACATCGGGAATAAAATAAATTGAAATTTTCTCTTTCATTGAATCACCAATAGAAGCTAAAATCATTTCTTTGCGTTGTTCTGCTGTAAACGGATTATTTTTTTCCACAGGCTTATTTGAGCTCCCTAATCCTACCCACAATTTATCGACCTTAGATAATGCATATTGTAATGCTTCAAGATGACCCAAGTGAAAAGGTTGGAATCTTCCTATCAACAAACCATTCATACAAACTATAGAAAATTTCTTTTTAAAAAACTATCATAAAGAGCAGTTATCAGAAAAAATTATGGATTTTCTAAAAATTAATGGAGGTCATGGAGAAGGAGGAGGTCAGATAATCCGTTCTGCAATAGTACTTTCATGTATAACAAAAAAACCAATTCATTTAGAAAATATTAGAAAGAATAGAAAAATTTCAGGATTAAGACCACAACATCTTACTGCAATTACTATTCTTCAAAAAGTTGCAAATGCTAAAGTGGTTGGAGCAGAAATAGGATCAACTGAGTTAAAGTTTATTCCAGGTAATATTGAAAATTTGGATTTAATTGAAGATGTTGGAACTGCAGGGAGTATTCCATTAATTTTACAAGTGTCAATTCCTGTAGTTGCGATATCAAAAAAACAACTTAATTTAAAAATTAAAGGTGGAACAGATGTACTTTGGAGTCCAACGACAGATTATACTCAACATATACTAAAAAATGCATATTCAAGAATGGGAATTAGTTTTTCATTTGAATTAATCAAACGTGGTTATTATCCCAAAGGTAGTGGAGAAATTAAATTAAAAGTTAATCCATCAAATGTAAAATCAATAACATTTTCCAAAAGACAAACAAATAATGTAAAATTAATTTGTTCATTTTCAAAATTAACAGAAGAAGTAATTGAAAATGAAATAAATAAAATTGTGAAAAAATTGACCAATGAAAATTTTATTGTGGATACAGAAATAAAGTTAGAAAATGCAGTTGATTCAGGTGCATCCTTGTTAATTTACAGTATTGATGAAAATTCTATAATAGGAATTGATGCTTTGTATGATAAAAAAACACAAGAATTTGATTTAGATCTTGAGAAATTTATTCAAAGTTATTCAGTTGATGAGAATTTGGCAGATATGCTTGTAGTTCCTGCTAGTTTAGGTTCTGGAAAAACAGTTTTTCAAGTAAAAGAAATTACAAAACATTTAGAAACTAACTTGTTTGTTACTTCAAAAATCACTGGTTGTAAGTATGGAATTGGGAAGACAAGTTATGGTTTTGATGTAATTATTGAAGGAATATCAAACACCAGCATCAAGTAATGATGCAAAAAATAGAATAGCTATTGATAAAACTACAGTAATCTCTCCAAGGATGATTATTTTTTTCCTTAATTTTTGTATTTCAAGTTCTGGCATTTGATTTGACATAATTCTTTCTTCAACATCTTTACGAATTACTCTAACATGAACAGCATATGTTACAATTAATGCAATTACAAGAATGATTTTGATAATTAAAAATGTCCCATAACTAGTTGATACTAGAAGATCAGGTTTACTAAGTAAGACATGTGAAGTATACAAACCTGTAACCATTAAGATAATCAACGATGGAACAGCAACTTTGTTAAATCGTCTACCTACACGAATCATTATTTGCATTCTTTCTTCAATAGAATTTGTCATGGTTTTCAAAAGTGGAGAAAATACAATTCCAATGAATAATGAACCGCCAACCCATATTGCAGCTGCAACAAGATGAATCCAAGTGATAATTGCCTGTTCTAGAGCAGCCATAGTTTATGATATTTTAAATCAAATATTATGTATTTGGATCTTGCCAACCTTTTTTAGTTGTACAAATCTGGAATCATTGAAATGGCACTTCAAAGTAAATTGATAGTTTATCTAGCAATAGTTGGAGTTTTAGCATTAATGGGAGGAATTATTTTCTATGCTAGTCTGGATAATGATGAACTTGCTTTAATTGAGGTTGAACTAACAAATGTGAAACTATTAGATGTAAACACAGTAGAAAATCAAGCAAAGTTTGAAGTTACATTTTTGGTAACAAATCCAAGTGACAAAACATTAACAGTTTCACAAATAGATTTTCAACTATATGGTAATGGTGACTTGTTAGGTCCTGGATTATATTCTACAACAGACATAGCATTACCAGGTAGAGCATTGTTTGTTTCAGGTGCAGAAATTCCATTGAAAAATATATTTGTTCTAAGTAAATCTGAAATAAATTCAGAAGTTTATGAGGATGCAATAAATGAAAGATTAACAAGTTTTTCTGCTGAAGGAAAAATTATCACTCAAACTTCCTGGAGTGAAACTGAGAAAGATTTCAAGACAGGTTATTAATTAAAAAGTGGGCCTAATGAGATTCGAACTCATGATCACCGCCATGTCGAGGCGGTATCCTAACCAGCTAGACTACAGGCCCATTGAAAAATAAATCAAATAATTGACATTATTAACGTTTAACAAAAGAAAGAATTGAGGTAGAAAAGAGATGACAGAAGATTTTACTGATGAAGAAAAAAGAGGTTTCTACAAGGCAATCTATTCAAGAAGGGATGTAAGATCTCACTTTATATCAAAACCAATAGAAGATGAGGTTTTATCAAAAATTCTTAACGCAGCACATCATGCACCATCTGTAGGATTTTCTCAACCATGGAATTTTATTTTAATTAAAGATCAAGATACTAAAAAGAAAATAAAAGAATCTTTTGAGGAAGAAAAAAATCGTTCATCACAATTAGTGGAGGAACCGAAGAAAACAAAATATCTTTCATTTAAACTAGAAGGTATTTTAGAATCACCAGTAAATCTTTGTGTAACATATGATCCTACAAAATTTGGACCATTTGTAATTGGTCGTTCAAGTATTCCTGAAGCAGGTCTTTACAGTGTTTGTTGTGCAATTCAAAATTTATGGCTATCAGCTAGAACAGAAGGGGTTGGATTAGGATGGGTAAGTATTCTATCAAATGAAACTTTGAAAGAAACTTTAGATTTACCTGAACATGTAATCCCTGTTGCCTACTTGTGTTTAGGGTACGTTGATGAGTTTGCAGAAAAACCAGATCTTGAAACTAAAGGGTGGTTACCAAGACTAGAATTGAAAGATGTGGTATATTTTGAAAAATGGAATGATAAAGAAAACAAAAACTGGGAAAAAATTCAAACTATGATTAAAGATAATCTTGATTACGCTTAAATAATTAAGAATGTTTTTTTTGCTGGGCTTGTAGCGCAGAGTCAATTTGACGCGCAACATGGATAGCGCAGTAGCCTCCTAAGTTACAGGTCGAGGGATCGAAGCCCTCCAAGCCCGTTTAATTTTTTATTCATGGAAATTTAAATACAAAGACAAATGGCTGAAGTTATGAAAGTTGTTGTAATATCTGGCAGTCCAAGAAAAAATGCAAATACACAAATCATAATGAAATATGTTTATGAATATACTAAATCAAAAAATCAAGATACAAAAATCATCAATCTATCAGAGGATGACATTGAATGTTATAAGGGATATGATGTAGAATATAATGAAGCTACTAAAACTGCTGCAAAAGAAATTATGGATGCGGACGTTTGGATAATAGGAACACCAATCTATAATTCATTTTTTAGTTCTGCGTTAAAAAATTTGTTTGAATATGTAGATTATAAAAAAACTGCAGGGAAAGTAGCAGGAATGGCAATTTTAGCTGCAGGAGATATTGGTTTTATCAATGTCCAAAATCTAGTTACACAATTATTGTCATATTTCAGAGTAACTACAAATCCAAAAGCAGTATTTTTAACTACAAAATCAGTTTCTGAAAATTCTATTACCGATGAAAATGCACAAACTAGATTAAAAGAAATGGTAGATGGAACTTTAGAACTTGCTTCTAAATTACAGCAAGATTAGTGTGTAGATAAACTATGAAGATTTTTACTGTGTAACTACCCTTAAAATTAGCCTCAATATTGTCCTGATCAGAATTTAAAATTCTAAATTTGTATTCATAATAACCATCTTCATTTACATCAGTTTGAGCAAAGTGTATTTAGTTTAGGCATATAAATTTTGAATAAACTGTCAAGTATTTTAACCCAAAAGATCTAGATCGTAGAATCAATTCATGAAACCATGTCAAAGAGTACAAGACAATCCAAGGTTTCCTCTGGGAATCAATTCATGAAAGGTACAAGCATTAATTTTTTAAGAAAAACATGCAAGAATGAAAAAAATGCAAAAGCAAAGATAAGACTAAAGGCTGCAATACTAAGAAAACAAAATATTCCGTATTCTGTGATATGTGCAAGTCTGGATGTCATACCATCAACTCTGTCCTACTGGCTAAATCGAATGGATGAAGAGGGAATATCTGCATCACGCCGCAAGAAATATTCTGGTTCTAGATGTTTTTTAAATGAAAAACAACTAGTATCATTAAGAAATGATCTGATTTCAGGTCCAGAAAAGTTTGGATTTAACCAATTCATGTGGAGTACAAGAATGGTAATTACACATGTGAATAAAAAATACAACACCCTATACTCTGCACGTGGAATGCGTGAATTGCTGCACAGAATTGGATTCTCATCTAAAAAACCACGTCCCACACATCACAAATCAGCCTCAAAAGAGGAACAAACCCGTTTTAAAAAAACGCAAAAAGGAGTATCAAAAAATATTCCAAATTGGGACATATCACACTATGTCTGGATGAGTCAACAAACAAGATAGCACCTAACATAAAGCGCGGATGGTATCTTGCAGGCAATAACATTACCACACCAATTAATTACACTCGAGAAAAATTTCAATCATTTGGTGCATTGGGGGATGACGGCGTATTTTTTTGTAGGTTCTATGATAAATCAAACACAGACTCATTTCTTGATTTCTTAAAATCCTTGCAGAAACAATTTGGCAAGAAACTGTTATTATTTGCAGACAATGCATCATACCACAAAAGTGTTAGAGTAAAAGAATTTCTCAAGGTATCAAAAAGAAATGTAATCATAAGATATTTTCCTGCATACACCCCAGAACTCAATCCAATTGAGGTACAGTGGAGAGAAGAGAAAAATGGTAATGCCAATACATTCTTTGTAAATGGAACTGAGATGAGAAAACACATGCAGAAGAGATTAGATAATGGAGACGTTCGAGTTGTGAAATTATTCAAATATTTAATGCCTTAACTATAAAACTCTAATTTTGGAATAAAAGATTCATTACAAATCTATATGATCAAACTGCAAAAGTCAAATATTAACAGATTATATCAATAGTACTAATGAATTTGAAAAAAGATCCTACAGAACTATGTTCATGTAAATGTCATTTTGGTGGTGCTGTTAGTTGTCCTGGATGTAAAGAGAATCATGATGAAATTTGTTGTCATTGTAAAGATTAGATCTATTTACTCTTAGTTTTTCTTTCTGATGCAAGCATTTTGAGATTAGCTAATTCAGTTTTTAATGATTCAATTTGTACAAGAGTTTCAAGATTAGCAATTTCTTGATTTAATCTTTCAATTTCACTATCTTTGAGTTTAACAGTTTCTTTTACATCATTTAGTTCATTAGATAATTCATTTTGAATTTGTTTGATTTCTGAAAGACTAACTTGTGAACCTGTGGTTGTAGTTTCAATAGTTTGTGTGTTACTCAAGCTTTTTTTTTCGGCATGTGTTGGTGCGTGATGATGCATATAATCAGTACTTTTTTGAGAAATCCAACATGTGAAAGTCATGAACCATGTAATTGGAACAGCCATAATGAAAATAAAGTTCAATAAAGGTGCAAAATCTAAAAACCAAGGCCAAAGACCAGTTAATACTGCTGCAAAAACTCCAGTTACTAATGTGGCTAGATGGTTACCAACATATCCCATAATTATTTGAAAATTTCATTATTTATAACAGTAATGCTAAAAATCACAAAATAATATAATTAAAAAGAAAAAAGAGCCGAGTTTATTCGTCTTCTTCAGTGGTAGTAGTTGCTTTTGGCATGTCTGATTGTAAGATTTGGATTTTTTGCAATAGTTCAGTTCTTAGATCTCTTGCAACTCTTCTTACAGTTGGTCTTGGAACGCCAAGTTCATCAACTACTTTGGTGTAAATATCCTGTTTGTCAGTCACACCCTTGTCAAGATAAGAATTAATCGCTTCTTTAATTATCGTGCTTTGGTTTGTACGATTCAACGAATACTGAATTTTATTTGTTCTATATAAGACTATAACTTTTGGAATTTCAAAATGTCATATCTAATAAATTCAAATTGTGTAAATAATAATAAAATTAAAAATTTTCAAAGTCTACATCAACAAGTTTTCTAACGAAAAACGTACTGATCATTGTGAATTTTTCAATATTGTTAAACTATCTACAGGAATTTTCCAAGACCTTTTCACAAAAGACTATTAAGATGTATTTGTAGATTCAACCTATTGGCTACAGTAAATATTGAAACCAATTTAGGAAACATTTCATTTAAACTTCTACCAGAGTTAGCTCCTGAAACGGTAAGAAACTTTGAAAAACTAGCTAAAGATGGATTTTATGATGGGACTCTTTTCCATAGAGTTATACCAGGATTTATGATTCAAGGAGGCGATCCAAATACAAAAACTGATAACAAAGGTTCATGGGGAATGGGAGGACCAGGATATAATATCAAGGCTGAATTTAGTTCAAGATCACATTTGAGAGGCATAGTTTCTATGGCTAGATCACAAGATCCAGATAGTGCAGGTTCACAATTTTTCATTGTGACTTCTGATAGTGCATTTTTAGATAGACAGTATACGGTATTTGGTGAAGTAACAGAAGGTATGGATATTGCAGATAAAATTGTCAATTTGGATAAAGATGGTAATGACTGCCCATTAGAGAAAACCCAAATGCTTCATGTCACAGTGGAATAAATGAAATCAATCGTAGTATTTATCATAATTTTATTAGTGCTAGTAATTCCTTCTGCGATTGCTCAAGAAGTGAGTATAGGGAAAGAAGCTAATCAAAAATCAATTATTTTTACAATAAACGAAACGGGTGAAATTCATGTTATACACATTGTTGATTCTTCTAATTCTCCAACACAAGTTGAGTTAATTGACGGTGAAATTCAAAATCTAATCATTACTAATGAAAAAAATGAAGAGCAGATGTTTTCAATAATTGGTGAAAATCAAGCTGTATTGATTTTTCCATCAGATAATGATTCAATAATAGAATATGATTTAGAAAATGTACTTTTTCTTAAAGATAATTTTTGGACATTAGATTTTCTGTATTTAGAAACTACAACTTTTATTGTTCCTGAAAAATTAAATGTGGTTTATGTAAATGGCAATGTAGTTCACTTAGGTGACAAAAAAGGATTCACATGTCATGGTTGTCAAATGATTTTAGAATATGCATTTAATGAACCTACAAATACCATAAATGTAGATTGGGAAAATAAAAAATTTGTTGTAGAGATGAGAACTTTTGCCAATATAGAAAATTTTGAGTTCAATCAATCTGAAAAAGAAATTAGTTTTAATGTAAATGAGAGCAATCAATTCATTACAGCTATAATTCCATTAGAATTATTGTGGGGACCATATGCAATATTACTAGATGATGAAAAAACGTATTTCAATGACTCCAAAAATAATGGCACACATGTTTGGATTAATATGAAACCTAATAATACAGGGGAAATTAGTATTATTGGAACTACAGTAGTGCCTGAATTTCCAATAATAGCTCCCTTAGCTATTGGATTTTTAATGATAATGATGATTCCTTTAATTAAAAAAATTAATCTCCGCTAGAACCACAAGAGCAGAAACCATATTCATCTATTCTAACATTACAAATGACACATTTTTCACCATAATCTACTTCCCAGGGTTCCTTACCAAAAAGCTTAAAATGATCATCTATTTCGATTGGAATCTCTCTTTTCTTTTCCAATGATTTGTATAGTCATTTCAACTATACATACATTATCTGAGAATAGTCATGAAAATTGAATGTGGATGTCATTGTATAAAGTGCAAAAGCACAAATTTAGAATCAAACAGAATTGGGCAAGTTGAGAAAGATGGATATTTTGATATGCATCACACATGTAAACAATGCAATACACATTTTGATCATTTAGATGGAGAAATTTTTTCACACTGTGAGAAATGTAATTTTTTAATTAGTGACTAGTTGTTCTTGAGCAAAATAGTGCGTTCTGTTCTCTTCTGAATTTTTCATTATTTCTTTGCTAGAAGCCATTTTAGCCAAAGCTTTCGATACATCTAATGGACTAGCAGCCCAACCATATTCTCTAAGCTGTTGAACAGTTTCAGTTACAGTTCTTGGTGAATCAAAGAATCTACTTGTTTCTAAAATTCTTAATTTTGATTTAATTTCGTGAGCAGTAATGTATTTGGGTTCAGCAAATTCTGGTTCATATGCTTCTGCATCATCTAAATATTCTAATCCAAATTGTTCTGATTGCTCAACTTGAGTTGGTTTTTGGATGCTTTCAGACTCGTAAACTATTTTTGCTTGATTTTCAGGTAAGTGGTTTGATAGATTATCTATGATTTCACCTAATGTTTGATTATCCACGTAAAAATCTCTAGAGTCAACCTCAATTTCGTTTTCGCCTATTTTGAGTTTAATTCTAGCCATTGACAAATAATCATTTAATTTTGATTTATTCTGTTAGCTCTAAGGAGCTTTAAGATTAGATCAAAACTTTTACACAATTTATTGGGATTTTTTTCCCTTCAGGTTAAATGTAAATTTGTAAAAACTAGTCATGGAACGATCTAAGAAAGTAGGCGTAATTGTTCTGTTTATACTTGGTATGAGTATTTTTGGATATTCACAGTATGCTTCTGCATCTCAAATTGGAGTGAGTATTAGTCAAAGTGAATTATTAGATGAAAATGACGTAGGTTCAAACTATAATGTAGAGTTACAATTTGATAATCCCTCATTACTATTACTTTCAGCAGGTGAAACAGAATTTTTTGTAATTTCTAATGATGAAATTATTGGAAAAGGTAATTTGGAATCATTTACTTTACAACCATTAGATAGTAGTTATGTAAAAGGTACTTTCCATACTGATGTAAATTCAGACGAAGCACAATCAGTAAAAATTTCAGGTGTAACAAAATATGATATGTTGATTACATCTATTGATGTTCCATTTGTATACTATCCTACAGAAGAACAAGCAAGAGAATTTATACATCAAAATTAATTTCTCATCAAATGCTTACTGTTTTTGGCTCTACAGCACTAGATACAATTAGAACCCCAAAAAAAACATTAAAAAATGTTTTAGGAGGAGCAGCTACCTTTGCAGCAATTTCAGCTAGTAATTTTGTAGATACTGGATTAATTGCAGTTGTTGGGAAAGATTTTCCAAAATCACATCATAATACATTGTCAAAATATCTTGATTTGCAAGGATTAACAATCAAAGACGGAAAAACATTTCGTTACGATGGGAAATATAATAATACACTTAGTACAAGATCAACATTAAAAACTGAATTAAATGTTCTTGAAGATTTTAAGGCAACAGTTCCTGAAGCTTATAAAAAATCCCAGTTTGTATATCTTGCAAATAATGATCCAGAACAAAATACATCATTGATTAAAGAATTTGATAAAGTTAAATTTTCTATGTGTGATACAATAGATTTTTGGATTTCTACAAAACGTGAGGCAGTAATTAAAATGATCAAAGCAGTTGATGCGGTTGTGATTAATGATGAAGAGGCTAAACTTCTAACCAAAGAATTCAATCTGATAAAATGTGCAAAGAAAATGATGCAATGGGGTGCAAAATATGTTATAATCAAAAAAGGTGAGCATGGTTCCTTGATGTTTTATGATGATGTTATTTTTCCAACTGCAGGATTTTCATTAGAAGATGTTGTAGATCCTACAGGAGCAGGGGATTCTTTTGCAGGAGCAATGATAGGATATCTAGCAAGTAAAAAATCTACTAAAATTTCAGATATCAAAAAAGCTGTTGTTTATGGAAATGTCTTAGGATCATTTGCAGTTGAGAGATATGGATTAGATGGTTTAATAAAAATAAAAAATGGGGACATTGCAAAACGTGTAAAAATATATGAAAAAATGATTCGTTTCTAAAAAGACTTAAGTTCAATAATTTTCCAAAATAATTTATCATTGTCACAAGAAACATCTGAAAAAGATCGGCTAGATACAATATTCAAACTTCAACAAGGTCTATCAAACATGATGAAATTAGATAGGTATCCAAAGGACACTGAAGGAAGAGTTTCTGCATTATGTACAGCAATAATGCATGAGGTAGTTGAGCTACAAAGAACAACAAACTGGAAATGGTGGAAAACTCCAGTTGAATTTAACGAAGCTGAAGCAAGAGAAGAATTAATCGATATTTGGCATTTTGTTGTACAAGCATCTTTGGAACTAAAACTTACGCCTGATGATATTTTAGATGAGTACAAAAAGAAAAATGAAATAAATCGTGAAAGACAAAGAACAGGATATTAAAAATCTAAATTTGTTCTGAAATTAATTTAAAATCAGTTTGATTAATCATATTTACAAGTCTTATATTTTCTTGAAAATATTTTATTTCTGATATTGATACTTTAAGATAAGGATCTGGGCTAGTAGAATTAATTATTTTACCATTTCGATCAACACCATTTTTGTGTAATTCAAATAATGAATGACCAGATTTATGTCCCCAAACCTCTTTTCCACAAACAATGATAGAATTAACTTGTGGGTTTTGATTTACATATTTGATAACAGAATCAATTCCTTTATTTTCAGATAATAGACGTCCTACAATTGATATTTCATTTAGAAATTTAGAATTTGCAAAATTTTTCAACAAATCTATGCTTGAAAGAGTACAAATTGCTACTGAAGATTTTGAATTACCAAGGTAAAATTCTTCATTGATGGGTAAAATAGCCTTACATAATTCGCCAATAGCCTCACCTATTGCATTCATAGTATTTCATGCATTGTTTTGGCAATGAATTCAATATTTTTTTGAGTTACACCTGGATGAATCGGTAAAGAGAGTACATGAATAGATGCCCAATCAGTAACAGGAAGTTTTGTTTTTAATTTGTAAAATGGAGTTTTATGAATTGGTGTTGGATAGTATGCTGCTGCACCAATTCCTTTCTCATTTAATTTTTTTAATAATTTGTTACGTTTATCTGATGAAATTGTATAAAGATACCAATTTGTATTTTCATTTTTTCTTTCATTAGGTAGTTCTACTTTAAGATCAGAAAGTAATTTTGATAATAATTTAGCATTATTTCTTCTAGATTTTAAAAATTTAGGAAGTTTTTTCATCTGTACAGTCGCAATAGCTGCATTAATTTCTGGTAATCGTAAATTCAAACCAAATATTCTAGTATCATATCCATGTACCATTCCATGATTTCTAATCATCAATAGTTTATCGCGAAGATTTTTGTTATTGGTTACAACAAAACCTCCTTCACCTGCAGTCATGACTTTAGCTGGATACATACTATAACATCCCATCTCAAAGAAAGTTCCAGTATGTTTTCCTTTGTAAGTAGATCCTAATGATTGTGCAGAATCTTCGATTATAGGTATATTGTATTTTTTAGAAATTTCAGATAATCTTTCAATAATTGCAACATTTCCATAAAGATGAACTGGGATTATAGCACGAGTTTTTTTAGTAATTTTTTTTTCTAAATCATCAGGATCAATAGTAAAATTTTCTTTTAAAACATCAACAAAAACTGGTTTTGCTCCAGTTGAAACAACTGCATTTGCAGTTGCTACAAAAGTAAAAGAAGGAACTAAAACTTCATCTCCTTTTTTGACATCTAGCGCATAAAGGGCTGCCTGTAAAGCTGCAGTGCCAGAATTTACTGCAATAGCATATTTTGAATTTACAAAAGATGCTACAGATTTTTCAAAATTTTGAACATATTTCCCTCCTAAATTGGCAGCAGACGTTAATGCACCATTTTTTAGAATAGATGTGACTACAGATATCTCCTCTTTGCCTACAAGAGGAATGTTAATTGCAATTTTCAACATTATTCCTGTTTATAACTAGTCTATAAATCTCAGCAAAGAAACATGAATTTTTATATTTCAAAATTTGGCAAACGGCATCATGAAGCCACGTCATTTAGAAAAATCAGATTCAGGCTACAAAGTCTATCTATACATTTTTTATATTTGCGGTTTCATAATGGCAACATCATTAGTTTTTGGTGTATATGTTACTATGATAGAATGGTTAGAAAATGGAACTTATGTTATGGGTGAAACAATTCATAATACAACTATTCCATTTGAAAATTTTGCTAGAGTATCAACTTGGATATTTTTCTCAACAATAATTGGTTGGTATTGTGTTACAAGAATAGGCTGGAGAAGAACTGCCGGTGAGAAAATTATTGGTACAAGAATGGCATTACTTCAATTGATGTTGCTAAGTTTTTCAATAATTTCTCTCTATGAAGTGTTATACAATTTTACAGTGTTAAATGCACAAATGACTGCAGGGATAATAGATGGGATGGTTCCAGACATTGATAAATTATCGATAGCTTATCCAGATCCAGAAAGACCGTGGAATTTAGTTTTTGCAACCAAAGTATTTCTTGCATCATTTATCATTAGTACTCACGCATTTTATCTCAGTATAAAACCTAGAAAAAGTCTGGATGAATAATAGATTTTAAAAAAACTATTTCTACTTTGTTTGATTTATAGTAACATGGGGTTATTTGGTTCTAACAAAAATGAATTAAAATGTAAAAAATGTGGAACCGTACTATCTGATTCTGACAGATTAAAAAAACACCAAGAAAAAGCACACAATAAGAAAAAAGAAAAATGTAGAGCTTGTGGGGCAGAATTTGATTATTCTGAAGATCTAAGAAAACATAAAAAGAATTGTAAATAGAGTTTATTCTGATAATCCAGATTCATATTTTGGTTGTCTTTTCAAAGCTTTTTCAATTGCTTCTAAATTTTTGATCTCGTTTTTCGAATTTAGTGATAAAGTTTGGATCATTTCTGAGCCTAATTGAACTGATTGTTCAGGTAATGTTTCAAGAAATTTTTCAAGCGCTTTCTTGTAATTGGCAATTAATTCTAATCCTTCTTCAAGAGTCATGAATAATCTATACATATTGACTATTCAAACCTTCTAAATTCAAAAGAAATTTTTGAATAACTTTATACGTTTATTCTCAAAAGTTGTTTTGATTTGGACATTACAGAAAAAGTAGATTTGATTATGAAATCACCAACTGAGGAAGTTGTAACACAAGAAGAATTAATAGAATTATTCAAAACAAATTCATCACCAAATCACTATATTGGTTTGGAAATTTCTGGATTCTTGCATCTTGGTAGTCTAATTAGTACTGGTTTTAAAATTAATGATTTTGTAAAGGCAGGAGTAAAGTGTAAAATTTTTCTTGCAGATTGGCATACTCTGATTAATGATAAATTGGGCGGGAATTGGGAAACAATTGCTAAAGTTTCAAAATACTATCAAGATGCGTTCAAGTTAGTTTGTCCTGATGCAGAAATTGTCTTAGGCTCAAAACTATACGAAGAAAAAACAGAATATTGGTCTGAACTTGTTAAATTTACAAAACATATGTCAATTGCTAGAACAATGAGAACTTTAACAATTATGGGAAGATCAGAAGATGATAAAAAAATTGATGTTGCTAAATTACTTTATCCTGCAATGCAAGCAGTAGATATTCATTCTTTAGATGTTGATATTGCACATGCTGGAATAGATCAAAGAAAAATACACATGCTTGTAAGAGAAATATTTCCAAAAATGAAATGGAAAGTTCCTGTTGCTGTTCATCACAAGTTGTTACCAGGACTTTCAAAACCTGCAGATACAAATGATAATAAAATATTAGGAAAAATGAGTAAATCAGATCCTAATTCAGGCATATTTATTCATAATACTGATGATGAAATTAAGAAAAAAATCAGCAAAGCATGGTGTGAGGAAGCAAATATTCAAAATAATCCTCTATTAGAAATTTCAAAAACTGTAATCTTTCATGAGTTTAATGAAATGAAAGTAGAAAGACCAGAAAAATTTGGTGGCAATATGTCATATACAAATTATAATCAATTAGAAACAGATTTTGTTGAAAAAAAATTACATCCTGGAGATTTGAAACAAACAGTTGGAAATTATTTAGTAAAAATAGTATCTCCAATTAGAGAAAAATTAAACCTCAATGAAGAATTGAGTGAAGCAATTAAGAAAAGTTTCTAAACTTTAAGATTTGGATTTGTTTGTTCTTCTAAATTATATTTTGATTTGTATCCTCTTGGATTGATCATCAAATCTTTGTAAGTATACGTAGATGAATTTCCAACAATTACAGTACTAACCATACCTAATTCATCTGAATGGTTTGGTAAATTTTCTAAATCAGTTATTACAATAGTTTCAGATTCTCTAAATGCGCCTTTAATGATAGCAACAGGTGTAGTTGGTTTTCTGTATTTTAAAAGAACTTTTCTTGTATCTTGTAATTGATGAATTCTTTTTTGACTGGCAGGATTGTAAATAACAAGTACAAAATCACCTTGTGCAGCTGCTTCAACTCTTTTTGAAATAACTTCCCATGGAACTAGTAAATCACTCATACTAACTACTGCAAAATCACTCATTAGTGGTGAACCAATTATTGATGCACATGAATTAAGAGCAGACACGCCAGGAACAATTTCAACTTGTAAATCATCAGTAGGATTCCATCCAGATTCAGCAAGTGTTTCATAAATTAGCCCAGCCATTCCATAAATTCCAGGATCACCACTTGAGACAAGTGAAACAATTTTTCCAGATTTAGCAAGATCAATGCATTGATGAGCTCTTTCAACTTCTTGAGTCATAGCATAACGATGAACAGTTTTACCTGCAATTAGATCTTGAACCAAATTTACATAAGTTTCATAACCGACAATCGTATCACTTTCACCAATCACTTCTTTTGCTCGAAATGTCATATGATCATGATGGCCAGGTCCGATACCAACAATGTAGAGTTTACCAGTCAATTTTAAAAGAAATTTTTTTTTAAGTAATTTATCCGTTTAGTGAGGTCTTATTGGAATGGATCTATGAATGGAGAATTCACTATGTGATCACTGTTTGTAGGTCGTGCAATACTTACTGATAACATATCATCTGCTCGAAATGAATCAATATCAGATTTTGTTTCAAGAATTTTTGCAGTTCCAGCATCATTCCATTCAACTAGATAAATTCTCCACATTGGACTATAATTTTGATCACCAAGTGCAGCTGCAGCAATTCCTGGTTGAAATCCTAATGGACCAGAACCAAGAATGCCATTTTTGAATTGGAATAAATCAACTGCTCCCGAATTAGCAATGAGATTAGCAGAACTTGGAGATGATACAACTCCCATTGATTCAGCAGGACCTGTAGGTGTTGCATCTGTAACGATATAGTAAATTGTTCTTCCATCAGGACCCCAACCTCTATGAGCTACAAATGTTACAGTCATTTCTTCCTCATTGATTTCAGTTATTTGGCCACCACTGTATGACATTTCATCTGTAATTTCTTTATCAGGGCGAACTATCATTTGTCCATCTGGCCAACTAATTTGAGGAGCATTTAGTATTACTCCTGTTTCATTAAATTCAATTCTGCCACCTTCTTCAGCTGCAATTACATCTGCTGCAGATGTAAACTCAATTTCTTTTTGTCCAACTTTCCATGTAACTTCAATTACAGAACTTAGTGCACTATATTCTGATTCTTGTGAAGGAGTATTGGAAATAACTTCATTTTGAAATCCATAAATTCCATCGCCCTTGATTCCATTTTTAAAAATAAATAATTTTTGTAAAGTGTTTTCTGGAACATTTGCAAGTAATGGAGCAACTTCTACTCTCCATCCTTGTTTGTCAGAAATTATTTTTGCATAATCTTCATCACTACTATCAGTAATAATGTATAGAACTTGATTGTCTTCATAGATTCCTTTATGCATTGGAATTATAGCTGGAACATTTGTTTTTGATAATAATGATAATGGTTCCTCTTTTTCTAATTCAATTTTTTGCATAATTATTTCTGTTGGTTGCCCTCTGATCCATCCATCAACACTTACAGTTGTAGTGAATTCTTTTGAATTTGGAGAATGTAAAGCAAGAGCAGCTCCTGTAAATTCAAACGATCCTGATTTTTCTTGTAAATCAATCAAGGATAAACCATAGATAGTTTTTCCATCTACACTCCATGTAGGTTGACCTTTTGATTCCTGAGAACTAATTTCATGCAAAACTACAATCTGTACAGGCTCACTTGAAGTAAATGTCATAGAACCATCATAAATTGTGCCTTCATTAGGAGATAAAATAAGTGATAATTGATGATTTTCATGTCCTTGACCTGGATCTTGAGAAGATGTTATAGTCTGAGTAAAATGAATTTTTTTTCTAGAACCTGCATCTACAAGTTGATCAGATGTAGAGGATACAAAAATAATTCCAACTGTAAAAATAACAATTATTAGTAAAGCTGGAAGTTTTTTCAATAAATATTTGTGATTGTGTTCCCTTAAATTATTTGTCTTAATTGATTTTATCTAGGGCAAATTCATTATGTAATGCTTTTACAGCTGCATTAGTATCAGAATTTTTCACAACAAATGCAAGATTAAGTTCAGAAGAACCTTGAGTAATCATTGATACATTTACTTTGTTTTTCTCAATAGCACCAAAAACTTTTGAGGCAACTCCAACAGTTCCTCGCATTCCTGATCCAATTAATGCAATTATAGCAACATTCGTAGTAACGTCTAATTTTTTAATTATTTTTCCCAATAGTTCTAATTCTAATGCACTAACAGCTTTGTCAAGATCAGTGTTCTTTACTACAATAGTGATACTTGATTCAGAAGGATTTTGAGAAATCATCATTACATTAATTCCAGCTTTTGCTAGTGTAGCAAATATTTTTGCTGCAGTGCCTGGAGTTCCAACCATACTGCCTCCTTGGACATCAATTAATCCATTATTTTTAACATTACTTACACATTTTACAGTATTTTTTACTGCTGAAGAAGTTGATGCTGAAACTAGAGTTCCCTCATTTTTGATATTGAAAGAACTTCTAATTTTTATTGGAATTTTTTTTGTAATTAGAGGCTCAAATGTTCGTGGATGTATTTGCTTTGCACCAAATAGAGCCATTTCAATTGCTTCAATGTATGATACTTCTTTGAGTAATTTTGCATTTTTTACAATTTTTGGATCTGCAGTCATTAATCCATCTACATCACTCATTAACCAAATTTCATCTGCTTTTATGCAAGAACCTACAATTGTTGCAGAATAATCTGAACCTCCTCTACCAAAAGTAGTTACATGTCCATGTTGATCAGCACCTACAAATCCTCCTACAACTGGAATTGTTTTCTTTGAAAATAGAGCATCTACAGTCTTTGACACTCTTAATCTAGTTGTATCGATGAGAGGTTTTGATTCACCAAAATTAGAATCAGTCACAATTCCTACTTCTTTTCCAGTTAAAGTAATTGATTTTTTTCCAGAATCATTGATTGCGGCTGAAACTAATTTAATTGATAGTCGTTCTCCAAATGAAAATAGGTAATCCATAGTTCTAGGTGTAACTTCACCTAACAATACCATTCCATCAATAAGTGCAACAAGTTCATCAAAGTCTTGATCAAATTTTGATAATAGTTTTTTCCTTATCTCTGATTTTTTAATTGTCTGTTTGGCTAATTGTTTATGTCTATTGGTAATTTTTGATGCAAGTTGTTCTGCTTTAGATTTATTTTCTTTTTTCATTGATTCAGAAATTTCTATTAGATCATCTGTAGTTCCGCTGGTTGCAGAACAAACTACAACAATATGGTTTTTCTTTGATAATTCATTAAGATGTTTAGCTACTGCTTGAATGTCTTTTGCGGCAGAAATTGATGTTCCACCATATTTTATTACGAGTCTCAATTCAAAATACCTGAACTAGTTAATCTTTAAATGCTTTAACTTTCTACGCGTGGAGCCAAGTAAAAGTGAATTCTACCAATATTTGCTACTTTAAATTCAATTCTAAGAGGTTTTGCGCTTGAAAATTCACATGTAATTGAGCCTGCATTGGAACCGACTGCTTTTACTACAGGATTTAGATATTCTAGGCTGTAAGTACCAACACTGTCTTCTTTTGAAGAAACCTCTTCAATCTCTTTATCGTCTTTATCTAAATCAATTACAACTTCGCCTGAATCACCTTTTCCTGAGAAATGTCCTTTTGAATCAGATGTATTGATTGTAAGATAATCAGACACTACTTGTACATCCCCAAGAATTTTATCAAATTTAGAAGAAGTTAAAATAATTTTTGAATCATATGGGATTTTTGGTAATGGGGTATCAGTAGCAGAACTTTCAATTAAACGCATTTTATATTTTTTATTTTTACCAACTGTTACAAGTAACATATTTTGTTCAGAGATACTAATTTCTATGCTATCTTTTTTATCAGCTCTTTTGATAAGTTTTGAAAATTCATCAATCCTTACTCCAAATTTAATATCACTATCACATTCGTATTTTTCAAATGCAGAGTTTGGCCAAGAGATATCAATTAAAGCAACATGTGATGGATCCATTCCTCTGAAAGTAATTCCTTCTGCTGTAGCTACAAAAGTTGCTTCTTCAACAAGTGTAGATATTGCAGAAATGATAGCTTTGAGATCATCCGATCCACTAGTTTTTGCTCCAAAAGTCAAATCAATTTTCTTCTCTTTATGTACAAGTTAAACGTTATGTGTAATCACGCCAGGTGTATTTACATTTCTGACATCGGTAAAATCTAGTTGTAGGTTCATCAGCACTTCGGGTTTGGAACATCCAACCAACTGCCTCATCATGACCACATTTTTCACAGTCAATTTTTACTGTTGGATTTGTGTCTTCTCCTTCATCTCCCTCAAAAGCTAATAAGGAAAAATCTGGTTCTTCTTCAGCAGGAATTTTTTTTGTAGGTTTTGATTTTCCACCTTCAGCATATCCACATTTAGAACATTGAAGGCCTGAGCCATTATTTTTTAATTTGACCTCACATTTGGGGCAAAACTTCAAATCTAATTTACCTTAATTTTAGAATGGAATAGTTGATTGAACTCTTGAGACATTTTGATTGCTGTATCTGTTGCTTTTTTAATTTCACCAAGTGGTTTTGAACGTGAATTTACTCTCATCCAACATTCATTGGTAAGAGGATGTTTTACAATGACACCTGCAAAATCAGTACTTGATGCTTTTAGTAGCTCATGCTGAATAATGTATAAAATTCCGATATCAGTTTCGGTGATTGAAAGGCTGATTTCTTTAGGTTCAGAACTGATCACTTGTGCGTTCATGTATTCAGAAAAAGCACTTATTGCGGATATAAATCATTATGAACGGGAATAATGGGAGAAAGTAAGATTTCAGCGATCGAATTAGTAAAATCAAAGGATGAGTACTCATCTGATGAAAATATTGAGATAAATGTTCAATTTTCAGTCGAAGGTGACCTTAGAAATGCTTTCAATGAGGCTAATTGGACCAAAGCCTACAACAACAATGATGTTTCATTCAAATTGAAATTTGGTATTAAATTAACGACTGGTGGATTAAGAAAGAAGGAATTGGGAAGAACTATGGATACTTATCGAAAGGCATCAATATTTTGGACAAGAAATCCAAAACTGGTCAATCCAATGAAAGACAGACGAATCTGGGTTCAGGTGGCCAAAAACTTTGAGCCATTTATCAGACTATCAGAAGAAGAAGTAAGACAAGAATTATTTGATTTTAATGAAAAATTTGTCTTCAAAGCATCAGATTTGGGAAAAGGAACTCATAAGATAAGTGCTGAAACTTTTGCTTCTTGGCAGAAACATGATTTTACAGAAACTGGAAGTATCAAAAATAGCTCAAGTGATTTAGAGATCACCATCAATTAGGGTTAGGCTCAAGATTTACTAAAAATAACGACTAGGGATTTTTAACAGTAATTGAATTATCTGTCTTGATGGCAGTTAGAATAAGTTTTGAAAATTCAGAACAAGCTTTGCAGGAATATCTTGACTCTTGTTATGCTGTGTCACATAGTACTGCAACTGTTAACGGTTACAAGAATGCAATAACAGGAAAGACAAAAGGATTTAGAATATTTCTCAAGGAAAGATACGATTGTGATGGCCTTGTAGAAACCATAATAAAATAACAAAATCTAATTTTCTAATCCTGTAAGCATTGTATGCAATTAACCTGTACAACATCTCATTGTCCTGAGTTGTAACATTTCTTGATGTGACATCTCCTGACATTATCTGTTTGATCACAAAAAAGATTGTTTCAGATTTGTTTCTCTGATGGTACAATTGTACAGGAAAGTTCCTCTTCATCTCCTTTCTATGAATTCCACTGGTTCTGTAAATTGGAACTGTTCCATATCGAGTTGGAATTATTGCAGCTGTGTTGATCTGTTCTGCACCAACATGGTTATTCTCATCATCAAAACCCATGTCACCTAACACAATATCAACTGGAACAATATTGTTGGTTTTGTACAACAATGGCAGAAAATCAGGATTATCATGTTGCATGTTGTGGTGTGTCATGACACAGCAAACAAGCTGTGTATTCATGTCAGCACAAACAACAACTTTTAGGAAATTCCTGCGTAACTGTACTCTTTTTGTATAATAGTATGATGCTGTACTGTAACTGAATCCGCTACCATCAATTCCAGCTAGAACCAGTCTGACTTTTTTGTACAAAATGAATTCCTGCAACATTTTATGTAACAGATTTCCTTCCAGTCTTGCAGCTGCCTTTTGTAGTGTGGTGTAATGTGGAATGGTAGACAAACCAAGATATTCCTGAATTCCTACACATTCTTCTAAAAATTCTGTAAATCTTCTATAACTCTTTGATTCGTACTGTCGTATTGCCAAGAGTATGAGATGTGTCCAAACAGAATAGATATGATTTGATTTTGGATGTAAGAACCTGGGAATTCTGCATCTGGTGATTATATTGAGTAGTGTTTTGCACATTTTGACGTATGATGAGACCATACTGTAATCTGCAAATACAATCCTAATGGATCTAAATTAGCTAGAATGTATCACAATTGGGTTAAAATCAGATGGTTTCTACAAGGCCGTTCAAACCCAAAGATTTCAGTGATAATTAGTAGAATTATTGAGAAAAGAAAAAATGCACAAGTTCTAAGTTAATTTAAAGATCTCAGAATTGACACCCCCAATGTTTTTGGGGTTTCTGCTTGCAATGGATTTTTCATTTTCATCAAAAGATCAAACTTTTAATTTTTGTGTTTTATTTTCAATATCTTTAGAAATATCACTCATAATTTTTGAAAATTTCTTTAGATCAATAATCAATTTTCCACGTAATGTCACATCTTCACCTTCAATAGCAGCGCCTGTAACAATCATTAACTTTCCGGGTAAAATTACTGGATGTCCTACCCTAGCAATCACCATTGAACGCATAGTAGGATATACTTCTTTTATGTGAAATTTTTCATCAGGTTCAACAGAAATCAAATCCATTAATTGTCGTCGTCGAGTGTCTTTTTCAAAAGATAAGAAACTCTCAGACATTATTCTCAAAAAGCTTACTACATCTTTTTCACCTTTGCCAATTTTTTCAGCTGCAGAAATGATTCGTTTTCTATTTTTTGATGGAATTTGTTCTACAATTGTTTCAGTACTAACTTCAAGATGGAAAGGGAATTCAATATCTCTAACAGTAAATTGATCAAATACTTTTTTCCACAGGTTCGCATAATCTAATGCAATCTCAATATCAGTCTCAATTCTTTCTTTTCCAAAGTGTTTGGAGGTTTTATTTATTCTAGATGAAACTAAGGCGTTTTTTAGATCCTCAGAAACTTTGACTCGGACTTTTATGAATACAGTACCAGATTTAACATCACGAATTAATTTCCCAAAATCAATTTTTGCTTTGTCCTTTTCGACGGTTATGATTCCCAAATTTACAAGATTTTCATTTTGAGGAATTCCATGCCCATATATCTCAATTATGTTCTCAAATTCAAGAGGTTTCTTCGTAATGCTTTTGATTTTGTTTAAGATGTCTCCGCTTCGTGAACTTTCATCCCCTAAAGAGAGCATAAAAGCAAATTCAAATTCTGATGCTCTATGATAAAATGTAGCTCCTTTGTGTATTATTATTTGAGATTTAATCAGATGTTGTATTCCACTATTTGCAACACTACCCAAAGTATTGAATAATGAACTCAGGAGAATAGGATCAATAGACAAACTCTAAGAAACTTTTGGTTCAAGAAGAATCGTAGATTGCCCCTTCAAATCAGAAGCAATAGGAACTTCTAGACTTTCTTTTTGTTCAATTTGAATTGGGACATCAATTAATTTTGTTTCATATTTATTTCTCATAGCATCGTAATATTCAAATCCCATTGAGATCATTCCATAACCTTTTCCTTTTACAATAATTTTTGGAGTAACACTTTGAATAGAATTAACAAAGAGGGGGGTTTCATCATCAATATTTTCAACAGTTTGTTTTAATGTGATTTTCATTTCTTTAGCATTAACAACTTCAATAAAGGGTGCAAAATTTAGTATTCTACCCTTCCCTTTACTTACTAAATTAAAACTCAATTGAGGGAGCATTGGGTTATCCTTTGTAACAACAATACCACTATTGTTCAAATTTTCTACTGCAATAATTGGTCTTATCAAATTAGTCTTTAGTGAAATTGTTTCTAATGTTTCATTATTTTTCACAAAGTCGATTTCAAAATTTAATTCGCGCTCTTGTTCTGGAACCAATTCATAAAAACAACCAAATCCAATAAAGCCATCAATTAACAACATGTCTTTATCAACTACAGCTTTTCCTATTTTGATACTTTCCTGCGTTAAGACTTTTTCTTCAACGTTTAGAATTCGGTGTAAATTGATATCAGCTTCTGCTTTGATTAAAATTTGATCAAAATCAAAGTTTTTGTCCCATTTTACCCAAGATAGTATTTCTTCTTTGGGAAGAGCCCATTCAGAAATGTGTTTTTCAAGAATTTGTAATTTTGGGGCCATATCATATTCTCCTAAGTAGGTCTAAATGAAGATTATCGTGTATTCTATAAAATTGTTCTTTCCAGAAATTATTTCGTGTCACTTTCATGAGTAATTCCTCCATAGAATGCTTGGGTCTATGAGTATTTCGTTTGTTATCATCTTGGAGTGATACGCATCAGATGGTGTCTCCATGTTATCCAAGTCTAGTGCGCCATGAACTCTAATGTGATTGTACCAATGCATAAACTGCTCCACTGACTCAAAGTATTCTATTTTACACTCAAAGATATCCCAGAACTTTTCTAGCTTACCATTTGTTTGTGGATGTCTCACTCTTGTACGAGAGTGCTTTACGTGATGTCTCATTAGTTGCTGCTCAAAGTCTACTGGCTTGTTATGATCAAGAGTATTGACATTTGATGTGAACTGTTTTCCATTATCAGATAGTACGGATGCTGGTCTACCGTGATTCTTTATTGCATCAGATAGTACTGCAGAAGAATTCACAGATGTTGCCTCATCATACACTCCGAAACCCGTGATAAATCGTGAGGCATCATCTTCAAATGCAATTAGTTGTTTTCCTGCCCAGCGTGAATCATGTATTGTGTGCCAGTCAGTATGCCACAGTGAATTTGAATATTCACGTTCATACCTGATCCACTTTCTTCTCATCTTTTTCCGTGGTTGCTCAACTGATAATCCTTCATCTAGCATAATCTTGTGGATGCGATTGTGGTTTATCTTGGTATTGTACAATTTTGATATGATTTTCTCAAGGTATAGTGCGTTTGTATGAAATTTTTCTTGAACTTGTTTGACTAGCTCTATCTCGTGTACAGTGACTGGCTTTTTTGGACGCCCTGGTCTTTTGAGTGTGGGAATCTTTTTGGTTTTTTTGTACTGAGAGTAGACTTGTTGTACTCTTCTAGGCGTTATCTTGAGGATTACTGAAATATCTAAATTCTTGACTTTTTCATTTTTAGATTGTATAATCCACCTGATCTTATTCTCATCTAACTTTACCATAGGTATGCCACGATACCCACGCATACGATAGTATGGGAATGATGCTCTCCTAGTTAAGGGGTGAAATAATTTCCGGAAAAGATAATACAAGTCATCATGAAAGTATTAAAAAGACTAGATCTCGTAAGATGTGATAGTAATGCTTGAGGGAAAGAAGTATTCGTCAATTAATGCGGCACAACTTCTAGGTCGCCCACTTAATGATATTGAATTAAAAGCTGATCCAGGACCACTTTTCGTAGAAGGTTCTTTAGATATTCCATTACCATGCCCAAAAGTATCAATCATTGGTTCCAGAAAAGCATCTACACAAGGAATTGCAAATGCTCAAAAAATTGCAAAAGTGCTCATCGATAATCAAGTAATTATTGTTAGTGGACTTGCTGAAGGAATTGATACTGCAGCACATGTAACAGCATTAAACATGAATGGGAAAACTATTGCTGTAATTGGTACACCGTTAGACAAAGCATATCCAAAAATAAATTATGAACTTCAACAAGAATTAATGAAAAGTCATCTAGTAGTTTCACAATTCCCTACAGGTTATCCAATTACTGGGAAAAATTTTGTAATACGAAATAGTACAATGGCACTTATTTCTGATGCTTCAGTAATTGTAGAAGCTGGAAAAACAAGTGGTTCAAAACATCAAGGGTGGGAAACTCTCAGAATGGGAAGACCATTATTCATATGGGAATCTGTTGTGAACGACAAAGAATTAGATTGGCCTACAGAAATGATTGAACATGGAGCAGTAGAACTATCTGATCCATCAGATATACTTGAAGTACTACCAACACGTTTTGAAGTAATTGATGTATTTCAATAATGAAAATTAATAATATTGATTTTGGATCTCTTCTTACATATTCCCTCGTGGAAATACAAAGGAAGAGGCTCGTTCAAGAACATTTAAAGCAAAATTGAAGAGTGATGGATATTTAGAAAAAGAAAACATTCTGATGACAGAATACATAGCAAAAGGAATTAAGAATAATTTAGAAAAACTTCCTTTTGCTCATTTCTTTAAAGCAAATTCTATCCTTATTCCAACTCCAAGTAGTTCTCTTACTAAAGCAAATACACTTTGGGTTCCACAACGTTTAGCAACTGCTTTAGTGAATAATGGTCTAGGAAAGAAAGTCAGTTCATGTCTTGAACGTACAAGTCCTTTACGAAAATCCCATACAAGCTCAAATGTAAACAGACCAAAAGCTCAAGAACATTATGATACGATGGCAGTTCAAAAAGAACTTTCTGAACCTGATGAAATTTTACTAATAGATGATTTCATAACCAGAGGATCTACATTCATTGGAGCTGCAAATAGACTGAGAGATGCATTCCCAAATGCCAATATTCGAGCATTTGCTGGAATAAAGACAATAAGCAGACCAGAGAATTTTAAGAGAATTTATGATCCATGTATAGGAAAAATTGAATTTGATGGTGTAGATTCATTCAACGATTGTATTGAAGAATAAAATTTCATATTATTTAGTCATGAAATTAGAGATCTAAATTACAATTCATACAATACCATTGCCCATCAGCAGTCTTATCTCTCATCTTTTTTGGATGTTTACAATTTGGAACTAATTCTTTTTTGATTATATCCAAAACTCGGATATTGTCTTTATGACAGTCTGAAAGTGTCTTTGCAAGTTTGCCTATACTATCATCTCCAATATTCCAGGATTTTGATGGGTCACTCATGGCAGTATGCATTCTTGTTTCATAATCAATTAGAAAATCAAGTAATTGTAAGGATTTTTTGACTGTCATATACTCAATATCAGATTATGATAAAAAATGAAATATTAAAAAAGAATTAACTGTAAAATCAGTGTTGTACAGTTACATTTTGAAGCTAAACATGCCTGAAAAAGCGGTTATTATAAAAAAATATTCCAGTCAATTAGGGATATAAGGAACTTTTTTGGTGAATTAATATGACAAAATATGATGGTCTGCTAGGACAACCACTTCTTGAAATAGAAGATCCTGATAAAGAAGGCGGCGTAACTTTCATTATGAAAGATAATAGATTTTTGTTCATTAAAGTAGTTGATGGAAAAATTGAGACGGTGTCAATTCCAGAATAGGTGAAAATGAATGATAGATGTTGAAGAATTCAAAATGAAAGAAATTGTAAAAATTGAAGAGTCTGATTCAAATGACGAATTGACAGTAACTTTTACAGATAGTAAAACTATGAAAATCAAAATAGTTGATGGTAAACTAGTTTCAGAATCTGTTTAAACTAATTTCTAACATGTTTTTCATAAAATCCGATAGCTAATTCTTGTACTTTAGATTGAATTGAACCAGGTCTTTCATCTCGAATTTTTTTAATTGCATTATCTGCTGAAAATTTTTTGTATTTGATAAAATAACATGCAAGGATTGTTCCAGCTCGTCCCATTCCTGCTGCACAATGAACCATTACTGCTTGTTCATTTTTAATTTGTTCATGTATGAAATCAACTGCAGAATCTATTCTGTCCATATCAGGAGCTGTCAAATCAGGAGTTGGTACATGAAGATATCCAATGTGTTCTACCCAATCATCAGGCAATGCTTGTTCAGTCATGGTAACAATTGATTTTACTCCTTGACTCATGAGCCAATCAAATTCATCAGAGCTAGTTGGAATTCCCGAGCCTGCTAATTTTTCTTCAATTAGCCATGAAAAGTTAGTCGGTTTTTTAGTGATTTTTCCATGAACCTTTCTCCAGATATTTCCAGGTTTACTCATGTTAGAACTAGGATAATTCTATATTTTTAGTATTGCTAAATTAGATTTTTGATGCTACTGCACGAACAGGTGATCCTGTTGCATCTTTTAATTTTAAAGGAAGAATTGTAAAAGAAAATTCTTTTGATTGGATTTTGTTCATGTTTGCTAAATTTTCAACTATCAAAATATTATTTTTTGATAAAATATGGTGAACATTAAATGATTCATCTTTTCCAAGATCAATGCTAGGTGAATCAATTCCAACTAGATTGATTTTTTTTGATACAAGGTATTTTGCAGATGATGTATCTAATCCAGGATTTTCAGTGAAATAATTCTGTTTTTTTAGATTTTTTTGCCATCCTGTATAGAAAAAAATTGATGAATGGTTTGGGATTTTTCCATTCTTTTTTTCAAATGTTGTAATATCCGTTTTAGTAATAGATGTATTATTTGATTTTTTGAGTTTAATGAGAATACCTTTTCCGATTAGTCTATCAAGTGGAATCTGATTAATTTTTAGACCATTTTTAACAAAATGGTATGGTGCGTCAAGATGTGTACCAGTATGTGAGCTCAAGAATAATAATTCAAGGTTATATCCATTTGTTTTGATATCTGACCATCGAATGAATTGTGGTGTGGGAGAACCAGGAAAACTTGGAATAGATTCAGATATTGTAAGTGACAGATCTATTGGTTTCACATCAACAGATTGCATTGGTGATTAATCAGTTTTAAAGAATGAAAGGTTAAATACTGTCTGATGAAAAAACCCCTTGTGCCTATAGCATATGTTCTATTGAATTCTGATTTAGGATCAGATGAATCAATTATCAATGAAGTAAAGCAAATTCTTGCTGAAGAAGACATCAAATTTGAGGTTCAAGGTGTATACGGAGTGTACGATATTGTCTTGAAATTATCCTCTAATGATGGCGAAAAATTACGTGCAATAATTACTAACAAAGTTAGAAAAATCAGTAAAGTTCAATCAACTCTAACCATGATGGTAATTGAAGAACAAGAAAATCTATAGTTTCTTTATTGCCTCAACTACTTCAAGCATCTGAGATTCAGTATTAAAAAAGTGAGGAGATGCTCGTACAATTTTTTGATCCATAATTTCTCTTACAGCTAAAATGATATTTTGTTTTTCAAGTTTATCTACAATTTTTTGTGAATCAAATCCTTTGATATTGAATGAAACAATACTAGTTCTAACATTTTGATCATCAGGACCATACAAAATAATATTTGGCATCTTTGCCAACTCTTCTCTAAACATATTAGAAAGATATCGGTTTTTTTCACGAATATTATTTATTCCAAAATTCAACATATAATCTGCAGATGATGCTAGTCCTACTATTCCCACATAATTTCTAAAACCAGTTTGAAATTTATCTGGTAATTCTTTGAATGCAAGTTTTGAATCATCATAAAAAATTGCAGATTCACCACCAATTGTTTTTGGTTCTAATAGTTCACTAGATTTCCTATTACAATAGAATAATCCTGTACCCATTGGACCACAAAGCCATTTAGATCCATTAAATGACATAAAATCACACTTTATTTTTGAGACATCAACATCTCCAATACATCCTATAGTTTGTGCACTATCAATAAAGAATGGGACTTTGTCATCAAGTATTTTTCCTATTTCTTCTACAGGTAAAATTGATCCTGTATTATACAAAGCATGACTAAGCGCAACTAATTTTGTATTTTCATTTACAAATGATTCTAAATCATCTAATTGAAAGAATCCGTCATTATCAATAGGTAGATTTTGTATTGAAATTTTTTCTTTTAATTTTAGCCAAGGATAAAAATTAGAGTGATGTTCATGCGTCATTCCACGAATAATTATGTTAGAATTGTTATCAAAAGTTAATCCATTTGCTACAAAATTAATCCCGTCAGTTGTACTTTGTGTAAGAATTATTTCATCAGGTTGGCAAGAAATTATTTTTGCTATAGTTTTTCGTATATTTTGTAGTTTTTCAGTAACAAATGGTTCAGATTTTTTTGAATCAGGTCCAATTGAATTGTATGTAATAAGAAATTCTTTCATTGCTTCAATACTTTGATTAGGCATTAAAGAAACAGATGCATTGTTTAGATAGATTTTATCTGATGATGGAAAATCATTTGAGATATCTTTTGATACTAAATTCATTATTATATCTGTAAAATCTTAAACTTGTGTTGGATAAAAATCCTAAGCAAATCATAGATAGTGATTTAACACAGATTCAAATCAAATTTGAACAAAAGAATCCAAATATTGTATTGTGTTTAAAACCATTTGATAAAATGGATTTTCTAAATAGATTAATCAATTCAACTGAGAATCCAATAATTTTCATTGATATGGATTTACTTTATACAGGATATGTTCAATCTGGAATGATTCAGAAAAAGGAGAATGTGACTATTTTTTGCCCAAATAAAACAAATTGGAAAAAAAATTTATCAGAAATCATTTCCAAAATATCAAATGATAGATTTTTGGTAATTATTGATTCATTTAATGGAGCATACAATTTATTTGATGATTTAGAATCTGTGTTATTCATTAATTCATGTGTGATGTTACTTGCTTCAATTGGAAATCATGTTAAATCATCAGTTGTAATAACAGGGATGGCTAGAAAAAAGGAAAATGATGGTTGGGTACTATCACCAGGAGGAAAACACATCATTAAATCTGAAAAAACTGGTGTATATTTTCTGAAAAAAACTAGAAATGGTTTGGTTGTGGATACTTTGAATGAAATGGATGGATTTTCAATTTGAAATAATAAGATCGGCAATATTTGATTTTTTGCGATCAGAATTCAAACGGCGTTATAAAATAGCAAACGGCGTTATACAACGAAATTTTTAGGCAAATTATATTAATACCAAATCAAGAAATAATTTTGTTATGCCAGTAGGAATTATTCCAGACATCAGCGAACAAATGTGTATCGGATGCGCACTATGTGTAGAAATCTGTACCACACTTGGACCAGATGTCCTTAGAGTAAAACCAGTTGAAGGCTGGAAGAGAGGTAAAGCATTTGTCTTCTACCCAGAAAGATGTATTTCTGATGGTGCATGCATCGGTGTATGCCCAACAAAAGCAATCTTTTGGATGCGACCAATGGACTTTACTGTTGGACAACCAGTTCCACTCTACAAAAACTCAGTCTTCGTCAAAGGTTGGACTGAATTAATCGATTAGATTAGTTCATCAATTTTTAATTTCTTTTTATTATTTTAAATTTTAACAGTACCAGGTGCTTCATCATTGCAAGTAATTATCAAATCAAAGAATTACTATAGGCATAATATACTCAAGAAGAGTTGATATTCCTATAAACTAAACATAGAACAAAAATGTCAATTTCAATTAATCTAGGTAAAAAGCTCATTTTTTTGGTACTAATAGTATCTGTTGTTACTCTTTCAATTACAGCATTTCTTAGTTTCAATTATGCTGATCAAATCCTGAAAGAAAAAGCAGGAGATCAATTATTAGGAGAATCTAGAGTTAGAGGAGATACACTAAGATTACTTTTTGAATCACGAATTGAACAAAATAATATTCTTGCTAGTGATCCTATGATTCAATTATTAATTTCAGAAATGAATCAAATACCTGAAAATGAGCTAAAAGAACTTAAAGAAAGCAATCGAAGAGATTTTTTAATTCAAGTTCAAGCATTCCAAGAATTAATTGGGTTTTCCATAGAATTTGAAGATACAAAAATAATTGGTAATAATGGAAAAGTATTCTTTTCTCTAAGCGGTATTACAGATGAAGATTTTATTGATGATGAATTTTTTCAAAAAGGATTAAAAAAATCATTTATAGAATTTGAATCAGCTGATGCTGGCAAAAAGATGATTGTAGTATCTCCAGTATTTGCAGATGATAGTAAAAAAGGAGATGATGCAATTGGAGTGATTATTTCAAGAATGAGAACGTCATCAATTGATAATGTTCTGATTAATCGAAGTGGATTAGGGGAATCAGGTGAAGTTTACATTGTAAATAATCAATTATTGATGTTGTCTGAATCCAGATTTTTAGAGAATGTCGTATTCCAGCAAAAAGTTGATACTTTGGCAGTTCAAAAATGTTTCAATAGTGGAGAAAAATTTTTAGGATTTTATGAAGATTACAGAAATGTTCCAATTTATGGATCATCTTATTGTGCAGATGATTTAGACATAGTATTACTTGTAGAAATTGATCAGGCAGAAGTAGAAAAACCGATTGAAGATTTACAAGATAGAATTCTCATAACTGGAATAGTAATTACATTAGGAATGGGAATTACAGCTTTTCTGATATCAAAATCACTTTCAAGACCACTTCTCAAATTAAAAAATGCTGCAAACAAAATTGCAAGTGGAGACTTCGAAGTAAGAACTAACATCACAACAGGTGATGAAATTGGCGAATTGTCACATGCATTTGATTCTATGGCACAAAAATTAGAAGAATCATTAATTGAGATTAAAGAGAAAGAAGACGTCATTAAACAACAAGAAGACATATTGTTGAAATTTTCTCAGCATGAACAAAATGATTGTGTGGGTGTTATTGACATGACAGACTCTACCAGAATTTCATCTAAATTATCTGATGACGATGTGAGTAAAATGTATGAAATTTTTCTTAATTTCATGGCAAAAATTGTTCGTAAACATAACGGAGAAGTGGTGAAAAATATTGGAGATGCGCTAATGTTTAGATTTGCAAATGTTGATTCTAAAGATATTGTTGCAGTGAAAAATATTCTAGAATGTTGTTTGAGTATGATTGACTCTCATGATGAACTCAAAAAAGAACTTAATGCGGAAAATATTGATGAGTTAGATTACAAAATTAGTGCAACGTATGGTTCTGTAAAAGTAGCAAAGAGCACTACATCAAAGATTTCAGATATTTTTGGACCTACAGTCAATAGATGTTTTAAAATAAATTCACTGTGTCCAAAAAATAGTATTGTAGTTGGCATTAACTTGTATGAAATTTTGAAAGAATTTGATGAATACGAATTTACACAATTTTGCTCTATTGAAATGAAGAAAAAATATGGCTACAGTATTTTTGAAGTAAAAAGAAGAAAACAGTATTAGAAAAGATTATCAAAAATATTTTTTAATCTAAAAACAAGTATTTGAGGCTAGATTTAGCTATTATTTGCTATTTTTTGTGCATCAAGTGCCGCATGAATAAAATCGATTATTTTCAAATAATCGGCTCTTGGTTCGGTACTAAGCATAAATAATTCATTTGAATTAATTGGAATGCTGATCATGGTAACTAGTTCATATTCTGTGATTGATGATTTTTCAGACCCAATTTTGTATGCCAAATTAGTGTATAGATCTCTTTTTTGTAAAGCATAATGAATTGACATGTTAACCTCATCGCCAACTAATATTTTCTCAACATTTTCTTTATGTCCACCTGCAATCATCTCACCTTTACTATTTGCAACACCTGCAAATCTGACTTGCGAATCTAAATCAAGTACTTGAGACTTGGGCATAATGATTTATAAAAATAATTTACAAAAATAATTTCCAATATTTCTCTAACAGCAAAGCATTCTCTTTACAGTTCTTGGATTCTCTGCTCCAATTATACAGTTGTAGTAAACTATCAACTGATACACAAGAACACAAACCAACACAAATGATTTTACGTTGTCAAATCCTTTCACATGTACAGTTCTAATGTTGAACGTATCTTTGAATATTTCAAATAAAGGTTCAATTGAAACTTTTCTTTGTGAGTACAACTCTTGACCTTGTACATAATTATAAAAATCTGCAAGTTTGATTCGCTCTGGCGGTGTTGATGGATATATTTTGATAGGACAAATCAATCTCAAATGTCTCCCATCACTAAACTGATATAATGATTTATCATCATATGGCACATCACATAGAACATTTTCAACTAGTCCTGCAAGTGGTTCAACTAGTGTTTCAAACATTTTACCATCAGAAACATTTGTAGTTGAGACATCAGCAGATAGTGGGACAACCAGTTTGCCAGTACTACAACTCATATGCAGTTTGTACCCAAATATCCAACCCTTTGATTTTGAAAAACCCCATTTTGTATCAGTATCAATTCCTGGAATTGGTAAACGATTATTCTTCATGTCAGATTTGTGCCATACTGGACCTTTTGCTTTTAGTAATGATGAATCAACTGATGCAGATATGTCATCGACTAGTTTCTCTGATACAAACAGACTTCCCATATTACTGATTATATCACTAATTGGCAGAACTTGGAATCGTCTGTCAATGGTTCTTCTGTTTGGAATTTGAGTTAATCTGCAAACCTTGAGCAGTTTGTCATTGGAAGGTTTGATTGAAAGGAAATAATGAAATGTGTTGTTGCTTGGTATTCTCATTGATGACTTTATGATGAACAATTGCACCATCTGGATGGTTGGATACACGTATGGTCTATGCCCGATCTGAATACTTCCTCATACAAAGACAACATTCCCACCAAATGTAACACGCCAATAAGAAATGATTCCGATAGAATCTTGCCTAGGGATTTTCATTTGTTTGGACATCATTCCAATAAACAAAACATGATAAGATCCTTAGCTTTTTTGATGGAAGAAATTTGAGAATTGACTCAAAAATTAGAATTAATTATGCCCATGTCTCAAGTATCTCAAATTCTTGTGAAGATTAATATCTTCAGAACATTTACAAAAACTGTTAATGATTAGAGAAAAATTTCTCATTGTCGGAAGTGGAGGACGTGAAAGCGCTTTTGCAATGCGACTCATGCAGGATACTGAAGTTTATGCAGTCATGGCCCACAAAAATCCACTCATTGTAGATTGTGTGATACAGTCTGGTGGAAAATATTTGGTGAGCAATGCTGATGATCCAGAAACAGTTTTAGAATTTGCAAAAGAGAACAACATAGACTATACTTTTGTGAGTGCTGACCAGCCTTTGGCCAATGGTGTAATTGACATACTACTGGAAAATAATTTTAAAGCAATTGGTGGAACAAAGGATGCAACACGCATAGAATGGGACAAAGTATACTCCATCCAAATAATGCAAAAAGTCTGCCCTGAATTTACTCCATTTTACAAAACAGTATCAAAGGTTGAAGAATTACAAGATGCAATAAAATCATTTGAATCCAAAGGATTAGAAATAGTGGTAAAACCGCAGGGACTTACTGGCGGCAAAGGCGTAAAGGTAATGCCTGAGCATCTCTTGACATATCAGGATTGTGAAAAATATGCTTCTTCACTTTTTAAGAAAAATCCAGACGAAAAAGTATTGCTCGTAGAGAAACTAAAAGGAATAGAGTTTACAATCATGGGAATTACTGACGGGCAACATCTCGTGGTATCTCCTGCAAGCTATGACTATCCATTCAGATATGAGGGAGATTGTGGTGCTGGAACTGGTGGCATGGGCTGCTTTACCAATTCAGAAAAGAAACTGCCATTTATGAGTCAAAAGGACTTGGATGACTGCACATACATCATGCAAAAAATAATTGATGAGATGAAATCTGAAAACCTATTTTTCAATGGTGTACTTAATGGAGGATTTTTCAAAACCAAACAGGGCATAAGGTTCATGGAGTTTAACGGACGTTTTGGAGATCCAGAAGGGTTAAACATACTCAGTATTCTTGAGGGGTCATTTTCAGAATTACTGATACATATTTGGAACAAGACATTATCAGAAAATGTAGTTTCATTTGTCAAAAAGGCAAGCGTCGTAAAATATCTAGTGGCAAAAGAATACCCTGAGCAAAGTGGCAATGCAACATCTTTTAGTATAGATGAAGGTGCAATGATTGAGAAAGGAATAAAGATATTCTTTGCATCATGTATCAAAACTGGAACACACCAATATGAAACTCTAAAAAAATCCAGAGTTTGTGCATTTAGTACGATTTCAGATAATATAGAAACTGCATCATCAATCATAAACAAGGCAATTGATTCACATGTCACATATGTACAAGAAAACAAGCTAGAATATAGATCAGATATAGGTTCTCAAAAGAGCTTGGAGAAACTAAAATCAATATCAAGGCAGATGGTCAACTAAGAATTTTAATTAGTTCAATTAACCTACTTTGATCAAAACTAGACATATTTTCGAGGAGTGATGAATTTGGAGATTCAGTTTAGATTGAACAGTGTAGAATTTTTTTACACTGTTAATTGGCTGAGACCCTTTCGATAATTTTCATACAAATACATATTATAAAAGTTATACAGTGTTTTAAGATTTTTTAATACTTATATTCTAAAACACTGGATATACTATGATGGCTTCAATCATCAACCGCAAGAAGGGAAAAAGTACTTACTATTATCTAATCCACAACACAGGAAAAATTCAACATGAAAAATATCTAGGCAAAATAAAACCAAAAAATGTTGAAAAAATCAAGAGAGAGTTCTTGTTATCATTATGGTGTGAGGATTGGGAAATAAATCTAAGGAAGATCAAGAAAGGATATTCTGCACAGGCTAAAACATCAATTAAAGACCATCTAAAAGAATTTTCTTTGTTATTTACACATGATTCCCAAAAAATTGAAGGCTCAACACTGACAAAAAAAGAAACTTTCAACTTACTCCGATTTTCATTAACTCCAAGTAACAAACCAGAACATGACATGATGGAGGCAAAAAAACATCACAAAGTGTATCTGCAAATGCTAGAATCAATGCCCAAACTAACTGAAAAGACAATATTGTCATGGCACAACGAAATGTTTGATAAAACAAAACCAGAGTTTGCAGGAAAATATAGAAAAGATGCCGTATTTGTAACAAACAGCGAATCAACATTTCCTCATTGGAAATTTATACCCCGATTTATCAAACATTTTCTAAAAGAATACAGGGAATTAAAAAATACCAAACCAGTTCAATTAGCTGGCATTATTCATTTTAGATTTGTAAGTATACATCCATTTGGAGATGGAAATGGCAGAGTTTCAAGAATGATCATGAATTACATATTAATAGATAATGACTTTCCGCCACTTAACATAAAATATTCTGATAGAGAGGGATACTACAAATCATTAGAAAAAGGACAAGTAGAGGAAAACGAGATTCACTTTCTAAAATGGTTCATGAAATATTATATAAAATCAAACAAAAAATACATGTAAATTGTCTAATTCTGATCAATGTAATTGTCAATTGAAGACACAATGGTATTTAATTGCCTTAAACAATGATCATTTGATTTTGACTGCAATCACCAAATAAACTATTTTACTAAAATTGCATTTGTTACTCTTTTTCGAGAAATCCTGAATTTAGATTTTAAAGAATACAGTAAGCGATTTTCAGGATTCGCAAGTTTCTATTCATCAGGCTCAAAAAACCTGTTTT
The DNA here is from genome assembly GCA_965205425.1 of Candidatus Nitrosopumilus sp. Lineage (GTDB taxonomy): Archaea > Thermoproteota > Nitrososphaeria > Nitrososphaerales > Nitrosopumilaceae > Nitrosopumilus. The sequence goes on from CBDBGZ010000009.1 coordinate 708,644, forward strand.
CCATGCATCATCAGTAAAATTATCTTGTATATGTACAAGATCGAAAAGTTTTGTATTGCAAGCTGGACATATAGGAGCTGTTTTTGTTGATTTTTTGAGCTTTAGTTTGCTATATGAGAGAGTACCAAACCAAACAAAAGAATGCTGACGTTTCTTCTCTGAAAATAATAGATGATTATGTAGTTGATGGTATTCGCGTACTAATCTCTTTTTTTAATCCATCACCAAATGAAATAATAATTTAAGACACGACTACGCCTTTTATTCAAAACAGTCAAACTTGAAACTAGATGTATAGTATAGCGACGATCAAAAGTTCGCAAACATCTTTGCAGGATTTCTAAAGATATAATTTGCAACATCAAGCTTGAACTTTGTTACTCTAAAATATTTTGACACTATACCATTCATCATCGCAAACATTGCATAATATTCTGATACCAACAACTCATACTTGCTTATCTTCCAACACTGTTCTATCATGTTCAAGTACGGTGATCCTTTTGGCAACCATATTAGTTTGACATCTCTATTGTTTGCAAGATATTCTTTTACTTTTTTTGATTTATGAACTGATGCTCGGTCTAGCATGATTGCAATCTTGCCGTATTTCCAGTGCAACTCCTTTGGATACTCCACAAATGTTACAGCATTGAATTTATCATAAACTCTAAACAGTTGACTGTTATTTTCCGTAATTGTTCCATATACTGCCAAGCTTTCATGATTCCCCGTATATGGAAGAAATATTCTCTTTGCAACTTTTGACCAATATTTTTTTCCTGTCTTTGCATCCCTTAGAAAAAATGCCTCATCAGCCATTGCAATGATAAATCCATTCTTTTTTAGGCGTGAAATTCTCTTTCTGATGCGTTGCTGCCAGCTTCGCACAGCAGATACACTTGCATGGTTGATGTGATATTTTTGTGCAGTTTTTGCAGATATCATACTGATGCATTATCTTTCTGATGTGAGTAATGTGAAATTTCACTCTAATGGAATAAGATATTGCTTGCTGTAGCATCACAGGAGTAAACAAAGTTAGCATTGCCTTTGACATTATGCAATCCATTTTCTTCTTTGAAATTCTCCTTGGTCTTCCACACCTTGGGTGGTCGTCAGTAGATGGGAAAGTAACTCAATTTAGATCAAAAACTATCAATTATTCAATCAATCTATTCAGATAGAAAAAGCTTGATGGAAGTATGTCACTCCATCAAATATGCATTGTACTTCATTTGATACCATGACACACCAAGGCGTGATACTATCTAAAGCATTTGAGATTATCACTAAAATAATGTACAATATCTTATTGTTTCCATGCTCTAGTAAAAATAACTCACGGTTCCACAATGCAGATGCACATAATTCTATCATGTCATTGTGTTTGGGAAATTCATATTCTGAATCTGGATTAAAGAGACTGGCAATGGAATCAGATAATGCTTCTCCAACTGGTTTCATGGTTGAGAAAAATCATATCAAAAATATCACAAAAAACAATGCAAATTCAATTACATCGTTCACTAGATAGTACCATATCAAAATTACAAGAATTGGGAGTATTGGAGCAACCAGTTACTGTGGCAATTGACAAACATCTAATCCCAAGATATGACAAATTGCCAAATCATTCTTTAATAAAATCAAAATCTAAAAACAGTACTACTCATTTTGAGAGTTACTGCACCATGCAGTGCGTTGAAAAAAGAATCAGGGCTCAATTAGGTTGTTATCCTTTGTATGACAACATATCAAATGCCGGTTTTGTGCGTAAATTACTCTCTGATGGCATCAATAATGGAATCAAGATTAAACTATTGCTAGTGGATAGGGAGTTTTTCACAGCTGGAACAATTTCAGAAATAAAACAAAAGAATTTAAAATTTCTAATGCCTGCAAAAAAGAATTCTCGAATCAAAGATGCCATTTTACAATACGTTAATGGAGATAGAAAATCAATCTCGCCATACACAATAAAATCATCATCAGGACATGTAGAATCATTTAATCTAGTTATTCTACCAAACAAAAATGCAAGAAAAAAATCAAATATTATTGATCAGTATGTTGTGTTTGCAACAAACGTTTCACCAAAAGAAATATCATATAACATACAAAACATTCCAACTGATTACAAGAAACGTTGGGGGATTGAAACAGGCTATGCATGTGTGGGAAGGTTCAGACCAAAAACCACCAGTTCAAACCAATCCATAAGATTGTTGTATTTTTACTATTCATTGATTTTGTACAATGCATGGATAATTGCTAATTTGATTATCTCAGAAGAAACCAATGTAAAAAATTACAAACCAATAATATCAATTGAAATTCTCAAATATTTCTTTGTAAAGATAATTATTCATTACTTTAGAAATAACAAAAATAATTATTTCCTAGAATGTGTAATTTGATGTACTTTCCCATCTACTGGATATTGTCACAAAATTTAGTTACGTACAAAAACTCAATGGTGTAATGATTTTTTGAAATTATGCCTAAGTGTTAACCCCTCTAAAATTTTCAGAAAATAGAAAAAAAGGCTAGTTCAGTGGAGAACTAACTCGATCGTCAACCACATTGTATTGATAGTTTTTCTAATTAAACATTGTGGAGACGTCGGGATTTGAACCCGAGACCTTTCAATTGACGATCGAAAGTTATACCACTAAACTACGTCCCCACAAAAATAATTGAACCATATCAGTTTTAGTTGTTTTGAAAAATCTATTTTTCTTTTATCTTGGTTTTTTTAATCAAATGATAGGATTTTGAACTTTTTCCAGTACTGGCAAATCGAGGCAAATTTTTTGGAGTCAATTTATCAAGTTCGACAAGAATTTTTGTTTGCAGTTGTCTCAAGTCTTTATCAGAAAGTTTGAGCCAATCTGAAAATGCGTTATTTTCATTTTTTTAAAATCCTCATCAGAGATTTCAGGATCACCTAAAAATTCTTGCAAATCAAAATCCTCATCAAGTTTATGAAATTTATGATTTACAACATGTTTTAGTTTTTGAATAATTGTAAACATTGCAAGATCTTTTACGTCAATTTCCATATTTTGTATATCATAATTTAAAATAAAAACCCAAAAAACAAGTGATTTTTCTTAAGATTTGTATCGTAAACCCATGGTTTCAGAGTAAAATTAGCATGTTAAAGATTGATTTATGCGTAAAAAGAAATTCAAAAATTACTTTGCTGTAGAGATTTTTGTTATTCCTATAATGAGCACTATCTATACCTTGGAGGCATAATTCTTTGCAATTTTTCAAAACAAATAGCAATATTTTTTCATCAGTAGTTAGAAATGATTTCATGAACATCACAAATGACGAGTTACTCCAGGCCTACAAAAAAGAAAAGTACGGTAAGAAAAAGGAAAGACTGCATGCAATGTGTATAATTAAGATCAACAAATCTACAATTGCTGAAACTGCCAACCAAATGTTTTGTACATAACCATATGTGCCAAAATCAGCTAGGAAATTAGATGGTACTTGCATTCGTATCAAGAAAGTAAGAAATGCAAACAAACACACTACCCTTCCTGAAAAAAAATATTTGATGTTTGTAGGATTGGATGTTCCCAAGAGAATTCTCAAGTAGTATGATGGCAACATTACAAGTGATTCGTATCCTGCATGGAACCATGTTGGAACAACTCACCAGAAATGTCACATCCATTATCTCAGAGAGGTTAATGATACCATTAATCACAAGAATCCCGGACCAGAATTTGCACCATTTGCCAAGAATCTCAAGAAAATAATTTATGACTCTCATGGTGTGGCAAAAATAAAATCAGAATCAGAAAGAATCCATGCAAAAAAGAATCTTTACACTGTTCAATCTCCGGAGCTTTTCAACAGGGTGTTAAATTAGAGACTTTTTGTGTTAAGTTAGGTGCTTAATTCAAATCAAGTGATTTAGAATTAGCAGAGATGTGTTTAGAAACAAATTGTGCCGGTATGATGTGATAAGTGAGATTGTTTGCGGGATTGTCAATTTCAAGATAAAATGGAAAGAAGAATTTGTTGTAATTCCATAAAATTAGAAATTAAATGATAGAAAAGTTAGATTTTTGCTTGTAATTGCGCAACTCAATCCATTATTTGAAAAAGAAATTCCTTACTCTTTGAAATCTCGAGTCATTTATGCCGCCTAGTGTTGGGGTTGGTTTTTCAACTAGGATTCCCTGTGGCCTATACAACAAAATTGCAAGTAAAATTATTCCCAGCAACAAAAAGTCAAGCCAGACTATATCAAATGGAACAAATCCTTCAAAAGAGTCCTTAAAAAATATGATAAGCTTTCGCAGGGTAACAAAAATCAAGGTTCCAACTAGCACACCCTTGTTATTTGCAAGTCCCCCAATGAGAATCATTAGAAACGGCCAAAATGTCCAGCTTGCTCTATCATAAGCAAATGCAATGGTCCCGCCGACATAAAATGCATACAATGCCCCGCCGATTGCTGCAAGTGCAGCTGAAATCATAATTATTTTGATTCTGGCATTTGTCGTATTTTTCCCCAAGGATTCCGCTGCTGTTTCATTGTCCCTGATTGCTTTGAGCATTCGCCCCAATGGTGAACGGAGCATCTTCTCACTATATGCATAAACTGCCATTGCAATGCACACCAGACCAACTGTAGCTACTGAAAATCGAATCTCATCAGGCAGAAATGATAATGGATCTGGTACTTGAACTCCAAGTGTTCCACCAACTAGTGGGGCATAGTTATTTCCAATAATTCTTATGCTTTCACCAAATGCCAGTAATGTAATTGCAAGATAGTCTCCACGTAGTCTAATTGCTGGATATGATGTGAGTATTCCAATACCTCCACCTATTACTGCTGCTATTGCCAGTGTCAGAAAGAAGATGGCAAAGCCTATCCCCACATTATCCACAAGCCACAAGTTAATTTCAGAGACAATTTGCAGATTATCCAAAATATAGTCCCCCTTAATTTGTGCCATCTCTGCAAATATTCTACCAGGAATTGATGCTGCAACAAATGCACCGGCACCAACTGCCAAAACCTTGCCAAAGTTTGGAATTCCAGCATATCCAAACTCCATATTCAAGCTAAGATTGACAATTGCATAGACTGCAAATATTGCAAGCAAATCTACAAGGAATATTATTTCAGTGTTTAGAGCCATCTCTCCTCAACTTTGACCAGTTTATTCCTGCCAAGCCTTTTGGCGCCAAAAATAATGTCACTACAATGAAAATTAGTGGGATTAGCGGACGATATGCAATAAGCCATGCTCCAAATTCTCCAGCCAAAAACCTCGTTCCCAAAATTTCTGTCAGCCCCACCAGAATTCCCCCCGTAATTGCACCATAAATGCTAAGAAAGCCACCCGTAATACTTGCTGCAAATACACTTGGAATTAGCTGTGGCCCAAGATTCGGGTCTCCCTGAAACCACATTGACATTAGTGCTCCTGCAATTCCTGCAAAGCCCCCTCCAAGCAGCCAAGAAACTCCATAGATTAGTTTCACATTAATCCCAACTGTCTCTGCCAGATCAGAATTTTCAGTAGATGCCCTCATTGCAATGCCAAACTTTGTTTTACGCAGTATAATGTGCAGCGATACTGCAAGGACTGCAACTGCAATTGGCGCTACAAACACAATTAATGGCAGTTCCATAAACTCTGCATCATAACTGCGCAGTGAGAATTCCCTTGATGTAATCTGGTATGTTTGGACTATATAGTCTGCAATGATGTTTAGTAGCGCAATTACTACTAGGTCAAAGGCCAAAGTTGCAATCATTTGAATTGCCTGAGATGCGCCCTTTCGAATCAGGGGTTTTATGATAAACGTGTACAGTAACACTGCAAGAACTCCAGAAATTACAAATGAGATAGGAACTGCAACATAGGGGGTCATCCCCCAGACATGGGTCACAATCAATGCAACATATACCCCAATGGTTGCAAATGATGCATGGGCAAAGTTAGGTACTCTGGTTGTGATGTATGTCAGTGTCAATCCAATACAAAGCAGAGCCAAAAGACTGGCAAAAATTATCGCATCAGAAAAAATTGGATCGTATGCCAAGCCATCAACCTACATACAAAACCCTTAATTTCTTTATGCTTTTAAAATGAATCATAATGGTGATTCTGGATATTTCAAATATCACAAAGAGTTTTGGGGGCCATACTGCACTTGATGGAGTTGACATAAAATTAAAAGAGGGAAAACTATACGAGATGATTGGCCCAAATGGTAGTGGGAAAACCACTCTGATTAATGTAATCTCAGGGATGCTAAAACCTGATGATGGTAAAATTGTCTTTGGGGGCAATGATATTACAAAAAAGGGACTCTGCGATACATTTGAGACAGGTCTGGTTAGAACCTGGCAGATTCCCCAGCCTTTTGCAATGCTGACAACTTTGGAGAATTTTGTACTATCAGGCGTAAATAACTCCGGAGAGTCATATCTTTTGGCCCCATTAAAATCCAGATGGAAAAATGATGAGCAAAAAATTACAGATGATGCACAAAAAATCATGGAGATGCTAAATCTGACTAGTCAAAAAGATACGCTTGGCCAGAATCTTAGCGGGGGCCAGCAAAAACTCTTGGAGCTAGGCCGCGCCATGATGTCAGGGGCCAAGATGATACTGATGGATGAACCAATTGCAGGTGTGAATCCCACACTGGCCCATGGCATATTTGAGAGAATCTCATCCATATGCAAAAGACAAAAAATTACATTTTTGATTGTAGAGCATAGGCTCGATATAGCATTGCAGTATGCAGACCATGTTTTTGCAATGAATCAGGGAAAAATTATTACTCAAGGCAGTTCTGAGCAGATAGTAAAACATCCCAAAGTTCTCAAATCATATCTGGGGGAATAAATGTCTCACAAACAATCTGATTTAGTAATTGATGTTAGTGATTTGAATTCAGGATATGTAAACAGTCATATTCTTTTTGGGGTTGATTTTGAGGCAAAGACAAAAGAGATTACAGTAATTATCGGTCCAAACGGTTCAGGAAAAAGTACGTTGCTCAAAAGCATTTTTGGTTTGTGTGATGTGTATTCTGGTCAAATCAGATACAACAATGAAGAGATTACAAAGATGGCACCGCATCAAATAGCAAGGAAGAAAATTGCATACCTGCCTCAGACCAATAACGTCTTTGCAAATCTTAGCATAAAAGAAAATCTTTTCATGGCAAGCTATACACTGGATTCAAAGGTACAGCCAGAGAGATTCTCTGAAATTTTTGAAACATTTCCTATTTTAAAAAAATATGAAAAATCAAAGGCAAGTACTCTTAGCGGAGGTCAACGCCAAATGCTTGCAATGGCCATGGCACTAGTCTGTCTGCCAAAAGTTATGCTATTTGATGAGCCCACTGCCAGTCTTTCTCCAAAACTGGCAGATGAGGTATTATCAAAAATAAAACAGATCAGAGATGACTTTGGAATTACAGTAATCATGGTTGAACAAAATGTCAAAAGGGCGCTAAAGATGAGTGACTATGTCTATCTTTTGGCAAACGGCAAGGGTGTGTTCAAAGGAAGTTCAGAGGAGATACTGTCTCATCGGCAACTAGGCAAGCTGTATCTGGGGATCAGTTAAAAATAATCGAATCATCAAGGGTTGTGTATTTTCCAAGTTCAGTCCAATCTCCATCCCTTATTCCCCATACTTTGTAATCTGCTTGGGCCAGATCCCCTGCATCATTTAGTTTTGTGGATCCGATTGCCCCCATGTAATTCTCAGCAATTCCAGGTATTGCAGCCTTTATTGCACTGACATCAGTACTCTGAGTTTCAAGCATTGCCAGACCAATTAGCCATACTGCATCATATGAGGAATGCACAAAGGTGTTGGGATCAGTGCCCAGAGTCTCACTTAGATGAGTTTGTACCTTTTTGTATGTAGGGTTATCAGCAGGTGCAAACTGGACTGTTGTAAATGATACATCAGTTGAGAATTCCAGTCCTATTGGATCAGATACCAGATTGCGTTCCTTTGTAATGGCACCAGGTCCAAACCATCTTACCTCGCCTAGTATCTCATGTCCTGATGCTGACTGCATAAACTGCAAGACCTCTGCAAATCCCAAAAACAAGACCCCTACCTTCTCAGATCCATACTCATCTGTATATTTTTGCACTTTTTGAGCCAAGAGTGAAGTTGATGCAGAAAATTCCGGAGATTCGGGATTATACCTAATATTATCATCTACTATGCCCCCTCTTTGCATGAATGAATCAGATGCTGATTCTCCAAGTCCGTCACCCCACGTATCTCCCCTCCATACTGGAATCATTACTTTGATTCCCTGGTCATGCATTAGCTTGGCAATTGCAGGTCCCTGATTAGAGTCATCAGGAATCAGACGAAATACGCTGTCATTTGGGATGGCAAGTGCAGGAGCTGACGAGCAGCAGCTGACTAGCAACATGTTATTAGAATCAGAATACCCCTTCATGTTTCTGATGTTGGAGCTGGTTTCAGGTCCCACTATAACTCCGATTCCTTTGGCATGCAGTGCAGTTAGTTTCTCCAATGCAACTACGGGGTTGGTTGCAGAGTCTTCTGAAACCATTTTGAGATGCCATGGCGCATCAATGCCTTGCAGATACTTGTTAAACTCTGATACTCCAAACTTTGAGCCCTCATGGTTTTCTGCCCCATGAGTTGCCAAGTCTCCAGTCAATGGAAGAATCAATCCAATGGTTACCTCTCCGGACAATCCTGTTGCATTAACTGGCACTTGTACAGGATTTTCTGCATCCATACTTTCCGAACCTGCAGATAACACCACATAAGCAACACTGATAATAATTGAAATAGCTACGACTGTAATTCCTATTTTTTTATAATCCACGTAAATTTTGTAAAACTTGTGATAATTAAACCTTTGAATTATGAGAGAACGGGATTTGAGACCAAAACAAGATCATTGAGACTTGTCATGGACGTAATACTGTGCATCTGAGGACAAAATCTCCAAGGCTTGCATCTCTGAGAGTTTTATGTATTGTTTTGTCTCATTGTCAATCCTCTCACCAATGACATAATCAATTGTGAGTGGATCCTCTGGTGTGCTCTGTATTGCACTACTGTCAAAAACGCCAGTAGCCCGGGCGACTTCGTGCTCCATTATATCATTCCATGCCGAATGCATTCTAGTCATGGATGTGGTGGACTTGTCCTGATGTCTTTCAAATTCATCAGGCGTTATTTTGCTCCAGGTCATAGAATCATTGTGCTCCCACAAGTTGCCAAATTGATCTGCATATGTGGAATACCGCCTGTCTATTTGTGTCAATTCCAATGTAATGCTAGCATCCTGGCTTGACCTCTTTGAGAATAGCTCATGTGTGACAGGCTCTAATAGGGATTCACCTGTAAACTCGACACCGTCGTTGATGTATGTGACAGTGCTGCGTCTGTCAAAGTCAGTTGCCGAGATTGCAAGGACATTTGACTTTAATGGTGCAGATATGCTAAAGTCTATTCCAATGATATAGCACAACTCATTAAGCGAATCACTGGCACACTTTACCTTGGATATGCTAGAGTCTGTATCCTCCTCATTTACCAGAGATTCTTTTTGCTCATGGACTATTCCTGTAATGGTATAGTCATCTGGAATTGTATAGTCTCTGTCTAATTGTATGATAATGTCAGTCTCTGCCTCTGATGCCTTGCCGATTTCAGGCACTCCCAAAGACAGGGTCACATCGCGTAGTATCTTATCTGTGTACACCTTGATATCGACATGGTTGGTATCACCAATTATTGATTCAGTGAGTACAAATTCGGTGTGGAAGTTGTCTGTTATATCCAGGGTATAGTCATTAAATGTGAATCCATTCTCCACTAGCTGTGCAGATGATACCTCCCATGACTTTCCAAAGGTAGGTTTCTTTTTCCAGTCATTGCTAGAGCCTCCACTAGCAGGCTCCTCAGGGTCCATCGGTGGCTCTGGAGGAATAGTAATTGTAAGATCACCTTCCAAGTTGGTAGTACTTAACGTAGACCCTACGGCACCAGCATGAAGTCTTAATACAGGTGGATCATATGGTTCATTATTACTATTATCATCTCCCGTGAAAGAAACATTTATTCTATTCCACAGAGTTCTGTCTACGAGGGTTATGGTAATTGTATTACCATCAACAACAAAAGTAGATGCAAATGGCGGGGTCTCATTTGTTCCTATTAGACGCAACTCGAACGGGATTGTGGTTCCTAGAAAATCAATTATCTGGAAGTTGGAGAGATTTACACTGTCAGGGACAATATCATCATTAAAAGTAACTATCAGTTCCCCGCTAAGATCTTCACCATCATCATCAACAATATGATTGTATAATACACTAGTAGCAGATAACTGCAAACCATCTACGCCTATACTTGCTTGATTAGAGCGTGCAGATGTAACACCTGAATTGGTGGCAGTTGCAGTAAATGTGTGAGTAACAAAATTAGGTGATGTCCCTATTGGCACAGATATCTCCCAAAAGCCATTACTGTCTACGGGGGTATCACCAACAGACGTGCCACGGTCAAACAGCTCAATGGAATGGCCTGTTAGTCCATTACCAATAACAGTCAGAATACGATCTATTCGGTCTAAATCAATATCAGAATCTATGATAGGTGGAGGTACAACACCTGGCTGTAAAATAGTCAATGGAATACCAGCAAACCCAATAATTTCAAGGCATTCTCCTCCCCGCTCAGCAGTAGCACATACGGCGTGGGGGATGTTGGGGGTTATATTGGTGGGACCATTACTTCTTAAAACGGGTATACTGATATGTGGATCGCTGATAGCCGTATCTATTCTATCAGATATAGCAGATGTGGGGGATACGGTAATCGTATTACCACTAATATCATGAGACGATGACTGTAGATTTAGCGCGCGTTGGATGTCCCCATTAACAAACCCACTAGGGAAAAAGAATAAGGATGGTTCGAAACTGTCAGGGTCAATTCCCTCATTAAAAACTATTGTCAAGTCCTTTGAGCCAGTATCATAAAATACGTTGAGAATAGCCAAATCAATATCTGGCCTCTCCCCATATACATCATGACTGGGAATGGCAAGTGTAAGTACAGAAAAGAGTAAAACTGATGATAGTAACAGAATTTGAGGCTTCACTTTTAATCCAAAACTATTCAAGCATATAAATGATTTTGTAAAAAGACAGACATGACCAACCATAACTAATCAACCCTCAAACTGTTAAAAAGAGCGTCGCAGTAGTCTATTGGACAAATCCGTTTTCCTTTCCATCTTTTGTGTCGAAAACAGAACCCTACTTTTCGTCACACTATTTGCCAGTTTGATCGGATCAATCTCAGGCACAACTTAGGCATGAACAATTTAGAAATATTTCTTGTTATTTGTTCCAACTAAGGGGGTATTACCTAATTTTAGAAAAACCAAATTTTGATGCCCAACTCTGTTTTTGTTTTTTGGCTGGTTTTAGTGAAAGATTGTCTAGCATTGCATATGTTATAGTGAATCCATGCCCTACCATAGTAGCATCTTTATTGTAATTTTCTTTATTAGATACAAATTCATCAGCCAAGTCTTTAATTTTTTTAGTTTTGAGATCAAACAATCTAATCTTTTTACCATTTTCTAATTTGATGATTGCATCACCGCTCAAACCTTGAATAGAAAAATTCTCAAAAAATCGTATTGTTCCACTTTCTTTTAATATAATTTCAGAATCATAAGTTAACTTTCCTCCATAAAATAAAATTTCCCTGGCAGATATAGTAACATCATCTTCAACATTCAAAACAATGATAGAATCTGCTTCAAGTAAAACAGTATTTGCAAGATTTTCTGCAATAATTTTTCCATTTGGAGCTGATATGTGAGTTCTATGTTCTTGAATTTGGAAAACTCCTACACGTATAGGATCTTCAACTTTAAATTTTCTTCCGTAAATATTTCCAACCACTACATTTCCATTATCAACAATAATTTTTGCACCATTATCAATTTTATATTTATTTTCTAATGGATTAATGAATTTAAAATCTCCTCTAGTAAGATGAATATTTGTTTGGAATTCTTGTGTCCATGATGGACTAGTAATACTTCCTTGCATAATTATTGGACCATCATAAGAAAATGTTCCTGCCATAAAATTTCCCTTTATTGATAAAGCACCATTAGCTTTTCGTTCTAATTCAATTTCTCCAAGAGTTTTTGAACCAAACAACCTAGATGCAGTAGTGTTTGAATTATTCAAAGCAAAAGCCCAATCTTCAGCAGTTTTCATTTCTTTGAATAGTTCTTGACCCAAAATCTGATTTTTTCTTCTTACGTCAGCCTCAGAATCACCAGAATGTACTTTAGAATTTTTTAGTTTTTCATAATCTGTTTCTGGATATTTTTTACCTATTTTGAGATCATCATATGCTTGTTTAATTTTAATAAATTGTTCATTTTCACCTCCACGATCTGAGTGATATTGAAGAGCTAATCGTCTAAATGCATCACGAATTTCTTTTTCTGTTGAACCCTCAATAATTCCCAAGATATCATAATTACTTTCTACCAAAATCTACACCAAAGTTATTTTTTTAAATTCCTATACTTGTAGGTTATCAATTATAGAATATTAGGAATGTGGAAAATAAGAAATTTTAGTTGGTTTTTTTCGATTTTAGAAGAGCTAGAACTGCAATAACAATTCCAATTATTCCAACTACAATACCAATGTAACCTACATTGTTTGATTGATTATTTTCCAGAATAGTTATTGATTCTTTTAAATCACCAACATCTTCAATTAATGCAGTATGCCCATCAATCATTTGTTGTATTGTAATATCTGCAGGTTCAGGAAATTCAATATAAGCACGTTCATCAACTTTGGGTGGATGCATTGATAAGCTAATTGGAGTTTCTACTATTGTTCCTAGAATATTTGCTTGATAAAATCCTGAAACTGTTGGATTTACAAATGCATAATATTTTCCCGGAATATTATGATCTGGTGATAAAGGAAGTGTAATGCTTTCATCTTTGTAAATTAATTTCATTTTTATGGTTTTTCTTAAATCTGAAATTCCATTTTGAAATTCTTGAGATTCAGCACATTTTATTGGTTCGGCAATATCTGGACATGGAATTAGAGGACTAACATAGAATTCAATGGCATTTGTTTCTCCAGACACAACAGGTTCATTCATCCAACCAATCTCAACACGATATTCACCTACAGCATCAACTGTATGACCATAAGCAATGCCAGATAGGCCAGGTATGATTAACAAAAATATCATAAATAATTTTAATTGCATACTAAAAAAACTAAATCTGATTTTAAAAACGTTCTACTAATTTTCATAAAATGGTTGATATTTGTACCAGTTAAGCATCAGCATACATTGAAACTTCCCATGCTGTAGGAGTTTGTGCAAATGCAGTATATTCTTTATATTTCAATTCAGAATATGCTTCAAGGAAATCTTTTGTGAAAACTTCTTCTAAGAAGATTGAATCACTTTTCAATGAATCAAGTGCACCTTTCAATGAAACTGGTAGTGATCCAATGTTGTATTCTCGTTTCTTTTCTTGAGAAAGTTTGTATACATTTTCTTCAACAGGATCACCAGGATCAATTTTGTTTTTGATTCCATCTAATCCTGCAAGTAATAATGAGGCCTCTAAAAGATAGATATTTGCAGTAGGATCAGGTACACGATATTCAATTCTTTTACTTTTTTCTTGATTTCGATTATACATTGGAACTCTAATTGCAGTAGAACGATTTGCCAAACCCCAACAAACATTGACAGGAGCTTCAAATCCAGGAACTAAACGTTTGTAGGAATTAGTTGTGGGGTTTGATATTGCACATAATGCTGAAGCATGACTTAGAATTCCTCCAACATAATATCTACCAGTTTGACTCATTTGTGCTACGCTATCATCTTGATCATACATGGCATTGGAATTTTCATTCCATAAACTCTGATGAGTATGCATAGCTGATGCATTATCACCAAAAATTGGTTTTGGCATAAAAGTTGCTACTTTATTTTTTCTTTTAGCTTTAACCTTTACTAAATTTTTTACTGCAATCACATTATCTGCCATGCTAATCATTTCATCATAAACTAAATTGATTTCACATTGACCAGAAGTTGCTACTTCATGATGTTCAGCTTCAATTTTTATTCCAAAATAATTATACAAGTCATCACAGACGTCTTTTCGAAATCCTTCTAAGGTATCTTTTGGTTGTGATGGATAATATCCTTCTTTGATATCTATGGCAGTACTAACATTTCCTTTTGCCCAAGGAGATTCTTTAGATTCTATTGAATATCCAGAGCCACCTCCAGAATGAGTTGCAGCATAAGGTGACGGATATACATTGATGGCATCAAATACAAAAAATTCTATTTCAGGTCCCCAGTTAGTATGAGTAAAACCAAATGTACCAAGTTTCTCTGATGCTTTAAACGCAATACCTCTTGAATCTCGATTATAACGTGATTCTTTGTTTGTGCTACCATCATATAGATCACAAAATATTCTTGCATTTTTTCTATTTCCAGGATCATAATCATTTGGAAGAATTTTAAATGAATTAGGATCTGGCATTAAGATCATGTCTGAATTATTTACAGATTTGAATCCAACAATAGAACTTGCATCTAGTTTTTCAAGACCATTTACAAAGCTATTTTTATCAATTGCATAACTTGGCATTCCAACATTATGGAGTTCACCAAAAATATCTACAAACCAAAAATCAATGAAGGAAATTTTTTCATCTTTAATAGCTTGTAATACTTGATCTGCATCCAATTTTGATATTTTTTAGAAATTATTTTACTAATGTGGTCTTGTAAGTTAGAATTGGCAAGTTAGTCAGGTAAATTGTAAAATTTATTGGAATTAACTCATCTTTGATGCTTTAATATCATCAAGTTCATCTTCAAAGAAGAATTTTTCTCCAAATGCAGGTTTTAGATCATCTAACCAGATTGCATTTTCATCATATTTTGCAAAGAATGGTTGATCAACCCATTTAGGATTTCTTCCTTGTAAAAATCGTAAAATGAGTATTTTTTGATCATTTAGTTTTGATGTTCCTACAACTTGCACTTTTCCTGGAGTGGCAGACATACTTGGACCACGAACAGTTCTAGCTAGTCCACTAACAGAAGAATATGCTTTGCTAAAAATCTCATATGCTTTAACCAATGGAACTCCAAAATAGTGTTGAGCCCCTGTATCCCTTACTACGAACATGTAGTATGGTATACAACCTAGCTGAACTTGTTTAGTCCACATTTTTGCCCACATATCAGCATCATCGTTAATGTGTGATAAAAGAGGAGATTGAGTCCTAATTTCTGCACCAGTTTTTCTTACTGCTTTGATTGCAGATTTTACAGCTTCTGTAGATAATTCATTGAGATGGTTAAAGTGACCCATAAAAGCAAGATGTAATCCACTATCAGTTATTCTTCTAAACACATCTAACATTTCTTCAGAATCTGAATCAGTTAAAAATTTGTAAGGCCAATATGAAAGAGCTTTTGTTCCAATTCTAATTGTTTTTAGATTTTGAGGTTTTGATTCAATTATAGTATCAATATATTTGGAAAATATTTTTGCTTTCATTATCATTGGATCACCACCAGTAAATAGCACATCACTAATTTCAGGATGTTCAGTAACATATTGTACTAATTGTTCACCTTCTTGCATGGCAAACTTCATTTCATCCATTCCAACAAATTGTGGCCATCTAAAACAAAAACTGCAATAAGCATGACAAGTTTGACTTTGACTAGGGAAAAAAAGACAAGTTTCTTTGTATTTGTGTTGCATTCCATAAAGTTTGGTCCCATCTTTTAACATTGGAACATTGAGCTCCATTTGTCCTGCAGGATGTGGATTTAATTGTAAACGAATTTCATTTGCTATGTTTGCTATTTCTTTTTTATCAGAATTATTTTTTAATGCGGTTTCCATTTTTTTGTAATGTTCAGATTTTAGCATTCCTTTTTGAGGAAAAGTTAAAACATACATTGGATCGTTTGGAATATTATTCCAGTCAATTAGCTGTTCAACAACATAATTATTTGCTTTAAACGGTAAGACATTTCCCACAACTTCCATTTCAAATTGTTTTTCTTCTCCAAGATTTTGGATTTGTGGAAGAGTACGAAAATTTGATAATGTGTAAGATTTCAGTGATGGTGAATCATCCCATACTGATTCCTGATAGGTCATGTTGTAAATAGTGTGTTTACCCTTGTTAAAGGTTACAAGCTTTTTAGGCATAAATTTTTTAGGATTTAATTAAAAATTGGCTTAACCTTTGTATTCTAGGACATGAATTTGATTAGAATGGTGATTATGTATGGCTGAAGAAGACTTGTCACAAATTTCTGTTGGCGAATTTGAAACAGTTTCACAACTTATAGCATCATCTGAATCACTTCAAATTGCATTTTCCTTAATGATTATAGGAATAATTGGAATAGCTATTGGGTATAGGAAATTTTCATCTTGGGTTGGTTCTCAAAAATTCTATTATCAAAGACCACATTTTTCACGATTTGTACGTAGAGCAGTTCTACCATTTTTTGCAATTGCATTAATTACAGCAATTAATGTACACATACAAACTGGGGTCTTGTTTGGAGAAAATTTATCAATAATTGAAGGTGAAGATGTATCACCTGCAGAAACATTTGCAAAAATTCTCAATACATTCAATATTTTAGTAATAGGATACACAATTTCTCATCTAATTCCAATTGCCCTCACAAAACGTGAAAAATCTACTTTAGAAAAAGAAGATTTTGGTGCATGGTTTGAAATGAGAGGATTTGTTGATGATGAAGACCTATTTCATAAAGTGTACAAATGGGTTCCGCCAAATGTTACTCCAGAAGATATTGAAGAAGCAGAATTCAATGAAATGTTGAAAACGAAAGAAGGTATGTTAGAATTAGAACAATTCAGAACTACAAAGGGAAATCCAATCGGAGGATATGAGAAATTAATTGATAATCCTTTTGAAAAATGGAAAAAATCTGAACGTTCAAAATATGAAAAATATTATCAAAATTGTGTAACTGGTAACAATCAATCTGGAAGAAAATTAAGACCTGGTGCAAAACCTGATGAAATATTTCCAATTGATGTTTGGAGAGAAGAAAAAAGAACGAATGGATATGAGCCACTAATTCCTAGTTCACGCCCTCCAGGATTTGCTAAAAGAAAAAGAGAAGGCATTCCAAAGTCTGCAAAACAAATTCTTCCAGTTGGAATTTTTATTGCGACAATTTTAGGAATTGTATCTTGGTGGGGAGTAGATTTGATTGTACTTGCTACAGCTACAGGAGGATTAGCAATTGGTTTAGGTTTAGCATTACAAGAAACTATGCAGAATTATTTTGCATATATTCTCATTAGAAAAGATAAGATATTTGTTGAAGGCGAACGCATTAAACTTGATACAGGATACAACGGTTACGTACATAAAATTACGCCTAGAGTAACCTATCTCAGAGATGCATTAAACGAATCTATTGCAATAATTCCAACAAGACAACTAGTTAATGCACAGGTGATTAATTACACACAGGGAATAAAGATGGTACCTGCAATTGTAGATGTAGGTGTTTCTTATCTAAATGATCCTAAACAAGTTTCAGCTATTCTTGTAAAAGTAGGAAAACGGGCAATGAATGAAGTTATTGATAACAAAGGTAGACACCTCATTAGACAAATACGATGTCCATACTTGAAACATAACCAACCAAGTTGTGGTTGTGATAAAGATATTCATGTTGATATCAATCAACCAGTTGTAAGGTTTAACCAATTCAATGATTCTGCATTAGATTTTTCATTATGGGTTTATGTAAGAGATTATGGTGCGCAATTCAAAACTAAAACTGATATGAGAATTATCATGTATGAAGAATTCAAGAGATATGATATTAGAATTCCATGGCCAATTAGAACAGTATACCAAGGAGATGAAAAACATGAACAAGAAGAGATTGATAAGCTCAAGGATCAGAGAAATGGGGTTATTGATGAATATGGTACAGGGGACATTGGTCGTGGTAGTGGCGAAGATGAGTGATCTTCTCAAAACTTAAGAATCCCGTTAATTCACATTTCTTGTTGAGTAAGTTATCAGTAATTGCTGGAAAATCATCTGAAGAAATATCAAGAAAACTATCTAGAAAAATAAAAGCAAATCTAGTAAAGACACAAATCAGGATTTTTGCTGATGGTGAAAGTAAGATAACTCTTAGTGGAAAAATATCTAAAAGAAAATCTGTTGTTGTACAATCAATTTACCCTCCAGTTAATACAAATCTAATTCAAGCATTATCACTTATTTCAAAAGCTAAAGAAACATCCTCAGAAGTGATTGCTGTAATTCCATATATGGGATATGCAAGACAAGACAGAGAATTTTTACCTGGGGAAATTGTAACTATGAAAGTTCTTGGAAAGTTGTTTAAAGGAGCTGGTGCATCAAAAATTATTGCTGTTGATATTCACAGTATGATTGGATTCAAACATTTTTCTATCAAAACAAAGAATGTGTCTGCAGTTCCAGAATTGGTACGATATGTCAAGAAATTGAGCCTGAAAAATCCATTAGTAATCTCTCCAGATCAGGGGGGAAAGGAGAGAGCAAAAGAATTTGCAAAAGAATTAAGTTCAGAGTATATTGCATTAGAGAAAAAGAGAGACAGGAAGACAGGAAAAGTTCAAATTAAAACAAAGAATCTAGATGAAGTTGCAAAGAGAGATTTAATTTTAGTTGATGATATGATTAGTACTGGAGGAAGTATTGTTAAAGCTACTCAGTTTCTTAAAAAACAAAAATGTAAAAAAGTGTATGTAGCATGTACACATGCGTTATTGATGAATGATGCAGAAAAAAGAATTAAAAAAGCAGGAGTTAGCAAAATTATTAGTACAAATACAATTCCAGGTAAAACATCGATTGTAGATATATCCAATACAATTGCAAAGGCAATTTAATAATGCCAGAAAGCTTTTTTGTTTTATCTAAAGATTATCTGGAACTTGCAACTGATGAAATTACTGCAATTGCAAAAATGTATGACAGATTTTCTAAAATTAAAGTAATTTCTAATCTTGTTATTGTACAATCAAAAACAAATTGGAATGAAATTGCAAAGAGAGCAACATTTGTGAAAACGTCTGGACAAATATTACGAAAAATGTCTGGATTATTTTTGGATGAAGAAAATATAGGTGTTTTAAAAAATGCTAAAACATTTGTTTGTAGAATTGTTAATTTATCATCAAATCAATTTAACATACCTGAATTAGAAAGCTCAATGGGAGATATGATATCAAAATTTTCTCACGCGAAAGTAAACTTAGATAATCCAGATATTACAGTATATTTGATTTTTACAAATAATGAAAACTTTTTTGGGTTTTCAAAACGAGTAAAAGGTCAAACTAGACCAAAAAAGATCAAAAAACACCCTCATGAATTAGATTGGAAGCTAACAAGATTAATGATTAATCTGATAGGAATGAAAAAAGGAGAAACTGTTTGTGATCCATTTTGTGGAACAGGTACTACACTTCTTGAAGCAGAGTCAATGGGAATCCATGCAATTGGCTTAGATTTTGATGAAAAAATGTGTAAAATTACTAAAGAAAATCTCAAGGTGAACAAATATCATTCAGAAGTAATCAAATCAGAATTTCAGGGATTATCAAAATTATCTGATAAATTTGATGGAATTGTAACTGATTTACCATATGGGACTGCTTCAAAAACATCAGAAAAGCCACAGGAAATTCTAAAGAAATTTTTTGGTAGTCTTCCTAAGAAAAAAAGAGTAGCAATAATGTACAAAAAAGAATTAGATTTTAATTTAAAATTAAGTGGACTGAAAAAATATCATATCTATAGGCATAAAAGCTTGACAAGAACAATCCTGATTAAATGAAACTAGTATTTTTAGGAACATCGGCAGCTCAACCTACAGAAAATAGAGGATTATCATGTATTTGTTTAGAAAGAGATGGTGAGATCTTGATGTTTGATGCTGGTGAAGCTGCTCAAATATCATTTATGAAATCTGGTTTGGGTTGGAATAAAAAAATGAAATTATTTGTTACACATATGCATGGTGATCATTGTATAGGAATTTTAGGATTATTACAAACAATGTCAATGCAAAATAGAACTGAAACATTAGAAATTTTTGGACCAAGTGGAATTGAAGAATTTATTGGTGCTAATATTAAGATATTAAATTTTGGATTATCATTTCCAGTTTTAATTACAACAATCAAAGAAGGAAAAGTATTTGAAGATGAAAAATTTTCTATGTATGTTTGTAAAGCAAATCATTCTGTAACAGCATTTTCATATTTATTTGAAGAAAAAGATAAACCAGGAAGATTTAATCTAGAAAAAGCAAAAGAATTAGGAATACCTGAAGGAAAATTATGGAGTGATTTACAAAAAGGTTGTAAAATAACGATTAATGAAAAAATGATAAAACCTGAACAAGTATTAGGTGAAAAACGTCCAGGAAAAAAGATTGGAATTTCTGGTGATACAATGCCTACACCAGAGTTAGAAAAATTTTTTGAAAATTGTGATTATCTTGTATTTGATTCTACATTTTTAGATGAAGAAAAATTAAGAGCACAAGAAACATGTCATTCTACTGCAAAACAAGCTGCAACAATAGGTAAAAATGCTAAAGTTAAAAATTTAATTTTAACACATTTTTCAGCAAGATACAAAGATGAGGTTGATCATTTGAAAGAAGCACAAGAAATTCACAGTTCGGTGATTACAGCTAGAGATCTTTTAGAAATAGAAATTAAATAAAATGTTTGAATTAATTGAAGAACAAATTAAGAAATTTGGGAAAATAGTTTTTGTGACAGGAGCTGGCATTTCACAAGAAAGTGGAATACCTACCTTCAGAGGAAAAAATGGATTATGGAGAAACTATGATGCTATGAAATTAGCCACTATTGATGCATTTTATGATAATCCAAAATTAGTTTGGGAATGGTATAATGAAAGACGAATGAATATTTTCCAGGCAAAACCAAATCCAGGCCATACAGCAATTGCGGAACTTGAAAAATATGCTGAAGTTGTGGTTTTAACTCAAAATATTGATGGATTACATCAAAAATCAGGCAGTTCAAAGGTGTTAGAACTACATGGAAGCATTATGAAGATTAAATGTACAGTTTGTGATTATAAAGAAGAAATTTTAACAGAAATTTCTAATTTCCCACCTATTTGTAAATGTGGAAATATGCTCAGACCTGATGTTGTATGGTTTGGAGAATCATTACCTCAAGATGTATGGCAAAATGCTATGAATTTGGCAAGCAAATGTGATTTGATGATTATTGCAGGTACATCACTTGTAGTATCTCCAGCAAACACATTACCAATCTATGCAAAACAAAACAATGCCACATTAATAGAAATCAATCCAGAAAATACAGAAATGTCAGGAGAAATGAATTTGGTAATTAGAAATACAAGTGCAAAATCGCTACCAAAATTAGTTTCATTATTTAAAAATAAATTATGATTGTGAAAAAATTCCGTTAATTTTTGTATCTGAAGAATCTCCTGGATTATAAACTGATGATGTTACTGTTCCATAGTCTTCATGATCAACTACCATATCTACATAATATGGAATTCCAATTGCATCATTTACATTTGTATCAAACATTGATGTGAAAAATGTTCCAGAGAAAATTTCTTTATCTGCAGTTCTGATTACTACATTAACACTTTTTGTTTTACCACTTGTATCAACATATTGAAGAAGAATATTATCATCAGATTGTTGTTTGGTTGACAAGGATAAAGTTTCAGGAGGTATTGGAATAGTATTTTGAGTAGAGACATTATTTGTTGATTCTTTAGTAGTTGTTGATGAACTAATTGATTTTGAATTTGAACCACCTGTAAAGATATTTTGGATTGATTCTATTGGATTAAAATTTGAAATTTCTTCTTGAATTGTCTTTTGAGAAGATTCTTTTACTTCAGAAATTTCATTTGTTACTTTATCTCCAGCTTCGCTAATTTCTTCAGATATTGACTCAGTTGTCTTATCCACAATTTTATTAATTGATGAATCAATTCTTTGTTCTACAGAATCTGAAGCTTTAGAGCCAAAGCTTGATACGTCTTCTTTTAAAGAATCAAAAACCGTGGCAGATGTTGATGGAAATAAAGTGTCAATTTCGTTTGAAAATACCATACCTCCTAAAATTACAATACCAGCAATTATGCCTAGTTTTATGAACATCGATGTTAATCCAAAAAAATAGATTTTAGATTCAAACTAAAAAAAATAGTCAAAAATGAGTTAATTTTGTTAGCTAATTTTCCACTAATTTACAAAAGCTAGCCAATCAATAATCCTATCAATATTGGATGAAGTTAGAGTAACCTTGATTGGTCCTAATGGAGATTCTTCAGATTCATCACAAATAGCAATTTTTTCTACAAATGCTGCTTGTTTATTTAAAAAAAACCAAGTTTGGTTATCTTCTAAATTATTTTCCAAATTTCGCGTATAGCTTTTTTGAGATTGTGTAGAAGTAATTGTTTCATAAATTTTTTCTAACGATCTTAATTCTTTTGATTGCGCCTTGATTGAAAAATTCTCATTTGTAATATCAGAGAACGGAAATATGTTTAAAATAGATTGTTTTACTTTTTCTGGATCTTCGGATAGATTTACTGGACATACCATTTCAATTTTGCAATTAATAGTTGGAATTTTCATTCTGCCCAACTTTGAATGATTTTAAAAGTTTGTTCAATTAATTCTTCTTTAGTTAAACCAATATTTGAAATTGCATAATCGGATAGAGCAATTGAATTACTTATACCAACACCCATTTCACGATTATCTCTTTCTTCAAAGTGTTCTTTTGTTTGAGGATCATCAGATCTTCCTCTTTTTTGTAAAAAATCAAATCTAGTATCAGTTGATGCATGAACTGCCAATAATTTTACAGTACCAAATTTTTTCAATACTTGAATTTCATCATTTGATCTTACTCCATCCATTAAAATTACATTTGATGTAGAAGATTCAATTTGTGGTTTAACCAATTCTGCAATTGCACCAGGCCCATTTTTTTCTCTAAGTTCAAGCATTAATTTTCCAAGATTTTCTCTAGATGATTCTAAATTTCTCTTTTTAGCTTCTTCCCTAACTGCATTACCCATATTGATTATTTCGTATCCTTTAGATTTCAAGCCATCAGCAATTGTAGATTTACCTGCACCAGGCATTCCTGTTAGACATACAATTAGTTTAGTCAACATATATCAGAAAAAAGGCTCGTCTATGAAGTTACCGGAAATAATTATAAACACAATTCAAAAAATCTTATAATGCGAGTTTTTGTAGCAATTGAAATCACAAATAAAGCAGTAATTAATTCAATTAAAAAATTTCAAGATGAATTAGAAATTGATGCAAGACCAGTTGAGCCACAAAATTTTCATTTCACATTACAATTTTTAGGGGAAATTTCATTAAAAATCACTAAAGCTCTACAAACAATAGAATTCTCAAATTTTGATATAGTTTTGAAAGGAATAGGGGTTTTTCCTAAACCTAGTTTTCCTAGAGTAGTTTGGATAGGTTCAGATGAAATAGGAGGAGATTTACTAATTCAACTATCTAAAAAGGTCGTAAAAGTACTTGAACCATTAGGATTCTTTCAAGATAAACCATTCAAACCTCATATCACAGTATTTAGAATTAAAAAGAAGATTGGAGATGTATCAAAGGAATTGGAAAATAAAAAAAATGATAAATTTTGGAATACAAAATGTATCTAACATTAAATTGAAAAAAAATGAACTTACTTCAAGTGGACCAATTTATTCAGATTTAGTGGAGGTTATGGCAAAAAATTGAAGCAAATAATTTCGAAAATTTCTAAAACTGTAATACCTTCAAAAATAACTGAAAAATCAAAAGAAAAAATTGCAGAAATAGCTTTTAGTTTAGTTGAAAAAGAAATTAAGAAGTATCCAGAAGTAGTTGGATTAGAATTTGGTGGATCATTTGCAAAAGATACTTGGTTAACTAAAGATGCAGATATTGATATTTTTATTAAATTCAAAAAAAATGTATTAGAAGAAAAATTTGAAAAAATTTCTAAAAAAATAGGATTTGATTCATTAAAAAAATATTCTCCATATGTTAGATATTCTCAACACCCATATGTTGAGGCTAAAATTAAAAATACCAAAATCAATGTTGTACCATGTTATGATGTAAAGATTGGAGAATGGAAAAGTGCTGCAGATAGATCTCCGTTTCATACTAAATTCATGAAAAAATCATTAACACCAAAAATGAAAAATGAAGTACGAGTTCTAAAGATATTTCTAAAATCAAATGGAATTTATGGTGCAGAAATAGCAAAACAAGGATTTAGTGGATATATTTCAGAAGTTTTGATTCTAGAGTTTGGAAGTTTTGAAAACCTTATAAAATCAATTTCAAAAATTAAAGAAAATCAAATTATTGGAAAAACAAGTAAAAAGTTTGATACATCAATTGTGGTGATTGATCCAATTGACGGTAATAGGAATTTAGCTGCTGCTGTTTCTGATGAAAATATTGGAAAATTCATTATTATTTCAAGAGCGTTTAAGGGAAAACCAAGTATTGGATTCTTTAAGATTAAAAAATCAAGAATATCAAATAAATTTTGGAATAATTTGTTGGTTGTTAAATTTAATTTCAAAGCTAGAAGTCCAGATATCATATGGGGACAAATTAAAAGAGCAACTTCAACAATATCTACACAGTTAGAATTAGGAGGATTTACTGTATTAAGAAGTAAATCTCACACAGACCAACAAAATGAAGCCTACCTTTTGTTCTTTTTAGAGTCTACAAAAATTAATGAGATCTATTCTAAAAAAGGACCAGAATTTTTCAGAGAAGATAGTACCCATAGTTTCATTGCCAAGAATCTCAAAAATGCTGAATTAGTATGGGTTGGAAATGATAGAAAAATAATTTCATTAGAAAAAAGAAATCATGTAGACGCAGTAAGTTTTATGAAAGAATTCTTAAAGAAAAATCTTCAAGTAGGCATACCAAAAGGTCTCCAGACGGATTTTAAACAAGGTTTTAAGGTATCCATAGGAAACAAAAATCTAAGCAAATTAATTAAAGAGGAAGCAGCTGAATTGATTTCAGTAGATGGCACACTCCTTCATTTCAATTAAGAAATTTTTAGAAGAGCCATACTCAAACATTTTAGGATATCCAAATGCAACTAAGCGTCAAATAAAATCAAGAATCAATGAATTAGAAAAATTAAAAATTAAATCAATTTCTTTAACAGGTCCTACTACACTAGGAAATTTGGCAATTTTAGGAAAAGGATACGTTGGAGTTGTAGTAATTGCAAAAAAAGGAAACAAAGAGATAGCTCTTAAAATTAGAAGAACAGATTCTCCAAGAAAAGATATGAAAAATGAAGCAGTATTATTAAAATTGGTTAATTCAGTTAAAGTTGGTCCAAAAATGATCGATGTTAGTAAAAATTTTTTGGTTATGGAATATCTTGAAGGAGAAAAATTTAGTGATTGGATTGAATTGTTAAAAGGAATTGGAAGTGTAAAGAAATTAAAATTTACAATGAAAAGTGTATTAGAAGATTGTTATAGATTGGATCAAATAGGATTGGATCATGGTGAATTAAGTAATATTTCAAAGCATGTTATTGTAGGTAAAACAAAATCTTCACTAATAGATTTTGAGAGTTCTAGTACAAATAGAAGACCATCTAATGTTACATCAATTACTCAAGCATTTTTTATTGGATCGGGAATTTCTAAAAAGGCTCAGAAAATTTATAAAAATTCATCCA
The DNA here is from genome assembly GCA_965205425.1 of Candidatus Nitrosopumilus sp. Classification (GTDB taxonomy): domain Archaea; phylum Thermoproteota; class Nitrososphaeria; order Nitrososphaerales; family Nitrosopumilaceae; genus Nitrosopumilus. The sequence goes on from CBDBGZ010000009.1 coordinate 734,639, forward strand.
AAGAAAAAATTATTGGGGCACTAAAATCATACAAACAAGAAAAATCAAGAGAAAATTTTGAAAAATTACTTAAAATTCTAAAATTATAATGGGATCGGCAGATTTGGAACGTATTTAGTGGTTATTTTGATACCAAATAGGCACAAAAATAATTAATTTTATTTTTTCTTCTTAGCTGGTTTCTTCTTAGCTGGTTTCTTCTTAGCTGGTTTCTTCTTAGCTGGTTTCTTCTTAGCTGGTTTCTTCTTAGCTGGTTTCTTCTTAGCTGGTTTCTTCTTAGCTGGTTTCTTCTTAGCTGGTTTCTTCTTAGCTGGTTTCTTCTTAGCTGGTTTTTTATTAAGTTTCTTTTTTGTTCTTTTTAATTTTTTCTTAAACCCTAAAATTAGTTTTTTAGTTTTTGTGTTTTTTTTGTAAATTTGTAATTGCTTTTGCTGTTTGTTTAGAAATTCTATCTCCTGTAAATTTGTCAATTACACCGATTGCTCCAAAGGTTTGAAGAACTATTTCTAATACTTGATAACAAATCTGAATATCTGGAGGGATAAAACCGCCAGTAATTTTTTCTTCTTTACTTATTTTTTTAATTAATTGTATTTCCACATTATTGGTAATTCTAGATTCTTGAGATAATTCTTTTACAAATTCAAAAGTTGCAAGTATGTTATAGCGAAAAGACAAAGTTCGTGAACTAAATAATTTCAAAAAACTAGGAATCAGTTGATCTTGCCTATAGGTAAATACGAATAAACAAATTGAAACACCTAAAAAATAACTCACGAACTTATGCTTCTCGCTATAGATGCAGTTACAGGAAACGCATGTTTTTTTAATAAAATTTCAACAAACTCTACTTCCTTTTTTGAACTATATCCAAAATCAACTGCAAAAGAATATGGGAAATAAAATTTATCAGGTATATTTATGGACATTAAATTTCACAAGTTTCTTGTGCCAATTCATCCGCTATAGGAGATAATCTATTGAATACTCCTTCATCTGCGCAAATAAATCCTTCTTGATCTCTAGAAAATATTTTACCTGCAACGATTTCATATATTGCTGTAAGATATGAGATGGATTGTTCAGATCTAGTAGATCTATGACCAATCATTCTTGCTTTTTTCCATAATTCTTCTTCTCTCATTAATACAGACGAGCCTGCTCTAACTGCATCCATGTATAGCGAAAAGATAAAGTTCGTGAACTAAAAATCATCAAAAAACTAGAGATTAGATGATTTTACCTAAGGTAAATACGAATAAACAATCTGAAACACCTTGAAAATAGTTCATGAACATATGCTTCTCGCTATATTATCTTGATTTATGCATAAATCTTGATAAATACAAATACTGGTATTAATTTAATTAATCAATGACAACAAAACTAGCAATTTCATCTATCTTTGCAATTCTGTTTGTTGGGATTATAATTCCTATCTTTGCAGACCAAATGAATAACCCTGATGATGATGATGTAGCCCCGGCACCTCCAAGTATTGGAGCTGACATTCCCTTAACCTACTTTGGTCCAGCACCAAGTGATGTACAAAAGGAATTGATTGGTCCATACCAGTTACTAAAATCTGGTCAGATTGATCTTGATGAGGCAACAATCACTTTACCATTGTATAAGGGTCTGGTTCGTGATGGCTTTGATAAATACAAAACTGTCTGGTATATCTTAACTGATACAACTGACAAAGGAAATGCAGAAGCTTTAGGGTTGAATCATTCACCCAAGCTAAAGTATTCTGAAATATCACAATCAATAAGATATGCAAAAATAAATGAAAACGCAGAACTTGTGTTTACTAGAGGCATGGTTGATTTCTCACCTGAACGAATCGTATCTCCTGGTATTGATTCACCATTCCCTCCAGAAATCTTTCAGCCAGGATCTGTAGGTGATGAGCATTATTCACCGTTGGTACTGGTAACTAACGCAGGACGGGAAATATACAATGCACCAATGATCGCAGCAGGTGATGGATTCTCATACTGTGATGGAACGCCTGATTATTCAAAAGTACATGATAAGGTAGTGGCGTTTTGTCCTGAAGAGGGAACAGTTACCATAAAACTAACACCTGGGTTTAGCTTTGCAAGACCCGTGCTGTATATCAGCACTGAGAGCAATCATCCATTAGCTGCAACACTTGAAGGTGCAACACTAACACCGTCTCTAGGAAAAATCCCAATAGGTGGTGATGATTCTGCATTCTCGGCAGTTGAGAGAATCTTTGTAATGGCTAATGGTCCAACAGGTGATAAAAATCCACAAAGACAGGGATTAAATTCAGCAATTGTTGATCATAGATCTCCACTAAATGTGTTAGGTGGAATACCAACTATAGCTACTGATTACTCACCGCTTTGGGATGTTAATCTAGGATTTTGGACGGATGAAGCACTAGAAAAACACTATGACTCTAGGGTTACTGAGGAATTCCAAATATTAGGCCTTGTAGAGCAAGGATGGATTACAGGTCCTGATGGTGGAGAGTTTGGCAGTACAGGTATAATAGTTAACTGTCCAATTGTGTTTAGATTTTTATAAACACTCTTTTCTTTTTTTAGCAAAATGTCTCCAAAAAAATCAAGACAATATTTTTGGCAATGCACCGTCAGTTGGAACAAAGAATAACCATAAACAGATGGAAATGCCCGAATTAAATTTTCGTATATTATAATCATCATCTCAAATTATACGACACTTGGCTGTTGCGTGCAAACTTTGCATACAAAAACAATGCCTGTTGGAAGTACTGCAATGTACGATACAGATGACGGACGGACAGGCGGTTCATCAGTAGATGGGAAAGTACCTCAATTTAGATCAGAAACTATCAAGTGTTTCATCTAATTATTCAGATAGAAAAAGCTTGATGGAAGTGTGTCGTTCCATCAAAGCATGTGTTGTACTTCATTTGATACTCTGAGACACCAAGGTCTAAAATCATCACAGGCATTTGAGATTGTCGCTAAAGTAATGTATAGCATCTTGTCGTTTCCATGTTCTGTAAAACACAAAATGAGTTGCGCAATTACAAGCAAAAATCTAACTTTTCTATCATTTAATTTCTAATTTTATGGAATTACAACAAATTCTTCTTTCCATTTTATCTTGAAATTGACAATCCCGCAAACAATCTCACTTATTACATCATACCTGCATAATTTGTTCCTAAACACATCTCTGCTAATTCTAAATTTCTTGATTTGGGCAATGACGTGCTCTACTTTGATTCTAATCTTTGATTGTGTCTTGTTCCACTTTTTCTGAGAAATGGTTAACTCGGCCTTGTAGAAACCATCTGATTTTAACCCAATTGTGATACATTTTAGCTAATTTAGATCCATTAGGATTGTATTTGCAGATTACAGTATGGTCTCATCATACGTCAAAATGTGCAAAACACTACTCAATATAATCACCAGATGCAGAATTCCCAGGTTCTTACATCCAAAATCAAATCATATCTATTCTGTTTGGACACATCTCATACTCTTGGCAATACGACAGTACGAATCAAAGAGTTATAGAAGATTTACAGAATTTTTAGAAGAATGTGTAGGAATTCAGGAATATCTTGGTTTGTCTACCATTCCACATTACACCACACTACAAAAGGCAGCTGCAAGACTGGAAGGAAATCTGTTACATAAAATGTTGCAGGAATTCATTTTGTACAAAAAAGTCAGACTGGTTCTAGCTGGAATTGATGGTAGCGGATTCAGTTACAGTACAGCATCATACTATTATACAAAAAGAGTACAGTTACGCAGGAATTTCCTAAAAGTTGTTGTTTGTGCTGACATGAATACACAGCTTGTTTGCTGTGTCATGACACACCACAACATGCAACATGATAATCCTGATTTTCTGCCATTGTTGTACAAAACCAACAATATTGTTCCAGTTGATATTGTGTTAGGTGACATGGGTTTTGATGATGAGAATAACCATGTTGGTGCAGAACAGATCAACACAGCTGCAATAATTCCAACTCGATATGGAACAGTTCCAATTTACAGAACCAGTGGAATTCATAGAAAGGAGATGAAGAGGAACTTTCCTGTACAATTGTACCATCAGAGAAACAAATCTGAAACAATCTTTTTTGTGATCAAACAGATAATGTCAGGAGATGTCACATCAAGAAATGTTACAACTCAGGACAATGAGATGTTGTACAGGTTAATTGCATACAATGCTTACAGGATTAGAAAATTAGATTTTGTTATTTTATCATGGTTTCTACAAGGCCGGTTAACTCTTTTCCTTTTTTCTTCTTGTATGGTATAGCGAAAAGATAAAGTTCATGAACTAAATAATTTCAAAAAACTAGAAATCAGATGATTTTACCTATAGGTAAATACGAATAAACAGTCTGAAACACCTTGAAAATAGTTCACGAACTTATGCTTCTCGCTATAGAATGCTGATTTGATCTTCAAAATCTTTTTGAATCCCCAAATATCCAAGGTCATAAAATATCATCACATCTTCGTGTAGTGTAGGATACTTTATTTTCAGTACGGCATAATCATGTTTTTTACCTGGAGAATGTGGGGGTTTGTGGATTATCTCACCTTTCTGGTTTATGATGATTTGGTTTTTTATTGTGTGTTTTTTCTTTTTGCCTGAATAGTGAGTCTTTCTTTTCTTTTTGTTCTGGGGTCTTGGGATTGGTTGTTCAGTACCATCAGTCATTGCAATCAATTCTGGAAAGAACAGTTGGAGTTGCTGTACATCATTTATTTTTTTAGAATCAGAGTATAGTTTTGCAGGAATAGGAACTGTTTTTCTCACTGCAGGCTCTAAATACCTGATGTTTCTGTAGACGTTGCTCTGGTCTAATCCAAACAGATATCCTGTCAATTCACATGTCAGGTACATCCGATAGTAAACAAACAACATTACAAGCTGGTCTTCAAGACTCAAATCAAACTTTCGCCCAGCTCCGATACTTCTTTTTCTCTTTGCTTTGGATAATCTCTTCTTTTCTTCTATACGGTGATTCTTTCTGACATCCTTTAGAATCACATCAAACTGTTGCCTAGTCACTCCAGTAAAAGAGAGAAGTGATTTTGGCTTTTTTGAGAGTTGCTTGTATGTTAACATGAAATGTGTTAAGGTTGTTCTTAGCTTTGGATCTTGCTGTGAAGGAATTTGTGTAATATGATAAAATATGTCTAATTACGCAAGAGGTCTAGTAATTACTTGATGGTACTATTATAGTGACTAAATAAGAATGGGAACGGCAGGATTTGAACCTGCGACCACTAGTCCCCCAGACTAGTATCATACCAAGCTAGACTACGATCCCTCGCTTCAGAGGCACAAAATGAAATTATTAAATCGTCCTATTGATAAATAGATTTGATGAAACTTTGTAATATTTGTCACAAGATTTCTGGAACTGACCAAGATCATCTTGATTGTATTCAAAAAAGAAGTATAGAATTAGAAGCTGAAGATTTTAAAAATAATATTCCAGAAAAACTTAATCTTTCAAATAATACTCAAGAAATAGGTGTGGAAGTTAGAGCAATTTTAGAACATCTCTCAAAAAAATAAAGATTCAGATGAATAAATTAGGTAATACCCCGTCAGTTGGAACAAATAACAAAGAATATTTTCAAATTATTTATGCCTAAGTTGTGCCTGAGAAACTTTGTTTCCCAATTACACTATTTGAGCCTGAAAATTTATGATCCAAGTCTTCTTCAATGATACTTTGAGCCTAGATTGTATAATTAGGAAACAAAGTTCTACGCCGATGAGTATACAGCATATGCATCATTGATAATGAGAGGAAAACACAAGGTTGTATCTCATGGAAAAGATGAGTATGCTAGAGGCGATGTTCACATCAATGGAATGGAGGGATTTTGGAGTTATGCTAAAACTTGGATGTATCATTACAGAGGAGTTTCTAAACAGTATTTTCATCTGTATCTCAAAGAGATAGAATTTGGATTCAACAACAGAGATGAGAATATCTTTGAAATGTTAGCAAAAATGCTTGTAAAACCTGTTCCAAATGAGTAGGTATTACCATAAATTAAAACCATTTTGATAGTCTTTCTTTTTCAAATTCAATTTTTTTAGAAAGATTATCAGTTGTTGATTCTGTAAGATTTGTTAATGGTTTATCATTTGAAAACATATCAACTTCAATAATATAGCGAGAAGCATATGTTCATGAACTATTTTCAAGGTGTTTCAGACTGTTTATTCGTATTTACCTTAGGTAAAATCATCTAATCTCTAGTTTTTTGATGATTTTTAGTTCACGAACTTTATCTTTTCGCTATAGGAGCTGGACTGTAAAAGTCAATTTGTATAGAATCACGAATTACACGTTTTCTAAGCATGGAATCTATTAGTAAACTAGCCTCAAATGGTGCTGGTGTACATTTGTAAGGCATTCCCATTATAGAAATTGCAATTTTCCCAGATGTCATAGTCTCAAGTTTCTTACGAATTTCTGAAAGTTGATTATGATCATATAGATTGAATCCATATTCTTCTAATCCTGATATTTTTTGAGGAGCTAATACTGCACCCATTGAAATGATTAGAAAATCAAAAGAAATTGTTTGTGATTTAGTTTCAACATTTTTGTTTGTAAGATTTATTGATAAAATTTCATTTTTAATGAAATTAATTTCTTTTTTTGGTAATTCGTTTAGTGAACCAATTGAATTTTCAAAGGTACGAGTTCCATTAATGATCCATAATTTTGCAAATCCAACCATAAACCAATCTTTTTTATCAATTACAGTAATTTTCACTTCAGATGATGATAATGTATTTCTTAATTCATTTGCAGATGAAAGTCCTCCAAAACCTCCTCCTAAAATTACAACATGAGGAATATTTGACAACTTATCTTTCTTGAGTTGTAGGTCGAATTAGAATTTCATTTACATTAACGTATGATGGTGAATCAACAGCATACAAAATTGCATTTGCAATGTCTTCTGCATGTAAAGCTTCCATCTTTTTTGCATTTTCAATAAATCCTTGTAAGGATTCATCAGTAATTGTATCATTAAGTTCTGTATCAACAACTCCTGGTTCAATGCTAGTCACCCTAATGTTGGAACGTACACTAAATTCTTGTCTTAATCCCTCACTAAATGCTGCAACTGCATGTTTTGTTGCACAATAAACACTACCAGCAGGAAAAACAATTCTTCCAGCTACAGAAGAGAGATTAACTATATGGCCAGATTTTTTTTCTTTCATATGGGTAATCACAGCACCTGTTGAATACAAAACACCTTTGATGTTGACATCAATCATTCTATCCCATTCATCTACTTTGAGGCTTTTGAAGAAACTAAGAGGCATCAAACCAGCATTATTTACAAGAATATCAATAGATCCCCATTTATCTAAAACCGCTTTAGCAAAATTTTCACATTCAGATCTTTGTGTTACATCTAATTTTTGAAAAAATACTTCTCCACCATCAGAAGATATTTTTTTTGCGAGCTCTTCTAATCGGTCAACTCGTCTTGCACCTATAGCAACTTTTGCTCCAGCTTTTGATAAGGCTAAAGCAGTAGCAAATCCAATACCACTACTTGCACCAGTAATAATTGCAACTTTATCTTTAATCATAAAAAAACTAAATTTGATCATCGTAAAAATGTTTAGACCATACTAAAATTAAGAACAAATACTAGCACCTTTATTAAAAGAAAAATAGTAATTGGAAATATGGAATCTGAAAAATGTGCATATTGTGGAGATTTAACAGATATGCCATTTCAGTGTAATTATTGTAAAGATCCTTTTTGTGCGGAACATAGACTTCCTGAAGAACACAGATGTGTAAAACTAAGCCAGATTAGAGCAAAAAGATTTGGTGAGAAAAAAATTATTCGTGATGGTGGACGTAACAAACCAAATATTTTAAAACGAATTTTTGGAAGATTTTAAAATCAATAAGGACTTTTGTCTGGAGAGATTTTTGCCCGTCTTCCTTGGTAAATTAAAGCAATAGCAAGTGCAAACATAACCATTGCAGTCATTGGAAAATTTTTAGGCGGAGATAAAATTAACCAAATATCAACATCAACCATGCTTCCTAGACCATATGATATTGCAAATCCAATCGATACAATAGCCTGTATCCATAATTTTATCCATTTTGGAGCTTTTACCAATCTGCTTATAGCTTCAATAGCAAAAATTCCCATCACTGGAAAAATAGAGTATAAGAGAAAATCAAAAACTTCAACGCCTGTATGAGACATACAATATGATATTGATAGGTATAATTTCTATCTAGTCTTCCAAATGTACCTTCGTTGCAACATTTTTGGCAATTAAAGCCTGGGCATTCTCATATGGAATTGTAGCTATATCTTCAGTTTTGAAAGGTCCATATTTTTCAAGATCAGCACCGACAATTTCATCTACTTCATTTAGAAATCGAATAACTATTTTCTTAGTTTTATGGTTTTGAGCTAATGATTCTAAAAATTTTGATTTTCCATTAATTGTTGCAGAAAGAATCGTCTCTGTCCTCTCTTTTTGATCCTCTTGTGAATCAAGAATGAATTTTTCTTCATCTAAGAGGTGACTTATTTCAAAATCTTCGGATTTTGAAATTTTTTCTAATCGAATTTCTATTAGTAATGATGCTAATTCTGTAACCATTTCTATCATTGTGTCTTTGATTTTATTTTCTACTCCATCAAACTCTTGTTTTCTTAAATTTCCAATAAAATCAGCTAGATTTCTGTAAAAGTTTGGATTAATTTCTAAAATTGAATCACTTTCAGTTTCACGTAAAACAGAATGATGTAGAGAATTGATATCGATTTGATTTGATTCTGACATTTCTTACCTAATCCTTAAATGGCTGATGTATTTGTGTTTGATTGAAGAATAAATTGCCATATAAAGTCAGCCACGGTAAAGCAATCCCAATATCATACTCATCTGACGAAGTCTTTTCAAGAATTCAACATGAAGGTATTCAGTTTATCGATCTACAATTTACAGGACTTACAGGTCATTTTCATCATACCACAATTTCAGCAAATACCTTTACTCCAGAACAAATGAGAGATGGATTACCAAAATTAGATGGTTCATCGATTATTGGTTTTACAAGTATTGATGATTCAGATTTACTTTTAAAACCTGATCCAAATACATTTGCAATAATTCCTTGGATGACTGAAAATAAAACTGCCAGACTTCTATGTGATGTTTATTGGGGTGAAGATAGAGGACGATTATCAAGAGATCCTAGAGGCATTTCTCAAAAAGCTGAAGAATATATCAAAACTCAAGGATATGATTTTAGTACATGGGGTCCTGAAGTTGAATTCTTTGTATTTGATAAAGTTCATTGGGATGTTCTAACACCATACAAAGGTCAATCATATTCAATTGAATCAAAAGAAGCTCCATGGAATCAATCAGGTGATGGATATCCTATGGGATTACAGGAGGGTTACTATCCAAGTACTCCAGCAGATACTCTTACACCATACAGGAATGAATGTGTAAATATTCTCAATAAAAATTTCGGAATTTTATGTGATAACCATCATCATGAAGTAGCAACAGCAGGACAGTGTGAAATTGATATCAAATATGATCACATGACAAATGCTGCAGATGCTGCACAATCATACAAGTATGTTATTAGAAATGTCGCACAAAAATATGGCAAAGTTGCAACAATGATGCCAAAACCAATAGCAATGGATTCAGGTTCTGGTATGCATGTTAACGTTAGTTTATGGAAAGACAATCTCAATGCATTTTATGATCCAGATGATGAAATTGAATTAAGCCAACTTGGAAGATATTTCTGTGGTGGAATAATTAACCATGCAAAAGCATTATCTGCTATTTGTAATCCGACTACCAATTCATACCATAGATTAGTTCCAGGATATGAGGCTCCAGCATATATTGCATGGAGTTCAGGAAACCGTTCTGCAATAGTTAGAGTCCCAAAACATCTTAGAGGAAAAAATTATGCTAATCTTAAAAGACTTGAATTTAGAGCACCAGATCCTTCATCAAATCCATATCTTGTATTTGCAGCAGTTACTGCAGCAGGAATGGATGGAGTAAAGAAAAAGATGGATCCTGGAGAGGAAGTTCGTGATGATATCTTCAAAATGACAAAATCAGATAGGGCAAAAAGAGGAATTGGAGTTTTGCCAAAAAGTCTCGGTGAAGCATTAGATGAGTTAGAGAGTGATAGAAAATTCCTTAATCCAATTTACACAAATGACGTTGTAGACAAAATTATTGAATTAGAAAGAAGAGATCAGCGTGAAATAGCCATTAGACCACACCCACATGAATTCTATCTATACTTTGATGTTTAAGCTCTTCCAGTAAATTGAAAAATATAGTATAATGAAATAGCCATTAAAGCAAATCCACTTCCTAGAAATATTGCTCTTTTACTTTCAGATGTAGCAGCTCTGTATAACAAAACTCCACCTGCAAGACCAACAAATAATATCAATACTCCACTAATTGTTCCGTTGAAACTTGATTCGGTAATAAGCGGATGAAAGATTCCTGAAAGTAATGCAAAAAAGGCAACTAGGTAAACGTATTTGAAACTAGTTAGCATTTTGGAAGATGTTTTATTCAATGTTGTTCGTAAATTTGATTAACAATTAAAGTTTTGAAATTTTTTCAAAATAATTTACATCATTCCGCCCATGTCAGGCATTCCACCCATACCAGGTGGCATTCCACCCATACCACCCATACCAGGTGGCATTCCACCTTCTCCACCAGGTGGTCCGCCGGCAGATTTTTGAGTAGCAATAACATCATCGATTCTAAGAATCATACATGCAGCTTCTGCAGCAGCTGAAACAATTTGAAGTTTAACTGCAAGTGGTTCAATGATATCACTAGATTTCATGTTACCAATCTTTGCTTTCATTACGTCAATTCCAGTCCATTTTTCTCCTTTCTGTTGTTTTGAACGAAGAAGTGTAAGTGTATCAATTGGATCCATTCCAGCGTTATCAGCAAGTGCCATTGGAAGTTCTTCTAACGCATCAGCAAATTTTTCTGCCGCAAGTTGTTCTCTACCTTCTAAAGATTTAGCCCAACCTCGGATTTTGGTAGCTGCAAATGTTTCAGGAGCACCGCCACCTGCAACGATTTCAGGTTTTAAAATTACGTCTTTTACGACCATTAAAGCATCATGAACAGAACGTTCTACTTCATCTACCACTCTTTGTGAGCCTGCACGAAGAAGAAGTGTTACAGATTTTGGATGTTTACATCCCTCAACAAATACCCATTTATCCTCTTCAATTTTTTTCTCTTCTACAAGATTAGCAGAACCAAGATCTTTTTCAAAAAGATCATCGAGATTTGTAACTATTCTAGCTCCTGTTGCTTTTGCAAGTTTTGTAAGATCACTTTCTTTAATTCTTCTAACTGCAATAATTCCAGCTTTTGCTAGATAATGTTGAGCCATATCATCTAATCCTTTTTGACACAAAACTACATTTGCACCAGAACCAATTACTTTGTCAACCATTGTTTTGAGCATTCTATTTTCTTCGTCAAGAAATGATTTTAGTTGTTGAGGGTTTGATATGTTAATTTTAGCATCAGTTTCAGTTTTACTAATTTCTAATGCAGTATTGATTAATGCAATTTTAGCATCAGTAATTTTTCTAGGCATGCCTCCATGAACAATTTCTTTATCAAGAACAATACCTTGGATAATCATAGAATCTTTGATAGAACCACCTGCTTTCTTTTCTACTTTGATATCATCAATATCAACATCAAAATTTTCGCCATCTTTTTCAGCTACAGCAAGAACGGATTTTACAATAATATCTGCAAGTTGATCAGAATCTTTTCTAACAAGTTTTGTTTGCATTGATGTTTTAGCGATTTTATTTAGAATGTTTTTATCATTTGCTGAAATAGTATCTGCAATTTCTTCAAGGTATTCTTTGGCTTTTCTTGCAGCTTTTCTATATCCATCAACAATGATTGTTGGATGTACTTCTTGATCAATTAGTGATTCAGCTTGTGAAAGCAGAGCTCCTGCCAAGATAACAGCAGATGTTGTACCATCTCCAACTTCATTATCTGTAGTTTTTGAGATTTCAACTAACATTTTTGCTGCTGGATGTTGAACATCAATTTCTTTGAGGATGGTTGCACCATCATTGGTAATTGTAACGTCGCCTAATGAGTCGACTAACATTTTATCCATGCCTCGTGGACCAAGGCTGGTATGAACAATTTCAGCAACAATTTTAGCTGCTGCAATGTTATTCTTTTGGGCTTCTTTTCCTTTAGTTTCAGAACCGCCCTCTTTTAGCAAAACAACAGGCATATTTCCTTTTGAAGTTGCTTGCATTCCCATAGAAGCCAAAACTCCGGATTCCCCTTTTATACCTTCCAGATCAAGATCGGGAATTTTGAAATCATATCGGTGTTTTTAAATTGGGAAAATTAAGATCCAAAATATGGCTAAATCACAAAATCGACAGTCTTATGATAAAATATTTACAAAATTAAAGGATCATCACAAATGGTTTGAAAATTCAATTCCGTTGATTGCAAGTGAAAACATACCAAGCCCTGCAGTTAGAGAAGCAATAATTTCTGATTTTGGAAATAGATATGCTGAAGGATGGCCCGGTGAAAGAGTTTACGCAGGTTGTGTCTACATTGATGATGTAGAGTTTGAATGTATGAAATTAGCTAAAAAATTGTTCAAAGCAAAATTTGCCGATGTAAGACCAATTTCAGGTGTTGTTGCAAACTTGGCAGTGTATTCTGCATTTACAAATCCTGGAGACATTATGTTAGCACCTTCAATTCCAGCTGGTGGACATATTTCCCATGGAAAGAAAGAACATTCTGGAACTGCGGGACTAGTTCATGGATTAGAGATAGAGTTCTATCCTTTTGATGCTGAAGAAATGACAATTGATGTTGATAAGACAAAACAAAAAGTTAAAGATCTCAAAAAAGCAAATCGTCTGCCAAAAATGGCAATGTTTGGTGGCTCATTGTTTTTGTTTCCTCATCCTGTCAAAGAATTATCAGATTTTCTAAAGAGTTATGGTATGCATATCAATTATGATGCAGCTCATGTTGCAGGATTAATTGGTGGTGGAAAATTCCAGGATCCTCTAAAAGAAGGTGCAGACACTATGACTATGAGTACTCATAAGACTTTGTTTGGACCTCAAGGTGGACTTGTTTTAGGTTCAAAAGAACATGAAGAGGTAATCAAAAAAGCAACTTTCCCTGGTCTAACTAGTAGTCATCACATTCATCATATGGCAGGAAAAGCAGTTGCTTTTGCTGAAGCATTAGAATTTGGTAAAGATTATGCAGTCGAGGTAATCAAAAATGCCAAAATGTTTGCAGAAGCCTTGAGCGATATGGGATTCAAAGTGTTAGGTGAAAGTAGAGGATTTACACAATCACATCAAATTGTTGTTAATGTATTAGATTATTCTGATGGTGGAAAAGTAGAAGCTGATTTAGAAAAAGCAAATATCATAGTAAACCGACAACTCATTCCAGGAGATATTAAAGCTGGAAGAAATTATTTCCATCCAGGTGGAATTAGGTTAGGAGTTTCTGAGATTACACGACTTGGAATGAAAAAGAATGAGATGCAAGAAATTGCTTCGTACATTAAACAAGTTGTAATTGATAAAAAAGATCCAAAGAAAATACTTTCAAAAATTAAATCATTTAGAAAAGACTATCAGAAAGTCAAGTTCTGTTTTGATAATAAATTGGGTGCTTACGAGTACGTCAAATTAAGATAGATTTACGCATAATCAGTAAGTAGGGATTGATCTCCTTGACTCTTTCCAAAAACTAATTCTATTTCATCAGATAAAGCATGAATTCTTCCCTTTTGATATTCCCCAACATCATATTTCTCAACTAGTCTCTTTGCAAGTTTTAGATATTTTTCTACAGAACCTCTTGTAATTGTGGCAATTAGTTTATGCCCACAAACACAGGTTTGGATTAAGGGCATTCGACGAAATGATTTTCCACAGGCAGTACATCTAAAACTTTGTCTAGCATATGCCCTAAGATTTCCCATTAAATCTGGAACTAGATGTGTTGAGATTACGTTTGAAACAAGTTCTGCCGGATCTACAACATTGATCAACTCTGCATTTTTGACTTGCATATCAAATTTATCCAGCATAGAACCAAGTGTAGAATATGCACTCCTAGATTTGGACGTAGTAAGAGATGAAGTGAGATGTGTAAAGTGATAATCATAGAATTGTCTTTCAGTATCAAGTCGGGCTTTGATTATCTCAATTGATGTTACATCTGACGCTTTTACTTGTTTAAATGTCGATTCAAAGAATTCCAAAGGAAGTATTTTTGTAACTTCAAGATTATGCGCTTGAGGTTGAGATTCATGTGGTAAAACATGTGGTTGAACAAGTAATGGTGCATCCATTAAACCACCTATTGCATCAGATAGATATTGTTTTGAAAAATTTAGTAGGCTATCCATCAAAAGCATTATAGAATCAGCATCTCCATCAGCATCTCTTCTTTTTGCAGAATGCCAATTCGGAGTTCCAAAACAAACATGTGTTTCAGAATACCCTATAATTCTGCCAACTATTCCTACGGAGGTATGAGGAGCTAAACCAATTATTAAATGTCCAATTAATTCCTCTGAATTTTTTACATTATAAAATGAGGATTTTCCATAAAATTTCTGTAAAAGAACATCGATGTATTTGCATGTGGAAATTAAATATTTTCCACTTTCATAAGGAATAACAACGTCCTGCATTCGAAGTTCAATTATTTGATCTATTGATTCAAGAGGTTTTCCGTCAATATCTTGAAAATACCCAAGTTCTTTTAGTTTCTCAATAGATGTTCCAATCCACGATGGTTTGAATTGTGTTAACGGAGAATTTGTAGCATCAGATCTTACTGTTCCATCTTTGAAAGTAGTTAATCCAAAGTTTTGTCTCACAAGTCCTTTTTCTAGAGGTTCTGCAATTTTGTCTTGACTGATTAATTCTTTTACTCCCTTGAAGGGTTCTTTGGCACGAATTCCCATCTTTTCTTGAGCTAAAAGTAATCTTGTTTTTAGTGGAAATGTTTGGTGAGTATGAGCAGGGGCTTTACGCTTGCATTTTTCACAAAATGGTTCTTGAAGGGTATCTCTGCAACTAGAACATCTGTATGAAATTGATGTTTTAGTACCACAAATTGAACATTTTATGCTAATTGATGGTTGATTACATTGAGCACAATGACGATTGAAGATATTGGCAAAAAAATGTTCAGTTCTTGATGCTTTTAGTAGATCTCTTGTAGGTCCTCCTTTATCACTAATTGGAAATAATACATGTGTTGGAGGTTTCATTTGTCTTGGAGCTGCTTTTTCAGGTCTTCCTATTCTAACTCCAATACTTGTTGAAAATTTATTTTTGATTTGAATTCCAGAAGAATTGGTTAGGATTTTTGGGACAGATAAATCACTGATAATTGGTTTTTCTCTAAAGAGTAAGTTAAAGAAAATTTTTGCTTCTTGTGATTCTAGAATTAAAGTTTCATTTTCAATTTTATGTGGAGTTCCCAAATTTTCAAGAATTTCTTTTATTTGAATTGAATATTCAATAGATGTGTCATTAACTTTTTTTGGTTCTAAAAGTTTGGTGAGTTCTTCAGATGATATTCTATCCCAGAAATACAAGTATTGAGGATGTAGTGGAATTTTAAAATCAAGTGAAATTTTTAATGCTTCATCGATTGTGGGAATTCTATTCAAAAATTGATTTAGATGTTGATCATTAGGCTCATATTTTTGAATTTTTTGTTTTAATTCCTCTATCCAAAATTCTTCAACATAAGCTGATGGAACCAATTGTGCATTATTCTCAAGGAAATCTCCAAATGAAATTAGTATGTCACCTAAATGTAGAATTTTTTCAATTTCATTTTTAATTTCTACTCCATGTTTAACATCTCTAATTTTTACAACATTACCATTATTGAGACGAACTGTTGGAGTGTCAATTGAATCTACAAAGGCTATAGTTGCTCCTTTTCCTGGAATGTCAATTTTGATTTGTGTTCCAACGGCGATTGTATGATCAAGAATTTCTGCAATGACTGGATGAATACCTACTGCTGCAAAGCCAGTGTTACAAGCTCTTCCATATCTTAATCGAAATCCACCTAATTTGTTAGGCATAGATAATACTGATCTTCCAGTAATTACTTCACGCATTCTTTTCGCAGCAGCATCTTCTTGATTATCACCAGTTTGAACGGCTCCTTTCAAATCATTAAGCCATTCCCAACCATCTAGATTATACAATTCAATTCTTTTGAGGAGTTTTTTTGATCTTCCAATCAATCCATCATTAAGTACACGTAAAGCCCCACCTCTTACTCTATCAGTTTTAATTCTAGTCATGGATTTGTGATTAACAACTTCATATGGATCTGTATCCACACCAGCTAATTCGACTGGAAGATTAGAAATGACATGTTCAATATCCTCATCCAATATATGAAATTGAAAACTACTGGCTTCTCTTTCATAGATTCGTAATTCTTCAACAAATCTGCCTGTTTCATCATCAAATGAGTTTGCTTGAAATTTTGATAAACCAGCTATTTTCCGTACATGATCTGCAATTAACAGAGTTACTGCAGATTCAGTTCCGCCTGCTGAACGCATTGGTCCAGCAATTGAAACAGAAAGATATTCTGTACCATCTTTGTTTTTCTTTATTTTTACTTCACTAATTCCTTGAAGTGGAGCAATAGTTACTCCTTCAGTAATAATTGCCAATCCTACACGGACAGCAAGATCTAATTTGTCTTCTAAAGTGGCATCTGGAAGACAATATTTGCCTGATGCAATCTCTTTAGCTAAAATTAATGCTGAAAGCTCCTTTCCATTAATTTTTAAAATTTCTCTTAAAGGATCAGCAATATCGATTTCGTGCATTTTTGCAACTCTATCTGCCAAATCAAATGCAATTTTTGGTTCAATAATTCCTGATGAATCTGCTAAGCTAGATTTTGCTGCTGCTGCATGCTCAAATATTCTATATGTCTCAGTAGATAGGCTAGAATAGTAATCAAGATAATAACTTGGCATTGCAATATCACTAATTCGAGATATTGCATCGTTTTCAGACATAATATGTCCTCTATTACTTGCTTCTTTGAATTGCTTTTGCTATTTTTTCGAGTTTTGTGAGACTTCCACCCTTTTCAAGGAAGGTTCCAATTACTAGAGCATCTGCTCCCGCTTTAACTAGACTTGCAGCAGTTTTTTCATCTTTGATTCCACCACCAACAATCAAAAATCCATTAAATGCACGTCTTACGGTTTTTACCATTTCAGGCGTAATATTGGTTTTAGCACCAGATCCTGCTTCAAGATAGACAAATCTCATACCAAGAAATTGAGCTGCCAATGAATATGCTGCTGCGATTTTTGGTTTTTCAAATGGAATTCCTCTTGCTGAACCAACAAACCATGCAGATGTTCCATCTCCAATTACCAGATATGCTGTTGGAAGTGGTTCTAATCCAAATTTAAGGACACTAGGTGCCCCCAAAGCTTGTGCTTGGGTAATAAAATATGGATTTTCAGAATTCATTAGTGAACTAAACAATATAGCGTCAGCGTCAGGCACAACACCTGTGACATTGCCTGGGAATAGAATTATTGGAATTTTTAGACCTTTTTTGATACCTTTAACTACTTGGGCCATCTCAATTTGATCAGTAGCGGATGAACCTCCAACTAAGATAGCTGATGCTCCAATCTTCTCAACATCTTTAGCAAGCTTGTTTGATGCTTCTAGATTTGATACTTCTGAGTCGATTAATACGAATAGTAATGCATTTTTCTTTTTTAATTCTGATTTTAGGAATGATTCTACTTTATCTCCAGCCATAAAGTGGGTTTGTGTATGTCTCTTTAAAGTTTAATTGGAATGCTGTATACAGATTTGTATAGTTATGGATGAGTTAGAAGAATCCAATTTTAACAACATTATACGAAAAATTATCAAAAAATCACTGTTTACAGAGCGACAAGTTGAAATTATTTTAAATCAAAAGGATCTTCTAGAATCTAATTTTTCTATAACTAAAGGTGCGTATTACAGGCAAGTTGGGCAATCTAGAGACAAATTAATTGGATTATTCTATTCAATCATACTTTTTCGTGGTCTAGGCATACTTTTGCCTGATGATATAGATGTGATATCAAAGCTTTCTGAACAGATTAGTGTGATTAATGAGAGTGATATTTTTCCTGAAAGGGAAGATGAAGTGATTAGTGTGGTAGATAGGCTCATCCGTCAGGCATGCAATATGTAATAGATGTGATATGGTAGTTCGGTAACAAGGTAGAATGTGATAATTTGTGTGAGTTTGTTAATCTAAAGTGTGAATTATTGTTGTTCAATCACGATAAATCACGTCATAGGCATAGATGTTGTGATGTTAGTAGAAATTCCTGACCCTGAAGTGATTTTAGGTGTGATTTTAGCATTTATTGTAGGAATTGTAGGTTTGTATGCATACTTCAAGATACGTCCATTTGTAAAAACTAGGAATGAGGTATTTGATGCATCACAAGCAGAACGATTAGAATATTATGAAAGACAACTAATCGATATGAAAATACGCCTAGATGCCTTAGAAATTCAAGGAATTGAGCAAAAAGTAGAGGATCCCAATCTTGATCTAAAACAATTCTTAAAAAAGTTAGCAAAGAATGAAGAAAGACCTGTGGAGGTTGTTAACAAACCTGAAATTGTACCTGAAAAGGTGATTTCTACACCTAATATGCCTTCTATTATATCTACAAACCCTGTTGATTATGTGTTGCATCTAATCACAAACAAAGCTATGACATCACGTGACATACAAATCACATTAAAAAAGAGTAGAGAGCATACTTCACGCCTAATGAAAAAGATGTTTGAAGATGGATTTGTACAAAGAAATACCGAATCAAAACCATATACTTATTCAATTACTGAAAAAGGAATGGCAAAAGTAGAAGTAATCCAATAATAAAATAGAATTTTTAGAGATAAATTTCAAATCTTTCCCTTAATTTTAGGGAAATTAGTCATATTTAGTAATGATAATAGAATTAAATAATTTATTAAATTATATATATTATTAAATTATAATAACAATATGTCAGTAAATGAGAATGAAGTATTAGTGAAAATCACTTCTGCCGGAACAATTTCTATTCCAAAACAGTTTAGAAAGTATATGGACATCCAAAAAGGAGAATATGTTAAAGTAATTCTCGGAAAAGATCAATTATTGGTTAGAAAAGTTACTATTTCTTAATTGGTTATTGTTGTTTTTGAGGTATTTTGATAACTTGATATGTCCATTCTCTACCAGTTCTGGTTCTATTTACCCTACCTTTTGTAGAAAATCTTGATAGATATGTGGAGATTACACTAAGTTTAACAGGCTCATTATATTCATCTTCATATTTTTCTAGAATGTTAGTTGATGTGAATTTTCCCATTGGAAAGAATTTATCCACAATATTCCAAATTTTAGAACCTACAGAATCCATGTTTGTAACTTCTTGTTCTTCTTCAATATTCATCAAGTCCATCATTTCAAAAATTTTGAGGATTTTGTCTCTTGTTACATTACCTTCTAATTTGATGTTATAACGAGCACCATCCGAGTCTTCCATGTCTATTCTAATCCGTTTTTTGGCCATCTTTGAGATCTAACGGATCAAATGTTAACAGTTCAAATGATCCGCGAATATTTGTTAACTAAATGATTTGTTAATATTGACTGCCTAGCCCATGCCTAACCTATTTTTTGTTATTAACAATTAATTCATAATTAGCCCCCAAAATTAGGACTTTGTCATGACTGGAGTGGAAATAAAGGGGTTAGATTTAAGATATTCACAATGTTAACACTCATCTTAACGCCTGGAATGGAAATTAGGGGGTCAAAATGGGCTTTTCTAGGCTTTTCTTAACACCAATTTAACAAAAATGTTAACCCATAACAAACTACGACTAAACCCACACACCAATATTTCCACTCTATCTTTTTCTTTATTTTTTTAATAGAAAATCTAAAACTAACTAAAAATAATTAATTACAAACTAAACTACTATTACTATTCTATTCTATACTCTCTTAATTTAGATATGATTGTGTTATTGTTGAGAGGAAACAAAGGTGTGTGAGTATGTCTGATCCAATTGATAGATTACTTGATGCAGCTGAATCAGGAAAATCGATAATAAAAAATCGAGATACTCTTCATTTTACATATATTCCTGAAATTATATTTCATAGAAATTCTGAACAAGAACAAGTCACACAATCTCTATTACCAATCTTAAAACAATCCAGGCCATCAAATCTTCTAGTTTATGGAAAACCTGGTACTGGTAAAACTCTAGTTGTAAAAAAAGTAATTTTTAAAATTCAAGAAAGGGTAGAAAAATCAAATTTTCCAATTAAACTAATTTATTCAAATTCAAAAGAAGAGACAACACTTTATGGATTATTAGTCAGTTTAGGCAGGCAATTAGGCCTAAATGATAAGGAATTACCCACAACTGGGCTTGCAATTAGTGAAGTGTTTAAGAGACTACTTAACAAAATTGAGGAAGGAAAACTTAACGCAATTTTTGTAATTGATGAAATTGATTATCTGGCTCAACTAGTAGTAAAAACAGGGAAGGATGTTTTATACCAACTAACTAGGGCAAATGAGCGTCTCAACCAAGGCTCATTAACTTTGGTTGGAATTTCAAATGATCTTACATTCAAAGAAAAACTAGATCCTAGAGTAATCAGTAGTCTGGGAGAAGAAGAGGTTGTCTTTACCAATTATGATGTTGAACAAATCAAAAAAATACTTGAAGAAAGAATCAATGAATCATTTATTGAAAATTCAGTAGAGGAACCGGCCCTAAATCTTATCGCTGCACTTGCTGGAGGAGAACACGGTGATGCTCGTCGGGCCATCGATTTACTTCGTGTAGCAGGAGAACTTGCTGAGCGACAACAATCCGATAAAGTCACGGCTGAAAATGTTCGAGAAGCCTCTCAAAAAATGGAAGAAAATAAAGAAGAAAAATCTCTCAAATCATTCCCACTACACGAAAAATTGGTACTTATTGCAATCATGAAGGCAAATGGTTCTTCTACTGGTGAAATCTACTCATCTTACAAAAATCTCTGTAAGGCAGTTGGGAAAGATGAGCTTACCCCAAGAAGAATCACACAAATGCTTAGTGAAATTGAATTATCTGGATTAATCTCTGGAAGACTAATCCATCAAGGAATTCATGGTAGAACAAAAAAATTCAAACTTACAATATCATCTGAAATGATAAAAAAGACATTCCAAAATGATCTAACTTTGCAAGACATTGTCTAAATTTGAACTATAATTTTGGTGGAAGACTTGGAGAGTTTTCAAATTTACCATTATTGCAATACCTGGATTTGGAGTCATTCCAACACTTGCCTGAAAAGGTGTCTGTTTTTGCCAAGAACCAGAATTTACCAATAATATTCCCTTGTACATATCCAACTGTGCTCTATGAACATGACCCACATGAAAAATATCTGGAATGTCTTGAATAACCAAAAGATCCTCCATTTCAGGTGCTATAGGGGTCTGACTACCATAAATTGGACTAAGATGTCTTGCTCTGAGTAGATGTCTCATGACATTTGTTGGTTGGTCATAACTTAGACCAGGTGTGGTTTTTACAATATCATCTATACTTTGACCATGAAACATTGAGACAATTACACCATTTAATGAAACTACGGCGGGATTTCCTACCATTACCACATTTTCTTTTTCCCACAGATTTGAATTATATTTCTTAGGTATGGCTGGTTGTGGTAAGGCCCTTCTACCAGGATCGTGATTTCCAGGCATTATGATAATTTTAACATTTTTAGGAATTTTATCAATCAAATCCTCGGCTTTTTTTAATTGCTCTTCTATCGTCTGACAAACCAATTCTTTATTCTGATTTGGATAAATCCCAACCCCATCTACCATATCCCCTCCAATTAGAACAAATCGAATCCTTCTTGCAATTTGATCAGGACTAGATATCCATGCTACAAATTCTGAGAATTCTTCTTCCATGAAATACTTGCTTCCAATATGCAAATCAGAAACAAATACAGCATATGCATCACTTTCTGACTTGTTTTTTGCCTGCTCTGGAATATCTGGCAGTATCAAATCTTTAATGATATATCCTGAATTTTTTGCTGAACCTATTCTTGCCATAACAAATTGATCTAAAAGAAGGGTTCCCGCAGTTTTTTGTAGTTCCTCATCAAAAATTATACCCTCAAACGAGCCTGAAGGGTCTTCCAGAACGATCTTGGTGATATTTCTCTCAGAATTTCTTGTTGTGACTAATCCACATACGTAGAGGTCATCTTCAATTTTTGTATTTTTTAGAGATGCTGTTGATTTGAGCATTTTTGATTCTGGTCTATCTAAGATAATTCGTTTAAGTTTGTTAAACCGACTTGAAAATAATGCATTGTAACCTTTGACACCCTCTCCCGATGTTATCTTACTAGTTGGATCAGACAACACCTTAACTTCATTTTGTAATGATGAATCCTCCTTAATTCCAAGATATGTTTCCAAATCATCTTGGTTGATCTGAAATAATTTCTGCTTTGTCTTTTCTCGAACTATTTCTTTGATAATTTTCTCTAATTTTCTTACATCAACATTTTCTAAAATCTTAAAAGCATCAGGATGAATTTGAAATCCCTTGTTTAGTGCATAGTTTAGGGCAAAGGAGAGTTCCTTTTTCATATCAAAAAATATCATTCGGTTTAATTAAATCTGCGCCTACATCAACCCTCAAATATTGTTCATGAGGTATGGCAATGTGAATAAAATCAGAATAATCGCATTCTTTGTATTTTTAGGACTTTTTGTTGCAGCATATCAAATTGGATCAATGTCTACTGTTAGTGAAGAAGAAGCAAATGCATTCATGGTAGAATTTGAAGAACTTGTTTTAAATATTGATGCATTTGGAATCTTTACTCATAACTTGACTATTGCGTTACCGATGTTTATCCCGGGATTTGGGATTGTGTGGGGCCTTTTCTCTGCTTGGTCAACCGGTTTTGCATTTGCATCAATAGCACTTACAGCACCTGAAATCCTGGCCGAAGTACACCCACTTGAAATTCTTTTCTATACTCCATTTGGATTAATAGAGCTTGTAGCATATTCTATTGGTCTTTCTAGAAGTTTTATTCTGATTAGAGCAATTATAAAAAAAATTGATTTGCTTACATTAGCCAAACCAACACTTATTGAAATTGGAATTGTTACAGGACTTCTTTTGGCTGGAGGATACATTGAATTTTACATGATAGAATTTGCTCAAGAACAAGGGTTGATGGATATGCCTGGGTTTGAATAATTGCATTACCCATGGATTTGCCTAATCAGTCTAAAATTATTTAGTAGCAAATTATAAACCAAATTAAATGAGAAATTAATCATGAGAGTAGCCATTACATTACTAGCTCTACTTGTAATTTCATCAGGATATTTTGTAAATGAATCATTTGCAGAAATTTCTGAAAAACAAGCATTTCTTTTAGAAGGATCTGGTTTTGCCGTAACTGAAGAAATAATCAAAATATCTGAAATTGATTTAGGTTTATCATCTCAAGATCAACGTGGAAGTACAATTAATTTTTTGACTGAGGATGGTTTTATTACATTAGATAATGAAGAATTTATAATTTCTAATTTAGAAGGAAAATTTTTGCGTGAAGGAAAATACATTCGAGTAAATGGAGAAATTGAAAGCTCAAATGGTTTTGATACCTCAATTAGTTTCTTTGGAAGATTAGTTGATGAAAGTAAAGATGCAGCAGTTTATGGTTTTACTGGTAGAATTACTACCTCTGATGATACTTACAAAGTAATTTACACGACAAAATTATCTACACTATCACAAATTACTACAACTACAGAGTCTGAAGAATTAGATGATCTTACACTACGTATTCTCCCAGGAGCATCATCAGTAGGAGTTACCGGAAGTTACATTGAAGCAGGTAATACTCAAGATACAACTGATCCATCTAGATTAAGATATTTCTCACAAGATAGAATTTCAGTAGAACCAGGTACTAGTATTACAATAATTAATGATGATGTAATGTCTCATAGTTTAGTCAGTGGTATTGTCGTAGGTTCAGAAAGAGATCTTGATAAAGGAAATATTTGTAGAGATATTGATATATCACTTGCTGAAGGATTTAGTACTTTTGGTGAAGGTTCAGAGGTTTACAATTGTGACTTTGTTATTGATAATAGAGTGAACACTGATATGATTTTACCTGGAGAATCAACATCAATCACTTTTAATGAATTGGGATTCTATAGATTAATTGATCCTGATTATGGATGGATGAGAATTATAGCGTATGTGTTTCCAAGTTCAGATAATAATGTAATTTTACGTGAAGGACAAAACTTGGGAAATTAATTTTCCCATTGCCATCTATAATTCATGTATGAGTCTAAACTAGTCTGATTAAACACCATTACAGACAAATCAGAAAACTCTTTTCCCTCTAAATCATTTACAGTACCAACAAATTTTGTTTCATTTTCAGTAGTTATTGCCTCAAAAACATGAACCTTCATATTTTTTGTGTCAAAATTATGTTCTCTGAGATATATTGCTATTTCAGATGGCATGAAATGTTTGTCGGGTTGTTTTGACCAAGGTCTTGGAACTAAAACTACACTAAAACCATCAATCAATGCTTTTTGTAATTCTAATTTTTTATCTTCAATTGGGGTTGTAACATGCATTGTGATTACTTTTGATTTATCAAGAGGAACCTTTGCTCTAGATGCAGCTACTTGAATTGAACTAATTCCTGGAATAATTTCTACTTCACCAAAAATTTCTATTAATCTATCTACAACTTCTGATTCTGAAAAATTTACATCACCAGTAAATGGAATTACTAGAGTTCGCTCACCAAGTTTTGGAAGAATTTTTTGATAAGAATCTTCTTGATCATTCATAGTAATTTCATAAATCTCTTTACCTTGAATCAAATCTTCTATTGTTTTTAGAGTATACTTGTATCCAATTATAACATCACAATTTTGAATTATTTCTTTTACAATTTCTGTTACATATTTTGGAGAACCTGGTCCAACTCCTACAGCGAAAACTTTTCCCAATTTTACTTCGTAAAGTTTTGTCTGTCTTTAATATATTGCACAAAAGGCGCCCAATCCACTTTCATGTATTTCGTAGGCTCTTTTGCAGGATATTTTACCCAATTTTGGGCTATTGAATACTGAAATTTCTCTTCTTTTCCATCTTTTTGATACTCTAACTGTAAGGAACTTCCCCAATCCTTTTCTGTAAAACTTATACCGGAAATATCATCAAATGATAATTCCATATTTCTATCATCTTCACAATCATTCATCAAATCTTCTTCATTATATCCATCATGACGAATCATCGTATTTTTTGATTTTATAAAATTAATTACCTGTCTTTGAGTAATGGCTTTCCACCAATTCATCTTTGATTCAGTTTTATGTACATACATCAAATGTTTGTCAGTTAATACCAACATGCCTTCTTTTCCACCAATCGAAAAAAACTTTTTTGATTCTCTCCACACTGAAACTAGATGTGCCTGAATCTTTTCATCAGGTTGCATATCGGATGATTTATTGAACTTTGTTAAAAACTAATACAATTGGCTTTTAAGTAAGCAATATTGAAAAAAATTATTGAATAAAACTTTCATATTCTTATTATTTTCATTATTTATAGTTAGTTCAGGAAGCTATACCTTTGCCCAAACAGTTGAATTTAATGAAATTAAAATTATGGATCCTGTAGTAATTTTAGAAACTGATTTGGGAGAAATTGTTATAGCATTCTTCCCAAATGATGCTCCAAAACATGTTGAAAATTTCATCATATTATCCCAAACGGGATTTTATGATAATGTATTATTCCATAGAATCATTCCTGGATTTATGATTCAAGGCGGTGATCCAAATACGATTGATGGTGATCCAAATACTTGGGGAACTGGTGGCCCAACCACAAGTGTAGATGCAGAGTTTAATACAATAAAACATAATCGTGGAATTGTTTCAATGGCAAGATCTGCTGATCCGAACAGTGGCGGCTCTCAATTTTTCATAGTTCATCAAGATTCTAATTTTCTTGATGAACAATATACCGTATTTGGTAGAATTATAACTGAAGAAAGTTTTGAAACACTAGATAAAATCGCAGCCGTTAAAATAGGAATTAGTGACAGACCTATGGATCCTGAACAAGTTAGAATTACAAAAACTACAGTAGTTAGTATATCTGAAATTCAAAATCTTCTTGACTTAGGAGATCCTGAACGAACTCAATCAGTTGTAACTCCATCAACAGGCAATCAACCATATCAAAGTACAGAACATGAGATTAAACTAAGTGTACCTGAAGGTTGGTTATTACAAGAACAAGATAAAACCCAACCAGATTCTCCGGATGTAGTTGCAGTTGGTCCAAAAACTGGCATAATGAATCCGGTAATATCTTTAACAATTATAGAATCTAATCAACGTATGTTTGATGAATTAATTTCTGAAAAACTTGCATCAATTCAACAAGTAATAGAAACAGGTGAGTTGAAAATAAGTTCACAGAAAAAAATGACTATAAACGAATATGATGCATATGTTACTGAAGCAGAAGGACTATTCTCAGCAAATGGAGAAAAATATAATGTTCAATTCAAAGAAATCATGTTTTATGATAATGAAAAAGTTTACACCCTTGCATATAGTAATGGTGTAGATGATTTTGATTCACAACTACCAAGATTTGATGAAACCGTTGATTCTTTTGAAATAATCTCAGACGAACAAATTAATACAACCCCTGGAGGAACAACAGGAGAAGAAAATGGTGGTTGTTTAATTGCAACTGCAGCATTTGGTTCTGAAATGGCACCACAAGTTCAACAACTCAGAGAGCTTAGAGATAATATAATATTATCAACAGAATCTGGAACTGCATTTATGAGTGGATTTAATCAATTCTATTACTCATTTTCACCTGTAATTGCTGATATGGAACGTGAAAACCCTCTTTTCAGAGAATTTGTAAAACTTTCCATTACTCCAATGTTATCAACATTATCAATTCTAAATTATGTTGAAATTGATTCAGAAACTGAAATGTTATCTTATGGAATTGGAATTATTTTAATGAATGTTGGAATGTATTTTACAGCACCTGCAATAATTATCTACAAAATTAGGAAATAATTTTTTTACCAAACATCATCTACTTCATCAAGAAGCTTGTATTCTTTTTCTGTTTCATATTTCATCAGTTTTAGTCTAGAGATATCTCTATCAAAGAACAAATCTATTGCCCAATCAAGAAATACACGTATTTTTTTATCAAACGTTGTGATTTTTGAGAGATATACATTTCTCCAAATTAGCCAAGCCCAAAATCCAGAAATATTCATTCCCAAAAAGGTAGCGATTCCTGATCTTTTTCCAATAATTGCCATTTGGCCTTTAGAATGATAAACAAATTTTTCTTTTGTAGAATTTTTAATTAACGAAATTAAATTTTTAGCTGCTATCTTTGCTTGTGCCTCTGCAATTTGAGCAGTAGGTGGCAATGGTCTTTGTGTTTCAGGATCAATATGTAATGCACAATCACCAATTGCAAATACTCCTGGGAAATCTGTAACCTCTAGATAATCATTTACAATGAGTTTTCCTTTCTCTGTCTTGAACATAGATCTCTTAATTGTATTAACTGGAGTAACTCCTGCAGTCCAAATCAATGTCTTTGTAATTATTGAATCAATTTCAGATGTATTGATTGAATCTTTTGGATGATCATCTAATGATTTTGTAGTAACTTCATTTCCATCAAAACTAGTTACAGCTGTTTTTAATCTAATGTCAATTCCTCTTTCCACCATCTTGTCTTTAGCAAAATCTGCTAGTTTTGTATTAAATCCAGGTAAAATCATACCTAGTGCCTCTAGAACAATTACTTTGAGATCTTCTTTAAGAATTGTAGGGTAATGTTTTCTTGCATCCAATAAAAGATCCATTAATTCCCCAGCGGTTTCAATTCCTGCAAATCCTCCTCCAACAACTACAAAATTCAAAAAACTTTTTCGCAGTATTGGATTAGTTTCATTTTCTGCCTGTTCTAACATGTCAATAACTCTATTTCTTAACACAACAGCATCACTGAGTGTCTTCATTGTATATGCATTTTTTTCAACATCTGCCATTCCAAAAAAGTTAGTTTCACTACCTAGTGCAACAACTAGAAAATCATAATGTATTGAAATACTTCGTTTATCCCCAGTTCCCCATAATGTTACAAGTTTTCCATAAGGATCAATATTTTTAATTCTACCTTCATAAAATTTTATTTTTTTACAAACAGTTCTAATTGGCAAAACAATATGTCTAGTTTCAATCATTCCTGAGGCTACCTGTGGCAGCATTGGTGTGAATAATAGAAAATTATCTTCACTTATCATTACCAATTCAATTTCAGGATTATTTCCAAATTCTTTTTCTAATTGTCTGGCACATTCTACACCCGCAAATCCTCCGCCCAAAATCACTATTTTTTTCTTATTTCTAGCCAATCGTGCCCTTTCCACAAATTGGGTGAATATATGCTATAAGAATAATTTTCAGTAAATTCACTACTACGCTTAGGTTCTCATAATATCTGAATGTAAAATATCATAGGCCCTAGAAGAATCCCTTTCATTTAGAATAATTGTGATATTATCCTGACTGAAAAATGCGTTAACCAATTCTACTCCATTTGCGTGTAATACTTCAGCTACATAGGATACTACATCTGATTGATTTTGTGCATTGGGGATTGAAATTCTAATTTTTGCAAGACCAGTACTAAACATATCATCATTTTCTGGAACGTTACTGAAAATCTGTCTAATGTCATCCATATCTTCAGCTAGAAATCTAAACGAATCAGATAGTCTGAAAAAATCATAATTGTTAGTCACCTTAGAGAATTTATCTAAAATTGCCATTGGATCCATTTCATTTGAATCCTTTACTGAAAACTTTACATCCATTATTCCATCAGTCAAAGCCAATCTTGCATTTTTCAAAACTGATTCATCTTTGACTTCATCCTTGATTTCAAATGAATCCGCATATCTTTTGATTGCAACAACTACAGTGTTAACATTAACGGAATTACCTAGAATTCTTTCAATCTCTGGTTGAATCTTTACTGCCAAAGCTGTATAGTTTATCAAATCCATTTTCATACAATCATAAATTGAACGATTTCTGGTGATGATTTCTCTAACAACTTCGGGTATGGACACGTTTGTAGTCCTCATTAAGCTTATTATATTATGTCAGTTATAATAGGATTATGTAAGAAATCAAAGAAATACTGATAATCTTTATATAATGTCATATATATTACATATAGTAGATATATATGACAAACTTCTTTGATAGTGAATTTGATAGAATCTTCAAAAAAATGTCAAGCTCTTTTTTCAATATAGATGACGTTTTTGAGGAATTCAATGGAAATGGTTCTGAATCCGGCCCATATTATTACGGTTATACAATGACCGTTGGTCCTGATGGAAAACCTATTGTAAACGAATATGGCAATGTCAAACCAGGCCTTGCTCCATCTTTTGATACACGCAAACCACTTGTTGACACAATTGTCGATGAAAAAGAAAAGGTAGTAAAACTCATAGCTGAGATGCCAGGAGTCGAAAAATCTGATGTTAAGATTGTTGTTGAAAACAAAACAGTAGATCTTTCAGCAGAACATGATGAGAAAAAATATCATGTCAAAGTTCCTGTGCAACACAAAGTTGATGAAAACTCTGCAAAAGCCTCTTACAAGAATGGAGTTTTGCAAATCGTCTTCAAATTAGTTGCAGAAGAAAAACCAAAAGGCAAAACGGTGGAGGTTGAATAAACCCCTCTTTATTTTTGAGGTAATGATATGAGTGAAATAATTTTAAAAATTGAAGAGAGCCCACAACAACATGTTGGTATGGGCAGAGCAATTATTGATCCTAAAATTATTGAGGATCAAAAATGGAATTCTGGCCAAATTCTTGAACTTACATTCAATAAAAAAACACATGTAAAACTTTGGCCCGGTGCACCTGAAGAATATGGTTCAGGTATTATCAAAATAGATGGAATGACAAGACAAAATATTGGAGCTGGAATTGGTGATAAAATTTCACTAAAAACAGTTGAAGCTGTAAATGCTGAACAAATTGTTTTGTCACCAACTGAAAAGATTGCTGCAGAAGGATTGCAAGAATACATGATTTACAATTATCTTAATCATGTTTTTACAACAGGAGATTCAGTTTCTCTTAACACACAGATGGGTGGAAGAGTTCAATTTGTTGTAACAAGTACCAAACCATCTAAACCAGTTTTAGTTACAGAAAATACTGTATTCAAGCTTGGTGCAATGACTAAGGCAGTTGATTCATCATTTCCAAGAATCACATATGATGAACTGGGAGGCCTAAAAAATGAAGTCCAAAAAATTCGTGAAATGGTAGAGTTACCAATGAGACATCCTGAATTATTTGATAAAATAGGCGTGGAAGCACCAAAAGGCGTACTATTGTATGGTCCCCCAGGAACTGGAAAAACCCTACTAGCAAAGGCAGTAGCTGGAGAAACTAATGCTCATTTTATCTCTCTAAGTGGTCCTGAAATAATGGGTAAACATTATGGAGAAAGTGAAGAAAGAATTAGAGAAATCTTTACGCAAGCTGAAGAAAATGCCCCTAGCATAATTTTCATAGATGAGATTGATTCTATTGCTCCAAAAAGAGATGAAGTTTCTGGTGAACTAGAGAAAAGAATTGTTTCACAATTACTAACTCTAATGGATGGTATGAAGTCTAGAGGCAAAGTTGTTGTAATTGCAGCTACTAACAGACCAGACTCAATTGATCCAGCACTTCGAAGACCAGGTAGATTTGATAGAGAAATTGAAATTGGGATTCCAGACGATGAAGGAAGATTCGATATTCTTTCAATTCATACACGTGGTATGCCAATTGATGAGAAAGTAGATCTAAAACAAATCTCAAAAACTATACATGGATTTGTAGGAGCTGATTTGGAAATATTATCTAAAGAAGCTGCAATGAAATCTCTTCGTAGAATTCTTCCTGAGATTGATTATGATGAAGAAAAAATTTCATCAGAGATACTTGAAAAGATCCAAATCACAAGTGAAGATTTTAGAGATGCACTAAAAGAAGTCAGTCCTAGTGCACTCAGAGAAGTCCAAGTCCAAATTCCAAATGTAAATTGGGATGATGTTGGTGGTTTAGATGAATTAAAAGAAGAACTCAAAGAAGCTGTTGAATGGCCAATCAAGTACAAGGATGCATATGATTATGTAAATGTAGAAACACCAAAAGGAATTCTACTTCATGGTCCTCCAGGTACTGGTAAGACACTGATTGCAAAGGCTCTTGCAAAAATGACCGAATCTAATTTTATCAGTATAAAGGGTCCTGAGCTACTTTCAAAATGGGTAGGAGAATCTGAAAAAGGCGTCAGAGAAATATTCAGAAAAGCCAGACAGGCAGCACCATGTATTATTTTCTTAGATGAAGTTGATGCACTTGTTCCAAGAAGAAGAGGAGGTTCTGATTCACATGTTACAGAAAATATAGTATCTCAAATCTTAACAGAAATCGATGGATTAGAAGAACTAAACAATGTTTTGATAATTGGTGCAACAAACCGATTAGACATTGTTGATGAAGCTCTTCTCAGACCAGGCAGATTTGATAGAATCATCAAAGTTCCAAATCCTGATGAAAAAGGAAGACAACATATCTTTGAGATTCATACAAAGAACAAACCTCTTGCAAGTGATGTAAAAATCTCAGAAATTGTAAAATTGACTGATGATTTTAGTGGTGCTGAGATTGCAGCAGTTGCAAACAGAGCCGCAATTACAGCTTTGAAGAGATATGTTTCTGGCAAATCAGAAAATGTCAAAGAGATTAAGATTTCTCAGCAAGATTTAGTTGATGCTGTGGATAAGGTAAAGCCTCGAAAGAAAGAGGCACCTATACCTCAATCCATAAAATAATCTAAATACTAAGGAAAATGAGGAAGAAACATGAAACTCTATCTTGACTTTGAACCATGCAAAGAGTGTAATGAAATGATGACTGGATTAAGCAGTTCTGAGATGTTATTTGCTGATGAGAAAACTAGGGCAGACGAATCTGCAAAATTTCTTAGACATTTAACATACAATCACAACGAAGTGGTTCAAGCTGTAATGGAAGATCTTCCAAAACAAAAAAGAGATCAAGAGCCTGATTTTTACAAATAACCCTTTTTCGTTCTTAGAAATTAGTAATCACATTCATATACAAAAATGTCATAAGCTTTTTGTGAAATTATAACATGAAATATGGTCTGATTTTTGCCATGATTGCCATCATTGCATCTGTTAGTTTTATACAAATTTCATTAGCAATTGAAACAGAACAAGAACCAGAACCACCACAAATTCCACAACCTAGTCCAGCACCAGAACCAATTAAAATACCAGATCCTGCACCTGTACCAGATCCTTTTCCAGAAGAATCTGATTCAGAAAAAGTGAAACGACTAACTGAAGAAAATAATAATCTAAAACAACAAAACTCTAATCTGCAAAGTCAAATATCTTCATTAAAAAATGAAAAACTAAGATTACAAGCAGAAATTTCTGAACTAAATGATTCCATACAAAGTCTTAAAGAAATTACATTGGAACAAGTTCGTGTAATTATGGAGTTGGCAAATCAAGTTAAAGAAATAATTTATGAAAAAATATTTGCTCCTACAATAAAATTGTAGGATTATCTACTCAATTAGCTTTAATGTTTTCTTAATCAAGACTGCTCTGTTTCTAATAGTAACATCACTTACTCCAGATTCTACTGCAAACTTTTTCTGGCTAATTTTCTCGCCATTCAAAATACATGAAATGTATAATGATGCAGCAGCTTGTGCTACTGGGTGTTTTCCTGCAGTAATCTGTTCTTTTTCAGAGCGTGCTAGTATCTCAAATGCATCTCGTTTTGTTTTTTCTTTTAGATTCATGTTGTTTGAGATCTTTGAGATAAACGAGGCAGTGTTATACTGATTAAGATTCAATTCAAGCTTTTTGATTATGGTTCTCAAATCTCTAGACAGTATTCTTCTTTCACCATTTCCAGCCTTTGCAATATCATCCAATGTTCTTGGAATGTTGTTTTCTCTACAGGCTGCATATAACGAGGCTGAAATCAAAGAATTCATTGTTCTTCCTCTAGTTAGCTTTGCACCAACTACCTTTCTGTAAATGTAGGCTGCATTTTCTACAACATTATTTGGGATTCCTAGTTTGGTTTTCATTCCGTGAAGCTTTGTGAATGCTTTGCTTAAACTAGCAGTTTTTCTTGATTTGCTTCGTTGATCCCAAGTTCGTAGTCTATTGAATTCATATTTTGTTTTGCTAGATAATGAATTTCCAGAAGAATCTTTATTCGTACCAATTACAGTTGAAAGTCCTTTGTCATGCATTGTTAGTGATGTAGCAGGACCTGTTCTTGCTAGCTTCATAAAGTCTTCAGAGTTGTAACCGTTGTTCTCATATGATGCGTCAGCCATATTTTGCAATAGGATAAGACCGCAACCCCCACAAACAATTTCTCCTCTTTCAGAATCTGTAATTGCAGGGTAGGTTTTGCAAGCATCTAGTTGACACTTGGCATCATAATCGTTTGAATAATTTTCTACCACTATTAACTACTATAGGCAATTATAAAATAAAAATAATGTGATTCAGGTAATTTTGTATTCAAAACTAAACTTCGTAAACGAAAAATTCCTAATTTTTTGTTAAAATTGAATTCTTATCTTCAATACAACACACATTGTAATAAATGTTAAAAATGAAAATAATTTTTTGAAAGAAAATATCTATTTCTTAATTGATTCTAAAGAATGTCCACGATTTGTAATCATTTGAGTAACTGCTTCAACAGTATAATCAATTCCATGTTCTTCTTCAAAATGATTTCTTAATTTTTCAATCAGACCTATAGTTTTTTCTTCATCTAGAATGTAATCACATTCAAAACCATAATCTTCACATCTCAATTTTAATGTCATTCAGTCTGGCAAAAATATTGAACCTATAAAAACCATAGACACATCTTTCTTTATCAATACAAAATTAGGCACAAATTGGGCTTAATCCCTCTCCAAATAGCACTAATAATGTCAAATTGTCACTATTGGATAGATGAAAGGTTTAGAGTTTGTTTTTCTTGCAGCAGGTTCAGTATTAGGAGCATTTCTAAGATACAAAGTAACTGAATCACCATTACTATTCAATACATTACCACTCAACGTTTTGATAGTTAATGTATTAGGAGCATTCATTCTAGGAGCATTCATTGTTTTATCTCAACATTGGCAAATTGATGGAAGATATTCTCTATTTGCAGCTGTAGGATTTTGTGGTTCACTCACTACAATGTCATCGTTTGCACTTGATTCAAGTAATCTTTTAGAGAATAATCATTATGGTACACTAGCTATCAATATTTTAACTAATGTTGGTTTATCCATTGCTGCGTTAATTGGTGGAAAGTCATTAATGAGTGCAGTTGTTAATAATTAGTAGAAATGGTCTATTCATATCAGGTTGTAAAATTTCAAACAATTTCTTTTGTTCAAGGAAATCACTGGTCTCAATCAGTTGGAGATAAAGGAATTCTTTACAAATCACTTAAAGATCCATATTCAAAACTGATTGTCCAATCATCTAACGGTTCAAAAAAATTATATCATGTCCCAAAAGATAGAACCGTCGTAGTAACAAATGACACAATTCATTTTCTTGGAGAATTAGCTTAATTATTTAAAAAACTGATCAACTTGATCTCTATACTTTAGAGCAATTTTTCCAAAATCAGTAAAATCATCTGCAGTTGGATATTTCATTTTCATTGCAAATTGATTTACAAATACAGATAATGCACTACCAATAATTAGATTATACACTCCATCTGCAATATTATTAGAGTATGGAAATGCGACTCTGATAAATGGCAAGTATGTTTCAGTCTGTGAAATCATTAATTTAATGTGCTTCTCAACAAATTCTTCCACGTCTGCAGGAATTGCCATAACTATACTTGTCTTGATTTCTTATAAGTAGAACTTTAATTCTTAGGCATGATTTTTTTATCTTACAATTTGTGCCATGTACTTTTCTTTACCTTTCCTACTTCTCGGCAAACATCTTAACTGTCTATTACAGCAAGGGCAAATAATTCCTTCATATTCTACAAATACTTCACAATAATTACATCTTTTTTGTCCAGCTGCATACCTGCCAATCTCTGTTGGTTTTAGAGCCTTGTATTTTTTACATTTACCTATACAATAAGTCATGAAATAATGTAAAATTATCTAAAGATAAAACCTATGATTGCACTGCACTTCACTTTTACAAATTATATTAAAATGAAATTGAATTTATATCGCTAATTTTACATTTTATTGTTGCTTGAATTAGATAAAAAAGTATTTGGAAATATTACTACTAAAGAAATCATAGGAGCTGATCCACCCGCAATTCCTGATACGAAAAATAATTTTGAAAAAGAGCTGAGCACTTTACTTACAGAGTTAGGATCTATTCCAAAAATGAATCTTGAAAAACTCTTAGATGAACAAAAAATTGCAGAATCACATATCAATAGCAGACCTGGAGCAATGGC
The DNA here is from genome assembly GCA_965205425.1 of Candidatus Nitrosopumilus sp. GTDB lineage: Archaea > Thermoproteota > Nitrososphaeria > Nitrososphaerales > Nitrosopumilaceae > Nitrosopumilus. The sequence continues at coordinate 770,621 of CBDBGZ010000009.1, forward strand.
TTTAGCACAAAATAAAATTCAACTATTCAATGAATATAATCAAAAATATATTCAACTAATTAAAGAAAAATTAGAATCATAATCTACAAATAAAACGATTTTCAAATTTTTTATGCCTATTTTTATAAAAAAATTGTTGATTTATAAAATCTATTCTTTGATAGGTTCCTCATCTTTTTCTTTGATAAATCCACCTTCAATATTGTCATCTATAGGAACATCAGATATTTTTTCAACTATTATGGACCCATCATCTTTTGAATCATCTGCAGGTTTTACAAATCCACCTTCAACAGATTCTGGTGGAGGAATTTTCTTTGATTTTCCTAATCCGATCGTTGTAATTATTACTGATGATAAAATAATAAAGAAAATTAGTTGTGGATATGCTTCAGCATTTGGTAATCCCATAGTAATTGGATATGTTGCAAGTACTGCAGCAGCTAATCCTCTGGGAATCATGGAATTTGTTACTGCTCTATCCAAAAGTGAAAATCTTTTTGTTAATGTAATCTTTCCAACTAATATTCTTCCAAAGTAAACAGCAATTGTCATCAAAACTCCAAATATCAGATATTCTATTTGTCCAAAACTTGCCATTAATCCTACAAACACAAAGAAAAATGATCTTACCAAAAATGTCAATTGGTTATGTGTCGGATCATCAAGCTCAATTCGTGGTAATTTGAATCTGAGAATTTTTGCAAGATGATTCTTGTTTCCAAGCATTAAACCAAATACTAATGCAGTTAATGCTCCTGATTCTCCAAATGAATTTGCCAAGAAGAATAAAACAAACAAAACACCTAATGTAAGCATGTAGGCGTGTTGGGCATTACCAAGTTTTGTAGAAACATACATCCAAGGAATTCCAACTCCAAATCCAAGTACTAGACCTACTACAACGGCACGTCCTATTGTTTCTTGTAATGTTTGAATATCAAAGTGTCCTGCTAGAACTGCTTCAAATAAAATAAATGCAACAATTGTTGCCAAAATATCAGTTAATGCAGATTCGAAACTAAGCATTGATTTAGTTTCTTCTGAAATTTTGATATTTCTAACCAGTCCAAAAACTATTGCAGAACTACTTCCACCTACAATGGAAGCTAATAATATGCTGTCTAACCATGCCCACCCTAAAGCAAAATGAGCCGCAATAGATATCATTACTACAGATAGAACAAAACCAAGAACAGCTAGTGTTACTGAAAAATGAGCAGTTTTGATTACATGTTTGATATCTAAATTCAATCCACCATCAAACATGATTATGATTAATGCAAGTGCTGCAAAATACGGAACAACTTGAATTACAGCTTCTGGCTGAATCAAACCAAATACTGGTCCAATTATTACGCCAAGGATCATTAGAAAAGCTACATCTGGAATACCGGTTTTTTTGAAAAATGCTTCTCCTGCAACTCCTAGAAAAATTACTACACCTGCAGCAAGTAATATCACGTGAGCTTCAGCAATTGGTCCATCATGAATTGATAATGTTCCAATAGAATTCTGTAACTCTGTAAATTTATCTAAAATCATACTTACATCAAAATTGGACATTGTGTCACCAGTTTGTCCTTCAAACAAATTCAAAATTGATAAAATTATGAGATCCATTTATGACTGAATGTAAATACATCTGGATAAAAGTTAAACTCGACAAATTAACAATTCTAGGCTCTTTACTGATTTTTAAATAACGTAATTGAGACTAGAATATGAGTGCCACAAATCAATTGCGTGCTGATCATGATCAAGTTCGCCGTCTAGAAAAAATAGTCTCAAAATGTGCTGATGAATTATACAACGGCACCAAAATCCCGTTCTCAGATCTTACAAAAATCACCATAGTGATTTCAGAATTTGTAGATACAATTCATCATTCAAGAGAAGAAGATTCGTATTTTCCGTGTGTAGCAAGCTATGATAATCTAAAAGAAGAAATAAGAAAATTTATGATTGAACATGAATTTGGAAGAAATATTGCTAGACAAATATCCGATCATCTCAAAAGATGGAAAAATGGGGAAGATGCAAAAGAACCTGTATCAAGATATCTGAGAGCGTATGCAATTTTTCTAAATGATCATCTTAACAAAGAAGACAGGTTCTTTGATACTGCAGAGGCTGAGGTTTTATCAAAAGAAGAAGAAATTGAAATGTATGAACAATATAGATCAATTTTTACAATTGTAAAAAAAGTGGAAGAACTAATTGCAGAAATTGATTATTTAGAAAACCAACCTTGGGCTAAAAACTAACGTAAGCTCTTTATGGGTTATTTGGAAATTTTATTCATGAAACCTTTCATTCTTTGGATGACTGGTCTTCCTTGTTCAGGAAAGACCACAATCGTAAAAGATTTGCAAAAAGACATTCCAAATTTGGCAATGCTTGATGGTGATGAACTAAGAGAATGGTTCTCTCCAAAAGACTTTTCAAAAGCTGGCCGTGATGAGCATAACAAAAAAGTTGCTCATTTAGCAAAGCTTTTGTTAAAACATGGTGTTCCAAGTGCAGTATCTCTTGTATCTCCATATCTTGAGAACCGAGAAAATGCAAGGGAGATTGTTGATACAGGTGATCAATTTGCAGAATGTTATGTAAAATGTTCACTTGAAAAATGTGAAGAAAGAGATGTCAAAGGTATGTATGCTAAAGCAAGAAAAGGAGAAATCAAAGGATTTACAGGAATTGATGATCCTTACGAGGCTCCAGAAAAAGCTGATTTAGTTGTTGATACAGAACATGACTCACTTTCAGACAGTGCAAACAAAGTAAAGGACTTCCTTAAAGGAAGAAACCTACTCTAATTTTTTAAATTCTTCAACTATTTTTTCATGAATTAATCCATTAGTTACAAGAATTCCATTTTGGTGATACACATCTTCATTATTGTATGTGAGATCATTTCCTAACATGTCAGTCATTTTTCCACCTGCTTCAGAAATTATACAATACGAAGCAGCTGAATCCCACTCTTTCATTTTATTTGTTGTTGTAATGTATGCTTCAGCTTCACCAGAACTTATCTTTCCAACTTTTAATGAACTACCTATACTTGTAAAATCTTCAATACCTAATTTTTTAATAAATGATTTTTCTTTATCTGATAAATGATGTCTTGAACCAACAGTTCTACATTTAGGAATTTCTGAAACTTGTGTTACAGTTATTTTTCCCCATTTATTATTTGAAAATCTAAATGCACCATTTCCTTTTTGTGCAACAAACATTGTTTTTTCTGTTGGCCATCCAATTACTCCAAGAATTGGTTTTTTATTTTTGATTAATGAAATCATTACTGTAAATTCACCAGTTTTGTCAATAAAATCAGAAGTTCCATCTAATGGATCCACAATCCAAATTATTTCCTGTGACAATCTACTCAAGTCATCTTTGTCTTCTTCAGATAGAATTTGGTGTGTAGTTTGTGAGAGGATTTTTTTAATAATTTCATTACTTTTTAGATCAGCATCTGTTATAGGAGAATCGTCATTTTTTGTAGATGTTTCATATTCTGCATGATAAATCTCTAGAATTGCTTCACCTGCTTCTCTTGCAGCCTTGATAGCAATTTCTAACTCTGGAATTTTATCAGAAATAGGTATGTCTTTCAATTGAAATTACCTAAGTTGTAAGTTCTGGTTTTAGTGTCCAAGCAACTCCAAGAACAATAAATGGAATTGACATTACTCCTATGATAGCTAATATTGTATTAAATTGGGTTTCTGACACTTCTGGATTATTTACTATCCATGGAAGTGGTAATGTGATAATTATCCAAATAATTCCTAAAAGTATGATTAATTTTGCTTTAGATTTTTTATCATTCATCATATTTGTTCTCCTCCGGAGTTGTATTAAATTCATGTGAATTCATTTGATTGATTCCCCTCCATCTACAGTAAGAATCGCACCTGTAGTCCAAGATGCATCATTTGAGGCAAAATACAGCACTGCTCTTCCTATCTCATCAGGCTGTCCAATTCTACCTAATGGATGTTCGTTATCCATGAATTCTTTATCTTTCTGAGTTTTCAAAAATGGTTTTGTCATATCTGTATCAACTACTCCAGGACAAATACAATTCACTCTAATCTTATCTTTAGAATATTCTAATGCCCAACATTTTGTTAATAGGATTAATGCCGCCTTTGATGCAGAATATGCATCTGCATTAAATCCTTCATAGGCCTTTATTCCTGCATCTGATGAAATATTAATTATTGAACCGAATGTTTTTTGTAAATGAGGAATTGCTTCTTTAGTAAATCTATACTGTCCTGTAAGATTCACATCTAATACTTTGTTCCATTCATCTTCATCAATTTCATGCAATTTTTTAATTTGTGGAAAAACTCCTGCATTATTTACAAGAATATCTAATTTACCAAATTTCTCAATAATTTCTCTTATGACATTTTTTACCTCATTTGTTTTTCTAATGTCAGCTGTAATTGAAATTGCATTTGGAATTTCTTTTATTGCATTTTTCAATCGCTCTTTATCTTTTGCAGTAATGATTACTGTAGCTCCATTTTCTGCTAAAATTTTTGCGGTAGCTAACCCTATACCACGACTTCCACCTGTAACTAGGGCAACCTTATCTGATAATTTCAATAATTTTTAGATGTGAATTTAGTAATTTATAGATCAATTAGCTAATAATGCAAATATTAGAAATTATACAAAAACTATTATTTTTATGTAAAATTTCATATTAAATGTTAAATACTTAAAGTTACTATAGTAATTAATGTCGAAAGATATAATTGCTATCGACTAAACCTGCGTAGCCCCGCAGAACGAACAAGGTGATCAGACGTTAAACGGCTGACAAAGAGAGGAAATCTCTCAGTGTTCTGTAACAAAGGGGTGTACGCCTTTTTAATTTTCTAAAATGTCCACAGATACCGAACCTATTGTTTTACCATTTGGATTGATTGTAATTGAAATTTCTTGCATTTCCAATATTGTAATATTTTTTTGTCCATCATAATCCCATGTATAATATTCTGATATCCCAGTTTGATGCGGTGTTCCAACTAGTTTGAAATCTTCGGTATATGCAAATGAATCTCCATCTAATGTAATTGACAAAACTTTTGGGCTACTGCCATTTGGAACAAATCTAAAATAATATTCTCCTTTTTCAATTGTGAATGTATTTGTGTATATCCCATCAACGTAAAGTTTAGGATCTGCTAGCGTTACATGAAATTGTATATTCTTTTTTTCACTAGATTCTTCAAATGAAAAACTTGCTAAAATAATTGCCAAAATGATAACTATTGGTACGATTTTTATTTTTTTATTCACTGAAATAAACATAAAATTCCATTATAAAAGTAAATTCCATATAATATCAATATGCTTAAGTTCCTAATTTTATAAAAATTTGTAAATGAGTTTTAATTGTAAGAGATGTAATTCAGTTTTCCAAATAGAGATAAAATCAATATGTAAAAATTGTAAAATTCAATTAGATTTACTAAATCAAGAGTTAAAAATTAATAATGAAAGAATCAAAAAACTCGAAGAACATAAAAAATCTGAATCAAATAATCCTAAATCTACAAATCCTCACACAAGATCAGAAACAATGAAACGAATAGAGTATAACTTACAGCTTGAATACAAAAAACATGATGGAATTATTAAAATGATGAATTCTACTGATTTATTCTAAATCGTTCTTGTTTGGGTTATGATTATTTCTTAATTTGAAATTAATTTTTTATCTCTTTAATTATTTAATTTTTTAGGAAGAGATTTTTGATATACTCACTTTTAGTTAGTAATTTTTTATGTTCTGTAAACCATTCTTTACACCGGAAATTAAGTACACATTCTAAAATCAAAGGCATGCCTAGCGGTCTATCCAACAAATGGTCAAAGCAACCACAGCCTGGTATTACTGAAAAAATTGGTGATACAATAAAGCCAAAAGGTGCCCTAAAACCACGAGTTCAGGAAGGAATTAAAAAATTACAATTACAAATTAAAAAATTAGATACAATGCTTTCAAGTTTACAAGAGCGTGATGCAAAACTATTCCAAAGAATTGTTGATGCAACACAAAAACATGATGTTCAAACTACCAAAGTTCTCGGAAATGAACTTGCTGAAGTACGAAAAGTTACGAAAATTTTAAGCAGTGCAAGAATTGCACTAGAGCAAATTGAATTACGATTAACTACATGCAGTGATCTTGGAGATACTGTAGTAGCCATTATGCCAACAATGGGATTAATGAAGGGATTAAAGTCATCACTTGGCAAAATAATGCCAGGAGCAGAACAAGAAATTGGTCAAATGGCAGAAATGCTTGGTGGATTTATGACTGAAAGTTTCTCAGGTGATGCAGCATTTGGTACAGATGAAACAATGAGTGCAGAATCTGAAAATATTCTAAAAGAAGCAGCAGCCGTTGCAGAAAGTTCAGCAGGACAAATGTTCCCATCTGTTCCTACTGATACACAAGAAGAAGCTTCTACAAACAAATTCTTATAATTTTAAAATCTTTTATTCATTCACAGAATCTCTAGATTCTTTAATTTTTCTAACTCTACTACCTTCATCATCAATAACTCTATCAACACCAGAAAGTTTTTCTCTTAAAGTATTGATGATCGAACCTACTTCATCTGCCTCACTTTCTACTTGTTGTCTTTTATTAGCAAGTTCTGCAATTCCTCTATTTTCTTCTTCTATGTATTCACTAACTTTTTGAAGTTTTTCTTTGAGATTTTTAATATCAACTGATTCTTCTTCTATATCTTTTTCAAGTAATGTTCTTTTATCTTTGAGATTTTTAATCATTAAACCAACATAATCTATTGCTTCTTCTAATTTTGCCCGTTTTCCCATTAATTCACCAATTCCGATTTGACTGGATGATTCAGTTACTGAGCTAGATTCTACAGATTCTTCAACATTGGTATTTCTTTCTTCTACCATTTCTCCTCCCTCTTCATTTTTGAATTTATCAAACATTTTATGATTTACTTTTCAAAATGGGAATAAAAAGTTACATTGCATCTCAAAGCTGACCTTGTGAATGATTTTTAGTCAATTAAAGAAAAAAGTGGTGATTATCTCACCGGTGTTAAATTTCTGAATTCTTGGTTAGAACCAATTGATTTTTCTGAATTTATGGCAGAATCTACATTATGTAACAGCTTGATATTTTGAGCCGTTTCCAGATTTTTCATCATAGAATTCACAAATGAGATCGCATAACCATTTTCCTCATCAGTTTCTGAGATTTTTCCAGAAAATACCACTTTGAAGACAAGATTCTCGTTTGTAGTATCTTCCTTTATTGAAATTTCCCATAGATTTTCACCAATTTTTAATGCTTTTCCATCAAAAAGAATGATTCCTGATTGAAATGCCTTGTAGTTTACGTATGCCCATGACATTTGATCATCAAATGATAAAGTTCTCTTCAGATATCTCTTCAGGAAGAACATATTGATAGACTTCAAGCTTTCCATCAACCATTTTTTCTGTGAGTATTGCTTTGAGTTCTCTATTTTCTATCTGTTTACCTTCATTTTCTGCAAATGCATAGGTTACAGATAGGGGTGAAGCACCAAGCATCAAGAGGATGGCTAATGCTCCAATAATACGAATTTGGGTTTTTACCATGTCAAGATACAGTCTAAATGATAGATTAGGAACAGCGAGGAATTGTCCTGTTCCTTATATACAAAATTTTGTCAAAGTCATCCAAATTTTAGAAAAAAGAATCATTTTCTTCAAAATGCTTCAAAAGACTGTTTTTTGATAAAAATAATATTTTTTTAGATTAATTCTTAGGCATGTTTTTCACCAATCTTTTTCCTATATTTTGAAAATCATCAAAAACAAGGTATTTTTTTGGCGAAACTGGTGTTCCGCTTTGTGTTCCGCTGTGAAGTTTCAAAATGTTCCTCATAAACTACATTGTTCTATACTAGAGCATGTCAAAACAACAATACAGGTCCGAAATGGGCATAATGGGTGATATCTTAGACGTAACCGCTGATGGCGGTCGTGGTGGAGTCATTGTATCTGCAATCTCTCGCAAAGCCAACCTATCTCACTATGCAGTACTAGACAAATGTGAGAAACTGGTAGAAGCAGGCTTAGTCGAATCCGTCAAAAACGACAGAAATAGAGTCTTTTTGATAACTGAAAAAGGACTTCAGTTTTTCCAGGAATTCAAGAGATTTCAGGGACTCGTCGAAAGCATGAATCTAAGGTATTGAACATATGAATCCCGTAATCATACCAATTCATAGGAAAGAGTCTCTTCGAGAAGATGGAATGCTTTTTGTAAGGACTGATGGTATCCTCGATACAATGGTCAAAATACCTCTTTTGGTAGCAAGTATAATCATTGTTGCAGCCATTATGCCAATTCAGTCTTCATTCAGTTCTCCTAGAGTTTTAGATCTAATCGTTTATCCAGATGGAACAACTCATGTTTCTGCAGAAATTGATATGGATCCATTAACTACTGATTACGAACTTGAATTATTCGGTAGTACAATTGATAATTTTGTTGCCGTAAGTGAAAATGATTTTTTACTTGAGTCTGACGTTATTGGTAACTCAGCATTGATTGAAACTTTTGGTTCGTCTGTTATTTCTATACAATATGATATTCATGATTTAGTATCTAAACAAGGTAAAATTTGGACATTTTCTTTAGATACACCTTCTGATTTTACATTACTTTTACCAACAAATTCTGTAATAGTTAGCATGACAAATATTCCACTAAATTCTGAAATCATAAATCATCAAAATCGATTGACATTGTCTGGTGGTAATACCGAAATCGATTATCTTTTCAGTACAATACAAAATCCCCCAATCATTGTTGATCCAATTATCCCATCCGTTACGACTAATCCAACTGATCCAAATTATATAATCTATGCTGCAATTGCTGGTGTTGCAATTGCTGGTGCAGTTGGAATTCTAGTAATTGCTAAAACAAAACAAAAAAATGAAACCCTTGAAGAAAAACAAACAATTCAAATTTCTTCAAATACTGAAACAATAGATACTGATACAATTTTCAAACTAAAACCAGATATTCGTGAAGATGATAAAGAGATAGTGAAGTTTATCTCTGATAATGGAGGAGAAGTACTTGAAAGTGATTTGCGTAAAAAATTCTTACAGCCAAGAACTACAATGTGGCGTGCAGTTAAACGATTAGAACGTCATGGTATTATTGAAATTGAAAAGAAAGACATGCAGAACCTAGTAAAACTACGCAAGGATATGGAGCAAGAAGAATGAAAGCATTAGCATTATTTACAATATTTGTATTAATTTTTGGAACAGGATCTATTTCACTTACAAGTACTGCATATGCACAAAATGATCCTTACATTTTATTACGTATTGCTACACAAGCTGATAATCAAATCTTTAAGCAATTAGATAGAATCTATGGTGATTCAATTCCTTCTGATATAGAAACATTATATCAAACAGGTCACATTGCAGTAGAATCATTAGAAAATTCTTTGCCTGATGATGTAGAAAATGCCAAAGAAAATTTCCTTATCGCTATGAAAGCATTTAAACAAATTACAAGAATGATTTCTGAACCTACTGGAGAAACAAGAAATATTTCATCTGATGTACATGATAGAGATCTTCAAAGTGAACTAAAGAGATTACACAAATATTTTGAAAATATAAAGAAAATATCAGAAAAACATGATACAGGAATTGACTTATCTGATATTGAACAATTGTTTATTCAAGCACGTCAACAAATAAACAATGATGAAATTGAAGCAGCAAGTCAAACCATTGAACAATTAGAATCTCTTATTGAAATAATCAAACAAGATATTCGTGATCATGCATCACATTCAACTTCTGATAGAAGTAAGAATTTTGCTTTAAAGCAATTAGACAGAATCAAGGATACATTAGATGAAGCTACATCTGTCAATCCTGATATGCCTGAAATTGAAGAGGCAAATTCTTTGATTCAAGAAATTGAAACTTTGCTTTCCGAAGACAATATTTCTGATGCAAAGAAAGAATTTAGAAAATTGATTAAATTGGTAAATATTATCAAAGAATCGATTAGTTAGATAGCATAAGCTTCATATACATTTTCTAAAGAATTTGAACATGGCATCTAAAGCAATCACTGTTTGTGTTGGGATACCCATGATTATTGTTGGTGCTTTGATGGCGTGGTTATGGGCTCCAATTGAAGGAGATCTTCAAAACCAAATAGAACTTGTAGGAAGTACAATTGGAATCTTAGGTGTGATATTCTTTATCTCTGGTTTGTTTTATACAAAAGAGCCAGTAATGCATTAGAAACTCATTGAATAAATAATGAAAAAAATTACGATTATTACTTGAAAGTCAGATTATTTGAAATATTTACATCAGTTGAAGGTGAAGGGATTCTTTATGGAACAAAGACTCTTTTTGTGAGACTGGCAGGATGTCCGTTTACTTGTTTTTATTGTGATACAAAAGAATCTCTTCCACTTGATTCTGGAACAGAGTATTCTATTGATGATGCTAATCAGTTAATTGATTCTAATTTGAAAAATCAAACTTACAAAGTAAACTTTACAGGTGGTGATCCGCTAATCCAACATGAAGCAGTTGCATTACTTGCAAAACATATTCAAGATAAAAAAATTCCAACATACCTTGAATCATCATGTTTTGATATTGACAGGTTTAATCATGTTTTACCTTTTATCGATATTGTTAAAATTGAATTTAAAACAAAAGATTCAGATTTTGTTGATTCAAAACACTATGAAAAATTAATTGGTCACACAATGAAATGTTTAGAATCATCTGTAAAATCAAAGAAAACAACATACATCAAGATAGTAGTAAGTTCAAAAACTCAACCTAATGAATTTTCAAATTTAGTAAAAGAAATTTTCAATATTGTATCTAAAGATGACATTGATGGATTTATCATCCAACCCACATATGGAATATCAGAACCATCATTAAATTTGTTATTGGAATTATACGATTTAGTATATCCTAATTACATTGATGTTAAAGTGGTACCACAATTACACAAATTTATTGGTGCTCCATAAAATTAACACCTGCCTAATAATCTGCTTAGGTTCAAATACTAGAAAACTTCTGTGAGATCATAAAATGGACCAAGAACGTGTAAAAAAACTTGTTAGAGAATTAATCATAGAAGTTGGAGAAGATCCTACACGTGAGGGTTTACGTGAAACTCCAGAAAGAATTGCAAATATGTACAAAGAAATCTTTGGAGGATATGATTCTGATTCAGAATTATCAGTACAATTCTCAGAAGACTCTGACGTAGTTATTGCTCGTGATATTCAGTTTTATTCAATGTGTGAACACCACATGTTACCATTTTTTGGGAAAATTCACATCGCTTATTCACCAAATGGTAGAGTATTTGGTATTTCAAAACTTGTCAGACTAGTTGAAAAATATTCAAAAAGACTTCAAATCCAAGAACGATTAACCAAAAATATTGCTGATGAACTCCATTCTCAAGGAGTAAAGGGAGTTGTAGTTTTGGCTGATGCTGAACATCTTTGTATGAAAATGCGTGGTGTCAAAAATGACGCAAAACTTTCTTCATCAGCATTTAGAGGAATCTATGAAAATAAAGAGGAAAAAGCAGGAATAATGTCACTAATTAGACAACGTGGCTCAGATTTGTCGTTATAGACAATACTGAAAAATTAAATAATCAATATTTTTCATCACAATCATGGGAGCAAATCCATACATCCACATTCCAAAAGAATCATTTCCAAATTGGATTTGGTATACAATTGAATGTGTTATAGTTATTGCAATTTCTATGCTCACATCAAGTAAAATCACTGATTCAATTGAAGGACTAAACCCTGAAGTACAAAACTATGTGTTTATGGGAATTGTAGGCGCATTCTTTTTAATTTGGTATATTGGAATCAGAGGAATAATTCTAAAAAAGAAAATTCTAAAGAACAGCTACTAAAATCATTTTAGATATTTTGTTTTATCTATAATTCCAGCTTTTTCAAATGCAATTTTTCTGTTGTTACAGGATTCACAAACTCCACAATGATATTTTTTATTTGAATAACAACTCCATGTTTTGAATATAGAATCACCTAAAACTTTGATTCCTGATTTCAATAAATCACTTTTTGATAAACCTTTACGATATGGAGACCAAATTTCTATATTTTTTCGTAATTTTGATTTAATCCCGTCAATCTCTCCTTGATTAAATGCAGTTTCTAGTTTTTTTGCAAAAGCTGGTCTGCAATCAGGATAGTATTTGTCTCCAGTATGGGCACCATATACTACCAATGATGCATTTAATGTAAAAGCCCAAGCTGATGCAATTGATAGAAAAACTGCATTTCTAATTGGTACAACAATTGAATATTCAAACTTGCTAGGAATTTTTCTCTTGGAACTTGTTAAAACATTAGAATTTCCGTATAATTCTTTCATAAAACCAATATCAATAATTCTATGTTGTTTTAATCCTAATTTTTTTGCAAACGATTTTGCAGCTGCAATCTCGCTATTTGCTTTTTGTCCATATGAAAATGTAATTCCATACAACTCATATTTTGATTTCAAATATGATACAGCACAAACAGAATCAATTCCTCCACTAAAAACAATGACTGCTTTTTTCATACCATATTCTCTATTTTCTCTTATCTGCTGCACCTTTACTAGGTTTACAAATAACTGTTTGACATTTTGTATTTGCAGTTGCAAATCCTTTTGACATAGCCAAACTAATTTTTTTCAAATCAGATGTACTCTTTGAAAATGCTATGATTGATGGACCTGCACCACTAATCGTAACTCCTAATGCGCCAGCCTTAATAGCATTTTTTTTAACTTTAGAAAAACTTGGAATCATATGTTTTCTGGCAGGCTCAACAATCACATCCTTTATTGAATTCCCTATCAATTCTGGATCTTTTTTCATAAATCCTGCTACAATTGTTGAAGCATTTGATAAATTCAAAATACTATCAGTTAACTTGATGTTTTTTGGAATTACTCCTCTTGATACTTTGGTTTTTTTCTTTGGAACATCAATTGTTGGGACTGCAACACACATTCTAAGATTAGAAGGTGGTTCAATTCTAACAACATCCAAGGGATTTGTTCTTACTATTACAAAACCTCCTAGAACAGAAGCTGCAACATTATCATAATGAACTGTTCCTGCACTAGCTTTTTCTCCAGACCCTGCAAATTCTACCAATGAATTTCCATCAAGTTTTAATCCAAATAGCTTATCAAATGCAACTGCAGCTGCTGCAGCTGATGCTGCACTACTCCCCATTCCAAATCCTGCGGGGATTCCCTTTTTAATTTTAATTTCTATTCCCTTTTTAATTTTTAATTTCTTTTTCATATTCTTTACAACTAATCCTGCTGTATTTTTTTCAGGATTTGTAGGAATGTTATCATCTGTAACTATCTTGATACCACTTTTTATCTTGGTTAGTGTAACTGTATCATAAAATGCATCTACTGCTAATCCAAATACATCAAAACCTGGACCAAGATTTGCAGTTGAAGAAGGCGCTTTTACTGTAACTTTTGATACCATCTAATCTTCTACCTCCTCGCCCAAATTAAGAATTCTACTCAAAGCACCTTCAAGATTCACAAGACCATCTCCAGTCACATTTGATATTGGAATTAATCCTTGTGCAAATCCCCCTAAATTCAATCCTCGTAAAATATTCGTAGTTAAAGTATACGTATCCCCATCTGTATCTTTGGAGATAGCATTCTCCAAAGTTTTCAAATTTGTAGACCATTGCAAAATATCTTTTAATTTATCACCAATTAGATCTGTTTTAGTTAGCACATTAACTGTTGGCAAATTTAATCTCAATCTTATTGATGTTGCAAGTAGTGCAATTGAAACAAAATTCACTGGAGTATTGATTAATGCACCATCAAAAAGAAATATGCTTGTTTTTTCTTCTGATGTAAGATTTTCTATAATAAAACGTCCACTAGAGCGATATGCAAATAATTCAATTTGACCAGGTGTATCTACTATAAGATAATCGGGATTTACTTTGTTCACATCATTTTGAATTTCATCAATTTTTGATGCAATCAAATCATTTGCCATTACCATGGCCCCATTTGGACCTAAATCATATTGTTGCATTATTGATACATAATCTACATAATCTCTAACATCCACATCACAAGTATACGCTAAATTTTCTACCCCTGGATCTAAATTCAATACAGCAGCAAATGTTCCATTCTTTGTATAATACTCGTGTAGCTTTGATGAAAGTAATGACTTTCCTGAACCTGCAGTACCTGAAACAAAAATTGTTTTCAATCCGTCTAGTTTTCTCTATTTGCTTATATTTCAAACTAGCTCGTTTTATTAGATTTTTTCTTTGAAACTTCCAAATTGGCATTCTAAATTAGAGAAAAATTCCACCTTATCTTTAATTGATTTACTTATACTTCATCTATGAGTCAAAGCACATTAGAAAAAGAAGCTTATCTGAAAGACTTGGTAGAAAAACTGCTCAAAGATAGAAATCTTTCAGATTTTGAAATGCTAGATAATCTATTTGAAGAAATTAAACAAGAATTACAAAATATTAAAACTACAGATAAGAAATCATCACTCAGCACATTTTTTGAGGAGAATAAAACAAAATGAGTGCAGATCTTAGAGATACAGAACAAGAACTCATTTTTGAGCTTGCAGTAAAGACTGACAAGTTTATGAAAAAACTCAAGGAATCTGCAAAAAAGAATCGAGTACAAATGTGACTCAAATCAAATAAATCTACAAATCCTACCTAATTCCCATGCCTAAATCTAGGCATAAATTTTCTCTGACTGGAAATTTACTCAACTTTCATATTTGATTCCTAAAAAAAATTATCAAATGAACTGGAGATTAATCGCTATTCCTATCACATTAATTCCTATTTTCATTATTGCTATTCAATTTGATATTCAAATTGAAGACGTACTTGCAATTGGACTATTTCCATTTGTTGGCGCAATTGTTGCCATGATGATCAAATTGGGTCTTCAAGGAGTTAAATTTGCATATATTACACGAAAATATCTTGGTAACTTTGATTCATTTTTTAAATTAGTTGGAGTTAGAGTTGGTAGTGAATTTATTAAATTTACAACTCCAATGTTTATTGGAGCCGAATTTGTTGTAATTTATTATCTGCATAAGAAAGGTGCAAAACCTGCAAAATCTGCATGGATTGCAATAATGGATATTGTAACTGAAGTATTTGCAGCAGGTTTACTTTCTATTATGGCAGGAATAATTGCATTACTTAGTGGTGCATATGTGGTTGCAGCAGTTATCTTGGCTACTAGTATTATAATTACATCTTTGTGGATGGTAATGTTCTTCCTTTCCTCCAAACATACTTTCCAAGTTCCTAAAGTGTTAGAAAACCTTGCAACAAGATTTGGAAAAGAAAAGGGATCTAAAGCCATAGACAAAACAAACACTTGGATGGAAGAAGTATGTACTATGAGCCGAGAAAACCTAAAAACTTCTGAATCTAAAAAAATCTTTGTTGTTTCATTCTTGTTTTCATTAGTATCTTGGTCATTTTATGGAATCTCCTTTATGATTATTGCAATGGGAACTGACTTTACAATTAATGCATTTGATTCTATCATGGCAGTTATGGGTGCAAATGCAATTGGAAATTTGCCAATTACTATAGGCGGATCTGGTCTTGC
Organism: Candidatus Nitrosopumilus sp.; assembly: GCA_965205425.1. GTDB lineage: Archaea > Thermoproteota > Nitrososphaeria > Nitrososphaerales > Nitrosopumilaceae > Nitrosopumilus. Next base: position 786,413 of record CBDBGZ010000009.1, read on the forward strand.
AGAATTTGGAATCATTGCATATTTGAATAATTTAGATCCATTTGCATTTGAAATTACAGAGGGAGTTGTAGGTTGGGATGCAGTAATTGGTTGGAGAATTGCAACATATTATGTTCCAATTGTGATTACATGGTTACTTTTAGTTAAATTAGCCTTGAGTAAGATACCAAAATCCCAGTCTTCATAGAAACCACTCTATATATAATATATATATCATATAAATTATAACTATTATATATGATGTGTAATAATATGGTCTATGTCTCTTAAAGTTTTAGATAAATCATTAGAAGATTATTTAACATCAGTTTTCATCATATCTCACAGTCATAGTACAGTCAGTTCCTATCGTTTAGCTATTACAAATAAACACAAAACAGGATTTAGAGAATTTTTATCACAAAAATATTCTATTGATGAATTTGAATTTGTTGAGAAAGTAAATAATGAATCTCTAGATGTTTACAAAATTCTAAATGAATATGTTGTATTTCTTGATTCTAATAATTACAAACCAAAATCAATAATGAGTAGAATGGCTGCTGTTAAAGGATATCTTAGAAATTTGGGTTTAAGATTTAATTCTGAAGATTACAAACAAATGGTTCGTATTCCACGAATAATTAGACAGAGAGAAGAACCTGTAACCAAAGAATTAATTGCAAAATTACAAAGAAATCTACCTCCCAAACTACAAACCATTGTTTTAGTTCTTTCATCTAGTGGAATAAGATTAGATGAATTAGTACAATTAGAATTAGATGATATTGATTTCACAACTCATCCGACTACAATTAGTTTACGAGCAGAAACTACAAAAACTAAAACTGAAAGAGAAACATTTCTTACAACAGAAGCTACCAATTCCCTAAGAGAATACCTCTCAAGATCTTTTGAATGGAATGAAAATAGCAAAAATCTTCATCTAAAAGAAATCAAAATCTTTGGAAGAACATCAAAAATGAAGAATCTAAAACGAAAATCAAATCCAAAACAACCTCCACATCTTCATGCCGAAAGTTTACTACATGGAAGTTTCAGATATTTCCTTGAAAAAAATCCTGAACTTGATTCTAGGAATAAAAATGGCAGAAAGGTAGTTCATTTTCATGCATTTAGAAAGTTTTTCAGAACTACAGTTGGAAATGTTTGTGGAAGAGACTTTGCTGAAGAATTAATGGGTCATGGATTCTATATGGATACGTACTATCAACTATCTACTGAAAAAAGACAAAAAATGTATCTAGAAGCAGAACCTCATCTTACAATCTCTGATTTTAAAGAAGTTGAGAAGAATTTAAAAACACTATCCATGAAATATGCAGAATTAGAAGCAAAGTTCAACGAGTTTAAACTACAATCAAGAGATAACAGTCTTCAAGTTCCAGAATTTATGAAATGATTACAAGAGAAGAGATTATTCAAATTCTTCGCAAGCGTGAAGCACGTCTTGAAAAATGGCTATCTGAAAAACCAGATAAAAAATCTGTATTACAATTAAAGCAAGATTTCAAAAAATGGAGTAAAGATATTGATGATTCAACTAGACTAGCTCAAGAAAATGATCCATTATTTCCTAAAGATAGCTTGAATTCATCATATACATTCATGAACATGTTTGGCGCTACATTTGCAAATTATGTGGTTGCAATACATTACATCAAAAAATTAGAAGAAGAATTAAAGAAATTAAATAAAAAAACAAAAAAATCTAAATTTTAAAATCCTTTCTCCAATATTGATTCAGATTTGCTCCATTCCATGAAAACATCTCTAAAAGGAACAAACATCCTCTACAAACACCAAATTCTACCCAAATTCCATTCCTAGATGTGTTCTTGTGAGGAATTTCACAGATTTTACATCTCATTGCCATTCATTCCTACAATTCTCACAATACCAACAAAAGATTGGTTTTGATTTTGGTTTAATTTGAGATACATTTGGTGCAATTAAAAATATACTAGTATCTTCACTGTTACAATTAGGACACACTTTACTCATTTTGATTTCTCCTACAATTATTACATAATTTATCACCTGTTCTGATCAGTACTTTTAGATTACATACTTTGCAATAACGTAGTGTCATCCATTCCTTTCTTCTTAACAATCTGAATCCTCCAGCATATGTTCATTGTATCTTTCTTGAAGTTTTGATAGAATATGTTGTTGTTCTAATATTGTTTCTTCAAAAATCCTGATTTTCCCTCTATAGCAATCTAATTCTGCTTCCATTTTTTGGATTTCATGTTCTACATTTGCAATATCAATACGTTTTGGTAATGTCTTTCTTAATTGACCATGCATCTCAGTATCTACCTCCTAGATTTGAAATCCAATCAGGTCTTCTTTCAGATAGTACTTGTTCAGAATCTCTGAGAATTTGTCTCGTTGATAGTTTTACTCCAAAGAGTAACAATATCATCTGTATTGAATTAGTCGCCATCATCATATCTTGATGTAGAAATGCTATTGCTTCTTTACAATTTTCAGTACGTCTAGCATGTTGCTTTTTACAATTAACAATGGTTTTGATTGCACCTATTGTATTTCCATAAACATACTTGTTTACTCCTCTGTAGGAATTTCCTAAACTAGACATTACATAATCATAATGTCTGTCAAGTGAATGATTTTCAATGACATAACTTTGTTCCAAATTTTGGAATACAAAGCTGTCATAATTTTCAGGAATATTATATTCCTCATTGACGATATGGCCGTCACCCATTTGATAGAAAACTTGTTGTTTCATACATTATAATACAGATAGTATGATGTAGATTCTTATTTGTATAATACAAATATTATTTTTATTATATCTATTATTTACGCCTACGCCATTTTTTGAATTCAGAAAATTGAGACAAAAAAGCATCATTTAGGATTGTAGGTGGGTTCAGTAGATAGGAAAGTGCTCAATTCGGATCAAAAAATAACGATCATTTTCTCAAATTATTCAGATAGAAAAAGCTTGATGTAAGTATGTCACTCCATCAAATATGCATTGTACTTCATTTGATACCATGACACACCAAGGTGTAGTACTATCAAAAGCATTTGATATTGTCGCTAAAATAATGTACAATATCTTATTGTTTCCGTGTTCTGATAAAAATAACTCACGGTTCCACAATGCAGATGCACACAATTCTGTCATGTCATTGTGTCTTGGAAATTCGTATGCAGAATCAGGATTGAAGAGACTGGCAATGGAATCCCAGAATCATTCTCCAACGGGTTTCATGGTTGAGAAAAATCATATCAAAAATATCACAAAAAACAATGCAAATTCAATTACATCGTTCACTGGATAGTACCATATCAAAATTACAAGAATTGGGAGTATTGGAGCAACCAGTTACTGTGGCAATTGACAAACATCTAATCCCAAGATATGACAAATTGCCAAACCATTCTTTAATAAAATCAAAATCTAAAAACAGTACAAACTCTTTTGAGAGTTACTGTACCATGCAGTGCGTTGAAAAAAGAATCAGGGCTCAATTAGGTTGTTATCCTTTGTATGACAACAAATCAAATGCCGATTTTGTGCGTAAATTACTCTCTGATGGCATCAATAATGGAATCAAGATTAAACTATTGCTAGTGGATAGGGAGTTTTTCACAGCTGGAACAATTTCAGAAATAAAACAAAAGAATTTAAAATTTCTAATGCCTGCAAAAAAGAATTCTCGAATCAAAGATGCCATTTTACAATACGTTAATGGAGATAGAAAGTCAATCTCGCCATACACGATAAAATCATCATCAGGACATGTAGAATCATTTAATCTAGTTATTCTGCCAAACAAAAATGCAAGAAAAAAATCAAATATTATTGATCAGTATGCTGTGTTTGCAACAAATATTTCACCAAAAGAAATATCTGAAAATATACAGGACATTCCAACTGATTACAAGAAACGTTGGGGAATTGAAACAGGCTATGCATGTGTGGGAAGGTTCAGACCAAAAACCACCAGTTCAAACCAATCCATAAGATTGTTGTATTTTTACTATTCATTGATTTTGTACAATGCATGGATAATTGCTAATTTGATTATCTCAGAAGAAACTAATGTACAAAATCACAAACCAATAATATCAATTGAAATTCTCAAATATTTCTTTGTAAAGATAATTATTCATTACTTTAGAAATAACAAAAATAATTATTTCCTAGAATGTGTAATTTGATGTACTTTCCCATCTACTGGGGTTTTTCAATACTTTTAGTCCACGTGGAGTTATTTTATAAAATCCAGGTTTTGGATACTCGATTATAGTTAAGGCATTAAATATTTGAATATTTTAACAACTCGAACGTCTCCATTATCTAGTCTCTTCTGCATGTGTTTTCTCATCTCAGTTCCATTTGCAAAGAATGTATTGGCATTACCATTTTTCTCTTCTCTCCACTGTACCTCAATTGGATTGAGTTCTGGGGTGTATGCAGGAAAATATCTTATGATTACATTTCTTTTTGATTTCTTGAGAAATTCTTTTACTCTGACACTTTTGTGGTATGATGCATTGTCTGCAAATAATAACAGTTTCTTGCCAAATTGTTTCTGCAGTGATTCTAAAAAATCAAGAAATGAGTCTGTGTTTGATTTATCATAGAACCTACAAAAAAATACGCCGTCATCCCCCAATGCACCAAATGATTGAAATTTTTCTCGAGTGTAATTAATTGGTGTGGTAATGTTATTGCCTGCAAGATACCATCCGCGCTTTATGTTAGGTGCTATCTTGTTTGTTGACTCATCCAGACATAGTGTGGTGTATCCCAATTTGGAATATTTTTTGATACTCCTTTTTGCGTTTTTTTAAAACGGGTTTGTTCCTCTTTTGAGGCTGATTTGTGATGTGTGGGACGTGGTTTTTTTGATGAGAATCCAATTCTGTGCAGCAATTCACGCATTCCTCTTGCAGAGTATAGGGTGTTGTATTTTTTATTCACATGTGTAATTACCATTCTTGTACTCCACATGAATTGGTTAAATCCAAACTTTTCTGGACCTGAAATTAGATCATTTCTTAATGATACTAGCTGTTTTTCATTTAGAAAACATCTAGAACCAGAATATTTCTTGCGGTGTGATGCAGATATTCCCTCTTCATCCATTCGATTTAGCCAGTAGGACAGAGTTGATGGTATGACATCCAGACTTGCACATATCACAGAATACGGAATATTTTGTTTTCTTAGTATTGCAGCCTTTAATCTTATCTTTGCTTTTGCATTTTTTTCATTCTTGCATACTTTTCTTAAAAAATTAATGCTTGTACCTTTCATGAATTGATTTCCAGAGGAAACCTTGGATTGTCTTGTACTCTTTGACATGGTTTCATGAATTGATTCTACGATCTAGATCTTTTGAGTTAAAATACTTGACAGTTTATTCAAAATTTATATGCCTAAACTATAGTTTAGCATATTTTAGAATAGTTCTTGACCATCTCACTCGATGTAGAAACAATCGTTCTCCTCCTGATTTTTTAATTCTAGTTTTTTCAGAATTAGTAAGTTTAAACTTTTTAGCAAGAACTTTTTCGATATCTAAAACAGAATGTTCTTTTCCATCTTTTGCTGATTTCAATAATGGAAGTCTTATTAGAGATTCAGCCGGATATGCTATGAACACAATACACATATGTAAGTTAAATCATTTTCTTGTAGATAATTGAAAAATATAAAATCTAAATTACTATATGGTGACAAAATATCAAATTCTGATACTGACCCAAAAATCTATTCAACAATCTATGCTATGCATAAATACTGGGCAAAAAAACCTCACAATCTAATTAATGAATATATTAAAAAATTTTCCAAGAAAAATGATATTGTATTAGATCCATTCTCAGGATCTGGAATTTCATTAATTGAATCATATAATTCAAAAAGAAAAGCAATTGGGATTGATATTAATCCCACAGCTTTTGCAATTACTAAAGGAATCTTAACTCCAGTAGATATTGAAAAGTTTGAAAATGAATTTTCAAAAATTGAAAATCAATGTAAAGAAAAAATAAATTTATTTTATAAAATTAAAAGAAATAAAAAAACATATGTTGCTACACATTTTGTTTGGATAGATGGAAAACTAAATGAAATAAGATACAAAAATGGAAAAATGGTAAAATTAAAACCAACTCTATCTGATGTTCAATTAGCAAAATCATTTACATATGCAAAAATAAAACATTTCTATCCAAAAGACAAACTATTTGATAATCCTAGAATAAACGCTAATTCAAAATCTAGAGTTTGTGACCTTTTTACCCCTAGAAATACGACTGCACTAGCGATTTTACTTGATAAAATCAATAAAATTCGTGACAAAAATATTCGTGACATATTTCGATTATGTTTTTCATCTATGTTGGGTCAAACTAGCAAAATGGTATTTGCAATAAATAATTCTATAATTAATGGTGAAAAAAAGAAATTAAGTACACGCAAGGTAGGAAGTTGGATAATTGGATATTGGGTTCCAAATGAACATTTTGAATTGAATGTTTGGAATTGTTTTGTAACACGATATATGAAAATACTTTCAGCAAAAAAAATACAACAAGAAAAATTTGGAAAACCTGAATTTGCAACAAATTTTAAAAAATTGAAAAAAACAGATATTTTTTTAATAAATAAATCTGCCATTCAAGGATTAAAGAAAATTCCTAACAATTCTATTGATTATATTATTACTGATCCACCTCATGGAGATAGAATTCCATATTTGGAATTAAGTCAGATGTGGAATAGTTGGTTAAAAAATAAAGTAAATTACAAAAATGAAATTATTATTAGTAATTCAAAAAGTAGGAATAAAAATATTGAAAACTATCTAAAATTATTAGAAGATACAGTATCAGAAATGATTAGAGTATTGAAACCCAATAAACGATTAACATTCATTTTCAATACTCATAGTGAAAGAACATGGCAAGAAATTTTTAAATTCACAAAAGATATTGGTTTGAAAATAGATGATATTTCAACAATGAACTATTCTCGTAATTCTGTTGTTCAAGAGCATAAAGAAAATGGATTACGTTTTGATTTTGTATTGACATTTAAAAAATTACAAAAAACGAATTAATTTTTGAATTTATTTTTTAACCAATTGATTTCTATATCTCTATTATGAATATACTCTGGATTTTGTTGAACACCCAAAATGAAGCGTTTTTCAGCTAATAGAAAACGAATAAAATGATATATGTAGTTTATTTTTCCAATTTCTTTTCTTGATGAAAATATACGATTTCCATTTTTTGTTAATAGTTCATTAGGATTTTCAGAAACACAGTCTATGTTTTTTTTGAAAAAGGCTTCATCACATCTTTGAATAATAAAATTTTTAATTTCAGGTTCAAGATTGTTATTTTCCATATGTTTCCTTAGAAGGGGAGGAACAAAGTAAAGATCATTTTCTATCCATCTTGTAAAAGTTCTTGTAAAACCAGGTTGTATTGTAATCCAAGTTAAACTATCCATTGATGAAATTTCATCTATATTTTTTACACAAAATCTACATACTTGATTATACATATACAAAAATAATTTTTTAAATTGTTTCTGATTAATCAGTTTAAGTCTTGATGTACCTAAATACAGTAAATGCATAGATTGTGATAAAAACATACCTAAAAGATCTGCTGGTTCTGCCTCTTCCATATGTTGAACGTGCGTTTCTAATTCAGATTCTCCTACAATTTTGTATATTTGAAAGAAATACAGTTTATTTTCTTGAAAATTTGTTTTATCAAGACGTTTTGAAAATTCCCATTCAAAAGTTCTTTCTTTGTCATTTAAACATGGAATAGAAACTGTAATTATATTATTTTTAATTGAGATTAATCTTCCTATAGCTGTTCTAATTCCTACAAATGTTTCATCTTTTGTTTTTGAATCTAAATAAATTCTTTTAAAATTAATTGGAGAATTATGAGACATTATTGTTTTTCCATCATCAAAAAGATAGTAAGCATATTTCCAATCGTATAAACTATCATACCATTTTTTTTCTACTAATTTTGAATTACGATCATGGTTTGGATGAATTTCATTTGGAAGATCTATACCACATTTTTCAGAAAACTCTAAGACTTTAGAATCATCACCTGTATTGATTAATTCTAAAATCTGCTCCCAAGCAATTAATGAGCTACTTTTTTTGTAGGATTTTCTTTATTTGGTTCTTGTAACCAAACATCTAATGAAATAAAATTCTCTAATTCTGGGCAAAGTCCATGATACACTAACAGATTTGTTTCTTGGCCACCCCAATTTTGAATTACTACCTTGCCTCCAGGAACTTTTTCTTTGTTAAGAATCTCTAATGTGATTGGAAATCTATGAAAATCCAACCAACCCCGTCTACTGTTATCAGTGACACCAGCAAAGATTTTACTCATTTTTAATCTCTCAAAATTATTTAGATCTCTTGGTAATGTAGTTAAGAATTGATATTCACCATCAATTTCATCTAAAATTTTTTTGATTTTTTCTCCAGAGAGTTTTTTTGCATCAAAATCTTTTTTAATTTTATTAACAGCCTCTTTTAGATTCATGATTCACCTCTTGTATCAATTTTAGGTCGTTCTTTAATTCCTGAAATTGATGTATTATTGTAATTCCAATAATCATCAAATGTTTTTACATCTTCATCAACTGTGTTTTTTGCTGAATGTATTTCGATTATTGTTTCATTATTAGCAGTACCAAAATTTTGATAATCAAATAGAAATCGTAGTCCTTTATCTAATCTAATAGATTTTTGTTTATCTATAACAACAAATCTTCTATGAATAGGATTATCATATCCTTGCTCATCAAATGAAACAATTTGAATATTATATCCTGAAGAATTAAAGAACGATTGATCTCTAATTATTGAAGCATGATCATGTCCACAAGTAACAATTTGAATAACCACATTTTTGTTTAAATGTCTACAAAGATAACTAATATAGAAACGCAAATTTTCATTTCCTCTAGGATTTCTCATATGCCCATCAAAAATTTTTATTTCATAATTTGCAGAATCTAGAATTTTATTAAAAACATTTACTGCATCTTTTAAACTGTCTCGATCTCTTCTTTTTATTCTATAATTTTCAATTTTTTCTAAATTGGTAAGATCATTTAGATTAATTGTTTGCGAATTTGCTTCAATCTCTTCAATTTTTTTTAATGATTCCTTAATTGGTTGATCAGCAGATGTATAATGTATTGTTGATACTTCGTTCCATAATTTTTCAGTTAGTGCACCAGAAATTTCTAAAACTTTTCTTGTTTCATTATATGGATCTACTATGAGAAGTGTATCTCCTAATTCGTCTTTTTTGGCTTCGAAATAATCATGTTTTAAAACTAAAACATCTACTCCAGCCTCAATCAATTTTCTTAGAATAGAATGATTAGTTAAATTGAGTTGTTTTAGGTAAACAGTAATTGAAACACTTTTTTCTCCAGTTCTAATTGATCCAAGAATATCTGCCCATTCTTTCAAACCTTCATCATTAAAATCAATTTGATTTGTAGAGATTAAAGGAGTAAAAATCACAATTTTCTTTTTAGCTGAACGAAGATTATTTTTGATTTCTATAACATTTTCTTTGTTTCCAGGTAAAGAAAGATTTTTTTTAAATTCGTCTTTAGATTTAATGTTCAGCTTTTTTTTTGAATCTTGATCCGGAACAACTAAGTTTGAACATTCTTGTAATAGTGGTAAAATTAACTGTTTGTCAATTAATTTAATATCACGTTTATTTCGATATGACCACAAACATCTCAAACAACCATGATCACAATTTTCATGATATGTTTCATATTCATCTTCAACAATTCTATTTGCTCTACGTAATACTTCTTCAAATCTATCAAAAATTACATCAACATAGCCAGCACCACCATCAACATTATCGTATAGAATAATTTCACCATCTTTCACAATTCCAGAAATTTCTCCTTCACCTGACTCACAAATAGATTGTCCCGCAAAAATTATGGCATTTTTTAGAGTCGTTAAGAATGTTAAAGATGGATTCTTTGTCTGATTTTCTTTTATTTTCTCATTTATTTTAATGGAAATTACATTTGTAGGCATTTCATGATGTAATGCTAAGTTTGTCCAAGAACCTGTACAACGTTGTTTTTTTCGATTGAATTTTTGATTTAGTGGATAATGTGGTTTTTCAGCTTTTCTTTTTTTCTTATTAGGTTTTTTTGCTCTACCACACTTGCTACATATTTGCAATGTTGTTTCTTTTCTTTGATCAATTTCATCAGGATCTGCATAATCAGTATATACATCATTTACGATTAGTAACAGACGAATATTTCCATAATTTTTAAGGTCAAATGAGTAATTTCCAACTTCAAATCTTGGTTTTTCTTCAGGATTTACTTCAGGTAGAAATATGTTAAATTGTGCTTCTCTATAGTCACTACTTTCACTAAGTGATTTTTGGGTTTTTTGAATAAAGATCTTTTTTGGTGAAATAGAACTGATTGAATCAGGAGTATGCATTATTTTTTTACATAATGGACATTCTTTTCCTGTTAGTGATTGAGTGCTATAGAATTTTAAGCAATTATTACAAATGTAGAAAAAGTTTCTATCTGGATTAGTTAGATCTATTCCTATAGATTGATATTTTTTCTTTCGATAAATGATTTCACAATTTGGTGCAAATTCTACAATAGCTAATTGTCTAGAACGACCACCATGCATTTGATTACCTTCCATATCCTCAATTGAAACAGATAATCCTGGAAATGCAAATCTTGGAAGGAAATTAACATCAAATAGATGATTTTCTAAAGGTTTTCTCTCTAAACTCTTACGTTTTTCCCATAATTGGTTGAGTTTGTTCGAGTCATAGAAATCAGCTTGATCACCTTTTGTTGCAAAATCATTTATTCCATCTTTACAAGCTTGTAATTCTTGAATGAATACATCTAATGAATCATTAAATGTAACTGTCTAGAGTTTTGAAGTACTTTCTTTAATATTTTTTATCTATATCTTTTCTGATCAGTGACAAATTACAATATACAATTGTCAGTATATGATGAGCTGGAATATTATCGTAACAGATGTCACTCGTTGGAGCAAGAAAACCGTCAGTTACGCAAAGATATTGAATCACTACACAGAGAAATTGCAGAACTAAAACAAACAGTGTCTACACTTGTTGCAAGAAATATCAAAGCAAAACCAAACCAGACTGAAACTGCAAAAAAGAAGAAAACATCAAGACATCCTAGAAAAAGCAGAAGCAGACGGGCACACATTGATGATGCCATTACAGTTGACCAAAAAGAGTGCAACACATGTGGCAAATCACTCTCAGAACCAACTGATTCATACACCAGAATAGTAGAAGACATCATTCCTGCAAAAGCAGTTGTGACAAAATATACGATAGTTAGACGATACTGCACAAACTGCAAAAAACAAATCTCGGGTAACATTCACACTGTACTGTCAAATGAAAGGTTTGGAATTAGGCTCATGGTGCTAATCACATCACTAAAAACTATCGGATTATCGTATGGTAAAATATCTCATCTTTTGCAGATGCTCTTCTCACTGCACATTACAGAATCTGCAATTAATCATGCAGTATCAATAGTATCAAAAGCATTTGGGAGCAGATATGATACAATGATTGTAGAGTTAAAAGAAGATCTAAACATACATGGTGATGAGACAAGTTGGAGGATAGATGGCCAGAACCACTGGTTGTGGGCATTTGTGAGTAAATGGACTGTAATTTACGAGATTGACAAATCACGTTCAATGGATGTTCCCAAGAGAATTCTCAAGGAGTATAATGGCAACATTACAAGTGATTCGTACCCTGCATGGAACCATGTTGGAACAACTCACCAGAAATGTCACATCCATTATCTCAGAGAGGTTAATGATACCATTAATCACAAGAATCCCGGACCAGAATTTGCACCATTTGCCAAGAATCTCAAGAAAATAATTTATGACTCTCATGGTGTGGCAAAAATAAAATCAGAATCAGAAAGAATCCATGCAAAAAAGAATCTTGAAAGGAGAATTAATCACATCATATCAAAAAAATACACAGAGAAAAACTGTATCAGGTTTGTAAAAAGATTGAAACGTGAGAGAAAAATGCTTTTTACATTCCTAATTACTGGAACTGATTCACACAATAACACAGCAGAGAGGGCAATCAGACCAAATGTGATAATTCGTAAAATTACAAACGGTCATAGAACCATTCATGGTGCCGATTCTCATAAGATACTGATGAGTATAAAGGAGACATGCAGATTACGAGGATTAAACTTTCATGATTATTCTTTAGAATATCTTGGAGATTTTACTTCAAAACTCTAGACAGTTACCATTAAATTCATTTTCAAAACTTTCTAATTTCTCATCAATATAGTTTGTGATATTTACATCATTAGGAAGATCTAATCCTGCTAAGACATTTCTAATACTACTAGTAATAGGATCTTTATTTTTCTGTATTTGTAATTCTATTTTTGCAATATTTTCTTCTCGTTCAGATAAAAATTCTATTACAGATTTAGAAAGAATTTCTTTTGTTTCTGAAAAAACTAATTGTTCTATGATCAATGAATTAAGATGTCTGCTGATAAGTTCATTATTTTCAATTTTTATTGGTGGAGGATTAAAATGTCCTTTAATCAAATCTTGTGGATTTCTATAATGAAATTCATCGATTGGACTATTAAAGAAAAAAGTATTGATAAATGAAACACCGCTTCTTCTTCCTGCTCTACCAACTCTTTGTAGATAACTTGCAGGAGATGGAGGAGATTTGTAAAGACAAACTGTCGATAAATCCCCTATATCTACACCTAATTCTAGAGTTGGGGTTGCAACAATAACATCAATTTTACGCTCATCTTGAGCATATGGCATAAACTGTACTTGTATTCTGTTTTTTTCTTCTTCAGGAATTGCTGCTGTATGTTCACGTACACTCATTCTTGACGGAGCAGTATCTTTGAATTGTTTGAAGAAATGATTATCCCCAACTTCTTCACAAAAATCTTCAAACGTTTTTTCATTAGTTTTTCCAGGACATATCTTTTGACGTGTATAATTCCTACATTGATTATGAGGAAGATTCATGTAATTATTTTTACATTCAGGACATTTCTGAATATGATTAGGAGTGGATACTAGTAATTTTGAAGTTGAAACCATAAAAGCAGTTTTAGGCTCTGCAAATCTGAATTTTTTTAATCCTCTAGGAATAATATATCCTCTTTTTTCCATAAAATTCCAAACTGTTTCTAAAATGAAACTTATATCATCATCATCATTTAATTCAAAAACTTTCTGAGTGTATTTGATGTATTTGTTTTTATTTCTAATTATATTATGAATTTTTACTCCATCTTCAATTTTCTTTGAAGTACCAGAAACATCTCTCTCAAATCCATGAGCATATGTTTTGCTCTCACCTCGTCGATCTTCTAATCCTTCTATTGCTTGTTCTGTTCTTATCATATTAAGAATTGTTGTAATGAATTTGTTAAACTCTTGAGATGATGTAGAAGTAAGTTCAATAATATTTTCAATTTTTGAAGAAACTGTTCTATTTGGTTTAATTTTTGATAATAAAGACATCCATTGAGGTTTAAATTTCTCCCAAGAGTTTAAACCTCTATAATCATATTGAATTAATCCTAATCTTTCTAAGGAAAGTCTAAGTCTATTTGCATTTTCAAATAATATTTTAGTTTTAAATTCTTCTCTGGATCGATCAAATGATTCAAAATTAAATGAATACCATTCTTCTTCTATAGTTTCTATCACAATTTCCTGAAATCTATCAAAACCAATGGGCTCTTTTTCTAACAGAATAATTTCATTCAATTTTTGACTCATCAATTGTTTTATTGCAGTATCTTCATGAGCAAAATCTAACCAACCTGCAAGTTCTGCCGCATCTTGTCTGCTATCAGTAAAAGTCAAAAATTTTCTATTTTCAACATGATCATATATCATATTGAAAAGATTTACAGTTGCTTGTTTTTCTGCCATATTAAATTTAGTTACAGCCCAACCACTACCATAACTATAATGACAAAATGGACAATCTCTTGGTCTCCAACTTGATGTTACATCTGATTTTGGAGGATATGTCTCAATTAGAATTAGATTTTCTGAATTACAAATATTTTCATGAATATTGTTTATACAAACTGATGATGATATAGGCGAAAAACTTCCACAATCAAGACATTTCTTATATTTTCTAATTTTATGATCAACTTCTTCATCTTCTTCTTCAACTTCATTATTTTTAATCATTGAATACCATAATTCATCACTATCATTTTCTGACTCATCAAATGATATTCGTTTAATTGGGTTTGGTTCTTCTGGTTGTTGATTTTCTGCAAGTTCTAATATTTTATTTCTTTCAGGAACGTTTAATCCATCTTCTAAGTCAGATTTGCTAACTTTTGAAACATAAAATTCATGTGAGCAATTTCTACAAACTCCTAATTCTTCTACAATTTTTTTACATTCATCACATTTTTCTTTATTTACAAAAAAGATTTTACTGCATTTTGGATTAGTACACATGAAAATTGGGGGTAATACTCTAAAGAAATTATGTATGCTTACTCTGAGTAAAGGTTCATCCAAATTTTGTGATGGATTTTTTGCTATACTTCCAGCTTTGAGGTAACTCCAGATCAAATCATCCAAAACTAAAGCATTTTCTGAATTTTTTACTTTTGAAGAAATTATTTGTTCATTTTTTAATAATTTTTGAATTTCTTCTACGGAACGTGGTTCATCTAATTTTTTGATTAAAAATTGGAATAATTCATTCTGTAAAAGAATTTTTCCCAGAAATTTTCTTTTATCTTCTACAATTCCTTGATTGGAGCCTATGATAGAATTTTGTAATTTTATAAAATTTTCATCAGAAAAATTTTTCTCTAATTTATCGTCTATATTTAGTGGTTCAAGTTTATCAATTTGTTTTGTTGCTGGTAGTTCCCAAGGTTTTCTTTCACCTTCAAAAACATCATCATTGGAAAATGTTACTCCGAATAATTTTTTTGCAAATTTTGCAATTTCTTGCTTACGCTCAGTAGGGTTTTTTGATTTTGACATAGTTGCACTTGTTCCAATGCACAAAAATTCAAGATTGTTAGGAGTAACAAAATCTAATCTACGTTTTAATCTTCTAAGAAGTAATGATACGTCTACACCTCTTGCTCCTTCATATGTATGCATTTCATCTAAAATCAAATACTTGACTTTGTTATTTTCAAATAATGGAATATCTGAAGGTCGTAAAAGAATCCTATCTAACATAACATAACTTGTAATTAGAATATCTGGAGGATTATCTCTTAATTCTTCTCTTGTTAATAATTGAAAATCTAATTCTACCTCTTTTTCTTCATTACAACGAAGAATACAATTTGGATTTGAAGGTGTTTTTTCTACTACAAGAGAATCTTTCTTACAGTTTGGACATTGAAATTCTACATCTAATTTTGGATCTAATTTATTCCCACGATATGCAGTTTCAGGAGTTGCACCATTGTATATTCCAAAAGTAATTTTTTTTAATCCTTTACTGTCTCTAATTTTATTTAATTTAAAAAGATAATCTCGTAATCTAGTTACTTGATCTCCAGCTAAAGCATTCATGGGATAAACTATAATTGCTTTAATTCCTTCTACATTTGCTTTTGAACAAGTATCTAAAACTGGAATTAAAAATGACTCTGTTTTTCCTGAACCAGTACCTGATGAAACAATTGTATTTTTTTCATTAAGAATAATATTTTTAATTGCCAGTTCTTGATGCTTGAAGAAATTTTCTACTCCAACAGCAGTTAGAACATCTTTATCAATATCTGCATCAGCCATTAATTCATAATCTTTTTGACCATGAAGATAATTTTGAGTGATTGAGATAAATGGAGATTTCCAAAGTCTATTATTGTTCTTTAATTCATCTAGTTTTTTAGCTAATTCTTTATTTCCTAATGCAAAGTTTGCTTTGTAAAAATCAACATAATTCTGTTGAATTTCTTTAGTTGCAGATAATGGATTAGTAATCATATGATTGTCTCCTTTTTTGAGGTATTTAATGAAGATCCCTGAATATTATTTATGATATTATTACTTTCATCTGGATTACATTGATTTAGAAATTTACAAAAATAACATAATTTTGAAAATTCTTTTTTAGGTGGATTTTTCTCTAACAGGGATTTTTCTAGTTCAAGAATTCTATCTTTTAACCACCATGTCTTATCCTCATTTTTTATTTGAAATGCAATCATGTCATTAAGATCAGCGTAAACAAGAATTAAACGACTAACAGGGATAATATTTGAAAATATTGTTCCATAACATTGAATTTGTAAAATATCTTCTTTTTTAGGAATAGTTCCTTCTTCTGCTTGTGAATAGACATCTTTTGTAGTTTTTAGATCAATGATTGTTCTAGTTTTCCAATCATACATGTCTAGTCTACCTGAAATTGTTCTTAATTTCCCATTACCAAGTGGAATTTGAAAATCCATATCCAATTCATTCCAGTTGTATGCTGAAGTCATTTGATGTAATAGATCACCTCTTACTGTAGGCCACAAATTATCAAGTGTTTTTCTTGATTTTCTCTTCATCTTAGTTTTTTCATAATATGATTTTCTAAGGCAGCGAATTATCTCAGTTACTCCATATGATAGAGTTTTGTCATTTCTGAAAATCCCTGACTTTTTTTCTAAAAATGATGTAATCCCATCAGGAATGTCAACCTGCATGAATTGTTTGTTTTTTTCTTTTTGCATACATTACATTACAGTATCTTTCTTATCAAATAATTATTGTATAATACAAAAAATATTTGTATTAAATTATATCTCCGATAGCCTCAGGATTTGCCGCATGAAGGTGACCAAAATCTGTCAATTCTATAAAAGTACTTTTTCTATCGGTTTTACCTGATTTTGTTTTCTCAATTCCTTTTACTCTTACAATTAATCCAGCGTCTTCGAGTTTATTCAAATGAAAATTAAGTAATGTTGTTGTAATTGGTCTAAATTCAACTTTCTTTTTGAATTTTCCAGTTTTTTTATATTTACTAGTTTTAGAGTCTTTTTCCTTTTCTGCCTTTAATTTTTCAGTTGGCATTCCTTCTTTATCAAAACTTTTTAATAATTTTGTTCTACTAACAGGTGGATTTAATTCCCAAATTCTTGCTAATATACGTGAAGTAGTACTTTCAGTAGAACCTGAAATTGTATTTCTACTCTTTACTCTAGGTGGAACAGGTAATTCTATTACTAGTTCTTTTCCTTTTGCTTCATGGTATTGTAACACATAGTACATTTTGGTTTGTGCAAGATAAGCAGAGCATGCAGCTCCTGCAACCATTGCCTTTGTGCCACCAGTTAAGTTAATCGCAAAATCCTTTCCTTGTAATTTTGCATTTTTCTTTTTCTCTTTGCTGATAATTCCCTGAATTTCACGGATTACATCATATGTATCATATTTTCCAACCTTAACTAATTCCACTTGAATTTCAAACTCTTTTACAATTTCTCTTCTTAATTTTTCAGCATTGTCTTTATATTGTTGAGTTTTTAGATGATCTTTTTCTTTTCCTTTGGCTTTTTCTAAAGCATCTTCAAATTCTGATTTTGTTTTTTCATTTTCAGTATGTAAAATGTATATCTTATCTGGTGGATTTTTTCGTAATCCTTCTTTAACAACAATTTGAGTATCTCCAACTGTGGCTATTTGTATCATATAGTAAAAATAATATTTGTATAATACAATATAAAGTCTTCATCATTCAGGCACTATTCTATTGTATGAAACAAAAGATTTCAAAACTAATGGGTGACGACCATATCGTCAAGCAATTTGCTGAAAATACTAGACCTCTAAATCTAGTTCAAGCTTTTCTTTATGCTTGTTTTGGAGGATTCTCAGTTAGAGAAATTCTAGAGGTGTAGCGAAATTGAGTACTATTACTAAAGAAAAAATACCTAGTCTTACTGAAGAAATTGATACTCCTGAAGGTATAGTCAACTTTTTACAAAAAAGAAATGGATTATACTCTAAGGATTATACTTCAAGATATTCTGTAACTGAACTAGTTGGTTGTCAAAGAAAGTCTTTGTACAAACAACAAGAAGTATCTCAAGAAGAATTACTTGCAGATACAACTCTTGAAAGTATGTGGGCAACTGTTCGTGGTGATTTCCTACACAACATGACATATGCATACAAATGACGTGAGATGGATATTGAGCATTACATACCATTAGACAATGGTAAAGTAGCAACACTTGCAGGAAGGCTAGACATGTATGATTGGAAAACTAAAACAATCATTGATCTAAAAACTACAAAATTTGTTAGATGGCAAATAAAGCAAGGATTTTTGCCAAAACCTGAACACATTCTTCAATTACAATGCTATGATACAATGTTTTCAGAATATGTGCCAGTAGAGAATCTAAACATTGTATATGCTGACATGTCTGATATTGTAACCTACAAGGTAGAAAAAAGAGACTTGACTGATTGGATAAAGACTAGAATCCAAGAAATTGAAACTGCTAAAACAGATAGTGTAATTCCAAATGGTGAAGTATCTGGTTTATGCAAGTTTTGTAGGTATCAAACTAGATGTTCAGAGGCAGGAAATGGATTAACTGACAAACCATTATCTACTCCAAAACCAAATGAGGAATCTTCATGAATTGTGAATCACCATTTCATGATTGTTGGATTTTGTTATTTGGAGAGTGCAAAAAATGTTATTCAGATGTGTATCAATCTAAAATATTCAACTGAGAAATATTGTTCAGGTAACAAAGATTACCAGAATTTATGCCTAGAATCAAGTTCTAACCATTAATTGTAGAATTAGAAATGATTTCAAACCTAACTAAATCCAAAAAATCACTAAAAATCTAGGTTGATACCCAAGAGAAAAGTAGTTCCTACTATTGTAGAAAACTAACTAAGATAGTTCCTCAACTCATACCTAATTTTATAACATAATTTTGGAGAAAATCTAGGTTGATACCCAATCAGATAGTTTCGAACCATTAATTGTAGGAAACAAAACATTTTCGTTCCAGGATAAATCCCACAAATCCAATAAAATCTAGGTGTATACTCCCTGTAAAGATAGAAAATGATTACGGCTGTAAATCTCCACGTCATTAAGAGAAACTTAACATCCCTAACCTCTAGGTGCGTATGGGGAATTGAAAGAATTTATCAAAACACCGTACCAAAACTAGTTGTCAAGGTTATCAAAGTGGTCTAATTACCCAGATTTCATTAGACTACCTTGACTACTTCGACCACTTGTATCAATTCCATACTTTACTGCAAATGCAGTGATCAAATCTTTTGACAACACATAACTTGTAATTTTATGATATTTGTTATTTTTTGAGACATAGTTGTGCTTCTTTTTTGCATGAAAGGTTTGCTCAAGAATACTTGCCAATTTATTCATAGTTATTTTTGTTCCAAATTCATCAGGATAAAAAGTTCTTTGTGATTGATCTAATGTACCTGGCAGGTCAAGATTGTCATGAATGATAAGATTCCACAAATCAAGTGCTTTAATTTGATAATTTTTATCAAGGTTTGATGAAATGATTTGAAAGAGTTTTGCAACTATGCTATTCTTTATTCCTTCTTGACGTTGTGATATATAGAATTGTGCAACCTGATTTGCTTTATCAAAGTATTTTGTATCAATAGTAGTAGAAATAAAATCATCCCACAACTCAGCATCTCTATTTTTTAATTTTGAATTAATGGGTGTAGGTATTTGCATTATGTTCTGTAATTTCCATACAAGTAGTTTGTTTCGTAACTGTTGAAGTGATTTCTTTTCTTCTGATGAAAGTTTCTTTATGTTTCCTTTAGGAATACCTGACATCATATGAATGACGGCTAATCGTTCAACAAACCCTTTATCATTTGGAATTTTTTCTCCTGCAAACCATTTTTGACAAAATGTCTTGTAGAAAACTTGGTGTTTTCCTAGTGAATCTGTGCCTAAAATTCGTGCTTTTTTGGAACCTTTAGAATATGAACTCTTGTACATACGTAATTTTTCAGAGTTTGGATGTAAACCTTGAGCCTCATCTTCAGCAATTGTTCCACATGCTTCTTCATCTTTTCCAAGAAAATTATACACATCAGCAGATGGAATGTCTTCACCTAGATGACATCTATAACATAACCATGAAGCTAGATGAAGAATTGTGCTTTTACCAGATTCAGTATCACCTACACTAAATGGAAAGTGTAGTGTAGTAACCCATTCTTGACAATAACTTAACAAAATATCAATTTGAATTAGATGTCTTGTTAAATCATCAGTTACAACATATTTGTCAACCTGTGATTTTATTTCATCTAGTATCTTTTCTTTTGATATTGGTGTATTGATATAATCTAGTTCATCTTCAGTAAATGAATATGGAACATAACCACATTGGGATTCTTTGAGGGGTTTAACAAGACCATCATATAGAATTGATTCCCTTACAACAAGTTTGTTTTCTGTTTTCTCATATGCAAGAAATTTTGGTTTCCCATTTACTAAAATTGATTCTACAAAGAAATCACTTACATGACCTTTTGTCTTGGTTTGAGTAACTTGTTCAGACATTATTTTTCTCCTTTAATTTTGGACCTAGGAGAATCAATCGATTCTTTTCAAGAATGACTTTAAACTCTGGAGTTTTTCCAAACAATTCAATCCATTTTATATCAAAAGAAAGGAGAAGATGTTCATCCCACATTATCGGTGTAATAGTTGCAATCTTAGTCATATCGCTTGTACCACCACATATCACATGTGTTTATGTGATCCATCAATTCATTGAGTAATTCATCATAGGTATTTCCAAGAAATCCAAACTTTCGTAGTCTTTCTTTTGTTGGTTTTCTGACTGCAATTGTAGATTTATCGCTCATGTGGATCATCCTTCTTTTTGCTAGAATCAGTTGGGACTTTACCATCTTGATTCTCTATCATTCTTTGAAGATACTTACTTCTAGGAATGTCCTTTCTGGCCTCATCGATTTGTCTAATCTGGTTTTTTGGAAGACAAATTGTTATGCGTGACTGAGGCTGTTTTTTATGATTTTTCTCATTTTTCTTAATCATCATATACTAGTAAACCAAAAAATGAGTGGGTGTATCTGGAATTGAGTGAAAAAATTTTCTTCTTACTCAATCTGAAAGTCAAAAAATAGATTACATTATACCTGTTGTAGATTATTTTATTGACTACAAAGAAGCTAGTATTCCAGAATTAGAACAGAAACTTGGAATTTTGAGAAAAAGTTTGGAAAGAACAATCAAACAATTAATTAACTTAGAATTAATTAAAATAAAAGAAATACAAGATAGAGGTAGAAGAAATTATTCTTATAAATCAAAAAATAAACTAAAACAATACAGGAAATTTTTGAGTAAAGAATATGATAGAAAATTTACAGGTTTAGAAATATTTGAAGAGAAGCGATTTAAAAAGAAGATAGATCATATTTGGTCAAAAATTATTAAAAAAATACATCATAATTCTACAAAATATAATAGATTTAACAGAAATAATCTGAGAAAAAAATTTAAAATCAAATCAGCTAAATTACAGAAAAAAATCACAAAAATTCAATGGCCTAACGAAATTTCCATTAGAGATATAAAATATCATCATGCAAAAAAAATTCAAAGAGATTATGGTGAAGGACGTATTTGTAATGTTTGTTTGAATGAAGATAGAATTTTAGATTATTTTAAAACAAATTATATGGATTCTCAATTATTTTGTTCAAAGGGACATATTCTAAAAATTCCTCAAACACCTGAAACATTTATGGATTCATTACAAGTGAGTGATTCAGAAAAACAAATTTGGAACAATATGCTAAAATCAAAAAAAATTAATAAATACAAAAAGAATCATTTTCGCTTTCGATAAATTTTCACTAATTCTGCAATAACATCATCCATTGAGGTAAATTCACCTGATTTGGATTGAATTTGGCCCTGAATCTTCAGCATTTCCTTGTGATTCTCGTCTGAGATACGGAGGGTTTTGACCATAATGTGGATTCGATATATGCTGTATATAGAAGATACTTGAACTCTTTGAATAAACCACTTGTGCCTGTTTTTGGCATTTTTAAGGAAAAAATCCATTGAAAATTGATCGGCTAGAATGAAAAAGTAAAAATTCTTAAACCTGACACCGTTTTTACAGTTACAGGCGATCATATAGTATGCAAATATCAATAAATGAACAAAAAATCAATCAATTGGAAAAATCCGTTTTAACTTTACTCTATTTTACAAAAGATCATAAAATTCAAAGATACAATAGATTACAATTAGCACTTTACCATATGAAAGATGATTTCCTTCCTTCATTTCAATTCAAGTCTAGCAACAAATGGGGACCAGCAGATGAAGAAATTAGAAACCTTCTTAATTTGTTATGTGGCGAAATCGATTCTGAAATTAGGAGACAACATGGAATACCTTATCTGATATACAATCTTACATCAAATGGCATGTGTCGCGCAGAACAACTTGTATCTGAATTATCTGAAAAACAATTATCAATTTTAAAAAATATTTCAAATTGTGTCAACACTCACTATGATGAAATTTCCTTAAGACCATTAATTTCATGCTTAAATAACTAGGACTACACTATGGTTGTTTCATATGGTAGTATTCTTATTGCAAGAATAAACCGAAATCCTCCATTTGTTAAAAAATTACTTTCCCGACTCTTCAAAACACCAGTTCAATTCGTTGATAATCATGAATTTGTTTTTCATGTAAAATTTCCTGGAACTCATAACGAAGAGTTCCCACAACAATTAAAATCAAAATCCTCAAAACAATTTTTTGAAGTAAGACTCTGCTGGCATGGTTTTATCTTAATTAAATTTGAAAATAACACTGAATTAAATGACGATGAAAAACAATCACTTATTACCACAATTTATGATTTTATAGAATTTCATATTCAAAGTGAAGAGGATTTATTTGAATATGATCTTACCATAACTCCAAAAGATGAAAGAAAAATATTTCCAACTAAAACATTTAAAGAAATAATTTTTGATAACACATCAGATTCGCAATTAATTCTTTCAAGTGTAAAAAACTTTGGAACAATTGTTAATCGATCATTACAAAAAAACTTCAATGAACATAATGCCACTGTTTCTAATTCTATCAGAAAAAATTACGCACATACCATTCTATTGTCATTTATGATCTCACGAAGTCAATACTTGAGACAATTTTACGCCTCAAAACGTTGTACTATAGTTCAAAATCCCCCTGTTTTTGATCAAATAACAAATGAATATGGCAATGTGATTACCGCCAACCGTGAAATATTTGATGTATTGGTAGATCCTAATCAAAAATTTGTGATTGAATCATCCCAAAAGGATCAGGTATCGGTAATTTCAATGGACATTGTTGGATTTAGTAAGAGTATTTCTCAAGATGGAGGTTCATCAATACAGGAACAAATTGATCAATTTAACCTGCTTTCTAAATGGATTTTTGATTGGCTAAGAGCAAAAAAAAGATCGACCAGTCTACCAAAACCTGGAAATTCTGTATCGACCTCAAATTTCTGGATTAAATGTGTTGGTGATGGATATATTATCGCATTCAAGGATTTTGAGGATGCGTTGAATTTGGCCAAATATCTCCAATCTAAAGAAAAACAAAAAGATCTTCCTCTTAGAGTTGGATTGGATCATGGAACGGTGCAATCTGTAAATGATAGCGTGGGGAGGGAAGATTTGATTGGTTCAGCAATTACGTTGGCCGTTCGTATCATGTCTCAAGCTAATGAAGGAAACATATATTCTGCAAAATCATACGTACAAAAACTAAATGACGACAATGGTGCAAATTTTGTTAGTGGTGAAGATTTAGGAGTTCATCATGTTAAACATAAAATTCCATTAGAATTCTTTAATATTTTTGATGATAACTGTGGAAATCCAATTCATCATAAATTTGATGATGAAGAACGAAAAAATTCCCCCTGCCCTAATTATTGATTATTTTTTTGATGTTGCCTTTTTCACATCTAGATTGAATCCATAATGATGATTTTTTTAAAAATGTGTTTTATTAACACGATTTAGTAACTGTTATTGTGAGTGATGAACTAGATCCTAGAATTGCAGGTGTAATAGGAGGTATAATCTTAATTATAATTTCTTTCATAATTCAAGATGAACGTGCACAAGCAGAAGAATATGTAAATAAAATCAAAGAAATTCCCTATCAAATAGACGCATGTAATGGAAATGTAGAATGTGAAAAAAATCTTGAACGAGTTTTAAGAACATATCAATCTGGTTTGAATACTATAGAACTTGCAAATTCAATTAAAACATTATTTTTCTGGTTTGGATTATTAGTTCTGGTGTCTCGATATTCACTCTATGGAAAGGAAATAACTAGTAAATGAGCCTAAATTCTGATTTCTATACAGTATTTTTCTAATAGAAACCACTTTATCTTAAAATGATTTTTTTAAAATTGTGGATTTCAAAAACAAAGTTGTTCTCATAACAGGTGCATCATCAGGAATTGGTAAAGAATCTGCTATAGAATTTGCAAAAAAAGGTGCCGACATAGTTCTAGTTTCAAGAACAAAAGAAAAGCTTGAACAAGTTGCAGATGAATTAAAAAAATTCAATGTTACTACTATTACTTGTCAATGTGATGTATCTAAAAAAGATCAAGTTAAAGAAATGTCAAAAATAGTTTTAGAGAAATTTAATTCAGTTGATATTTTAGTAAATAACGCAGGTTTTGCAATCTATGGATCTGTATCTGATTTGAGTATTGATGATATAGAATCACAAATGGAAACAAATTATTTTGGAATGATTTACTGCATCAAAAATTTTCTTCCATCAATGTTGGATAAAAAATCAGGTCACATAGTTAATGTTGCATCAGTAGCTGCAAGTTTTGGTTTACCCGGAATTGCCTCATATTGTGCATCAAAATTTGCAATGTTGGGTTTTTCAGAAGGACTAAAACATGAATTAAAAAATACTGGAGTTGGAATTACAATAGTTAGCCCTATTATGGTTAGGACAAATTTCTTTGAACATCCATCATTTGAAAAAATACCAAAATTTTCTCCAACTTCACTTAGTTCTAAAACCGTTGCAAAAGCAATTCTAAAGGCTGCAAATTCCCCTAGATTAGAAATTATAGTTCCATCTATAGTTAGAGGTGCAGTTTGGTTCAAAAACACATTTCCATATTTAATTAATCCAATTATGGGAAAAGCTTTCAAAAAACAATTAGATTCTATGAAAAAAGATTAATCTTCTTCTGAAACATCATCTGTAGATTCACCATTAGAGCCTACATCTAACAATTCTAAAGATTTCAAATCAAATTGGTAAATTGCTTTCATATCAATTTCTTTTTCTTTTTCAAGAAATTCTGATACTTTTTTACTTAATGGAGCTTTATGTTGATCAAATACAAATTCATAAACTTCACCTTTTAGTAAATCATCAATCTTTACTTTTTTTGGAACATCCATAGTTACTATATGTCGTCCATCTTCTACTGCATCATACAATTGAACATCAATCTTGTTGTCCTCATAATAGAATTCTAAAATGTAACCTTGTTTTTTTTGTTCTTCAGGTTTCTTAAATTTAGCATTTTGAATTTCATCAGTAACCCATTCAGGAATTTCATCTTCTTTCTTTTTTACCATGGTAAATCTACTCTACGGTTTCTGCTTTTTCTTTTTTACTTTTTGACCACCATTCAAGATAGTCATCGTGTTTGTCATCACGTGTTCTTTCTTTCTGATTTAACTTGAATCTAATATCTGAAACTTCTTCTCTTGTTGCATACAAACCACACCGTTTACAAATGAAATGTCTTCTATTCTTCTCATCCATTTTCATTGGAATGTCAATTTCATCAAATAATTTGAATAAAGCGTCTCTACTTCTGTCTTCTTCTTCCGGAAAATCTTCTATGTATTTTGCTTCTATCTTCTTTTTTGCTCGTGATGTACATTCAGGACAGTTAGGCACTGATGATTTGGCTTAATTTTTTCCATAAAAGCGTTCCCACAATCTGAACTGATCGATATTGCCCGACACGCGGATTTTTTCATCATCCCTTTCGGTCCGTTCGCCCATCGAAATCCCGCGTGCCAGACGAACAAAATCATCAAAATAATGTATTATCTCTTTTCTTCTATGGTTTGAGCAGCAATTTTTGCTGAATTTTCTGCTCCATTAGGAACAAAGTTCTTTGAAAATTCTTTCAAACTATCCTGAAATTCTTCATAATTTTCCTTAATTTTGGATATGCCTTGAGTCACTTGGTTAGTTTTAATCGCTAATACGCCTAGATTTTTCTCCTCTGCCCATCTGATATTGTTAGTATGTTCATCATAAATTGGAATTCCAATTATTGGTTTTGATTTCCCACCCATTATTTCACCCATAACTGTATGAGATCCATTTACAACTGCATATTTGCATAAATTCAAAATTGTGTCTTTTTCTTGTTCAGAGAGAAAACCAATATCAATTTGAATCCAATCAATTTTTCTTTCTAAAGCTTCTGTTATTGAATATTTTTTTCCATCTTTTCCAATTACTGAATCTATGTCAGGATTATTTCTTGCATGAGAAATAATTCTTTTTTCATCATTCATTTCATTTTGATGAAATACTTCTTCATATCTTTGACCAGTACCATCATTAGTTGATTTATTTCCAGTTCGCATCCAATACCCAAATTCATTATCTTTAACTAATTTTTCAAGATCTGATTCTTTTTCTTTTTTAATTTCTTTACTATTTGTAAAATGACCAACATAAGTAATTTTTTCTTGTACTTCTTTAATAAAATTCAAATTATATTCACACATTGTATATGGTGGAGGTGAATCTGCAACAAGAATTTTTGATGCCTTGGCAATTTGTTTAGCAACAAAGATTAATGATGGATATAGATAAGATCTTGAATTATATAATTTAGGTCTAAATTGATTTGTTACAAACAAACTAGGAATATTTCGATTCTTTGCTAGAATGTTTGAACCCATATCCCCATCATTTATTACCAAATCAAATTTTTCTTTGTTGTAGAGCTTTCTCTCTTCTCTTAAATAATTTGCAATCTGTCTTACTAATGGTGGATTTTTTGATACTGGAAGTAACAAATTCATCAAAGACATCGAAACACTAGGACCAAATTTCCCATCAATAGGAGTAGGCATTAGGATTTCATGAATTTTTTCTTTTTGATCAGGAAATTTTTTTAATAATTTTTCATAAACATGATCTTTACTTGAAAAATGAACTTCAAATTCCTCTTTGATATGGTCTTCTAAAATCTCGTTTAACCTCATCATTCGTGAGTAATGTCCACTTCCCCATGGGTAGATGAATTCTCCTATTTTGAGCACAATATGAAATCTAATATGCCGTTTAAATTCTCAATGATTTTCTAAGGAATCTAAAATATCGTGCACGTTATTAGGACCAATCCTAACTATGATCTTTTTCTTTGTCTTGAGAGCAAATTCTACTTCTTTTTTTACAAATGGAGGTATTTCATTTGATGTGGTGATAACCATTTTTTTCAATTTTTTCATATTTCTTTCCAATCCGATCTCTTTAGCTTCATCAAACAAATTGGAATCCACACCAGTTAATGGAAGAATTGGTATTTTCTTTTTCTCAAATACTTGTTTTACAGAATTATCGATGAATTCAGAAGAAAAAACAAGTGGAGATAATGCTAATGATACACGTTTTGTAGGATATTGTAATAATATCTCCAAAATAGAATTTACATAAATTAAGTAATTTTTAATTCCATTAGGATTAATTTTCAGCTGTAAAAATTCAATTTCAATTTTATCTTGTACCAATCTTGGAATTATTTGATTAATTATTTTTGCAAGATTCATCAATTCTGATTTTTGTCTATAACATACAATTATTTTTATCTCGTTTCCTTGCTTAATAGTTTCAAAACAAGATACAGCTGAAATTTCGTCATACACTGCACAAATAGTTTTTTCATTTTGTGTTTGGTATGGTATTCCACCTTTACCTTCATCAGAAAAAATACAGATGTATGCATTGTTTTTTGTAAGATATGTATATAGTAACTTGTCAAAATTTTCATCTGTACCAGGATGTGCACCTAAATTTGATTTCTTATCTATAATATTTGATGTTGCAGCAATTTCTACATCTTTAGTTACAAATCCTTTTGAAATACCGTCTACTTTAACAAGGAATTTTTCTCCCTTTAAGAGTAAATTACCACTAATGGATGTTATTTCAGAAATAATATTTTGAAAATCATTTTTAATTTGTCTAGCAATAGCAATTTTTTTAATTCCAAAAAGTAAATTAATTGCTGATGAGGCAAAAACAGGATCATTTGCGTGTACTAAAATTATATCTCCATCACGTTTGACAGATTTAAATTCTTGATTTTTTATCTTGAGAATTTTTTTGATATTTATTATTAATTGTGGAATTTTATTTTTTGAAAATATAGTTGGAAAAACTATAACATATGATATTTCATCCATATTTTCTATTTTGAATTATACTTGTTTATAATTTAGGATAAAATTTCGGGTAATCAATATAAAACAAATAATCTAACTGTAATTGTGACAAAATTCACTCAAGAACAAGTAGATGAACTAAACTCAAAAATAAAAACTACTGAAGAAGCATTACAATGGGTTTCAGACAATCTTCATCCCAAAGTTGCAAAAGCATCAAGCTTTGGCGCTGAAGATGCTATAGTTATGGATATTATGTTAAAAATTAATCCTGCATTTCGATTTTTTACTCTTGATACTGGTAGATTACCACAAGAAACCTATGATATCATAGATATTGTTTCTAAAAAATATGATATTGTTGTAGAAGTTCTATTTCCAGATACACGAGAAGTTGAAGATATGGTAAACGAAAAGGGAATGAATCTTTTCTATGAA
Source organism: Candidatus Nitrosopumilus sp. (assembly GCA_965205425.1). GTDB lineage: Archaea > Thermoproteota > Nitrososphaeria > Nitrososphaerales > Nitrosopumilaceae > Nitrosopumilus. The sequence continues at coordinate 815,553 of CBDBGZ010000009.1, forward strand.
AGTGTAGAGAATAGAAAATTGTGTTGTGAAATTCGTAAAGTTCATCCAATGAACAAAATGTTGAGTACCTTAGATGGTTGGATTACTGGATTAAGACGTGATCAGACTAAAAATCGAGAAAATGTTACAATTTTTCAACTAGATCATGGGCATGGAGGAATTCTAAAAATTAATCCAATAATAGATTGGACTTGGGATCAAATTCAAGAATATATTAAAAAAAATAACTTACCCTATAACAGTCTCCTTGACAAAAATTATCCAAGTATTGGATGTGAACCATGTACAAGACCTATCAAACCTGGGGAAGATTTGAGATCAGGAAGATGGTGGTGGGAACAAGGAGGAAATAAAGAGTGTGGCCTTCATATAGAGCGTAAAAGAGAAGACTAGCATGTCAGATAACAATTCAATCAACCCACACGGTGGAGTACTAGTTAACAGAATTATCAAAACTGATCCTACTGGATTATTCTCAATTACAATTAGTGAAGATGTTGCAAATGATGTTGAAAATATAGCAGATGGGATTTTTAGCCCTCTGGAAGGATTTCTATGTAAAGAAGACTTTGAAAGTGTTGTTTCTCGTGGAAGACTATCAAATGATTTAGCTTGGACTATTCCAATTGTACTTGATGTTGATGAAGATACTGCTACTAAAATGAAAGAAGCTAAAGACGTTTTATTAAAAAATCCAGATGGCATTGGTGTTGCAGTGTTACATGTTGATGAAACTTATTCTTTTGATAAAGAAAAAACAGCTCAAGGAGTCTATGGAACTAATGATTCAGCACATCCAGGTGTTGCATATACAATGTCAATGAAAGATTTCTTGGTTGGCGGAAAAATTGATTATATCCAAAGACCAAATGATACTGAAATTAGAAAAAATAGATTAACTCCAACTCAAACACGAGAAGCTTTTGCAAAATCTGGATGGAAAACCATCTGTGCATTTCAAACTAGAAATCCACCTCATGTAGCACATGAAATGTTACAAAAAACATCAATCACTACTCGTGATGGCGTGTTTGTAAATCCAGTTATTGGAAAGAAAAAATCTGGTGATTTTGTAGATGAAGTTATTGTAAAATGCTATGAAACCATGATAAAATCATACTATCCTGAAAATCGATGTCAACTAGGAACATTACATACACAAATGAAGTATGCTGGACCAAAAGAAGCAATTCATCATGCAATTATGAGACAAAATTATGGTTGTACACACATCATCATAGGACGTGATCATGCAGGTGTTGGAAAATTCTATGATCCAATGGCAGCACAAAAAATCTTTGATGATTATCCAGAGTTAGATATTTCTCCGGTATTCTTCCCACCATTCTTCTATTGTAGAAAATGCCTTACATACACTACTCCTAAAGCATGTCCGCATGATAACGATGTTAAAGAGCAAATTAGTGGAACTGCATTAAGAGAAATGATTCAAAATGGTCAGGCACCATCAGAATTCATTCTAAGACCAGAAGTAGCACAAGTAATTTTGGATCATCCAAAACCATTTGTTGATTAGATTTTTATTCAATCAAATTTACTCTAGCTTGTGAAGTATCTTTTTGCAATAATTTTATTTTTAGGAATTTCTGTATCTCCAGCCTTTGCTCAAGAAGAAAAGAATCCATCATTAATTATTGATACATTAGAAATTCCTTCAAATGAATTCAATACAATATTACGTGAATCACCAATTAGAATTTTAGATGATGTTCATGCAGTTAGCTGGCAAGTAACCATTGATAACAATCTACTGTATGCAAATCCAAATGGAAATGCTGTTTTGAGATTATACGATCAAGCAACACATGATGAATTCATAGAAGTTGGGATGGGATCAAAACCTGACAACAAATTTTGGGTAGCAGTTCAAACTCCAAAAGAAGGTTACATTGTTGTCCACAGCGATTTAGATAGAGGTTGGTATCCTGAAGCAAAATCTATCATATCCTTTACTGATAGAGCAGGACTAACTGTGAATAACGGAGCTAGAATTGTAGTTACAAATTTGGATATAGGCGAATTTGCAGTTCATTCGTATTCAGTTCATGGAATGGAAGGCTCTACTGATCCTCCTGCAGTAAGTTCTGGAAGCATGATTATAGAATTTCTTTCAGGAGATCCTGCAAAAAACATCTTTGCACTATATCCATTTTACATGGCCGCAGCCGTGGGAGTTTTAGTTGGAGTTTTGTTTCTAACTAAAAAGCGATCATAGACATTGTATAGCGAGAAGCATAAGTTCGTGAGTTATTTTTTAGGTGTTTCAATTTGTTTATTCGTATTTACCTATAGGCAAGATCAACTGATTCCTAGTTTTTTGAAATTATTTAGTTCACGAACTTTATCTTTTCGCTATATATGCAACATCTGGATGTGCTGAATCATTAGAAATTCAGCGTCAAATATTGGAGGGTCCTGATGAGGGTTTACAGCACGTAGAACTTGATGCACATTGCTCAGTGAGTATATCACAAATCATTGATACTGTTGCTGGAAAAAAATATGAATTAAGTTATGCATCAAAAGAAAGACCTAATACTTCTACTCAAACAAATGGATTATTAGTTAACTTGAATGGTGATGAGATTTCTGAAATTTCAAACATGTCCTCTGATTGGAAAACTAAAAAACATAAATTTACTGCAACTGGTCCTACTACAATTGAATTTATTGATATTGGAACATCAGATAGCTATAGTACATTCTTAGATGATGTCAAAGTTACACTATATTCTGATAAACACAACGACTAAGAAAATTTCTAAATAAAATCCTATAATTAAAAACTAAATTATTCTAAAGAATTGTAATTTGTGTAGTAGCTTCAGTATCAATCAAAACTTTCATTTCTGTTTCTAATGCATCAAATTCTTTTTCTGAAATTATTATAAGTGGTATATTTGCTAAAGCACATCCGGTTGTAACTATTAGATCAGCTTTTTTACAGATCATTGCAAGTGGAGCTGAATTATTTGATTTTATTGAATAGATTGTGTATGCACCAACACTACTTCCTATACCACTAGGAAAAACTAGAATGGAATCTTTAATTGATTTATTAAATAAATCATGATTTTTATCACTAATTATCCCCGATTTTTTTTCTACTGTACCCAAAAAATTAATTGCATTTTCAGATTTTAAAATTTTACCTTGAATTTTTCCTTTAACAAGAACTTTCATTGTGTTTCATCTTCAACTATTTGTGATAATGATTTTAAATTAACATCAACACCATTAGAATTTTTTAAATAAAATGCACCTTTGATACTATTCGTAGTAACTGCATCAACACTTTCTTTGTTAATTAATGGTGTCAAACAAGTACAACAATCCGAAAGAATTTCACATCCAGCTCGTTCAAGCTCATTTGTATATCCAATCTTTCTAGCTTGTTCCTTAATTGTTCTTGGAGTAAACACCATACACCTTTTTTTAAATGATCTACCTTTGAGTCTGTTAGCTAAATCAAAAATTTCCTCTAATCCTAATTGAGGACTACCAAGTGTAATGATGTCACCTTTTTCTGTTGTATTTAGTTCATCATGAATATTTTGTACTTCTTTTTCATCAAATTCTATTTTTTCACAGTCTGATTCTCCTTTACCAAACAAAAATTTTGCACATGTTCCTGAAGTGCCCATACCTCCACACATGGCTTTACACTGACGTGTATCCATTTCTTTCAACCCTGAAATGTTAATTGAAGTATCGCCAACTTTTCCTGCAAAAAATCCAAGCATACCATATGTTAGTTCATTTGGATTGTTGACTTTCATTCTAATTGTTATATTTGGAGAGTCTTCTTTCCTTAAAGAAGAATATGGACTTGTACCAGTAATCGCACTAGCTAAAGCACTAAATGCACTTTCTTTGTTTGTTTTAAGATTATCATATGAATTTGCATAAATTGCAGCATTACTTTCTGCAAATGCTACTTGTGTACCATTTTCAGGAATGTCAAAAATTTCATATGGTATACAAGAAAATGATGGAGTTACACCCATTGTTTCATATGATTTTTTAATTGACAATTGTTTTAAAATAAAATTATCATCTAAATTATAATTTGATACGTTATCAATATCAAATCCCATGGGATTCAAAGTTGTTTTTACTTTAACTCTTGCATTTTTACTAATACTTGATAAAAATTCTTCACCAGCATCTCCAATTGTATTATAATTTACTCCAGAAAGATGAACCCATTTTATAGGAACTAATTTTTCAGCATTAGTTGCTTCACCTGTAGCAGACAAAATTCTGTATGCCATTTCCATGATTTCACCTTGTTCACCTTTTAGAGCAGATTCTTCTTCTTTAGTTAACTCCAATACTATTAGTTGAAAATTACAGATATAATACTTGTACGTAGAATCTCATGTAATATGAAAAAAATTCTTGTTGGTATGACAAACACAATGAATTCTGTAAAACCACCAAGAATGACTGCTCTAAGAGAACTTCATGAAGTGGAAACTGGTGGCCCATTTAGTATACTGATTGGGACTATTTTATCTGCTAGAACCAAGGATGAAAGTACAACAAAAGTTTGTAAAGTTTTATTTGCAAAATACAAAAATGCAAAATCACTAGCAAATGCGAAAGTAAAAGATATTGAAAAAATCATAAAATCTATTGGATTCTATCATGTAAAATCTAAAAGAATAATTGAAGTAGCCAAAATTATAGATTCAAAATATCATGGAATTGTGCCTGATGACTTAGAAACTTTGGTTAAACTTCCTGGAGTAGGTAGAAAAACTGCTAATTGTGTTTTAGTATATGCATTTGAAAAACCTGCAATTCCAGTCGATATTCATGTTCATCGAATATCAAATAGATTAGGTATAGTTGAAACAAAAAATCCTGAGGAAACAGAACAAGAACTGATGAAAAAAATACCTAAAAAATTCTGGATTGATATTAATGATACATTTGTGATGTATGGACAAAATATTTGCAAGCCAATTTCTCCAATGTGTAATGTTTGTAAAATAAAAAAAGATTGCAAGTTTTACAAATCTAAAAACTAAATTGCTATTTAGTTTATGTAAAAATAAATGAAAACAAGCTAATTCATAAAAAAATTAAATTAACTTATTGGATTGTAATGGTCCATTTGACAGCTAAACTGTCACCGTCAGTTACGGCTACACCACGATCTTATCTCACCAGACAAGTCATTACCTGAATTACATTATCCAATCATGATTTTTGTTTTAATGATTTTATCATTAATCATATTTCAATCAAAAATCAATATAACCAAATTTTAAAAATCTAAAATATTCTGATATTATCATTTTTCAACAAACTTAGGTTAACATTTTTTATTTGAGCACAAATTTTATTATAAATTAATATTCATTTGATTCTGGTAAGACTAACGTAGGCATGGTGCATAAAAATCCCCAGATCTCAATTATTTTACCTACCTATAATGAGTCTCAAAATATTGTAAACATACTAAAATCAATTCATGCAAATATTCCAAAAGGAATCCTTACTGAGACAATTGTTGTTGATGATAATTCTCCTGATGGAACTGGAAAAATTGTTGAAGAATATATATCAAATTTCAAAAAAATTGCCGAAAATACAATTAATGTAATTCACCGAAAAGCAAAGAATGGTCTTTCTTCTGCAATATTAAACGGAATTCAAAGTGCAAAGGGTGAAACGATCTTTGTAATGGATTCTGATTTTTCACATCCACCACAAATTATTCCTAAAATGATAGAAGCATTCAAGCAATATCAATGTGATCTTGTTGTTGCATCAAGATACATCACTGGTGGAAGTATACAAGGTTGGACTACTAAAAGAAAACTAATGAGTAAAGTTGCAACAATGATTGCAAAGAAAGGACTTGATGTCAAAACAAAAGATCCAATGTCTGGCTTTTTTGCTTTTAAAAAAAATATTATAAAAGAATTAAATTTTGATGCAATAGGTTACAAAATCCTTTTAGAAATCATTGTTAAAACAAAAGGAGTTAACATAAAAGAAGTTCCTTATACTTTTGAAAACAGAAAATTAGGTTCAAGTAAATTAGATAATTCAGTAATAATAGACTATTTCAAATCTGTATGGAAATTATACAAAAATGGAAAAATAGAAACACCTAATGAGAAACGTAACTCAATTCATTTTATCTCAAAGGCTGCAAGATTTTTCACTGTAGGCGCATCAGGATTTCTTGTAAATTATATTGTTTCAATGATTTTTACATCTGGCTTAACTGAAATGTGGTATCTTCATGCCAATATTTTTGGAATAATAGCATCTATCTCAACTAATTTCATCTTAAATAAAATTTGGACATTTGAAGATCGAGACTTTTCAAGAAAGAAAACATTAACTCAGTATGGAAAGTTTAGTATATTCAGTTCTTTAGGAGCATTAGTGCAACTTGGATTAGTATTCTTGTTAGTTGATTCCTATAATGTTACATATCCACTTGCATTAATTTCAGCTATTGGTGTTGCAGCATTCAGCAATTTTATTTTGAATAAAAAATTAACTTTTAAGGAAAAACTTTGGAATTAAATAAAATAAAAAGAACTGACTAACGTCTTTCCTAACTATTCAAAGGTAGAAGTAGAGGATTGTGACGAAAGTCCAGTTGAAGATGGTACAGATGGGAATTTATCTCCTATCTGTTGCTCAGCTACTGCAGATGCTTCTTGAAGAATCTTTTCGGTTTCTTCACTTGAAACATCAGACTCCATACTAAATGAGTCTCCTGCAAGTGAATCCATCATCAGTCCATTAAGTGTCTGAGTCATAGTATTCAATTCTGAATCAGCTTCTGGCATGAATCTTCCAAGCGATGACTTCAATCCCTTCATTGTAGACATTGCTGGTCCAATTGCTACCATAGCATCACCAAGATCATGAATAGTTGTCAGTCTTAGTTGGACTTGTTCTAATGACATTCTTGCGTTGCCGAGCATCTTTGTAACTTTACGAATTTCAGCTAATTCGTTGGACAAAACTCTACTTGTGCTAGTATCATGTTGCTGCATTGCAGTCACGACTCTCTGAAAGAGTTGCGCATCTCTTTCGTGCAGTTTACCTAACATAGAGTCCATTTTTGAGATTTGGACTTGTAGTTTGTTTACTGCAGTTTGAATTCGTGGTTTTAATGCACCTTGAGGCTTTACTGCTTCACGGAGTTTGCCAGTTACGCTTTGGGTCTCTTGTCGAGCCCAAGATTTATCGAAGTTTGGCATGACATGGAATTTAGAAATTTAGTCTTAATCGGCGGTGTGCATTTAGATCAACTTTAGAGTAAATTTAGCTAACAAACATTACCTTTGATTTTTGATATTATTTGTGGCTAAAATTGCGGTCTTTGATTCAGGATTAGGCTCATTATCAATAATTAAAGCAATTCAAAAAACTACCAAGTCAGAAATTATCTATTTTGCAGATCAGCAGAACTATCCTTATGGAACAAAATCCCAGACTCAATTATCTAAAATCATTCAAAATTCCATCCAATTATTAGAAGAAAATTTCTCTCCTAACATTATAGTTGTAGCATCAAATACGCCTAGCCTTATGCTAAATGTAGCAACAAAGAAGATTATTGATGTTAAACCACCACTAAAAGAAGCTAAAAAGAAATCTAAAACAAAACAAATTGGAATACTCGCAACAAATAGTGCAATTAACAGCAAAGGATTAACTCAATATATAAAAGAAAATAATTTTTCAAAAAATTTTAAAATTTTTAAAATAAATGGATCGGATCTTGTTGAACTAGTAGAATCTGGAAAATTTATTTTAAATAAAAAATATTCTCAAAAAATAATTAAAAAAACTCTAGATAAATTATTATCTCAAAATAATATTGATACCATAACACTTTCTAGTACACATTTACCATTTTTGAAAATATTATTAAAAAAACAATATCCAAAAATCAATTTTATTGATCCTGCAAACATAGTTGCAGAAAAGATTATACTAAAAATTAGTAATAATCAAAATAAAAAAAACTCATTAAAAATTTTCACAACAGGTAATACAAAAATATTTCAAAATAAATTAAATAAAATAGGAATTAAAAATAAAGTTAAATCTTTTCCTTCTTAGCTTTTCTATATCCATGACTGAATTTTTTATCATATAGTTTAGAATATTCATATGTTTCAGGATTTATTACATCACTAATAATTACAATTGCAGTTCTTGTAATTTTTTCTTCTTTTACTTTTTTTGCAATATCTCCCAATGTCCCTTTAATTATTTTTTGATCTTTCCAACTTGCTCTATAAACAACTGCAACTGGCGTAGATTTTTTATATCCACCTGCAATTGCTTCTGTTACTAAGTTAGAAATTAACTGAATACTAAGATAAAAAATCAATGTTGCTTTATGTTTTGCAAGCTCAGAAATTTTTTCACGTTTTGGAACTTTAGTTCTAGATTCAGCCCTTGTAACAATAATTGTTTGAGTAACACCAGGAAGAGTTAATTGCATTCCAAGTGCAGCTGCTGAGGCTAAAAATGCTGTAACTCCTGGAACTACAATTGATTTTATTCTTTTTTTCTCAAGATTATCAATCTGTTCTTTGATAGCTCCATAAATCGAAGGATCACCATCATGCAATCTGACAACAAGCTTGTCTTTTTTTGCATTCTTGTATAACAAATCAAAAATTTCCTCTCGAACTAATTTAGCTGCATCATGAAGCTTTCCTTTTTTACATAATTTTAAAATTGGTTCAGGAATCAAAGATCCTGAATATACCACAACATCTGCTTTTTGAATTAATTTTTTAGCTTTTACAGTAATTAGATCAGGATCACCTGGACCACATCCAACAAAAAATACATCAGACACGTTTTACCACCAGTATTGAAAAATATTTTGTAGTTAACGATGAATCATTTACTTCACCTAAAGTCATTTTACGAATAATTTCATTTTCTGTACCCAAATCTTGCCCAATTGCAAAAATAGAATCATCTGGAAATCCAGATTCTTTTAACACTTCAATAACTTTATCAAAGTATCTTCCATCTTTTAGGAATATCATTGATTCAGAATGCTTTGCAATTTCTTTTACACTTGACAAATCATAACAAGATGGAATGATTGCAACTTTTTCTGCACCTTCAGCAACACTTACCCCAACTTTAGCTGCAAATGTAAACATAGATACAATTCCAGGTATTATACTAATGTTCATATCGGGATAATTTTCTTTTAGATCCTTGTGCATATAGATCCAAGTACTATACAAAAAAGGATCACCTACGGTAAGATAAACAACATTTTTTCCAGTCAAAACAGTTTCAGCCATTATTTTTGCATTTTTTTTCCACGAGGCTTCAAGAATGTCTTTGTCTTTAGTCATTGGAAAGATTAGTTTTATAATTTCTTGATTTTTTGATTTATCAATTATTGGGGAAACTACTGCAAGGGCAATACTGGGTCTATCTTCTTTAGAAGCAGGACACATTATGATATCTGCATTCTGAATTGCGTTTACTGCCTTGACAGTTAATAGTTCAACGTCTCCTGAACCTACTCCTATTCCAATTAATCCAGGCATGAAAAGTATAATTTTCTCCCTAATTAAAAATCTAGATTAGATTTTAGTAGCAGAAATGATAGTAACAGGATTTCTTGCAAGCATCATTGTTCCTGTACTGGTTTTTCTACTTTTAGATATGGTCACTTGAGTAATATCAACAGATTCAAACTGTAACTTATCTAATACTTGCAATACTGAATAAAGTGTTTCAATTAATATTATTCCAATTACAATTCTACCTCTAGATTTTAGTTTATTTTCAGAAAGTTCAACAATTTCTTTAGTATCCCCACCAGTTCCTCCGATAAAAATAGTGTCTGCTTCTTCTAATTCGAGAATTTTTTCTTTGGCATTACCATGAATTACAGAAATATTTGATACATCGAATTTCTTCATATTTTTTTTTGTTAATTCTATAGCATTTTCATCATAATCAACTGCCAATACTTTTCCAGATGATTCTATTTGTAGTGCAGCCTCAATTGAAATAGAACCACTACCACATCCAATGTCATAAACAATTTGACCTGGTTTCAATCTGGCTTTACTAATTTGAACAACTCTTACTTCTTCTTTAGTAATAGGAACTTTTTCAGCTCTTTCAAATTCTTCATCAGGAATGCCAGGTGTTTTAAATTTCCACATAAACGATTACCACTTTTAATTTCTAAATTAGATGTTAATTCCGTTAGAAGTGCTTCCTAAATGAGTTAGTGTATAACTTACAATCCATGAAAATAAGTATAGAGAGACATAGCTACCAATTGCTTGTGTAACAACTTTTTTTCTGTCCGATGATGGTAATTGCATTTTCATTCCTTTTGCAACTATCACTGTTGCAAAAAAGATTCCAATCATAAATCCAATTGAAGCCCATCTTCTATCTTCACCTTCTATATCCTCAAAGATGAAAGTAGCTGCAGTTCCTGCAATTATAGCTAAAGTAACACGCATCCAAAATAATTTATTTAATTTTTTATCTTTCTCACTTTTCTCAGCAGCACTAACTGATGGTTCTCCTGAAGGAGTTTCTGGTACTGATTCAGTTTTTTCTGTTTCTGGAACTTCAGCTGGAATATCTTTTACAGATTCTTTTTTGGAATCTTTAGGATCAACTGTGGGTTCAGATTTTTTCTTTTTGAATTTTGCCAAGTAAATTTCTAGTGTGATTCGAACAAACCATGTTTAATATCTTTGGTCAAATATGGTGCATATTAAAGCAAGAGTATAATTTTAGAGAAATATCATGATGGTTATGACACTGGCAGGGATTGAATTAAGATATTTGGTTGACACGATTTCCGAGCAAGTTCAAGGATACTATGTCAGCAACATTTATGGAATTACAAAAGACAGTATTCTATTCAAACTTCATCATACAGAAAAAAGTGATCTTTTTATGATGATTTCAACATCTGGTGTTTGGTTAACTGCAGTAAAAATAGATCAATTGGAACCAAACAGATTACTCAAAAGATTACGAAGTGATCTTTTACGATTAAAATTAAAAAAAATTGAACAAATCGGCGCAGAAAGAATTGCATATTTTACTTTTGAAGGATTTGGAAAAGAATTTGTTTTAGTCGGGGAATTCTTTGGAGATGGAAATATTTTACTTTGTAATAATGAAAAAAAAATTCTTGCATTACAACATTCAATAGATGTTAGACATAGAAAATTAAGTGTAGGATTAGAATATGTTCAGCCACCAAATAGTGGTCTAGATATTTTTAACATTAAAGAATCTGATTTTGATGCCCTAAAAACAACTGATTTAGTTGCAGCAAAATGGTTTGGAAGAACATTAGGTTTACCAAAAAAATATGTTGAAGCAGTTTTTGGAATTGCAGGAATAGATGGTAAAAAGATTGGAAATTTGTTAACTGGAGAAGAAATTAACTTAATTTTTGAAACAGCAAAAAAAATAATTTCAGATGTAGTATCAGGAAATCATGATGCTGTGATAGTCAGAAATGAAAAAATTGAAGTTTTACCAATTAGATTAGCAAAATTAGAAGGAGAGGTTACACCATCTAATAGTTTCATTGAAGGACTAGATACTGTATTTACTGAAAATATTATTGAAACAGGAAAATCAATACAATCAAGTGGTTCAGACAAAAAAATAAAAGAACTACAAACTCAAATTTCTGAACAAGAAAAAGCTATTGAAACTGTTAAGGAGAGATCAAAAAATATCACAGCAGTAGCAAATTCACTTTTTGAAATGGTATCAAAAGGAATTTTTTCTATTGAAGATACTTCTGCTCAAGAAATATTGGCTACTAACAATGCAAAATTAGTTAGTGAAAAAGGAATTTCGTTAATTGTTGTTCAAGATGAAAAAATAAAGATTAACACACAATCTCCGCTTCAATCAATTGCATCAGTGTTGTTCAATGAGGCAAAAAAACAATCTGGTGCAATCTCTTCAATCCAATCAATCAAAGAGAAAACAGAGAAAAAATTAGAAAAATTTCAAAATAAAACAGAATCTGAAAAAGATCTTTTTGTAGTAACAGAAATTAGAAAAAAGAATTGGTACGAAAGATACAGATGGTTCTTTACAACTGATGGCTATCTTACTGTAGGTGGAAGAGATGCTGCATCAAATTCAGCTGTAGTAAGAAAACATTTAGTAAAAAATGACAAAATATTTCATGGTGATATTTTTGGTTCACCATTTTTTATCTTAAAAGATGCTGAACATGCACCTGATACAAGTATGAATGAAATTGCACATGCAACTGTTTGTTTTAGTAGAGCTTGGAGAGAAGGAATGTATGGTGTAAGTGCATATTGGATTCACCCTGATCAAGTAAAAAAATCTGCACCAAGTGGGGAATTTTTACCTAAAGGATCTTTTACTATTGAAGGACAAAGAAATTTTATCAAATCTGAAACTCTTAGACTAGCTGTAGGTATCATTAAACAAGATGATGATTATGTTTTAACATGTGGTCCTCCTGAACCAATTAAAAAATATTCTACATTATATGCAATTATTGAACCACATGGTTCAGAAATGGCTGAAACAGCTAAAAAGATTAGAATTGAATTTTCTAAGTTGGAAGAACAAATTGCAAAAAATATACCTATAGATGATTTTGTACGTGCATTACCAGCTGGAAAAAGTCAAATCATCAAAGTTGAATATGGAGATGCTTCTTTACTTCCTTTATAGTTATTTGAAGGGTGGGCAGAAGCTCAGCCAAAGAAGAGGAGAAGATGAAAGTGGGTTCGATATGAAAGGACATATTCAAACTCCATGTGGCATACTGACTGGAAGAAGCTAGACGATGGCAGGTGGTTTCTGTGTTACCAGGATGACACATCAAGGTTTATCGTCTCTCATGGAGTGTTTGCAGAAGCTACTACAGATAACGCACTTGTGGTATTACATGAGGCAATTGCAAAGCACGGTAGGCCTGCATCAATTCTAACTGATCATGGCTCCCAGTTTTATGCAAACCAATCAGAATACAAGAGAAAAGGAGCATCCCAGTTTGAGCAGGAACTGGTAAAATTAGAGATAAAGCATATCATGGCAAGAGTGAACCATCCTCAAACCAATGGAAAGTTAGAAAGATTTCACGGCGAGATTCAGAGAAAGCAGAAATGGTTTGGTACCATTGATGAGCTGGTCCACTGGTACAATCACATAAAGCCACACATGTCACTTGACTGGGATAATCTTGAGACCCCTGTAAAGGCATATGCAAGAAAGATGCCAGAGAAAGGAACAAGAGTTATTGATGAGCAGACAGGAGAAGAATACGATGTCAAATAAGGGACGAACTGATTTTGGGATACAACAATAATTTCCGGAAAAGATACTGATTTTGGGATACAACAACATTTCAAAGAAAGAACAATCATAAAATAATGGATATTTTTAAAAAAATCATTGAGCATGCGAAAAAGAATAGATCAACTGCATTCATATGTTTATGACCTTGAAAAGATTCAAGACGAACAAAAGAATCACTCAAAACATGTATCAAAGATTAAAGAAGATCATATAAAAAATCCAACGAATGCAACATCTGCTACATATGCCATATTAGATACAATTGAACAAAGTAAAATGTTTTTTAAAGAGCAGATTGACATAATCAAAAAAATATCTCCACTAATGTCTGAATATTTGGATTATCTTATGGAGGAATTTGAAGCGTTTCAGTTTGATATAAATTATGAACTCCAAGACAGTACCACTACACTTCAACAAAATCATCCAGATGCAATAAAAAAAATGCAAACAGTTGATGTATTAATTGAGGAAATTGCAGATTGTTACAATCAACTACATCATACACTAATTATATCATATGATTCCTTTGGTGGAATGCTGAATTTTATAGAAAATATTACACCAAAAAAGACAAAACAAAAACCAACTAAACAAAGGAAGAAAAATGTCAAATGAGGCACCAGTCATAGTCCAAAAATTATGGAATTTCTGTAATGTACTTGAGACTTGGGCATAATGATTTACAAAAATAAAATCTAATTTCATTCTAAATTCTCTAACAACAAAGCATTCTTTTCACAATTCTTGGATTCTCTACTCCAATAATACAGTTGTAGTAAACTGCCAACTGATACACCAACACACAAATCAGTATAAATGATTTGACATTGTGCAATCCTTTTATAGTTTAGGCAAATAATTTTTGAACGAATTATTAACTATTTTAATCCAAAAGATCTAGATCACAGAATTCGTTTTAAAAAACCATGTCAAAGAGTACAAGACAATCCAAGGTTTCCTCTGGAAATCAATTCATGAAAGGTACAAGCATTAATTTTTTGAGAAAAGCATGTAAAAATGAACGTATACCTCGGAGCATAATTCTTTGCAATTTTTCAAAACAAATAGCAATACTTTTTGATCAGTAGTTAGAAATAATTTCATGGACATCACAAATGACGAGTTACTCCAGGTCTACAAAAAAGAAAAAAATATTCACAAAAAAACAAGATTACATGCAATGTGCATTATTAAAATCAACGAATCCACAATTGCTGAAACTGTAAGCCAAATGTTTTGTACATGCAATTCTGTAATGAACTGGCTTGATTCATTTGAAAAATATGGATTGGAGGACCCCCCCTCGTTCTGGCCGTCCGCCATTAATCTCACATAAAACATTACAAAAAATAGAGCGTACATTTAAGAGAATTTCAGACGGCATGACTCCAAAGAAACTGATACAATTCATATTTTACAGAACACGCATTACATAGCAAATCACTCATGTGCGTCGTTTGATGCACAAATGGAATCTAAAACCAAAGGTTCGACAAAAGGTACATGTGCGAGCAGCATCCAAGTATACATGCCGCAAGTGGAATAGTCGCATCATTTCACGCGTAGAAAAGGCAAAAAAGAATGGTTTTACAGTATTCATCCAAGACGAATCAGTATTTGTAGACGATGTGCGTCTTGGCAAAAAATACTGGACAGATGCACACCAAAGAATGATTGTACGTTGGAGAGGATCGCACCAAAGATTTTTGGTTTATGGAAATGATGATAATCAAAGTTTTTTTAGATCGTATGAAAAATTTAATTCAATTGCATTTATGGATTATTTGGAGGCAGCTCGTAAAAAATTTGGAAAAATATTTGTTATTGTTGATAGGGCACCGCAACACAAAGCTAATGATGTGAAAAAATATTTGCACAAAAACAAAGATGTCAAACTGGCATATCTTCTGAGAGGCTCCCCGCATTTGAGTATGATTGAAGAGGTTTGGAGACAGTGCAAACATGTTAATGTTGAATCAGAATTTTATGAATCTATTCATGAGATGAGACATACAGTTATGGAATATTTTAGAACGCACAAATTTAATTTGAATATGTATCAGTATTTTGCAAGAACAGTAAATTGAAAAGACTTATGATCTGGGGTATAAGATGCAAAGATTGCAAGACAGATTATAGACCGTTTGCTGGAACATGGTTTGATATCATCAACATTAATTTTACAAAATGGTTGGCCCTAGTCAAACTATTTGATATTGGGATTAGTGCAAGACGTGCAGCTATAGAAGCAGATGTCAGTTATCCAACTTGCACTAAATGCTTTTGATTGCATCAGATATTCAATACTGTATCACTTGGCAGAATCAGACAAGAAATTAAAAGGTAAAATTGAGGCTGACGAGGCGACTATTTTGGAGGAAAAAGAAAGGGAAATCGTGGCAGAGGTGCCAAGAACAAGACCATCGTATTTGGCATACTGGAAAGAAAGGGAAAAGTTCACATTGAGATTGTAAACAATGTCAAAGCTAAAACTCTTCTTGCAAGCACCATCAAAAAAATAAAGAAAGGAAGCATTGTGTATACGGACAAGTGGAGAGGATATGATTCTCTAATTTTCAACGGTTACAAACATCTCTCAGTTGATCACAGCAAGATGTTTGGTAAAGGCGATGTTTACATAAATGGAATCGAAGGGTTTTGGAGTTTTGCAAAAGAGAACATGGCAAAGCATCACGGAGTAAGTCCAGGTAAATTCTTGTTGTACATCAAAGAGATGGAGTGGAGATACAACAACAGAGATGGAAGATACTTTCTCATTATTGCTTGATTATATGTTGGGGGTAAATAATTGATAATCACCTAATTTTAATTATAAAGGTAGTAGATCTGCTGGCTCCAGTCTAGACGAATAGCCCCATTTCAAGGCGTACAAGATCCGCCACGTTGACGAGGAAGCGTGGATGCCCCACCTTAGGATTGCTCCCTCCCGGACCTCATCCCTTTCGATGGTTCGGTCTTAGAAGTTATCCCTTCGGATATTTCTAGTCCTGCAACCACCCGCCTCGGCGTGATTTCATTTCCGCACACCAAGCGGGAATTACCCTTCTAGAGATTTACCCAACAGTTGCTGATCTCTGCATATAGCCGGTTTCAGAATAGGGCACGGCTGGCACCCTGATCCTACCTACTACCATTTTTCCTAAGAAAGTATGTTATATTTGCATTAGGTTTGATTTTCTTTTAGTTTTAAAACTACACTACACACTGAGCATACTTTTCCTGTACAATCATTTCCACATTTTTCACATTTTGTTTTTTCTTTAGTGTTTGAATTCTTTACAACTTGAGACACTTTGAGAATTGATTGATACAAGTTATTTTTTATTCCACTATGTTGATTTTCTATTGAATTCAAAAATTCTCTAATCTCTGTTCTAATTCCTTCATTCATGTGAGGACATGGTTCTGATTGAAATGGGATGTCATTTGTAAATGCATAAAAAACTATTTCAGATTCATAGATCTCACAAAACGGTTTTATTTTTCTTAAATCATTCATAGAAGTATCAGGATCCATCCATCCAATCTTAGTTGTATCTCCTGAAAGCATGTTAATGACAAATGTTTGTAATGTATCATCTAGATTGTGACCAGTTGCAATTACATTAGCACCTATATCTTTGGCTGCATAATCTATTGCCCTTCTTCTTAATGTTCCACAAATTGAACATGATGAAGTTTTTTCATTTTCTCTCAAATCTAATGCTTCATCAAGGGTTAATTCAAAAAGATCCTTGTAAGAATAAACTTTATGTTCTACGTTAAGCTCTTTACAAAACTTTTCAACAATTTCTAATGCCTCATTTCTATACCCTGGGATGCCTTCATCGATAGTAATTGCTTTAATTCTAAAACTGTGAGTTAATGCCATTTCATTAATAATTTTTAATAATGCCAGAGAATCTTTTCCTCCAGAAACTGCAACAGCTACTAACTCATCATGTTTAATCATGTTATATTTTGAAATAGTCTTTGCAGTTTTTCTTACAATGGATCTTGAGAAACATTGTGAACAAAGCTTTTCACCTGAATATTTTCTAGTATATGCTGCAGGATTTTCACATCTGTCACAATTCATGAAATTATCTTGTTTTTTTCATTAATGATTCTTTAGGTATTTTTTTAGATTGTGAACCATCCTGATTTCCAGTATGATAAGGCAATATTGAGACCAAACAACGCAAAGGTGAATGCGTATATTCCCCACATTACTGTATTGACAGATTTATCTGAAATCCTTTTGTCAATAATTGTATGAATGAATTTCCCACCATCTAAGATTGGTAAAGGAAGCATATTGATTATACCAATGAAAAATGAAATCATCCAAAGCCACAACAAAAACATTGAGATGTTAAAATCTATGTTTGTCCAATCAATAAAATTCATTACAGGTTTGTATGGAATTGAATTATCTCTCATAATTCCTATTAATCCTCTGTTAGGATCATTTGGATCAGCCATTACTTCTAATCCAAATTCTAATGCTTGACCATCTCTAATCACAGAAACACTAGCTGTTTCTCCAGGATTTAAGATGGGGAAATCCGCCGGACCACGAATCGGTACATCATTAATCGTAGTAATAATGTCATTCGCAAGCAATCCTGCTTGTTCAGCTCCTGAATTTTCTATAATTGAAAGTATCAAAACACCTTTTGATAATTCATAAAATGTGTTCAATATGGGTTCACCAAATAGTGGAATACTTTCTAAAACCATTCCAAAAATTGGATTTGTTAGCATAATGGCACCTAACACAATTGCAAATAATACATTCGATGTAGCGCCTGCCCCGATCACTCTTAATTTTGAAATCTTTTTAGCTTTATCAAATTCCTCTTCATCTGGTTCTACAAATCCTGCAAATAATGCAATGAATACTGCAAATCCACCAGTTTTAATTTTTATTTTTTCTAATGCAGCAACTATACCATGTGCTCCTTCATGCATAACTAGTACGATTGGAATTGAAAGTAGAAAATATGCAATAGCTGGTGCTGAAGTTAATGTAACTCCTGGAATTAAGACTGTTAATTGTGAAAATGCCTCTTCTTCTACAAAAAAGTTTGAAACATTATTTATTAAAAAGTAAAATGCAAATCCCATCATAATAAAACCTGCAATTACACTTACATCTGCAAAAACTCTGATGCCTCTTTTTGTTCGTCCAAGTAATTTGATTAATACATCATTAACACCTTTATTCTTGTATACGAGGCTATACGCCTTTAATTCAAAACCATATTTTTCTAATTTGAGAGCTTTTGCAATTACTATAATGACTACCCAAGCCATTAAGACATAGATTATTGCATTCTGAGTAATAAAATCAAGTTCCAAACTAGTTGTTAATTTTTTAAAGTACGGACATTTATCGTTTACTATGAAACCAGTAATAATTATCTCCACATACCCTAACAAAAAATCAATTTCTAAAATTGCAAGCGAGCTTGTAAAAAATAAGACAATTGCATGTGTAAATATTTCTAAAATTTCTTCAATTTACTCTTGGAAAGGAAAAATTGAAAATTCTTCAGAATACATTGCTATTTTCAAAACTATTACTAAAAATAAGACAACACTGAAAAAGAAAATCAAAGAAACTCATCCATATGATGTTCCTGAAATAGCTGAAATTGATGTCAAATCAATTAACAAATCTTATCTAAAATGGTTAGTTGATTCAACCAACTAAGATTCTACTGCATATCGTAACAAAGAAACAATTCCACCTAAACCTGATACTCTGAGACCAATATCTGTTGATGAATCAACACTGTAAATTTTCACTCCCTTGTTTTCTGCATCATTTAGAAAGTCCATCATTTCTTGTTCATTATTATTTTGAATCACTTTATCTGAAAATACTAGTGATTCAACTGCTCCCATTTGATTTGCGTTAAATGTTTCATCATATCCCATAGTGAATTTTCTACTTGTTTTGTTTGCTAGAATCATCACTTCATCAATTATTGATGAGGCTTTAGCTAGTTTACTATCTGACATTATTTCTTGCATGGATTGAGATTTTGTGAACGTGTATATTCCATCTTCACCCCCAGAATCTATCCCTTCTACAACTTGAATCTTGTATTTTTGAAGTTTCTGTGATTTTTCAATAAAATTTGCAAATCTTTTTTTTGTTTCACCAGGACCAAAAATTACTATAGTATCTCCTTCTTTGAAAATTGTTGATATTGCTTGTTGAACTTGTTCAAAGAATTTTTCAATATTAAAATTAGTCTTGTATCTCTTTCCTCCAGAACCTGAATACATATTTGGCATAAATTCTAAATGGGTACCTCTTAATCTTGCAATCCCACTGTCACTTGTGTCAATTGCAACTAGAACAAAGCTTACTTGATTATTACTTGATCTTAAAAGTTTTTTTTCAATTGGTAGCCATTTTTTCTTTGAAATTGTAATTCCATCATTTAGTTTTAGAATAAAAGAATGATGTGATCCATGTGGTACTGATTCATTACTTGATTCAGATATTGTACCTCCAACTCTTAATCTGTCTAAAACATCATCAAGTGAAATTTTTTCTACTGTTAAAGCAATTCTAACTTTAATTCTTTCTCCTTTATCTGGTCTTGAATAATCTTTATCTTGTTTTAGAACTCTTGTTGTATCTCCAATCACTTTATCATTTTCTTTAATTATTCGACGTAAATTCAAAAGATCTTCTGAATCTTCAGGAATCACCGAAATTGAATTTTCATCTATTTCTTTTGTGATCATGATATTGTACTATTTTAGAAAAAGAAAATAGTTTAACTTGTTGGTTCTTCTGTTTTTGTTTCTTCAGATTTCTTTTTTAGATAATTTTCAACCCATTCTATAGTAAGAACACCTGATTCAGATAGATTTGTAAGAGAATTAGCTGATGCATCTCCAGACACTTTACCATTGTTTCTTTTTATCTGTCTCCACTTCAAAGATGTATTTCCACTTTTTGAATTATAGATTATACCTAAAACATCTTTTCCATTAACAAATGTGATATCTCTAATTTTTTTTAGTGTAACTTTATCAGCTGCTTCTACATAGATTGCCCCTAGACTATCTTCCCTTTCTGCAAAAACCTCTGAATCTTCCAAATATGCTCTTGGTGCATAAGACATGCATGTGCTAGTAATTACAAATCTTCTGAAACTTTCCAATGAGGCAGGAGTGTCTATTGAAACCATTTGGAATGATTGAACAATTGGCCATTTATCAAGCTTCTTGAAAGACTCAATAGGAAACTGATTGAAATATGGCTTGCAGGCCATGATGTACCTATCCCTTTGATTGATGATGAGGATCTTGAGTTCTGAGCCTGCATTAGGATTTTAATTAATGATAATAATTATCAAAATATGAAATCCCTGACTGAATACTTGACTTTTAAAGTTAAAACCAGAAGAGCCTTTGTTAACATTACATCTGATGTAAGAAACCTAGTAACAAAAAGCAAAATCCAAGAAGGTCTTTGTCTTGTCAATGCAATGCATATCACTGCAAGTATTTTCATTAATGATAATGAAGATGGATTACTTGACGATTATGAAAAATGGTTAGAAGGATTAGCTCCACATGCACCAACATCACAATATGATCATAACGAAACTGGTGAGGATAATGCAGATGCACATCTAAAACGACAAGTAATGGGAAGAGAAGTTGTTGTTGCTATTACTAAAGGTGAATTAGATTTTGGACCCTGGGAAGAAATTTTCTATGGAGAATTTGACGGAAAAAGATCAAAAAGAGTTTTAGTTAAAATTATTGGCGAATAATTATCCAAAGTCTGCATCACGTTTTTGACTTTGTGATTCATTCTTTCTTGCTGCATCTCTGAATTCATCATTGTGATTTTGAGGACCATGTCCACATTTTACACATGCAATTTTGAATCCATCTTCATTTTTTTCATAAGTTTCACAGCCACAGAAACATGCCATGATTGAATATAATTTCTAAGATGATATATCTTTTGGGTTATAATTCTACTAAACAGATCTACAACATTCGCCCATTGGAATTTCGTGATCATGTGGACATTTTCTTGGGTGTTTTAGCATTACACATAGAGCATCTGTAAATTGTTTATTCATATGATGTTCAATACCACAAACCATTTCTTCATCAATTGCTACTTTGAGTGCACTATCCATAAGAACTTCTAACAATCTGCTGTTTCTCATCATACTTGCGCCTATTCTTTCACCATCTTCAGTTAGTCTTACTCCTGCTTTATTGTAATTTACAAGATTTTTCAAATTTAGTTTTTTGAGCATTTGCACAACACTTGGTTGTCTCACGTTGAGCATTTTTGCAATGGTGCTAATTTTAACATCTTCTCCTCTTTCTTTTATGTGCCAAATTGCTTTGAGATACATCTCTACATGTTCTGCTTCTGCGGTACCTACAAAGAGAGTCTCTTCATCATCATTTAATGGGTCCATACTATACCTTCTTGGAATCTTTTAATAAATATTCAAAGTATTGACGTGCAAATCCTGCTAATCCTGCATGATCTGCCCATATTGCTACTACTTCTGAAGAATTCACACCTCCAATTTCTGGTCCTAATAGAATCACCACATATCTTTTATCAGAAATTATACCTCCCCCAAACAATCCTTTCTTGATAGTTACTTTGGCAACTCTTTTGATTGCCTTGATTGATTCTTTATCCATTTTATCTGATGTAAGAATTGTAATATCTACTCCTTTATCATGAAGAGATCTTAATTTTGGTAATGCTTGTTTTACAAGTTCGACTCCTGCTTCAGGTAATGCAATCATTACTTCATTTCTACAAGTCTCTACCATCTCTAAAATTTTAGCTGCAATATTTACTGCTCCAGATAATACCCAAATGTCTGGTCTTTCACTAGTACCACTTTTTTCATATAGTGGAACTAATTCATTTAGAATTACATTTTGATTTAAAGAAAAATCAGTTTCCATTTTTTGTTTTGTAGTTTCTAAACCTGTAGATGGAGACTTTGCAAAATATTTTGTTGGTCTTGAATCATCTGAACCAATCCATCCTTTTTCTTCTAGAGTTCCTAGAACTTCATAAATTTTTGAGTATGGTACTCCTGATTTTTGGCTAAGATCTGATGCTGTTAATTCTCCTGATTTGAGCAAAGCTGAAAATGTTCTAATTTCATAACTTGTTAGACCAATTTTCTCTAATGCCTTTCTTGTTTTATCTGATATACTCATCTGCGATCTTATCGATCAGTTTTGCTATTTAAATCAGATATGCCTACCTCCTAAATTCCACCCTAGGGCAAGTATGAAATGGATTATATACTATCTTGGAAAAATTCCCATTGTAGGCATGGCACTAATTCAAATATCCAATCAATCAACCAAAAATTTAGGTAAAAAATCTACAATTAGATTCACTCAAAGTATTTGTCCAGATTGTAACATGATTTTAGATGCTGAAGTCTTTGAGAGAGATAACCAAGTCTTCATGTCAAAAGTTTGTCCAACTCACGGTGAATGTGAGGAATTATACTTTGGTTCTTATGAAATGTACAAGAAATTTAGTACATATTGGATGGATGGCAAAGGTGCTCATTCTCCAAATGTGATGATTGACAAATGTTCATGTCCAAATAATTGTGGATTATGTTCAAACCACTTATCACATAGTGGGCTAGCAAACATGATTGTAACTAATAGATGTGATTTAACATGCTGGTACTGTTTCTTCTATGTTAAGAAAGGCCTTGAAGGTGCTTACATGTATGAGCCAGACCATACTCAAGTCAGAGGTATGATGAAAACTCTCCGAGCCGAGAGACCAATTCCAGGAAACTCTATGCAAATTACTGGTGGTGAACCAATGCTTAGAGAAGATATTGCAGATGTAATCAAAATAATGAAAGAAGAAGGCGTTGATCACATTCAAATGAATACTAACGGTATTAGACACGCAATGGATCCTGAAGCTGCAAGAGAAGTAAGACTTGCAGGATGTAACAACTTGTATCTTTCTTTTGATGGTGTAACTGCAAGAACAAACCCAAAGAATCACTGGGAAATCCCATATGCACTTGATAGTTGTAGAAAAACAGGTACTACAGTAGTATTTGTCCCAACAGTAATCAAATCAATTAACGACCACGAACTAGGTGGAATTATCAGATATGCACAAAAGAATATGGATGTAGTTCATGCTGTAAACTTCCAACCAGTATCATTAACTGGAAGAATGGGTAAATCTGAACGTGAAAAATATAGAATTACAGTTCCAGATTGTGTTCAAAGAATTGAAGAACAAACAAACGGTGAAGTAACTGTTGATGATTGGTTCCCAGTTCCAAGTTGTATGCCACTAACAAATGTAATTGAAGCATTCTCAAGTAAACCAAAGTATGAATTATCAATTCACTTTGCTTGTGGTGCAGGAACATACATCTTTGAAGATGCAGATACAAAGAAATTTGTTCCATTAACAAAATTCTGTGACATTCAAGGAATGTTAGAACTCTTTGAAGATAAAGCAGAAGAAATTCGTTCTGGTAAAAACAAATACTTTACAATGCTTGAAGTTGTTAGAAAACTCAAAGGCTTTGTTGATACAAAGAAACAACCAGCAGGGTTAGATTTAGCAAAGATGTTTGGTAACATCTTGATGAAGAGATCATTTGATTCAGTTGGTTCATGGCACGTCAAGGGATTATTCCTTGGTATGATGCACTTCCAAGACAAATACAATGAAGACCTTGAAAGATTACAAAGATGTGATATTCACTATGTAACTCCAGACCTTAGAATAGTTCCATTCTGTGCATTCAATGTAATTCCAGAATGGTATAGAGATAGAATCCAAAAGAAATATTCTATCACCGTAGAGGAATGGGAAGAACGAGAAGGCGTCAAACTAGAAGATGGCCTTTACAGAGGTCTTATGAGACGTGGTGCAGGTGATGAACTTGCTGCTGGCTGTGCAAAGAGTCAGATGTTCCATGACGCTTCTCAAGCAACTATGTAAAAGAATTAATTTTCTTCTTTAATTTTATTCATTTTCAATTGATTTTAAAAATTTTCTAAGATCTTCAACTTCTTTTTTAGATGCTTTTCCTTCTAAAAGATCTAAAAGTATTCTAAAGTTTTTTGCCATTAATGGACTCTGTTTCATTGATTGTTCATGCTCAATTTTCATCTGAGTTTTTCTGTGCCAATTACCAATCAATATGGCAGCTGGAATGTATGCTACTAAAAATATGATCACAAATATCCAAAGATTCGAAAAAACCTCGCCTAAGACATTAATTTCCTCAATTAACAATCTATAAAAAATTAAAACGAAATTCACAAATGACATTGCAAAAACAAGATACATTCCATGACCTTGACGAAAATCATACCAACGCCTTCTAAACCATGTGTTATTCACAATTGTTAGTAAGTTAAAACAGAATTAAGAACTAACTAGTTTAATTTTTTTAATTTCTAGATGATGTTGAATCTATTTTCCCCCATTAACACTAAAACCACTCTCAATTTCATTAAAATGAACAATTTTTAATTTTACATCTTTGAACCATTTTCTTACTTCTTTTTCTGAATGCCTGTATGCAAATTTTGGAAAATACCAATCATAATTTGTTGCTACACTTTGATCAAATGGTACATCTGGAGACCACCAACACTTTAGAAAATTCCAATACAAAAATCTCTGAACATCATATGTTCCTGCTTTAATTTTGAGAATAGGGATATCTTCAGCAATAGTAATTTTCTTTTTTAATTGAGAAACACTTTTTCCTAATAATGCCATACTTTTAGAAAATTCCATACATTGTTTTTCAGTCATTTTAATTGTAGATTCTCTAATGTGGTCATCTGCAAATTCACGTAAAGGTCCTTTTTTTCTATAAACATAAATTGAAATCATACCTTTTTTTACCAATAATTTTGAGAGCATTTTGAATGAAGATTCTGTATCTTTGGTATGATGTAACACTTGATCAGAACAAACAAAGTCAAAGAAATTTTTCTTAAATGGCAGTTTTCTGATATCAGCTTGTAAAAAATGAATGTTTTTTATTTTACCGTATTTTTTATAAGCAAATTCTATGCTTTCACTGGCATCTATTCCAAATACTTGAGCATTTGGATTTGATGAAAATAATTTTGCACTGTTTCCAACTCCTGTTCCAGCATCAAGGATTTTCGAACGTGTTTTCAAAAAACTATTTAATTTTGAGACGGATTTCCACCCGAATCTTTCCAAAAACCATTTTTTTTGGTTTTCTACCCATTTTTTATCATGATATGTTTTATTGAAGTTTCTCCATTTTGATGAAAATGCATCTCTCGTTTTTACAAAATCTTTCTGTTTATCTGAAACAAGACGAGGTATTCCTCTAATAATTGAAAAACTATGTTTTTTAGAACATGTTAAAACCCCTTCAATAATTTCTGCATTTTGTTTTTTCTTTATTTTTAGTGAAAAATTAGTATGACATTCAGGACAAATAATCTGCTCTACTAGTTCTAATTTCAATAATTAGTGTGATTTTTTGGGCAAATAAAAATTAGTTGTATTTGTTATGATATTTTTAAACAGATAATTTTGTTTCAGGATTCATTTCTTTTGTAACAAAAATTCTATACCAAATCTCAAATGCTAGTATTCCTAAGAATTTATTGACATATCTAACATCTTCTTTTTCATCAAGTTTTTTAAGAGATTTTTCAATCCAATCCCCACCAATCCATTTATCTTTAACAATTCTTGCATTGTCTAAATAATGTCTACATAACTTTTTCCCATGAGAGTTCCACAAATTAATTGTATTTACTGAGAAACCTTGTTTGTTAGGGGTGATAAGATCTGGAGAAATATGTTTAGCTAAAATTTCTCGTAATGGAATTTTTCCAACACTGTTTTTAGTATTGTATTTAATAGAATTCTTTAGATGTGGAGCATATTCCATTAGTTCTTTTGATAAAATAGGTGTGATTGGTTTAAGATTAAAAAATTTATGAAAACTACTGTTCAGTGGAATCCAGTTATACAACAATTTTCCATTAATATCTGCTAGAAATACTTGATCTAATGGAGATAATGAATTATCGAAATATGGAATAATTTTTGAATAAATATCGCCCCAGACAAAATTTGCTTTTGATCCAAATAATTCTGATTGATCAGGAACCCAGTCACGTTCATGACATTCTAAATATAATTTTGTTTTATCTAATGGAGTCATATCTGAATTAAAATTAGTTAAAAATTTCTTGTATCTGAAGGTGTATCCTCCAAATAATTCATCACCTCCATCACCTGAAACAAGAGATGTTGAAAATTTTGAAGCAGTTTTTACAATATGAAACCAATGAGTGTCCCAAAAAGGCATTTTGATAATACTAATAGCTTTTGGAAGATCTTCTAGAAAATTTTCTATTGAAATAATGTGATGTTCTGCATTGAATTTATTTGCAATATTGGTAGCGATTCCTGTTTCATCAACACTATCTGCAAATTTTAAAGATATAGCATCAATTTTGATATCAGGCATTGAATTACGAAGTAATGCCGTTACAAGTGTTGAATCAACTCCTCCACTTAGAGCAATTGAAACATGTTGTTCATTCACTTCGTTTTTAATAACTGAGGAAATTGAATTTTCAATATGTTGTAAATAATTTGGTTTTTCTTCAGGTAGAAAATCATTTGAAACAAATTTCTTTTTATCAATTTGTAATGATGGACAATATCTTAAACTCAAAACTTCTTTAATTAATGAAGAATTTTTATCCATATCCAATATTCATTACCTGTTATAATTCATATTTTTCTGTGTTTATAAGATTCTATTTTTTAATTTGTTAAGACTTAAAGATGTGCTAGATTCAACAAACACGTGAAATTTGTTATTACTGGTGGTGCAGGATTTATTGGAAGCCATATTGCAAAACATCTCCTATCCAAAAATCATGAAGTTACTGTTGTTGATAATTTCTCACGAGGAAGATTAGAAAATCTATCTGGGGTTGAAGAAAAAATTGAATTTAAAAAAATTGATATATTAGATTTTGACTCGTTAAAAACTATAATTTCTGACTCAGATGGAATTTTTCATCAAGCTGCTTTAACCTCCGTGCCTGAATCATTCATTCAAAAAGAAAAATATCAGAATGTGAATGTAGATGGGACTGAAAACATTTTCAAATTGGCTAAGGAATTGGAAAAAAAAGTTGTGTATGCAAGTAGCTCAAGTGTATATGGAAATACTAGTGTAACTCCTATCACTGAAGATTTTGATAAAAATCCCATTAATCCATATGGAATAACAAAATTAGATGATGAAAAACTTGCAAAAAAATATCATGATTTAGGAGTCTCAATAATTGGTTTGAGATATTTTAATGTCTATGGGATTGGACAAACTAATGATTATGCAGGAGTAATAACAAAATTCTTTGATCAGATCAAACTAAATCGATCTCCAATAGTTTTTGGTGATGGTTCTCATACACGAGATTTTGTTTCAGTAAAAGATATTGCAAAAGCTAATTTACTTTCAATGGAAAGTAATACTGATTTCTCATTTCTAAACATTGGAACTGGAATTCCAACATCTGTTAAAGAATTAGCTCAATTAATGATTAAACTTTCTGAAAAATCACTAGAAATCAAATATGATGAATTGCCCCAAGGTGATGTTAAAGAAAGCCTTGCTGATGTATCTCTTGCAAAAAAACTAATTGGTTGGAATTATGAAACATCTTTAAAAGACGGTTTAAAAAAATTCTTTTTTTAAGAATTTACTAAATTTTCATAAAATTTAACATATTCAGGAAGCAAAACTTCCCATGTTAAATTATTTATTACAAATTCGTAACCCGCATCTGAAAGCCTTGCCGCTGTTTTATTATCTACAAGTAATTCATTGATATTTTTTAGTAATATTTCTGAATTGTTTGGAGGAATTAGAATACCTGATACATTATCTGTGATTAATTCAGGAATTCCACCTACATTAGTTGCAATAATTGGTATTTTGAGATAAAATGCTTCTTTAATGACCTGAGGAATACTCTCCATTCTTGAAGGGATTACTAAAATGCTTGATGCCTTAAGATTCTCCATTGCATCTTCCCATTTCATTTCCGTACAATAGATAACTTTTCCATTGATTTTTGGTTCAATCTCTTTTAGAATGTCTATACCTTTTTCATAACTATCTCTTCCAATGAAAATTATTTGGCTTTCATTTTTTTCTACATTTTTTAATTTTTCAAACTTTTTAATATCTAATGGGGCATAGAAAAACTCAAAGTCTAGATTTAATTTTTCTTTGTACATTTTTTTAACAACTTTAGAATCAGTTGTAAGTTTGTCCGCCCATTTCAAAACTTTTGTTTCAGTTACTTTTGCAACGGCAGATGTAGTTTTGGAATGTAATGCATCTACTTGTTCAGAATATATTCCATGAATAGATAAGACCTTTTTCTTTGCTTTTGTATACTTCATTGCAAAAGCTGATGGAACATTAAATGCATGGATAACATCATATTTTTCCCTTCCCATCATTGCTTTCAAAGAACTTAATAGTGCAAAGCTTGGATTCTTTAATTTTTTAATTGGAATATGAGATATATGCATTAGTTTTATTTCAAATCCATGTTCTTGTAATTTTTCAGCTACTCTAGCGGCGTGCCCCCCAATTCCCCCAGAATATTTTGGAGCAATAAATAAAATTTTCATTTCTCTACAAAAATTATTAAAATTCTTTCCTTAATGAATATGCCCAGAATAAATTGTAGACGAATTAACAAAAAATCTATACAATCAAACTTTCTATACCAATAATAGTATCTATAGATAATGGAAGTTGGAATTAGATGAAAGTAGCTATAGTTTTAGGAACAAGACCTGAAATCATCAAACTTGCACCAATAATTAGAAAGATTGGCTCTAAAAATTGTTCTGTAATCTTTTCTGGTCAGCATTATGATAATCAAATGGGATTGGGATTTATGCGTGAATTAGGTTTACCAAAACCCAACTATTCATTAAATATAACAAAATCAAATTCGCAATTGCAAATAAGTGAAATAATTGCAAAATTGTCAAAAATTCTACTAAAAGAAGAACCTGATACAGTAATGATTCAAGGTGATACAAACACTGTTTTGGCAGCAGGAATTTGTTCTTTAAAATCTGATATTCCAATCAGTCATGTTGAATCTGGATTGAGAAGTAATGATTGGAGAATGCCAGAAGAGCATAATAGAATTACCGTAGATCATATATCTGAATTATTATTTTCTCCAACTCAAAACACAAAATCTAATTTAATATCTGAAAAAGTACATGGCCAAATATTTGTAACTGGAAACACAGTAATTGATGCAATAAACATTTATTCTAAAATTTCAAAAAATAAATCTCAGTTAACTATTCCATCATCAGATTTTATTTTATTAACTTTACATAGAGCAGAAAATGTAGATAACAAAAAAATATTATCTTCTATAATAAAAGGAATAGTTAATTCCAATGAGAATATTATTTTCCCAATACACCCTAGAACAAAAAAACGTCTTCATGAATTTAATTTACATAAAAAATTATCTCAAAATAAAAATATTCAAATAATTAATTCTGTAGGATATTTTGAAATACTTGAGCTAATGAAAAATTGTAGTTTTATTGTAACTGATTCAGGAGGAATTCAAGAGGAAGCTACTTCACCAATAATTAGAAAAAAAGTTTTGGTGGTAAGAAAAACAACTGATCGACCTGAAGCTGTTGAAAATAAAATGGCTCAAGTTATTGGATTTGATGAAAAAACTATCTCAAATACAATTAAAAAAACTATGAAAAATCCTAAACTATTTTCACGTAAAACACCTTATGGAAAAGGTGACGCTAGTGAAAAAATTCTTAAAATCTTAAAAAAGAACTTTTAGATTTTTTTAGATTCTTCTATGATATTTTTTACAACTATATCCCATGAAAATTTTTGAACCATTTTTGATGATTCAATTCCCATTTCCTTAATTTTTTTTGGTTGGTTTAATAATAAAATAATTTTTTCAGCCAAATCATTTGCATTTTCAATAAAATATCCATTTTTTTCATTTTCTAAAACATCTTCAGGTAATGTTCCTTTTTGGGCTAAAATGGGTAATGAAACTGTCATGTACTCTAAAACTTTGATTGGAAGAGCTCTTGATGTTACATCTGTTAATCTAAGTGGTCCTATACCAATTGAAGCATCTGAAATATTCTCAGGAATCTGCTCTCTTTTAATCCATCCTTTAAATTCGACTGAATTTCCTAATTTATTTTTTAAAACAATTTCTTTTAATTTATCCATCTCAGCACCACTACCTAACAAAACAAATCTTGCATCAGGAATTTTTTTAATTACAGATGGAATTGCTTCAAGTAAAATATCTAAACCTCTATGATAATACATTGCACCTGCAAAAACAATTTTCTTTGGATTCTTTTCATTAGTAATATCAAATAAAGATAAATCTACACCGTTTGGAATTATTGATATTTTTTCTTGTTTTACACCATATTTATCAATGATAATTTTTTTTGTCTCATTATTTGAAACAAGAATTTTAGTTCCAGATCTAAGAGTTCTTCCGTTAATTATTTTTTCAATTTTTCGTTGTAATGATTTTATCCCAGATGCTTTTTCATAAATAGCATCATCTATTTTAACAATAGATGAAATACCTAATTCTTTTGCAGCTTCTACTGCAGCTTTTGGAACCAGATGAAATGGATGAAATATTGTAAAAACAAAATCAAATTCATTTGATTTCCCTATTTCTATGGCAGTTTTTTTAATGTTAGATTGACATCGTCGTGCAGCTACTTTGATTTTAGTACGTGAAGGAGTTTCTGTTCGTATGACTTTAATTTTTGAGTTTATTTTAGGATTAAATTGTTCTCCATTCCAATCAAGATCAGGTGTGATCACTGTAACATCGTTTCCCAATTCAACAAATTTGTTAATAATATCTGTAATTACTACAACACCTCCTCCACTAATTGGTGGAAAATGAAATACTAAGACTAAAATTTTCACTGTCTTTAGGCTTTTTAAGGAACAAAAAAAGTGTTACCTCGTATTGAATTCTTCATTTGAAAAGACAAAAAATTGGTTGCTAAATTCAGGAATTTTTGTATCAGAATCCTCAGATCCAAATTTTGGTGGAGTTCGTTCTTTTTATGATGAAAAAAACAAAGAATTTGCGTTTTTGTACCCTGAAATTACTGGATATTATGCAAGTACAATGAGATTTTTGTATGAGCATGAAAAAAATGAAAAATATCTTCATTTTGCAAAGGCATCATGTAATTGGTTAATTGATTTGTATGAAAAATTTGGTGGAATAATTCAAGGAATTTCACCTCAAGGAGTTACTAAAAAATATGTTTATTCTTTTGATACTGGAATTTGTTCAAAAGGATTATTGGATTGTTACATGATTTCAAAAGATAACAAATTTCTTGAATATGCACAAAAATTAAACAACTGGATTTTATCTGACACAATTGAAAATGATGGTATAGTAAAACCAGTAAAAAATCTAGAAACTGATAAATTTGAAATTGATGATAAAGTATGGTATAAAAAATCTGGATGCTTGCACATTAAATTAACAATTCCATTATTGCAACTTTATACAATTACAAATGATGAAACTTCATTAAATGCTGCAAAGAAAATTGCAAATTCAATAATTCATTTTCAACAATCTGATGGAAGTATTTTACTTCATAAAAATAGTAAAGTGATCAATCTTCATACTTTGTTATATGCATTGGAGGGATTAATTCACACCTATAATGTTACAAAAGATAAAAATTATCTAAACAGTTGTAAAAAAGCAGTTAATTGGTGTGAAAATCAAATTCAATCTGATGGAAGTATAGATTTATGGTTTAATTCTAGACATCATTCAAAGTCAAGTTATCCTATTGCACAATTAATTAGATTAAAAATATTATTAGCAAAACTAGAACAGAAAAATCTTGATCAAACTATTGAAAAATTACAATCCTTTTTGCTCTCTTTACAGGCACAAAATACAGATAAATTTGTTAATGGTGGATTTTATGAAGAATTTGGAAAATCTATTTTTGGATGGAAGAAAACTCTAAAAGTTAATTCATGGGGTACAATGTTTTCTATGCAAGCATTATTTTGGTTAGATAATTTTTCAGAAATAAATTTTGAAAAAGAAACAGAATTACTATATTGATATTAATTTCCTAGATATTCTAAATGGGAATTTGATTGTGAATTCTTCAATAGTTTACTTTGACAATCATATATGAGCGGAATTAATGATTTATCATAAATTTCTTTAATTCTTGATTTATTTTCATCATGATGTTGAACTATACACATGCAACTAATTTCTTTTATTGTTTCATCATTCAAATTATCTAATTTTGTAAAGTTAAATTCTGAAATATGATTTTCAATTAAATACTTTCCAGCTAAATCTGAATTAAAAAATGGATCATATCCAAAAATTTCAAAACCTTTCTCTTTTAATTCTTGAATGATTTTAAAACTTGGAGAATCTCTCATGTCTTCTACATTTGCTTTATATGATAAACCACATATCAAAACTTTTCTTCCCAATTCTTGACTTTGAAGTTTTTCTTTAATGGAGTTTGCGATGTATTTTGGCATTTGTTCATTAATTTTCAATGCATGTTCAATTGTATCAAATTTTATTCCTAATTTTTTTGCAGATTCTAACAAAAATCGTGGATCTTTAGGTATGCAATGTCCACCAGCTCCTGCGCCTGGATAGTGAGGCAAAAAGCCAAATGGTTTAGTTGATGCTGCATCAATAATTTCTTTAACATTGACATCTAATTTATCGCATAATATAGCAAGTTCATTTACTAATGTGATATTTACCAATCTAAAGGCATTTTCAAAGGATTTTACAATTTCTGCAATTTTAGGAGAATCAACTTTTAATAAATTTCCACCATTGACATGAAGATAAATTCCCTTAGCAATGTCAAAACTTGAGTTATCAGAGCAGTAAATCACTCTGGGAATATTTTCTATTCCCCATTCCTTATTGGATGGATCAATTCTTTCTGGACAAAAGCATAAACCAAAATCTTTCCCGACTTTGAATCCTTTACTTTTGACAATATCACTAATTTCCTCGGTTGTACCTACTTCTATACTACTTTCTAATATTATCACATTACCTGGTTTTGAACAATCAAGGAATGATTCTACAGCTGATTTTACAAATACATCCGAACTAATATCTTTAGTTGGAATTGGAGTTGGTACGCATATTATTCCTACTTTAGAAATTGAAGAGTTAGATGGACTTGATTCTAATTTGATATTATTTTTTTGTCTACATTTGATGTATTCTTTTTCCAAATGTATTTCTGAATCCATCAGTTTGTTGTTTTCTAATCTTTGGATTCTCTCTTGATTTACATCAATTCCAGTAACTTGAAAACCTGCAGAAGCTAAACGAACTGTTAATGGAAATCCTACATATCCTAACCCATAAATTTCTATATTTACTGATTTTTCCTTTATTGCATTTACAGTATTTTCTAACATTTTAATTTCAACTACTCGAATTCAATATCCAACTATTTGTATTTTAGGAAACATATTCCCATTAATTCCCTTTTGATAATTCTAAATAGATTTGTGCTTCTCTACTTTCAATAATTTTTGAATCAAATTCCTTTGCCTTATTTTGGGATTTAATTGAAAGATTATTTCTTAAATCATGATTATCTAATAATTTTTTAATATTTTCTTCAAAAGAATCTGAATTTAAATTAGAAAATATTGCAATTTCTTCCAAACCTTCTGAAAATCCTTCCTTAGGAAATGGGATAACTACAGGTAGTCCTGAAGCCATTGCTTCGATAACTGGCATCGGTAAACTCTCAACTTCAGGATTGTATGCAAGAGCAAAAATTTCAGCTGATTTGTAATAATTTTGAATTTCATTATGATTCACCGATTTCAATATAGTAATTTTATTATTCAGATTTTGTTTTTTAATAGATTCTTGTAAATCTTCGTATAGATCTCCATTTCCAATAATTAGTAAATGTGCATCAATATTCTTCATAGCATCGATAAGGCATTGATGATTTTTTACACTAATTAGACTGCCCACAGAAATTATTAATGAGTTGGGAAACGATTCTTTTTTTATTCCATTTGAAAATCGTTCTAAATCAATTTTATTATGTAACACTTCAACATTTTTTGAAGAATATTTTTGAACATATGGTTCAATTATCTTATAAACAACTGTAATTTTATCAGCATTTTCTAATACAAATGGCTCGATAAATTTTTCAGTATATTTTAATGCAAAATATTTT
The DNA here is from genome assembly GCA_965205425.1 of Candidatus Nitrosopumilus sp. GTDB lineage: Archaea > Thermoproteota > Nitrososphaeria > Nitrososphaerales > Nitrosopumilaceae > Nitrosopumilus. The sequence goes on from CBDBGZ010000009.1 coordinate 850,363, forward strand.
TTTAAATTATTTTTTCTAGCAATTTTTCTATTAAAATCATATTGAGTATGTAAAGAAAGATAAAATGGAATTTGTAATTTTTTTGCACATGTTGCAGCTAGCCATCCTTCAATGTATGGATTATATGCTCGAATTATATCTGGTTTAATTTCATTTACAAGTTGTAATATTTTATCTACATTGTTTTTTCTAGTTTTTATTCCAATTTTTCCAATACTATGAATCTTGATTTTTGCATTTCCAAATAAAATCTGACTTTCTGATTCTTCAATATCACTCTCAACAAGTGATATCACATGAATTTCATCAAAAATATTTTCTGGGTTATAATACCTCTCTTTTATTTCGCCCTTTTCAAAATATGATTTTAATGGATCGTTAGGAAAAACACATAATTTCATTCTTATTCATATTGAAATTATCTAAAATTTATAGAATTTTGTCTACATAATTCAATTGTAAAATAATTAAAAAATAGATCTTTAAATCATAAGAAAAATCAGTCGAAACACTAAGAAACTGTAGACAAAAACCCCCATATAATTTCCATAAAAAATTAGTATGTAATGTCTGGAATACGAGTAACTTATTCAGGAATGATATCTTTTATTGTTGGAATAGTTAGTGTATTCACTGGTCTTGTTTTCACTCTAATAATTACAAGAGAACTAAGCCCTGAAGAATTTGGTACGTGGAGTTTGGTTGGAGGATTAACTGGTTATGTTTTGATTCTAGAACCCATTGTATCGTATTGGGCAACAAGAGAAATAGCTAGAGGAAAAGAATCTGGAAAAACTGCATTTCTTTCAAGTAATTTGTTTTCAGGAATTTCATTATTAGCCTATATTGTTATCATTATTGGTTTTGTTAATCATGTAGATGTTGATCAAAACATCTTACTTTTTGCTGCAATTCTTATTCCTGTATTATTTGCAAGACATACACTAACTGCAATTAATCTAGGTCATAACCCACAAACAGGAGAATTTGGGTTTCTTGCTTTTGAACTTACAAAAATACCTGTTGCATTATTATTGATTTATTTTTTGCAATTAGGTGTATATGGTGCTATCCTTACTGCATTTGTTGCATCTTTAGTAAGCATTATCATTCAATTATCTAGATCATCTCATAAATTAAAAGGAAAATTCCAAAAAGAAACTTTGAAAAATTGGTTAAAAATATTTTGGTTACCCACTTATCCTAGGGTTTCTGAATTATTTTTATTATCTGATATTGTAATATTTACAATAATTATTGGAACGGTTGAAGATATTGCGTTTTGGGTAGCTGCTTTAGGAGTTGCAAGTATTGTGTTACACGCTGGAAACATCTCAAAAGCTCTTTATCCAAAATTATTAGAAGGAGGAAAAATAAAATTATTCCAAGAAAATTTTACACAAGTCTTGTATTTTGCATTTCCATTAGTTTCTATGTCAATAATTTTCTCTAGACCTGCGTTATTTGCATTAAATCCACTTTATGAAATTGCAGTGCCTGTAGTGATTTTATTATCTTTAGTGATGTTCTTAAGAACCATTAGTAACATGTTTACACGATCTCTTACAGGAATTGAAAAGGTCGATCTTAATGATAATGCCACATTCAAAGATTATATTAAAAGTAAATTATTCTACTTACCAACATTAACATTAATTCAACGTGGTTCATATTTGGCATCATTAGCTATTGTTCTGTTATTATTTGGTAATTCTGAAGAAAAAATAAATCTAATAATATATTGGGCCATTGTTGCTCTTGTAACTCAAATTCCATATACAATCTATCTCTTTTCATTAATTAGAAAAGAGTTTCTTCCAAAAATCGATTTAAAAACTATTTCTAAATATGTTGCATCAAGTATTGTTGTTTTTGGATTTGTCTACCTGTTCATGGATAATCTTTTAGAATATGAGTTAAGCATTTTTGAATTTCTTCCAAAGTTTTTGGTATTTGTGCTAACTGGAGGCTTAGCATATGTTGGAATCACATATGTAATTGATAAAAGAACCAAAAAACTGGTACATTCGATAATAAAAGAATTACAAAACCGAAAAATCAAAAATGATGATTAATTCATCTTACCTGATTAAAATATGTAGACAAGAATCAATTAATTTTTATTTTTTTGATATAAATTATGTCAAATCAAAATAGCATCAGTAAAAATTTTAGAAAATTTGTTAGAGTAAAAACTTCTTCTAATCTCTATGTTCAAAAATTAGTTAATTCATTTTATTACATTTATTGTGATTTGACATCTTTTTTACATGTAAATCCAGATTTTCTAATAATTGAGGCTGAAAAATCTGGAACCACCTCATTATATGAATATCTTGCTCAACATCCATCTGTTTATCCATCTCGTGGAAAAGAAATTTATTATTTTGATAAAAAATTTGATAAAAAATTTGATAAAAAATTTGATAAAAAATTTGATAAAAAATTTGATAAAAAATTTGATAAAAAATTTGATAAAAAATTTAGTTGGTACAAACTTTTTTTTCCATTTAAGTGGAAAAAATTTTTCATTAAAACTTTAAAGAAAAATAAATTCATTAGAGGTGAAGCTACTCCTAGATATCTAAATCATCCACTAGCTCCAAAACGTGTGGCAAAATTAATTCCAAATGTAAAAATCATTATAATGCTACGTAATCCTGTGGATAGGGCATATTCACATTATCAAATGGAATTTGATTACCGTCGGGATAAACTTTCTTTTGAAGATGCTATTGAAAAAGAAAATGAAAGAATTGGGGGTGAATTTGAAAAAATGGAAAAAATTCCTACTTATTATAGTACAAAATACTATTGGTTCTCTCATTTGAAAGCTGGAATTTATCATGAACAAATAAAGAGATGGAAAAATTTTTTTCCAAAAGAACAATTCTTGATTGTTAAAAGTGAAGATCTTTATGAATATCCTACACAAACTTACAATCATGTTTTAAAATTTTTAAATTTACCTGAATTTACATTGAAGAATTATAAAAAATTCAGAAATCGTGATTATGTAAAAATGAATGAAAAAACTAGGTCTAAATTAATTGATTTTTACAAATTACATAATGAAAAATTGTATAATTATTTAGGGAAGAATTTTGATTGGAAGTAATGTATTTTTATTTATTAAAAATGGATGTGGAATCATAAATGTCTAAACATTGGTTTACTGTTTATCTAACTGAACATTATTCTAAAAATAAAAAATTAGGATTAGATATAGGATGTAAAACTAAACCATATGAAAATAATTACAAATGTGCTTGTATTGGTTTAGATTTACCTTCTGATATTTTTCAAAATAATAGTTCAAAACCTGATATTTATGGAACTGGAGACACTCTCCCATTCCCAGATAATTCGTTTGATTTTATTACGTGTTATTCAGTAGTGCCCTATGTAAAAAATATTGATAGATTTTTTAGTGAAATGAATCGAGTAGTCAAACCATCTGGGACTTCTGTTATAATTATAATGAATTTACGTGGTTTAAATTTACAACCTCAGACAAAGTTTGAAAATCGTTTTAATTCTACTCAATTACATAAAAAATTAAAGCAAAATGGGTTTGAATCAATCAAATTCAAAAATCCTAAAGCATTTTTGTTATCTACATATTATGATTTTACAAGTGTATATGCATATGCTATAGTTAAATCCAAAAAATCAATGATCAAATCAAAATCAAATTTCGGTTCTAGAATGTATTTCCATTCAATATTAAATAATCATCCTAAATTATATCAAATTAGTAGAAATTTATTCAGACAATATTGTAAAGTAACTCATAATTTTCACACTACACCTACTTATCTAATCATAGGGGCTGCTAAATGTGGTACAAGTTCTTTACATGAATATTTAATGCAGCATCCATGTGTAGGAAAAGTATTAACTAAACAATTGCATTTCTTTGATCGATATTTTGAACGTGGTACAGATTGGTATAAAGTATGTTTACCTTTTGTTTGGAATAAATTTTATGTTGAACATTATTTGAAAAAGAATTTTGCTACTGGAGAAGCCACTGCCCATTACATTAATCACCCCTCAGCTCCAAAACGTGTTGCAGAAATTCTTCCAAATGTCAAAATCATAGTAATGCTACGTAATCCCGTAGATAGGGCTTATTCACATTATCAAATGGAATTTAATAATAAAAATGAAGATTTATCATTTGAAGATGCAATTTCAGAAGAACCAAATAGAATCAAGGGTGAAATTGAAAAATTAGAAAAAGATTCTTCATATTATAGTAAGAATTTTCCTCATAGAGCATATATTGATAGTAGTAAATATGTAAATCAATTAGAAAAATGGTCTGAATATTTTCCTATTGAACAATTCCACTTTGTTAAAACTGAAGACTTTAAAATAAATCCTTCAAAAATTTATAATGAAACATTAGAATTTTTAGATCTTCCTAAACATGAACTAGGTGAATATAAAAAAATTCGTGAACGAAAATATGAAAAAATGAGTGATACTACAAAAAAAGATCTACTAGAGTTTTTCAAACCTTATAATGATAGACTTTATAAAATGACTGGAAAAAATTTCCAATGGGAATAATTATCAAATGAAATTATGTTGGAATGGGTTAAAACAATCTTCAAATTTTCATGAAAAAATCAAAATGAATTGATTGTTATTCTAGGAAATAGTCAAGTTCATATATTTCAAATTTTGATTTTTTGTCCACAAAATAATAGTTATAATTTTCTAAAAAGTATAGTGTATTATGATAAAAGTTGTAGAAAATTTTGAGCCTGATATTCATTGGAATGAAAGACTTCTCAAGGCTAAAATTGGTACAATGGTTCAAACTAAAGAAAGAGCAATAAATTTCACTAGGCGAAATGAAATTCCTGTATTTTTACATTTTATTGATGATTCAGGTAAAATTGTAGGACAAAATTTACTTGGCATTTTACCTCGATTTACAGCAAGAAAAAGTAAAGCAATACTGAGAAAACTTCCTGGAATAAAAAATTCAACATATTCTTGGACATACGGTCCAATAATTTTTGAAAATAAAAAATCAAATGAAATTTTATCCGCATTTAAAAATTATCTTCTATCAAAAAAATCTAGAGTGCATGGTGTCACAAACCCATTATTATCTTTTGAAAATTCAATATTTCAAAAAGATTTCAATATTCAGGAATGGTCTACTAGTATTATAGATCTTAAGATACCTTTGGATGAACTTTATAAAAAAATTTCAAAAAGTAATGGCCGTAAGAATATTCAAAGATCTATTAATCGTGGAGTTGAAATTGAATTAATTGATAAAAATAATCTCTATGATTACCATCTAATAAATAATGAATTAAGAACAAAAATTGGAACTGCTACTGCAGATTATGAAAAATATGTTGAATGGTGGGATTTGATGCAACCCATAGGATATGCTGGATTTTTAGCTAAAAAGAATGGAAATCCAATTGGAGGAATATTGTTTTCATATTTTAATAAAATTATTGTAGAAGCTGGAGTTGCTCGTTCAGAATCTGATTTTAGAGAAAAATTATATTCTCAAGATCTAATTAAATGGAAAATTATTGAATGGGGACACAATAATGGAATGAATTTTTATGATTTGGCCGGTTACAATCCATTTCCAACAAATTCTAAGGAAGAAGGAATAAAGTCTTTTAAAGAAAAATGGGGTGGAAAAAAATATTCTTATTGGATTGTAAAAAAATGATTTTTAGTTTTATATTTAAAGAGATGATGAAAAACTAATGAAAGTTGTTTTTGGAACAAAATCAAATCGACTTGAAGATACGATTTTTGTAAGTGAAGAAGATTTTCAAATGTCATTTGGATTTGATTCTTTTAAAATTCCTATTGATGCTCTGAATGAAATAGAAAAATCTTCTATTATGGGGAAAAATATTCCTAATTTACTTGAATTTGATGATTTTTCAATGTGGTGGTTCGTACACCCTACGGTATATCCAAAGTTTAAACAGGCTATTAGTTTTATTATAAAATTTAATGAATTTATAAAAAATGAAAATCCATCTCATATTAAGATAGAAAACAATTTTACATTTTTTGATTTAATTAAACAAATTTCTAATAAATCTAATATTGATTTCTCATATTCTACATTTGGATATTTAAAGTTCAAATTATTCTATATTTTTACAAATATTTTTCAAAAGTATAGGTATAGAAAAATCACAATTAATAAAATAAATAAACGAATGTCAAAGATTAAAAAAAATCATGATTTATCTTCTTTTTTAAGAAAAAAAATCATTTTTGTTATTCCTTCTACATATCGAAGACATGTTACCAATCTAAAAACTGGAAAATCTGATAAGGGTGAATATATTCAACAAGGAATAATTGATTTAATTTCAAAAAAAGATCTTTTGTTAGGGATTGATGTTGATTATACTTTTCAAGGTGACAGTAATACTTTAAATGAAAGATTAAATTCTGAAATGAATTGGATTCCATTAGAATACTTAATTCAGAAAAATTTTAAATTAACTATAGAACAAAAAAATTTCTTAGATAATTACAAAAAAATAATTAAGAATAATGATTTTCAAAAATCTTTTGTATTTGATGATATTCATTTATGGAATCACGTTAAACCTGCATTTGAAAAAATGACATTCTCTCCTTATTTGCCATTTTATCTTATTTTGTATTCCTCTTTAGTAGAAATTTTTAAAAATACTTCTCCCACCGCGGTATTTTTACCTTATGAAACTGGCCCATTTGCTTTATGTTTTATTTTAGCTGCCAAAAAATTTAATGTAAAAACAATTGGATTGGCCCATGCAATTATATCTCCCAAAAATCCAATGTATTCTTACAATAGACTAAGATCTGATGCAGATTTTCTTGGTTTTCCAATTCCTGATTTTACTCTTGTCTTTGGAAACCATTCAAAAAAAGTTCTTACAGATTCAGGTTATCCAGATAATAAAATCATTCCATTTGGAAATGCAGCATTTTTCAATCTTGACAAATATGTAGATATATTAAAAAACAAATCACTATATGAAAAATATAAAATTCCAGAGAATAAAAAAATATTACTTTTTCCTACAGAATATTTGCAAGAAGAATATTTTAAAAAATATGGAAAATTTAATTATGATACTCAAATTTGGAAATATTTATTAGAAAATTTTCAAAATAACGATGATTGGATAGTCATATTAAAACCACATCCTACTGAAAAAATTAATGTTTATGAAAAAATTTTAGAAAATTATAATGCACCTAACTTTAAAATCATTCAAGATGATCTTTTTGAATTAATCTATATTTCAACTGTTGTGGTATCTATTTTTTCTCATGCTATGATGGATGCAATTTGTTTAAAAAAGCCTGTAATCCGTGTGACATTTGATAATTTTAAACATGTAATCCCATATGATGAAAATGATGTAGTAATTTCAACTGAATTAAACGATCTTCAATATTGGATTGATGAGATTTCAAGTAACCAAAAAATTATTAAAAAACTTCAAAAAAATCAACCTGATTTTATTAAACTACAATATAATATACCTGAAGAAAATCCAGATAAAATAATTAATGATCTACTGGACTAATTTTTCCTCTAATAAGAGATTCTTGATTTCTTCCTTACTTAACAATGGTACTTTATCTGAAGAATACCTCTCAATTAATTTTGCTTTTTTCAATCCATGTATCTCTGTCACATCATAATTTTGTGTCTGAGGCTCAAAAATAATATAATCATCTTCTGATTCGTAAACATTTCTTAACTCATCTTCACTAATTAGTGATTCGTGAAATTTTTCACCTGGTCTTACTGAAATATTTTCTATTTGACAATTAGAATTTTTTAATTCTACTATTGCATCTCGCAAAATTCCGGTTTTATATGCTTTTAATTTAGGAACAAAAACTTCTCCACCAATTCCTTTTTCATAGGCTCTTAAAATTAGGTTTAAAGCACTTTTCATGGTAATATTGAATCTTGTCATTTCAGGATCTGTAATTGTAATTTTATTCAATTTCTTAATTTGTTCTAAAAATAGAGGTACAACTGAACCTCTACTTCCTAAAACATTTCCATATCTTGCACAAACAAATTTAGTTTTATGATTACCTTTGTAATAATTTGCTGAAATGAATAATCTTTCCATTAACATTTTGGTTGCACCATATGTGTTTAGAGGTGCTACAGCTTTATCTGTTCCAATTGCTATTGCAGCTTCCACATTTTGATCCAAACATGCTTCTATCAAATTTTGTGCTCCATACACGTTGGTTTTTACAGCTTCAAATGGATTATACTCTGCTACTGGAACATGTTTTAGTGCAGCTGCATGAAAAACAATGTCTATATTTTCTAGTGCCCTTTCTAATCTGTCCTTATCTCTGATATCTCCAATTAAAAATCGTATTCTAGAATCTGTAAATTCTCTATGCATTCCAGTTTGTTTCCATTCATCTCTACTAAAAATTCTAATAGTTTCAACATCACTTTGTAATAATTTGTTTGTGAGTGCTTTTCCTAATGAACCAGTTCCACCTGTAATTAGAATTTTTTTCCCTTCATACATTCTAATTTTTTATATAAAACATGTTTAATTAACTTATTTCATGTTGGTTAATTTTGTTTTAAAAAATCATGTTGTATTTTTTGACTTAATCACTATGGATACATTACGACCAATGCCACATTTAGCCCATGACTTACATAAATTATAATAATTTTCCATTCCAGTTTGACTCATCAATAAATCTAATTTTACTCTGGCTTGATTTGCATCCTTACCATTTTCTTCATTAATTATATAATTTGAACCTGGATGAAATAGATAGAAATCTATTGGAAATGATGAAAATAAATCAATTATTTTAAAATCCATCGAATTAATAAATTTGATAATATTTTTTGAATTAAAATAATTAAGATGTTCAGGTGGGGAAACCCAAAAATCATCTTTAATAAAATTAAATTCCTTGGCTTTTAATTGAATATCACTAAAATCATTTGGAACTCTTATCACAATTATTCCTTCTTTGGTTAATATTTTTTTTAAGTCTCGAAGTAATTGTCTAGGATCAATTACATGTTCTAGAACATTTTGTATTACACATACATCAAATTTCTCTGATTCATTATAATTTTTAAGAAAATCAAAAATATTTTCTATTTTGATTTTTTTTAATAATTCTGGATTGAATTTTTTTATTCCTTCATCATTAAAATCAATTCCATTAACTTTCCATCCTTTTTCTTTAGCTCTTGATAATAGAAAACCTTCTCCTACCCCAACTTCAAATAATGTTCCTTTATTTTTTTGCCACTTGGAATTTGATTTTAATATTGAATGCAAGCATAAATCATTCATTAAGTTGATATGACTAATTTCCTCATTGGTATAGGATTTCTGGTAATTTTTTCTAATTTTTTGTGATTTGTCATCATGAAATAATCCTGCATAATGTTTTTTGAGTTCTTCATTACTAGGTTTAGATTTAATAGTTCTAAATCCTGTTTTATCAGTGATGATCTCTTTTTTCAATATATACACCTTAATTGATTCTAGTTAAAAGTTCTATCTGTTTTTTTAATTGTAAATGAGAATTTATTTTTTTTATTTGTTTGTCAATCTTACTTTTTTCTAAATATGTATTTTGATATAAAATAAAAGGTAAATTTATTTTATTTGCTGCTATGTAATCTTCTAATGAATTTCCAATAAATATAATTTTATTTTTAGCTATTGATTCTGATTCAATTATTTTGTTTAATAATTTCTTTTTAATTATTATCCTATTTTCCGATTTTCTATTATCTAAATTTATTTTATAATCTTCACTAAAATAACTATCATCAAAATAATGATTGATTCCTCTCTCTTTTAGAAAAGATAAAATATTTTTTTTATTTTTTCTAGTAGTACATAATACTATTTTGATTTTTTTTCTTTTTAAATAATATAGAATATATTTTGTGTAACTCTGTAATTCTAAATATTTCATTGATTTTTTTGAATTAAGAAATTTATTTCTCTCGTCTAAAAATTTCTTTATATCATTTGATTTGAAATCTTTTAAAAATTCCTTAATTATTTCTTCAGCAAGATAATTTTCTTTCCTTTTTTTCTTTATATATTTGGCATCTGGAATTTTTAATCCAAGCTTTTTGCATGGGATGATAAATGCATGATGATCTAATTTCTGATTATCTGTAATTGTATCATCAAAATCAAATATTACTATATTATTCATGCTCAATTCTATTAATTTCATCCAATGAAATGTATCTTTCTTGTAAATCCTTCATAACGTATCCTTCTTTGTATTCACTTTTTTCAGGAATCTCTCCAAATAACGCATATCTTGTAAACATATGTGGTTCATTATATCCAACCAAACATCTTGAACCTGTAGTTCCAGAGAATCTTGGATTAATTTCAAATGGTATTATTCCTGACTCTGTGTTTCTACACTGAATATTAATTGGTCCATTTGCTTTAATTGCAGCAGCAATTTTTTCTCCTTCTTTTCGAATTTTCTCAAATTTTGAAAATAGCCCTTGAGAAATACCTGATGACACAATGTATGTTTTGTTAGTTATTGGATTTGTAGATATTTGTCTTGTAGATAAACCTCCTTTCAACATTCTTTTCATAGCAATAGATGTACATACAGCACCTTCATCCAAATAAAGAATCCCTATGGTGTATTCTTCTTCAAAAATTCCTACATGTTCTTGAATAACTGGATCTAGACCATATTTTTTTAAATTTTCACAATAAAAATATAGTTCATTTTTATCATTTGCAAGATATACATTCCTAGAACCAGATCCTGTTCTTGCTTTTACAATAACTGGATAATCTTTAATGAACTCAATATCTTTTTTTTCAATATATAAAATTGTAAATGGAGTTTTAATTCCCTTTGAATTCAAATATTCAATTACATTAATTTTGTCTGAACATTTTTCGATTATATCTATTGGATTAGACAATACCTTGATATTATTTTCTTCAAAAATCTCTTTATTTTTTGCAATTTTTAAAATTTCAGGCTCTGAACCCCCAATAATTACACTTGCATTTTCTTTTTTTGCAATTTTCAATAAATCATCAGTATAATCAGATGATGTAGCTGGTGGAGTTAGATATTTTTTTGATGCTTCATACAGTCCTACACTAAGTGATGACATGTCTGTTGCAATAATTCTATATGGAGATGGAGCACTTTGAAATGCTTTCATTATTTCTCTACCCAAACTTGCACTTCCTACTCCTGTTACAAGAACGGATGTTTCATTTTTTTCCAAAATATGATTCTAAATTATTACAAAAATTATAGTATAAATGAATTTCCAGATACAATAATTTGAAATTTAGTTAATACATCCATGAATTAAAGAGTCTACAAATTTCTCATTAACTAGAACATGTTTTTTTAAACGTCCTTCAAATTCAAACCCATTATTTTCTAATAATGATATGACAAATGGTCTAATATCAAAAGTTTCAGTATGTAATTTATTTAGTTTTAATTGTTCAAACGCTATTTGTTTAATTAATTTTAAAAATTCTTCAAAATCTTTTTGAAATATTTTACGATTTTTACTTCTTATTGTATTATTCAGAAATGATAACTCAGCTCGTTTATTATCCCAATCAATATGCACTAAACCTCCATATCCAATACATTCATTATTATTCATCAGTGAACATAAAATCAAGTTTGGTTTAGGATCTCTGAAACTTTTTTTAACAGTTTTTTTATAATATTCAACTTGTTCCTTTTTTTCTAGCACTTTTTTTTGCCTTAAAACCTTAATTTGCTCATTTCTCCATTTTCTAATTTTTTGAATATCTTTTTCTCTTAAGGGTACCAAATAATATTCATTTGAAATTAGATTTTTGAAATTAATTTTTGAATATTCTTTCATTTATTTCACAATTTTTTAATCAATAAATGATTTAATTTTATCTATTTTGTAAAGATAACTATTTTACACTCAAAAAATTATCTGTTAATATGACACGAGTATTTCTTAGACCTCTTGAAAAAAACGATATTGATGATAATTATCTTTCTTGGTTTAGAGATGAAGAAGTCACAAAATTTTTGGAAGTAGATGGAAATGCGTTAACAAAAGAAATAGTTGAAGAATACATCAATTTTGGTCTTAATTCTCAAACATATTATTTATTTGCTATTTGTTTATTTGATTCAAAAAAACATATTGGAAATTTAAAAATTGGTCCTATCAATCACTTTCATGGATTTTCTGATTTAGTAACTGTCATAGGAGATAGAAGTCAATGGAAAAAAGGATTGGCGACTGAAGCTATTGATCTTGGAATCAAACTAGCATTTGAAAAGTATAATATTCGTAAATTATCTAGTGGAATTTATTCAGAAAATATTTCTAGTATCAAAGCATATGCAAACGCTGGTTTTTTTGTAGAAAGTACATTAAAAGATCATTTTTTGGTAGATGGAAAATATCAAGATAAAATAATTGTATCATGTTTCAATCCTAATTTTCTTAAAAAATAGTTTCAATTTAAATAAAAAAATTCTTTATATGGTGATTTTTCTTTCATTCCATTAATGCAATCATTGAAAAACTCAAAGAAATTACTCAAAAAAGCAAATCCCTTAATTCCAGCTTTATCACAAACATTTAGCAAGGCTCCCTATAGTTATGTTGAAGGTGTGTATCCTACATATCTTACAAAAGGAAAAGGTAGTCATGTATTTGATGTTGATGGAAACTGTTACATAGATTATGTATTGGCATTAGGTCCGGTATTGTTAGGATATAGTTATCCAGCTGTTGATAATGCAATAAAAAATCAATTAAAAAAAGGAATTTCTTTTTCATTACCACATGAGTTAGAGGTTACTGTTTCTGAAAAAATTAAATCAATAATACCTGGAACAGAAATGGTAAGATTCTCAAAAACTGGCTCTGATGCTGGAACAGCTGCAATTAGAGCTGCTAGGGCTTACACTAAACGAGATAATATTGCCTATTGTGGATCTGGTGGAGTTTGGCATGATTGGTTTACCGTGATGACTTCAAGAAATGCTGGTATTCCTAAATCCTTGGGAAAAATGATTAAAAAATTTGAATATAATAATATTGAATCTTTAAAAATATTATTTGAAAATTGGAAAGACAAAGTTGCTGCTGTTTATCTTGAACCTACTGTTTTAGAAAAACCACAAAAAAATTTTTTAGCCAATGTTAAAAATTTGGCTAAAAAAAATGGCTCAGTATTAATTTTTGATGAAGTTGTTACAGGATTTAGATTGGCAAATGGTGGTGCTCAAGAATATTTTAAAATTAAATCTGATCTAGTTGTTTTAGGAAAAGGTATTGCAAATGGAATGCCTTTAGGTGCAATTACCGGAAAAACTGAATTTATGGAACCATTTAAAGATATTTTTTATTCAACTTCATATGGTGGAGAAACTCTTTCTTTAGCTGCTGCATCAGCAGTAATTGATGAATTAAAAAATAAACAAGTTGTAAAACATTGTTGGAAAATTGGAAAGTATTTTTCTGATGAATTTAATAAACTAGCTAAAGAAATTGGAATAAGTGTTCAAATTTATGGATATCCTGTTCGTTCTATAATTATTTTTAAAGATGAAAAAAATAATTCCTCAAATCTTTTAAAAAGTTTATTTTATCAAGAAACTGTCAAACAAGGAATACTATTTGGTCCAGGAGCAGTATTATTTTCTTTTTCACATTCCATGAATGATATTAAAAAAACTTTAAAAATTTCCGAAAAAAGTCTTCGATTAGTCAAAAAAGCAATTGATAATAACACGGTATCGAAAATGTTAAAAGGAAACTCAATGAAACCTGTAATGACTTTTTAAAATTAAAATGATTAAAAAAAAAAATCTAAATGGACTGGTAATTGGATGTGGCTCAATAGGGGAGAGACATATTTACAATTTAAAAAAGCAAAAAATCAAAGAAATTGGAATTTTTGATGTTTATAAAAAAAGAACACTTCAATTATCAAAAAAGTATAATGTAATTCCTTATGATAATATTGATAATGCTTTTTTATCAAAACCTGATTTTTGTTTTATTTGTACATACCCAAAATCACATCTAACTTTACTATCCAAATGTATTGAAAATAATATTCATGTATTTGTGGAAAAACCGATCAGTATTAATTCTAAAGGTGTGGCTACTTTATTAAAAAAAGCGGATAGAAAAAAATTGAAAATATCTGTAGGTTATAATACTAGATTTGACATTGGAATGCAAAATATTAAAAAGAAATTATCTAAAAAAATAATTGATAACCCATTATCTGTAATGAGCAATTTTGGAAATAATATTAGATTTTGGAGGAGTGATAATAGTTTCAAAGATCATTATATTCTAAAACCAGGTGGTGGAATTATACTTGATGACTCACATGAATATGATTTTGTTAGATGGCTATTAGCTGATGAAGTAAAATCCGTTTATTCTCAAACACAAAAAATGAAATCTTTAGATACTAAAACTGAAAGTGTTGCAGCAATAATTTTGAAATTTAAAAAAGGTACTGTGGCAAGTTTAGTTTTAGATTATCTTCGACCCAATTATGAAAGAAAATTTCAAATAATTGGAGATGGTGGTGACATTACTTGGAATTTTAAACCATTACCTTCAAAAAAATCTCTTTTTAATTCATACGTAAATGTCTCTGTCACTTCTACATTGATAGGTAAAAAACAAAAAATAACTAATTTTAAACCAAAAATTAATGATATGTATGAAAAAGAAATTAGTGATTTTCTAAATGCTATTGTATATGATAAACAACCCCTGGTAAATGGATGGGAAGGATTAAAAACATTAATCATTGGTGAAGCAGCATTAAAATCTGCAAAAAATAATTGTGTAATACATTTTTAAATTATATTTTTGATCTTATATCTTTTTTTAATGATTTTAGATATCCTTCGTTTCTAATAATTCTATTATTAATTTTTAATAATTCAGGATTTTTATCTAATACTTTTAAAATATCTTTTAAAACAATATTTGTTTGTGGTGGAAATTTAGCAAAAATTTTTCTAATAAATTTTAAATCCTCTTTTTCATCTACTGTAAATCTATATTTTGAAAGATCTTTTCTATTTTCATAATTATATATCTTAAAATTATTTTTATTTTTTCTTATGAATGGTGTAACGTGTTCACGTTCTGATTTTAATTCTGCCTTTTCAAATGATTTTTTTAATGATTTAAAAGAAAAAATTTCAACATCCAATCCATCTGGAAAAGTAGGAGGTAAATTATTACAAATATAATCAAATTTATTTAATTTAAAAATTTTTAACATTTTATTTATAATCACATAATCAATTAGAGGACAATCTGCAGTTATTCTAATAATTGGATCCGCATTAAATTTTAATGAACAATTATAATATCTGTCTAATACATCATTTGCTTTACCCTGAAAAATCTCAATATCACAATTATTTGCAATTTGAATTAATTTCTCATCTTCTTTCTTTTTTGTTGTAGCAAGTATAATTTGGTCTATCTCATTTACTTTTTTCAATCTGTTTATCACATACCAAATCATGGGTTTTTTTTCTATTGAAGCAAGAACTTTTTTTGGTAATCTATGTGAACCAGTTCGTGCCTGAATTATTATTGATGTTTTTTTAGGCATGTATCAATAGGTGGAAAATTCTCTCTAAAATGATTTTGTACTTAGAAATAACAAATGTGATTTAAAACGTTAGAATTATAGTGAGAATTATTATTAATCTAATCAGTTTCAACTAGCATGATGGATTTTGAAAAATTACAGAAAACAATAGTAATTGCTGAGGCAGGATCAAATTGGAAAGTTGGGAGCTATCAAGAGGATCTAAAGCAAGCAAAGAAGCTTATTGATGTAGCATTAAAAGCAGGTGCAAATGTTGTTAAATTTCAAACATTTCAAACTGATACTATTGTAGTACCTAATGCGGGAAAAATTGAATATCTTAAGAAAAAAGGAATTGATAAAACCATCAATGAAATTTTTGATGAACTCTCAATGCCATATGAAATGATTCCTGAATTGGCAAATTATTGTAAATCTAAAGAGATTGAATTTATGTCTACTCCATTTTCTATTGCAGATGCAAAAGCAATTGATCCATATGTAAAAATTCATAAAATTGCTTCATTTGAAATTAATCATATAAGATTGCTTGAATTTCTTGCAAAAACAAAAAAACCTATTTTAATTTCAACTGGAGCTAGTAGTTATGATGAAATAGACTTTGCAGTAAATATACTTAAAGATAATGGAAATGATCAGATTTGTATTTTACAATGTACTTCAAAATATCCTGCACCAATTGAATCACTAAATTTAAACACAATTTCAACTATGAGAAAAAAATATGATCTACCAACTGGTTTATCTGATCATAGTATGGAGCCTATACTTGCCCCAATTTGTGCAATTGGTTTAGGTGCTATTGTAATTGAAAAACATTTTACATTGGATAGAAATTTACCCGGACCTGATCATAAACATGCATTAATTCCTGAGGAACTTGAATCTATGGTGAAATCAATAAGATTAGCTGAACAAGCAAAAGGAAATGAGAATAAAACAATCTTAGATGTAGAACAAGAACTTCATGAAGCAGGTACACGTGCTATTCAAGCAGTTCAAAAGATTTCAAAAGATGAAATCTTACAGGAAGGAGTTAATTTTGATCTATTACGACCAGGAATGCGAAAACGAGGACTTGAACCAAGGTTTCTTAGTAAAGTTCAAGGAAAAAAGTCTTCAAAAGATGTTGATGCTGGAGATGGCATTTTAGAAATTGAATAGATTACTCTGTTAGAGAGTTTACCATTTTAATTACAAATGATTGTTCATTTTCTGATAGATTTGGATGAATAGGTATTGATACAATTCTTTCACTTGCTTTAACAGTGTTTTTTAAAATTTGATTATTTTTATAATATTTCATTTTGTGAATTGGATTATAATGAATTCCAGTTTCTATTCCTTTTTCTAACATTTTTTTCATGAATTTGTCTCTATTTTTTACTTGGATCCAAAATAAATGATAAACACATCCATCGTTTAATGGAATTTTATTCTCTATTTTTATTTCATCTGAATATCTCTTTGCAATTTTTTTCCTTTTAGAATTCATAACATCAAGTTTTTTCAATTGCTCTAAGCCAATAGCTGCTGAAAATTCATTCATGTAAAAATTCCAACCTAGTCTGCTAACATCATAATTAAAACCTGTTCTATTAGAAATTCCACACCATCTAAGTGATTCTAAAATTTTCCTTTGGCTTTTATTTTTTTTAGAATTTGAAGTGATTGCACCTCCTGTAGGCATTGATAAATTTTTTACAGGATGAAAACTAAAGCAGACATGATCACCGTGACTTCCAACTCTCTTTCCTTTGTAATATGCTCCTGCAGCATGTGCTGCATCTTCAATTAATAATAATTTATTTTTTCTACAAATTTTCATCAAGTAATCTAAATTACATGGCATTCCTGCAAAATGAACTGGCAACACTGCAATTGTTTTTTTATTAATTTTTTTTTCTACTTCTATAGGATCAAGACAAAGTGTTTTAGGATCAATATCTGCAAAAACTGGTTTCCCTCCATTGTATTTTATTGCATGAGCTGTCGAGACAAATGATAATGATGGAAGAATAACCTCTTTACCTTTTAAATCATATAATGATAACGCTAGATGGAGGGCAGCAGTACCACTATTTACAGTAACACAATTTTTAGATCCTATAAAATTATTGAATTTATGCTCAAATTTTGATACATTTTGACCACCGGCCCCTGAAGCCCAATTATGGCTTTGAAGTGTTTTTAAAAGCTCTTTCTCTTCGTTTCTATCTATTGTTGGATCAAATAATTTTATTTTCTTCATATTTTGTATCAAAATTATATTTTTGTGCTATTTATTAGATCTAAACAATAATTTATCATCCATTCATATCAAACTCTATGATACATCAAAAAATACTGTTGTATCCCAAAATCAGTTCGTCCCTTATTTGACATCGTATTCTTCTCCTGTCTGCTCATCAATAACTCTTGTTCCCTTCTCTGGCATCTTTCTTGCATATGCCTTTGCAGGGGTCTCAAGATTATCCCAGTCAAGTGACATGTGTGGCTTTATGTGGTTGTACCAGTGGACCAGCTCATCAATGGTGCCAAACCATTTCTGCTTTCTCTGAATCTCGCCGTGAAATCTTTCTAACTTTCCATTTGTCTGTGGATGATTCACTCTTGCCATGATGTGTTTTATTCCAAGTCTAACCAGTTCTTGCTCAAACTGTGATGCTCCTTTTCTCTTGTATTCTGATTGGTTTGCATAAAACTGGGAGCCATGATCAGTTAGAATTGATGCAGGCCTACCGTGCTTTGCAATTGCCTCATGTAATACCACAAGTGCGTTATCTGTTGTTGCCTCTGCAAACACTCCATGAGAAACGATAAACCTTGATGCGTCATCCTGGTAGCATAAGAACCATCTGCCATCATCTAGCTTCTTCCAGTCAGTATGCCACATGGAGTTTGAATATGTCCTTTCATATCGAACCCACTTTCGTCTTCTCCTCTTCTTTGGCTGAGCTTCTGCCAACCCTTCATCTCTCATAATTTTATGTATGGTATTGTGAGGTATGTGTGTTCCAGTAGTATCAATTATTTTCTCCAAGAATACTGCAGAACACCTGAACTTTTCAAATGTAGACTGGACAGTCTGCACCATCTGCTCTGTGATTATTCCCTTTGGCCTTCCAGACTTGCCTAGGATTGGAACTGCACCAGTACGGCGATACCGTGAGTAGAGTTTCTGCATCCACCCAACAGATATCTTCATGGATGAGGCAACGTCTGCGTTCTTGGCACCGTCCTCTTTTGACTTGATTATCCAGGATATCTGGATTGGATCTAACTTTTGCATAATCTTGTGATTCTTTCCTCTTTTCCAAACGTATCTTGACTTTAGTCTGGAAATAATGGGATGAACTAATTTGAGGATAATAGATACATCAAAAAATACTGTAATATTAATAAAGGTGATTATCAATTATTCACCACCAACACATAATCTAACAATAATGAGAAAGTATCTTCCATCTCTGTTGTTGTATCTCCACTCCATCTCTTTGATGTATAACAAGAATTTATCTGGACTTACTCCGTGATGCTTTGCCATGTTCTCTTTTGCAAAACTCCAAAACCCTTCGATTCCATTTATGTACACGTCACCTTTGCCAAACATCTTGCTGTGGTCTATTGAGAGATGTTTGTAGGCGTTGAAAACTAGCGAATCATATCCTCTCCTCTTGTCCGTATACACAATGCTTCCTTTCTTTACTTTCTTGATTGTTCCTGCAAGCAATGTCTTTGCCTTGACATTGTTTACAATCTCAACGTGAACTTTTCCCTTTCTTTCCAGTATGCCAAATACGATGGTCTTGTTCTTGGCACCTCTGCCACGATTTCCCTTTCTTTTTCCTCCAAAATAGTCGCCTCGTCAGCCTCAATTTTCCCTTTTAGTTTCTTGTCTGATTCTGCTAGATGATACAGTATGGCATATCTGATGCAATCAAAAGCATTTAGTGCAAGTTGGATAACTGACATCTGCTTCTCTAGCTGCATGTCTTGCACTAATCCCAAGATCAAATAGTTTGACTAGGGCCAACCATTTTGTAAAATTAATGTTGATGATATCAAACCATGTTCCAGCAAACGGTCTATAATCTGTCTTGCAATCTTTGCATCTTAGTTTCCCTCTTGAAATAATATAGTAATTCTCAGAGTTACATGATGAACAATGAATTGTGTTTTTCTTTTTGAATTGGTTGCAGAGAAATTCCAATGCAGTTGATTTGTTGTGAATTATTTTAGATAACTCAATTATGTTGATTGTTTTTTCCAATAATTACTCAAAAATAGTTGGTGGTAATAGGTTTACAATCACCTAAAATTAAATTTTCAACCTCATGAACGGAATAATTTCATTTGGAAACAAAAGAAATTATGAAGACTTTAAAAAACAGATTCCTGTTCCTGTATTACCATTATTTGATTCAATTAGAGAATTTTGCTTCTAATTAGGAGACAAAGTGATAGAAGATGTTAGAATGCATAGAGTGGTTTTTTGTAAATCAATTACATTCAGATGGTTTGCAGACGTAGAACCTGAGAGAGAAGGAGTAATTATAAAAATTCAAAAAAGTAGAAAGGATCCCGTTCAAATTATTCAGATTAAAAAAGATCAAGAAATTTCAGAATTTGCTCAAATCATAAAAACCGCATTTGAGGAAATTCACTAGTATAGCACATCAAATTTTGCAAATTCCCCAGTGAATTTTTCGTTACGTATTTCTACATCTTCTACCCTAGCATTGGCAGGACCACCATGAGCCCATTCAATTAGCCTACTAATTTTTTCTTCATCTCCTTCTAAAACAGCTTCAACTCTACCATCATTGAGATTTTTTACCCAACCAAAAATATCATTTTTCTTTGCCACAACTTTTAGGGATTGGCGAAAAAAAACACCTTGTACCTTACCTGTAACAAAAAGTCTAATACGATAATTTGACACTACAACAATATTTCACGGAGCTATTAATCAATTTTAGGTTAAAGATGAAACTACTTTCTTTCTTTAATTCTAGCTCTACCAGTTTTTCTTGCAGCAATGCTACCTACCTTTGCACCAGGAGGAGCATCTCTTGAAACGGTGGAACTCTGTCCAACGTGTTGATGACGACCACCACCGTGTGGATGTACATATGCTGCTTGAGCAACACCTCTTACAATTGGATATTTCTTTCCTTTAGCTTTAAAACTACGCCATTTGTTACCTGCACTCATAAAATGTCGTTCACTAGCACCACCACCAGCAAGAGTGCCAATCATGGCTCTATTTTTTGGATTAAGAGTTGCAAATTTACCAGAAGGAAGTTTAACAGTTACACCATCATCACCATGAGAAAAAATAGTTGCGTCAGTTCCTGCTGATTTAACAATAGCACCACCATCGCCAAAATGCTTTTCAATATTACATACAATTGTACCATCAGGAATGTTTTGAACACTGATGACATTTCCTTTTTCAATGGTTGATTTTAATCCAAATTGTAAAGTTGTACCTACCGAAGTTCCAAGAACTGCGGGTACAAATGAAACAGAACCATCTTCAAATCTAATTTTAGATAATGGTGCTTCTCTACCACGCTCGTGTACAAGATCTATAATTTCGCCGGTATGTTGCTCTGATAGTGGAAAACGCGGATAATTGGCTTTTTTACCTACTTTGCCAGTAGATGTAGATCTAAACTGATTACCTCCACGGCCTCGTCTTCGAACTAATGGTCTCTTACCCAAGTTGATCGTTTCCAGCAAAAAGAGAATTTTAAGCTTGTGGTATTCGTACTGTAAGTTATGGAAATTACCACAAAGGTATAAAAATTAGAATTGAGGCCAATGAGTATGAGTCAAAATGCTCTTTCTCTCAAAGTTCTTGAAGCATACACAAGAGATGTAGGAAGAGGGGTAGCTAGAATTGATTATGATTCTATGGATACACTAAATGCCTCTACAGGTGACGTTATTGAAATTAAAGGGAAAAGAAGAACAGTAGCTAAATGTCTTCCTCTCTATCCTTCAGATGAAGGAAAGGGGATAATCAGAATTGACGGACTAGGACGGAATAATTCGGGAATTGCAATAGGGGATACAATTTCAGTTAGAAAAATAAAAGCAGTAGCTGCAGAAAAAGTTGTAGTTGCTCCATTAGAAGCAATTCCACCAATTGATGAGAGATATCTTGCAGACGCTTTAGAAAGCGTTCCTTTGATTAAAGGTGATAATGTAATGGTTCCATACTTTGGTGGACGTTTAACTTTTCAAGTTATTGGAGTAAATCCAGCAGCTGATGCTGTTTTAGTTACTCAAAAAACTGTTTTCCACATTGCAGAAAAAGGAGAAACACTACGTGGAGTTCCACAAGTAACCTATGAAGACATTGGTGGAATTTCAAATGAGATTAAAAAAGTTAGAGAAATGATTGAACTTCCATTAAGACATCCAGAAATTTTTGAAAAATTAGGAATTGAAGCTCCAAAAGGCGTCTTATTGTATGGTCCACCAGGTACTGGTAAAACTCTACTTGCAAAAGCAGTTGCAAATGAAAGTAATGCACATTTCATTAGTATTTCTGGACCAGAAATTATGAGTAAATTCTACGGCGAAAGTGAAGCAAGACTAAGAGAAATTTTCAAAGAGGCAAGAGAAAAAGCTCCATCAATTATCTTTGTAGATGAAATAGATTCTATTGCACCAAAAAGAGAGGAAGTTACTGGAGAAGTTGAAAGAAGAGTTGTTTCTCAAATGTTATCATTAATGGATGGATTGGAGGCAAGAGGTAAAGTAATTGTTATTTCTGCAACAAACAGACCAAATGCAATAGATCCAGCACTTAGACGACCAGGAAGATTTGATAGAGAAATCGAGATTAAAGTTCCAGATAAAAAAGGAAGAAAAGACATTCTTGCAATTCACAGTAGAAACATGCCATTAGGCGAAGATGTTAATCTAGATAAAATTTCATCAGTTAGTCACGGATATGTCGGTGCAGATTTAGAATATCTTTGTAAAGAAGCAGCAATGAAATGTTTGAGAAGATTATTACCAGTTTTGAATTTAGAAGAAGAAAAACTTCCTCCAGAAACTTTGGATAAATTGATTGTAAACCATGAAGATTTCCAGAAAGCACTCATTGAAGTAACCCCATCAGGAATGCGAGAAGTTTTCATTGAAAACCCAGATGTAAAATGGGATGACGTTGGTGGATTAGAAGATGTTAAACGAGAATTACAAGAAGCAGTAGAATGGCCAATGAAATATCCTGGTCTATATGATAAACTAGGACACAATATGCCAAGAGGGATATTATTACATGGTCCAAGTGGTACTGGTAAAACTCTACTTGCAAAAGCAGTTGCAACTCAAAGTGAAGCAAACTTTGTTTCAGTTAGAGGCCCCGAATTATTGTCTAAATGGGTAGGAGAATCAGAGAGAGGAATTAGAGAAATTTTCAAACGTGCACGTCAATCTGCACCATGTGTTGTATTCTTTGATGAAATAGATTCTATTGCACCAATTAGAGGAGCTGGTGGAGAAACAGCAGTTACTGAAAGAGTTGTTAGTCAATTATTGACAGAATTAGACGGTATGGAAAACATGCACGGAGTCATAGTTTTAGCAGCAACCAACAGAGCAGATATGATTGATCCTGCATTATTAAGACCAGGAAGATTTGATAAAATTATTCAGATTCCACTTCCAGACAAGGAAAGTAGAAAGAGTATATTGAAAATTAATGCCGAGAAAATTCCAACTATTAGTGAGGAAAGTGATCCTAATCATGTTGATTTCGAGAAACTTTCAGAATTAACAGATGGATTAAGTGGCGCAGATACTGCATCTATTGCAAATACTGCAGTATCTCTAGTAATTCATGAATTCTTAGATAAAAATCCAGATGTAAAAGATATTGAGAAAAAGGATGTGGATGCTAAAGTAACTATGAAACACTTTGAGGAAGCAGTAAAGAAAGTTAGAGAACAAAAAGACCTCAAGATGGGTGAAAAATTAATAGCTTCCTATTACAGGTAGTTTTAATTAAATAACAAATCTAATCCTCATAAATGTCAAAATATATAGGATATGATGGAAATTCTTTGGAATTTCTAAAAACAAATGATATTTCAGTTGGAGATTCTGTAAAAATTTTAGCTGGTATTACTTATTCAGGAATTATTATGCCAAGATATGAACATAGTGATAACAAACATATCGTTTTAAAATTAAAAAGTGGATACAATATTGGTTTAGAAATTTCTAAGATTGAAAATGTGGAGAAAAATCCATCTATAGAAAATATTATTGAGAAAAATGAAAATATAGAAAAAAATGAACAGTTACCAAATATTTTATTATTATCAACTGGAGGCACAATCGCTAGTAAAATTGATTATAGAACAGGTGCTGTTACACCAGTATTAACTGCTGAAGAATTAAATTCTTCTGTTCCCGAGCTTGCTAAAATTGCAAACATAGATGCAAAAGTTCTGTTTTCTGAATATTCAGAAAATATTATGCCTGAACATTGGTTAAAAATTGCTGAAGAAATTAATCAATATTCTAAATCAGACTATTCAGGAATTATTATTGCTCATGGTACAGATACCATGCATTACACATCATCGTATCTTTCTTTTTCATTGGCAGGATTCCCAATCCCAATAGTGTTAGTCGGTTCACAAAGATCTTCAGATCGTGCATCATCAGATGCAGCACTAAATCTAATTGGAGCTACAAAATTTTTAACTGAATGTAAAACAAATGGCATCTACATAGCAATGCACCAAGATGAAAATGATGAAACAATTGCATGTCATATAGGTACTAGAGTAAGAAAAAATCATACAAGTAAAAGAGGAGCATTTCAAACAGTTGGGGATGATCCTGCATTTTTAATTGTAAATAATGAAATTCACAATAATATGAAAACAGATTTTTTTACAGACAAAAAATTTGAACCTAAAATAAAAATAAATGAAAAAGTTGTATTGATAAAATATCATCCAGGATATGATCCATCTTTGTTAAAACATATCATAGACTCAAACTATAAAGCAATAATTTTTGAAGGAACTGGGCTTGGACATATTGGAGAAAACATGTATTCAATGGTAAAAATGGCAAAGGAGAAAGGCATCTTTATGGGAATGACTTCTCAATGTATAGACGGTAGAGTGAGAATGACAGTTTATGAAAGTGGTAGAGATTTACTTGATTTAGGCATAATTCCTCTAGAAAACATGATACCTGAGATTGCATTAGTGAAAGCAATGTGGATTACTGGGAATACTGAAAATCTTGATGAAATTAAAAAAAATATGTTAAATAGAATTGCATGTGAATTTTCAAAATAAACAGGAATCAATATGGAAAAATTTTCAATTAAAGATGTAGGCGTCAAAGTAGGTTTAGAAATTCACCAACAACTTGCAACAAATAAAAAATTATTCTGCAATTGTATACCTATTGAATCAGATGAATATTCAATCAAATTTCAAAGGAAATTACGAGCATCTAAAAGTGAATTAGGGGAATTTGATCCTGCAGCATTGTTTGAAAGTACAAAGTCTAAAACAATAATGTATTATGCAAATGATGAAAGCAGTTGCTTAGTAGAACAAGATGAAGAACCACCACATGAATTAGATGAAGATGCAAGAAAAATTGCCCTGGTAATTTCTTCTGCATTAAAATCAAATATTTTTAGTGAAATTTATCCTATGAGAAAAACAGTAATTGATGGTTCTAATACAACAGGATTTCAACGTACTATGTTAATTTCACAGGGGGGATTTTACAATGCTGGAGACATCAAGATCGGTATTCAATCAATTTGTCTAGAAGAAGATGCTGCCAAAATTTTAGGTGAAGAAGGTTCAACAAGAAAATTTGGTTTGGAACGTTTAGGAGTTCCATTAGTTGAAATTGCAACCGAACCTTTTGAAGTAGAATTAACAGAAATTAAAAAAATTGCATTATCATTAGGAAGAATTTTGAGAAGTACAAAAAAAGTGAAAAGGGGTCTAGGATCAATTAGACAGGATGTTAATGTTTCAATTAAGGATGGGGATGGCGTTGTAATCGAAGTGAAAGGAGTACAACAATTAGATCAATTAGAAAAAGTTGTTGAATATGAAGCCAAAAGACAACATGGTTTGTTAAAAATCTCAAAAAAAATCCAAGAAAATAATTGGACATATTCTAAAGATGATAAAAAAGATATTACAGAATTATTTTCAAAATGCAAATCAAAAATTATTCAAAATGCAATAAAGAAAAATCAAAAAATAATTTCAATATCTTTTAAAAACATGGCTGGAATATTCGGATTTTCACCATATGATGGTATCAGATTAGGAAAAGAAGTAGCAGAATTGGTAAGATTTTTTGGAATAGGGGGAGTATTTCATTCAGATGAATTGCCTAACTATGGAGTGGAAGAATCAGATTTGGAGGGATTAAAAGAATTTACTGAGATTAAAGAAAATGATGGATTTTTAATTTTAGCATCACCTACAGAAAAAATCCACACTATTGTAGATCAAATTATTTTAAGAATTGAACATATTAGAGATCATGGTATCCCAATAGATACTAGATTAGCTACACCAGCAGGAGAAACAAAATTTCTTAGACCAAGACCAGGATCTGCAAGAATGTATCCTGAAACTGACATTCCTCCAATAATTATTACAAGAGAAGAATTATCTGAAGCTGAAAAAAATATTCCAAAATCATGGGATGATTCTATAAAAGAATTGGAAACTAAATATGGAATTAATTCTCAACTTGCCGAACAGATTTTTGATTCACGGTACATTGGATTATTTGAAAAAATTATTGAAGAAATTAAGATAAATCCAACATTTGTTACATCAATCCTTTGTTCTTCAATTACAAATTTGGAAAGAAGTGGACTAGACTCTAATTTATTAAAAAATGAAGAGATTTTCAAATCGTTTCAGTTTTTGGAAGAAGGAAAAATTGCAAAAGAATCTATTGAAATAGTATTTGAAAATATAATGGCTGGAAAATCAAAAATTATTGAAGAAGCTATGAAAAATGCCTCAATTCAATCTGTAAATGAAGATGATCTAGAAAAAATTATTGAAGAAATTGTAGAGAAAAATGTAGATATCATTAAAAATCAAAAAGAAAGAGCGATGGGACCATTAATGGGAATTGCTATGAAAGAATTAAGAGGTAAAGCTTCTGGTGAAACAATCAACAATCTTCTTTTAAAAAATATCAAAAAAAAAATAGAAAATCTAGAATAGGTAATGCGGGAAGTGGGATTTGAGATTTCAGTAGATGGGAAAGTAACTCAAGTTACACATTCTAGAAAATAATTATTTTTGTTATTTCTAAAGTAATGAATAATTATCTTTACAAAGAAATATTTGAGAATTTCAATTGATATTATTGGTTTGTGATTTTGTACATTAGTTTCTTCTGAGATAATCAAATTAGCAATTATCCATGCATTGTACAAAATCAAGGAATAGTAAAAATACAACAATCTTATGG
This sequence comes from Candidatus Nitrosopumilus sp., assembly GCA_965205425.1. Classification (GTDB taxonomy): domain Archaea; phylum Thermoproteota; class Nitrososphaeria; order Nitrososphaerales; family Nitrosopumilaceae; genus Nitrosopumilus. The sequence continues at coordinate 877,578 of CBDBGZ010000009.1, forward strand.
ATTGGTTTGAACTGGTGGTTTTTGGTCTGAACCTTCCCACACATGCATAACCTGTTTCAATCCCCCAACGTTTCTTGTAATCAGTTGGAATGTTTTGTATGTTATATGATATTTCTTTTGGTGAAACGTTTGTTGCAAACACAACATACTGATCAATAATATCTGATTTTTTTCTTGCATTTTTGTTTGGTAGAATAACTAGATTAAATGATTCTACATGTCCTGATGATGATTTTATTGTGTATGGCGAGATTGACTTTCTATCTCCATTAACGTATTGTACAATTGCATCTTTGATTCGAGAATTCTTTTTTGCAGGCATTAGAAATTTTAAATTCCTTTGTTTTATTTCTGAAATTGTTCCAGCTGTGAAAAACTCCCTATCCACTAGCAATAGTTTAATCTTGATTCCATTATTGATGCCATCAGAGAGTAATTTACGCACAAAATCGGCATTTGATATGTTGTCATACAAAGGATAACAACCTAATTGAGCCCTGATTCTTTTTTCAACGCACTGCATGGTGCAGTAACTCTCAAAATGAGTAGTACTGTTTTTAGATTTTGATTTTATTAAAGAATGGTTTGGCAATTTGTCATATCTTGGGATTAGATGTTTGTCAATTGCCACAGTAACTGGTTGCTCCAATACTCCCAATTCTTGTAATTTTGATATGGTACTATCCAGTGAACGATGTAATTGAATTTGCATTGTTTTTTGTGATATTTTTGATATAATTTTTCTCAACCATGAAACCCGTTGGAGAATGATTCTGGGATTCCATTGCCAGTCTCTTTAATCCAGATTCAGAATATGAATTTCCCAAACACAATGACATGATAGAATTGTGTGCATCAGCATTGTGGAACCGTGAGTTATTTTTACTAGAGCATGGAAACAACAAGATATTGTACATTATTTTAGTGATAATCTCAAATGCTTTTGATAGTATCACGCCTTGGTGTGTCATGGTATCAAATGAAGTACAATGCATATTTGATGGAGTGACATACTTACATCAAGCTTTTTCTATCTGAATAATTTGAGAAAATGATCGTTATTTTTTGATCCGAATTGAGCACTTTCCTATCTACTGTTCCTGAGACATGGTTGATGTTTTTCCACTTACATCGTGGACAAATCCGTTTTCCTTGCCATCTTTTGTGTCGAAAATAGACCCTACTTTTCGTCACACTATTTGCCAGTTTGATCGGATCAACATCAGGCACAACTTAGGCATGAACAATTTAGAAATATTTCTTGTTATCTGTTCCAACTAAGGGGGTATTACCTTATTTTATGATGTATTTTCATTTGTAATGTAATCTATTGCTTTCATGATATCATTATCTGATTCTATCAGAGCAATCATAGATTCATCATAAGATGCATTAGTTACATCCGTTACTGATTGTATATCTTTTTCACTCGGAGGCAACGATATGTATCCAGAGAATGGTTCCTCATAACCCCCACCTTTCCAACCACTTGGATTGTTTTGTTGAAAAGAGAGAGAAACACCAATAATAATAATTAGTGAAATTATAATAATGAATTTTTTAGAATTAAAAAAAGTCATTGTTTAATCTATAAACAATGTATGGTATATGACGTTTCCAGAATTAGAGTATTGAGAATTACAAATTGACCAATAATGAGTTTTCGATGGTGAAAAATTGAATGTATTTTCATCATGGCAACTATCAACCCAATCAGAATGACTTTGTATAGAAATCCAACTTCCTATATCTATACCTGATTGATATGAATCACTAATATTTTTCACTTTATGATATGGTATTACTTGACCATACCATGCTTCATTACCTAAAGTGTATTGTGCGGACCATAATTCTCCATAATCCATATTTTTATTGTATGTTGTTGATGTACATAACAAGAGACCATTATGACACCAGAATTTTTGATAGATCGTGGATTTAAATGGGTCTCCAGATACAAATGTAATCTTACTTGATCCATCATCATATGTTATTTGTCTTATGTTGTCATTTTTTTCTCTTTTGATTTCATTTCTTTCAGAAGAGTTTGCAGTTCTATCTAATTCTAAATCCCAGAAATACGGATCTAATTTATAGGCATCAGCTAATACAATGCCTACTTCTAGTAACCTTTCTTGTTTTTCATCAAGTTGTTCCTTTAGTTGTTGTTTTTCATTGCCATCATCAGAGTTTCTAATTTGCTCTAATATTTCCAATACTTGATTTGCATATAGGTCTTGATATTTTGGTTGTACTAATTCAATTACTTCACTATTTATCATGGAATTAATAACTCTGATTTTAATATCATCAGATGTGTTATTATCACCAAAAATATTGTTGTATTGATGAATTAGTAGTTCATCATCTATTACTGATGCCTCTGCATAATTTATCATACTAAATGGCAGAATCATTGTAGCAATCAAGCCAGCAAAAAGTATTGTCTGTACTTTTTTATCATTTTTCATGTTATTGTTACATCGCAAAAATTATTCCAATATAAAGATAACATGAGACTTGGCATAATTATTTACAAAAAACAAAACCAAAAAATAATTATTATCAAATTGATTTTGTTTTAATCAACATAATCTAATGTATATTCAATATGACTTTACAATTCCATGATATTATTCCATCATAGAAAGTGGGATAAAGTAATATGGATTATATGTTAGGATTTTACCGTATTAAATAATAACATGAAAAATTTAACAAAAAAGACACAAACAATTTTGTTTGCAGGAATAATTACTGCAATGATTCTACCGTTTAGTATGATGGATTTTGCAGATGCTCAGAATGGACCAGGTGAGGATTCTACAGATGAGGTAGGACCAGTTGGAGTTGTTGATGAACTAACAAAACAAGAGTTCAAAGAGGATATTCGAGAATTAATAGATGATGCAGATACAAAAGATTTTCAAGCAAAATCTAATGAAATCAAGGCAGAATATGACGAGTTCTTTAGTACTGTAATTGAACAAGCCCGTGTGGATTCAGAAACTAGAAACCTGACTGATGTAGAGATTGCAGCTGTAAAAAATTATATCTTTGATGAAACAATAAAAGACGAGAAACTAAAAACATTACAAGAGTCAGATTATGCAGATAGGATAGATGTTAGTTTTCTAGATTGGTTTGGTATTCAGACTGCAAGTGCCGCATGTTCAAGTACTACAAATCCAACATACAAACAACTACGTCTAGACATTGATGGCGGCATACACAACGGCAATGCATACAATGGCGATAATGACTTGTATCTTGTATTATACCAAGACAGCCCTGGAACCTGTGAAAGAACATATATTTTGTCTTTTCTAGATGAGGATCATCCTTATTTGGATTCATTTTACGATAGTGTACGATTCTTCATGTTCAACAGAACATTTGATATCGAGTCATTTGTAATTAAGAACAACAACCAAATAATATTTGGCGATACGTGGAGTTCTTCAAATAGTTATGATTGTACTCGTGGTTCACTTGATCCTAGAGGATGTCATTTTACAACAACTAAATCATACACACCTGGTCAAACAATCTATGTCAGTAACACTTGGAACCATATGATGGATACGTCTGACACAAACAGATCTCTATCCAAGGTCTCAGTACCTTAATCTTTTTTCTTTTGATTATGAGAAAGTTAACACTCTATGTGGGGTTACCTTCATATGGGTTATTGATTTTTTTTATTCCAGGCTTTGTGCCTGACTTTCATATTATATGGTATTTTAATCCGGTTGTGTTGATGATGAATGTTATTATTATCGGGTTAGATGATGCAAATAGAGGCCTACAAATTAGTAGTGATATAATGGTAAGTGTAATTGTGATCGGTAACATTTCTTTTTGGCTCACTATTGCATATTATATTAATAGATTTTTAGATAATCGCAGAAAAAGATTAGAATTAAAGTAGAATATATGTATAGCGACGATCAAAAGTTCGCAAACATCTTTGCGGGATTTCTAAAGATATAATTTGCAACATCAAGCTTGAATTTTGTCACTCTGAAATATTTTGACACTGCCTTGTTCATCATTGTAAACATTGCATAATACTCTGAAACCAACAATGCATACTTGCTTATCTTCCAGCACTGCTCTATCATGTTCTTCAAGTATGGTGATCCCTTTGGCAACCAGATTAGTTTGACATCTCTATTGTTTGCAAGGTATTCCTTTACCTTCTTTGATTTGTGAACTGATGCTCTATCTAAAATGATTGCAATCTTGCCGTATTTCCAGTGTAACTCCTTTAGGTACTCTACAAATGTTACAGCATTGAATTTGTCATAAACTCTAAACAGTTGATTACCATTTTCTGTAATTGTACCATACACTGCCAGACTCTCATGTCGTCCTGTATATGGAAGAAATATTCTCTTTGCAACTGGTGACCAGTACTTTTTTCCTGTTTTTGTATCCCTTACAAAGAATGCTTCATCAGCCATTGCAATTACAAATCCTTTCTTTTTTAGGCGTGAAATTCTCTTTTTGGTGCGTTGCTGCCAGCTTCTCACAGCAGATATACTTGCATGGTTGATGTGATATTTTTGTGCAGTTTTTGCAGACATGCCGTATTGGTGCATTATCTTTCTGATGTGGGTTATGTGAAATTTTACTCCAGTGGAATAAAAGATACTTTGTTGCAACATTATGGGGGTAAACAAAGTTAGCATTGCTTTTGACATGATAGCATCCATTCGAGTCTGGGAGATTGTTCTTGGCCTGCCACTTCTTGGGTGGTCGTAGAGGCCATCTATCTCAAAACGACTCACCCATTTTCTCACCCAGCTTGTGCAGTGGTGTAATGTCTTTGCAGTGCACTGTATGTCCTTTCCATCCTTTAGAATCATCAACACTGCAAGCATCCTTACTGCAACCTTGGAGTTTTCTTTTTTGTATGCTGCTTTCAAGTGATTCTAACTTGTTCATCAAATTTTACCATACATAGTGATCAAAAAGTTTTTTGTTTTGGAATAATTTAGTTCACGAACTTTATCTTTTCGCTATAACTCTGTTATTTCTAATTTATTTTTTAATATTTTTAATCTATTTGCAATACTTGTTCTTAGTTTTTTTGAAACGATTCTTGGGCATCACAAACATCAAAAGTAGTTGAATTTATTTATCTGTGCAATAACCTATTCTACTTTAATTCTAATTTTTTTCTGCGATTATCTAAAAATCTATTAATATAATGTGCAATAGGGAGCCAAAAAATAAGATTAGATGCAAGGATTGTGATAAAGTTTGCAATCTCACCAGACAGATAACGTGGACCATCATCTATCGCCATAACGACAAAAGTCATTAGATATACCACTGGATTAAAAATCACATTAGTATGATAATTCATTGGAAGTCCTACCAAATATGTACCATAGAAAGTTAAAAGACCATAAAATGGCAAACCAATGTAAAGTGCTAATTTCCTTATAGTCAAAAAGATTAAGGTACTGAGACCTTAGATAGGGATCTGTTTGTGTCAGATATATCCATCATATGATTCCAAGTATTGCTGACATAGATTATTTGACCCGGTGTGTATGGCTTTGTTGTGGTTGCATGACAATAGATAGTTGTACATAGATAATCCCAAGAATTACTCCATGTATTATCAAATTCTATCTGATTATTGTTCTTGATGGTAAATATTTCTATATCGTGTATTCTATCATACATGATTATTCTGACTCGGTCATATGCGGCATCCAAAGTTGGGTGATCTTCATCATAGAAATATAAAGAGTACGTTCTTTCACAATCTACAGAATTATCATTATATGAGACAAGATACAAATCATTATCCCCATTGAAATGATATAACCAACCAATAGAGCCGCCATCAATGTCTAGACGTAGTTGTTTGTATGTTGGATTTGTAGTACTTGAACATGCGGCACTTGCACTAGGAATTCCAAACCAATCTAGAAAACTAACATCTATCCTATCTGCATAATTTGACTCTTGTAATGCTTTTAGTTTTACATCTTTGATTGTTTCATCAAAGATGTATTTTTTTACATTTATAATTTCAGCATTAGTCAGGTTTCTAGTTTCTGAATCCACACGGGCTTGTTCAATTACAGTACTAAAGAACTCGTCATATTCTGCCTTGATTTCATTAGATTTTGCTTGAAAATCTTCTGTATCTATACCATCTAACAGTTCTCTGATATCATCTTTGAACTCTTGTTTTGTTAGTTCATCAACAACTCCAACTGGTCCTACCTCATCTGTAGAATCCTCACCTGGTCCATTCTGAGCATCTGCAAAATCCATCATACTAAACGGTAGAATCATTGCAGTAATTATTCCTGCAAACAATACAGTCTGTACTTTTTTATCATTTTTCATGTTATTGTCACATCGCAAAAATTATTCCAATATAAAGATAACTTAGACATGGGCATAATCAATTACAAAAAACAAAACCAAAAAATAATTATTATCAAATTGATTTTGTTTTAATCAACATAATCTAATGTATATTCAATATGACTTTACAATTCCATGATATTATTCCATCATAGAAAGTGGGATAAAGTAATATGGATTATATGTTAGGATTTTACCGTATTAAATAATAACATGAAAAATTTAACAAAAAAGACACAAACAATTTTGTTTGCAGGAATAATTACTGCAATGATTCCTGCCCTTTAGTACGATGAATGTCGTAGATGCTCAGAATGTCCTAGGAGAGGATTCTACAGATGAGGTAGGACCAGTTGGAGTTGTTGATGAATTAACAGTACTAGATTCTGTATTAGATGACTATTTAGAGGAATTAGAAGTTGAACAAGATGTAGAATATACAGAATATTTGGATACTGCAATTACTAGATTAGAAATTGCAAAAGCAATGATGCAGGTTTCAAAAAATTCTACTGATATTGCAATGAAATATCAAAACCACACTGTTCTAGAACTGCTTGTCCTTCTTGATCAAACATATGGACCTGAGGATTATCCTGCAACTAACAGTGATAACAATTCAACACATACAAACATAGACATGCTAACTGAAAATAATCATGTATCTGGACTTTATTTTGTTAGTCATAGTACGCCAGAAGTTGATGTGTTGAATTACAACAACCATCACCAAAAACAATATGATTGTATGGACAGAATAACCCTTACAGGTAAATCTTTATCTGTCTTAACATCATACTCAGACAACACTGCAACGATTACTGGTACATTTGATTATCCAGAAGATATGGATAAAAATATCAGAGAACGAAGAAGTAATGAATGCTTGAGTTTTGAACACGATGAAACAGTAAAACGACATGATGTTATGATATCCCTTGATCCTAGAGAAATAATACGAGCTCAAGTGTGTACTTTGACGGAATCTAATCCTTTGGATTCTGACTTGGTAAGTTGCAATGCTTTTGGTGCAAATAGATTGACTGTAATTACGACAATTAACACGTATGATGGAGTTGATTCATCTAAAATAACCTCGCTTGGGAGTACAATGGTAACACTGTTGTTTACTGCGCCATAATTTTTTCATGTTTAAGAAAAAACTAGGTTATACCCTAGTATTACTATCGTTTTTATTTTTATTTGTTCCCTCCTTTGTGCTATTTGATAAATTATATCGTATGATATTGATAATTGGGAATGACAAAACTAATGACTTACAAATATCGTCTCCGATTATAGATTTTGGTGGTTCTGCAGAAGGTGTTGCCCTTTACATTGTATCTATATCTATTGTAGGTTGTCTGTTCCTTTGTACTGGCATATACATCGTACTTTATACAAAAAATCCCCAAAACTAGGGCAAAAAATCAAAAAGAACCTCAAAGAAAAAATATCTCACTGCAATAATTGACATCAATACCACCTGAGAGATTTAGTAGGACCGTAATTTATGCAATCAGGAAATTATTGAATGTCTATTATCCTCAAATTAGTTCATCCCATTATTTCCAGACTAAAGTCAAGATACGTTTGGAAAAGAGGAAAGAATCACAAGATTATGCAAAAGTTAGATCCAATCCAGATATCCTGGATAATCAAGTCAAAAGAGGACGGTGCCAAGAACGCAGACGTTGCCTCATCCATGAAGATATCTGTTGGGTGGATGCAGAAACTCTACTCACGGTATCGCCGTACTGGTGCAGTTCCAATCCTAGGCAAGTCTGGAAGGCCAAAGGGAATAATCACAGAGCAGATGGTGCAGACTGTCCAGTCTACATTTGAAAAGTTCAGGTGTTCTGCAGTATTCTTGGAGAAAATAATTGATACTACTGGAACACACATACCTCACAATACCATACATAAAATTATGAGAGATGAAGGGTTGGCAGAAGCTCAGCCAAAGAAGAGGAGAAGACGAAAGTGGGTTCGATATGAAAGGACATATTCAAACTCCATGTGGCATACTGACTGGAAGAAGCTAGATGATGGCAGATGGTTCTTATGCTACCAGGATGACGCATCAAGGTTTATCGTTTCTCATGGAGTGTTTGCAGAGGCAACAACAGATAACGCACTTGTGGTATTACATGAGGCAATTGCAAAGCACGGTAGGCCTGCATCAATTCTAACTGATCATGGCTCCCAGTTTTATGCAAACCAATCAGAATACAAGAGAAAAGGAGCATCCCAGTTTGAGCAGGAACTGGTAAAATTAGAGATAAAGCATATCATGGCAAGAGTGAACCATCCTCAAACCAATGGCAAGCTCGAAAGATTTCACGGCGAGATTCAGAGAAAGCAGAAATGGTTTGGCACCATTGATGAGCTGGTCCACTGGTACAATCACATAAAGCCACACATGTCACTTGACTGGGATAATCTTGAGACTCCTGCAAAGGCATATGCAAGAAAGATGCCAGAGAAAGGAACAAGAGTTATTGATGAGCAGACAGGAGAAGAATACGATGTCAAATAAGGGACGAACTGATTTTGGGATACAACAGAAGGAAAAAAAGTGAGAAATCATACAATATATCAAATCCCTTAATTTATTATAAGAATAGTTGTGTGTGATAGGGTGTGTCCTAAAACTATCCTCTAACATGTTTTGTAACCCCCATCAAATTAACAACTCGTATGTTGTAACAAATTACACGCAACGCCAACTCTTTTCTTTGAACCAACTTGTTTTTTGATGACAAGCTATTTCCAAAGATTCTTTTGAGTACTGCAAATACTGATTCAACAAGTGACCTCTTGTGATAATGTCTGTCAAATTCATCTTGATTGTCCTGGAATAATGTTATCATTTTTTTCCATGATGCAGAGCCTTTGGGATTTCTAACTGTGTTCTTCTTTGGTTTGATGTATGGTATCTTTTGCAGAGTAGCTACCATATTGCAAATGTCTCGTGACAAATATGCAGGATCTGCACAAAAATCACCAATTCCCTTTGGAATGTCTTTGATTAGTTTTTTGAGAATTGGTGCATCACCACGAGTTCCTTTAGTAATGTCAAAAGATACTATTGCCATGGACTGTATTGCAATTAGGATGTGCAGTTTTAGATATAATTTCTTGGATTTGTGCGTGTTTGTCTTGATGTCAAACCAAGCCTCACATCTTTTGGTACCAAATCCTGAACTGTCAGGAGCTATGTCTTTTTTTTGATTGGTTCTGTGAGTTTTGCGTTTACCTTTTTCAAATAAGGCATTGGAATTCTTTTTAGACTGTCATTAATGACAGTCTTGCTTGGTGCTTTTTTGAGCTCCATTATTTCCAACAGATCCGGCCTTGATCTCAAGTGGGACTCCATGGAACGATAATCCAATCCAAACTTTACCTTTAGCATTGCACACATTATCTTTGCTTTTGTTGGAAATGCAGGACGTCCGCCTGTCTTTGGTTCCCATGGTGTATCCATACTCCAAACTGTCTTCTTTACTTTTTCCAAGAATAGAATCTCCTCATCCTTGCGATATGTGCCATATACTTGCCAGTCTCTTTTTGATTTGTTTTGCATAGTTGTTGTGATTCCATGCGATCAATATGTTACAGAATTGAATAAAATTGTTATATTTGTCTACTTTTAGGACACACCCGATCTTTTGGAATATTATGGGGGTGTTGCAGGTATGCCGCAATTGCCAATAGTTGAGAATCATCTGACTTTTTACCTTCTCCAAAGGGCAGCAATGGTATGATTTTTGACTGTATTTTACAGATACTGGAAAGTCATAGAGTGGATTTCTGTTTGACTAGGAGTAATCGTGCCCTGTCCTGCGTGTTTCGGGGGCCGGTTCTCAGAATAATGCCACAGCACGGACAGTTTACCCCATCCCATACCAGAAATACCGCACAAACAGAGCATCTCTTCTGTCCAGATGAGTATCTGCTTTTCATGAATGATTTTTTTGCCTTGTATTTTACACAGATTTCCCTACACCCCATGAATTAGTTTTGAAATGATTCTCGTATATGTATGAATAGATGGATTGGTTTTGGTCTCTTTTCCGGAAATTATTTTAAAGTTATTTTTTAGACGATAAGAAACAGTCAAATCCAAAGAAATTCCTCAGGATCGCCTTGAATTGCCTGAGACCTCAAAGTTATCTCATCCCAGCTGTCACAATCAACATCCAATCTATTGCATGCAGACAATATTTGCTCCATGTACGGTGCAGCATATCTCATCCTTACAACTAGTTCAAACAAGTCTTGTATTTTTTTATCAAAAATATCATTTTCAACAATACAGTCATGCTGCAATTGGCATATTTTCTCCAAATCAGTGATGTTTGTTTTGTTTTTGTTTCTGATTATTGATAGGTTTTTTTCTTGCTCAAACAGATTATCCAAATCAATTGAATTTATTTTTCCAAACTTTCCATATATTGAGGATTTGATATTATAAACGGCATAATACACACTAGTTGACAGCCTATACTCGTATTTTGTTTGTGCAGGGCAGGGTATTGCAGTCTCACCAACAAAACCAGAAAAGAACAGTCCCGATTCACGCAATACGTCGAAAGTTGTATCGCCAGTATGAATATGGTTCATCACCTTGTTTTCAGTGTCAAACATTTTTCTCAGATGAGTATTGCGAAACAGTGCGGGATCAGTTGGGCCTTTGAGGTTTTTCAAAAATTCTGCAACTGGAAATGACTCAAACTCGGATGTCGGTTTTACAATACATGCCAAAGAATAACCCTGATTGAACAAAGACCTAACCAGTAAATGATAATGGTTTTTTGTGTTTTTATCTTTACTGTAAAGTCTATCAATGATATCATTAGTGGTTCTAATCCATTTGAATTTTACAAATTTCAAATTATTTTTCTGTATTTGCTTGATTCCCTCTTTGTAAATTCCAGTTACTATAGGCATCAGGGGAGAACAATACAAACCCAACACTGTCAAAATCAGTCAAAACGACTATTGTGGATAAATTATGGTACCTTTGCCTGTTTTGCTCTCTACAAAATCCCTTATGGATTTGACATCATATCCATTGAGAACTGTACAGGTTTGGTTTTTCTCCATCAAGAATGGAGGCAGACAAGCATCAACACATGTTGCAGATGTACCATTCAAAACACTTGCATTAGCTGTGCTTTGTGGTTTACCAGACATGTCATTTGAATCCTCATAAATCCCATCCACATCTGTCAGTATTGCAAATTTCTTTGCAGACAAAATGTTTGCAAAATAGGCAGACATTGTATCAGATGTTATCCTCCAGCTTTGCTCAAAGACATTTAGTTGGATTATCATGTTTGATGGAAGCATGACTGCAAGTTTGTCATTATCAAATATTTTTTTCATATCCACAAATGTTGAAAAGAACCCCACATCACCACACATGGAGCCAAATATCAGTCCTGTCTGGTCTTGTGCCCTTGCACATAGATTATGATGGATTTCTGGCTGAAACGAAACTGTCTTGTTTAACTTTTCAATGTAATTGTCAATTGGGCCACCACCAGGAAACACAACAATGTTGTGATGTGTCCCAAGATCCGACAATTCAGATGCCAGTAACTTGCACTTTTCCAGATTATTCAACAGACTTCCACCAAGTTTGATTAAAACATCAACGTCTAAATCCTGAAAGCCTGGCAATTTTTCTTTGCTCATGTCACTCTTTTTAAAACCATATCTAATATGTCAAACGCTTCTAAAAATGATTTCTGAGAAGTGATTAAAGGAGGTTTGAAAATCAAAACGTTTGTTTGTCCTGATGCAATTCTCAACAATAATCCGCCATCAAAACATTGTTTACGAATTTGTTCGGTTCTGGTATTCTTTTGATTCTCTAAAATGACAATTCCCCACAAATGTCCTATGCCCCTAAAATCTAAAATCATAGAATGTTCATTTTTCAGACATTTTAGAAAATGTCTAATCTTTTTTTCGTTTTTCTTTACTTGTTTGAGTAAATTTGTTTTGGAGAGAATATCCAAATTAGTTGATGCTACAACACATGATATTGGATTTGCGCCATCAGTGATTTCATGTTCACCGTAATCCAGATTATCCATGTCTCTTGTGGAGAATGTCATAGATAACGGGTATCCTGTAGCAAATGCCTTTCCACCAGTCAGAATATCAGGGGTCACGCCAAAATAATTTGTAGCAAAATACTCCCCCAACCAGCCAAAACCGGTCTGAACCTCATCGAAGATCAATGGAATATCATAATCTTTTGTAATTTTTCTAATTGTCGACAGAAATTCTTTGTCGTGAATTATAACTCCTGCCTCTACCATGATTGGTTCAAGTATTACAGTTGCAATTGTTTTATGTTTTGATTCAATTAGACTGGAAAATTCATTGATGGATTGACGTACACAAGTAACAGTATGTTTTCCATTAGAATATACATCACAATTGCAAGGTTTGAGGAAATCCACATTGTTACGATTCAAATATTTCTTATCAAAATTTTTCCCACTGATCCTCATGGTCTCCATTGATTGTCCATGATGACTGCCAAGAAAAGAGACAGCACCAATACAGTTTCGTTTTTTGTAGGCCATTTTTAGTGCCCCTTCATTTGCAAGTGTTCCACTAGTGATCTTTATGTTAACTTTGGTTAATTCTGATGGCGCCATCTGCATTAGCTGTTTTATCAGTTTGTGGGAGTATGGATTTCCAAATCTTGAGGAAATGTAAGTTATGGAATTGATTACATCTGATATTGATTTGGTTATTTTTGGATGACACTGACCCAAACTAAGATTCAAAGTCTGTGATGTAAAGTCAAGGTACCTTTTTTGATTACCATCATAAATAATCTCACCTTTTCCCCTGATCACATCAAAGTAAATTGGTTTTGTATTTTTTGAATAGTTTTTCATAAATTTCATCGCAGTGATGGATTTTAAGGGATTTTTAACATCTGCAACAATTCATGAACTCCCGCAAAGATCACTGTCATTTCCTGCAAGGCATGCCAATCCAAACAACAGCAACTTTCAGTGTCATAAAACTGCAAGCTCATTTTTTCAATTGCATACATATCTGGCATACTGTACTGCCATTTCTCACCACGACACACACGTTGCTAGAATGACAAACACTGCACATCCCATGGTGTCGTCTGTGCTGGTGTCTTTTCAAGGACTCTTCATCATGATAGAAAATTTCACATTCCTCACATATTACCACAGGAACTTTTTCTTTCTTTTTGGGTTTGTATTTATCCAGTACTGGAAGTTTTGTCATTCTGATTAGTTGTTTACTGGAATGATTTTTTTGTAAATATGGAGATTGTGCAAGGTTTTCTTTTTGTTTTTCCTTTATTATACAAAGTTCTGAATCTGGAATATTCCAAGTTTGGGAACGACAATGCCTGTTAGGACATGCCTTGGGAATTGAAATACTCTGTTCATCGGCATTTATTTTTGATGTAAAGGATAATCCACATCTAAAACAAGATAATATTGGAACCTGAAGAATTTTCATTTAATCTAGGAAATATGCCACAATATCATTTTAAGGAATTCTCATTGAGCAACCTATCAACGTATTCGCAGAATTTCTTCACTGATTTTGTACTTGTTCCATCTTGTAGTGTGTGATCCTCAAGATGACAAATCACACGTTTTAGATACCCGTTAAAACTTCTATTGTCTTTTTTTGACAGGCTATTTTTCACAACTGACCTCACAACAAGCGGTGCAACTATTGGATATGTCGGCAGTGCCCTAAATGCCACACATATCAGTCTCAATCCCTCACGAGTTGTCTTGTTCATCCTCATTTGTTGTGTATCATTATTTGGTATTCTCTCAAATTGATCCATATACATCTCCATGGCCCTGCCCAGTTCAGGCCCATATCCGCCTCTAATTGTATGGTGATGTGATAGTAGAAAATACTCCCAACGAATCTTGATATCCTCATCAATGCGTGTGTGAATTCTGACTTTGTTTTTTTCCATTTTAGATATGATTAATAATTACTTGCAGTTTGGCACTAAATAACAATTTGTAGTTTGGCACTAAATAACAATTTGTAGTTTGGCGTCACCACGCCTAAAATTGTTTGTTTGTTGTTTTATTGTTAGAGGAACAACAAACATTATTCTTAGAATAATTCATGCCTAGAGATCTAAAAATTATATGCAGTTTGGCGTTATAATACATGTTTTTAATTAATTAATTGCAGTTTGGCACCATTTGGCACCATTTGGCGCCAAACTACAAAGACTTTGTTGTAAATCATCAAAAATCAACAAAATTGATGAATTTTTATTCCCAAAAATGAGTTTGAAATTATTTCCATGTCTACTTGCAAACAAACAACAAACAAACAATTAGTTGGTTTTTGGATCATATAGTCGTAAATTATATGCAGTTTGGCACCGTTTGGCGCCAATTTTAGTCATTACCTGCAAAAACTTTGTGATAAATTTTGATCGCATTTTTAGAGTGATTTTTTTGCGATCAGTATTGATCATCATGGAAATGAATGTACAATAACATGGCTTTCTCCAACTCATGTTGATATGGGCCACGCACTACTCCGTTGTGCCTCTTTTTGACAAATTCCTTGAATCGCTCTGCGGCATACCCTGATACTGTGGTGTTTATTCTTGATTTTTCAAGCATTCTCTGTAATCGTATCGTTTCATCTATCTCTTTTAAGAAATCATTTGTTTGATTTCTGACCTTTATCATTTTTTTCTGGATTTGTATCATCTCATTTGCAAGGGATGTTATCTTACCACAATAGTTTTTTTGAGGTGTTGCGGGCTTTGACATTATTTTATGATACTGGATTGTATCTTCCAGGACTTGACTCGTAAACCATACTCTCCCTTAGGGCTCTTTTGATGAATTCCTTGGCAGAGTATTCGTCCCATTTTCCACTCTCTGTCATGTTCTTTACTATCTCTTTTTCAGTCGCACCAGTACCATAGGTTGCAGCGACCCCTTTCATGATATCTCCGAACAGCTGCATCTTCAGTAGATGGGAAAGTACATCAAATTACACATTCTAGAAAATAATTATTTTTGTTATTTCTAAGGTAATGAATAATTATCTTTACAAAGAAATATTTGAGAATTTCAATTGATATTATTGGTTTGTAATTTTTTACATTGGTTTCTTCTGAGATAATCAAATTAGCAATTATCCATGCATTGTACAAAATCAAGGAATAGTAAAAATACAACAATCTTATGGATTGGTTTGAACTGGTGGTTTTTGGTCTGAACCTTCCCACACATGCATATCCTGTTTCAATTCCCCAACGTTTCTTGTAATCAGTTGGAATGTTTTGTATGTTATATGATATTTCTTTTGGTGAAACGTTTGTTGCAAACACAGCATACTGATCAATAATATCTGATTTTTTTCTTGCATTTTTGTTTGGCAGAATAACTAGATTAAATGATTCTACATGTCCTAATGATGATTTTATCGTGTATGGCGAGATTGACTTTCTATCTCCATTAACATATTGTAAAATGGCATCTTTGATTCGAGAATTCTTTTTTGCAGGCATTAGAAATTTTAAATTCCTTTGTTTTATTTCTGAAATTGTTCCAGCTGTGAAAAACTCCCTATCCACTAGCAATAGTTTAATCTTGATTCCATTATTGATGCCATCAGAGAGTAATTTACGCACAAAATCGGCATTTGATTTGTTGTCATACAAAGGATAACAACCTAATTGAGCCCTGATTCTTTTTTCAACGCACTGCATGGTGCAGTAACTCTCAAAATGAGTAGTACTGTTTTTTGATTTTGATTTTATTAAAGAATGGTTTGGCAATTTGTCATATCTTGGGATTAGATGTTTGTCAATTGCTACAGTAACTGGTTGCTCCAATACTCCCAATTCTTGTAATTTTGATATGGTACTATCCAGTGAACGATGTAATTGAATTTGCATTGTTTTTTGTGATATTTTTGATATGATTTTTCTCAACCATGAAACCAGTTGGAGAAGCATTATCTGATTCCATTGCCAGTCTCTTTAATCCAGATTCAGAATATGAATTTCCCAAACACAATGACATGATAGAATTATGTGCATCTGCATTGTGGAACCGTGAGTTATTTTTACTAGAGCATGGAAACAATAAGATATTGTACATTATTTTAGTGATAATCTCAAATGCTTTAGATAGTATCACGCCTTGGTGTGTCATGGTATCAAATGAAGTACAATGCATATTTGATGGAGTGACATACTTTCATCAAGCTTTTTCTATCTGAATAGATTGATTGAATAATTGATAGTTTTTGATCTAAATTGAGTTACTTTCCCATCTACTGAGTTTTTTTATGAAAATTTCTTTGCTGTTTTTTTTATTATAATTGCAATTGTAATTATATTTTATTGATTAACTGCTCTTCCTCTTCAATTGCAGCATCTATGAGTGCCCTGGCTAATATTCTCCCAGTTTCTATCCTCATTCCTTTGTTGATGCATTCTTTTTCAAAAAGAGATATGACGTATTCCTCTCTTTTTTCATCAATTATGGAAAGACCGTGATCTTTTTTGTAATTGGCTATCTTTTTAGCTATGTTGATTCTTTTTGAAATCGACGACACTATTTCTGTATTAATTTGATCAATTTCAAATCTCATATTTTCCAAATCACTCATTTTACTCAACATATATTGAATCCTTGCCTTTTAAATATATGCGGTGGTTCTTGCTTGACTGTGATTTTTTAGGAAAGTCTGATCTTATGAAATACCCTATACTTTCTTGACGGTTAAGCGAGGAGACAAGTATTGATTTTATGAAAACATCTTTTTCTTTTTTTATACACTTTGACAAATAAGCTGCATCTTTTATCATTCTTATATTTGATTTTGGCGGGCTAAATGATGATATTTCACATTCGATTTTTTTCATTTTACAACTAGATGCCGCATTTTCACCTGCAATTTTTCCAAATACTAGAGATTCAACTATGCCATTTCCTCCAAGTCTGGATGAGCCATGTAAACCTCCAATTATCTCTCCTGCAGCATACATGTTGTCTATTGTTGTTTGTGCGTTTTTATCAATTTCCAACCCACCTAAAGAATAATGATATACCGGCATTATTCGAAGTTTTTTGTTATTTAGGAAATTTAATGTCTTGCCATAAACTGTATTGTTGATAAGACGTTTTATCATATCATTGTCAACTGAACTGTAATCTAAAAATATTTTACCGCCTGTGGATATTTTATTTATGAATTCTGAATTTATTTTAGATAGTTGATGATGATACCTATTTTTCCTTATACTGTCCTCCAGATATTCAGGCAGAAATCTTTCTCCGAATTCATCTATTATGTCTGGGTATTCTAACACAGTTCCTGCGATTATGCTGTTTGTAGAATATATTCCAAACGGATGCACCATTATGAATTCTGGGTTTGACAACACTCCTCCATTTCTAAATGCTGCAGATATGCCCATGCCATTTACTGTACTAGGGTTATCTGAGGGCCCGACTGAATTTGAATATCCTCCAGTTGCAAGTATTGTTGAGCCAGAAAAAAACATTACAAGATCATTGTTTTTTCTAAAAACAGCCCCATGACACCGATTGTTTTCTACCATAAGATCAACTAAGGCAAACCCATAAAATTCTTCGACGTCATAATTTTGGATGTTTTCTCTGATTGACTTTATTATTTGATTACCACTTTTACTGATTGGCATGTATCCAAACTCTGTTTTTATCATTTCTGTATTTTTTCTAATATGATCTGTTTCGGATTCTGATAAATTACACAATGTTTCAATTAGATCTTTATTCCCCAAATGATCACCTGTCTGATTAACCAAATCTGCGTTTTGATGATATCTTGTATTAGCTGGACTTTTGGTACTATTTCCAACATTGTTTTTTGATACGATGGCAACCTTTCTTCCATATGATGCAGTCTCCATTGCTGCACGCATTCCAGATATGCCTGATCCAATTACAAGAACATCTGCGAATTTTTCAATCATTTCAAATAACTCTGTAAAATACGGATTGCGTGGTCCAGGCTGTATACTTGAGTCATGTGATTTTTCTCTGTTCTCTGTGATTGGATATCTTCTTGCTCATTAGAAAATCAAACTCCTATCAACCTTGGATGGATCTGAATTAATTTTAGTGAATTTCTTTAATGTTTTTTTCGATTTTGGTTTAATTATGATTTTTCTATTTTCGCCAAATCTGGAAACAGGTTCAGGTTTGTTTTTGTATTGTCGGCAACCATTACTTGTCACACTATGTGATAATGAAAAATCAGGCAAGCAGCCATTGGATTTTAACTCTACAGCACAACATGGACAAATATCAAACAAAGCCCATGAGTTATATGAATTCATACTTCCTCTTCGGGTTCTTTTGTGGAGACAGTTTTCAGTCTTACACCTCATTTCATATCATCTTCCTTGTTTGAAAATGTGATGCAAAAAATATGCCTGTTCATTTTCTGGATTTTCTCTTTGGGAGTGATTCCATGTATTGTACAATGGATGATTCATCCAAATTCTTCAAAAAGCATTCCAAATCAACACAAAACACAGATTTGCATCCAAACGGTTTCCCGTTATACACGTATATGTCCTCTCCTGCTCTTACGGCATGGATTTCTACTGAGCATTTTTTGTCTTCAACACCTGCCATTCTATACTCTCTGATGAATTTAATGATGTGATTCTGAATACACCCAAACTTTGGCATGAATTGTTTTATAATTTTGATTTGATTCGGATACAATTAGTTTTGTAAAATATGAATCAGATGATCAAGACTGTACACTCGATTGTCTCGTATGGTTTTTATCTTGTTTTGAATGACATTGGCATTCCATGGCTGGTTGTACAGAAACACTGTTTTTCCAGAGTAAAATATTTTCTGGGCATTAATTAGAGAATCATCTATGAATATGTCATAGGATAATTTTTCCTTGTCTTCTTCAAATACTATATTGTTGTATTTGATGTCAAACTTTTGCAAAAATTTTTCCAAATATTTTTTATTTGAATAATCATTTGCAGTTACGATGTCCATTACGCTGCATAATTCTGATAGTTTCTTGGTTTTTTGTTCCAAGAAAAATTCTGTCGGACACAATTCATTCCAAGACTCCCAACACTGTACAAATATTTGTCGTGAATCCTCATGTGTTATATGAAATTTTTTGTAAAAATCAAACTCTGTTATTTTATTGTATGATAGTTTCAAGTTGTTGTATTTTGTAGAGTAATCAGAGTTGAATATCTCAATCCATTTTTGTACGGTATTGCACAGTACACCATCAAAATCTATTGCTATTTTCATTTGTTTTAAAATGTTTTGAATAAAACTAAGAAATCAAATCCCCGTATTGCAGGAATTTTTTGTGGATTTTCATTCATTTCTACATCCCCACTTCCTGAAACATCCAATACACCAATCCCAATTCCTGCTTTCTTTACTCGATCAGAATATGGATTTTTTTTAATCGGATCCCCTCCACAGAAAGGACATTGATCGTGGTTTTGCATTGCAAATATGATTTTATCGACGTACTTTAAATAAATAAAGTTGTAATTTTGTAGGTGGACTGAAATCTGTGTCTGAAATTCAGTGTTTTTCTTAGACAATATATTAAATATTGTAAACTATTTGAAACCTTTTCTTGACAGATAGTCTGCAACTATTTTTTGTGCAAACTCTGCAGGTTCTAGATTATCTTCGCGTGACAATTTGGATAGTCCCTTTGCCTGGTTTTTAGATATGTGCAATGACAAGTTTTGTCTTGCCCTAAAGGAATTTGCCAACTTTTGAATTTCAGAATGTTCTGCTGTACTTCCAAGTTGTTCTAGTGCGTCCAGGTATCTCTTCTTTTGTGCACTATCATACTTGGCAATTCTCTGTATTGTATCAACTGCCTTTGATGGTACGGTGATAATTTTACATATTCGTATTGCATCTCGCTTTGATAGTATCTTTGGCACCATTTCTTTTATGTTACTTGGCACTACACCAAATCCGAGATATCCATGCAATGTTGAACGATTGATTCCCAGGGCTTTAGCAGCTGCAGATTTGCCCATCTTTTGGGCCAAAAACTGACAAGATGCCACCATCTCAGAGGGGGACATGTCTTTTCTGTGTAGATTCTCTATAATTGAGACAGCCTTTGCATCTTCTATGTTGCATGAGCTGTTTTTAGATAATACCAGTACTGGAATTGTTTTGGAACCCAATTTCTTTAATGCTGCAAGTCGTCTTTGGCCTGCCATGAGCAGATATCCATTACCATCTTTTTGGACCATTGGGGGATTCTGCAGCCCTTCTTGTTCTATGGACTTTGCCAGTGAATCAATGTCTGTATCATCTAGTATCCTTGCCTGGGCCTCCTCCCACACTGTAACTTGCTCTATTGGGACCTCTTTTAGTGAATATGTTATGGGATTTTGGGTTATTTTATTCAATTTGTTATGTAACTTTTTGGATTATTGATAAATCTTTGTTATGTAGTTTTTTTAGGAAATTTCTCAAACTAACCTCTGTTATTCCAGCTATCTTTGCAATGGTACCTTGACTGAATCCTTTCTCACAGGACAGATACACCATAGTTGCAGCAACTGTTCCCGGATGAGACGATATGCTTGTATCTTTTTGTTTTAGAATCTCCAGATGTTTTAGTGACTGCATCATTATCTTTTGACTGATATTAAGATCAGAGCATATTCTGTTTATCATGTTGATTGTTCTAGTATGCACATCTACAACATTTACATCAAAGGTCTGCAGTATGATTCGGCATACCCTACGTGTGGTCTTTTTTGAGGCATTTGAAATCGTGATAATTTCAGATTCTGACATACTTTTGCCGTTAATTTTGCACGATACTATAACACATGCTGTAGCCACATCTGTCTTTCTTCGTCCACGTATCATGTCATTTTTTATACACTCTCTTGCAATGTGATATGATTCGTCTTTGATAGCACTTGTTGCAGAAATTTTCTGCAATATCGGGTGTAACTCTATGAATAACTCTTTTGTTCTTTTATCCTTGTTGCTCTCTCTTTGCGATATTTTATGAGATGATTTATGTGATAGTTTGATTTTTGGCGGTTCTGTTCCTATGCCGTAATCGTGTCTTGACGTGGTGTTCTTCTCGTTTGTTTCTGTGTGTCCTATGGTACGGGATTCAAGTATGACACCGCAATTCTTGCAGATGATCTCGCCTGCTACACTATCAGATATTGGCTGTGGCATTACACACTGGCAATGATTGTCTGTCATGTGAGTTATGTTACTTTGTTTTATTTTAAAGATGTTAATTTTCTATGGTACATGGATTGTCATGACCATGCTTGCATTTTCTTGATACTGCAGTAATGGTAAATTGCTCTTGTGTGACATTCAAATTGACATTGATCTCGGGAATGATACTGCCACAGATGTAGCATTTCTTTTGGGATATCTTCAATTATACATTTGAGTGAAAACTAGTTCTTCTCAAATAGAACAGAGACAATGATTATGATGATGCTAAAAAATATTGCAACAAAAAACAGCATTGAGTTTCTTGGAACGATATTTTGCACATATTCCACTGCAATGATTAGTCAATTAGTCCAACTCTCCTTGCACATTGCTCATGTCTGATGAACTTTCCTCGTTTACCAGTTTTTGTAACTACAACATCACCCACTATGATATCTTTTCCACAAGTGTGACAAAGAATTGGTGAACCGTATGTTATTCTTCTTCTCAAAGAATCATGAGTTACAGTGTATTTAGTGACGGTCATTTTACATCACTTTCCAATTCATCTGTGATGCTAAAATTAGTCAACAAATCAATTGTTCTAGATTCAAGCAGTTGGATCTGCCACTTTGCCAACAAACAAAATGCTTCCAGTTTCGTTATCCTGTATCATGAACACAAATGGATGATCAGCATGAAATACTGGGTAACTCGGACCTGCAGATTCACGCATAATAACAACGGCAGTTGCTGCAGCAGCCTCAGTGCCTTCTTCGTTTACATCCACAAACGCCTTGTGAATTGCTTGCGAGATATATAGATAATCTTCATCAGTTATGTTTTTGAAGTTATCCCTAACGTTTTCATCAAATGGTGTTGGCATTCCAAGTTCTATCAACGGATTTATCAGATCATAATTGGTTTCCATTTTGAATTTTGGGAAAACTACTATAACTTTTGTTTCTTGCATATTTTCTTTCCATTGTTTTAAATTTTGACTTGTAAGGTTCTCTTCTATGTCCTTAATTCCATCAATTTGGATAGGCAATACAACAATCATTGATAATCTATCTCCATCATAAGGCATCTCTAAAACTTGAAATTCATCTTCTTGCAGATAATTAAACGGAGATGCATCAAGTAACATCATTGGTGTTTTTACTTTTTCTGTAGAATTAAGATGAAAGTCACGATCACGTGTATCTGACTTGTCAAATTGTGTAACCCATGTACCTTTGAAATAAATTGCATTTGTAATAGCAACACGAGTAAGTTCATTTGTAGAGTCAGGTGCCAAAATGTCTTTGATTTTGTCGTTGGTTTGATCAGATACCCATTTGTTTATCTTGTCTACACCATCATTGGAAATGAAATCAACTTTGCTTACTTTTGAATGATAATTCTCTTTTGCAGAGTTTACAAATTTTGAATGTGGTTCTATAAAATCAGCAATCCATAAAGCATTTGCAGTTTGTAATTCGTATTTTGAGTTTTCAGAATTCATGCTGTTGATTACTGACTCAAATCCTTCATGTCTTTTCTTTTCATCTGCGGAAAAACCAAATACTTCTGCTATCTGGACTAACGCATCACTGCTAGCACCTTCATAAACAATTCCAAATGCAACAAAAATACTCCAAGGTGAGAAAAATACATTGTCATCATTTTCTTTTATGATTTGGCGATAAAAGTCAAATGCAAAATCATTATTCTCAGATATTGTGTATTCAGAAGAGGGAGTTGGAACATATTCATAATTTAATGAGAGACTCGTCACGTCATCAATATTGTTGCTTGTGAACAAGACAATTCCAGTTACAGAAATACCAACTGTGATTGCAATGATAAATAGAATGTTTCTATTAATCATGAAAAATATCCTCTTTCAGTTATTATAAGCATTGATAAAAATTGAGTTTTACCTAAAATTCGGTTCCCCTTACACATGTGCAACACCGTTCACAATTAATGTTGTTGAGAAAATGTTAATTAGAAATTCTGTAATAGAAAAGTCGTCAGGGTCGCATAACACGGTATTGCGATGGTCTGAAAAACCATATCTGTTTCCACGGATCTGTGGGTTCAAATCCCATCCCTGACGGGTTTATAATATTTGTACGGGCATGGTCCTTTAAAAGTTTCATTGTTTTGTCGCATTTGTTCCAAGAACGGTTCATTTTATTTTAGTTTCACCCATTTTTTCATATCCTGTGTAGTGATTGCATCCCCGTGTGGCAGCCATCCTTCTCTTGGCGTACGACAATTCATCTCTAGTTTTCTGTGATTCCATCTTGTGGCACCGACACATTTCTCAATTAGTTGCCACATCTCTTCAGGTTTTTTTGAATGACTCTTTGGGATGTATTTTGACTTTATGACGGTTTTATCAGATAACCCAAACGCCGGAACATCTCCGCGAATTCCAATGAGCAGGTGTTCTGTGACATTGTTCATCCAATAGCCGCCCCATCCACTCTTTTCTTCCTTTGCCCATGTTATGATGCATTTTGGCATGAATCCGTGGCAATGCATTACAGAAATGGCATCTGATTGCACCTTTTGCTTTTGTAGGATCTCTGAGAGTAGCTCGTTGTCTGATTTATTTTGCTCCTGTAATTTTTTTACCTTGTCTTGATTTGTAATCTTTTTGCAAAGGGAATCTAGTTTTTGCTTTTGTAGTATCTCACAGTACTCTGAGATTAACATCGAGCCTGTGATCAGGTGCTGGTTTGTGCTCCACATGTATAATACGGCATGGTCTGCTGCAATTGTATGAACTGGGATTCTGGCAATGATGTTTGTTGGTCCTGTTTTGTAGTGAAATGATGCGCCGGACATACCACTGCCGCCAATGTTCTTGTTTCCAAAGTCCCATCCCGGGTCCTCTACAATGTGGTTGAATTTTCCTGCAGGCAGTGGCGGAATTGGTTTTTTAGCGTTTTCTACAGCCATATTTTTCGTGTATGCGGAGTGTAGTGATTTTTCACCAGAATCAAGGGATTTTTTTGTATCATTATCAATATTCTCAAATACCTTTGCCCTCTTTCGCACTGTCTCCCCGCTCTCTTTTAGGATTTTTCCAATTTTTTCATTCACACTTTCTGATGTGTGATCTGAATCTTTGGATAAAGTCGTATTTTTCAAGTCAGTGCGCTTTCCCTGATGCGTATGTTCCTTAAGATATGGCCTGATTCTTTCTGCAAAGTCTGCTTTTTCACTTTCGGTGAAGTCCTTTCTAAACTCATTTTCAATGATCTCAATTTTCAAATCATACGGGACGTTTCTTAGGATCTCTGATCTGGACAGTTTGCTCTTCAAGATTGCTTTTTGATTATTGCCTCAATTGATGTCAGTTGCAATAATTTACATGCATCCAGTCTCCTATTGCCTGCAAGAAGCTTGTAGGTGTCATTGGTGTTTTTTCTTAGAGTTATCGGTGATAGTAACCCTTCTTCTTTGATGGACTGTGCAAGCTCTGCAATGTCGCCCATGTCTTGTCTGATTCTTTTTTGTACGATGATTTTGGATATTTCTATCTTCATCTTATTTTTTAAATGAGAGTTTTGGCAATCTTCCTTCTTCGTACCATGCACCCAACTGATATAGCCAAAAAACTGCGTTTGATATGCCTCCAAATATTACTAAAGCCTGATAAACGCCACTTTGCTGACCATTTAAAATCCTGTCTGATATTGCAGCAATCATCAAAAATTTTAAAAATACAGCAATCACGATTTTGGCAGCTTTCTTTGTAAATGGAATTGTTGCAGTATATCTTTTACACATGATATTTAGCACAGTATCCTCAAATCAACTTTCATGGATGTGTCAATCCTTGAAATTAAAGATATTTTGCAAATCAATGCGACAATAATTGCTGGAACTTTGGTGTTGTTAACCTTGATGAACATAGTCAAACAAAAATGGAGTGGTAGCATACGTTTGTATATTTTAACAATAGTTGTGTTCTATTCTCTGTCATCTATTCTTGCATTATTGAGTTTGACATATGTTGAACTGTATGAGGTATCTGTGGTTATGATGGGAATCGGATTTGCATTTATTATTTTATTGGTAGTGTTTTTGATGCAAGACAAGTACTGGGAAAAATAATCTCTAACTGAGAATTTCATTCCATTAATAATGCATGTCATTCCAGCAGGACTCATGATGGTATCTCTTGTGTGACTTTGACTGGGATATGTACAGATAATCGCCAATCTCAAAGGATTTAGTTGCAGATATTTTTGGTTGATTTTTCAATAGTGTCATATATTTTGATTTTGTCAGGTAGCAAAATATCATTTTTCTGCATAAAAGATATTCTTCTCTTGATGTATGCTTTTCTGATTTTTGTATCTGCATTTATCTGAGAACTTGTGTTGTTCCCATGTATGATACTACAAAGAATGGATGCATCATAAGAGTGTATTTTGACATTATGTGTTTTTTTTATTTCAGTTTTGATCTTTTTCCAACATTTAACATTCTTATGATGCCATGAAGACAATTGCAACAATCCATCATACATAAACTTGGAGATGTAAAAGATCACAGCCATCTCGATTGTAAACATCAGTCCAAATACGACAAATATTTGAGTCCAATAATCTTTGATGTATTTTAGTTCTGGATATACTGCAGAATGATCATTTGATGTAATCATGATGTTAGTTGTGTTGTAATTACTTGATTTTGGAAAATCAATTATACAAAACACATTAGTGGACATTCTTTTGAATTCAACTGATATTGTATCGTTGTTGTGAAATACACTGCCTTCTATACAACCTGTGTCGTAACTGTCTAGAGTTTTGAAGTAAAATCTCCAAGATATTCTAAAGAATAATCATGAAAGTTTAATCCTCGTAATCTGCATGTCTCCTTTATACTCATCAGTATCTTATGAGAATCGGCACCATGAATGGTTCTATGACCGTTTGTAATTTTACGAATTATCACATTTGGTCTGATTGCCCTCTCTGCTGTGTTATTGTGTGAATCAGTTCCAGTAATTAGGAATGTAAAAAGCATTTTTCTCTCACGTTTCAATCTTTTTACAAACCTGATACAGTTTTTCTCTGTGTATTTTTTTGATATGATGTGATTAATTCTCCTTTCAAGATTCTTTTTTGCATGGATTCTTTCTGATTCTGATTTTATTTTTGCCACACCATGAGAGTCATAAATTATTTTCTTGAGATTCTTGGCAAATGGTGCAAATTCTGGTCCGGGATTCTTGTGATTAATGGTATCATTAACCTCTCTGAGATAATGGATGTGACATTTCTGGTGAGTTGTTCCAACATGGTTCCATGCAGGGTACGAATCACTTGTAATGTTGCCATTATACTCCTTGAGAATTCTCTTGGGAACATCCATTGAACGTGATTTGTCAATCTCGTAAATTACAGTCCATTTACTCACAAATGCCCACAACCAGTGGTTCTGGCCATCTATCCTCCAACTTGTCTCATCACCATGTATGTTTAGATCTTCTTTTAACTCTACAATCATTGTATCATATCTGCTCCCAAATGCTTTTGATACTATTGATACTGCATGATTAATTGCAGATTCTGTAATGTGCAGTGAGAAGAGCATCTGCAAAAGATGAGATATTTTACCATACGATAATCCGATAGTTTTTAGTGATGTGATTAGCACCATGAGCCTAATTCCAAACCTTTCATTTGACAGTACAGTGTGAATGTTACCCGAGATTTGTTTTTTGCAGTTTGTGCAGTATCGTCTAACTATCGTATATTTTGTCACAACTGCTTTTGCAGGAATGATGTCTTCTACTATTCTGGTGTATGAATCAGTTGGTTCTGAGAGTGATTTGCCACATGTGTTGCACTCTTTTTGGTCAACTGTAATGGCATCATCAATGTGTGCCCGTCTGCTTCTGCTTTTTCTAGGATGTCTTGATGTTTTCTTCTTTTTTGCAGTTTCAGTCTGGTTTGGTTTTGCTTTGATATTTCTTGCAACAAGTGTAGACACTGTTTGTTTTAGTTCTGCAATTTCTCTGTGTAGTGATTCAATATCTTTGCGTAACTGACGGTTTTCTTGCTCCAACGAGTGACATCTGTTACGATAATATTCCAGCTCATCATATACTGACAATTGTATATTGTAATTTGTCACTGATCAGAAAAGATATAGATAAAAAATATTAAAGAAAGTACTTCAAAACTCTAGACAGTTACCCTGTGTCAACTATTGTAATTTCTGAATCGAATTGCATATGTGCCATGACATCCTTTGCCTGAACTAATCCTGTGTTTTTTAGGGTTATTGCAGACATTTTCTCAGAGTTTTCATAATATTTTTTCTCGGCATCAAAATCAGTCAACAGTTCTGTTGAAAATGAATTTGACGTTAAAATTACAGTTGCAACAGGTATGATTATTGCAGCTAATGTCTTTGCATCCATCTCATAGTTTTGTTGTTTCATCTTTATTGTTCTTTTTGTTTGTCTTTTGGGTAATTTGGTTTCCCCCAATCAAGTATCCTTTTTTTGTAATTGGCATGGTTATACTTTATTGCATCAGAAAGACCAGTGTCTGGATTGTTTTTTCTTAACTGAATATAGTGATATGTAAAATAGTCTGACTCGTCTTCTTTTTTCTTGTATTGTTTCCGATACCACACAGTAGCAACTGCAAAAAAGATCATAAATCCCATCAGAATGTATGTAATGTCCGTCATTGTGTTAACAGAAATACTTTCTCAACTGTTCAATAATTCTAGTAATGCATGTCATTCCAGCAGGACTCATGATAGTATCTCTTGTGTGACTTTGACTGGGAAATGTACAGAGAGTCTCCAATGTTAAATGATTTGTCACACTTTTGACATGACATGGTGTTATAGTGTTTTTTCTGTGTATGTGTGCGGATTGTACTAGTACGGCTTCCTGACATGGTATGATATTTGAATAGTTTATCATGTTATTTTTAGTTGTATTTTGTATTGTTGAGATTATCTCTCTTCAATGAATCTTAATGTAGATTCAGCTACATCTGAGGTTACATTGAGCATAATTTCAATGTCATCTGATGTTTGCTGCATGTCAAGTAACAATACCTGAAAATCTGCAAGCCACGTATTTGTTGGAAATTCATCACTGTCTTTTGGAGGAGCATATTTTATCATATCTACAAAATTCGATGTCACCTGTTCTAGATTTGCAATGAGCTCTTTGACATGTTCTCCAAGATCAGGTGCAAACTTTGTTATAATCTCACACTGGGTAGAAAAATCAGATATCCGTTTTAGGTGGATTTGATGCATTTGTGTGCAGAACATTTTGTATTTTGCCAAATCCATGTCTTGCAGTTTGTCTGATTCGTACATTTCTTTCATATCTTCATAAGCATACCCTGCATTATCTATATGCTGTTGGATATCAAATCATCAAGTTGTGATGTGTACGCATTCATCAGTCTGATTCTTTTTTGTATTTTGCCCACAAATGGTATTGATTTTCGTGGTCTTTTTAAGTGAGTGTGTAACGTGCCATGATTGTTCTTTCCAGAAATTATTTCGTGTCACTTTCA
The DNA here is from genome assembly GCA_965205425.1 of Candidatus Nitrosopumilus sp. Classification (GTDB taxonomy): domain Archaea; phylum Thermoproteota; class Nitrososphaeria; order Nitrososphaerales; family Nitrosopumilaceae; genus Nitrosopumilus. Next base: position 906,829 of record CBDBGZ010000009.1, read on the forward strand.
TGAGTAATTCCTCCATAGAATGCTTGGGTCTATGAGTATTTCGTTTGTTATCATCTTGGAGTGATACGCATCAGATGGTGTCTCCATGTTATCCAAGTCTAGTGCGCCATGAACTCTAATGTGATTGTACCAATGCATAAACTGCTCCACTGACTCAAAGTATTCTATTTTACACTCAAAGATATCCCAGAACTTTTCTAGCTTACCATTTGTTTGTGGATGTCTCACTCTTGTACGAGAGTGCTTTACGTGATGTCTCATTAGTTGCTGCTCAAAGTCTACTGGCTTGTTATGATCAAGAGTATTGACATTTGATGTGAACTGTTTTCCATTATCAGATAGTACGGATGCTGGTCTACCGTGATTCTTTATTGCATCAGATAGTACTGCAGAAGAATTCACAGATGTTGCCTCATCATACACTCCGAAACCCGTGATAAATCGTGAGGCATCATCTTCAAATGCAATTAGTTGTTTTCCTGCCCAGCGTGAATCATGTATTGTGTGCCAGTCAGTATGCCACAGTGAATTTGAATATTCACGTTCATACCTGATCCACTTTCTTCTCATCTTTTTCCGTGGTTGCTCAACTGATAATCCTTCATCTAGCATAATCTTGTGGATGCGATTGTGGTTTATCTTGGTATTGTACAATTTTGATATGATTTTCTCAAGGTATAGTGCGTTTGTATGAAATTTTTCTTGAACTTGTTTGACTAGCTCTATCTCGTGTACAGTGACTGGCTTTTTTGGACGCCCTGGTCTTTTGAGTGTGGGAATCTTTTTGGTTTTTTTGTACTGAGAGTAGACTTGTTGTACTCTTCTAGGCGTTATCTTGAGGATTACTGAAATATCTAAATTCTTGACTTTTTCATTTTTAGATTGTATAATCCACCTGATCTTATTCTCATCTAACTTTACCATAGGTATGCCACGATACCCACGCATACGATAGTATGGGAATGATGCTCTCCTAGTTAAGGGGTGAAATAATTTCCGGAAAAGATAGTAACGTGCCATGATTATTGATTTGAATAACTTCAAGGCTCATTTTTAGATGTATTTTGTTTTAGCGTATTTGCATACACTGCGTCTTAGATTTAACATATCCAGTATCTCATGCCATTGTCGCTTGATTTTTTGAATTGTTTCTGGATGAATGTTGCAGTTTTTAGCAATCATGTGTAATGTATCAGGCTCGTAACGATGCAAAGAGTAATGCGATATGTATAGTGCAGTACCTACAAGTACTATTGGATCCTTGCTTGATGTAAGGCCTTTTTTTCTGGCATGGTTAATTATACATTGTGCTAACTCTATCTCTTTTTTTGAGAATTTCATATCAATGGCGTGTCTGTATAGTAATTTTTCTGTGAATTGTGTATAGTCAGTTGTAACATGAAATTCTTGTTTTAGTAACCAGAAATACTTGTTGAATAAGTTCTTGTTTGTCACACCAAAATCTGTTATGAATTGCCTTCTAAGATACTTGTTTTGGGATATCTCATATGCAAAAAATATGATTGCCTTTTGGAATGAATCTTTTTTGGCATTTGTATCCAATAACCTCTTTGTTGATTTTTTACTTAGATGATATGCAATATTTTGAATGGATTTTGGAACCTGTCTGGAATCAAATATTTTTTCTAATGTTTTGAAATTAGCATAAATCCGAGCATCCTTGCTGTCTTGTATACGGAGTCTGCTCTGCCACACGTTGATTTTAAATGACTTTTTGCTACTCATATTTGCCACACTTCCCATGGCACCGTCATGGTGAGATGATGTCGTGCTATTCCAGTGAATCTTGCTTTCATTATCCTGGGTTGTGACTCCTCTATCTGATGGAATGGTTTTACCCAATACCATGCCACAACATGCACATATTCTCTCTGCTGTGCTGTGATCCTCAATTATTGTTTGCAGGTGTTTCATTGTATAAACTCTGAATTCAGATTCCCCATCTACAATGTTCACAGCAAAACCACCTGTGAACATGACATTTTGTTTTCTTTGGACTAGTTGATTTGGAATTGCATTGAGGACAAAAGTTGATTGCCTTTTCAGGTTTTACTCCTGAAGGCATTAGTCTTTGACCTCTCAAAAGAAAATATGCCCTGTTTACTGAGAGTTCATTGTTTCTGCATTTGTCTAGTGATTCTTTAGAGGCAAATTTTTTCAAATAGTATACTTGACTGATTATGGTGTTACCCAATCCAACTTTCTTGCCATATAGTGAAACAGCATTTCCTTCCTTGATCTTCTTTTTTATTTTCACAAGCTTGCCTTTTTTGTTTGTGACTGCTAGTTCAGGTTGATTTTTTCGCCAATCTGCCCTCTCTTTTGCACGTTTTTGTTCAATCTCAAAGAGAGGCCATGACAGTTCTGCTTTTTGGAATCTGTTTAGATGTCTTCTTGCCAGATTAGTCATTACGACAAATTTTCTCTCTGCTGTTTCATCTGGAAATGACTTTGTCTTAGTTGGAATGTCAGTTATTCCCAATTCCAGGCATATTTCATACCTTGTGTGACCATCTAGAATGAATCCATCACGATTAAGAATAATTGGAATTTGCACTCCGTTTTTGATGATTGATTTCTTTAGCTTTGCCCTATCCTCAATGTTTGATCTGGGAACCAATTCGTAGTAAGCTGCGTTTATTCTTATTTGTTTTTGCACAGTTTCTGACACTAGTATCCCCATCCGCATTTGGTACAGCAGGCTTTATCATGCACATGGCAATTGGTTTTCTTATTTGGTGTCATACGGGAATTGCAGTTAAGACAGTTGGGATATGAAAGATATTTTCTGCCTTCTGCCCTGTAATCCGCAGCAGTTTTGTAGTCTGGTTTTTTCAGCAAAACATAAGCTGCGGCAATCGTAATCTCTTCTCTTCTTAGTTTTATCTTGTATTCTTCTGGGGCATGAATTAACAGCCATGTCAACTGATGGCATACTGAAGCGCTACTTCCTATGATTTTTGCAAATCTTTGAAGCAGTCTTTCTTTTTTGCCGTTTGTTGTTGTGTTTGATTCGATTCCAGTTCTTCTTAGTTGCCATGCGGCAGCACCTCCCTGACTTTGGCTTTTTTTCTTTTCAGATTTCCACCAAGAAAACAAAATTTCCCCACGTTCAAATAATGTTAATTGTCTTCTGTTGAGATTTGCAGATATTACAAACTCTTTTTCTTTTTTACGTGAGGGAAATTTTTTGATTGTATATTTTGGAATCAATCCTAGTTCATTGCAAATATTGAATCTAGTGTGACCATCTAGAATAACTCCCTCAGAGTTTGCAATTATTGATACTTGCTGTCCATCCTGCATTATTGAATGCTTTAGCATGTTTAGCTGAATTTTGTCAGGTCTTGGAACCAGTTCCAGGTATTCAGGATTGATTTTTAACTTTAGCATTATTTTTTGTTATCTTTTAGTTTTTTCTTGCACCAGCAATTAGATGAGCATTTCTCTTTTTTATCAGTAAAACGTTCTTTCAGGGTCAAGTTCGGCAGATTGAATCCTTGAACTTTTCTGCATTTTGCTGGTATGGGCATTCCTTGCAGACATGCCATGCTCTTCTTTTCAGTATGCCAATTACTGTGGAATAACTAATAGAGTACATCCTTCCTCCGCATGCGGGGCATGGAATCGGTATGTCTATCTGCAATTTTGTCTATTTTATCCCCATTGCACAGTACCGATAATCTGGTTATCTGATAGTGTTTTTCTGGCATGATGCTCCTCATGTCTTCTCTTCTGAATTGGCCATAATGGGTCTGATGTGTCAAATGATTGGAGACACAAACTACATGTCTTTGTTTTGCCAGGCTGTACGATCTCAGATGCATCTGAATCCTCATCATGTCCTTTTTGCAATTCTGAGACCATCTTGATATTTCGCTCCATGTTTTTATAGACTCTTTTTCGTTTCTCTATTGATTCTACTGCTATTATTTTTTTTGGGTACTCTGTTATTTTGTATACTATTCTATAGTTCCAGTTGTCCGGATCCAGTCTGTATGACCAGTATCCTCTCAACTTCCCTTCTAGTTTTTTGAATTTGTATGGATCTTTTTTTATTTTCTGTAAGCATGTGTCTATTTTTTCTTTTGATATTGTTGTTTTCCTGGGTATTTTTTCATAGTCTCTTCTGGCACGTCGCTCTAGTTTGATAGTATATCCCGAAGCTCTTTCTTTGCTTCTCTCCATTCCATGATATTTACATCCAACTCTTTTTTATTTTTTGATATCTTTTCTAGGAAATGTTCATGTCCATTTATTGCATTAATCATTTGTAATGTAGAGTCAAGTTGTTGCTTTGAATAAAATATCCTTGCACCTTTTCGCATGATTTTGATTCTTTGAGAATAATCCATATCATCCACGTCTAAAATATCCTCATCTTCAAAACCATCTTGCTTTGAGGCATCCTCCAATGATACATACTGAATACTTTTTGGATCTTCTTTGAGATGTATGAGATGCTGCATGAAATTGCCATTTGTGACTATATCTATTACGTCCATCATATCTGAGATCTTTTTCTCCTTGATGGATTTTTGTGTACTGGCCATCATCATCATTTGCGAGTCTTTTTTACTGTCATTTGATAACTCCTTTGAATTATTTGGGATGGAAACTTTGGACTCTGTCATGGAATTAACGCAACTCTATTTCTGTACTGCATTTGAGGCACTTCCTGACTTGAGGCAAACTGTTTTTTGAATAGCATCCCTGATGTTGCCGGCAATTCCTGCACATTGCACTAATTAATCCACATCTTTTATGTGAGAACAATTCTGCATTATGGTTTTTTCTTATTTGTGAGTTGTATATTTGCAAATTTTCTAGTCTGAGAATTCCTTGTTTTCTTTAAGTAATTGTGATTGTAATTTTTTGACTTTATACATGGAATTGACATCAATTGTTACTGCAAATCTTTCTGGACCTGCATCATCTTTTTTTATCATCTATTCGTGGCAATGTTAGTGATAGTTGTCCGAATCTGTTAGTGATGGTTTTTAGTTTCAGCTCGTGTCTTGGGGTGGTGTTTGTCTGTATGCCACGATGGGTCTCAATCAAGGGGCTCACCCACAAAATGATTTAAAAAAGCAGTAATCTCTTCTTCACGTCTTTGGGCAATCCATAGAGATTCTTTAGTGGAACATTCCACTATATCTCTTAGTAAAATTTTAAGATTTTTCATTTGTTTTTTTGAGATTAGTATTTGTTCATTATCGAGTTTCATGTCAAATATTGGATGATTCATTTTAACATTCAGGCCTGCCTGCTACATACACAAATTTTTGATCACATAGCTTCATTCCAGCTAGAATAGAGTTGAATTCTTGTAGTAAATCATCTTGATTATCCATAATGGTTAATCCTTTGCAGATTGTTTCGATTTCTTTTTGATTAAATTTCCACGAAGTCAATTTTTACAGCTTCATGTCGCATTCGACTCCATAATCTTCTCCACCACTATTATTCTCACAACAATCAGCACACCACCATTCAGGCTCATCCATGAATTTCTGAATATCTTCGTTTGGGAAATACACAGGTCGTAAAGTTAGATTAATGTTACATGCATCTTCATGGTCATTTTCGTGGTGATCATAATTTTGGCATTCTCCTTTTTTAGTTTGGCTATGGAATTTAGAATCATCAAAATCACAGAAAGTATTTTCCCTTTCAAATCCTCTGATTAATATGTTGAATATGATACGAAGTTCTCTTTTGTTTTTTATACCAGTTAGTCCTAACGCATATGACTCATCAAGAAATGATTCAAAGGTTTCATAGTCAAAGTCTCTAGAATATACCTTAAGCGTTGATAACTCTGTGTATATTTTTTTGAAATATGTATAGACGTATAATTTTGGTATTATATCAGCTTTGGATAATTTGTCTGCTAGATTGATTGATTCGTCCGTGTTGACGTGATTTGCCAAAATTTGAGAAATTCTGTCGAGATCTTTTCTAGAGATGTTTTCCATTATTTTTCTCCTTTGACCAAAAATATCATCTTCATCATCATACCATCTTCTATTATGATATCTATATCGGAAATTATCCTAGACAATGTTCTCATCTCTATAATTCTAAGATTACTGATTTTATGTATATCAGTAATTGATGTCTGATTTGTACTGTATGTAATTGGAATGTAAAAGATTTTGCCACCTAGATTAGATATTGTTTTAAGAAATAGTGCTGTAGCATCAGTTGCATGTGTACAAATCAAGATTATTTTACCTTCAAATGAGTTTGGGTGTTTTTTCTGTATTGCTGAAATAATTTTCATATTATTTTTTTCGTAAAATTAATTCCCATTGTGACCACATACCTGTTTTTGGAGACTCTCTTTTTGTTATACTTTCATATGGTGAAACTATATAATCAAAGTCTTGGCATAATTGATCTAGTTCTTTTTGCGAATAAAAATGGATATTAAGATCTTTTTTTGATCCTTCTACATATTGAATTGTCATACCACCATGATTGTTTGTCTCTGTAATATGATGTTTGAAATAAATATCTGTGGAAACAGAATTTACTCGCAAAAACAATAGACCTCCAGGTTTTAGTAGTTGAGATGTTTTTTCAAAATATTCTCTAATTTGTTTTTCTGTTCCATGTTGGAATACCTGAATGGATATTATATAATCAAATAAATTTAACGAACCATATTCTAAGAAATTACAACACATTAACTGATCTGCATTTTCTGGAATTTTCTGTAACAATTGTCGTATGGCAACTTTAGATATATCAATTCCAATAATATTCAAATTAGACTTTACTAATGGAATGTAATTTCTGCCATTACCACATCCAATATACAGGCCATTTCCTTGCGAAATATTTTGAAATTGTTGGAGAGTCTGCTTGATTTTACTAACAAATTCTATCGGAGATTCATCCTGATATCGTCCATCCTCATATTCTTTGTCCCATTTGTTGGAGATCATGTTATTTTCTTTAATTGACATCATCATTCTAAAGGATTCTTGTAATGACTCATTTGGATTTTATGAATTCTGATTCAGTCATTTCTTTAATTGGGTAGGCAACAATGTTGCAATGTTTGCAAAAAAGATGAAATGCTACAGTATATGGGGTGATCCATTTGCCAAAGTACCAATACTTTTTGTGATGATATTGCTCTATTTTTGCAGGTTTTGTCTGAATCCATTTTTTATTGCATTTTGGACAGTTTGGTATAGTAAATTCCATATCTCTAAATAAAGAATTTAAATGATTTGTAAGAGTTAGATGTTATGCAAACAAGTGTTTGTAGTACGATTAGTTTCATTTTTCTAATTTATAAAAAAATCGGCATGAATGAAAGAGAAATTGGCGCACAAATGACCTTGAAAAAATAATCATCTATGCTATAATTCCGGAAGTTCTGCTCAAAAAAATAGTAGTCTCTCCCATACGTCATATGCGTTGAAGTTGCTTGATCACTTTTACCAAACATTTGGTAAAAGTTGTTATCGCAATTGTCGAACTTTTCGCACATGCTAGCTTCTATCATTATACCCCAATTGGAACATTGGAGGGTTTTTTCACTTTTTCTGATCTTTGTCAGATATTCATGATGATTGTACCTCGCATCCCTTTTGGGGCTAGTGATTCCGTCACTGCATGTATTCTCGCTCACAGGTGTAAACAAAATCCTGCCAGTGGTACCAAGGATGCAGCGCTGGATGCTCCCCATCAGGGATACAACAGTATTTTAACGGCGCTGCATGAAACGATTAGTGAAATTTTTAATAATTGACGATAGTATACAAATGCAATGGTCTCCCCCCGGGTGTGTCCTAAAACTATCCTCTAACATGTTTTGTAACCCCCATCAAATTAACAACTCGTATGTTGTAACAAATTACACGCAACGCCAACTCTTTTCTTTGAACCAACTTGTTTTTTGATGACAAGCTATTTCCAAAGATTCTTTTGAGTACTGCAAATACTGATTCAACAAGTGACCTCTTGTGATAATGTCTGTCAAATTCATCTTGATTGTCCTGGAATAATGTTATCATTTTTTTCCATGATGCAGAGCCTTTGGGATTTCTAACTGTGTTCTTCTTTGGTTTGATGTATGGTATCTTTTGCAGAGTAGCTACCATATTGCAAATGTCTCGTGACAAATATGCAGGATCTGCACAAAAATCACCAATTCCCTTTGGAATGTCTTTGATTAGTTTTTTGAGAATTGGTGCATCACCACGAGTTCCTTTAGTAATGTCAAAAGATACTATTGCCATGGACTGTATTGCAATTAGGATGTGCAGTTTTAGATATAATTTCTTGGATTTGTGCGTGTTTGTCTTGATGTCAAACCAAGCCTCACATCTTTTGGTACCAAATCCTGAACTGTCAGGAGCTATGTCTTTTTTTTGATTGGTTCTGTGAGTTTTGCGTTTACCTTTTTCAAATAAGGCATTGGAATTCTTTTTAGACTGTCATTAATGACAGTCTTGCTTGGTGCTTTTTTGAGCTCCATTATTTCCAACAGAACCGGCCTTGATCTCAAGTGGGACTCCATGGAACGATAATCCAATCCAAACTTTACCTTTAGCATTGCACACATTATCTTTGCTTTTGTTGGAAATGCAGGACGTCCGCCTGTCTTTGGTTCCCATGGTGTATCCATACTCCAAACTGTCTTCTTTACTTTTTCCAAGAATAGAATCTCCTCATCCTTGCGATATGTGCCATATACTTGCCAGTCTCTTTTTGATTTGTTTTGCATAGTTGTTGTGATTCCATGCGATCAATATGTTACAGAATTGAATAAAATTGTTATATTTGTCTACTTTTAGGACACACCCTCTCCCCCCAGACCATGCATCAACTGTACATCTGCACTGTTACGTCTTGCAGGAGGCAATAATTCAGATATACAGTTGATCATAAGATTATCTCTCCGTTACATTTTGGGTAAAAATTTCCGTTATCCTCTGTTACTCTGCCTTGAATAATCGCATCTGCCAGTATGTCATGGACGTTAATTCCGTCAAACTGATTTTCTAATTCATGACGTATCTTTTGAATGGTTGTGGGATGATGATTCTCAGGGGATGCCAGATATCGTACCATAAAACTGACAGGCGATTCCTTGTATTTCTGCAGAAACTTTGCCTCTCTTACATCGTTTCTGTTTTTCTCCAAGGTTGTTCTGAAGAATCCCCTTGATCTCAGGATTCCTTTGCATATTCTACATTTTACATCTGGATTCTCTGCAGTATGATGCGTCTTTGCCACATCCTGCAATACATCGGAGATGTGACATATGGCGCGATGACTCGTGTGATAGTGATATTGTACACTGCCATCTTTTTTTATCCAGGTATTCATGGTTCCATCTCCTGTACTATGAACTGTTTTTCAGATGGTGTTACCTTTACAATATTATTTTGAATGCGTAGTATTTCCTTTGATACTAGTTTTCCAATTGCAATGCTGACATCATCAGGTGTAATTGATGGGTATTCTTTTGTGATTGTAAATTTGATCTTCTGAATGTGATATTCTAGTGCGGCAATATGGGTTAGCATGTGCCATACCTTGTTTGGGGTACTATCAGGCTCACACAGTTTCCAGATTATTCTGTCAGAGAAGGGATTGTGTTGTTTTATTGGTTGGTCAGTTATTGCTCCTTTGTCTTTTAGTATTTCTAATCTGCATCCTATCCCATTAACATTAAAATCAGCATCAGGATATTTCTTTTGCAGTTTCTTCTTTATATGATGTATTAGATCTGCAGTTGTGGTTTGATGTAATCTTAATTGATAAATTATTATTCCATCGATGTCTGCTGCTATTCTACTCATGATGAATTCTCCGGGGGTTTTAGTTTTTTGCAATTCTGGCAGACAGTATTGCTAACAGAGCTTGGAATGAATTTATCACATGCGCAGTACTTGTTGTAATTGTCTTCACTTGATGTATTTGAATTTGGTTTATTTTCTGATGATTGTATTTTTAGTGTCTTGATTTTGCCTGTCTTTTTTATTTCATCAATAAATTGTGAAATAAGATCTGATGGAACATGTTTTCTTATTGCATTTCGCTCAGCCTTTGAGTGGGCTTTTGTCTCAGCAGTACTATCAAAATATGTGTTGTTGCTATCCTTTCTTTTTCCATACTGTTCTTGAGATGATATTCCTTCAAACACCACTCCAGTTACTGCGTCTTTTACCTGGACCTTTGCTCTATACTTGAGGGCTTGGCCCTCTCCGGATTCAGTTATTTCAGATGATATTGTCTGTACTATGATTCCGTGCTTTGCAAGCCATTTTGCAAATGCCCTGATTCCGTCATATGATATTGAATATTGGCCATGTGTCTCATAGAGCCATTCTCCTGATACCAGATATTTCTCAGAGTTGATAATCTGTGATTCGTCAGCTGCATTGAATGCATCATATACCGTGTCATTGTTAGTTGTAATGTTATTCATGATGAATTCTCCACGACAATTTTGCAAACAGGTCTGTTGTGTTTCTCCATAGAGTCAAGAATTTCTTTTATTTTTGGCAGTGTAGTGTCGTTTTTCTTTGTAGATATTTTCAGATAATTCCAAATTCTCTTTAATTCATAAAATTCTAAAATTATTCCAGTCATGTTTTTCGTCTCCTGAAATATTTGGCAGATTCAATCTCATTCTTTGGGAATGGTGAGATTTTTGCTCTGTGGTTTTTCTTTAGATGATTTAGTGTGCTGGTTGTTATGTTTCGTTTGCAGAAAATACAATTTAGAGAAATCATGAAAAGTCCCCCATAGTGTGATGATGTACCATGTAACAGGACTTGTCACATGGCATTACCCGGAAAGACAGGGCAAATGTATGGTCTGGTCGGATCATAGAATCGTCAGTCTGGTTAATTGTAATGTTGAAAAGAATCATGATGATCCCTCCTTTGAAACAGGATGGCAAGTTTTGCATCCCATTGTTTTGGTGACATCGCTGTCACATTTTTTACAGATTATTTTGGATACTCGTAGTTGTAAAATTTTGAAAATCTTTATCGTGTTTTTGTCTTTTTTGAACTGATACTTTTTATTCCAACAAGAATCGCATATCTTACGTGTTGACTTGTTGTTATCATGATAAGTTACAATGTAATCGTCATTATGATCTTTTTGACAACGAGGAATTTGTAAAAGGCTCAATTTTTGGATGCCTCTAATTCTTCTAATGCTTTTCGTAGATGATATTCTGTGAAATCAGAAACATTTGAAAAATCGTTATTGTTACTTGTTTCTCGTTTTATTTTTTCTATGATGGATGTCAAAACTCTCACCTTGCCCCATTTTTCCATGCTACAATATAGTAGCATCAATATATAAAGTGTGCTACAATATAGTAGCAATTAACCAAAATGTTGAATATTTATCACATTGGTTATTATGTTACAATGTTGTAACATAAGATATGAAAAAAACGCAGTGGGGAAATATACGAATAAGGCAGGATCTAATTGATAAAATTTCTAAATCATTAGAAACAGAGGAAGCAAAAGAAGATGGTTTTTCTAATATAGCACAATTCACAGATCATGTTTTACGAGAAGCAGTTAAAGAATTAGAACAAAAAAGATTCTCTCATCAAAACACCTACGATGATAAAGTCAGGATACTAGATAACAACATAGGAAAGATGGGTGACATCGTAACCATATTTCTAAAAGAAGAATTGAAAAAAGGTTTTTGTGATTATTGTGAAAGTGAAAATTGTGTGCATGTAAAGTACATGTGGGAATTAGAAGATGTTGTTGAAATTCTGAAAAAAAGAGGTTTTCAATCACCGTATAATGAGTCTATAAAATAAGAATGAGATTTTAAATTTTAGAATATTGATTTTAGTTAATGACTGATTTTTCCTCGTAAATCCTTTTTAGTTTGGCGCCACACGCAGGACATGCTGCTTTGTCATGAACGGTACTACAACCAATACAGCAAAACTCTGTCTTTTTTGGAATGCTCTTTGTACTGTTTGACTTTAACTCATCAATCTGTCTTTGCATGTCTGTCATAATTTCTGACTGTTGTTGCAAGAGCATCTCTTCTTGTTTTTTTATCGCACGCTCCGTTATCATCTCTTCTTTTAGCTTGTCCACTTCAGAAATCTTTTCTTTTAAATCCAACCTTAGTTCGTCTGAATCATCATTTCCTGATACAACGTTTGAGAATTTTGTAAATATGTTGAGTCTTTTTGATGCTTTACAATATTCAGTTCTAAGTTTATCTGGATAAAGTTTTGTTCTCTGATTATATTTGCTGATAGGTTTGTGACCAATAAATATTTCAGCTACTGAATCAGGTACGCCGCAATCAGTGAGAGTGGTCTCCAGTAGATCACGTACTAAATGAGATCGTTTTGAATACTGTTTTGAATGGGTTTGTAACTTTTCTTGAATTTCAGCAACATCTGCTAATTTGAAAAATTGTCTAGCAATCCACGTTGGAGACACAGGATTTCCATGATTGTTAAGAAAAATAGGTTGCCCTTTTTTTATCGGTTGCCCTTCCTTTTGTTCTCTTTTTTTAAGATATTTTTGTAAGGCAATCACACAATCATGATCAATGCATCCATAGTGTTGAATATCTGTTTTTGGTCTAACTAAAATTATCGGTACTGGGCATTTTTGTAAATCCCAGGAATCAGGGTTTTCACTGCCAAACCATTCGGCTATCTGAGCAAATGCTTGAAAATTGAATCTATCTGCCAAAGTAGTTGCATCAAGTCCTCTATGGAATTTGCATAGAAATAATGCCTTTTCTAGAACCGAAGGTTTTCCAACTGTAAGCATAGTCATAAAATCATCAATAGTGAGAAGTGGGGTTTCATCATCAGCATCAGTTTTTCTAAATCGTTTTACATTAAATGAAAAAGTAATAGGGTGATCATGTTCTTTAAAAAAAGATTTGATTGCATACATTCTTTGATTTACTGTATTTTGGTAATCGTTTTCGTATTTAGGATCATTGAGAAATTGTTTGATGATTTTAATAAATTCGATATCGTAACTGCCTTTTTGCTGAAACAATTTTAAGAAATGATCCACTCCTTCCAACTGTATAGATTTATCAAGTTCTTCAAAATGTGATGAATCTGTTTTTACTAACACTGTAAAAATGAATTCTTTACCACTAAGCCAAGAGTGAAATTGATGTAATTTATTAGCATAGGATCCTCGTGTTCCAGAATATTTGTCTGTTTTTATATTTTTAAGATTTGGAGGATTTAGAGACAATACCCATTGATGGATCATAGGTTTTTTACAAAATTCATCAAAAGATATTATTGAATGATGCGCTAAAAGCTGTTTTTTCAACATTCCTGAAGTGATACCAAATTTCAATGAACGTTGAATTACTGATTTTTTGCTATTTTTTTGAATTTTTAAAATATTCTGTTTATCTAGTAATGATTGAAGTTCTTTTGGTTGAAAAGCCATTCCTATTTTTAGTGATTTTAGAATTCTCTGGCATTGTGGCGGAATTTTTACATTAGACTTGAGATTCTCAAACGTATCAACTACTACATATTGGTTTGAAACCATGCGTAATATTAGCTACCTTGATAAATAAACATAACAAAACTTGCGCATGGAATAATTGTTATATGAGTAAATTTAGGATTGTTTCAAATTGCAAAAAATTGATTATGAAGGAAAAGTCTGGGTACTAAATTATAACAATCCAGAACCATTACTGGACCATGCCATACACATGTTAGAAAGACATGGAGTAAAACGAGAAGATATGGAGATTACAGAGACGCCAATAGCGAAAGTAGGCTCAATAGTAGTAGAAATTTGGCCATATGAACTAGTTATAGGGAGAGTCAGGACAACCCGAAATGATTCTTTTATCAGCGGTACTGAATTTACAATTGAATTAAAGTTAGATGAAAACGGAAATTACATAGATTATCTTTGAAAAAAAATAAAATACAAAATATCATAATTGTTGCAATAGCTGTTCTCATCATTGGAGCAATTATTGCATACAACTATTCAGCAGATCAAACTAAACAACAAGGATTCCAGTTTGGAAATAAACTGGCCCAAATTCAACAAGAAGTGGCAGAATTGCAAACAAAATTCTATTCTGAAAAAATCAAATGGGATGAAGGGGACATTACAAAAGAAGAATTATTGAAATATTATGAAGAACATTTAATTGAATTTAAAAAAATTATTTCCAAATATGATGAATTATCTATCCCAGAATTGTTTGAGAGTTCTGTAGAATTATTTAAAATTTCATCTGAAACACAATTAGAGAGCGATATTGAATACATCAAATGGATTTCAACAGGAGATGAATCAGCTAAAGTAAGATCAGATACACAGATACAAGAAGCTTATGAGTATGAGAATTTAGGATTAGTAGAATTTCAATTGGCAAAAGCAGGAATAGTAGAATTTGATGAAGCTGGTAAATTCACACCGACAGATAATGTTCTTAAACAAAAAGTGATTCAAATATCAGAAAACATGAAAAATAAATGTGATTTAGAATTTAAAAATGAAATGAATGAATATGATTCAGATGAAATTGAAATAGAGTGGTTTAATTGTTTTAATGAGGCTGAAGAATGGCAGAAAGACCATTTACCTTAGATAAATGAACAAATTATAGTAAACCAGATTTTTGCAAGATTTCTAGTGTATTATTGAGTTCGTTTTGCAGAGACATTTTTTCAAGAGGAGTAGGTTTTGAAAATGTTACCTGGAAGGTTATAGTAAGCATATCCTGATCAGTGTGAGAAATTCTAATAGAATGAACTTGACGATTAGTATCAGACAAAAAACTTTTCCATTTTTGTATATGTCCACTAACTCGAGTTACTTGTTCTTCCACATTAGTCAATGAAGTATCTAAATCAGTATCAAACAAACTAAATTTAACAAGAGGCACCATAATGACTCCACCTAAAATTTTATCATGATTTTTCAGCATAGTTGCAATAATTTCTTCTGAATTCTTTTTTGGAAAAATATCCCCATAATCAGGATCAAAATATCCCGCAATCAATTTTTTAGAATCATATATTCTAAAAAAATCTTCATCAGGTTCTAATTTCCACAACAATTTAAAAATCATTCATGAATAAATAAACAATTAATCAGACAATTAAATAAACTAGGGAATTAAGAAAAAACAGATGGTAATTTCTAAAGAAAATAAAGATTTCATAGATAGTTTAATTGATTATTACATTAGTGAATCAGAATCGTATAAACAAATTGCAGAAAATTTTGTTCCAGAAATAGAATCAGTCTCAGATACAGCATTTGGGATCATAACAGGATGTGTTTATTCAGGATTTTTACAAGCATATCAAAATCAACAGCAGACACCTAGCTTAGAGGATATGCGAGAATTTAATCAAATCATCAAAGAAAGAGCAGTATTAATCAAGAAAGCAATTTTGGATCCCCCAAAACCAGACAATCAAGATATTAAAAATGAGCCTGAAAATGCAGATTCGAGAAATAATTCTAATTAAAAAGAGTGCCCAAATGGGCACCCATTATGACTCCTGTTGGACTGGTCGTACTATCGCAGGTGTATGAATACAGTTAGTATGCGATATCATACAATAGTAATTTTGTATTAAAACACTTACGTAGAAATCATCAGTAAGTTAATTTTAAAAAGATGAAAATTAGCACAGTTTAATTCCAACCATCAAAAATAATCACTATGAATGTAGATGGAAGCAAGATTATCTTTTTTTTAGGAGTGGCCGCAGCAGTAGTAACAGCAGGAGTTGCATTGTATTTTTCAATTCGTTAAAGATAAATCATCATTTAAACTCAATATTAGTATGTCAGATACGAATGAATTCAAAATTACACAAATAGTTGATAATGGTCAAATGATTCAACTATCATTAGTTGAAAATACTTCAACTGAACCAATTTCCCAAAAACAGATGATAATAGAGAATGTCTCAAACAAACTTGATGCAGAAACTAAAGAGCAAGTAATGCCATTGTTAGAAGCAATATTACAAGCACAACCAACAGTAAATGTAAAAACATATCAACAAACTCAAATTACAATTGGAATGCCAAAAGGAAGATATGACAACATGGGAAGACCTCAAGTTGGGAATATAATTGAAATAGATTTAAAAAAGATCTAAAGATTTGAATTTATTTCATCAATTGTGTGTAATGGTAAAGAACAAGTAAAATCTTTACAAACAAAAACTGAAGTCTTATCTTCAAATAATTTTCCTGCAAAGAAAGGATATTTTGAAAGAGCATCAAGTTGAGAAGAATTTCCAACTGTAATTAAAATAGAATTTGGCAAATAATCTAAATTGAGAGATTTACATATTTCAGAATTTTCAGTATTGATAACTGAAATCTCCGTAGGTTTTTGAATATACATGGTAATTGTATTTAGTAAATATCCAAATCCAAACGGATTTTCAGCAGCCATTTGTGCCTGAGATTCCATTATTTTAGTAGTAATTTCAAGAAAACCTTGCTCTTGTGAGAGATGATACAATCGGAGCATTACAAATGCAGATACAGAGTTTCCCGAAGGCAAATATAAATCATAATTACTCTTAGGTCGAATAATCAACTTTTCATGATCATCAGAAGTCATAAAGAAACTATTGTTTTCAGAATCCCAAAAGTGATTTACTAGATGATGTCCCAATTTTATAGATAGTTTGAGATATTTTTCATCTGGTTCAATTTCAAATACATCCAACAAGGCATTGATAAAATAAGAATAATCTTCCAAATAACCATCAATTTTTGCAACACCATTTTTGTAAGTTCGTAATAGTTTTTCATCAACTATAAGATTATTTTCAATAAAAGAAATACAATCTTTTGCTGCATTGAGATACCTAATATCACCAGTAACACGGTATCCCTTTGCAAAAGCAGTAATCATCAA
This sequence comes from Candidatus Nitrosopumilus sp., assembly GCA_965205425.1. Taxonomy (GTDB): domain Archaea; phylum Thermoproteota; class Nitrososphaeria; order Nitrososphaerales; family Nitrosopumilaceae; genus Nitrosopumilus. Next base: position 923,782 of record CBDBGZ010000009.1, read on the forward strand.
AGAATTCCAAGATACTAAGATTTTATCATCCAAACCAGGTGGAACCCGAGTAGAACGAACTTTAAGTAATTTTTCAGAACAAGAATTAATTATTTTTTTAACCTCAGATTCAGATACTCCAAAATTAAAAGCAACAGTCGAGATATTAAGATTATTACATAGAATATTATTTCCTTCCCAATTCCCACCATCAGTTACATCATAGTATAAACAAAATAGATCTGCATCATTTCCAAGAATTTCTTTAATTTCACTTTTCTTCCAAACATAGTATTTTCCTTCAACTCCTTCAGAATCAGCATCATATGCGGAATAGAATCCATTTTCTGGAGAAGTCATTTCACGTAAAACATAATCAAGTGTTTTTTGCAAAACTTCAAGGTAAAAAGGATCTTTTGTTATTTGGTAGGCTTCTACATAGTTTACTGGAATCAATGCATTATCATAAAGCATTTTTTCAAAGTGAGGTACAAGCCATTTTGCATCTGTAGAATATCTAGAAAATCCACCTCCGATTTGATCAAAAATTCCACCATTTGCCATTTTCTTTAATGTTTTAAGCGCAAATTCATTGAATTTATTCAAACCAGATAGTTTTGCATATCTAAAAAGAAACGATACATTTGCGGCATTTGGAAATTTTGGGGCAGAGCCAAAACCACCATATGTTGCATCTCCCAGTTGAAATAAATTCATTGCAGCCTCATCAAGAATAGTTCGTTCTAGTTTTGAAGGAATTTGAATTGCTTCAGCTTTGTTTAATGCACCAAGAAATTGTTCTGCAGAACTTTCAATGTCTTTAGGTTTTTCTTTCCAAGCTTGAGATAATTGTCTGCAAATACTCCCAAATCCCGGACGGCCATAAGAATCTAAAACAGGAAAATAAGTTCCAGCATAGAATGGTTTTTGATCAGGAGTAAGAAAAATACTCAATGGCCATCCACCTTGACCTGTTGCTATCTGACAAACTTTTTGATAAATATCATCAATATCAGGTCGCTCTTCTCTGTCAACTTTTATGTTAATGAAATTTTCATTCATGAATTCTGCAACATTATCATTTTCAAATGATTCATGAGCCATTACATGACACCAGTGGCATGAACTATATCCAATACTTAGAAAGATAGGTTTGTTTTCATCTTTGGCTTTTTTTAATGATTCATCATTCCACCCATACCAATTAACAGGATTGTTTGCATGTTGAAGTAAATATGGACTACTTTCATGAATGAGATTATTTTCTACCACGATTTATCAAATTCTTTTGAATATTTGTACTTAATTGGAGACCTAACTCCAAATTCCTTTTCCTTCAGTTAATTCATAAATTCTAACATTGATTTTTCTTAGTAATTTTACTTTAGATTTGTGAGCTTTTTTATCATGACTATAGTCTTTTTGTCCTACTAATTTTTCTAATCGTTTTAGTTGTTCCAAAGTAAGTTTCTTAAATTCATGTTTAGAGCTAGTGATAAGCTGTAATAATTTCACTCTTTCACGATCCTCATCTGTAATATCAGCCATGTACATCATTATCTGAATTTTGCAAATAAATCTTAGCCCAAAAACAAGATAACGAATCTTAAAATTTCGTGATGAATTGTTGAAATTATGGAAAAAATGCGAGCCATGATTCTTTCGGAATGTGCAAAAATTGAAACAAACCCATTGAAACTTACACAAATCGATAAACATGAAATTAAGAGATCAAATGAAATTTTGTTAAAAATTGAGGCTTGCGGAGTATGTCACTCACAGCTCCACGGTATTGAAGGAGATTGGAAAGATATCGGAATCCCACCTGTATTGCCAACAGTACCAGGTCATGAGGTAGTGGGAAAAGTAGTTCAAATTGGAGATGAAGTCACAAAATTTAAAATCGGAGATAGAGCAGGCATTACACCACTTTTAGAAGCATGTAAGAATTGTCAATATTGTAAAGAAGGTAAAGAATATCTTTGTGAATCATCAATAATCACAGGAGAATCTTTCAAGGGAGGATATACTGAATACATTACAGTTGTAGAAGATTTTGCAACCAAAGTTCCAGAGAACATGAAAGCTGAATATGCTGCACCATTATTTTGTGCTGGAATTACAGCTTACAAAGCTGTTAAAGCTGCAGAACCAAAACCAAATAAAAAAATTGGAATTTTTGGAATTGGTGGAGTAGGGCATATGGCCATTCAATTTGCAAAAGTAGAAAACTGTACAGTTATTGCATTTTCTAGATCTCAAAATCACCTAAATGTGGCAAAAAAATTCGGTGCAACTGACGCAATAGTATTTTCTGAAAATCAAGAAGAGTTTCTAGACACATTGAAAGAAAAACAAGGTTTGTTGGATGCTGCAATTGTATTTGCACCAGCTGATATTGTAACAGATACTGCAATAAAATCAGTCAAGAAAGGAGGATTGATAGTAATTGCAACGGTTGGAAAAAATCCAACATTTATGGCATTTGAGGAAAAAACAATTCGAGGCACATTAATTGGCTCCACGAAGGATATGGAACAAGTAATCAAGATATGTGATGAAGAGAAAATAGAGGTAATTTCTCAAACATTCCCATTAGAAAAGGCAAATGAAGCTCTCAAAAAATTAAAAGATTCAGAAATTGAAGCAAGAGCTGTTTTAATTCCTTAATTCTTGGCTTAAATATTGGAAGAATAAATTTTTGATATGAATTGCAATAGATGTCATCATACTAACGAAGTACACAGTCAAAATGAAAATAGCAATTCACTCATGAAAGCAGGAAAATGTCAAATTCCAACATGTACATGTAAGCAATATTTAGATCTCATTCAAGAAATTGATGAAGATCTTTTATAACGATTCATATATTAAAAATATTTTAGAGGATTATGGATAAACACAAGCCATCAGATGAAATGATCAAGGATTTAGACAATCTTTTATCAAAACTTAACGCCATGGAAATTGTCGCATCAGATGAATTTCAGAAAAACTCAATTAAAATTCAGAGGGCGTTAGTAGAGGGTCAAATACATACGATTAATGAATTTCAACATATGAAAAAAGCATTAGATTTATTGACATTACAATTATTTGATGTACAAAATAAAGTCAAGAATTAAGTTTAGTATCACTTAATCCACAACCAGTACATCGGAAGAGAGTGGATTTTTCAAGAACTTTTTCAGGTTTCATTTCTGCACCACAACAAAAACATAAAATTTTTTCAGAATCAGTGTTTGTATTTTTAGATTTTCTTACCACATAATCAGGTTTTTTTTCTTGGATATCCATAGAATTACAAAATGGATTATAACGAGTTATTATTTTGTTGATTACATTTTGCCTATTTTCATCACTTGATTCAAACAATGGTAATATTGCCAAATGTAGTGATTTTTCTGAACCTGAATTATCCATCCAACATTTGTAACGTGTATGTTGAACAAAAAATGACTTTTCTTCAGTTTTTTTACAATCACCAACATAGAGAATATTGAAGTTATCCTTCTCCCTAGATAAGATCAAATAAACCACTTTTTCCATAGGAGGACCCCATTCTTCAAGAGGAATAGGCCCAAGAAACTCATATTGAAGGATTTGAATGCTCAATGAAGGTATTTTTGAGTACTTTCTTTTCATCCTTTCCCAAAAAATTTACTAGTGACAGTAATTTGATCGCAAACTCTCAACTTGAAAAGATTAAATTCAAGAGCTATGGATTTTCCATAAATGAAAGAGCCTCACAATTATGCCAAAGTAGGATATGCCATGATTGCAGTAGCTGGAAGTTTAGCAGCAATAGGAATCCTAGCATTATTTACTGCAGATGACGTGTTGTTGTCAGATAATATCTCAAGAGACAAATCAGCTCATTTTGACGAATGTAAATTAAATGATTTCGTAGCAGATGATTGTGTAAAATATAGAGAGCGAATAAATAATGAGGCATCAGGAATTTACGTAGATCCATCAAAGTGGAAATAACTTAGTATCCATTAGTGAAATCTTCTATCATGTTTTGTTTTTTAGTAAGACGATTCATTGCAAAGAACGCACCCCCAACAATTCCTGCTTGGTAAAAGGTGTACAATAAAACTCCAGAAGAGGTTGGATCAGATTTTGTGAAACTCAAAACAAGCATTGTAAAAAATACAAATGTACCAACAAAGGTAACCATTCGATTCAAAAATCCAGTATTCATTCCAACTATTCGCTTTGATGCACCTGCCATCAAACCAATACTTGTAATGATAAGAAAAGTTGCACCACCGTTTGAAGTTATGAAACTGTCAATCCAAGAAATTAACCCACCATCTAAAATTGTAACATCAGGCATTATACTACCACCATTAATTGCAAAATTAACAGAGCTAAACATGCCACCAATTACAAAAAAGAATAAGAAGATTTTCACAATTGATCTTTTAATAGGACTACGTATTTCGGAAGGATTTACAGCTCGCTCTGTAATTCTAATACCATAAAGAAATCCCACAGCCATTGCAGGAATAAACATGATATTGATAAGAATTGGAGACTCTTTGTTGATATCCTCTATTTGAGGATGAAAAATTAGAAATAAAATGATTGCAAGTAAGGCTGATGAAGTAAACAGAATCAAGCCTAAATGACGATGAAAGCTTGATTCATTATAACTAGCCCAATTATGCATTTTATTATCTCATAAGAAAATCATTAAAAACCAAATCCGAAAATCATTTGGTCAAATTATCAATTCTGTTTACCCTTTTTTAGTAGAAACAAAGGATAATTTCATGAAAGGTGGAAAAACGCTCATCATAATTGGAATTATTGTAGGGGCGTTTGGTTCAATTTTTCATCTACAAGGACAGTCCATAGTAGGACCAGAATCATCATTCATGTATTCAAATCCAGAATGGATAACATATGGTCTATCAATGATACTTGTTGGGATTATTTTTTCAGGTATAGGACTTGCAGTTCTCAAAAGGACTTAATTTGTTACACGTAGAGTTATAGTACTTCTAATTTTTTGGAGTTTTCTTATTTTCGAAGTAATTATTTCGTTTATCTGAGAAGGAGGATCAGTGACAAATTCAGCTACAACATCATAACTACCATAAGTAATCAAACAGTTTTTGATTTCAGGGATTTCTTTTAATTGTGAATAAAGAGATTGTTCTTCTCCAATTTCACAACTAATTAGCATGTACGCCTTTTCCAAATAAATCATATTTTCTTAAAATTACACCAACTTAAAGACATCTGAGAAATTATGTTTCTAAAACAGATCTCAAAAACCAACAATCATAGGATCTTGAGGTTTCATTATTTCTCTTAACAAAATTGTTGCAAAAGATCCTCGTGATAACGAAAATTCAACTACATCTTCATGTGAAGAATAATTTGAACAATGAATTGCAGCTTGTCTAAACCCACCTTCACTGCTAACTTCTTGCATTTCTTTGATAAAGAAGTCTTTTGGGGAAATTTCTTCATGCTTCAGTACTTTGGAAATTTGGTAATCAAATCTAGTTTTTTTGTAGTATGAGTATCCAACAAAAGGTAATGCCAAATTCTGATCCATACCTTTAACATATTTACCAATAATCCCATTATTATCAAAACAAACATCTCCAGATTGTGGTTCAAACAAATTTTCACCATCTAAAAATGCAGAACTAAGTGATTGATTAAAAATAAAAGATTGGTATGCCTGAACATAAAATCGTCTCAAAGAAACAGGGATCGAATGAATAGCACGAATAGATTCTCCATGTTCAATCATTTCTTTTAGAACAATTCTTTCAATATCCATTTGGACTGGAACTGTATCAAAATATTGCTCATAATTGGCTTTATCAGATAGTTTCTCACGAATTTCAGTATTTTCTTTAGAATCAAAAGGAGAAGTAAACGATAAAATCAAATCAACTGCTTTATCAAAATCTCTTTGTAAAATAGCACGACCAATTAGATGTGTGACTGGTCTTTTAGAACCAAACCTCTGATAGCCATAAAAATTTAGAATTTTATCATATTCTGTAAAAGATTCCAAGTTATTCTCAGAGTCAGAAATTTTAATTTTAAAATGATTCCCAATCATATCTTTTTTTGATAGAGGTTTTTTTACAAACCCAAGTTTTTCAAGAGAATATTTGTCACTTGCAAAATTACCTATAGCATTTCCTTTATTTCCAGAACATACGAATTGTTCTGTAATTGCGGATGCATCTTTTAATCCAAGAGATTTAAGACGAATACCTTTTTTTTTAAAAATTCCAGATAAGGCATGATTAGTATCAATTTTTTTCTTTTTTAATTTGTATACAGCATAGCCATTTTGTTCTTTAATAGAATTTTTTGCTTTTTCAGAAATTAACTCTGTTACTTTGAAATCTTCAGGTTCAATTCTAATTTTCCCATTAATTCCAGAAAATTTTGTACTATAAACAGAAATTCCAATTTGGAAATCTAATGGCGGAATCACTCTATTGTCACTGTAACATATTTGCTGATTGCTATATCAGGGGATTGTGCCCCAACCAAAATTTTGTAGGTCCCAGGTAATGCATCTTCAGAAGCAGAAATAGTACTATGAATAGGTCTAGGAGCATCAAAATCTAATTGAAATGAATTTGTACTATCATGATCAAGATTTACATTCAAAAAGTCATGTGTTGTAGATAAAATCAAATCTACTTCTAAATCATTTCCAGATAACGGAGATACAATAAAGTTAAAGTGTTCTGAATCTCCAGGAATTAAATTAATTTCATTTGATTCTAATTGAATTTCAATTGGTAGTGGAACAGAGGTATCAACAACTCCAATATTGTTTTCAACCCATTCAGTAAACCAAATTTTATCCCCATCAACAGTAAAATCAAAAATTTGTGCTAGACCACAATCAGCCAACATCATACCAGTGCCAGGATCACAGTCACCCCAATTTGGATTCTTTGAAGGTATGTGGTATTCTACAAGAGATTGAGATTTTGGATCCATTACAGAAATATTATTTGCAGTTTGTTCATTGAAAATGATTCTTCCTTGTTCGTCAGATTCAATCCAGTAAGGTCTAGAAATAGGCGTCTTTACAATACCAGTTTGATTTCCATAAGTACTCAACATAGGATCAGACGTCACGTATTGAATGAATTTTTCAGTGTCAGGATCAAAATTAAAGAATGATGATGAAGTTGTATCAGCTAACCAGATAGTACCATCATCAGATACAACTGCACCGTTTGGTGTAAGAAGAGATACAGGCAATTGGTATAATTCAATATAGTCCATTAATGGAAGATACTGCTCACCAGAAGTTGCAACTGAATTTCTATATCCGTTTTGATCAAACTTTACCAATACTCCACCCTGTTGAAACAACCAATTTGTGAACCAAACATTATCATCTTGATCTATTGCAAAGTCTGCAGTTACTGAATCATCTACAGGAGATGGAATACTAAGGTAATTCACATCTTCACCAGATTGATTTGGATCTAAAAATGTGAGTTTATTTCCAGTAAAATCATTTATTATTATTTGTGAGCCATCAACACGAAGTTTTTGAGGTAATGAATCACCTTCTGAAGGATATGACAGTCGGTCATATTTTTCGTCAATAGTAGAAAATTTCCAGACTGAATCATAAGATTCATCAGTATACCAAACAGAACCATCAGGAGAATAATCAATACCCCACATCATAGAACGTCCACCAGGAGGCCACAAGGAATTTTCATATTCAGTAAAGGATTCTGAATTAGGATCAAATTTTGCTAGATTTCCAGTATTAGTTTCTGTAAACCAAACATTTCCATCAAAATCAGTTACAATAGATAATGGATTTGTACATAATGTTGGAATTGAGAATTCTTTAACATAATCTGTAGACTTTGCATCACTTGAACCACAAAATTGTGCACGTTGCTCATCTGGGAAATTATCAGCAGGAGTTCCAGTAGATGTAACTTCTGGAGCATCAATTTCAGGATTAAAACCTGAAAATGCAATCATAATAGTTGATGAAAGTAAAATGAATCCAAAAAATGCAGTGACTATAACTCCTTTTTTCTTCATACTACAAAAAATATTGAGCCTTGTTATATTTTATTCCAAGAGAAATAGATTATATAGCGAAAAGATAAAGTTCGTGAACTAAAAATCATCAAAAAACTAGAGATTAGATGATTTTACCTAAGGTAAATACGAATAAACAATCTGAAACACCTTGAAAATAGTTCATGAACATATGCTTCTCGCTATAGTAATTTAAGATCTCCAGTAATTTTATCAATCAGGTTCTCAGGAGCAGGTCCTATAGAAATACACGTAGTGGTTCCAGGAGCTAATTGAGTATGACCAGCATCAGAAACTTCAGACCAAGGTAAATTCAAATCAATTGCATGTCTTTTCACTTCTTGTAATTCTTTAATTCCAGATACTTTAACGACTACTTTTTCTTGTCCTCCCCACCATTCACGATACCATTCAGGATGAGATTTTCTAACATGCTCTGCCCCAAGAACACAAGCATGTCCTACTTGAGCTGCTATCTTGCCTTTACCCATATCAAGATCAGTTCTTACAACTATCACCTGTTTGATATCACTCATAGTATTACCAAAAATAGGCTTAATGAAAAACTTTTGAATTAAATAATTGACAAACAAACAAAATCTGTGAGCTTTGACGTAGTAATTGCTGGAGGAAGTGTTGCAGGATTACTATGTGCCAGAGAAGTTGCTGGAAAAGGGTTTTCAGTTCTCGTAATTGAAGAAGATTATGAGATTGGAACTCCAGAACATTGTGGTGGTTTAGTAAGCTTGTCAGGATTAGAAGAACTAGGAGTAATTCCATTTAGAAAAACATTTGATCATATGATAGAATCAGCCAAAGTATCATCACCAAATGGAAAAAATTTTACAATGGATTCAAAGAAAAAGAAAGTTATTGAAATTAGTAGAAGAGAATTAGATAAGCAAATTGCATTTCAAGCTCAAAAAAATGGTGCAAACATCAAAGTTAGAACAAGTTTTCAAGAGATTACAAACACGGGTATTAGAACTAATGATGAAAAAATTGATTGCAAAATTTTTGTCGATGCTCGCGGAGTATCATCATTAATTCATAAAGACAGGACAGGAATTTTATCATCAGCACAATATGAAATTTATGCAGACTGGATAAAAAAAGGCAAAGTAGAAGTAATTTTTGATCAAAAAAAATATCCAGGATTCTTTGCATGGATAATTCCATCAGGTGAAGGTAAAGGCAAAGTAGGAGTTGCAGGAAAAGGAATTAACGTATCAGAAACACTAGAGGTAATACTAAAAGAAAAAGGAAATTATTCGATAATTAGGAAAATTTATGCTCCAATTTGGATTAAAGGTCCTATCAAAAATTTTGTAGAAGGTAAAACGGTGATCATCGGAGATGCAGCAGGACAAGCAAAACCAACAACAGCTGGAGGAATTTTTACTAGTGGGATGGGAGGAGTATTTGCAGGACAAGCAATATCAGAATTTTTAAAAACAAACAATTCAGAAGACTTGGAAAAATACCAAAAAAAGTGGACTGAAAGATTTGGAAAAGAATTTGAAAAACAACTCTTGGCGAGAAAGATGTTAGAACGATTAGACAACAATACAATCAACAAATTATTTGAATCAATAACACCAGAAATTATCAAAGATATTTCAGAGAAAGATGATTTTGATTTTCATACAGGATCAATTATAAAATTACTAGGATTGAAAGGATCCATCAAAACAGCTCAAACCCTGATTGGTGGAGAAATTAAAAAATTACTAAGTTAAAACGTGCTTAATTTTCAAGGAAGGTATAAATGATGTTTACAGAAAATCGAGGTATGTCGTCTACTATTTCACTACCAACATGTAGTTGTTGTCACAGACATATTATGCCTAATGATAAATGTGTAAAATTCAATTGCCCTAGTTGTGGCGCAGATTTAATTTGGAGATGTCAAAGTTGCAGAGAAGCAGCAAGAAACTATACTTGTTCCTCATGTAACTTTACAGGACCTTAAAAAAATGACTCAATTATTATTTATTACAAAAATTTTACCTAAAGGAATGGAAGTAGATTTAGATAAATTAGCTGAGACCATCAAATCTTCATTACCTGAAGACATGTCAATGAAAAGACATGCAAAAGAACCATTAGCATTTGGTTTAGAATGTATCAAGGCAGAATTTGTAATAGAGGATAAAGAAGGTCAAAGTGACGCTCTAGAGAACGCAATAAGATCAACTGACGGAGTAAGTGAGTTTGAAGTTCTCAACATGAGTCGAATGTCAGTTGACATGAAATAGGAGATTTTTTGGTCCGCAAAGAAGAACCTTTGCAAATGAGAATTGGAGAAGCAAAACAACGAGACGTAGGTAAGAAACGTGCTCGAATTGGTCCAGAAGCCATGGATTTTCTCAAAGTAACTCCAGGAGATATTATTGAAGTAATGGGTTCAAGATCTAGTTGTGCAGTTGTTTGGCCAGTAGATGAAGATGAAAAATTACCAGACATTATCAGAGTCGATGGACAAACAAGAAAAAATGTCGGTGCATCACTAAATGATTTTGTAAAAATTAGAAAAGTGACATCAAAGTTTGCAAAAACAGTTTCACTTACACCAGTAAATGATTCAGTTACAGTAGATAAAGAATTTACAGATTTTGTTAAAAATAGATTGAAAGGACTACCAATTACTCATGGAGATGAAATTTCAGTTATGATATTAGGAAATTCCATGGACTTTAAAATTACAAAAACATCTCCAAAAGGCGTAGTAAAGATAGACCGTACAACAAACCTTAGCATATCAACAGAAACTTCAGTTGATAGGAAAGTTCGAGTAACATACGAAGAGGTTGGAGGATTAAGACGTGAAGTTAAAGCAATGAGAGAAATTGTAGAATTGCCATTAAAACATCCAGAATTATTTGTAAGACTAGGAATTGAGCCACACAGTGGAATTTTACTTTATGGGCCACCAGGATGTGGGAAAACTCTACTTGCAAAAGTAATGGCAAGTGAATCAGAAGCTAACATGTTTCCAATAAATGGTCCAGAAATAATGAACAAGTATTACGGAGAAACAGAAGCTAAACTAAGAGATATTTTCAAAGAAGCAAAAGACAATTCTCCAAGTATAATTTTCATAGATGAAATTGATGCAATTGCACCAAAAAGAGAGGAAGCATATGGAGATGTAGAAAAAAGAGTTGTTGCCCAATTGTTGGCATTAATGGATGGCCTAAATGATAGAGGAAATGTAATTGTTCTTGGAGCTACAAATAGACCAGATAGTGTTGATCCAGCACTTAGAAGACCAGGTAGATTTGATAGGGAATTCGAAATATCAGTACCTAATGAAGATGAAAGACTAGAGATTCTTGAAATTCATACTAGAGGAATGCCAATTAGTGAGAATATTGATCTTAAAGATTTGTCATCAGAATTACATGGGTACACTGGTGCAGATATCAAATCACTTTGTAGAGAAGCAGCTCTAAAATCAATTAGAAGATATCTTCCAGAAATTGATCTTGAAACTGAAAAAATTCCTTCAGAAGTACTACAATCAATGCAGATTAAACTAATTGATTTTTACGATGCAATGCACGAAGTAGTCCCCACAGCAATGAGAGAATTTTATGTTGAACGACCAAAAGTATGGTGGAAAGATGTTGGAGGATTAGATGATGTCAAAAAATCACTATCAGATAATCTCATTATGGCAATGAAAGAGCCTAGTAAATTTACAAAGATGGGAATAAAACCGCCAAAAGGAGCTTTGATTTATGGTCCACCAGGATGTGGGAAAACTCTACTCGGACGAGCATTAGCTACTGAAACTGGAGCAAACATGATTTTAGTTAGAGGTCCAGAAATTCTTTCTAAATGGCTAGGGGAATCTGAAAAAGCTGTAAGAGAAATTTTCAGAAAAGCAAAAGCGTCTTCACCATGCGTTGTAATTTTTGATGAATTAGATTCCATTGCAAAATACAAATCAGGTGAAGGAGGATCCAGTGAAACAATCCTTAGTCAATTGCTAACAGAGATTGAAGAAGGAATTTCATCACGGGTAGTTGTGATTGGGATTACAAATAGACCAGATGTTTTAGACAATTCTTTACTTAGGACAGGTAGATTAGATTTAGTTCTTTATGTCGCTCCACCAGATGAAAAAGGCAGATTAGAAATTATTAAAATTCTAACACAGAAAATGCCATTAGCAACTGACGTTAAATTACAAGAAATTGCAGTTGCTACTCAAAATTATACAGGGGCAGATTTGGCAGCATTATGTAGGGAAGCTGCAGTTGAAGCAATGAGAAATAATTCTGCAAAGATTTCAAATCATGACTTTGCAAATAGTTTGAAACAAGTAAAACCATCAATTACTAAAGAAGTTGACCAATGGTACAACACAGTAAAGGAAAGTATATCTAATGTAGTACCTAAGACAGGAGATAAATCATTCTACGGATAAAAAATGGCAATACCAATAAGAAATACAGTATTTGATAAAATAAAAGAAGCAAATCGTCTAACAGATATTGAACTTTTTAAAAGTCTAGTAAAAGACAGACATGCCATTGCAGAGGATAGATTTAACAAAATTCTTTTAGATTTAGAAATTCTTGGCTTGATCACAGTTTCATGGATTACTAAAGATGAGCGTAGAATAGAAATTGTTGTTGTTGAAAAGCCAGTTGACAAAATTCAAGAGCAAGTAAAAGAAACTGAAGAAAGGGATTATGAAGCCAGTTTCCCAGGCGCAGACAAATAATTATCAGAATAGTGGATAATGAAATGCTGCATCTAATGCAACTGCAACAAAAATTATTGTAAGATAAGGAGCAGTTACTTTGTATGCTTTCCAAGCAAATTCAGAAGTAGGATTCTTTGTTAATTTGTAGTGATAGACAAGCATTAGTCCTCCAGAAACAATTGCAATAACAGTATAAACAATTCCCATACCATCTGGAATAAATGAAAGTATCAATGAATATGGAATTAAAATTAATGTATTACCTAAAATAAATTTTGATGTTCTTTGCATTCCAATAACAACAGGAAGCATTGGAACTTCAGCTTGTGCATACTCGTCTTTTATTTTCATTGCAAGACACCAAAAGTGTGATGGAGTCCACACAAAAACTAAGAATCCAACTAGAAATCCTAACAAATCCATACTACCAGTAGCTGCTGCCCATCCGGCCCAAGCTGCTGCACTACCTGCAATACCACCAATTACAATGTTTGAAGTATTTTTTCGTTTAAGCCAAACAGTGTAAATTATAACATATGAAAAAATTCCCACTGCAATAAAGAATGCAGATACGGCGTTTAATGCAAAATATCCATAAATTACAGAGATACAACTCACTGCCAGACCATATATCAAAACATTAGAAGCTGCCATTCTCCCAGATGGGATTGGTCTTGTACTAGTTCTAGTCATTTTAGGATCAATGTCTTTGTCATAGTAGTGATTTAGGGCACTTGAACCAGCTGATGCCAATGCGCCAGCAATAATGATATGGAGATAAGACCAATAATCAAGCTCAGGAACTCCTGGAACTAGCTTACTTGCAGCATACATGGATGTAACTGCAGTAATTACCAACAGAACAACTATTCTGGGTTTAGATATTTCCAGTATTTCATTAAATCCCAATTCACTCTATCCTATTCCGAAGCCATTTAATTTCTTCGTCCATGTGATCTCATGCATTTCGCAAGGAATAAGTATCTCAGTCCTATCAGCTATCTTAAATGAGTAATTGGGACCTCATGATGCCAGGAATGGGACTTACAGCTATAGGATTAGCTGGTCTCGTATTGTCGTATGCAGGCATTGCACACACATTCATTGATGGAATGCATGCTTTAACTGGTCTTACCATGTTTGTAGGATTAATTTTCCTAGCAGCAGGTATCCTTGATGGGGGGGTTTCAACAAGTAATAGAGCCAAAGCTACGACTTTGGTAATTTTGTCCATATCTTTAGGATTTGGAATGTATGCTATGGTATTAAACACATCAAACTTTACAGTTACAATAGCAGGAATTTTAATGGCAATCGCATTCCCTGCAATTACAATTTCATATCTATACATGAAACACCCAGCAGTAGCAAAACCAATTGGAGCAATTGTATCAATGGCAGCAGCTACAGGTATTATTATGTGGGTATCATTTGGAATTTTCTCAGCTCCTGATACATACATGATTCCACAAGCAGTGATTGAAGAACCAACAGAAGATCTTACACCATCAGGACCAATATTTGCAATTGAAATCCTTGCAGAATCAACAATAGAAGGAAACCCAGATTATGATCCAGATAGAGCTATAGTACCTCAAGGACACACTATTGAATGGACTAATGCAGATACGCTTCCACATACTGTAACAAGTTCAGCAGATGTTGGAGATACATTTGATTCGGGCATGATTGGCGCAGGTGAAGTTTACACTTTAGATACAAGTAATTTAGCAAGCGGTGAATACGAATACTTTTGTTTAGTACATCCATGGATGGTTGCATCAATAGTTATTGAAGCACCCATAGCACCAACTGAAATTTCAATTCCGCAAGGAGCTGGAGTCCCAGGATGTGAAGAAACTGATGAATGTTATCTACCATTTGAGACTAGTGTAAATGTTGGAACTACTGTTGTTTGGAGTAACGATGACACTGCAGCACATATTGTAACAAGTGGACTTGTTGCAGAGGGAGGAGATGGAATGTTTGATTCTAGTCTGTTTGCTGCAGGTACTACGTTCGAATATACATTCAATGATGCAGGAACTTTTGATTATTTCTGCATGGTTCATCCTTGGATGATTGGAATTGTTAACGCAGAATAGATTTGCAGAAAATCATACTAACACAAGCAGATAAAAAAATTCTTTCAGAATATTCAGAAAATCAAAAACCTAATGAATCATGTGCATTGTTATTTGGTAAAGATGACAAAGTCTCAGATTTATTTTTAACAGAAAATATTGAAAAATCTCCAGTAAATTTTACAATCTCAAATAAGCAATTAATTGAAGGATACAACATGGCTGAAGAGAAAAATATCGAAGTAATTGGTATTTTTCACTCACACCCAGATTCAGAGGCATATCCATCAAATACAGATAAGAAATTTATGCAAAGTAATCCAGTAGCATGGATAATTTATTCAGGAATCAATAAAAATTTCAGAGCATACTATCTTGAATCAGATATAATAGAAATTCCAATTACAGAGGAATAATTTAAGGTGATTATCAATTATTCACCACCAACACATAATCTAACAATAATGAGAAAGTATCTTCCATCTCTGTTGTTGTATCTCCATTCCATTTCTTTGATGTACAACAAAAACTTTCCTGGACTAACACCATGATGCTTTGCCATGTTCTCTTTTGCAAAACTCCAAAACCCTTCGATTCCATTGATGTACACGTCACCTTTGCCAAACATCTTGCTGTGGTCTATTGAGAGATGTTTGTAGCCGTTGAAAATTAGAGAATCATATCCTTTCCACTTGTCCGTATATAGCGAGAAGCATATGTTCATGAACTATTTTCAAGGTGTTTCAGATTGTTTATTCGTATTTACCTTAGGTAAAATCATCTAATCTCTAGTTTTTTGATGATTTTTAGTTCACGAACTTTATCTTTTCGCTATACACAATGCTTCCTTTCTTTACTTTCTTGATTGTTCCTGCAAGCAATGTCTTTGCCTTGACATTGTTTACAATCTCAACGTGAACTTTTCCCTTTCTTTCCAGTATGCCAAATACGATGGTCTTGTTCTTGGCACCTCTGCCACGATTTCCCTTTCTTTTTCCTCCAAAATAGTCGCCTCGTCAGCCTCAATTTCCCCTTTTAATTTCTTGTCTGATTCTGCCAAGTGATACAGTATTGAATATCTGATGCAATCAAAAGCATTTAGTGCAAGTTGGATAACTGACATCTGCTTCTCTAACTGCACATCTTGCACTAATCCCAATATCAAATAATTTGACTAGGGCCAACCATTTTGTAAAATTAATGTTGATGATATCAAACCATGTTCCAGCAAACGGTCTATAATCTGTCTTGCAATCTTTGCATCTTAGTTTCCCTCTTGAAATAATATAGTAATTCTCAGAGTTACATGATGAACAATGAATTGTGTTTTTCTTTTTGAATTGGTTGCAGAGAAATTCCAATGCAGTTGATTTGTTGTGAATTATTTTAGATAACTCAATTATGTTGATTGTTTTTTCCAATAATTACTCAAAAATAGTTGGTGGTAATAGGTTTACAATCACCTAATTTAATTCTGTAAATGAAATGTAACTTGTTCACTATTGACATTATTTAGAATTGTTTTATCTGGAGAAACAATTTTTCCAATTACATTAACTGGAGATGCAGGTGTAATTTCGCCTGGATTCCCAATAGGGGTAGGACCATAAAACAAGCATATTGCTTTGCCAGTAGGCCAGTATGCAACATCATTTAATTCAACAGGAGATTTTGCATTTTCTTCAGGTTGAGAAATTGGGGATTTTGAAGTGTAAATTTCATCGCCCCACACATTTAGATCCACAGTAAAGGGTAATTTTTCAATAAAGTCATTAACAGTTTTTGGAGAATTTGAATCATCTAATTCTAAAAGTATGTTTGAAGAGTTTGGAATTTCAACAATTACAGAGTATTTCATAATGTATCATGATCTTTGAATTAAATATCCCTTTTTTTAATTACAATCATGGAAATTCACGTATACGACACTTATGTCAAAGCAGCAGATGGTCACACCATGCACTTTGATGTAATTACTGGTGAAAAAGACCACGATAAAGCCCTCACATATGGCAAAGAGTGGTTGAAATCTGTCGGTGAAGGAGAAGCAGAGATGACAACAAACGAATGTCAATTCTGCCATTCACAAGGAGCACCAGAGCCTGTTGAACAGGCAATTAAGGAAAACGGCTACTTTATCCAAAAAATGGAAGGCTGTCCTTAAACATTTTTTCCTTTTTCTTTAAGATCATATTTTTTAGATTAATCAATATAGAGTTAGCATGTCTGAAAACAAATACTCAAAATGGACTGTAGAAGGAGACAAGAAAACAAAATGGATTTGTGGATGTTTCCAAACAGCTGATAACTATTTTAAATTCTGTGAAACACACAATCCAACGTTAAAAAAAGCAATTCAAGCTCAGATTGATGAATTAGACATGACGTTAATTGTCGAGGATTAAATCATTAGAAATGATGACAAAAATAAATTGTTGATAAAAATTACACCGTATGAATTCTACGTCATACTTAAAAGATAAAACTCAAAAGTTTGAGAATGGGAAGGTTAGATGAATTCTAAGATTCTCATTGGATCAAGCTTGGCATTCATTGCAATAGTGGGTACAATTACAATAATATTATTAGAAGTAAATGATGATTCGCTAACAATTGAATATATCAACGAATTAGAAAAACAACAGTCAGCATATCCTGTAAAAAATATTTTCACAAGTGATAATATATCATTCTTAGAAAATTGGTGTACAGACAATAAGGGATTCTGGGAAGAGAGTGGATCAAACAGAGAAGAATGTATGTTTGAAACAAGAACACAATATCACCTAGCATCTGCAATCTTAGATGATCTTCAACGACCAGAAATTATAGGTAAATCAACACAAGAAATTTGCAGATTTTTAGCTTTGAAATGCTTTTCCAATTCATCTTTTGACGGGCATTATCAACTTGATTCAGGGAAAACTTTTGTAGATTATGATTACAAGGGAATACCATACAGATTCAACGTTTCTGATGAGAATAATATCACATTCACCATGAATGATTCTCAAGAATCTTTCAATTTATCTGAAAATACTACTCTAGAGGATGAGTTTAAAATCATGGTAAAAACAGGTTATGAATATTATCAATTAGGAGATAGAATAGCAATTAGTGGAATGGTAAGAGATAACCATCACATGTTATCACAAACAACATTTGAGCATCCAGTCACCATTCAAATAATCACAAATGGAGAATTAGTAGAAATTGCACAACTAAACATTAGAGAAGATGGGCAATTCCATTACATCGTAAACACTGGGGGCCACATTTGGACACAAGGAGAATATGAAATTAGAACGACTTATGATATCTACACTGCAACAACTACGTTTGACATGGATGAAGAATCACGGAACTTGCTAGAGAAATGAAAAACAATACTAAATTCCAGTTTTTATTTTTAGGTTTATTCCTATTCTTGATTATTCCTATGACAACTCCAATATTTGCTGAAAAAACTGTTTCAATTCAGAAAACAACAGATGTTGGCAAAATAGCATTAATTGACTCTCTTTCTCATTTAGAGAGGTATTCACAAATTTTGCCAGATTATATTCAATCTTCTAAAGTGACAGAAAATGGAATTGGAAAAATGGAAATAGGATTTAACTGGATCTCTATTGATACAGATATCAAATTCAGTGAAGTTGATGATAATGTTATACTAGAAGTAATTTCAGGAGATTTTAAAGGAACAAAACTCAACATTGTGATGGTTGAAAAATCACCTAGTTCCAATACTCAAAATGAAACAATTATTTCTGCTGAACTTTCTCTTCAAAGAAGCTGGTACATGGAACTATTAACATCATTTGTTTCAGATGATGATTTGAAATCAATGTTGCATACTAGTTTGAATGGATTAGTAGAGTTTACAAAAAATCCCCCAACATATGAAAATACGATTAAAGAAAAAGAGCAATTTTGTATCTTTGGATTATGTTTTTAGAGATTTAAACCAAAATAGTAATGCACCTAATGAGAATTAAAAATTAGGATCCTTTCCACTTTGTATTTTATCAACAAGTCTAGTTTTCATATCTCGTTATATTGGAAAAGTTCCCATGATCTCAATTCTAGTATTGTTATTTACATCAATTCGTAGTACATCATTTATCAAATTAGGCTCAATCTCTTCACCATCAACAAGAATGAATAATCCATGTAATTTTGTCTCAAATCTTTTTTCTAAAACAGGTAAAGGATCACACATTGTGACATAACCATGCGAAGTAAGTACAGGTTTTAGTATCAATGAATTAGTTTCATCAACTGTAAATTCTCCAATTGCAACAGTAGAGTAAATTGAAAATTTTTGAGCAATAGAATAATTTGATTTTCCGTCATTAGATCCAGAAACGATACTTCGTCTATCTACAAAATTGACATCATATGGAATCTCACATTGTTTTGATAGACTAGTTTCTTCTGACAGTATACTTACTATTGGAATTATAACAAACATCTTCCAAGTACATTCAGCATTATCTATGTAAAGAAGACCATTAGACCATTGATAGCCTATGGCAAATTGCAATGTTCCATCTTGAGTCATTTCACAACTATCATAAACTTTGGATAAATTTGGCATAGCAAACGAAACAAGAACAAATGCAGTAATTATCGATGTTATGATTAAAAGTCTAGTTTTCATATTCCCCTCTTACAAATGCCAGAAACATCTTGTTTGCTTCTTGCATTGATTGTTCATCAGGTTCTTTAGGGTAAGAATGGGCATTAAGATGAGTTAGTATTTCAGCAAAAACTACACCTAGACAAAACGCTCGCGACAATTCAGGAACTTTATCAAACTGTAAAGTTTTGAGAATTGAAGTATTTCCCTTGAGCATATGGTTTACACTCTTGTAATCATTTAGAATTTGATTGATATCTCCATTTAATTTAAGGTGATTATCAATTATTCACCACCAACACATAATCTAACAATAATGAGAAAGTATCTTCCATCTCTGTTGTTGTATCTCCACTCCATTTCCTTGATATACAACAGAAACTTTCCTGGACTAACACCATGATGCTTTGCCATGTTCTCTTTTGCAAAACTCCAAAACCCTTCAATACCATTAATGTACACATCACCACTCCCAAACATTTTGCTGTGGTCTATTGAGAGATGTTTGTAGCCGTTGAAAACTAGCGAATCATATCCTCTCCACTTGTCCGTATACACAATACTTCCTTTCTTTACTTTCTTGATGGTGCTTGCAAGAAGAGTTTTAGCTTTGACATTGTTTACAATCTCAACGTGAACTTTTCCCTTTCTTTCCAGTATGCCAAATACGATGGTCTTGTTCTTGGCACCTCTGCCACGATTTCCCTTTCTTTTTCCTCCAAAATAGTCGCCTCGTCAGCCTCAATTTTCCCTTTTAGTTTCTTGTCTGATTCTGCCAGGTGATACAGTATTGAATATCTGATGCAATCAAAAGCATTTAGTGCAAGTTGGATAACTGACATCTGCTTCTCTAACTGCACGTCTTGCACTAATCCCAATATCAAATAGTTTGACTAGGGCCAACCATTTTGTAAAATTAATGTTGATGATATCAAACCATGTTCCAGCAAACGGTCTATAATCTGTCTTGCAATCTTTGCATCTTAGTTTCCCTCTTGAAATAATATAGTAATTCTCAGAGTTACATGATGAACAATGAATTGTGTTTTTCTTTTTGAATTGGTTGCAGAGAAATTCCAATGCAGTTGATTTGTTGTGAATTATTTTAGATAACTCAATTATGTTGATTGTTTTTTCCAATAATTACTCAAAAATAGTTGGTGGTAATAGGTTTACAATCACCAAAAATAATTAGATAGATCATGTTTTATGGGTTATAATTTATTTTAAAAATAATGTCTTTTTCTGGAATTGAAAATGATCTTGTTTCTGAAATTCACTTAGAACCTATTCAGGCTAAAATCTATTTGTTGGTAACACACTATGGAAAAATGTCATCAAAAACAATTGCAGAAAAACTAAAAATTTCAGTTGATGATGCTTTGAAAGCATCTAAAGATCTAATGACACTTGGTGCTTTTATTGATATTTCTACATCTGAATTTGAGGCTATGCATCCACGATTTACTGCTGTTAATATGTACAGAAAGATGTGTGAGCGAGAAAATATTGAATTTAAACGAAACAAAATTGTTGATAATATCGGAGTAATTTTGGAAAAACCATATGATGATGCAAGAACTAAATAATGCTAAATCTTGGTGAACAACATTGAGCATTGATACTGAAACTTGTAAACATCAACCTGTCTATTTTGGTGTGATAAATATCAACATTGATGAACGTACAATAGGTTCTGTTGATGTATGGCGATGTGGTGTTTGCAAGAAAAAATTCTGTGAAGAAAAACAACTTGGAATTGAAGAACTTGCAGATTTGGTAGGTATGCCAAAAATTGATCCTGATGCAAAATGGGGTGTTACTGTATGTAAGTTACAACAGGGTAAATACAAATGGAAATTAGTTAGACTAAAAGAAAATGGTGAAATTAAACATGAATGTATTGATGAAAAAGTAATTCCACTAAAGATTAATGATTTCAAAGTTGAAGATGAACAACATTGGAGTTTTCTAGTTGATGATAATGTTAACAAAGCTGTAGAAATTTAATCTCAAAATGGATCTTAAAGTTCACATTAACAATATTCATGGAAGCCAAATGGCCGCAAAAATTACTGGTAATTTTACAATCGATGAAAATGAGTTTCGTTTTACAGCTATTGCTTTTGGTAGAATTGGTGGACAAAATATTGGTGCAAAACTCTCACAAACAACAGAGAAAGAATTAGACAAATTAGGATATAATGTTGATGAAGTAATAGATTTACTACAACGTAATCTGTTACAAGGGGATTTGACTCTACCTGAAGGACTCAAAAAAGAGTCATTTATTGATGATTAAAATTCTGCTTCTTCTAATGCTTTAGCACAAGAACAATTTCTTGTTTTGGGAATTTTATCAATTAACTCTGTAAGTATTTTTTTTGTTTTTTCAACATTTTTTGTTAATGTCTCAATAACCTCTTTAGCTGTAACTGGTTTATCTGCCCAAACATCATAATCTGTAACTGTTGAAATTGAGGCATAACACATCTGTGCCTCTCTAGCTAATTGACATTCTGGGACAAGAGTCATTCCAATAATGTCTGCACCTGTTGTTCTATAGAATTTTGATTCAGCTTTAGTAGAAAATCGCGGTCCTTCTATGCAGACATATGTGCAATCTTTATGCATATTCAAATCTTGATTATCTGTTACTTGAAGAATTGATGATTGTAATTCTGGGCAAAAAGGATCAGCTACTGAGATATGGATAACTCTGCCATCTTCTGAAAATGAACCTTCTCTTGATTTTGTAAAGTCTATGAATTGTGTTGGTAATGCAAAGTGGCCTGGTGCCAATTCTTCCTTTAAACTTCCCACAGCCGATGGCGCAATAATCCTAGTAATTCCTAATTCTTTGAATGCCCAAATATTGGCTTTAAAATTAATTTTATGTGGCGGTATGGTGTGTTTTTTTCCGTGTCTGGGAAGAAATGCTATTTTTCGTCCATTAAAAATTCCTACAGTAATTGTATCTGAAGGTTTCCCATATGGCGTATCTATCTCAATTTCCTGTGCATCTTTTAGTAAACCTGAATCATAAATTCCGGTTCCTCCGAAAATTCCAATTTCAACATCTTTTTCCATTTAGTATCTCACCAGTGATTTACAATTGTATTTGTTAATTCCCTTCATTCCATTAAGATCTACTAATTCAATAATAAATGCAAATCCAACAATATTTCCACCTATTTTTCAATTAACTTTGCAGATGCTTTTGCAGTACCGCCAGTTGCAAGTAAATCGTCACAAATGAGAATTCTTTCACCTTCTTTGATAATGTCCTTTTGAACTTCTATCGTATCTTTTCCATATTCAATTGTATACGCTAATTTTGTAGTTTTTCCAGGTAATTTCCCTGCTTTTCTAATCATTACCATACCTTTGTTGTATCTTGAGGCTAAAATTGAGGCTAGAATGAACCCTCTTGATTCAATTCCGGCAAAAACATCAATATCTTTTGGGTGAAAATACTTTGAAAATTCATCTGCAATATAGGATAATGCTGATGGATCTCTTAAAACTGGACTAAAGTCTCTAAATAAAATACCTTTTTTAGGAAAATTTGGGTAATCTGCAATTTTGTCTTTAAGATTCACATTGACTTGTAAAAATAAGTGAAATAAAATTGTTTGAACTCATTCAATCACAAAAGTTGTTTCTGCACTGTTGAATGCATCTTCAACTTTGATAGTGTATGTTCCTGGTTCAGTATCTTTAGGTATGACCCATGGTTGGCTAATTTCTCCTTGAGATGATGCTGGGAATGAAAGCTCTTCTATTATTTCGCCGTCTTCTGCAAATATTTCAATTGATACTGTTTGTTGTGCTCCAAAAACTGAAATATTCACAGTTTGTCCATATCCTGGAATTTCTTGTCCTTCTACAACCGATACTACTATACCTTCAATCGAAGTTGCTAATACTTCGATTTCAATATTATCAAAGTTTGAACCACTTTTTGCGTTAATGATCCATGCTCCTGCAATTCCATCTGAAGGAATCCTAAATGAGCTCTCAGAAATTTTACCATCTCTATCTGAGAATGTTTCTTTAACTTTAACTTCATCTCCGTTAGGATCACTCAAAGTTAATGTAAGTAAAACGTTAGCGCCAGTATCTCCTAAAACTAATATTGAATCTCCTGGAGAGTAATCTGTTTTTGTCGTATTAACTTTAATTTCCCCAGAACCTATTTGTAGTCCCACTGTAAATACTTCTGTACTTTGAGCACTACCTTTACTGATTACTGCAGTGTATACTCCAGATGCAAATCCTTCAAGATCTATTGAATGTGAACCACGTCCATCTGGTTCTAATGTTATGGATATGGTGTCTCCTTTTGGTTTATCTGAAGGATCTACTATAAGTAAACTGATAATTTCTGATGCTTTTCCTGAAAGCGTAATTTCTGCAGTTTCACTTGCTTTGTAATTGAGTTTATCAAATTCTAAATTAACTGGGATTGTAGGTAATTGCCCCACACCTGCATAAATGAATTCTTTTTCTTTTTCTTGAGTAGCAATTAGTGTGTATGTTCCTTCTGTTGACGTTTGTGTAGTTGGGTATTCAAATTCAATAAAACCTAAATTATCAACTTGAATTATATCTGAAAATACTTCTTTTCCTAAAGGATCTTCTAATACTATTTCAATTGGTTTATTTTCTACTGCAGTTCCATTAAATTTCATTATTTCACCTGCTTCAAATTTTAAAGTAATTGGAGCAATGATTATTTTTTTATCTGATTCCACAGTCCATGATATTAGTTTATCTTCTCTTCCGTCAGTAATTTTTGCACTGTATTTTCCAAATGGTGTATCTAGTGCTACGATAATAGGTTCATCTAGTTTCCAATCTCCCTTACTATCTATTTCAGCTGTTCTGGAATTAATCACTTCACCTTCTGATGTTGTGATTTCAGCTGTTATTGCACCATTAGGATCCCCCGTTCCTGAAATCTCTAAAAAGTCTCCTCTATGAATAATATTTGGCATTCCTTTAATTGTAAGTGGAATGTTTACAGAGTCTGCAATTCTATCTATGCCTATATCTATTCTGATACTTTTCTTTCTTTCATTTCCTTCCTTGTCTTTAATTTTTAAATCTACTCTATCTGCTTTTTGATTGTCTGGAATTTTCATGGTGGTAATAAAATGTCCATTTACATCAGTATCAAAACTGCCTATTTTTTGAGTATCAATATAAAAATCAAATTCTTGTAATGCTCCAAAATTATCTCCAGTCACTCTGATGGTTGAACCAACATTTGGTTTATCTGGAATTATTCTAAATATGGATTCTGCTGTCATGCTTTCACCTATGTTTCCTGAAATTTGATCTGGGTCTGGATTCTTAACTACTGTGGATAATTCTTTTGCAATAGATACTCCAGTTCCGATTTGTATTTCTTTATCTAGTACTTTCCAGTTTATACTTGGATTGGGTTTGTCAGTTTTTACTCCAAATTTTACAGATTCACCTGATTTGATTGAATCTGATGTTGTGAAAATTATAACCCCTTGTAAATTTTTTTCACCTGTCCAACCTTTTTCAGTTTTGAATGATTCAAAATTAAAATCACTTCCGAGCCAAATTCTTAAAGTATTAACTTCTTCATTAGAGTTATTTGTTAATTCTAATAATGATGTTTCTTCTAATGCTACACTTGTAATTGAAACTTCATCTGCGTAAACATTTGATGGAAATAAAATTGCTATAAATGAAAATAGTAATACAAATGAAAGGATAATTCCTCTCTCAGAGGATCTATTCATATCATTTAAACTCCATTTCTCTCACTTAAACCTTGAAAGCTTTTCCCAATTTTTCTATTTCTTAGTTTAGTGTTTTTCATGAGCAAACTTCTTAAATCTTAAGGCTTGGCCTTTTGGAATTTATCCAAATCTGGTTTTGTTACGACGTTTTGATATTGTCTAATTCGTTCAGCAATTAGTCTATATAATGATCTAAATTGATCTTTAGTCTTATCTGATAGGAAATTTGCTTCTTCAAGAGTAATTTTTTCACAAATATATCTTGTAATCTCCTCATTATCGAATTCTTCCCAATCTTCTTCTCTATGATCTTGCCATATTTTTCTTAATTTTTCTAAAATTCCTTTTCCTTCTTTAGCTGAAACATCTTGTACAGTGAGATTTGAAAATCCTTCCTGCCTAAGTTTAATTTCATATGTTTGATTGACTGGATGCAAATAATCTTCAAGTGCAATATAGTCTTCAATTGATTGTAATTTCTTTCCTTCTCGTTCAAAGAAAATAGTTTGAATAGCTGAAAATTCATTTGAAACTAGTTGAGCCGATATTTGCTTGGACTCTTCAGAATTATCCAATAAAACAAATGTTCTATATCCGTGATTTCTATAAAATATTGCTAATGGTAATACTGCATTTTTATTATAAGCTGCAACTACATTTAATGGATTCATAGAGATATTTGGATCTTGTAAAAATTTATCAAAAGCATTAAGATACATGGCATCTGACATTGTTTCCACAATGATTATTGGTCTGGAATTTGTTCCTATTTCCCTATCTACAATAGATTCAACTTGACCTCTACAGAGACCGTACAAAATTGGTGTTAATGTTTTATCATCAGCGTTCCAATAATCATAAAAGATTCTACTAAGATGTTTTCTTTTATCTAATTCAACTACAAGCAAGTTTCCTGGAGTATAATCAAATATCATAAATGGTGAGTGTGTTGCATACAAAACTTGATTAGAGCCAGCTAAATTTTTCAACAAATCTGAAATTCCCATTTGTTGTGTTGGGTGAAGATTTCTTGCTGGTTCATCTAATAGTAATATTGCTTCTTTTAATTCTGCTCTTTGTGTTTCTGCAGCAAAATTTACAATGAACGAAAATGTCCATTTGAAACCTTCTGCTCTTCTATTTAGTAATCCTGTGTTTGTAATTGTTCCATCTTTGTGAACATCTGAAATTACAACACTCATAATGTTTCCTGGATTATATCTCAAGTCTACGTGAATAGGATCTCCTTTCCAAGCAGGATTTAATTTCTTAGTTAACCTATTACTTGCAGCATTTAGCAACTTGATGCATTTAGAAGGGCTCTCTTTTACATCATCTAATTCTCTCATGTCTAGTTCTGCAAGATAAAATAGATTCCTAACTGTTTCAGCTTTATCAAATTCTTCAACAAATTCAATTGAATCTTGTCGTTCTCCTTTTTCTTCTCTTAGATATTCATTAAGGTTGATGTTTCCGTAGATTTTTTTATAATCTGAAAAATACACAAATCTTGGATGTAATTCTGATGCGATAAAATTCATCAAAGCTGTTTTCTCACTTTCACCACTTAGAAGATTTGAAAATTGGTTTTCAGGACTTTCATAGATTTTTTCCCACTCTTCAATTACTTTGGGTTCTTGAATGGCAATTACATGAAATTGATTACTAAATTCAGCCATTTCACTATCAAAAGCTTCTTGATTTCTTGGTACGTCTTCTTCAAAAAATTTTGTGTCTACTTGTATTCTAAGATGATTTGGAATCGTGTCTAAAAATCCAAAAATTTGTCTTGAAAAATTTTCCCAAGAATTCAATCCTTTATTTTCATCTTCACTAAGTTCAATATCCTCAAACTCATACTGAACATTTGGATTTTGATTTGTTCTAAATAATTTAATTTTTTTGATTTCGGGTAATCCTGGAAATTTTTCTTTTATTATACTAATTTCATGTTCACTAAGTTCAAATTCACCTTCTGCTAATCTCATCTCTTCTTTTAATTCCTCATTCATTTCATCACATAGATCTAATTCTGAAACTTCCTCATTTCTGTTTAATAGAGTCAAGGCTTGAAGAATTGTGGTTTTACCACTTTCATTTCTACCTACAAAGGCTGCCAAATCCCCAACTGTAATTTCGCCAGAATCGTGAATGCAACGATATGCTCTAGCTCTAAATTTTCTAAGTCGCATCTAGCGATATTTAGTTGGCTACGATTTAACTCATTCGTCAAATTGATCTTGACCTTTGAAATTTTGCTAAATAGATATAAGGGAATTGTAGATTTTAAAACGAAATGGCTACTAAGCGAGTTTTCATCGTGTATGTTTTACCTGTTATTTTCTCAATAATTATTGGTTCTGCAGTATTATCAGATATTCTTCAAAAACCTGATAGAGAATTAAACATGTGGCCCATGTCTAATTCTCAAGGAGGTACTTCTCATAATGCCCCAATACCTAATTTTCAAGCAGGAACTTCTGATAATACTCCAATAGAAATTATAGGATTGTCCAATCAGTACACTACAACGGAACCTGTTGAAATTCAAGTAAAAATTGATGATTCTTCGTTTAATTGTGGAGATTTGTATATTACAATTTATTCTTCTGGAAAAAGTGATGTAATTACACAAGGTGGATTTCTTGAACAATGCTTTGAATCTGGAAGCAAAATCATTCCTGTAGGCGATGAATTTTCTAAGATTATTGATACTCCTGGTTCATATGTGATAGTCACACAAATGGTCTCAAAACAATTAAAGAATATCTCTGCTGAAGGAACATTTACTGTTAAATAGGAATGAAATATTGATTGATAAATAAGAAATTGAATTTAAAAAATAAGGTGATTTAATGGCAAAGAAAAAAGATACTCTGATAGAAGAAGCAGAAAAAATTAAAGCTGATCTTGATAAACTAAAAAAGAAAAAGAGAATTCTAGATTCATCATCTGCAAAGAAAACAGCAAAGAAAGCAGAAGCAAAGCCTGCAAAGAAAACAGCAAAGAAAACAGCAAAGAAAACAGCAAAGAAAGCAGAAGCAAAGCCTGCAAAGAAAACAGCAAAGAAAACAGCAAAGAAAACAGCAAAGAAAGCAGAAGCAAAGCCTGCAAAGAAAACAGCAAAGAAAGCAGAAGCAAAGCCTGCAAAGAAAACAGCAAAGAAAACAGAAACAAAGCCAAAACCTGTCAAAGTAAAAAAATTAACTAAAAAAGAATTAGAAGAAGAAAAAAGAATTGCTGAATTAACACTTGAAGAAGAATTAGAAGAACAACTTTCAGATGCAGAAATTGAAAATTTCCAAATTGAAAAAGTCGATATGGAAAGATTGACAAACAAAGTTTGTGATATTTTAGCTGAAAAAGAATCTGATGGAATGTTCCAAGGAGAATTATGGAAAAAACTTAAACTTACAAATCAAATTGGTTCTCGTTTAGCATTAAAACTTGAAAGAATGGGTACAATCACAAGAGAAAAACTTCTTGAGAACAATCGTTGGACATACAAATTAATTTTAAAAAAGACTCCAATTAGTACACAATCAATTGAAAACGCACCATGTTTAGTTTGTCCTGTAGAGCAGAAATGTTCACTTGAAGGTGAGATTAGTCCTAGAAATTGTCAATTTATTGAAGATTGGGTAATTGCTGAATTAAAAAAACCTGTGAAGGCCAAATGAAACTCGCAGATGCACGCAAAGATCATTATCGTAGATTAGCTCATGAACAAGGTTTTCGAAGTAGAGCTGCATTCAAACTACAAGAACTGAATAAATCGTATAGACTCATAGGTCCTGGATTTAATGTACTAGATCTTGGATGTGCTCCTGGAGGTTGGACTCAAATGGCTATGAAATTAATTGGAAATCAAGGGAAAGTAATGGGAATTGATTTGTCCTATGTTGAAGAAATTCCTGGCGCTCATATTATACGAGAAAATATTGAAGATGAACATGTTGTTGATGAAGTACTGTCTTATTTTGGGCGTAAAGTTAACGCTGTAATTTGTGATCTTTCACCACAAGTTAGTGGAAATTGGTCCGTTGATCATGCTAAACAAATTTCACTAAATTATGACTGTACAAAAATCATGGAAAAGGTTTTAGCTCACAAAGGAAATGCTGTCTTCAAAGTTTTTGACGGTGAATTCTCAATGGAATTTCGAGATTATGTAAAGAAAAAATTTGCTAGAATTAATCTTACCAAACCTGATGCTAGTAGAAAACAAAGTAGTGAATTATATCTTGTTTGTTTAGGTTTTACTGGATAGTTTTAAAAATTTTAATTATTTCATTTACATTTGCGTCAGTTTTAAATCCAGTTGGATTAAATATTGTGGCACTAGATACAAATCCACTTTCTTTCAAGCTTGAAATTGCTTTTTCTAATTTTGGCGGGGATGATTTCATTATGGATGCAATTTCATCTATTGTGTAATATGTTCCTGGCATTTCTGATTCAGATAAACATTTACAAAGTATTTTTTCACAATTTTTGTCTGTTTCTAATTTAGAATTTTCCTCTATCATATTTTGAACAAATTCTTTGTTAAAAATTTCTTCTATCCACAATGGTCCTGCTATGCTAATCTTTGAGTTACATAATTCACATTCTTGTTCTTGTCCAAGAGAAATTTTTCTATTTCCACAATTTTTACAATGTAAAATATATCCTAGATTTTCTTGTTGATCCGGTCTATTGAGAACTTTGACATATGTTCTATAGTAGTGCATTTCACTTTCAACAAACATTGGAATAATAGTTACACCTAGTCTTGCCGCTACTGTTCTCAGTGAACCTAAAATCAATCTAATTGCAATTTCATTTCCGTACTCTGCTCTAACTGGAACTCCTCCATACTTTCTTTTACATGCAGATTGAAAGAGACCGTTTAACACTTGAAGATCTGTGGCTGCTGTTGATAATATGCCTCCATGCATAGTTGCCCTAATCCCACAGTCAAAGAATGCTGCAGGTGATCCAAAAGGATCTATATCTACAATTGAGCCTCTTTCTCCTTTTTTTGAATAATTACTAAAAAATCTACATACTTCCTTTTCAGAAAATTCTATATTTTTTATCTCATTAAGATTTGCAGAATATTCCGCCATTTTTAGTGCAGAAGGATTGAGATCATTAATTACAATCTTTTCAACATTTAATTCATTTGCAACTCGTAATCCTCTAGCTCCTAATCCTGAAAGCCCTTCTAAGAAAATTTTTGAACCTTGAAATTTGTTAAGAAAAGCAGAATATGCAATTATAGAA
This sequence comes from Candidatus Nitrosopumilus sp., assembly GCA_965205425.1. Taxonomy (GTDB): domain Archaea; phylum Thermoproteota; class Nitrososphaeria; order Nitrososphaerales; family Nitrosopumilaceae; genus Nitrosopumilus. The sequence goes on from CBDBGZ010000009.1 coordinate 954,325, forward strand.
AAATCCCTGTTTAGTTTTGCTTTTGGGTTGAAAAATGCTGGTTTCATTGGAGGAACTTTATCCGTAATTGATTTTTTTGGGACTAGAAGTTTTGTTTTCCCTTCAATTATCTCTTGAAAAGTTTCATCTGGAAATTCCAATTAGTTTTCAATTTTCCTAAACGTATAACGGTTTAATACTTGTGTTTTAAGACACAATTCGTGCAAATTTGTGGTATTGATGATGCGGGCCGTGGTCCTATGTTGGGACCATTAGTAATTGCTGGAGTATCATTGGACAAAAAAAATTTAAAAAAATTAAATGCTTTGGGTGTAAAAGATTCAAAAAAACTTACCCCTAAATTACGTGAACATCTATACAAAAAAATTATAGAAATTGTAGATGACTACTATGTTGCAAAAATTCCCCCTAGATCAATTGATGCGAGTGTAAAAAAACACTGCTTAAATGAATTGGAGGCAAAATACATGGCAAAAGTTGTTTCAAAATTAAATCCTGACATTTCATATGTTGATTCATGTGATGTAAATCCAACTAGATTTGGAAAAGAAATTTCAAAATTGTCTGACAATCACAAAATTAGATCATATCATCGTGCAGATAGTAGATTTGTTGTTGTATCTGCCGCATCTATTCTAGCTAAAGTTACTCGCGATAGGGTAATTATGAAATTAAGAAAAGATCATAATTTGGGTAGTGGATATCCATCTGATTCTGTAACTGTAAAATTTGTAACAAAATATTATAAAAAAAATCATGAGATGCCTAAATTTGTGCGTAAAAGTTGGAAACCTGTACAAAAAATTATTGAAAATAACTAATTGAATTTTGAAATTACCATTGCGTGATCTTTATCATACGGATGTAAATCGATAGTCTGTAAAACCTCAAATCTTGGTTTTAACTTCTCTATTTCTTCCTCAACAATTCTTTTTGGAGCTTTGGTGACATCTATACTTCTAGTTTTGATTACTAAAAAGAAATAACCACCTTTTTTTAGAAACATTCCACAGTTATCAATTGCAATTTGTGTTTGATCTGGTTGTGCAATATCTACATACACGACGTCTACTTTTCCAAATACTGAAAAATATTCTTTTGGTTTTCTTGCATCTTGTAAAATTGGTATGATGTTTTTTCTATATGTTGCAACTCTATCTAAAAAATCTCTTGCAACTCTACTTGCATGTTCTACTGCAAAAACAATTCCACTTGGGCCTACAATGTCTGAAATATGACTAACTGTGGTTCCTGTTGATGCTCCTAAATACAAAACTTGACTTTTATTTTCAAAAGGAAAATAATCAAGATCATTCATAATTGCTGCTGCTAATTTACTTCTAAATGGATCCCATAACCTGTATTCAATATTTTTTTTAATAATTAATTTTTCTTTGTAAACTTGATTTCCTGGAACCATATTTTCTGTGGCTAGTTTTTTTTGGCCTTCTGATTTTATCCAAAAAAATGATTGACTATCTTCTTCCAAACTTTTTTCTCTTTTTATTTGAATTTTGATCTTCTCTTCTTGGATTATCTCTGTAGCCACCTTCTCTACGGTCGCCTCTTCTTCTATCTCCACCTTCTCTTCTTCTATTTCCACCTTCTCTTCTTCTATTTCCACCTCTTCTTGGTTTATCTCCAAAACCACCTTCTCTTCTAAATGATGGAGGTGGTCTCATGTCTTTTTCAGTTGGATTTTCATATTTCTTACCTATTTCATCAACTCTGATGTTGAGTTTTTCAAGTAAAGTTTGGTTTAATCCTTCACCGTATACGTCCACTCTTGCAGCAATTACTGCTTTAGCAGCTACTGCACGTGCAATTTTTCCCCGTTGCCATCTTGGAGCAGCATGAACCATTGCATGTTGGAATAATAATCCGTGTTTAGGTGGTTGTGAACCTGTCTTCAATGATCTGAATAGTGCTTTTTCGGCCCCTAGTATTTGTATTGTACTAGCAGGAAGTGATGCCATTTTTTTGAGACTTCCAGCTCTTCCCAAAATCCTTGCACCTACTGCAGTTCCAAGTATTGCTGAAAGGTTTGGTGCAATCTCTTGCATTTCTGATTCAACATGTTCCTCAAGTTGTTTACGTAATTCATGAAAATCTAAAACCTGTTTAGCAATTGATTGCACAATTGCTAAATTAATATCTGAAATATCTCCACCTCTACTTTTTGATGAAATTAGTGATAACATTTCTACTTTTGATTCAGGAAAACCTGCTTCTTCAAAAATTTGTTTAGTTAATGATTCTCTTTTTCCTGCCATTACGATTTGTGCATATCCGTTAATACTATCAATTATGTTATCTAATTCTGGAAAATGTAATCCATACCATTCTCTAAGTCTTGAACTTAGGCCATTTGCAATTTTGTCAATTTCATCTAGTGAATTAATTGCTTGAATTATATGTAAATCTGGACTTTGTGAAACTTCTGTAACTTTTGAAGATGATAATCCTAAAGCAAACTCTCTTAATTTTCCAAGTGTATCTTGTAAGTTTGATGCAAAACCTGAATCAACAATAATCTGTGGTTTTGTAGCTTGAATTGTATCTAATTCTGAAGATTCCATAAGATGGCAATCAATAGAATATTTTTTTAGAATTGCAAGCAATGATTCGTCACTAACAGCAAATCCTCTTTGAGTAGATGCTAGATAGTTTACAAGCTCATTTAATTTTGATTCTTTATTTTTTACTAAAAGATACTCTTTAACAGCATTTGAGAAAGGAAATGTTTTGTCAAGTTTTCCATCATTGAAAACTGAGATTCCCAATTCTGTTAAAACTACAGAATACATGACTAGTTGATTCTAAATCACCTTTAAAAAAGGTACCAGAATCGAGAATCAACTGTTATATTCGAAACTAAGCTCATTAATCAAAGTGGAACCTAGTATTGCAACTTCCATAGGTCAAATTCAATTAGATAAACCTGTAATGCTCGCGTCTGGAATTCTAGGCATATCTTTGGATGTGTTTAATCGTCTTTATGCATCTGGTGCGGGAGCAGTTGTAACCAAATCTCTTAGTACTGCGGCATGGGAAGGATATCCGAATCCTACAATCTTTAGTGTAAAGGGTGGTGGATGGATAAACGCAGTTGGACTTTCAAATCCAGGTGCGTCAAATTTTGCTAAAATGATTGAGCCAAATCAAAATGTTCCAATAATTGTGAGTTTGGTTGGTTCTGTACCTGAAGATTTTGAAATGATGATAAAAGAATTCAAAAATTGCAAAGTCAAAGCATACGAGCTAAATTTGTCATGTCCCCATGTGGCCAGAGTTGGTTTGGAAGTTGGAGATGATCCTGGATTAGTTAAAGAAATTGTATCTACTGTGAAAAAAATAACTGATGTACCAGTTATTGCTAAAGTGGGTTTAGGTACAAGTAATTATCTCAATACTGTTAGTACGGCAATTGATTCTGGAATTGATGCTATTACTGCAATTAACACGGTCCGTGCAATGGCAATAGATGTTGAAACTAAACGACCTATACTTAGTAACAAGTATGGCGGATTATCTGGAACTCCGATAAAACCAATTGCGTTAAGATGTGTTTATGAGATTTCTTCAAAATATGATATACCGATAATTGGATGTGGAGGAATTTCTACTTGGGAAGATGCTGTTGAATTTTTCTTGGCAGGAGCTTCTGGTGTTCAACTTGGAAGTGCAATTGGAGATAACTGGGTTGGTGTATTTGATGATATTAACAAAGGCATCTTAGATTACATGAAGAGAAATAATTATTCTACAATAAAGAAGATGGTGGGTCTTGCAAAGAAATCTTAATCACCCTACTATTGTTACAATTGAAAAAGTAATTGATGAAACACCAACTGTCCGAACTCTAGTTTTTTCAGATGATGTAATGCCTACTGTTTTACCTGGACAATTTGCTATGGTTTGGATACCTGGTGTAAATGAATTACCGATGAGTGTAATGATTTCAAAAGAATCTGGTAAAGCTGCATTTACTGTTAGAAAACATGGGCCTTCATCTACTGGATTATTCAATGTCCCAGTTGGTGGTCAAATAGGAATTCGAGGTCCTTATGGAAATTCATTTGATGTTAAAGAAGGAAAACTTTTGCTTGTTGGTGGAGGTACTGGTCTTGTTCCAATGATGAGATTACTTACTTTTGTAAAGCCCACCGATGATGTTACCGTCTTAATGGGTGCAAAATCAAAAGATGAAGTCTTCTTTGAAGATTTATCAAATGAATTATTGAAAAATAATTCTCATAGAGTGATTGTTTCAACTGATGATGGTAGTTATGGTGAAAAAGGATTTGTAACTGATTTGGTTGAAAAATTAGTCGGTGAAACCCATTTTGATGCTGTGTATGTATGTGGCCCTGAAATCATGATGTACAAAACTGTCCAATCTGCTCATTCAAAACAAATCTTTGTTCAAGCTAGTCTTGAGAGGATGATGAAATGTGGTGTTGGAATATGTGGCAGTTGTTGTGTGGGTGAAGATCTTGCATGTAGAGATGGAACTGTTTTTGATGGAGACCATTTATCCAAAAATAAAGAATTTGGTCATTTACATAGAAACAAGGCTGGAATCTTAGAAAATTACTGAGTTTTACTAGCAAGGTTTAAAATAAATCATAAAATTATTTCCGTGAAGGGTATGGGTACTCCAAAAATAGTCTTAACGGCTGATAGAACTTTGATGTCTCCTTATAGGGGGTTGTCTCTTGCAACATTTTTCGGATGTGCTCCGGCATTAGATCCTAACAGAGATAAGAACAGTTTTTGGTATAAGATCCTTGGAAATCAAGTAACTCCAAAAGTTCTATTTGATTTCATTTGTAATTGGTCTCCTGATATTGACGGTGTGGCAAAATACGCTCCATATGGATTAAGAAAGTTGGAAGCTGGCTTGTTACGTGATGGTTTTTCTCGAAAAGATGTAGTTATTGCTCATCCAAATCACATTGAAAAGTTCATTGGTCCTGAAACTGAAGTCATTGGAACTTATGAAATGGATCCTCTTGGCATGGGTCCAGTTACTATGACATTTACTTATGGACGAAAACAAACTTCTTACGATGAATTTTACAATGCAGAATTACATCATAGAATTAAAGCTGCAAAAGCAAGAACTGGAAGTAAAGCAAAAGTAATTTCTGGTGCTTCTGGAACATGGCAATACAACTATGATCCAGCAAAAATTGAAGAATTTGGAATCTATGCAATTCTAGAAGGAGAGCTTGGAGGTATTGCACCTGAGATTGATGGACATGCAGGTCGCTTCTTTAATTATTTGATTAATGGTGATTTTGAAAATATGGATCCTTTCAGAAAGAGAAGTGACTTTAAAGTTAACATTAAAGAATTTGAAAGAGAAGGAAAAAAAATTCACGGAAGATTTGTAAATTTCTGGGATAGACCTGATCTCGAAGAAATTCCTGATATTGTGGAGCCAAGTATGCATGGTATGGTTGAAGTAATGCGTGGTTGTGGTAGGGGATGTAAATTTTGTGATGTCACATTAAGATCTTTAAGATACTATTCACCCGAAAAAGTGAAAAAAGAAATTGAAGTTAACATAAAGAAAGGTGGCTCTAAATCTGCATGGATTCACAGTGATGATATTTTCGTATATGGAATGGATCCTAGAACTGCAAAAGGAATGGAACCAAATAGAGAAGCCTTGGAAGAATTATTTACAGCAATTATGTCAACTGGTGTTGAGCACACAAACCCAACTCATGGCACGTTGGCAGGTGCAATTGCTGATGAGAAATTAATCCCAAATCTATCAAAAATCATAAAAGCAGGTCCTGATAACATGATTGGTATTCAAGCAGGATTTGAAACTGGAAGTCTTAGATTAATTGGTAAATATGCTGATAGAAAACTTGCACCTTATGATCCATCTGAATGGCATTGGGTTGTCAAAGAAGGTGTCAAAACTTTGAACCAAGACTATTGGATTCCTGCATTTACATTAATTATGGGTCTTGATAATGACGAAACCCCTGAAGATTCTTGGGAAACTATTAGATTACTAAGTGAATTAGAACATGAACAACCAGATTCAATGTTTACTGCAACAGCTTTGACTTTTGTTCCTATTGGTTTACTTGAAAAATCTGATTTCTTCCATATTGGAAATGAAATGACTCCTGCACAACTTGGAGTTCTTTACAAAACATGGCAACACAATTTCAAATATGGTATTCAAAAATTCATGACTAAGACTGGAGCAAAAGGTCCACAGAGATACTTTTTCAATGCTATTGCTCGATCCCTTGGTGGTGTTCCACTTGGTGCTATGGAGAAATATGCCCGTAGAAAGAGTAAGGAACACGAAAAAGTCATAGAGACTGTAAAGGCCAAATACTGGTAGTCATCCAAATACATAAATTCACTAATTCTTCATTCAAAACATGGCAACACACGGTTCACTTACCAAAGCAGGTAAAGTAAGAGGACAAACCCCTAAAGTTGAGGGTAGAAAGATTGTAGGCACTAGTTCTAGTGTTGGCAACAAAAGTAATTACAATAAACGATTTGTTTTAGGCAGATATCCTGGTCAAAATAAACCTGGACAAAGAAGAAAGAGACGATAGTCAATTCTCGTTAAATTTTATAATCATGCCTAATTTTGCTTGATTTTCCCATTTTATGCTGATTTGTGGGTTTTGAATAATTACTGTGAAACCCACTGCGGGTTTTGTATTTCTTAGCTAAAACCCACTATGGGTTTTACCCTGTTTTTTTAAAACCCGTTGATTCAGAACGCAAGAGAACCCAAAAAAAGGTTCTGTCAAGTTAGCGGGATATAGGTCAAATTCTTCTACCTGTCAAAGATCGGGACATAATTAGTGCAAAATATCCCTAGTTTTTCCTTTTCCTGATTGTTCGTTTTCATCTATTGTAATTTCTTCACATTCCTCAGGATTGTATGTTAAGATATTTTGATTCATGGAAATGATGGCATCCTGCTTATAGTTAAGGCATTAAATATTTGAATAATTTCACAACTCGAACGTCTCCATTATCAGTAGATGGGAAAGTAACTCAAGTTACACATTCTAGAAAATAATTATTTTTGTTATTTCTAAAGTAATGAATAATTATCTTTACAAAGAAATATTTGAGAATTTCAATTGATATTATTGGTTTGTGATTTTGTACATTAGTTTCTTCTGAGATAATCAAATTAGCAATTATCCATGCATTGTACAAAATCAATGAATAGTAAAAATACAACAATCTTATGGATTGGTTTGAACTGGTGGTTTTTGGTCTGAACCTTCCCACACATGCATATCCTGTTTCAATTCCCCAACGTTTCTTGTAATCAGTTGGAATGTTTTGTATGTTATATGATATTTCTTTTGGTGAAACGTTTGTTGCAAACACAACATACTGATCAATAATATCTGATTTTTTTCTTGCATTTTTGTTTGGTAGAATAACTAGATTAAATGATTCTACATGTCCTGATGATGATTTTATTGTGTATGGCGAGATTGACTTTCTATCTCCATTAACGTATTGTACAATTGCATCTTTGATTCGAGAATTCTTTTTTGCAGGCATTAGAAATTTTAAATTCCTTTGTTTTATTTCTGAAATTGTTCCAGCTGTGAAAAACTCCCTATCCACTAGCAATAGTTTAATCTTGATTCCATTATTGATGCCATCAGAGAGTAATTTACGCACAAAATCGGCATTTGATATGTTGTCATACAAAGGATAACAACCTAATTGAGCCCTGATTCTTTTTTCAACGCACTGCATGGTGCAGTAACTCTCAAAATGAGTAGTACTGTTTTTTGATTTTGATTTTATTAAAGAATGATTTGGCAATTTGTCATATCTTGGGATTAGATGTTTGTCAATTGCTACAGTAACTGGTTGCTCCAATACTCCCAATTCTTGTAATTTTGATATGGTACTATCCAGTGAACGATGTAATTGAATTTGCATTGTTTTTTGTGATATTTTTGATATAATTTTTCTCAACCATGAAACCCGTTGGAGAATGATTCTGGGATTCCATTGCCAGTCTCTTTAATCCAGATTCAGAATATGAATTTCCCAAACACAATGACATGATAGAATTGTGTGCATCAGCATTGTGGAACCGTGAGTTATTTTTACTAGAGCATGGAAACAACAAGATATTGTACATTATTTTAGTGATAATCTCAAATGCTTTAGATAGTATCACGCCTTGGTGTGTCATGGTATCAAATGAAGTACAATGCATATTTGATGGAGTGACATACTTTCATCAAGCTTTTTCTATCTGAATAGATTGATTGAATAATTGATAGTTTTTGATCTAAATTGAGTTACTTTCCCATCTACTGGTTATGAGGGCGAGACATGCATTGTATAGTGAATTATCCGTAGCACAGTTACTCAAACTCAATTTTCTTGGTAATGTAAGACATCAGAACCAGATTAAAGATGCGTTAACTGCAATTAAAAAACACAACAAGAAAAATATTGATTTTGTTTTAAAAAAAATAACTGATTTAGAAAAAGAATCGATAAACCTACGTGATGATGCAGATTTTATCAATCATTTGAAAAGACGTTATAAAGACAGGGCAGTTGATATTTCACTTGAGTGAATGGGATGCAGAACATAGAAAATTAGCAGAGGAATGGAAAAATGTTTTAATTCAAACAAAATTGAATCAAGAATTGTATGAAAATTTGATTCACTCCATACGCTGGTTTTTTAGATATTGTAAAGACAATGATATTATTCCTACAAATAAACATGAATTAGTCATGTGTATGGAAAAATCATTGAAAATCATGGACAAAATAGCTTATTGTCAACCGACAGGTAACACAGACAATTCCAACCTAAGAGGTAACAGAACCCAAAAAAACAATGTTTATAATGTACTGGTACCGTACTATACGGTATGGTAGAAGATTTAAGATTAGATAGTTTAGAGGGCGTAGGCCCTGTAACTACAAGAAAATTATCCGATGCAGGTGTCCACAACGTCATGGACCTCATCGTTAGAGGTCCTGTTGAAATTGCAGATATTACTGGAATGGAAAAGGATACTGCTGAAAAAATTGTCAATAAAGCCAGACAACATTTAGTTGAAGGTGGATTAATTGCTAAAGACTTTGTCAGTGCAAGTGAAATTTACAAGTATAGACAAAGTATTGGTAAAATTACAACTGGTACAAATTGCCTTGATACATTATTTGATGGAGGTATAGAAACTCAAGCATTAACTGAAGTCTATGGAGAATTTGGTTGTGGTAAAACACAATTTGCACATACCATGTCTGTAATGGTTCAAAAAACCAAAGAAGAAGGTGGTCTTGAAGGTTCTGTCTTATACATTGATACAGAAAATACTTTCAGACCTGAAAGAATTGTATCTATTGCACAAGCACATGATATGGATCCTGAAAAAGTTTTAGATAATATCATAGTAGCTCGTGCATACAACAGTGCACACCAAGTATTGATTTTAGAAGAAGCTGGACCTGTAATTGAAGAAAACAATGTTAAACTCATTGTTGCAGATTCTGCAGTTGGACTATTCCGAGCTGAATATCTTGGAAGAGGAACATTATCTGTACGACAACAAAAACTAAATCACTTTGTTCATTTGTTGTCAAGAATCGCAGAAACATACAACTGTGCTGCAATTGCAACAAATCAAGTTATGGCATCACCTGATGTCTTCTTTGGTGATCCAACTCGTCCAATTGGTGGAAATGTAGTTGCACATACTAGTACGTACAGAATCTACTTTAAGAAATCAGGTAAGAAACGAATTGCTCGAATGGTGGATAGTCCTCATCATCCTGAAGAGGAAGTAATCTTTGCTCTAGGTGAAGCAGGTATTATAGATCCTGAAGAAGCTGAGAAAAAGACGAAAAAGACTACTAAAAAAGCAACCACCAAAAAAGCAACCACCAAAAAGGCAAAAGAGTCTGAGGTAGAGGCTACAGTAGAAACGCCTGAGGTAGAGGCTACAGTAGAAACGCCTGAGGTAGAGGCTACAGTAGAAACGCCTGAGGTAGAGGCTACAAAAGAGATTGAATCTGATGATTTCGATCCTGTAGAAGAGTAATCCCTCTTATTCCATCTTTTTGTTCTTTTTGATTTTCTAAATATTTATTCTTAGAATGATGTAATTTTTGTATCATTAATTTTTTGAATCATATCTGCATCTACTATATTTAACAAATCATGTAATTTACGAAATCCTTTCTTAGTTTCTTTTCTCTCTTTTAATTCATCAAAGTCAATATCTACTCCATAGGCTTTAACGAATCCTTTCAATGTATCTAATGTTTTTTCAATACTTACATCTTTACCACTAAGATAAAATGAAAAATGCATTAATGATGATTGAAAACTATGATAATCATTCCAATCTCTTACTAATGTCGAATTTGGAAAATACGATTTAATTTTCCCACCAATTAAAAATAAGGTTTTTCCAATTTTTTCAGTTTCAGGACCAATGAATTTTATTTTTTTAGGTGATTGTAAACCTATTACCACCAACTATTTTTGAGTAATTATTGGAAAAAACAATCAACATAATTGAGTTATCTAAAATAATTCACAACAAATCAACTGCATTGGAATTTCTCTGCAACCAATTCAAAAAGAAAAACACAATTCATTGTTCATCATGTAACTCTGAGAATTACTATATTATTTCAAGAGGGAAACTAAGATGCAAAGATTGCAAGACAGATTATAGACCGTTTGCTGGAACATGGTTTGATATCATCAACATTAATTTTACAAAATGGTTGGCCCTAGTCAAACTATTTGATCTTGGGATTAGTGCAAGACATGCAGCTAGAGAAGCAGATGTCAGTTATCCAACTTGCACTAAATGCTTTTGATTGCATCAGATATTCAATACTGTATCACTTGGCAGAATCAGACAAGAAACTAAAAGGGAAAATTGAGGCTGACGAGGCGACTATTTTGGAGGAAAAAGAAAGGGAAATCGTGGCAGAGGTGCCAAGAACAAGACCATCGTATTTGGCATACTGGAAAGAAAGGGAAAAGTTCACGTTGAGATTGTAAACAATGTCAAGGCCAAGACCCTTTTGAAAAGTACGATTAGAAAAGTCAAGAAGGGAAGTATCGTGTACACTGACAAGTGGAAGGGATACGATTCACTTGTGTTTAATGGTTACAAGCATCTCTCAATAGACCACAGCAAGATGTTTGGGAGTGGTGATGTGTACATTAATGGTATTGAAGGGTTTTGGAGTTTTGCAAAAGAGAACATGGCAAAGCATCATGGTGTTAGTCCAGGAAAGTTTCTGTTGTATATCAAGGAAATGGAATGGAGATACAACAACAGAGATGGAAGATACTTTCTCATTATTGTTAGATTATGTGTTGGTGGTGAATAATTGATAATCACCTTTTTTTATTGTCTAATATTACCATCTGATAGCAAATTGTTGAGAGATCTACTTTATTTTCAACAATCATATTAATTAAATCCGATTTTATCTCTACTTTTTTCTTATGGTCAGTCCACAATCTTGCTCTCCATGGAACAACAATAGATGTGATTGATGCTCCGACTATCAATAAAAGCAAAGGATGTTGAAGAATTTCATAAGCTGTAATTTCTTTAGTTTCTATTTCTTCAATGTTGATAGATTCAATTTTTTTTAATATTTGTTGTTGTACTTCAAATGTTTCAATTTTTTCTGCAACGCTTTCACAATCTATAGAATTTTCCTCACATGTAGATTCCATTGATGAAAATGCATCTGTGATTAAATCCGTATTATTTTTAATGGATTCAATCACAAGTTTGGAATCTATGGAATTGTCAAAATTGGTTTGATTTTCAGCAAATGCGGGCGTAAAAAAACACTAAAAAACAAAATAAGTAAGAATTTCATACTAGAGCACTAATCTAATTCGTTTTAATCTTATCGTCAAATTTTAAATTGAGATCTAATGAAATCAAATGTATCATGACTGATTTGTATAGATTACTTCCAGAAGAGATGGAACAACTTGTAATTGATATGGGGTATCCTAGATATCGAGCAGATCAAATTTTACTTCCACTTTACTATAAATTTCCAAAAGATCTAGATGGAATACCACAACTCCCAAAAAAATTAAGAGAAGAATTAACTGTCGCAGGATATACAATCGGTTCTGCAAAAGAGACACATCGTGTTGTAAGTGAGGATGGTGACACAACAAAGCTATTACTCAATCTAACTGATAATAATTCTGTAGAAACTGTTTTGATGCAATATGATCCATCTAAGATAGGAGGTCATCCACGTTCCACTATTTGTGTTTCAACTCAAATTGGCTGTGCAATGGGATGTGTATTTTGTGCAACTGGTCAAATGGGTTTTGAAACAAATCTAAAGGCAGAACATATTGTATCACAAGTAATCCACTTTGCAGAAATATTACAACAACGAGGTGAACATGTAACAAACTTAGTTTTTATGGGTATGGGGGAACCTATGGCAAATTATGATGAAATGATTAGAGCTGTAAAAATTTTAACACATGATAGAGGATTTGGATTAGGTCAACGACATATCACAATTTCTACTATTGGAATTAGATCCGGAATTGAAAAACTTGCAGAAGAAAATCTACAAATTGGTCTTGCAATTTCTCTTCATGCTCCAAACAATAAACTAAGAAAAGATTTGGTTCCTACTGCAAGTCCAAACTCTGTAGAAGAAATAATAGAAATGGGCAGAAATTATTTTAAAAAAACTGGGCGTCGTGTAACCTTTGAGTATGCACTTATGGAAGGGATTAATGACTCTCCTGAAATCGCAACAGAGTTGGCTAACCTTTTAGATGGAAATGGTTCTCATGTGAATTTGATTCCTATTAACCCGACTGCTGGTGATTTCAAGCGTCCATCAGAAAAAAATGTCAAAGAATTTGAACAAATTTTGTCCAAGACTGGAGTAAATTGTACTGTTAGAATCGAAAAAGGTACTGAGATTTCAGCTGCATGTGGCCAACTTAGAACTGATCTTGCTGATTAAATCTCTCTATCTTTTCTAAGTCTTAAAATAGGGCTTTTCAAGGTTTTACACTCATGGCAACTAAGAAATCTTCTGGTCGTTCTCATGGATTTAAGCATAAATCAAGATCAGTGATGAAGAAAAAGGCCCCTAGAGGAGTCTCATTTTTGTTACGTGAATACCAAGAAGGTCAACAAGCACTTGTCATTATTGATCCAAGACAGCATAAAGGATTGCCACATCGACGATACCATGGTAAAGTAGGTTTGATTACACATGTTGGTAGACGTTCTGTTACATTAAGTGTAAAATTAGGAGAAAAGCCAAAAACCTTAATCACTAGGTTAGATCACATTAAACCATTCGGTGTATGATATGGAAGAAGTAAAAAAGAAACAAGCTATTTCTCTTGCAGAAGTTAAAGAAATTTTAGGCAAAGTTGATGTTGAAGAAATGGATCAAATTCAACGTTGGACATATGATTATGTTTCAAAATTTGTGTCAACTGAATCAAAAGATGCAAAAGATATGAAAAAACAACTCATCAAAGAATGTGAATTAACAGAAGATGAATCTGTTGAGATAGTTAACATTAGACCTACAAGTTTAGCAGAACTACGTTCCTTCACATTCGGATGGAAAAAATTAATTCTTGCAGAGACTCTAGAAAAAATGCTCAAGATAATCAAGGAGCATTCGTAAGTTTTTAGGAGCATTCTATTTTGTATCGGGCACAACCCCCACCTCGAAAGTATGAGGAGCATGCATATGTTTTGGATTTTAACTCTAGAGGAAAATCATCTACTGTACGTGGTAGGGATGGAATAATCATTACTGCAATTGGAGAAGACAGATTAACTCTTTTAGAAGTTCTTGGTATTCCAAATTCTACATTTGAGATTGGTGAGAAAATCTATATCGGAAAAGAAGGACGAACAAAAGTTCTATCCGTTTTAGGAAAAATGGAATATGGCAAAATTTCATCATCTGCTCAAAGTGAACTTGAAACAGTAGTAGAAACTATTGTATCTGATAATGAATCAAAATTTGTTGAATATCTCAATAAAGCACAACCTCTAACTCCTAGGATTCATGCTCTGGAATTAATTCCAGGAATTGGAAAAACATACATGAAAACCATGCTCGAAGAAAGAGAAAAGAAAAAGTTTGAAAGCTATCAGGATTTACAAGAACGTGTTGGGTTTAAGGAACCTGTTAAACATATTTCTGAACGAATCTTAGATGAAATCACTGGTGAAAGTAGAATGAATCTCTTCGTTAAGAGATGATAAAAAGAAAAAAACTTGGACAACATTTTCTAAACTCTAAATCTATAGCCAAATCTATTGTTTCTGAGGCAAAAATCACAAAAAATGATGTTGTATTTGAAATTGGAATTGGCCAGGGAATTTTAACTCCTCTTTTATGCCAAAATGCTAAGAAAGTTATTTCCGTTGATTTTGATGAAACACTAGTCCAAAATGCAAAATCTAAATTTTTTGATATTGATAATTTAGTTTTAAAATCAGGTGATGGTTTTAAGAAAAAAGATAATTTTACTATTTTTGTATCCAATCTTCCTTATTCTCGCAGTAAGGATGCAATTGAATGGCTAGCACAAACTTCTTTCTCTCATGGTGTAATCATGGTTCAAAAAGAATTTGCTGATAAATTACTTGCAAAATCCTCAAAACAAAGAAAAGCTGTTAGCATTATTGCAACTCATGCATTTGAAATTACTGTTATTTCTAAAGTGAGCAAAAATAATTTTTCCCCTCCCCCAAAAATTGATTCAGTGATTCTAAAAATCGTTAAAAAAAATGATCCAAAAAATAATCTTATTCAAACTGTCAACAAAATATTCTCATATCGAAGGAAAACTGTAAAGAATATTTTAAAACAATTCAGTATAGAATCTATGGTGGATAAACGTGTTGATGATCTTTCTGGAGATGAAATAATAGATCTTGCAAACAAAATACTTGAAAAATGATGAGTATCCTCCTTCTGAGGATACTTTTTTTATAGTGGATAATATTGAGAATGAAACAGGAAATTTTGCTTTAGATGTTGGAAGTGGTTCTGGATATCTAACAAAATTACTATCAAAGAATTTTTCATTTGTTGTTGGTACTGATATCAATTTTGATGTATTGAAAAACCAAACTTACAAAACAGAAAATCTAGTTTGTTGTAACGGCTCTGATGCTTTAAAAATAAAATTTGATTTCATTGTGTGTAATTTACCTTATCTTGCAACCACTGAAATTCTAGATATTGCAACTGATGGTGGTAAAGATGGATTTGAGATTCCTAAAAAAATATTTGATTCTGTAATTGAAAATATGACTGAGAATGGAAAATTTATTTTTGTTACATCTTCATTATCAAACTATCCAAAATTGATTGAATATGCTCAAAAATTAGGCTTGGAAACTAGAATTATGGCAAAAAAGAAATTATTTTTTGAGGAATTAATTCTTGTAGAAACTACTAGGTGATTATTTTCTTAAATTTTCTTTTGCATATGTGATAATTGCATCAGTCATTTGTGTAGTAGATGCATCGCCACCAATATCCCATGTTACTGCTTTTCCTTCATTGATTACTTGCTCAGTTGCAACAAAGATTGCATCTCTAACTTCACGTTCACCCATATAATCTGCCATCCAAGCTCCTGATAGGACAGTTGCAGTTGGGTTAACTTTATTTTGTCCTGCAAATTGTGGAGCACTTCCATGTGCTGCTTCAAACATTGCATAATTATCTCCAATATTGGCAGAATAGATCAATCCAATTGAACCTACAAGAGCTGATGCCAGTTCAGAAATAATATCCATAAATAAATTGGTACTAACTAATACAGAACCATCAAACTGTTCAGTTGCAATAACCATTTGTTGAGCCATGTTGTCTATGTAAATTTCAGATAATTCAATTCCAGTACCTTCAACTGCTTTTTGTGTTTCATCCCAAAATATTCCATCCGTTTGTTTTAGGATGTTTCTTTTTGTAATTGCAACCATTTTTTTCATATTGAATTTGTTTGCCCAGTCTACTGCAGAATCAACTAACCTTCTACTTCCTTGTCTAGTAATCTTTCTAATTGCTATTGCAGCATCATCTGTAATTTTTGTCTCTACCCCTGTATAGAGTCCTTCAGTTGCTTCTCTGAAACATACACAATCAAGTTTTCTATTTGGTGTTAATCTATCATAAGTTTTAGTTGGTCTGATATTTGCATAAAGATCAAATTTTTGTCTTAATGTAACTGCTACACTTCTAGGTGCACCTGGAACTGGAATTGTGGTTGTTGGTCCCTTAAAACAACAGTCTGCCTCTTCTAAAGTTTTCATCGTTGAATCAGGAATGTATGATGTATCTTTTCTACCATTTTTGTCCCATTGCTCTGAGCCTGCTTCACAAAGAATTAACTCTGATTGAAAGTTACATTCCTTTAGAACTCTTAACATTGAATCTACAACTTCTGGTCCAATACCATCTCCTTTCATCACAGCAGCTTTTTTACTCAAAACTGCAAGATTTTGAGGCGATTATTATTTAATTCTACCTTGAATTTGAAATGATTTCTACATATTTTCTATAGAGATGATTTAATACCTAATTTAACAAATAATATTCAAATGCAGATAGTTCAAATCTCTGATCTACATGTCGGTTCTCAATTTTTACAAGAGAAATTTGATGTCTTAGTTGATGAAGTAAATGAACTAAACCCTGATGTTATCATAATTACTGGTGATTTAACCAATGAAGGATTAATGAAAGAATATGAAAAATGTAAATATCTTTTAGAAAAATTCAATACAAAAAAAATTATTACTATTAGTGGAAATCATGATTATAGAAACACTGGTTATCTTTTATTCAAAAAATTCTTTCCATTTGAAACTGTAAATGAATTAGGTGATGATGTCGTTTTAGTTACTGTTGGAACTGCAAGGCCTGATAGAAATGAAGGTGAAGTAGGATATAGACAAAACTTGTGGTTGGAGAGAACTATGAAAAAATATCCTGATAGAGTAAAAATTGTAGCAATGCATCATCATTTAATTGCAATTCCTGATACCGGCTCTGATCAACTCACTGTTGTTGATGCAGGTGACGTACTTCGAACTATTTTAGATTCTAATGTTGATGTAGTACTATGTGGGCATAAACATAGACCGTGGGCTTGGAATTTTAGATCACTAACTGTAGTTAATGCTGGAACTGCTACATCTGAACGAGTCCGTGGATTCTTTGATAATACTTACAATATCCTTACTATTTCTAACAAAAAAGTGCATGTAGATCTAAAAATTGTTGGTGGAAAAAGACTACCTATTGATGAAATTGTGAATAATTACAGCCAATTCAATAACGAATGAATTTATTTACAGATTCATTTTAGGCATATCATGCGGGGGTCGCCTAGCCTGGTAGGGCGTGAGATTGCTAATTTCATGTTCGCAAGAACTCGTGGGTTCGAATCCCTCTCCCCGCGCCATTAAAACTTAATAGACCGATTCGAGAAGTTTTTGCATGGGACGAAGAAAAACTCAAAAAATCATCCGTACTGGCCCAAAAAATGCCACAACTGGAATGTGTCCTCTTTGTAAAACAATTGGTAAAATTTTCATTCTTGGCTCACCTGGAGAAGAGAGAGCAAAGTGTGAAAAATGTCGTCAAGAATTTGAATTATAGTTCAAAAAGCTAACCTGACCATCAAAATATTTACCCATAACTTTTTAAGACAATTTTTTTCAAATAGATAATCATGAGTTCAGAAGCTGAAACCATCTATGAGAGAGTTGCAAAACTTGAAGACGAAATTGCATTGCTCAGAAGTGAAGTTGATATTCTAAAACGAGCATTAAGAAATAAAATTGCTCGTCATGAAATCTCAATGATCAAAAAAGGCAGTGACGTAGATTCAATTATTGATTAATTTTTTATCTTTATACTTCTAATCAATTCTAAAATAAAATCTACATCTTCCGCGTTTGGGTTTATTTCTAAATATTTATTCAAATATTTCAAAGCAATTTTAGAATTTTGTAATCTTTCTTCTAAGATCCCTTTATCTCTAATATCTTCAGGTGATTCAGGTTCAATTGCTAAAACCATGTTTACACAACGTAATGCTTTTTCATAAACAAATGATTGGACATAGGAATTTTTCAAATTACGTGTTAATCTAATTAGTATTTGTTCTGATTTCACTTCGTCTAGAAATTCTGGTTGAAATTCTAACTGTCCACCATAATTTGCATCCAGTATATCTTGAAGATCATCAACATCTAACAGGCGCCCATCATAAAATGGATCTAAAATCATTTCTTCATTATATTTTACCAAAATATGGCTGGGAAATCCGACTATTTTTAGATCTAATCCGATGAATTTTGCAATTTCAGCATATAGTATTGAAATAGTAATTGGAAGACCGGTTTTTTTATCAATTACTTCATTTAGAAAATTATTTTTTGGATTATAGTAATCATCATCATCTCCACTAAAGCCTAAATTTTCAAAAAGATGTTCATTTAACATTGAAATCAAATATGTTGGATTTTTGACGTCACTAATTGACTCTTTTAGAGATTTTCCGATTCGATTAATTTTCTTGATATAATCATCTACATCAAGTTCTGGATATTCCAAAATCTGAGCAAATTTTAAACATTTTTCAACCAAGTTGAAGTTTGGATTTTTTACAAATGAAAGCCATTCTGCAACTAATGGATCAAATTTTTCTTCCAATTATCACAAACTCAGTTTATTGAGATATAGTTGTGGATCCTTGAGTTCCCTTGTGTTTGGTGGTATTTCTATCATTTTTTTGAAGGTATCCTTGCCTAGCTTTTCATAGATTATTTTTGTAAAGTCCTTCCCCATACTCTTCCTAACTTGATATGATGAAAAATCAGTTCCCATAAAGGTTGTAAGATAATTTTGAAAATCTGAATCATCTTTTAATATATTTTCAATTGCAAAAGCTGCCATTCCTTCCATTGCTGTAAATGCTGCATGATGTTGTTGTATTGGAACTAACCATTTTTTGTAAATATCTAACAGTTGGGGAATTGATTCTCCTATCTTTGGATCTATTTCTACATGAGTAAATGTCATCACATCTGGCCCTATCTGCTCTATTAAGAAATGATCTGGATTCAAAAAGAAAAATAAATTAGCTTTTTTTGCAAAAGGAAAATCATCTGGTACAGCTTGTAATTGACAATATTCTGATAACTTGTTAACTGTTTCAGTATCTAGCGATAAGATAATTTTTGCTAACTCTTCATTAATTCTATTAACTTCCATTGCAGCGTTTTTGTTTACTTGTTGAAGATTTTCTTGTATTGAGTGAATCAATTCTTCAAGCACTGTCATCTTTACGGCACCAAGATATCCTGAATTAACATTTTCAAATCTTGCTTCATACGGTTCTCCCTGTTTGTGGAGAATAATTTGAGGATATCTTGACAAAATGAATTTGTTTAAATAAATTATTGAATCAAGATAGTCTCCGTATGTTGTTGTAATTTTAGAAATATATTGAATTGCATATGTTGAATATACCAAATATTTTGCTGTATCTTGTTGCATCAATTCTGCGATCTTTTTCAAATCTTCTTTTGCAACTGCATTGAATAATTCTGTAACAAACTCTTTTGATTCTTTATCTGCAAAAACTTTTTTTCCTTTCACTCTCTTTAATTCTTCTAATTCTGGAAAATTTAGTGTTATGTTTTCTGGAACCTTGATTCCAAGAAATTCTTCTACTTTATTTTTAAAATCTGGCAATATTTCATTTGCAATTTCATCTAATTTCTTGAATTGTACCTTATTTGCAATATCATCATTAGCTTTAACTGCCAAGCCTACAATTTCTCTTTCTTCATCAATTTCAACTGATAATTGTCCAAACAGAGCCTCTGCGAATTCTTGAAATTCTCCCAATTTGCATAAAATCCTAAAATACTCCATTTAAGATTATCTTGGTTTTTCTTAACAAAGAAATTATTAATTCTAAAATCATTGTTTTGGTATCCTGAAATGTTAGAATCCAGTCTTGAATTTTTAAAATGTGTAAATTGTAGTTCAAAATTAGAATTAAACACTTTCAAACATACTAAAGAAATTGTAGAAGGAATTTTAATATGTAAAAAATGTCAAAAACAATTCCCAATTATAGACAAAATTCCTATTTTGTGGAATGATTTCTCACTGTATCTCTCATCTCGTAAAAAGTTGGGTGGTGAACTTTACCAATTAATTGAGAATCAAAATTTGAAGAAATTTTGTAAAACTGCATTATTAAAAATTAATCAAACTATTGATGATAGAACTGCCCTTGAAGAACGTTGGGCAATTATCTATCAAAATAGTAAATCTTCAAAATTTTATTCTGAAATAAAAAAAAATCTTTGTATGTTAAAAAAAACAAATCTTGTTTTAGAATATGGTTGTTCAATTGGATTATTGACATCATTTTTGGCCAAATCTAATCAAATGGTTTTTGGAATAGACCGTTCATTCACTGCTTTAAGACATGCTAAAAAATCTTATAAAAACAACCTTGATTATGTTGTAGCTGATTTTCTATCCCCTGTATTTGGGAAATCTAAATTTGATATTGTTTTAGCTCTCAATGTATTGGAATTGGTGGAACCTATGAAGTTCTTAAATCATATTTCAAAACAAATTACTAAGGGCCATTTTATTATCAGTGACCCTTATGATTTTGATCGTGGTGTTAATTCTGTTAAAAACACTCTTGATGAAATATCATTACGTGAGAATTTAAAAAATTTAGAATTTAAAATCACCCCAAAAACAAAAATCCCATCCCACATTCCTTGGATTTTAAAATTAAATCCTCGTGCCAAGTTGAACTATGGCGTAGATTTGGTAATTGCTGAAAAATAAAAAATAATATTCAAATTTCTTTACATTTCTACTCTGGTATTCTTTGATTGTTCCTTTAATTTCTTAAACCATGACTGGGTTTTTTCATTAATTTCAGACATTAATTCATCCATTTCTTTTTGATAAAGTTCATTTGAATCAGTCATGTGTGAAGAAATTGATTTTTAGTTAATAAACAGGTGTATGAAAAATTAAATCCAGTCTTTTTATATTCTTACTTGGACTTTACCATTTGATTACAACTTCCGCAGCCATTTTTCCTTGTACCAAACCAGATCAATGCTGATGGCATTAGTGCATAAAGAACCATGGCGTTTGGAAATCCCAACAATGCATCATTTCCTGTAATGTATCCTGATACTAACACTGAAAACATTCCAAGTGCAATAATCACTGAAATTTTATTTAATTTGTCTTTTCCATTCATATAATTTCATCCGTAATTCATATTGAATCAAATTTCTAAATGAACTCAATTTTTATCCACACGAATTACACTCAAATTTCTTTTTAGATTGATGAGCTTTTTCCATATGACGTAATGTTCTTTGTGAATCAGAAAATTCCATGTTGCATTTTGGACAAATATTACCAACAATGATTTCTTTTTTACGTGAAAGCAAACCCATATTTTTTCTCGAATTATTTAGACATAAAATTCTTTTATTAATTATTTTTCTCTATTTTTGGTATTATCTCTAATGGCATCATACATTGCAAGGAACTGTTCAGGCTCATTTTGTCTATAGTTTTTTTCAAGTCTTTGCATTTCTTGATGAGTTAATTGCTCTCCTTTATTTTCATGATATTCTTTAATTATTTCTAAAGGTGTTTTCTTGATATCATATTTTTGAAGTGTTTGATTAACCGATCTTTTAGCAAGGATATCTCGGAGCAAAAATTTATGGACTAGATATGAAGATAATCCGATAATTACAACAATTAGAATTGGTATTATGATGATTGATGCCAATGTCTATGGTTTAACTGGAATTTGTATAAATGGAGTTCCACCTTCACCAACTACTAGTGGTAATTTACCATCCCATGCTTGTGTTTTAAGCCATTCCAAGTAATTTGGATTTTCTGCTAGGGCTTTGTTGATAATAGCAATTGCTTCAGCTTCACCTTTAGCTTCTGCAATGTTTGCATTTGCAATACCTTCTGCTGTAGCTTCATGTTGCTGAGCCTCTACTTGTATTCTTCTCAAGTCATTTTCTGCTCTTAATGCATTTTGTTCTGCTTCTACTTTAGATTCAATTGCTTTGTTGAATAATACAGAAAATTCAAAATCTGTAATAGAGATTACTTCTGTTACAATATCAAATTGATTTAGTCTGTCTCTAATTGCACTTTCAATGTCTGATTTTACTAGAGGTCTTTTTGTGATTAATTCCTCAGCATTGTAATTTGCAGTTACTTGTTTTACTGTTTCCTCAATTGCTGGTTGAATAACTCTATTTTCATAATCTAGCCCAATATCTTTGAATAATACGTGAACTCGTTCTTTATCTGGATGATAGTTTACAGTAACTGTTGTCTCTACTGATTGAAGGTCTTTTGATGCACTTCTAGTATCTTTATCATACTTCAAAGTACGAACTTCCATTTGTACGATATCATCTTGGAAAGGAACTAGAAAATGTATTCCCTCATCTAATGGAGGTGCAGTAAGATCAACTGCATTCCAATGTAATAGCACTCCTCTGTTACCTGCATCTACTATTTTGACTGAGGCTGACACCACAACACCGATTACAATTAAAAGAAGAATTGCAACTAGAATAGCCTTCATTGGACCCATGTTTACATTTACTTTAGGAGACTGATACTTTGACAATATTTCTAGTACCTATCTTCTATTATTATACCAATCTGATGAGAATTAGTCTGTACTAAGTTTCCCCTTAACAAATTTATGCCATTCATACGTAAAATAACTAATGGCAGATCCTAATTTTTCATGGATTTATATCATTATTTTCTTGGCAATCCCCCTAGCAAGAATAATTCCACGTCTTTTAGCAAAAAGGGGTATAGGAAAAAATTTCATTCAACCACAACGAGAAAAACAATTTGAACCTAGTTTTGTTAAACCTGCTCAAGAACATCCATCAGAATCTTTTGATCCTCAAATAGATCATTCCAAGCCTCAAACAAAAAATAATCTTGTTTTAGGTGCTCTAAACAGAGGTTCAAAAACATTTGAAAATATTCAAAAAAATACTGGGCTTGATAATGAAGAACTAGATACAATTCTTGAAGACTTGGAAAAAAATGGATTAATGAAAGTGGTTCAAAAACAAGGAATGTTTGGACCAAAAACTGAGATACATCCAACTGATAAAGGATTTAAAGAATATTATTCTTGAACCTAGATTTTATAAAAATAAATTTAATTACGTATACTTTATGAATATCTTCTTTTGTATAATACTGTGAAATATTATATTTTATTTACTTTATTTTTGATGTCTCTGCTTTCTTTTGTTTCTTTTACATCATCATCTTATGCACAATCAAATCAAAATCTTTACGTTTCGGCAGAAAATTCATTATTTGAAAATCATTTTGCAGGTCCAATGGTAATTGAAGTAATGGTTGATGATTCTGATATTTCAAGTTTAGTTGGTTCGGTACAAGAACCTGATGTGACAATTGATGATAACAAATTGAATATGGTACAATCTGATGATGGAAAATGGTATGGATATTTTGCAGATAAAAATCAAGCACAAAAAGCTGATTCCTTGGTAGGATTACCTGGATATGGTTTAGATTTTGGCGAATTTTGTAGTAACACTTCTTCTATAACTGGCTTGAGTCTATTGGAAACTTCTGGATTTATTATTCCAAGAGATATCTCTTCTAGTTCTAATGGTGAAGAGGCATTGGTTACATGCACAGGCGATGTTTCATCCTCTGATCAATTAATCAATAATGTTGTTAGAGAAGCACCAACACTAAACACACAATCAAACTCTACTGGACAAACTGGTATTGATGAAGATGTCTGGCCCTTAATACAACTATTTGATATCAATTCTGGTGATAATGTAACTGTAAAATATGAAAAAGGTAGCACCCAGTCAGTAGAATTAACTTTTGATACTGTTGATCAATTCGTTACAATTTCATTAGCTGATACATTTTATCGCCCAGGAGAAAATGTCACTATAGATATCTCAGATCCCATGTTAAACATAGATCCTACTGATGAAGATTCTTGGACATGGGCTACAATATCTGGTTCAGATGGATTATTTTACCAATTATTTGATGAGGATGGAGCTCAAGATGCAGATGGAACGTCTGGTGCAGTAAAAATTAACGATGAACAAAATTTATCAGTATTCATGTTTGATGATAATGGAAGTTTATTACTAAATCCAAATTCACAAAGTGCTTCTGATGTTGTAGCTATTTTACAAGATAATGACTATACTGTTTTAGAAGACAAGTACACTTCAGATGCTACAATAGATTTAGGAACTGATTCTATAAGTCATGTTAATTATCCTATAACACTTACTGAGATGTCATCTAATTCAGGTTCTTTTGTAAATTATGATGCCAATGGTGTTACAAACTTGATAATAAATCCTGAAGCCGAATCTGGACGTTCTGCTACAATTGAATACAATAAACAATCATCAACTATTCTAGTGAAGAGTGGCTCTCCTCCTACTGCACTAGATTTTTCTGAAAATGTAGACAAAGATACACCTGTATCATTTACAGTAATCACTGATGATACAGATTTGAATGATGATGTATTACATGTCACAATTTCTGATGTAGATGATCTTGATGGATTAGCTGTTGTTAATAGTGATGATACAATAACTTTTACTCCTGATTTAGGATTCATTGGTACGACATCATTTGAATATACTATTGATGATATAATTGATGGAAAAGATACCGGGATTATTACGGTAACTGTGGATTCGATAGCAATTTTGGCATCTATTGATCAAATTTCAGTGTACAGTGATAAATCATCATATGCTATTGGTGACACCCTAGATGCAAATTGGATTGTTCCTAATGATTCTTCAGTAACTAATTCTACGATTAGAGTTATTTCTCCAATTGGAACTAATGCCCTAAATGATGTTACATCTAATAGTTCATCTTACTTGGTTTCCACTGATAATTTTGTTGAAGGTACATACACAATCAGAATTGAACATGGTCAATATTATGGCGAAACATCTGTTTTATTTGAATCAAATATTCAAACTACTGAATCCACAACTCTTGAAGAGGAAACTAATGTTATACAGGATTCATGTACTGATAATTCTAAAATTTCAATACACTTAGATAATACATCATATACTAAAGGTGATACATTATCTGTCTCGACTAAACTCTGTGATGTTATTTCAAATGAATATGTGATTGTACAAATTTTTGATCCTTTTAACACACAATTGGCAATAGATCAATTTTTACCTGCAAATACTGATTTTGATAAACAATATTCTACTGCTGGTGGATTGTGGAAGTTAGATGGAAAACATACCGTCAAAAGTACGTATTTGAGTAATTCAGTGGAATCAACTTTTAATTTTATTATAAATTCTGAAGAAATTCCTTCTGTTGATTTGACAGAATCTATTGCATCTTTTGTTGATGAAGATAAAGATCCTCAATATTATGTTGACCGATATAATAATGAAAAATCATACAAAGAATGGTTTGATACCAATTATTCTCAGTATGATTCAATCTATCAGGCTGTAGGATTAGATGAATCTGTATCAATTATAAATTCTGATGATACTGTTTCTTCTTTATCTAATGTTGAATCAGAATCCGTACCTGGAGATAAAAAACCAACATGTGGTACTGGAACTGAATTAGTAAATGGTTTATGTCAAGTAATTAAAACATCTGAAGAACCAACATGTGGTACTGGAACTGAATTAGTAAATGGTTTATGTCAAGTAATTAAAACATCTGAAGAACCAACATGTGGTACTGGAACTGAATTAGTAAATGGTTTATGTCAAGTAATTAAAACAGATAAAAAATCAATACCTGAAGAATCTATTTTTGAAAATATTTTTGGATTTTTTAAAACCTTGTTTAATTAGATGTAATTCAGATATTTTCCTTCTCAAATAGACCTGATTTTAGATATTGGTGTGTGCCGGGGGCGAGTTTCGAACTCGCGACCTCCAGATTATGAGTATTGCCTTAGTTGGAGAACCGTTAGAGTTTACCAAATTAACTGGCACTCTAACCAGGCTGAGCTACCCCGGCATGATATATGGCTAAAAATTTGGGAAATTAAATGATTCTAATTTCATTTTATATCCTTCCATTGGATATTTTCGTTTTTGACCCATAGGAATTTCTTTTGTAATGCTGAAGTATACAATTTTTCCCATTCTGCACCTACTTCATCAGTCCATGCTTTGAAAACTCGTGGATCAATGTAATTTCTTAAAGACGTACCAATGTTGTAGTCTTTGGTTTTCTCAGACAGGTCTATTTGTAATTCTAGTTTTTCTAATCTTTCTTTGTGTTTTGATTTTTGTTTCTTGATTTGCTCATTTAATGTCTTTATTCTTTTAGTTTTACTTTTCTTTTGAATTTCTGTTTTAGGCTCACTTGATTCTACTTTTTTGAGAGTCTCTTGAGTCTTTTTCCATACTTGATCTTTTTCTACTTTTTTCAAAGTATCTCTTTTCTTTTGTAATGATCGCTCAAACGTTTTAGGAATTGTTCTTTTGTGATTACACATCATTGCAGCTTCTAGATTTGCTAATTTTGCATGATATAATTTCTCAGTAGTAGATTTTCCTTTCATATTGTCATGTTTAACAAGATAGTCTTTGACAACTGTTGTAGCTTGATATGTTCTAAACACTTTGGCAGTTACACCTTTTGCAATTCCTGAAAAATACTTGTTTACATCTCTAGATGTAATGTTGTGAAAGATCTCTTCATTTGGTTTCTTTTTTTCAATTAATTTTTTGAGATTTTCTTGAAATTGTTTATCATCTCCTACTGCCTTTAGAGTTTCTTGCCATCTTACACTATCTTTTCCCAAAAAGTCAAACTCTATTGTATCTGCAGTAATCTTGATGTGTTCTTT
Source organism: Candidatus Nitrosopumilus sp. (assembly GCA_965205425.1). Lineage (GTDB taxonomy): Archaea > Thermoproteota > Nitrososphaeria > Nitrososphaerales > Nitrosopumilaceae > Nitrosopumilus. The sequence goes on from CBDBGZ010000009.1 coordinate 981,395, forward strand.
TCTTAGAGTTGTAGCACCTACAGTATCTGCCTCATCAGGATCTTTTTCGTCTCCTACTCTCATTGCAGTTCTATAAATTAAATAACACGCAGTAGCAACGTTCTTCTTTTTTGAATCTTTCATATCTTTGACCATTGCTTTTTTTATTTTTTCAATCTGATTTTCAAGATTGACAGCTTTCTCGTACTTTTCTTTATCTCTACCTTGTTTCAAATCAGAACTATCTGCAAGCCAAACATACTTTCTTTTCTGTGTAAGAAAATCCATCCAACTAGCTAGCCACATTGAATCTTGTTCATGTACAATTTTACCCCATTCCCCTTTCATCGTCTTTTTTGCTTGTTTGTCCATGTTCAAAGTGACATCTTTTGAAGTTACAGGCGGTTTCCATTTTCCTCTAAGTGGATGTTCTCCTCTTCCAATGAAAATACCTGGAGGTTCTGCCATGTAATTTCCAACTTCTACTTCTTTACCATCCATTATGGCAATTCCATATTTTGTTTTCAGCTTTTCACGAAGTTCTTTTCTTTTAGCAGCTAAAGATTTCTTTTCTTCTTTAGTCATCATCTCTTTGAGATCTTTTTCCTTGTCAACTATTTTGTAAGCACTTGAAAAATCAATATCGTCATAGGATATTTTTTTAAATTTTGAATCCAATGTTTTAGCAAAATCTGCGGTAAAGTTTTTCTGAAAAACTTTGTCTTGAGCGTATGGTGTATCTTTCTTTTTTGCCCATTGATACACCATCTCTTCTTGACTGATATTGAGATTTACGGTATCCCCTTTGATCTTTATCTTAATTCCTTGGGCCTCATATGCAGGTGGAAATAAGATTCCGTTGTGTTGTAGAGTTTTCCATTTCATATCATTTCACCATAAAATTGTGGACTTTGATGAATTTCTACTCTATCTGTATATCAATTTAGCGTACAAGTACGATGTCAGCTAGAAAAGAGCTCTTTACTCATGTATTTCTCAAATTCCAGGTCTGTTTTCATCTTTTTTGCCTCCATGAACATGGCCGCATCAGTACCAACCACATATCGTGGCTGCATTTCATCATCATGAATTGCTTTCATTACTACATCTGCAACTTGAGAAGGTGCGGTTCCCATTTCGACCATCATTTTTAGACCTGCCAAAATATTCTCAGTTAATGTCTTGTATTTTGGGTCTGATTTTGATTCAGAAACTTTCATTGAATTGAAAAAGTCAGTTTTGATTACTCCTGGTTCAATCAATGTAGTTTTAATTCCAAATTGACCAAGCTCATATCTGAGACATTCACCTAGTCCCTCTAATGCAAATTTTGAACTGATATATGCTGGAGATCCTGGAAATCCAATTCGTCCTGCAACTGAACTGATATTAATAATATTTCCAGAGTTTTGTTTTCGCATTATTGGAGCAACTTCTTGAATAATTCTCACAACGCTGAAAAAATTTGTCTCAAACTGTTTTCTAAAATCATCAACTGATACATCTTCAGTACATCCAAATTGACCATATCCTGCATTGTTAACTAGTACATCCAATCTCCCATCTTTTGCAATAACTTTTTTGATTGCAGATATGATTGATTCTTCCTTATCTACATCTAATTCTATAACTTCAATTGCAAGGTTCTCTTTTTTTGCAGCATGTTCTAACTCCCCTGCTTTTCCAAGATTTCGCATACTTGCAAATGTGTGATATCCGTCTCTTGCTAATGACAATGCAGTTTCTAATCCAATACCTGATGAACTGCCTGTAACAAGAGCCACTTTTTCCATGATAATTCTAAATTCTTGTTATATTTATCCCATTTTGATTAGTTATACTAGTGGTTTGTCTCCTTCAGTAGGATCAATCAATTCCGTTTCTTCTCCACCATTGATTCTCTCTAGAATCTCTAATGCTGAATATTTGTGGAGATATTCGTTATTATTTCCACATCTATATGAGAACGTACATCTTGGACATCCTGATTCATTTTTACATGGGCATTCTTTTACTATGAACATACTTCTTTCTAGTGCCTTCTCAAATCTGTCATAGAGGGCTTTACTTGCACCACTACCTCCAATTGCCCCATCATAGATGAAAATCAAGCCTGATGTACCTAATGAAATACCTCCTAAATCTTGAGAAACTCCTCCTGTAATCATATTGCTTCCTTCAATTACGACATGTTCTGTTGCATGGTATCCACTGGCTTCAGTATGTTCTTCATCTTCTGATTCATCCATCACTTTTAGTGGTCTTGGTGCATGAAATACAATTCCTTTAGTGACAAAATCATATTGCAATGGAGTATCTAATTGAACTTTTTCTCCCTGTGTAATTTCTTGTCCTAATTCTATATTGACATAACCATACACCTTTTTTTCTATATGTAATTTACAAAATGCAATTTCAACACCATTTGCTTTTCTTCTTTCGTAAACTGTTTCAATTGTTGGCCATTCTTCTGTTAATGATTTAGTATAGTATGGATAATCTCTTGGGATTCTTTCCAATTTAGCATAATTGTTTTTTGGATAATTAAATTCTTTTACCTTGTAACGAATACCTGCTAGAAAATAGATTGCATCTTTGTGTAATTCTTCTAATGCAATTGGTACTACTCTATCTCCAACTTTTTTTCCATCTAAGAAAATATCAATTGAATTACCAATACCTCTAATGCTATATTCACTTAACATAGAATTGATTTTGTCAAAATTTGGAATGATTCTATTATTGAATTCTTTTAGATTTTCATTAATAATATGATGTTCAATTACTTCTTGATGTTCTTTTAATTCATGTTTTGAAATTGGTCTGTCACATGCCATTGCCAATATTTGAAATTCTTCTACAAATGGATTTTTAGGATCAATGTACGTTTTTTCAATATCTTCAAAATAATCATCAGGGTGATTCTTGTAATATTGTGATATAGGATCATTCCCTAATGCCAAAAATGCATATCCTCTCTGACCTTTTCTAGCTGCTCTTCCAATTCTTTGAATTAACCTGTTGACTGGTATTGTAGATGATATTACACAGTCAACATTACCAACATCTATGCCTAATTCAAGCGTGGGAGTACATGAAATTGCTTGTAGTTTATCTTCTTTGAATTGCCTCTCTACTGATGTTCTATAATTTGCCATCAATCCTGCCCTGTGAACTTTGATATTTACTTTTTGTTTTTTTGCTTGAATTGCTAGTAACTCTGAATTTAGATGAGAATTACTGAATATCATTGTCTTGTGATTTTTTTGAGTTAGTTTTTTTGTCAACTCCACCATTAAAGCTCTTTGTGTTCTAAGTGATGGAAATAACATAGCAAAATCTGTTTTACCTTTTTTACCAGAACCTTGAATTTTCTGCATTTTCTCTCCAAATAATTTTTGGCAGAATTCTTTTGCATCATCAAGAGTAGCTGATGCTGCCACAAATTGTAATTTATTGGTACAAATCCTCTTTAGTCTTTTGATGATGTAGTGAACATTTGTCCCAAAAATTCCTGAATACACATGAGCTTCATCTATTACAAGAATTCTAGTTGATGATAATAATGACGAAAATTTTGTTTGATGCCACATGTGATAATGCAAGACATCAAAATTTGTAATTAGAATTTGAGGTGGATTATCAATGATTTCCCTTCGCTCATCTAATTTGGTATCGCCATCAAAGACTTTTACTTTAACACCAATCTTATCTGTAAATTTTTGGATTTTTGGATATTGATCACGAGATAATGCTTTTGTTGGATATACAAAAATTGCAAAAACATTTCCATTACTTGCATCTTTTTTTATTCTTTGAATCACTGGAATCAAAAAGGCTTCAGTTTTTCCAGAAGCAGTGGGTGCTTCAATTACCACATTTTCCCCAAATGCAATTTCTTCAATTGCTTCTTCTTGAAATTTGTAAAATTGTTCAATTTTCAATTCTTTGAGATGCGCTGTAATTGATTCATCTAGTCCTAAATCTTCTACTTTACAGCCCATTTTAGGCTCGGGATTACTCAAAACCTTGTATTGTGAAATGTAATCTTTTTTTGAATATAGTATTTCTTCTGTGATTTTGTCTGGCTTGTTCTTCCCAATCATCTCCTTGATTTCGTTTTCTCCTCTGACAATTCCCTCATCTTTGAGACCTTCAGAAAGTCCACTTTTTGTAACTAATCCTTTATCAAATCTGGATAGAAATTCTAGGAATACCTCATCAACATTTTTTGAAAATTCTAAGAGATCTTCAATTCCACATTTTTCGCAAGAAACATGCATTTTTTTGTTGAATGTTTTTTGAATTTCAATTTTTGACTTACATTTAGGACATGAAAACTTCAAGATCTATTTGATGAGAAATGATTACTGATTTATTGTTTAGTGGGTTTTTTGACCCATGACATTATTAAGCTAGAACGAAGTCTTGAATTTAAAAATGAAAAAAATAGAATTAAACAAAATTTACAATAAAAACTGTATTGAAGGAATGAAATTAATTCCTAAAAACAAAATTGATCTCGTAATTACTGATCCTCCATTTGCCATAAATTTCAAGGCTAAAAAAGCAAATTATAATCGAACTTCATCCCGAGTTCTATCTGGATATAATGAAATCAAGCCTGAGGATTATTATGATTTCACATTTGCTTGGATGAGTGAAGTATTTCGAATTCTCAAGGATTCAGGAAGTATGTATATTTTTTCAGGATGGAATAACCTCAAAGATATTTTACGTGCTTTAGATGATGTTGGTTTTACTACTGTTAATCACGTGATTTGGAAATATCAATTTGGAGTAGTTACAAAAAGAAAATTTGTCACTTCACACTATCATTGTCTTTATGTTTGCAAGGATGATAAGAAACGAAAATTTTTTCCATTTTCAAGATTTGAAAAAGATGAAAAAACAAAAGATGGGCGTAGTCTTCATTACAAAGACAAAGAAGATGTCTGGGATATCAAAAGAGAATATTGGACTGGAGATGAAAAAACTCCGACAAAACTTCCATCTGAAATAATAAAAAAATTATTGGAATATTCTAGTGAAAAGAAAGATGTTGTATTTGATCCATTTCTTGGGTCTGGTCAGGTAGCAGTGGTTAGTAAATCTCTAAAAAGAAAATACCTTGGTTTTGAAATAGTATCTGATTATTACAAATTTGCTAAAAAGCGACTTGACACTGATACTTATCGAATCAAAAAATCAAAATAGATTATTCTTTTTTTTCAGATTCATCTGTTCTTTTTTGACCCATCTTCAATGCAATATCTTCTCTTAATTCATCATCTGTTTTACCTTCAATTTTTACTCCTGCTGATTTTGCAATCATCTCTAACTTTTCTCGTTCTGTTTCTACAGGTCCTGAAATTTTAGGTGTCTCTTCTGTTGCTTCTTTTATCTGACCTTGAATTTCATTTTTAGCTTTGTTGTATTCATTTACAGCTTTTCCCATTTTCCTTGCTGCTCCTGGGAGTTTACCTGTACCTAAAATCAAAACAAGTGCAACAAAAATAATGATCATCCATTCACTTCCTCCAATATTTAGTGAATATTCAATCATGTTTTGTTATTCTTCAAATTGAAATTAAACGTAATGTTCAAGATTTACGCCCGAATAATCAATTTCATCATCAAATATTGTGTATGGGGGCTATCTAACACAAGGTTCTTTGTGGTTCTAATTTCTTTCTTGAACTAATTGCAAACAATGCAACTCCTATACCTACAATACAAAATATCACATATGGCATTTCATTTCCAAATGATTGTGTAATTGGACCTCCAATAGTTGGTCCTATTGCCCAACCCATACCAAAAATTGTTTCATATGCTCCAATAATTTTTCCCGAAATTCCTTTTCGTGTCTTACTCAAAATTATCTCTAATGTTAATGGGAAGAATATACTAAATCCAAAACCCATCAACACCAAAGCAATGCCAAAAGTAATTATTGAATCTGCAACTACTGATATTGCCAATCCTGCTGATACTGCGATAGTTCCCGCAATCAAAGTTTGACTGGTTCTTCTTGCAAATTTTCCTACTAATGCAAGTGATACAACACGTGAAATTCCAAAAATAAAATACAATAATAAAATGTCTGATGCTGACATTCCGTTATCGTTGAGAAATGCTGGATAGATTGTAAGTATTATTCCAAAAGAAGATGTGCAAAAAATCAATAATATTATCACTTCAGGAAATTTCTTCATTTCCTTAATTGATGAAAATGAAAATCGATCATGGTGGTTTTTTACGCTTTTTCTTGAGGCTAAAAGTGAAGTAATTATGCCAGCTGCTAGAATGAATGCTGCAAATTGGAATAATATTCTGTATGTAACATCAAGACTTTCTAGAAATACTGTTCCAAGTAATGGTCCTACCATAAATCCGATTACAAAAAACATTGTAAACCATGAGATGTGTTTTACTCTGTTTTTTTCAGAACTTTCATTTGAAATGATTGCCTCACATGGGGGCCAAAAAAATGCATGTGCTACACCTGTCATAATTCTAAATCCCATTATTTCTGGAACTGACTGTGCAATTGATAGTAGATAGACTGATACAGAATTTATCGCTGCGCCAAATGCTAGTAGATATCCATTGTTAAATCTATCAAGAAGAATTCCTACAAAAAGTGGAATAAACATGTACGGAATAAAATTTGTTAATCCAATTAGTCCAAGTTCAGAATATGTTGCACCAATGATGTTCTTTGCAAATACTGGTAGAATTGGACCATGTAATCCATATGAAATCCCAATGATTAAACCAGTAATGTTGACTAGTATCAGAACTCTATTCATTTGTATGCGGCAACCATTATTGAGCCACCCATAAGATCTTTCTCAAACTCTACTCTTGAAAATTTCTCTAAAATTAATTCTTCAAGTTTTTTATTTTTAGGCCATCTCTTGTAAGTCCCATATAGTGTTCCAAACTTTAATCCTAATCGCCCTCCTGCAGCAAATGCAAGAATAGGTAAAATACATCTTAGATAAAATGAAACACCAGCTCTGAAGAATGCTTCATCTGGTTTTCCCAAATCTACTATTACAAATCTCCCATCTTTTTTCAATACTCTGTGAATTTCAGAGATTGCAATTCTCAAATTGATTGCATCTCTTAAAGAATATCCACATAGGACCGCATCAAACTCTTCATCTTGAAACGGAATATGTTCAAAAACTCCATTTACCATATCCGGGGTTTCCTCAAAAAACGTACCTGTATTTTTTAACATTGGTACAAGTGGATCATATAGTGTAATTGAAATTTCTCCATCTGTTAATTTCATTGCAGTTTTTGACATATTTCCAAAACCAGAGCCTGCATCTAGAATTTTATTTCCAGGAAGCACCCGTTTTGAAATTCCACGAATTCTATGTTCTTTATCTTTACCTAATGAAATGATAGAATTTACTTTGTCATAAATTGGAATAATCTCTCGAAGTACTTCCATTACTTCTCCCCAATAACTTCCTAAACCCATAATCTATCGTCTCAGTATACTTGTTTGAATAGGTTTCAAATCAAAGAGTTTACTGTGGAGCAAACTTTGATGCATTTTGAGAATAATTTTGTAAATCTGATTCTGAAACTTTCTCAAATATTTTTGCTTCAGATGTAATTTTAGCCATTTTAATATTATTGACTCCATCTTTTGCTTCTGCTTTTAGATTAATTGCTGCAATAGCTAGTGATGCTGCATCTTCTAAACTCATATCATCTTTGTAATGTTTTTCCAAAAATGCATTTACATCATCAGAACCTGCACCAATTGCAATTGCTGAAAATTGGACATATGTTCCACTAGGATCAGTAACATAGATTGATTCTCCTTTTTGATCAATTCCTGCAATAATCATGGAGACACCATTTGGACGTACTCCACCATATTGTGTAAATTGATGAGCTTGGTCTGCTAGATGTTTTGCAACGGTTGCAACTTCAACAGATTCATCGTATGTCATTCTATTTCCTTGTGAGAAAAATCGTGCACCATCTACTTGGACACGTGCATCTGGAATGTATCCTGCTGCTGCAACTCCTATGTGATAATCTACTTGAAATATTTTTTGAGTAACATTGCTAGTTTGTAAAGTACGAGGTTTCTCTTCAACTGCCATAATGACGCCTTGTTTGCTACTAATACCAATAGCCAAAGTTCCTCTTTTTACTGTCTCAATGGCATATTCGACTTGGTAAATTCTACCATCTGGAGAATACATGGTAGGAGTCATATCGTATCCACGTGATGCCATCATAATATCACGAGTTCATTCTCAGTCAATTTAAGGGTAATTGTCTTGCCTGAATATGGGTGAGATCTGGAAATAGGGTTTTAAGCAAAATTGACTAACTCAATTCAAGAAATATGGTAAATCAACTACTAGAATTCAAAGAAATAATCAAGTCAAAACAAAACTCAGAACAAAGGAAAACTGACAAACAGACTAGGAAACTTTTATTGTATTTGTTTACTAGTACAAGAGGTGGATTTACCAGATTACGGATAATAATACATCTTTTAGAACAACCATACAATACTCATCAGTTAGCAAAGGAACTTGATCTTGATTACAAGGCAGTTCAACACCACATGAAAGTTTTAGAGAAAAATAATATGGTTTCAAGAATAGGAGAAAGATATGGTGCAATTTTTCATTTGTCAAATTTCCTTGAGATGAATATCGGTGCACTTGATGAGGCAATTGATAAACTAGATAGAAAGATGAATCATACCAAAGTCTATCTGGAATAAATTATGAATTTGCGATCTGAAATTTTGAACTAAACTTAATATAATATACACCGTTTTCAAAATCATCTTGGTCAAAAATGATCCATTTGCAAATGCAACTAAACAGGTTAATGATGCATGTGATATAATTGGAATCAAAGACAAAGAATTACGTGAATATTTGGCGATGCCAAATAAAATGATGAGAGTAAAAATCCCAGTTAAAATGGATAATGGCAAAATTAGAGTTTTCACAGGTTTTAGAAGTCAACATAACAATGATAGAGGTCCATACAAAGGTGGTATTCGTTACTTTAATCCAAAAGGTGGAGTTGAGTATATGGAACGAGAAGTTATGGCATTATCTTCATGGATGACTTGGAAATGTGCTATTGTTGATGTGCCTCTTGGTGGAGGTAAAGGTGCAATCTATGTTAATCCAAAAACTGAGAAACTTAGTGATGGTGAAATGGAACGACTAACACGACAATTTGCTTACAAAATTTCTGAAATTATTGGTCCTGAAAAAGATATTCCGGCACCTGATGTTTACACAACAGGAAGAGAGATGACACAAATTATGGATACATTTAGCAAGCTAAACGGTAACAAATATTCTCCAGGAGTTATTACTGGAAAACCAATTTCAATGGGAGGTTCTCTTGCAAGAAATGTTGCAACTGGATTGGGTGCAGCATATACAGTTAGAGAAGCTGCAAAGACATTGAAAATTAGTTTGAAAGGTGCAAAAGTTGTTTTACAAGGCTTTGGAAATGCATCAACTTTTGCTGGTGAATATCTTGAAAAAATGGGTTCTAAAGTAATTGCAGTAAGTGACTCTAAGGGTTCAATTTCAATTCCTAAAGGTGCAAAAGTTAGTGCAATTTTAGCACATAAACAAAAGAAAGGTTCTGTTGTTGGATTCCCTGGAAGCAAAAAAATCTCAACTGAAGAATTACTTACTACTAAATGTGATATTCTAGTTCCAGGTGCACTTGAAAATCAAATCGATGCAAAAATTGCAAAGAATCTCAAATGTAAAATAATTGCAGAAGCTGCAAATGGTCCAACATTGCCTGAAGCAGATCCAATTATCTATAAAAAGAAAATTCTAGTAATCCCTGATATCTTAGCAAACTCTGGTGGTGTTTGTATATCATATTTGGAATGGGTACAAAATAACATGGGATATTATTGGACCTTTGATGAAGTTGCAAACAAGATGGAAGCAAACATCACTAAGGGATTCAAAGATGCCTATGCACTTACGAAAAAACACAAAATTGACATGAGAAAAGCAACTATGGTTTTAGCAGTAGAGAGAGTTCTGGAAGCCTTTAATCAAAAAGGCATTTGGCCATAAATTCTTCAAAATAATTTTTTTAATTTACAACCAATAGATTAATTCGTTACAATTTTTCATACATATCTGATGAAAACTGAAACTGAGATTACTGAATACAGAAAAGAAATTGAAGCGAGATTGATAAAAACAGAATCTATGGATGCCATGAAATACTATCAAGGAGTTCTCAGAAGTCTTGAATGGGTGATTACAGGTAAAGACGTTTAGAAAAATGTCTAGAATATTACTTGTGCAAAATACAAGAATTGAAGATTCGGGATATTTGGGTGAATTATTACAAAAAGATGGATTTGAAATCCTATCTGTGAATGCAAAACATGAAAAACTTCCTGATGCTGATTTTTCTTTAATAGTAATTTTAGGTGCACCTGAAAGTGCCAATGATGACTTACCCTATCTTCAAGATGAACAACAACTTATCAGAAATTCAGTTGAAAAAAATATTCCTGTACTTGGAATTTGTTTGGGTTCTCAGTTAATTGCTAAAACATTTGGTGCCAAAGTGTATGATGGACCACTAAAAGAAATTGGATTTTATGATGATTTGAAAACTACTGGAAACTCTTCACTTTTTACAGGTTTCAAAAACCCCTTTACGGTATTTCATTGGCATGGTGATACATTTGACTTACCCTTGGGCGCTGTTCAATTAGCCTCATCTGAACACTATCCCAATCAGGCATTTCAATACAAGAGTGCAGTTGGCCTACAATTTCATCTTGAGGTAAATGAAGCGATGGTTAACTTGTGGCTTGATAATACGGAAGAAAAATTACAAAAAATACCTTATATTGATCCACAAAAAATTCGCTCAGAAATTAATGAAAATATTTCAACTGTAAAATCAAATATGGAGAATTTTTACAACAATTTTAAATCTACATTTCAACTTTGACCAAAGTTTAATATAGTTAATTCTAATTTTATCGATCGAAAGATGGCTGCTGTTAAGAAAATTTTTGAAGAAACTATTCAAACAGATCACAAAGTTATCACTGAAGAATTATCAAAATCTATTCTCAAAACTTATGGAGTCAAGGTTCCGCCTTATGCACTTGCCACTTCTGCAGAAGAAGCTGTAAAACAAGCCAAGAAAATTGGATTTCCTCTTGTAATGAAAGTAGTATCTCCACAAATTTTACACAAAACTGATGTTGGTGGCGTAAAAGTTGGAATTGATAATGTCAATGACGTTAAAAAAACATTCAATGACATGTATGGTCGTTTATCAAAAAAGAACGGTGTTGAAGTTAAAGGAATTCTTTTGGAAAAAATGGTACCAAAAGGTGTTGAACTAATTGTAGGTATTCAAAATGATCCACAATTTGGCCCAATGATAATGGCTGGATTGGGAGGTGTCATGACTGAAGTTTTCAAAGATGTTGCATTTAGAATGCTACCAATTACTACATCTGATGCAAAATCAATGATAAATGAACTCAAAGGTTCCAAACTTTTCAAAGGTTTCAGAGGAAGTGAACCAATTGATCTTAACATGATAGCAAAAATGTTAGTTCAAATCGGAAAATTGGGCGTAGAAAACGCTGATTACATTAACAGCATTGACTTTAACCCTGTAATTGTTTATCCAAAATCACACTATGTAGTTGATGCAAAAATTATTCTAAATAATAAATTAAGTAAGAATTCAATCTCAAAAGCAAAACCAAATATCACATCAATGGAATCATTCTTTACTCCAAAGTCAGTTGCATTAGTTGGCGCATCTGCAACTCCTGGAAAGATTGGTAATTCTGTATTAGATGCACTTGGAAAACAAGATTACAAAGGTAAAGTATATCCAATTAATCCTAAACAAAAATCAATTCTTGGAATCAAGTGTTATCCATCATTAGAGGATATACCTGCAAAGGTTGATCTGGTTGTTGTCTGTATTGATCTTTCATTATGTGGCCCAATTATGAAAACATGTGCAAAGAAAGGAATTCATAATGTTGTAATTGTTTCAGGTGGCGGTAAAGAGCTAGGTGGTGATAGAGCTGCAATGGAAGCAGAAGTTAAAGAATTATCAATCAAACACAAAATTCGTGTAGTTGGTCCTAATTGTATTGGAATGTTTAATGCTGCAAATCGTCTTGATTGTGCATTCCAAGGACAAGAAAGAATGGTTCGTTCAAAATTAGGAAATGTTGCATTCTTCTCACAAAGTGGAACTATGGGAATTAGTATGTTAGAAAGTGCTGATTTGTTTGGTTTGTCTAAAATGATCAGTTTTGGTAATCGTTCTGATGTTGATGAAGCAGATATGATATGGTATGCTGCAAATGATCCTCAAACTAAAGTAATTGGATTATACGTTGAAGGATTTGGTGATGGTAGGAAATTCATCAATACTGCCAAACGAGTAATGAAAGAGAAAAAGAAACCTATTGTAATTTGGAAGAGTGGTAGAACTGCTGCAGGTGCAAAGCAAGCTGCATCACACACAGGCTCACTTGGAGGTTCAAATGCAATGATTATGGGTGCATTCAAACAAGCAGGAATAATTTCAGTTGATAGCTATCAAGAATTAGTTGGAGTCTTAAAGGCGCTAGCTTGGCAACCTCCTGCAAAGGGCAACAAAGTTGCAATGACTAGTAATGGTGCTGGTCCAATGATTGGTGGAATTGATCAATTAGAAAGATTAGGTCTTACAATAGGAAAATTATCTCCAAAAATTATGAAAAAGATTAAGGATCATTTCCCTCCAACTGTTCCAATTCATAATGGTAATCCTGCAGATGTTGGTGGTGGTGCTACTGCAGATGACTATAGATTTGTCATCCAACAATTCTTAGATGAAAATAATGTTGATATTGCAATGCCTTGGTTTGTTTTTCAAGATGATCCTCTTGAAGAAACAATTGTTGGTTATCTAGCTGCTCTTTCAAAGAAAAAGAAGAAACCAATCCTTGCTGGTGGAAATGGTGGTCCATACACTGAAAAAATGATTAAATTAATTGAGAAACATAATGTTCCAGTTTATCAAGACCTTAGAACTTGGGTAGCAGCCGCTTCTGCTTTAACTCAATGGGGCAAAGTACGCGGAAAATAGAGAACATTTAATTCCCATATCTGTTGGCAAATTAACATGTCACTAGTTACCACATCTACTTCTGATGGCATTTGTACTGTCAAGATTAACAGACCTGACAAACTCAATGCTATGAATACTGATGTTGCAAAAGAACTAATCAAAACTTTTGAAGAACTAAGCCATGATGACAATGTCAAAGTAATTATTTTGACTGGTGAAGGAGAAAAGGCATTTTCTGCTGGCGCAGATATTGAATACATGTCAAAAATCTCTGCAGATGAATCAGTTGAATATGCAAAGACAGGTCAACTTGTTACTGCAACTGTTGAATTGGTAAAACAACCAACTATTGCAGCAGTAAACGGCTTTGCTTTAGGTGGAGGTTGTGAACTTGCAATGTCTTGTGATATTAGAATAGCTGCAGATACAGCTAGACTAGGTCAACCAGAAGTAACAATCGGTGTCCCTCCAGGATGGGGTGGCACACAAAGATTAATGAGAATTGTGGGAATAGCAAAAGCAAAAGAACTTGTTTACACAGGTAAAATGGTCAAAGCAGAAGAAGCAAAAGAAATTGGTCTCGTAAACCATGTAGTTCCTCTTGCATCATTACAAGAAGAAGCTTTGAAAATGGCACAACAAATTGCTGGAAACTCTACAATGGGTGTTCAGATGTCTAAAGTTGCAATCAACAAGGGAAGAAATGCAGATCTTGATACTGGTCTTGCATTAGAAATTCTTGCTTGGAGAAATTGCTTTACTCATCCAGACCGAGAAGAGAGAATGACTGCATTTGTCAACAAGTCAAAGAAATAACTATTTCTAATTCCTTCTTATTTTATTAGAATCTCCATAAAATCATGCTTGTTTTTTATTTCCTAGTGTGCCTGGTGGTCTATTATCCTCAAATTAGTTCACCCCATTATTTCCAGACTAAAGTCAAGATACGTTTGGAAAAGAGGAAAGAATCACAAGATTATGCAAAAGTTAGATCCAATCCAGATATCCTGGATAATCAAGTCAAAAGAGGACGGTGCCAAGAACGCAGACGTTGCCTCATCCATGAAGATATCTGTTGGGTGGATGCAGAAACTCTACTCACGGTATCGCCGTACTGGTGCAGTTCCAATCCTAGGCAAGTCTGGAAGGCCAAAGGGAATAATCACAGAGCAGATGGTGCAGACTGTCCAGTCTACATTTGAAAAGTTCAGGTGTTCTGCAGTATTCTTGGAGAAAATAATTGATACTACTGGAACACACATACCTCACAATACCATACACAAAATTATGAGAGATGAAGGGTTGGCAGAAGCTCAGCCAAAGAAGAGGAGAAGACGAAAGTGGGTTCGATATGAAAGGACATATTCAAACTCCATGTGGCATACTGACTGGAAGAAGCTAGATGATGGCAGATGGTTCTTATGCTACCAGGATGACGCATCAAGGTTTATCGTTTCTCATGGAGTGTTTGCAGAGGCAACAACAGATAACGCACTTGTAGTATTACATGAGGCAATTGCAAAGCACGGTAGGCCTGCATCAATTCTAACTGATCATGGCTCCCAGTTTTATGCAAACCAATCAGAATACAAGAGAAAAGGAGCATCCCAGTTTGAGCAAGAACTGGTAAAATTAGAGATAAAGCATATCATGGCAAGAGTGAACCATCCTCAAACCAATGGCAAGCTCGAAAGATTTCACGGCGAGATTCAGAGAAAGCAGAAATGGTTTGGCACCATTGATGAGCTGGTCCACTGGTACAATCACATAAAGCCACACATGTCACTTGACTGGGATAATCTTGAGACCCCTGCAAAGGCATATGCAAGAAAGATGCCAGAGAAAGGAACAAGAGTTATTGATGAGCAGACAGGAGAAGAATACGATGTCAAATAAGGGACGAACTGATTTTGGGATACAACATAGTGTGCCTGGTGGGAAAAGCTTATTATAATTTGAAACAGCATTTTTATTCATAATGGCAACTGAGCAAACACAAAAAATGGTCACAGTTACCGCAAAAGCTGCTGAAAAAATCCATGAATTCATGAAAGAAGAAGCAGAATCTCCTGAATACTTACGAGTATATGTTCAAGGTGGAGGTTGTTCTGGTTTGTCTTACGGAATGGGATTTGAAAAAACACCCGAAGAAGATGACATTGTCTTAGAAGAAAATGGCGTCAAACTTCTAGTTGACAGCTACAGCGTTGATCATTTGCAAGGTGCAAACGTAGACTATATTGAAAGCCTAATGGGTTCTGGATTCAAAATTAACAATCCAAATGTTACAAAATCCTGTTCATGTGGTCACTCATTTAGCACTGAATAAGCAAATATCATTATTTTTCATTTTTAGATTATTCTAGCATTTGCTATTTCATAATTTTTGAAAAATTTCATATTTTTAATACAAATTTTTGCGATACCCTCATATATTGCAGGAAGCGACTCAAATTATGAATATAAAGGAGATGAATAGTTTATGCCTCAATCAGGAATTGTCAAATATCACGTTAAACTTTCCTATGAAGTCGATGGACTCGTTGAAAGAGCAGATATAATCGGAGCCATCTTTGGCCAAACAGAAGGACTGTTAGGCCCAGAGATGAATTTGAATGAACTGCAACGAGTTTCTAAAGTAGGTCGCATTGAAGTAAATGCCAAATCTACATCAAACACCACAAATGGTGATGCTCTAATCCCAATGAGTACTGATATTGATACATGTGCATTAATTGCTGCAGGTATTGAAAGCATTGACAAAGTAGGTCCGTTTGATTGTAAATTCAAGTTAGAAGCTATTGATGATGTACGAGCTGCAAAGAAAGACGATATTGTAAAACGTGCAAAAGAAATCAAGCAAAAATGGGCAACTAAAACTGTTAGTGAAGGCGAAAGTATGCTAAATGATGTTCACCAAGGTGATACTGGTAAACTATCAACATATGGCCCATCAAAACTCACATGCAGTTCAGGTCTTGCTGATTCTAATTGGGTAATTCTTGTTGAAGGAAGAGCTGATGTTATCAATCTTCTAAGAGCCGGATTTGATAATGCCCTTGCAATTGAAGGTGCAAAAATTGATGAATCAATCAAAGAACTATGTAATTCTAAAGATACAGTAGTTGCTTTCCTTGATGGTGATAGATCAGGTGGATTTATTCTCAAAGAACTCAAATCTGTTGTTACATTAGATTATGAAATCCAGGCCGATAGTGGTGTTGAAGTTGAAGAATTAACTCCACAAAGACTCGATGAAATTCTAAGACCTATAGCTGATGAGATTAAGAATGGAAAACCTGCACCTGAACTAAAAAGTGAAGATGATAAGCCTGTAGCCGAAATGGCAGCTAAAGTATTTCCAAATCTGAATGAAACTCTTGAAGCAGTTGCATTAGATGGTGATCAAAATGAAGTTTTCAAAGTTCCAATCAGTGAAGTTGTTAGTAAACTCTCATCTCAATCAGGAATCAAATATCTTCTACTTGATGGAATCATCACTCAGAGACTTTTAGAAGGTGCCAAAAATGCTGGTGTTGAATGTGTTATTGGACACAGAGTTGCAAAATTATCCAACTCTGATGGAATGACACTCAAAACATTCGGTGACCTGGGCGTATCTTAGAATAGATGACTGAACTAAAAATTCAGCACATCCTAACTCTTTCTTATCTGCTTTCAAAAGGAGCAAAATACAATTATGTCTCTATCACTACTTCTTCTCTTGGAAAAAGTATCAAGAAATCACAACAAGCCGCATCAAAGCATCTTTTAGAATTAGAACAAAACAAATTCATTGAGAGAATAATTAGTGGAAGAAATATTTCAGTAAAAATTACTTCAAAAGGATTTTCTGAAATGGTGAAATTATCAGCCGTTTTACAAAAAAGTCTTGATTCATCGCCATCTCATGTTGAACTCAAAGGAACATTGGTTTCTGGTATGGGTGAAGGGGCATACTATATGGGATTAAAAGGGTACACAAAACAATTCAAATCAAAAATTGGATATGTTCCGTATCCTGGAACTCTAAATGTTAGATTAGATCAAAAAATTCATCAAGAAGCAATAAAACAATTTGAAACTTTGAATGGAATCAAAATCAAGAGTTTCTCTGATGGAAAGCGAACTTATGGTTGGGTGAAATGTTTTACTGCCAAACTAAACAATTCTGCAAATTGTGAATTAATTATTCTTGAACGTACACATCATGATGATTCTATTATAGAATTAATTTCAAAATCCTGTTTGAGAAAAGTTGCCAAATTAAAAGATGGTTCAAAAGTTACAATAAAAATTCCAATTAATTCCTAAATTCCATGTATTGATTCGCCATATTCTTTTTGTATTTTAGAGCTAGAGCTTTCTGGAATTGGAGATTGTAATCTTGCAACTTTTGTATCCAGTGCAATTTTTTTACATCCTTCGGTGATGAATTTTTCTTGATGAACTTGGTCATAACCCAATGCAATTATTTGTGGTTTGACATGATTTACAGTTTTAAAAATGTCATCTTCTTGCCCAATTAAACAAAGATCAACCATTGATAATGAATTAACTAATTCTTGTCTTTGCTCTTGTGAATGAAGTGGTTGTCTTTTTTTCATTTTTACTGCTGTATTGTCGGTTGCTACAACCACAACTAAAACATCTCCCAATTCTTTTGCAGCATTTAATGTGTGAATATGCCCTGGATGTATAATGTCAAAAACCCCCCCTGCTAATACTACCCGTAATGAACTTCTACCAATTTCAGTTAAAGTACTTTTATCTTCTTTCACTAACTGATTTTTAACCAATTCATCAATTTTTGATTTAATGACATCTTCAGAAAACATACTTTTTTCCTTGATTGTATCCCCGGCTATTTTCCCTTCAATTTGGCATGCATACATGATAGATAGAATGGTTTTTTGACTTTGTTCCAATGTTTTTTATATTTTTGACCCTCTCTTTAATTCATCGCTAAAAATTACATTTTTGGATCAAGGCCTTTTGCTAATCTTAATGCATCAACAAGACCATCTGCATAACCAATACTCAAAATTGCAACTTCATCCTGACCATCTTCAAGAAATTTCTCTGCATCTTTGACATACAATTCTGCATTTTCTAAAATTCCTTGAAATTCTTTCTGACCTTTGTATAATGGTTCCACCTCTTCTAAAGCCTCTCTGACCATTGGAACGTATTTCTTCATCATTTGGATGGATATTTTCTTTGTTTTTTCTGTGTTGTCAAATGGTTCATCTACACATTGACCAAATATTTTCAAAGCATCCGTTTCTGTAAAATGTAATCTTCCTGGAATAATTACAGTGTGAGGTGGTTTACCAAAATCTATTTTCTTCAAACTAGATATTTTTCCTGAAATGATACTTTGATCTTTAAACCCTATTCTTGATGCAACTATAACATATGTTGATGAACTAATGACATTTCTAATCTGTCCTTTTTCAGTTTCCAAAAGTCCACTTAATGCGTCTTTAGGATCTAAGAAAAAATCTTTATCTTGATTATATTCTAAAAGAAGTACTGTGTGATTTCCTTCTATGATATTTTTGTATATTACATAGTATGGTGTTGTTAATGATTTCATTTCACTCATTATTGTTGCAATTCTTCCAACTTTGTAAAAATGCAAACCGCATTCTCCAATCATTGAAGTAAGTGAAGATGATGCATGAATGGAATAAGTCTTAATTTTTTCTTCTATTGCCCTGGTTCTTAATTCTATATGGGTAGTTGCTATGTATGGATCTCCATATGCTAATAATACAACTTTCTTTTTCTTTGCATTTTTTAAAATTTCACTACCGTCTTCCACAAGCCATCTTTTTGCAAGTTTGAATTCCCCTTTTGTAGCATTTTTAATTTTTGTTAAATCTGATTTTCCAATTGGACTTGTAAATTGTTCCAAATAAACAATATCAGCTTTTGATAAAACATCTAATGCTTCACTAGGAATTGATTCGAATCCCGAAATTCCTAAACCTACAAACCAAAGCATTACTGCATTTTTCTGTCATGAAGTCTTTTTAAATGCTGTAGTGTTTTCTTGAGAATTTCTATACCTCTAAGATACTCATCAACTGAAACTTTTTCATCAATTGTATGTGCTTCATGTGGATCTCCTGGTCCATATGTCACAACTGGAATCCCCCACTGATTCCCAAGAACATTCATGTCTCCTGTACCTGTTTTTCTGATCAACGTTGGTCTGGAATGCTCAGTTTCCATAATTCCTAGTGTAAATGCTCTAACTAATGGTGAGTTGTGAGGAGCCTCAAATGGTTCAGTTTCATCAAGAATTGAATAAAATGCTTCTACTTCCCTTTCTTGAGAAATCTCTTTGACTAGTGTTGCAATCTTTTGTTCAATTGTTTTACAATTCATATCTACAGGAATTCGGATATCAAAAGTTGTTTCACAATCTTTAGGTGTAACATTATGACTAGTTCCACCTTTAACTTCTGTCATGGTGGCAGTCAATAACATTCCTTTAGTTTTTCCATCTTGGTTTGCTTCTAATTTTCCTTTTAATTCTCTTGCAAAAATCATTGATTCTAAAATTGCATTTTTTGATAACCATGGAGCACTTGCATGAGAACTATCTGGTACACTAATTTTGAGATTAATTGCTAATCTTCCTTTGTATGCAATTGTAACTTTTTTTATTCCACTTGGTTCCCCAAATACTGCGTAATCTATGTCCATTTTCTTTTTGACTAAATTTTTAATTCCTGTTGCATTTCCTTCTTCATCAACTGCTCCGACAAAAATTATTGTTCCATTATTGTTTTGGATTGATGCTGCAGCAAATAACATTGCCATTAATGGCGCTTTTGCATCTGATGCACCTCTACCATAAAGTGCATCTCCTTCTTTTCTAACTTTGACTTTACCTGGAACTACATCCATATGTCCACATAACATGATTTTTGGAGATCCTGAACCTTTCTTTGCTATTACATTTCCAACTTCATCAATCTGAATATCTTCAAATCCTAAATCATCACATTTGTCAGCTAAAAATTCTGCCATTGGTTTTTCACTAAGCGATGGTGTATAGAGTCTGAGTGCTTTCTCTAACATCTTTACTGCAAACCTTGGTGTAACTGTAAAATGAGTGTCCAATTCTTACTTTTCTACCTTCAATGCATATTCTAGCATTAAGGAAGGAATGTCAACTTCACAAACTCTAACTGTATTTTTGTATTCAGTTGTGTTGTTTACTTCATGTACAACTAGTCCTTTCTCATCACTTTCCATCAAATCTACACCTACGATATCTCCCTCAATTGCATGTTTTGCCTTA
Source organism: Candidatus Nitrosopumilus sp. (assembly GCA_965205425.1). Classification (GTDB taxonomy): domain Archaea; phylum Thermoproteota; class Nitrososphaeria; order Nitrososphaerales; family Nitrosopumilaceae; genus Nitrosopumilus. The sequence goes on from CBDBGZ010000009.1 coordinate 1,001,847, forward strand.
ATACACATTTCTTCCATTTCTTGAGTTACTTTACATGGTTCTGCTGTTCCTCCAAGAGCCATGTTTGTTTTCCAATGTTTAGAAGAACGATAAATCGCTGCAACAATTTTGTCACCTACCATGATTGCTCTAATATCTCTTGGTGGCCTTTTTACAAATTCTTCTAAATAATGAACTTGGTAAATTGGATACATATTTTCCCTACTTTCAATTATTCCTTCAGCTGCATTTCTATCATTTAATTTTGAAATTAATCTTCCCCAACTACCTACTGTTGGTTTGATCACTCTTGGGTATCCTTGTGAATCTAATGCTTCTAAAGCTGCTTCTTTTGAAAATGCTACAGTTGCATCTGGTGTTGGAACTCCAAATTTTTTTAGTAACATATGTGTAAATAATTTATTTCCTGCAAAAACTCCTGTGTTGAGACAATTGATTACTTTGACACCAATTCCTTCTAATGCTGCCGTAGAATGGAGATTTCTATAGTAACTTACACATCTCTGAATAACTACGCCATAATCTTCTGGTTTTTTTTCTAAATCTATTGCTAATTTTTTACAATCGACCATCTTGATGTTGATGTTCTTTTTTTTACCGGCTTCTAGTAGAGCTTTTTCTTCCCAACGGATGGTATCGTAAAGAATGGTAACGTCAGGATTCACTGTCCCCAATCCTCGCCAACCGTTTGGGCAGGCTTTAGATCGAAACCGTTTGAACCTTTAGCTAATTCAAAACTTGCGCCACATTCCGGACATGTTACGATTTCTCCTTCAAGTGCATCACTTGGTATGGAAATATCTGCATCACATTCTTCACATTTTGACATATTTTCTCTTCATTACTCCTCTTTATTTATCATTAATTATCTTTTTTTCAAGTCTGTCTTCTAGTGGGATCTCAATTAGATCACCCATTCTAAGACCTTTCAATCCTGCAGCAACAGCTTTTGCACCTTCATCATCTTTCTCTAATCCTAATAATGACATCAAATATGCTGCACCTGTTTTTCCTGCAAGTTCTCCAAATACTATCCTTCTTCTATTGCCAACTGCTCTTGGTGGAATTGGTTCATAGGCTGCAGGATTTTTGAGAATTGCTGCAAGGTGTGTACCTGCTTTGTGTTTGTATGCTGCTGTACCTACTATTGGTTTTGAATCATATGGCTTGATTGTTGTATAATCTTCAATTAGTCTGGATAAATCAAGTAACATATCCAATCTGAAATCATTTGGCGATTTGTATAGATATGTTAATGCTACTGCAACTTCTGCAAGTGGAGGTATTCCTGTTCTTTCTCCAATACCATCAATAGTAGTATGAATTTGATCAACTCCTGCATCACATGCTGAAAATGCATTTGCAACTGCCAAACCAATATCATTGTGAACGTGTGCATCTAATGGAACATCTACAACTTCTCTTACCTTTTTAACAAAATTATACATTCCAATTGGACGTAAAATTCCAACTGTATCTGGAAGACTAATTCTGTCTACTCCTGCTTCTTCAATAGATTTACACACTTTTAGTAAGAATTCTGGTTCTGCTCTACTTCCATCTTCAACTGTAAATCTAATTTTTAGTCCATGAGATTTTGCATACTCTACTGTTTCTACTGCTCTTTCAAGTGCTTCTTCTCTTGAAATTCGTAATTTATCTTTAAGATGAATGTCTGAAATTCCTAAATACACTGCACACCATTTTGCATCACAATCTAATGAAATGTCTATGTCTTGTTTGAGTGCACGTCCATGCGATACAATGTCTGCCTTTAGTCCTTGTTTGATAATTGTTTTAGTTGCTTCTTTGTGATCATTTGAAACCACTGGTGAAATTTCAATTTGATCAACTCCAAAATAATCTAACATCCATGCAATTTGGATTCTTTGTTTATTTGTAAATGAAACACCTGGGTGTTGTTCTCCTTCTCTAAGTGTACTATCTAACACTCTAATTTTTTTTTGGTTTTTGTCATATGCATTGTATAGATTTGCATAGTGATTCGGATCTTTCATTGCTAATATCGTTGCTATAAATTGATGATATAAACATATTCGTACTAGCTTCGTTGGAAATATGCAAGAATGATCCTAAATTAGTTTAGAAATTAAATTATGAAACGAAAGTCGTTTTTAGATAATTTTTCTTAAAATTATGACTGTGTTGGTGTCTACTACCCCTGTAATTTTTCTTAATGCATCAATACTACTATTTATTTCAGCAATACTTGTAGCACTCATAATTGTTGTAATGTCATATTGACCTGTGATTTCATAAACTGTTTTCACTCCTTCCAATTTTGCTAGTTTTAGTGATACTTTGGATGTATCTGTTGCAGAGTCTACTGAAACTAGAACAATTGCACTAGTTGTATTCTCTTCACCTAATTCTAAAGTAAATTTTTTGATAGTTCCACTATCCACTAAATTTTTTACACGTCTTCTAACTGCTGATTCTGATAATTTCAGTTTTTTACCAATGTCTACAAACGATTCTCTAGAATCTTCTTTTAGGTAACCAATAATTTTTTCGTCTACTTTATCCTTGTACATTTCTTTTTTCTTCCTCTTCAGTTAGTACTAAATCAAGAGCATGTAAAACTTTTGTTACGTCATCTTCAGATATTACTAGTGGAGGAAGAATTCTGAGAATATTTCTTCCAGAATAAAGCATAAGAACTCCTTTTTTGATTAATCCAAATAGAATATCTTTAACTTCAAATTTCATCTCTATTCCTATCATGAGACCTTTTCCTCTAATTTCTCTAATCATTTGATGTTTTTCTTTTAATTTTTCTAATCCGTCTCTGAATAATCTCCCCATCTTCTCAGAATTTTCAATTAGACCATCTTCTGTGATTGCTTTAAGAGCTGCTGTTCCTGCTGCACATGATATTGGATTTCCTCCAAATGTTGATGAATGTTCGCCCTTAGTTATTGAAGCTAGAATATCTGGTTTTACAAGAGTTGCACCCATTGGAACTCCACCTGCAATTCCTTTTGCTAAACATAGGATGTCTGGAGCAGTATTCCAATGATCACAAGCCCATAATCGTCCGGTTCTACCTAAACCAGCTTGTATTTCGTCAAAAATTAGCACAATTCCTTTTTCATCACACATTTTTCTTACCTCTTGCAAAAATCCTTCTGGCGCAACAATGATTCCACTTTCTCCTTGAATTGGTTCTAAGATCACAAATGCCGTATCATCGTCTACAACTGAACGTAATGATTCAATGTCTCCATAAGATGCAAATGAAACTTTCTCAACTAATGGAGCAAACGCTTTTCTATATTTTGGATTAAATGTTAATGATAATGCTCCAAATGATTTTCCATGATAAGATCCTTTCATTGCAACCATTCCTTTTTTCCCAGTAAACTTTCTTGCAAATTTCATGGCAGCTTCAATTGCTTCAGCTCCACTGTTGTTTAGGTGGACTTGTGTCAAACCTTCTGGTGCTAATCCAATCAGTGTTGTCAAAAATTCTTCTCTTGTTTTATTGTATAATGAACTATGAACTGTAATGATCTTATCAATTTGTTCTTTGATTCCATTGTTTACTCTTTGATTTTTATGACCAACTAAAGCTACTCCGTATCCTCCCATGCAATCGATGTATTCTTTTCCATCTACATCCCATACATGTGATCCTACACCTTTTTCAATTGTAACTGGAAATCTCTGATAGAGATTTCCCATAAATTGGTCTTCACTCATGTTTAATCACCGTACAATTATCATGTGCAATAGCTGATGAAATTGGATTTTCTCTCTGACCATTTCCAATTAATGCTACTTTGACTCCCATATCTAATGCTTCAGTAGATGCCAAAATTTTCTTTTCCATTCCAGGTCCTATTTTAGGTCTAATTTCTTTTGCTTCTGCTAATGTTAATTTTGGAACAAGTTTGTCATCCATTAATAATCCATCAACATTTGTGATGAATAATACCTTATCACATCCAACTTTGCCTGCAACATACGCTGCTGCTCTGTCTCCATCAATGTTGAGAAATTCTGATTCTTCACTCATTGCTATGGGTGAAATTACAGGTGTTAGACCTTGATCTAAGAGTGATTTGATGAATTTTGAATTTACTTCTCTAATTTTTCCTGTATAACCGCCATCAATTGCTTGTTTTCGTCCTTTTTCATTTACTATTAGTAATTTCTTTTTTCTATCAGCTTCTATGACTTTTGCATCTACTCCTGAAAGACCTATTGCATTAATGCCATTTTTTTGTAACATTTGAACAATGGTTTTGTTAATTCTACCTGACATTACCATGGTAAAAATTTCTGCAGTTTCTTTGTCTGTGTATCTACTTTTGATACCACTTGGAGATGTGACAAATTTTGGTTCTTTTCCAAGTTGTTTACATACTTTGGTAACTTCTTTTCCTCCCCCATGAACAATTATGATACCTTCAGTTTCTGCTGCTTTTTTAATATCTAAAATTGTTGATGGATGTAAATCATCTACTACACTTCCGCCAATTTTGATTGTGATCATTTCTAAACAGGAGTTAATGGAGTGTATCTTAATCCGTCCATTTCATCAAAACCACACATTACATTCATGTTTTGAATAGCAGAACCGGCTGCACCTTTCATCAAGTTATCTGATGCTGATAATGCAATTAATCTATTGTTATCTTCATCTAAATCAAATCCAATATCACAAAAGTTTGAACCTACTAGGAATTTTGGATCTGGGAATTTATACAATCCTTTTTTATCTCTGATTAATCTAACAAATTTTTCTTCACCATATGCCTGACGATAAATTTTCCATAATTCTTTTTCTTCAATATCTTTTTTCAAGAATGTATGATTTGTACACAAAATACCTCTAACTACATCTACTGCATGTGGACTCATTGATACACGGATTTTACTTCCTGCAATTTCACTTAACTCTTGTTCGATTTCACCAGTGTGTCTGTGTTTTGCTGGTTTGTATGGTCTGATTACACCAGCTCTCATTGCATGAGCAGTTCCTGAACCTGAACCTGCTCCTGATGAACCAATTTTTGAATCAACAATAATGTGATCAGTATCGATAAGATCATTTTTGATTAATGGTGCAAGTGCAAGCGTTGATGTAACTGCCATACATCCTGGGCAAGAAACTAGTTGTGCTTTTTTAATTTCTTCTCTATGTAATTCTGGAACGCCAAAAACTGATTTTTCTAAATAATCTGGATGCGGATGTTCCCAACCATACCATTTGTCATAAGCATCTTGATTGTGTAATCTATAATCTGCACTCAAATCAATTACTTTGATTCCTCTATCATAGAGTGCTTTTACAATTTCAGTAGCTGTTCCATGTGGTACTGCAGTGAAAACTACATCACACTTGTCTGTTAATTTGTCATAATCTAATTCTGAGAAAGTAAGATCGGTAAATCCCTTCAAACTTGGTTGAACTCTATGAAGATATTCTCCTACGTGTTGTCTTGATGTGACCATTGAGATCTCTACATCTGGATGGTTTACCAGAAGACGAAGTGTTTCTCCACCTACATATCCTGATGCTCCTACAACTCCTACTTTCATGATAAGACACCTCCTAAAGGAGTATAATTTATTTTCTTACGTAGTTTAGCGCAAATTCTACCATTTCTTTTGGTATATTTCGTTGTGCAACTCTTGCCAACCCTTTGAATTCTACTGTATTATTGACTTCATGTACAACTAGTCCTTTCTCATCGTCTTCCATCATGTCGATTCCTAAGATTCCGCCACCCATGGCTTTTGCTGCTTTTGCTGCCATATCTTCCATCTCTTTTGTGATCTCACAAAGCTCTGGATCTGCCCCTAGTGCGATATTTGTTTTAAATCCACCTGAAGATTTTCTATACATGGCTGCAATAGGCTCATCACCAACAGTGATTACCCTGATGTCTCTTGGTGGTCTTTGAACTAATTCTTGCAAATAGTAAATTCTATCGTGAGGACTATCTGTGATATCTCTAATTTCAAAAACTGCTTCCATGGTATCTTTATCTTTGAGTGGCATGACTCCTCTTCCCCAACTTCCAATAACTGGCTTAATGACTAGTGGGAATCCAACTTTCTCTAAATTCTCTGCTGCACTATCACTTGAAAATGAAAAATATGTTTTAGGTGTTGGAATGTTATTTTTTTTCAAAAGTAATGTCATGAACATTTTATTTCCACAAATATTTGCAACTTCAAATTTGTTTAATACTGGAATGTCCATGAATTCTAAACTGGAAGTAAAATGCAATCCTCTAAAATAACTAACACATCTTTCTAAAACAACATCCCCTAAATCAAAATCTTCTTTTTTACTATCTGTATTGATTTGAGTAATTTTAGCATCTAACATCAATGCATCGTGTCCTAATTCTGATGCTTCCTTTTGAAGCATTTTTTCTTCCGCTCTTAAGCGGTCAAACACAATACAGATTTTTGACATTACTCTCCCCAGTCTTCGCCTACGGTTTCTGCTTGTTTAAGCTCAACATTTGATCCGTCTTTTTTAGCGATTTCAAAGTCAGCGCCACAATCAGGGCAGGAAATAATTTCTCCTACTGAGGCATCGTCTGGGATGTTTAGTGTTGCATCACATTCTGGGCAGTTCATGTTTTTGTTGACCTTTTCTTTTGTAATTTATTAGCTTCTGTTGACTGCATTCCCCATAATTCTACAAATCCTTTGGCTAATCTTTGATCAAATGTTGATTCTACTCCATAAGTTGCAATATTGTGACTGTACAATGAGTTATTTGACTTTCTTCCGACTACTCTGAGACTTCCTTTGTACAACTTTAGTTTCACAGTGCCTGAAACTGGTTTTTGTGCTGCTTCAATAAATCCATCTAGATCTGTTTTTAGAGGATCTTGCCAAAGACCTGAATATACCAAATATGCCCATTCATCATCAATCATTGATTTGAACTTGTTTTCATGTTTGGTATGAACCATCTTTTCTAAATCGGTATGAGCTTCAATTAGACAGGTTGCTGCTGGAGTTTCGTATACCTCTCGAGATTTAATTCCTACAACCCTGTCTTCAATATGATCAACTATGCCAACACCTGCATTTCCTGCTTTCTTGTTGATATATTCAATTAGTTTTAGTGGCTCCATTGATTTACCATCTACTCCAACTGGAATTCCTTTGTTGAATTTGATTTCCAAGTATGTTGGTTTGTCTGGCAAGTTTTTTGTTTTAACCCAAATGAATGCATCATCTGGTGGTTCATTATATGGATCTTCTAACACGCCACCTTCAATTGCACGTCCCCAAAGATTTTGATCAATACTGAATTTTTTTGCTACAGTATCAATTTCAATCCCATGTTTTTTTGCAAACTTTAGTTCTGTATCTCTATCTAAATTCTTGTCTCGTATAGGAGCTATAATTGGAAGATCAGAACCTGAACGTAATGTAATATCGAATCGTACTTGATCATTTCCCTTTCCAGAACAACCATGTGCAAGAGAAGTTACTTTTTCTTTTTTTGCAATCTCTAATACTTTTTCTGCAATTAGTGGTCTTGCAAGAGCTGTTGCTAGACAATATTTTTTCTGATATAGTGCATTTGCTTTAATTGAAGGAAAAATGTAATCTTTGACAAATTCTTTTCTTGCATCAATGTTATAGTGTTTTTTTACACCGAGCTTTTTTGCTTTTGCTGCAATTTTTTTCCAATTGTCACCTTGACCTACATCTACAGTAACTGTAATGACATCCATGTCATGCTCATCTTGTAGATACTTTACAACAACTGATGTATCTAGTCCACCTGAAAATGCAAGAATTCCTTTTTGAGTCATAAAACATCTTTTTCGTCGTATTTTGGAATTTATCTTTTGTGATAGGCTCAAATCAAATTATTATCAAAAAATTTCTGACTAGCTTGAGCTAAAATTCGATGATTATTTAACCGCCAAATATAACGCTGTTTTATGAAAACTCGATCGTTAATTTCTGCCAGTATCGTGGGGATTATCTTACTATCTGTATTGGGAATTGCTCTAAACTCTAGTGATTCATCTAATGAAAATAAAATCCGTATTGCGTATTTTCCTAATATTGGACATGCCATTCCTATTGTAGGGATGGAAAAAGGATTCTTTGAAGCAAATATTGGAGAACAACCCAGGATTGAAACTCGTGTTTTTGACAGTGGTCCTCAAGCAATAGAATCTCTATTTGCCAATTCTGTTGACTTGGCATATGTTGGACCTGGCCCTGCAATTAATGGATTTTTGAATTCTGAAAATCATAACGTAAAGATTCTTGCTGGTGCTGCAAGCGGTGGAGCAAGTTTTATCGTTCATCCTGAATCTGAAATAAATTTTGCATCTGATTTTACTGGAAAAAAAATTGCTGCACCTCAGATTGGAAATACTCAGGATGTATCATTGCGACATTATCTATCTGAGCATGGATTAAAAACAGCTGATAAAGGTGGTTCTGTAATAGTTTACAATATTCCAAATCCTGATATCTATACATTATTTGTTAAAGGTGACATTGATGGTGCATGGATTGCAGAACCATGGGCTACAATTTTAGAAACTGAACTAAATGGAAAAAGATTATTCTATGAAGAAGAATTGTGGCCAAATAAAGAATTTGCATCTGTTCTTTTAATTGCAAATGCAAATTTTGTAGAAAAAAATCCGGAGTTAATTACAAATTTGTTAGATTCCCATCATGAAACCGCAACTTGGATTAATCAAAATCCTATTGAAACTAGAGATGTTTTTAACGCTTTTTTGAATTCTCATTTAGGTCAATCATTATCTGATGATGTTGTAGATATTGCATTGTCCAATCTTGTTATCACTGCAGATCCATTACCTGAATCTGTTCATTCATTTGCTGAAAAGGCAGATGCCCTGGGATATCTTGGAAGAAATGGATATGATTTGTCTGGTATTTTTTACCTCTTTGATACAAATCACATTGAAGGAGAAAATAACACATGACAAAACTTGAGGCAAAAAATATTGTAAAATATTTTAGCCATGATTCTCACAAACTCAAAGCTCTTGGAGGTATCAATCTCAAAGTTGAGGCTGGAGACTTTGTATGTCTAGTGGGCCCTTCAGGATGTGGTAAATCCACCTTTTTACGCATAGTTGCAGGCTTGGAAAAGCCTGATGATGGGCAAATCTTGTTTGATGGGAGAAATGTTACAGAAACTGGACCTGAAAGAATTATGGTATTTCAAGAGGGTGCGTTGTTTCCATGGCTTAAGGTTCAAGATAACGTAGAATTTGGATTAAAGATGGCTGGAATTCCAAAAGAAGAACGAGCCAAAATATCTCATAGATATTTGGACATGATGCAATTAACAAAATTTGCCGATTCTTATGTCTACCAACTTTCCACTGGAATGAAACAACGTGTAGCTATAGCTCGAGCTCTTGTAATGGATCCTGATGTATTATTAATGGATGAACCCTTTGCTGCACTTGATGCACAGACTCGTGACTTGCTATTAGTTGAAATGCAATTGATTTGGGAGAAAACAAAAAAGACAATCTTGTTTGTAACTCATAGTGTTTCAGAAGCTGCAGTTCTTGGAACCAAAGTTGCAATTTTTAGTAATCGTCCATCTGTAATTAAAAAAGAAGTTGATAACAATTTCCCAAGACCTAGAATAACTGAAGATGAGGCATTACTTAAATTCCAACAAGACATCTTGGCAGAACTTAGACCTGAGGTAAAGAAAAGACAAGAGTGATACTAATGGCAAAAAACTTTACACCTCATAGAATTGTATTTTATATTGGAATCATTGCAGTATGGCAAATCATTGCCATGGTTGGAGTATGGCCTGATAACATATTTCCATCTCCATATGAAGTGGCTGAAGATTTAGCTTATGGTGTATCTGATGGTAGTTTGTTATATGGAATAGCAACTAGTATGTGGAGATTGGCTATTGGGCTAGGAATTGCAATCGGTGGGGGGATTGTACTTGGAATATTTATGGCAAGAGTGGAGGTAATCAATCAAACTGTTGGATCTCTAGTTTTAGGTTTACAATCAATTCCTTCAATTGCTTGGGTACCTTTAGCAATACTCTGGTTTGGTTTAACTGATGGTGGAATAATATTTGTCACAGCAATTGGTGCAATTTTTGCAGTTACTATCAACACATACACGGGCGTCAAAAACATCAATCCTCACTTTATTGAAGCTGCCAGAAATATGGGTGCAAAGGGTAGCCAGTTGATTACTGCGGTATTGATTCCAGCCGCCTTTCCATACATGATTTCTGGCTTTAAACAAGGCTGGGCCTTTGCTTGGAGGGGTGTAATTGGTGCAGAAATCTTGTTTTCTTTCTTAGGGCTGGGATTCTTGCTAAATGCTGGACGTTCTCTAAATGATGTTTCACAAGTCATTGGAATAATGGTGGTAATTATGGCAATTGGATTGGTAGTTGATGGTGTAATTTTCAAGAGGCTTGAAACCAAAGTGATGTCTCGTTGGGGATTGAGATAATTTCTTTGACCGACTAGATTTCTTAGGATTCGAATCTAAATTTGAGAAATTTTTAATTAATTTGACAAGTCACCTTAAGGGTTTGTCACTTCATTTTTTATCTTTAGAGATATCACAAATGCACAAATGATAATTGCAATTGCAAAATACATTACAGCAACATAATCAAATGCAAATGCAATTGCACCTGCAACTACGGGGCCAATCACAGTTGCAATTGATAAAGTTGAACTAAATATTCCAGTTGATGTTGAGCGAGGATTGTTCTCCATCAAATGAAAATTCCCACCAATGAATAAAAATGCCCAAGTTGCTCCAACTAGTGCCATAAATGGCATTGCCATCCACCATTCTGCAACTACAGACAATCCAACAAAAACAAACGTTGTACCACCAATTCCAATTTTGAATTTCGTTACATTAGATAAGTGAATTTTACTTGCCATCACATTCATCAAAACAAATGCTGTCAGTGTATTTGCTACATACACTATTGAAATGTGATATAGTTCACCTCCTAACTTTTCTACAATCATTATGGGAAGAATAACCCATACTGCTGCTGCACCAATGTGCCTTAGTAATAATGATAAAAACAGAAATTTATTTTTTGAAATTATTTTCTTTGTAGTTCCTGGGATTGTCTCTTTTACTTGTTCAGGATTTGGGAGTCTAATTGTAAATAATAATCCGATAAGAAATGATGCAGCACTTAATATGAAAATTAATTTGAGATCATTTGCAATTCCTGCTGCAGCAATTCCTGCAAGCCATCCTAAAGCATGAAATGAGATTACTGTTGCTGCTCTTTTTTTGTCAATATTTGCCTCATAGGTATACGCAATCATTGCTGGAATCATAATCCCACTTGCAATACCAGCTGCAATTCTAACCAAGAAAAATACGCCAAGATCATCTGCAAAATAATGTAATCCAAATGCTATGGCACATCCAATAAAGCCAATTCTGATGAATTTGAGCCTGGTTCCTTTCTTATCTGAGTGTCGTCCAAAATAGATTTCAGATAAAATCTGAGCAAAACTAAATGATGCAACTAGTAACCCAATTTCAAAAATAGACTCTGTTACCCCTCCTGCAATAATAGGCATGAAAACAAAGACTATTGAAATTCCAGCATGTTGAAAAAATGTGGCACTACGAACTAGATTATTGACCTGAGACTTTTGCATAAATGTACATAAAATTAACTTGTACCTAATTTCAACATACGTATCAATCCAACAACTCTTTGTGGTTTTTTCTGAAAAGAGTTAAACTGTGCTGAAATATTTTGAAATTAGGATGACTGAAAAAGAACCATTTCTTGATGCAATGAAAAATAGAATTCTATTGTTTGATGGTGCAATGGGAACTGAAATTCAACGACATGATCCAAAACCTGAAGATTTTCCAAATAATCAAGATGGGTTTAATGATGGATTAGTTGTTACCCATCCAGAATGGATAAAAGAAATTCATAGAAATTATTTGGATGCTGGTTCTGATTGTATTGAAACTAATTCTTTTGGATCAAACAAAATTAAACTTGATGAATATGGTTTTGGTGATCAAACTGTTGACTTTAACAAAAAAATTGCTACAATTGCATCTGAAGTATGTGCAGAGTATACTGATAAATCTCGATATGTAATTGGCTCTATGGGTCCAACAGGATATCTTCCAAGTTCTAATGATCCTGACTTAGGTCAAATGCCGTTAGATGAAATCCGAGAGGCATTTGAGTTACAAGCTGAAGGATTAATTCTTGGTGGAGTTGATGCACTACTAATTGAAACAAGTCAAGATATTCTAGAGGTTAAATTAGTTATTGAGGCATGTCACAATGCGATAAAAAAAACTGGTAAAAAAGTCCCTATTATTGCAAATACTACGTTGGATCAATATGGAAAGATGTTACTTGGCACAAATATCCAAGCTGCATACACAACTGTTTCTGATATGGGGATTGATGTTTTTGGTTTGAATTGTTCTACTGGACCTATTGAGATGAATCCTAGTGTTCAGTGGTTAAATGAACAAGATGAACATAACATATTGGTAGTACCAAATGCCGGCATGCCTGAAAATGATGGCGGACAAGCAGTTTACAAAATGACTCCTAACAAAATGGGTGATGCTTTAGGTGATTTTCTTAATGACTACAAAAAAGTTCGAATTATTGGTGGTTGCTGTGGGACAAACCCTGAACACATCAAGGCATTAAGGAAAGTAATTGACGAAAAAGCTAACTCTGTCGAGGGTTAAGTATTTACAAAAACAGGTGTGATTTTACAACATTGACAGTTCCAAGAGTAAGTTCGGCATTAAAAGCAGTTGATCTAAAACAAGTCCCAGCTCCTTTAATCATAGGTGAGAGAATTAACACGCAGGGTTCTCGTAAAGCAAAGAAGTTAGTTCTTGGTGATGATTATGAAGGACTAGTTGATTTGGGTAGACTTCAAGTTGAAGATGGTGCACACTGTCTTGATGTTTGTGTTGCAACTACAGAACGTGCAGACGAAAAAGAGTTCATGTTAAATTTAGTTAAAAGATTAAGTTTAGAAATTGATGCTCCACTTGTAATTGATTCAACTGATCCTGAAGTCATTGAAGCATCAGTTACTCAAATTCCAGGAAGGCCAATAATTAATTCAATAAACCTTGAAGGTGATGGAAGTAGATTTGAAAAACTAGCTCCACTTATGAGAAAGTATGGCTTACCTTCGATTGCATTATGCATTGGTCCAGAAGGCATGGCCAAAACCCCTCAACAAAAAGTTGATACTGCTGAATTACTTTATGAAACAGGAAAAAAATATGGTTTAAAAATTGAACAATTTATTTTTGATGTTCTTACATTTACTTTGGCAACTGGTGAGGCTGAATTCCTTGATGCAGGTAAAAATACTCTGGAAGGAATTAGATTGGTTAAAGAAAAATTTCCAAATTGTTTCACTACTTTAGGTCTTAGTAACATAAGCTTCGGTCTTTCACCTTATGCTAGAAAAGTTCTAAATTCTGCATTCTTGTACCATGCGGTCAAAATTGGTCTTGATTCGGCAATTGTAAATGCAAAAGAGATTATTCCATATGGCGAAATTGATGAAAAAGAGAAAAAACTTGCAGATGATCTAATCTTTAATACTCATCCAAATGCCTTATCTGATTTGATTACTTATTTTGAGAATGCAGGACCTCAAAGCAATACTGCTTCAAAGAAGGTAGATGTAGATCCTACGTGGCCAGCAGGAAAACGTGCAAACTTTAGAATTGTAAATAGACTCAAAGATGGAATTCAAAATGATGTTGTATCTGCCATTGCAGAAAAACTTGATCGAAATGACATCATTGAAGATGTTGAAGGTATCTTATCTCTAAATGTCTCTAAAGAAATAACTCATGATGCTGCGATAAAAACACTCAATGAAGATTTACTTCCTGCAATGAAGGAGGTGGGGGACAAATTTGGATCTGGTGAGCTAATTCTTCCATTTGTCCTAAAATCTGCAGAATGTATGAAGGCATCAGTTGGTGAATTGGAGAAGTATTTGGTGAAAGAAGAAGGATCAAGTAAAGGTGTACTTGTTTTGGGCACTGTTTATGGTGATGTTCATGATATTGGCAAGAATCTAGTAAAGACCATTTTCCAAAATAATGGTTACACAGTTCATGATTTGGGAAAGCAAGTTCCATTACAAAAATTCCTTGAAAAAATAGATGAAACAAAACCTGATGCTATTGGATTATCTGCTTTATTGGTATCAACTTCAAAACAAATGAAATTTTTTGTAGATCATGCAAGAAAAAATAATATGACTATACCAATTCTTTGTGGAGGAGCTGCAATTAACAGTAATTACATTAACAGAATTGCAAAAGAAGATGGAATATACGAATCGGGAGTATTTTATTGCAATACTATGTTTGAAGGTCTAAAAACCATGGATGTTTTGGTTTCAGATGAAAAATCAAAACTTCAATCTGATTGGAAAGAAAAATTAGAAAACTGGAAAGAAAAATCTACCACAATAGTTGATCCTGACACTCTTCCAAAAAGTGAAACAAAACCAGTTACTGCTCCAACTCCTAAAAATATTGGAGAGCCAATTCGCTTAAAATTAGATCAAATCAATATGGCTGACGTTTGGACCATGATTGATAAAAAATCACTCTTCAAACTATCTTGGGGATTAAGGGGAAAGGCAGGCTCTGAATCTGAAGAAGAACATGAACAATTACTATCTGAATGGAAAATACGAATTATTCGTGATAAACTGTTTGAACCTGAAGTTGTTTATGGTTATTTCAAATGTCATAACAAAGATAGAAAACTTCTTGTTGAAAATCCAGATGGGGATGATGTAGAATTAGAATTCCCACGCTCCACCAAACCCGAGCATTTGTGTTTAACCGATTACTTTGGAGATGACGATATTGTTGCATTTCAATCTGTAACTGTTGGCAACAAAGTGGCTGAAATTATAGAACAATGGAATAAAGATGACAAGTATACTGATGCATATTATCTTCATGGATTAGCAGTTGAAGTAGCCGAAGCCTTGGCTGAATGGATAAATCAGAAAATTAAAACTGAATTGAATTTAGAAAAAGGTGGTTTGAGATATAGTTGGGGATTTCCTAGCTGTCCTGATGTGTCTCAACATCATCTAGTATGGAAATTATTACAACCTGAAAAATCTGGAATGACATTAACAGAATCTGGGCAAATTATTCCAGAACAATCTACTGCAGCTATTGTGATTCATCATCCTGACGCAAAATATTTTGTACTTTAATTATTTGATTTTTCTAGATATTCATTTAACCCACTAAAATCACTTGGTGATGTGATTAGTACATCTCCTGTAATTTCATGTATCTCTTTTACAAATTCGTCAAACCTTTGACTATGTTTTACCCAATCAATATTCAGAAATGTTGCTGACTTTTCATTTTTAAGAGATGGGAATAAGAGTATTGGAATGATTGAAAATCCTTTGAGATTTTCTGATAATTCTTGAACTTGTTGGATGTTTTGAATAACTTGCGTCATAAATCCTTTAGGTTTTGCATCTATTTTTTTTCCAATTTTAGAAAAATTAGGTTTATTTGAAATTGATAAATACAAATCAATTTTGGAATCTACTCCTTGCTCTCTCAATCTTCTTACTGTCAAACCAGGAATCTGACCTGAATCTTTTCCCCCTGTTTGAGAAGGATCTCCCATTAAGATCAAAATCCCTGAAAATCCTACTGAAATACAACTTTGAACAAATTCTGATATTTCATTCTCACTTTTGTCCCTAACTCTAAGACTGACAGTAATTGGTAAATTTGGAATTTCTTTTCTGATGATTTTCCCAGCTTCTATAGGTGACACTCTTTGAAATCCTAAAACATTTTCAGTTAGGTGTATTGCATCACATTTCTTTGAAATAATTTTTATCTTTTCTACAAATTTTTGAATTGACTCATTTGTATTTACATCTGGTAAAATTTTAGGAGGATTAGCTTCATACCTAATTGTCATATTTCAATTCCTTATCTTCTGGGTTAAAACCTTTGAATACCAAAACCCATATGGAAAGGTAGGAAAGAACCACAATGCAGTTAGATGATTTAAAATCCAAACTTTCTACTTCGCTGAATCCCACAATTGAAACAAATGGAAAGTATCGTTTAGCTTCAATTCTTGTTGTGATTTATGATGATGATCCAATTATTATAATGACTGAAAAACCCAAACACATGAAATTTCATGCAGGAGAAATTTCTTTCCCTGGTGGAAAATTGGATTATGAAGACTCTGATCTTTTAGAAACTGCATTACGTGAAACTAGGGAAGAGATAGGATTGCCAATTTCTAAAGAACAAGTTATTGGACAATTGGAACCTGTTGTCACATTGAATTCAGGTTTTTTGATCTTGCCTTTTATTTCAGTTGTAAATCAAATCCCTAAACTTTCCGCAAATGCAGAAGTTGAAAAAATATTCCATATTCCTTTAGAGACATTTTTAAAAACTGAGGCAAAAGATCCAGATCCATCTCATAATCTCATTCAAGAAATGTATACTTTTGAATATCAAAATCAAATTGTGTGGGGAGCTTCGGCTAGAATTCTAAAACAGATTCAAGATTGCCTAAAATCCTGAGATTCATTTAAAAAGAGCTCCTCGTGCCTGAACATCTATGGCTGCACGTAAGTCCTCTCCAAGGAAAATTCGTCTACTCAAAAAGACTAGACAAACTTCAGCAGTACCCGCATGGATTATTCTCAAAACTAAACGAGGTGTTAGAACCAATCCAAAGCGTAGAGCTTGGAGATCAACTGATGTGGAGGTAGGATAAATGTCTCAAGAATTAGAACGAGTTTATACAATTAATCTTGGTAAAGTAAAAATTTCACAATCTCAACATAGAGCTGTTAGAGCTATTAACATGATTAGAGAATTTGCTCAACATCACATGAAAGTTGAGACAATCAAAATTGAAGAAGAATTATCTCATGAAATCTGGTCTAAGGGAGTTAGAAATCCTCCAAGAAAAGTTAGGGTTAGAATGAGTAAAACCGATGAAGGATATGTTCTTGTTTCTAGATATGACGAAGGAGCCGAATCTAAAGTTACTCCTGAAAAAGAAACCAAAAAAGTTTCAGATAACGTAGAAGAACCAGCTAAAGAAGAACCAGCTAAAGAAGAACCAAAGAAAGAAGAACCAAAGAAAGAAGAACCAGCTAAAGAAGAACCAAAGAAAGATTAATTCTTTTCAAAAATTATAATTTTAAAAAATCTGTTTATTCTAATTGGTACAGGTCTAATTCACAATCGATACTACAATCTGGTGTAGTCCAATCAAATGTATCTTCTTGTGGAATCATTCCTAAAGGATCATAATTATCAAACTTTGTCATTCCTTGAATTGATGATAACATTACAACTTTGGAATCTTCAGTACTTGAAGTCATGTCAATCTGTGAATTACTTTCATTAACAATTCCTGCTGTAAGATTTGTAATTGAATTAATTACTCCTACTGGGATATTGCTACCTCCGACAACATACAACATTGAACGTTTTACTGAGTTTGGCGGTGCATTACCATATAGCATTTTTAGTGAATCTCTGAGTGAATCTTCAATATTTTGTCCATCTTTGCTTGTTGAGATAATGTTTGTTTCACTGGATATTTCTGATGAATCAAGTGATTGTACTACATGCATCATTGCAGAGTTTGCAATTTCGTAACATGCTTTTGGGCTCAAATCTGGATTACTTTCAAGAAGTGAATCATTATCAAGCACTACTGTACATTTTGAGTTCTCTCTTACTCTCTTTAGAGATACTCCTGAATTGAAAATTCTATCTTTTTCATATTTGAATGGCATTATGGCAAATGATAGTAGTCCTGTTTCTGATTCTTTACACATTTCTGATACAACTGGAGCCATGGCTGAGCCTGCTTTGCCTGCTAAATTACTCATTAAGATAACTGTGGAATAACCTGAAATTTTTGATTTAATTTCTTCAGATACTTTGTAAGTTGAGCCTCTGATTAACTGAACTGATGGATTTACAACTGAATCTGTTGAAACGTGGACAGATGGATTATCTGTTGAAAAATCTTTCTTATCATTACTAATTATTAGACAATCTGAATTTAGGGTATTTTTTGCTTGAATTGCTAATTTTGAGCCTACGCCACCAAGGCCTATGACTAAAACTGGTTCTTTAACTTGAAAACTCATTCTGATCTTATTTTCTGATTTAGATAAAAAACCTTCTTACGTTTTTTTAATCAAATTTTAGATCGAAAAAAATTAGCTTGCGATCTTACCAATCAGTCTTTTTACCGTTGCATCTGTGATTTCTACTATGTGTGATTGACCTAACTCTATATCATCTTCAACAGCTATAGGCTTGTATGCAAAGTTTCTACCCTTTATTCCTTCATCTGTCATCTCATCAAATAGGACTTTGCCTTTCCAGCCGATCCATTTTTGGTTACTCTCCATAGACAATTTGTTGATCTGTTCAAAAATTATCTTGGTTCTTCGTTTAACTTCTGCAGCATCAATTTGTTCCCATTCTGCAGCATCCGTTCCAGGTCTTGCACTATACTTTGATAGATTCACGGTATCAGGTTTTGTTTCATCAAGTAATGATATTGTTTTTTGAAATTCTTCTTCCGTTTCTGTAGGGAAACCTACAATGATATCTGTAGATATTGTGAAGTCTCCAAATCTTTCTTTCACTTTACGAACGATTTCTCTATATGTTCCAGACGTGTGTCCTCGTTTCATATCATTTAGAACTTTATCACTTCCACTCTGAACTGGAATGTGTAAAAATTTGAAAACTTTGTCATTATCAAATGAATTAATTAAATTCTCTTTGATCCTTGGCATGTACATTGGATTCATCATTCCAACTCTTATCATAAAATCATCTGGAATTTCTGTTACTGCATTTACAAGTGATGGTAAATCGGTTCCAATGTCAAACCCATAACATCCGTTATCTGTTGATGTTAACCAAACTTCTTTACATCCCTCTTTGATTTCAGTTTGAACTTGTCTTACAATATCTCCTAATCTGTAACTAGATAGATCTCCTTTTGATAATTTGGTTTGGCAAAAAGTACATTCACTCATACATCCACTTGCAATCTCTACAATTCCTACAGTTGGATTAAGTCTGACTTTGGGAAGTCCCACTTTTGATAAATCTGAATCCTCTAACGCAATTTGCTTTTGACCTCCTAATGTTGAATTAATCACTTGGAGTGTTTTTCCTAACGAATTTGGTCCTAGTAGACTGGCATTTTCTGAGAATTTCTCTACATTTTGTTTTTCTGCCTTTGGAAGACATCCTGCTACGATTAGTGGTTTTGTTTTCAGAGAATTTATCCTATACATCATCTTGTTTGCAGTGGAATCTTTAACAGAACATGTTACTACGATATTTAGATCCGATTCTAAAGAATTCTCAGCCAAAGTATGGCCTCCATTTAGGATTAGTCCTGAAATCATTTCGGAATCTGCAAAACTCGCAGAGCATCCGTAAGCTTCTACGAAAATTTTTGCCATAACTTATCCAAATAGAGAGTCTATCTCTTTGTTGCTCATTAGTTTCTTTGAAACTACAAGTTCTCTAATGGTCTTTCCTGTTTTCAGAGATTCTTTGAAAAGTTCTGCAGATTTTAGATATCCGATTTTTGGAGTTAACAATGTGACAATTACTGGACTGTTTTCAATGTCTGCACGCAATTTATCTTTGTTGGCTGTTAGTCCATCAATTAGATTTGCAGAAAATATTGGTAAGAAATTTTTTAACATATCAGTTGACTCTAACATACACTTTAGCATTCCAGGGAGCATTACGTTTAGCTCAAACTGTCCTCCATGTGCTGCATAAGAAACCGATGTATCATTTCCAATTATGTTAAAACAAATCATGTTCATACATTCTGCTAAAGATGGGTTTACTTTTCCAGGCATGATTGAAGAGCCTGCATGTACTGCTGGTATTCCTAATTCTGCCAATCCTGCAATTGGACCTGATGCCATGAGTCTAATGTCGTTGGCAATTTTTCCAATTTCTAATGCCAAGTTTCGTAAAGCACTAGATAGATTTGTAACTGCAAATTTACTTTGTAAACTATGTTGCATATCTTTTTCTGGCTTTAATGATAACTTTGAAATCTTTCCAAGTTCTGCTATGGCAATTTTCCTATAACCCTTTGGAGTATTTGCACCAGAACCTACTGCGGTTCCTCCTAATGCAACATTTTGTAATTCTTTTTGTGCATCTATAATTTCTTTTCTTGCTTTAGTAATTGACGTAACATATGCTTCGAATTCACTACCTAGTGTAACTGGCAATGCATCCATTAGATGGGTTCTTCCAATTTTTTTAAATGATGAAAATTGTTTTGCTTTTTTAGATAGTGACTTTATTAAAATATCAATTGCAGGAATTGTTTCTTTGAGATTCATCAAAATTGCAACATGCATGGCAGTTGGGTATGTATCGTTACTTGATTGTGACATGTTGACATGGTCGTTTGGATGTAAGAATTCGTATTGACCTTTCTTTTTGTGAAGTACTTCTAATGCAACATTTGAAATAACTTCATTAGAATTCATGTTAAATGCAGTACCTGCTCCGGAGTTTATCATATCTACAACAAATTGATCAACGTGTTTCCCAGATAGGATTTTGTCACATGCTGAAACGATTGCTTTTCCTCGTTTTGTATCAATTACTTTAGTTTTCATGTTTGCAACTGCAGCTGATCGTTTTATCATTACAAATGACTTTATCAAATTTTCATGGCTTTTGTTTCCTGTGACATGATACTGTTTGATAGCTCTACCAGTAAATGCTCCATAGTATGCGTCAGCTGGGATTTTGACTTTTCCAAGTGAATCTTGATCTAATCTATATTTCATGATGACTTTACTGAAATTTCTCCATTATTCATTCTTTTTCAGAATTAACCTCAAAACTACGTGCCAATAATGGGAATTATTATATAGGATTTGTAAGGTCGTTGCTTTATGAATAAGCGTGTTAGTATGCTCTTCACAATTGCAGCAGTAGCTGTAATGGGAGCAACCTTATTCGGAAGCACATACACACAAACCCAGATTGTTGGACAATCACTCGATATCAACAAAATGGATATTGATGTAATTGAACAAATACATCAAATGGGCGGTTTACAACTTGTAATGCCTCAAGCATTCGCAGAAACTGATTGTGGTGCATTAGAAAACTCTGGTAGAACCGTAGTTGAGTTTAACTTGACCGGTGAGAGTGTTGAACTTCCAATTATGGGAGGAAAAACTTTCAACGCCATGACCTTTAGTGGACAAGTCCCAGGACCAACACTAAGAGTTACACAAGGTGACGTTGTAAAGATGACACTTACAATTCCAGATGATGAAGTTACTGGACACGGTAACGACATGCACGCATCACAAATGTCAGCAGGAAACTTTGAATCCGTTAATCCGGGTGAAACAAGTCAATACTGTTACATTGCTGAATCTGCTGGTGTTTTCAAATACCACTGTTCTGGTGTCAAACTAATTGGTATGGACCAACACGTTCTTTCCGGCATGTACGGAATTGCAATCGTTGATCCAATCAATGGATACAAGAAACTAATGGTAGAGAAAACCTCAGTTAATGGTAGCGAAGTTTCATTAGACAGAATGTTCTATGATGCAGACGCATTAGAGTTCCAACTCCAATACAACCAAATGTACCTAACACCTGAAGGTAATTATGATGCCGGCGCAATGTTTGGCCATCAAAATACTGCATCAGTTGTTAATGGAATGCAATTTGGTTATGTACCAAACATGGCTCATAATTTACTCGTCAATGGCGATGTAAACAAGAACATCTTTGTTGCACAACCTTGGAATGGACTTGAACACAAGCAATACCAATCACAACTCTTGTTTGTTGAAAATGATCAACACGTGAGACTCTTTATCGAAAACCACGGTAACGAACCACTATTCTTCCACATTGTTGGAGAAATCTTGGACAGAGTTACCCAAGGTAACAGAGTACAATCCGCAGCAACTGAAACATGGTTACTCGGAGGTTCACAAAACATGATTGTTGACTTGGTCTTTGATGAACCAGGTGCATATGCAGCCGTAAACCATGATTATGCAGCAATTTACACTGGCGCAGCTACAGTCTTTGTAGCAGGTGACCCATTCGGCTTGAACCCAATTCTAGTTGAGAAAGGAATTATCCCAGCACCAGTAGCATCTTATGCATATGCTTTAGGCAATCCAAGTGATGCTGTCCCACCAATGGGAATGAACAGTATTGCACATCCTGCCCAAAACATTCACGGTTTAATGACTGATGAAGTAGCTTCTGAAATGCAAGCAAGTGGCGATTATGTCGCATTATGGGAAGTAATTCCTGTAGTAGCAGAAATCCTTACTTCTTGATCTTTTAACATCTTTTTTTCTTTTTATTTTTCTTAATGAATTATATGCCGTTCTTCACTTTGTTTGATTATGGGATTTGAAGATTCTGTACTAATTTGTGATGAAGTAGATCCTATATTGAATAAAATTTTGGTTGATAATGGCCTAAAAGTTTCATATGAACCGGAAATTACTAAAGAACAAATCATTGAAAAGATTTCTACTTTCAACATTGTAATTGTTAGAAGCAGAACTACCATCACAAAAGAGATGATAGAGAAGGCTGATAATTGTAAAATCATTGCTCGTGTTGGAGTTGGATTAGATAATGTTGATCAAGAAGCTGCAAAGGCAAAAGATATTCGTGTAATCAATGCAGTTGAAGGAGCAATGAATGCTGTTGCAGAATTAGTTTTAGGTTTAATGTTATCTTTAGCAAGACAAACTGCAAGAGGTGATAGAGCAATAAGAAATGAGCAATGGCTCAAAAAAGAACTCAAGGGAACAGAACTTCGAGGAAAATATTTGGGAATTATAGGTTTAGGAAATATTGGAAAACGATTAGGAAGACTTGCTCGTGCATTAAATATGAATATTATTGGTTATGATGTAATGCCAATTGATGAGGAGTTTGCAAAAGAAGTTGGTTTGATGAAAGCTGACTTGAATACATTGTTACAAAGTTCTGATTACATTTCTATCCATGTCCCACTTTTAGATTCTACATACCATCTTTTAGATGCAGAAAAAATGTCTACAATGAAAAAGACTGCAAAAATTATCAATACTTCTAGAGGCGGTGTTGTTGATGAAGATGCTCTTTACAATGCTCTCAAGGATGGCTCATTGGGAGGTGCTGCATTAGATGTATTTGAAAAAGAACCTGCTATTGGAACAAAATTAGCTGAATTGGACAATGTAATTTTGACTCCCCACATTGGTGCACAAACTAAAGAGGCTCAATCTTTGGTTGCTAATGTAATTGCTGAAAAGATTATTCAGATTCTTCGTGGCGTAATCTAGTAGAATTTCTGCCTGAACTTTAAAAATAAGTAAAAAAGCTTGACTTTTACGTGATTTATTATCGTCTCTTCATTTTTAACGTCAATTCGGAGGTCAAAATATACAAATGAATAATTTTGCTGTAAGAGAATTGTATTCTGAAAAACACACACAACTCCCTAGTGTGAATTCTCTATTGAAAATATCCCTTGGGTTAATCTTGTTTACTATGATTTCAACTGCACTAGTATATGCTGAAACAATGTCCGTTGATGTTGAAGGAAATTCTTTTGATGTTGAATATACTACAACTGAATTGACTGTTTCTGCAATTGAAGCTGATACTGAATTAACTTCTTTAATTTTAACTGTTGAAGTTCCTGATTCTACTGGTACATTGGATATTACATTTGATAGATCTTTTTTTGATGCTACCTTTGAAGGATTAGATGATGAATTTTTAGTTTTAATAGATGCTGATTTTGCAAATTATTCAGAAACTGAGACCACTTCTGAAAGTAGAACTTTGAGTATTGAAGCTCCTTCTGGAACTGAAGAAATTGAAATTATTGGTTATGACTTTGGTGACTCAACAACGGTTGAAGTTTCAGACACTGTTGATGAAGATAAAGCCGCAGCAGATGCAGCAGCAGCCAAAGCCGCAGCAGATGCAGCAGCAGCCAAAGCCGCAGCAGATGCAGCAGCAGCCAAAGCCGCAGCAGATGCAGCAGCAGCCAAAGCCGCAGCAGATGCAGCAGCAGCCAAAGCCGCAGCAGATGCAGCAGCAGCCAAAGCCGCAGCAGATAATACTTCATCTACACAATGTGGACCTGGAACTATTCTCCAAGATGGAGCATGTGTCTTAGATGAAAGATGTGGACCTGGAACTATTCTCCAAGATGGAGCATGTGTACTTGATTCTAAACCTCAACCATCTAACTCTTCTATCAAAGGGATGGGCAAAGATATGGTGATGGGAGTAATTATTGCATTTGTGGGTGCTGGTGTCGTTGGAATTGTATTTGCTTTAATTTCTAAAGCCAACAAAAGTAACTAATCACAAGTTAAATCTTCTGAATTCATATTTTGATCAAAATCAAATCCTGAAATTTGTGTTGTAGTTGAATAAGGAATTATTCCTAAAATTGGCATGTCTGCCTGAACAACTACTATGAGCTTGTTGGGATCGAGTCTGATATCTCCACCATCAAACTCAAAATCTAATGTCATGAAAATATGCTGAGCTGCAGACAAATCTTCTGATGAAAATGTTCCTTCTTGTACTGTTGAGGATAGTGGGTTGATGGTTGTAGGATTTACTGTAAACACTCCTCTTTGGGTTGTATCATAAAATGTAATGACTTGTAAATTCTCAAAACTTATCCAAAATGGCATCGGATTACAAAATTCCATGTCTCCATGATTAGACATTGTAAAAAATGTAAACTGGCCTGGATTGTTCCATCGATATTCTAATTGTTGCATTCCCACAATACTTAATCCTGCATGTGCAAATGGAATGATAATTACTATAATTGCAATAATTGTTATGATTGAATGTTTATTCATATTTCATTTTCCATTTGCATTGGAATTCCAATGATGTTTCTTTCTAATAGATTATTTATTGCATTGGAAAAATTATCATCTGATATTGCTCCTTCTAACCACCAATGCCCTATGTTTTTTACCCATTCTGGGATGTTTATACTGTAAACATTTTCTTGATTAATTTCAAAAGGAATATCTACTAATTTAACATCTACATATTTTTGGAATGCGTCCAAAAGGAATCCATCTGAAATATTATCTGAAAGCCAGTTGGCCATTATTGGTTTAATTAATTCTGGAATACAAATTGAATCTGATTCTATTAATTCAAATTCTGCCGAAGTATTTGCTCCTGAATATTGAATATCAATAAAATATTTTCCTAAAGGAAAAATCTCTGCTTCAAATGGAATTAATGATGGAATTGGATTTTGTAATTCTGTGATTGATATGGGAATTGCACTACTCCCTTTGCCTGACTCATCGCTAATGTGAATAATTGCCGGATCTCCTGTTACTTCGGAAACTTGAATTGTATAGAATAATTTTTCACAATAACTATAACTTGTTTTTTCCATAATTATGGAAACTGTTGGTTCTGCTTGGACCTGAGGCAAAAACATTATAATTCCAATTACAAAAATCATAGAAATTATTGGTACATTTCTTTCCATATTTTTTAAAATCCCCAATGTTCAATAAAAATCTCAAAGCAATACTGAGGAATCTTTTTTAATTACTTGAGGCTATGTCATTTATCGAGTTTTCTGCGGAAGCAACTCTTTGAGCGTGTGGATTGTGACCCGCCTCAAAGAAATTTTTACTGATTAGCATTGCTTAGGTATAATTTTCGATTTACAGTTATTAAAGGGAATTTTTCTATTCTCGATATGCCTAGTTATCAAGATCAGATGTGGATCAGACTTTGGAAAGAAAATTCTCCTGAGATACGTGAACGTGTAATTGGATGGCGTAAACAAAATGCAGTTACTCGAATTGACAAGCCTAGCCGATTACAAAGAGCTAGAAGATTAGGTTACAAAGCCAAACAAGGCATTATTGTTGTTAGAATGAGAGTTGGTACTGGTGGTATGAGAAAACAAAGACCTACTGGTGGTAGAAGACCAAAACATCTTGGTGTTACCAGAATCAAGGCTGATGATGATATGAAAACTGTTGCAGATAGAAGAGTTCAACAAAGATATCCAAACATGAAAGTTTTAGGTTCTTACTTTGTCTATAAAGATGGAAAACATTATTGGTTTGAAGTAATCTTAACAGACCCAGATCATCCAAGAATTGCTCAAGATAAAGAATTAACCAAAAGAATTCCTAGAACTGCATAAATTGAAAATTTTACTTATCATATCTATTGCATTATTTTTTGTTATCACTCCAGCTTATGGTCAAGCATTATCTGATGCCACTGGATTAGTTGAAAGATTAGATATTCAAACAGGTGGACATTCTTTTGAAGTAGAAACTGTTTCTAATTTTAATATTCCAACTTTTGAATTTGATAAAGATGAGAAAAAACTAACTCTCTACATTAGTAGTGGGTTGGAAAATAATTTAGGCGAAGTAATAATTCCACAAAATCTTCTTAGTGGCAATCTAACATTTTATCTAAATGATCAAGAATATTTGCCTCAATTAAATCGCAATGAAAAAATTTCATTTATTACGTTGAATTTTACAGGTTCTGGTGAAAATAAATTAGAAATTATTGGTACTACATATCTTTCTGGTTTGACTGAAATCTATCCTGATCTACCTACTCCTGATCTTTCCCCAATACCAGAATATGATTATGAATTAATCTATGTGTTCATACTCATCATAGTTTTGATTATTGGCGGTGTTGTTGGAATAATTATTCTCACAATTAAGAGAAGAAGAAAATAATAGAACGAAACATATCTTAACAATTAGACTTATCATGGATAATGCAAAAATTGCTCTTGTAAGCGGGTTTGTAATAGTTGTAGTATTGTCTATATCTCTAGTTTTGTTAAGTTAATTTTCATTAAGCAATTTTTGAATCATATTATCTACATGTCCTGATTGCCCAAACGAAACATCTCTGAGAATCCCTTTTCTATCTACTAAAATCATGGAAGGTGTTCCTTGAAGAGCAAATTTCTCAAATGTTTCTGCTGAAAATTCCTTTGATTTCATGTAACTTTTCACTCTTTCAATAATTTGGTTTTTGTATTCTTCTGGTTGTGAATCAAACTCTGGAATTTGTGGATAAATAAACTCCATGATTTTCTCTTGACTTATTTCGCCAGAAGTCTTTGTAAGATTATCCATTCCTAATGGAAATGGAATTTTGTATGATAGTTTATTTCCTTCTTGTAATTGTCCATATGATGAAAGTGCATCTTTGGTTTCTCCAATAACTTCACCTGTTTCTGCTAACATTTTCAAATTATCTAATGTATTTTTATCAAAATCTTCAAAAGCTGTAGCAAGACCTAAGACCCGTACTCCTTCATCTTTGTATTTGTTGTAGATGTTGATTGCCTCTGGGATTGCATTCATGAAACATCCTGGGCAATTTACTTGAAAAACTTCTAACAATACTATGTGATCATTTTCTTGATCAAAATTTGTTGGTGCTCCTTGTACCCATTCTGATACTCCAAAATTTGGTGCTTTTTCGCCTATCTTTGCACTCATAGTCGATTATCGGATTTTTTCCATTAAATACATATCTCAACTAATTCTTGATTTTTTCTCAAGTAACCTAATATAGGACACAAAAAATTTCAAAACAAAATGCAGGTAATAACTGAAGATAGAATGGCTCTTTTCGCTGAGATGGAATCAAAATATGAACAAAAAGATACTGAATACTTTGTTTCCCTTTTAGATCATCCTGATTATGTGGTAAGAACAAGGGTTGCGTGTATTTTGGTTGATTTTGGAGGAGAAGATAAAGTTCCTCACATTGCTAAAGTTTTAAAAAATGATGAAAATGAACTAGTACGTCATGAAGCTGCATTTGCATTAGGACAAATGTCTTATTCTAGTGCTATTCCGCCTTTAACTGATGCAACTCTAAATGATTCTAGTATGTTTGTACGTCATGAAGCTGCAATTGCATTGGGTGTAGTTGGATCAAAAGAAGCTAAAGAATCTCTTCAAAAAGCATTAAACGATCCTGATAAACCCGTTGTGGAATCTGCCGTAGTTGCATTATCTAATATTGAATTTATGGAAAAGTTAAGTAAGAACGAACAGTTTGCAAAGTTAACAGGTGGATGAAATGAATTTTTCTTATGGTATTATTGCAATAGTTGGAGTACTAGCAGCAATTTCTATTGGTTTTATAGCAATGGAACCAAATGCGATAATTGAACCAAGAGTAGTTGCTGTTGAAGAAAAACCCGTTGCTTGTACTATGGAGTGGGATCCTATGTGTGGGGTTGATGGTAAAACTTATGGCAATATGTGTGGGTTGAATGCTGCTAATGCTAAATTAGATTATCCCGGTGAATGTATTTTTGAACCAATTTCTGTCACTTCTTACATTATGCCCAAAACTGCTATTGTAGGTGAAACTTTACTTGTTGAAGTTGAATTTAGAGATGATGATAAGAAAATAGTTGATCACGTAAATTATGATATCTTTGCAACACAAAACGGTGAAAGTATACTTTCTGAACCTGGTTCACACAGACATCCTGGAATGCATCCTATTCATGAAACAGTAATCCTTGATGAATCTTCAATTGAAATTTTAGTAATAATTCAAGGTTTAGGACATGGTGAAGATATCACTGAACCAAAGGGAGTTGAAAGTACTATTAGTGTAATTCCTGAACCAACACCAGAACCAACACCAGAACCAACACCAGAACCAACACCAGAACCAACACCAGAACCTGAAACTCAATCACTACCTTCAACTACAATAGTTTCAATTCCTACTGGCTCTGCTGTTCCAGGATGTGAAGATACAAACGAATGTTATTTACCTTATGAGATTACCATATCGACTGGTTCTTCTGTATCTTGGATTAATGATGATTCAGCCGCACACACTGTAACTAGTGGAACCGTTGAGGCTGGAGTAACTGGTGTCTTTGATTCAAGTTTATTCATGGCAGGTGCTGTTTACGAATTTATATTTGAAGAAGCAGGAACTTCTGATTATTTCTGTATGGTTCATCCTTGGATGATTGGCATTGTTAATGTCAACTAGAGTGTAGTAACTTTACTTCCTTGTTCTGATGATTCAAATTTGTAAATTTGCTCTACTGTAGAATCCTCAAAGATTTCTGCATCATGAGTAATTATGAGAAATTGCATTGGTGTTTCTGAATTTGAAATGTTTGATAATTGGGACAGCACTCCTACCAGGGATTTTTTTCTCTCTGCATCAAGATGTGTTGTGGGCTCATCTAGTATCATCAAATTCAGATTTGATGCACCTAGAAGACTTGCCATTCCTAATCTCAAGGCTAATGCCACACTGACTTTTTCCCCTCCACTAAGTGACTCCAAATCCAATTCCTCTGTTTTTGAATTACAAATTATTGAAATATCTCTAGCTTTTTCTGTAAGTTGAATTCTCTGAATTTTTGTATTTAGTAATGCAAGATATTCTGAAGCTTTAGCTGAGATTGCATTGAGTGCCCATGATCTTAAACTTGTAGCAACAGGACCATCTCTACTAAAAATATTATTTTGAATTTCATTAAGATTTGTAACATATTTTTTCACAATACTCAATTCTGAAATTGCATTTTCAATAACTTTGATTTGGTCATTTCCTTTAGATATTTTTTCTAAAATAGCTCCTATTTGTTGATCAATTTGTGAAAGATCCATTTGTTTTTGATTAACCATTTTTTTAAGATTCAAAAATTCATTTTCATCAAATCCCTTGGTTTCTAATTCTAACTCTGAAATATTTTCAAAAATTATTTTTGCATGAGAATCAATTTGTGCCATTTCAATCAAATTCGTATTACCTAAAACAGGAATTTTCTGTTTTTTTGTTTTTACATCTACTTGAATTTTTTCTAATTCTTCTTTTGAATTAATAGAATGTGCTCTAAGTGTAGCTTCTGCATCTCTTGCAGATTGTAATTTATTTGAAAAATCTTTTCTTTTTTGATTATACATCTGATGTTCTTTTTCTTTTGAAATGATTTGTTCTTGTAGTGATTCTAATTCTTGATTAAGATGTTCTTCTTGGAAAAGTGGATTTAGTTTTTCTACATTTGAATCACAAACTGGGCATTTCTTATCTTTTAATTGGAGTTTTGATGCAAGTAGTTGTTTTTCTTTTAGAGATGCTGTCTGACTTTTCATCTCTTGAATTTTGTTTAGTGTGTCATCTACAGTTTGTTCTACTTTTTCAATTTTGGATTCTAAATCTTCTTTTAGGCTTGCAGGCTCAAAACACCCTTCACAATCACGTATTTTACGCTCATTTTCACTAATTTCACGCTGAATTTCATGAATTGCCTCTTTTGCATATTCGATGAGTTCTTTTCTTCTTGATTCTAATTGATTGATTTTTTCAATTTTTGGAGCTTCGATTTCGACTTTTTTTCTTAAATCCTCAATATCACTTTGTAATTTTTCTTGTTTTGTTTGTAGTTGATTTTTCTGTGGAGTGGCCTCTTCAATTTCTTTATGGTATATTTCTAGATCTCTTGATAATATTTCAATATGTGTATCATCGTATCCAATTTTTTTTCTAATACTTTGACGGAATTCTTTATTTACAGATTTCATTGATTCTGAAGCTACATCAAGCTTATCAATTCCTATAATTGCATTTAGTAATTCTTTAAATTCTTTAGGCTTTGCATTGATAATTGCATTTAATTCTCCTTGTTGTACAATTGATGCTATCTTTAATTTCTCAAAATCAAGACCGATTGCTTTTTCAACTTCATGTGTCATCGATTCGCCAAATTGTTTTCTTTCACCTGCTGCTATTTCTATTATTTCATCTCCTTTGATTTCGGAGAATTTTGCAGAAAGAGTTCCTTTACTATCTATTTTCCTTGCTGCTTCGTAATTTTTCCCATTAACTGAAAAATTAATTTTAGCAAATCCTTGGTTAGAACCTCGTTTGATAAGTCCTTTGTTTGATTTTCTTGTATGCTGTCCAAACAATGCAAAAGTAATTGCATCAATGATACTTGATTTCCCTGCTCCGTTATGTCCTACAAAAACTGTAACTCCGTTATCAAAATCTAAATTTGTATTGGTATGCGCTAGAAAGTCTCCTAATTCAATTGAAGTAATCAATGGGTTTTCTCCTTTTTGAATTTTTCAAAATTCTCTATGATGATTTCTGAGGCTTCTTCAATTTCACCTGATGATAAAACTGGGAGAAGCTCTTTGATTGCAAAACTAGCGGCTTGCTCGGAACCCAAAATATCTACTGATAGTCTAAACATCTCATCATCGATGATATTTGGTCTATCGAGAAATACTGAAGAATCTGACCCCTGTTTTGTGCTAATTCTCCAAAAACACCTCAAAACAATGGAATTTAGCCTTGCAATTTGCGCTTGAATGTGGTCTGTTTCGATGTTTTCTCCCTTGATGTTCACCTCTACAACAGGCTTTTTTACAAAGCCTGTAATTTTTTCAGAAATTTCATCTATTGTTTTTGATAATTCCCCGTACTCTGTTTTGAATGCAATTTGGGGTCTTGCATCTAGTTCAATCCAATTTGGATTTGCCTCTTTTCCAGAAATGTCTACTTCAAAAAATCCTTTTTTTGTTTCTTTAATCCCTTCACTGGTTGTCATTTCTATAGAACCTGGATATGCTATTGGCCCACCTAAATGATTAAACTGCTTGATGTCTTTATCATGAAGATGTCCCATTGCATAATATGTAAAATTTTTTGGTAAATCTGTTGATTGTAGTTCTCCTGCAAATTTGTTAAATTCTGTAATTCCTTGATGTAGAATTAAAATTTTATGACCTGAATGTTCTTTTGCAATATTATCAATTGCAGAAAACTTTTCTTCAAATTGTGAAATCTCTGCTTTTCTAATTTTATCAAATCCAGCTAAAAGAATTCCTTTGTATTCAATTGGATTCCCTTGACCAATATATTTTGAAAATTCTAAATTATGGTATACGTATGGAATTGGCGTAGTTCTAATTCTACTGATATCATGTTCTCCTAAAATAAAAAATGAATCAATATTATTTTGTTTTAATCTCTTTAATCCATTTGCCATTTGAATGATTGCTGTTCCGTTAGGATTTGGAACATGAAAAATATCTCCTGCAAAAATTACAAAATTCACATGGTCCTTTATCGATGTATCAATTGATTGATTAAACACATCATACACGTCTTGTGCACGTTCTTCTGAACCATACTGTACTAATCCCAAATGCGTATCTGAAATATGTGAAAATAACATTAGTCTAACAACAAATCTTTCTGTACTAACCCTTGCGTTGATTCTACAGCAATTTCTTTCATTTTATCTGCTTTTGCCCATGTATTAATCGCGCTTTGGTCTGCCCCCATTATTTTTTCTTTTACTTCTTCTACATGAACCAGTGATGGAAGATTTGTCCACTGTCCAACAAGTA
This sequence comes from Candidatus Nitrosopumilus sp., assembly GCA_965205425.1. Lineage (GTDB taxonomy): Archaea > Thermoproteota > Nitrososphaeria > Nitrososphaerales > Nitrosopumilaceae > Nitrosopumilus. The sequence continues at coordinate 1,034,453 of CBDBGZ010000009.1, forward strand.
CGGCATCCCCGACGTTTAATGATGTCAATTGAGCAATTAATTCACGACTAGTGGACTCAGTTGCTGAGGCTATTTGTCGCTGATCATCCTCTTGAATTATCTTCATAATTGCAAATGAACCCATCTGACTTAGTACGTTAAGATCTACACTGCGTGGTCTTTGAGATACTATTCCTAAACCCAAGCCAAATTTTCTTCCTTCTCTAGCAATTTTTGCAGCCCAGTATTTTGCACTTGTATCGTGATCTTTTGGAATGAAGACATGTGCTTCTTCAATTATTACAAATATTGGTGAATTGAATTGATACTTTCTCTCTCTCTTACTTTTTCCATGTTTTGCAATACTTGCATCTTTTCTATCTTTGAGTAACTGTTGTAAATAAAATGCTAAAGCAACATTTGCTTGTTTTTCTGATAATTCTGAAATATTAAGAATATTTGCACGTCCTTCTTTTATGAAACTAATTGGATCACCCATATCCGGATCTAAAATATCTTCAAATCTTTTTTGTGATTCTTCAACTATGTCTTGAACTCTGTATGCTGATGATCTAATTTCTTTGAGTTTATTATCATCAGAATCTATAATAGAATTAATTCCATTTTCTAATTTCTTCCAAAACTCTTTTGATTTTTTGACATGTTCTGTAAACGCTATTCTTAATACTCTTTGTTGAACAGTAGCGCTCTCTCTAATCTCTAATACGTCTGAGAGTTGGTCTGCATCTAACAACCTTGGATTGATCTTTGCATCAATCACATTAATTCGTGGAATATTTAGACTTGTGTAATCATTGTGATAATCAAAAATAATTACAGTTCCTTTTAATTTTGAAATTTGTTTTGTTACTAGTGACACTAAATTACTTTTACCCATCCCTGTCATTGCTAGAATTCCTAAATGTCTTGAAACTATTTTATCTAAATTCACTTTAGCATCAATTGATTTATTTCGTAAAAGATTGCCGATGCTTACCCATCCTTCATTTTTAGGACTGAATATTTCTTCCAAGTCTTGTTTGTTTGGTAAGGTTATTTCTGTACCTGGAATTGGTGGAATTGCAGGTATAATTGACTGCCCTTTTCTTAAATTTTCTAAAAATCCTAAAATCCCAATATGTGACGTAAATGTTTTGTCTCTTTTGTTTAGTTCCGCAATTTCGGTACTTTCTGATGCTTCATCAAAATTTTTGACATCTGTAAATGCAGCACTTGAAACTGAAGATCTTTCAACTAATCCTAAAATCTCTCCTTCGTCTGAACCAATTTTGATATATTCTCCAACTGATAATGCTCTTGAAGTAATTGCTGTAACAAATGTAGGGTTTGATTCCCCTATCACAAATCCTAAGCTCATCCTAGAACCTCCCGTGAACCTATTTCATTACTTAGACCTAGCAAACTAACCATCTTTGCAAGCTCTTTATCAGATATTTTACAGTTATTATGTGCAAGCTTTAGTGCATATGGATATCCACCCACACTGGTTTTGTATAATTTATTCATAATTGATTTAATCTCTGATTCATCATGTTGCTCCCCTAAAAATTCCAATTTTATTATTGGAGTAGAATCACTTAGTCTTACAAATGTGGATGAGATTATTTTATCTGAACCATATTTTTTTTCTACAAAAATTTTACTAAATCCTGGATTATTTGTTACATGATTATAATAAAAAATATCTCCAGCAAGAGAACCTAGATTTTCAAATTGTTTCTTTGTATTTGATGTCTTTGCGATGAAAACAACATTATTTTTCTTTTTCATTATCCTTACAATTGATGATCCTAAATTTGCTTGTCTTGTCATTAACTGAGAATGTAAAGAACCATCCATTAACACCATGTCTACGTCATCTACTGTTTTTTCACATGCTTCGATCTCCATTTTACTAGCTACACTTGAAATGTCATCTGCAGAACCTAAGCCTGATTTGTGTAAATCAACAAGAATTTCTCCATTTGATTTGATTGAAACTGCAGTTGTTGCCCAAAGCTCAATTCCTTGAAATTTTGTATTGTTAAAACTAGAATCAATTCCTGCCGTAACTACTTCTTCTTTTGTAGGCATAAATTCAATCCAATTATCTCGTGCTTTTTGTAAAATCTGCTCAAATTTTGGCCCTTTTAGAATTGAGAGCATTTTATCTCTGTTAATTATTGCATCTTTGTATACCGTATTGAGCACAACAATACTTTGTAGGTTTGAATAAAATCTTTAGGTTATACTGAACTTTGACAAAACTGATCCATAAAATCTTCTATCCTATTCGACCCTTTAGAATGATTTTTTCATTTGTATTTGATGGGGTAGATTTGTCAATATATCGAATTTCATACTCATCTCCAATGTGAATTGTTTTTCCATCTAATTGGCGTGGAATTTTAATTTGAACTTCAAATAAATTAGAATTAGGTCCTGTTTCTAGAAGATATGATGAATTCGCATCAAAGATTGGATGATTCAGAGTAGTTCTAATTCCACCATCTCCTCTGTATTCCAATTCACTAAGCGGAATTCTGTCTACATCTTTTGAATCTCTATTTGCATCAGGTTCATAAATTCTTACAGTAAAATCATGACCTATTCTAGAACCTCCTCCAGCTGTTTGAATTTTAGCAAATGTTTTGGTAAGTGGTACTGACTTTACTAACACTCTTTCCTCTCCTGAATAATCTGATCTATCTAAATACTTTATCAGTATAATGTCATCTTGACTTAGTTGCCTTCCATCGATTGTATCGGGTAACTCTAATTTTATGTAAAATTGTCCTGTGTTAGGGCCTGTTTCAATCATGTTGTCAGGTCCTTTAATTGGAATTCCGTTGATTGTAAATTCAAATAATCCTGCAGTTGGAATAACTTCTACACCACTATGTGCAATATTCAAGTCATGATCAGTAATGTAGAAATTCACAATTGACATAGTTGATGCTGGAACTGTTGCAATTTCTTTGTCCGTGGCTTGAAAAGACTTTCCAATATTGTTCAAATCTGTAAATTTTATTGGACTAAATAACATGCCTATTTTTTCCATTTTTTCTGCAGTTTCTGGTTTTACGCAAGCTGGATTACCATTTGTTCTAAGTACTAATTCTAATCCTTCTCTACATAGAATGTTTTCCGGAGATACCCCTTTGTTCATTTGTTGTCTTGGAGATTCGATTTCTGCATTTACTGGAAGAATAAATGATAGAGTTAAAAAAAATATTATTCCAAAAAATACTTTATTTTGTAAAATCAACAATATTTTAAAATCTATTTTTATTTTAAATAGATTTAGTATGAATTCTATGTAACTTTGTGCTTGTTTTACTAATGATTTTTTGATTACAGACTAGAATTAATTAAGAGATAATTTCTATAATTGATTGTTGAAACGAATAGGTTTGTTGGGGTGTGGTGCTATGGGTACTCAAATTGCACTTGCGATTGATTCTGGACAAATTCCTGCAACTTTGACACATATCTTTGATGGGTCAAAAGAAAAATCTTCGCTATTAGTTGAAAAACTCACTAACAAACCTGAAATTGTTGAAAATTCTCATTTATTGTCTTCTAATCCTATAGACATTGTTGTTGAAGCTGCATCTCAAGATGCAGTTAGGGATGTATCTTTGAGTGTTCTGCAAAATAAGAAAGATCTCATGATTATGAGTGTTGGAGCATTATTAGATGAATCAATTTATGATGTTTTATCTGATGCTTGTAAGGATTTTAAAAAAACAATCTATCTCCCTTCCGGTGCAATTGCAGGACTAGATGGTCTTAAATCAGTTAAGGATGAATTGGAATCCCTCTCTATTACAACTACCAAACATCCAAACTCGTTAAAGGGTGTAAAGTTTTTTGAAACATCTGAACTCAATCTAAATGAAATAAATTCATCATCTACAATTTTTAATGGAACCGCAAAAGAAGCAGTATCTCTATTCCCTGCGAACATCAATGTTGCAGCTTTACTTTCTTTGTCTGGAATTGGTAGTGAAAAAACTAATGTAAAAATTATTGTTGATCCTGACACTGATAAGAACACTCATCATATTGTAGCTGAAGGAAAATTTGGAAAGATGACTTTTACAATTGAAAATTACCCTGATACGAATAATCCTAAGACCAGCAGACTAGCAATTTTATCTGCCATTGAAACATTGAAAAAATATTGTTCAGATGATATTCAAATTGGTACGTAATATGGCAATAATTGCCACATTTGCTAGTTTTTCAGAGAATTATAGACCATTTCCCATTCTTTAAATCCCCACCACTTCAATTTTCTATAGTTTATGCTCGTACAACAAGCCTCAGAACTCAAAGAAGAGATTTTGAAACTCAAAAAAGAAAAAGATGTGGTAATTTTAGCGCACAATTATCAGATTCCTGATGTACAGGATGTGGCTGACTTTACTGGTGACTCTTTAGGCTTATCACGACAAGCCGCAACAGTTTCACAAAAAACAATTCTCTTTTGTGGTGTGAACTTTATGGCTGAAACCGCGGCAATTATTAGTCCTCAGAAAAAGGTACTTCTTCCAGATTTAGAAGCTGGATGTTCGTTATCTGATTCAATAACTGTAGATGAATTAAGAAACTGGAAAAAACAACATCCTAATGCAATTGCAGTTGGATATGTGAATACTACTGCTGAAATTAAAGCCGAACTTGATTATTGTTGTACTTCTTCCAATGCAGTCAATGTAGTAAAAGCAATTCCAGAAGAGAAGGAGATTTTGTTTCTACCTGATATGTTTCTGGGATCTTATGTTGCAAAAATGACTGGAAGAAAAAATATGCATATTTGGGCAGGTGAATGTCATGTCCATGCAGGAATTACTCCTGAAGATGTAACTAAAAAATTAGAATCTATGAAAGATGTTGAATTTGTAATTCATCCTGAATGTAGTTGCACAACTCCAATGATGTATGATGTTGCTGATGGAAGTTATGCTAATCAAAAAGTTTCAATTCTTTCAACTGAAGGAATGTTAAACCATGTTAGTAAATCAAAAGCAAAGAATTTTGTTGTAGCAACTGAAACTGGGATCTTGTATAGAATGAGACAACAAAATCCTGAAAAGACATTCATTCCCGCATCTGAAAAAGCAGAATGTCAGTATATGAAAATGATTACTCTAGAAAAAGTCTATGATGCATTGATAAATGAAAGAAATGTTGTAACAGTTCCTAAAGAAATTGCAGATAAAGCCCGTTTAGCAATTGATAGAATGCTTGCAATTAGCTAATCTATTTTATTATGACTGGATTATTTTCTAGAGCTCCAAAAGACCCTCAAATGAAAAAGAATGCTCAAAAATTAAAAGAAATAAAAAAATTAGTTAAAGAAAAAAAATATGCAGAAGCTCTAAAATTAGGCACAGAATACCTGCAAAAAGTACCTAACAATCACGATGTCTTGTTTACTGTGGGTGGAATCTATTATTTGAAAAATAAACACAAAACTGCAATTTCATATTTTGATAAGGCACTTGAAATTGGAACTTATGATGTTGATGTTTTATTGTTAAAGGCATACTCTCATCAAAAATTGGGAGAACCTAAACGAGTGATTCAATGCTGTGACAAAATTAAAGAAATAGATCCAAAAAACAAAGCAGTATCTAACTTGTTAGCAGAATTAAATTAAATTTCTAAACTCATATCGATTCCTTTGACAGAATTTGTAATACTACCAACTGAAATAATGTCTACTCCTGTCTGACCGTACTTTGAGATATTTTTAGAATTGATTCCCCCTGATGCCTCAAGCATTACTTTATTTCGCAATTTTTGATTTTTAAGAACTTGAATTGTTTTTTTAATTTGTACAGGAGAGAAATTATCTAACATAATTATTGTAGCACCTTCTTTTGCTGCCAGCACTGCATCTGAAGTATTTTCAACTTCGACTTCAAATTTTTTGTATTTTTTCTTTGTTTTCTTGATTAATGATAATAAAGACCCCTCAATTGCAATGTGATTGTCTTTAATCATTATCATCTCATCTAATGTGAGTCTGTGTTTTTTACCCCCTCCGATCTCTACTGCTTCTTTGTCAAAATATCTTAGTCCTGATGCTGTTTTTCTTGTAGCATACAATTTCGTTTTTTTTGGAATTTTTTTTACAAGTGCATTTGTCTGAGTAGCTATGCCACTCATTCTTGTTAATAGATTTAAGGCCGTTCTTTCACATGTCAAAATACTTCCTGCATTTCCAGTGATTACCATTATTGTCTGATTTGGCTTTATTTTTGAGCCATCTTTTTTTAAAATTCGTGTATTGCATCCTTTAATTCTAAAAATCTCTTTTGCATATGATGTTCCTGCAACAATTGCATTTTCTCTAGAAATAATTTTTACTGAAATTTTTTTCTTTGGTAGTAAATTACTTGTAATGTCTCCCTTTCCAATATCTTCAGCAAGAAATTGTGATAATTGTTTTTTAGAATTGAATGTCAATATAATGATAAAATGTTAATGTGATTTTAAAGATTTTATGTTACTTTGATTGCGTACTTTCCTTTTGTAGTGATGCCTAAAGTTTTTGAAATTTCTGAACTTGTTGGATCAACTACTAGTACAACTCCAGTCCAATCTGGTGTTAAATCTGATGATTTACAATTTGGACATACTTTTAGAGTTGTTACATGTTTACATTTGCGACATGCCATTTCTCGTGCCATTCTAACTTGCCTCTACTTTTTCTTCCTTTGCTGGCTCTTCTTTGCCACCGCTGGCTTTCTTAATTTCTTCTGTAATCCATTCATCTGCACCAAGGAATGGTTGTCTACATGTAATTCCAATCTTACCCATAGCAGCTGCTTTTCCTAATGATACGGCAGTAATTCTTGCACGAAGTGTAGAACCAACTTTTAGTGTTCTTCCACTTTGATTTGCTAATATCATTCCAGATTTAACATCACTCTTTAGATAATCATCCATCACTTGTGATAAGTGAAGTAAAGCATCAGTTGGACCAATTCTTACAAATGCTCCAAAGTCTGTAATATCTACAATTTCACCTTGAACGATTTCTTGTAATTTAGGATAAAATGTCAATGCTTCAAATTCGACTTTATGAAATGTTCCACCGTCTCCGGCAATCATTTTTCCCATTTCATCAACTTTAGCGTCTAAAATCATAATGATGTATCCTAAATCTGCATTAATCATACTCTCGTACTTTTCTTTGAGAATGTTTACTGCAGCCTTTTTGAGTGTAGTTCCAAATAAGCTTGGAGGAATCCTAACAACATCAACTAGGGTAGATATAGAAAACAAATGTACAGTTTTTCTCGAATTTCAATTTATGAATGTTTAGGTGATTTTAGGCTTGAAAATCCAAAGTTTTTTCTTATTTTTGAAATTAAATTCAATGAAAGATAAGATTTTGTTTGTAATTACGCAAGAGGTCTATTTAACTGATCCAACTGATCCAACTGATCCAACTGATCCAACATTATGCCTGAAATTATAAACTCTTTAAACCATTTACGTACAAATTACCAAAATCACGACTAAATTCACTCTTAACTACACATCTAACTGCATCAAAATCACATCTATTTCATTATTCGTTGGAATTTCATCATTTTACAAATTACTCTAGGCATAAATTAAAAATAATTTACAAATCTAGGCACAACGAATAACTCATTTCTAGTCACGATTCGCAATATACCATATCTAAAGAATCCAACGAACAAATAACAGAAAACATGAAACTACGTTGTACCTATATCCAAGTGGTCAAAGGAGACAGTTTACCAAACAGTTACTCCAGTGTTTCGTGGGTTCGAATCCCACCAGGTACACCTGGGTGTGTCCTAAAACTATCCTCTAACATGTTTTGTAACCCCCATCAAATTAACAACTCGTATGTTGTAACAAATTACACGCAACGCCAACTCTTTTCTTTGAACCAACTTGTTTTTTGATGACAAGCTATTTCCAAAGATTCTTTTGAGTACTGCAAATACTGATTCAACAAGTGACCTCTTGTGATAATGTCTGTCAAATTCATCTTGATTGTCCTGGAATAATGTTATCATTTTTTTCCATGATGCAGAGCCTTTGGGATTTCTAACTGTGTTCTTCTTTGGTTTGATGTATGGTATCTTTTGCAGAGTAGCTACCATATTGCAAATGTCTCGTGACAAATATGCAGGATCTGCACAAAAATCACCAATTCCCTTTGGAATGTCTTTGATTAGTTTTTTGAGAATTGGTGCATCACCACGAGTTCCTTTAGTAATGTCAAAAGATACTATTGCCATGGACTGTATTGCAATTAGGATGTGCAGTTTTAGATATAATTTCTTGGATTTGTGCGTGTTTGTCTTGATGTCAAACCAAGCCTCACATCTTTTGGTACCAAATCCTGAACTGTCAGGAGCTATGTCTTTTTTTTGATTGGTTCTGTGAGTTTTGCGTTTACCTTTTTCAAATAAGGCATTGGAATTCTTTTTAGACTGTCATTAATGACAGTCTTGCTTGGTGCTTTTTTGAGCTCCATTATTTCCAACAGATCCGGCCTTGATCTCAAGTGGGACTCCATGGAACGATAATCCAATCCAAACTTTACCTTTAGCATTGCACACATTATCTTTGCTTTTGTTGGAAATGCAGGACGTCCGCCTGTCTTTGGTTCCCATGGTGTATCCATACTCCAAACTGTCTTCTTTACTTTTTCCAAGAATAGAATCTCCTCATCCTTGCGATATGTGCCATATACTTGCCAGTCTCTTTTTGATTTGTTTTGCATAGTTGTTGTGATTCCATGCGATCAATATGTTACAGAATTGAATAAAATTGTTATATTTGTCTACTTTTAGGACACACCCGGTACACCTAAAAGAATTAAATATTATTCAAATAGAGTGAAATTGGTAAACTGTTACACTATGTAACTTTGATGAGGATCAATCAAATGGTTCTCATCATTTTTTATTTCCAACTAAATACGTCATACATCCAGTAGATGGGAAAGTAACTCAATTTAGATCAAAAACTATCAATTATTCAATCAATCTATTCAGATAGAAAAAGCTTGATGGAAGTATGTCACTCCATCAAATATGCATTGTACTTCATTTGATACCATGACACACCAAGGTGTAGTACTATCAAAAGCATTTGATATTATCACTAAAATAATGTACAATATCTTATTGTTTCCATGCTCTAGTAAAAATAACTCACGGTTCCACAATGCTGATGCACACAATTCTATCATGTCATTGTGTTTGGGAAATTCATATTCTGAATCTGGATTGAAGAGACTGGCAATGGAATCAGATAATGCTTCTCCAACGGGTTTCATGGTTGAGAAAAATCATATCAAAAATATCACAAAAAACAATGCAAATTCAATTACATCGTTCACTGGATAGTACCATATCAAAATTACAAGAATTGGGAGTATTGGAGCAACCAGTTACTGTAGCAATTGACAAACATCTAATCCCAAGATATGACAAATTGCCAAATCATTCTTTAATAAAATCAAAATCAAAAAACAGTACTACTCATTTTGAGAGTTACTGCACCATGCAGTGCGTTGAAAAAAGAATCAGGGCTCAATTAGGTTGTTATCCTTTGTATGACAACAAATCAAATGCCGGTTTTGTGCGTAAATTACTCTCTGATGGCATCAATAATGGAATCAAGATTAAACTATTGCTAGTGGATAGGGAGTTTTTCACAGCTGGAACAATTTCAGAAATAAAACAAAAGAATCTGAAATTTCTAATGCCTGCAAAAAAGAATTCTCGAATCAAAGATGCCATTTTACAATACGTTAATGGAGATAGAAAGTCAATCTCGCCATACACAATAAAATCATCATCAGGACATGTAGAATCATTTACTCTAGTTATTCTGCCAAACAAAAATGCAAGAAAAAAATCAGATATTATTGATCAGTATGTTGTGTTTGCAACAAACGTTTCACCAAAAGAAATATCATATAACATACAAAACATTCCAACTGATTACAAGAAACGTTGGGGAATTGAAACAGGCTATGCATGTGTGGGAAGGTTCAGACCAAAAACCACCAGTTCAAACCAATCCATAAGATTGTTGTATTTTTACTATTCATTGATTTTGTACAATGCATGGATAATTGCTAATTTGATTATCTCAGAAGAAACCAATGTACAAAATCACAAACCAATAATATCAATTGAAATTCTCAAATATTTCTTTGTAAAGATAATTATTCATTACTTTAGAAATAACAAAAATAATTATTTTCTAGAATGTGTAATTTGATGTACTTTCCCATCTACTGAGAATGGAGACGACGATGATTCCTGGCACAAAGAGACATTTGATTTGTTCCCTTACAAGTCCAGTAATTTCAAGGTACGATTTGTAGCATCAATGAGCTCTCCAAGTGAAGATGTAGGCATTGATGATGTAAAGATTACATCACAAAGTACTTTATCTACAACTGTGAAAAAGTTTTATGGCGGCCAGCAAATGCTAATGTCACAAAATGTTACTACTACTACTGATATAGATATTGTACCAGGAACCATAACCATTGGTGCCACTACAACTGATGGCCAAGTTGGATTTGTCACAGCAGGCCATGTTTTAAAACCTACTAATTTGTCCAGTTAATTCTTAGACTTTAGAAAATAATTGGACAAATGAAAGCCAAAAAGGGAAAATCCTAAGAGGCTTGGAAAAATGGATTATAACGCCATGCGTTTGCTGGGTATATGAAATTTTAGAAGTTCCAATACTTGATTAAAACTAAAATCAAGAAAATAATCAAACCAGTTTCAAATATTCCAATTCTAAATATCTGAAACTTGCCAACTCTCTTAATCCATTTTACTAGAAAACTATCCTTTAACTTGAATTTCTTAGTAGAGTTTTGCATATACTAATAATTGATTTGATTGATAATTAATGTATCTGAATTTTTTTAATTTATGATATTCGTTAGTCTTTGTACGGTGCTTTTTCCTGGTCCTAAAAATTGTCCTGGTGTTTCAATTGAAAATAGGCACGATTTTGAATGTTTTTTGAATTTGGTTTTAGTGCTGTTTTTGGCATGTTTGAATTCAGTTACAATATAACGATATTAGATAAATTACAACTCATAATTTATTATGTGGCGTGTCTTTTTTCATTTCTTTTTCAAGTCTTCTAGCCTGATGAATGCCCATATATGCTACAGTGAAATTTTTTGCATGTGGTCTAAGAGACCTTTTAGTTTTATTTACTGTGAAATCGTCTTTTTGATAGTATGATTGTAACCTGTGGCGTAATACTTTAGATACCCCTACATATTCCAGTTTTCTATTTTTGTTGAAAATTTGGTAATATCCTGAAACATTTTTTATTTTTGATATATTTTCTTTGTTTAGTTTTTTCATTTTATCTTAACCAATTCTAAACATACCAGTATTGCATTTGGCACATTTGCCTTTAGTTGCAGGTCTACCGTTCTTCATCTTTGTTTTGGTTGCACCTTTCATAGTTCTCTTTGATTTGCACTTTACACAATATCCCATAGTCATAGTATTGTATGATTATAACTGATATATGAGGATAAAATCAGTTCGACAATACGACATCAGCAGATATTTTTAGATTCCCCAATAGTTGTAATACTGCCCTTAGTTGTGATTGTCCTTTTGGCAATACTAGACCACTGGTAAATTCATTGATGTTTTGAGTTGTTTTTCCAGCGGTGTTTATCCGTCCTATTGAATTAAGAATTTCAAACCATTCATCATTTGATCCTTTGGATTCTAGTCCTATTTTTATGGATTTTGCACTAGTATCTACTGCTTCATGTTTTGAGAATTGTAATAATGATGGATTGTTTTCTACTTGTTTTACAGTTAGCAAAAAATTTCTTAGATTTTCTGGAACATAATCGGGGAATAGCACTTCAAAGAATCCCATAACTCGATTCGGTAAATATTCCATTCCGTTAACTGGTAGATTATTTAGAATTTCAACAAGTCCTACATGAGGATCTTCAATTGGTATATCGAATAAAGAACCGTTAATATCTCGTTTTCGTAAAGACCAGTTAATACTATCAGCTTCTAAACAGTCCTCAACTATTAAACTGAATGTAATTATTTTTTTAAATCTCAAATACCTAAACGTAGTTGAGAAATTAATATCTAAATTTGAATCATCATAGTTATCTTTCTCAAATAATAAAGTTGGATTTGAAAAGTCTTGAGAGTTTGAACCCTCAACTGTTATTTTATTTACATTGTTTGAGAAAATTCTTTTTCCCACATAGGAATATTCATATCTGGAATGCTGTGTTGTATGACGACCATTCCTAAAATCAGCAGTAAAGAAAGTTGAATAAAAAATACTGGAAAGATAAACAAACTTTACATCTATATCAAAGTCAGATGATGAAGATAAAACAAAGTTAAATTCTTTATTTACATTTAGTAGGTTGTTTGTGTCAAATATTGTAATATCACTATCATATACGCCATTAGCATTAGTGGGATTAAATAGATTGTTTGATTCATCATAGAATCCGAATCCAGTGGGTAGACCTGTAGTGATTCTATCAGTGTTTACTTCATAATCCCAAGACATACCATTTTTAGATTCAACAGTACCAGATTTTGTTAATACTGAATTATTCCCCCAGTAACCGTTTTGTAGTTTGTCTAAAAAGTCAACAGGTGGTGCATTGTGAATTTCAGATATTATTAATGCCGAACCAGCAGATCTAGACAGTATCGTAAATGACAGATTAGAATATCCTGTAATATCAAATTCTTTATAATATTTTTCTGATACTTTATTCATGTATGAATTATCAAATAGCGATATTTTTTTTGATATTTGGGATAGTTGCTGGATTGTAAATGGTATGAGAATTGAAGATATGGGAATGTCCTCAAAGTCCAGTTCCAAACTTATTCCTAATTTGGATTCAGAAATTTCAGAATCATCATAATTATGTATGTATATTTTCATCTCATCATCCCTATCTAAAAATGGAATTTCCGCCCTGATTGGGAATTGAGAGTATTTTAGAAGTTTGTTGTTGTTTAGGTTGTTCTCGTATACTGTAATTCCGTTTTTTGTGATTCTGACCTTGCCGAATTTGGCAAAATAGATGTTGGGCAATAGATCAAACTTGTTTATCCAAAGTCGTGATTTTGTAATGTTTTGGTATTCGAATGTTTTTACTGGTGATGTTGATTGAACCTGTAACAGTTCGTTAAATGTGTCGTATGTCATAGTATTACCTGATAGATTGCGGTGATTGATGATATTATGGCAATTGAGATTAAGATAAGGTCTTTCTTTGTCTTTTCTTTTCGCTGTTTTTCCTTAATATGATTGTCTAGTTTTTCCTCCATCTTTGATAATCTGTTGCACAGATCGTCTAGTTTTGTCAGTATCATTTGTTCCAAAGTCATCTAATACACATCCAGTTTTATTTTACTACTCTGAAATCATTGGCAGAAAATATGCGGACTATTGTTCCAGCCTTTAGTTTAAAGCGATATGCAAGTTCTGTTGATGTTGGTATTTCCTCATCATTTACGTCTAAAATTCCTGAAACTAACGCCCTAATTTCTGCATCTCTTCGGTTGCGGGTAGTTTGGTCATTTGCAACTATCCATAATCCAGTATTTCCATTTGTTGATGAATCCGCGATTTTTTTTGCGTTCTCGTATGATGGCATGTCTCTGGATACGATAAATGGGTGATGGGGATTCGGTAAGTTTGGAATGAGTGGCATTTAATCACCAATTCCAACTAGAACAGAAGTCGTAATTTTTGCTTTATCTGTTCCATTCCATACAAAAAACGACAGTTCGGAATCTCTTTTGAATTTTCGCTCCCTGTCAAATTTCAATGTTAGATTTTTGGTCAGTTTGAAATCACCAGTTTTATCATTCTCAAAAATTACAACACCACCCAATTCTATTTTTAACATTCCCTTTTCTTGGAATGTATCATCAAAAGTCAAGGATAGTTCAGTGATCAGAATATCCTTGTTGTATGGGTTTTTGAATGTCAAATTGGGTTTTAATGATAATTTTGAATCTGTCGATTCGATTGTAAATAACTTTGAATATGAATAGTCCAATACATCACGAACCAGTAAAACATTCAAAGTTGATGATAGTCTAGACTTTATTGATTCAAGTAATGTTATGTCGGTTATGTTTTCAGTAGACATGATTTATCAAAAATTGCTATAATTCCTCGTGTATCTTGTAGCTCTTTGTGCTTCGGCTTGTTTTCGTTGTGCGGTTGCTTTACTGTTTGTGCTAGAATGAGTTGGCACGTTTCGTCCACCTCTGGTAGGTCTTTTGGATGTAGTTGGTCCTAATGATGAATTAGTTCTATTAGTTGACAATGAGTTGATTCTATCGGTGATGCTTGTTCTTACGCCTGTAGAGTTGCGTTGTATTTGTCCACGTCTAATATCTGATGATGTAACGCTAGGATTGTTTTTGTATACGGTTCTTGATGATGTGCCAAGATTTGGAACGTAGGTATTTTGTGATTGTTGTTGAATTTGTGAATATGAGTATGGGATAGTTGGTTTTGGCGGTGATTTTACAGTTGGTATGTTATGATAGATTTGTTGGTTTTGTTGTGGTTGTTGTGGTTGTTGTTGTGGGTTTTGATTTGGGTTATCTGTAGATTCAGGTGCAGTAGTATCAGGTGATGTATTATCTGAACTGCCACCAGAACCAGTAATCTTATTGTCAAGGAATTTGTTTAGTCTTGCATAGGCATTTTCTCTTTGAGAGTACAAGGCAAGTAATACAATTGCAATACCGCCAACTACTACAAGACCCGAACCCAAGGCAAATGTCTTTTTGGCAATTTTTAGTTTATTAGCCATCTTGTCTCCTGTTTTGTGATAGTGAGAATCGATTACCGAACCGTTGGTTTTTTGTTTGGTGTGGTTCTCCAGTAAGTGGTTTTTGTGGTGGTGCTGAATCAGATTTTAATGCCAAATATGCAGATTCCCCAAATATTGCAGTGTATAGATTGCCACCTAATCCCCTGGAATCGATTTTTTTCCTTTGCTCTAAATCATATTCTTTTGTGTCTTTGTATGTTGAATCTAGTTTAGATTGGATTGTATCTTTGTATGAGT
The DNA here is from genome assembly GCA_965205425.1 of Candidatus Nitrosopumilus sp. Taxonomy (GTDB): domain Archaea; phylum Thermoproteota; class Nitrososphaeria; order Nitrososphaerales; family Nitrosopumilaceae; genus Nitrosopumilus. The sequence continues at coordinate 1,049,586 of CBDBGZ010000009.1, forward strand.
ATAGAACAGCGATTCCACCGATTAGCACGATTCCGCCAAAAAATAAAGGCAAAACCAAGGTTATTCACCAGTAATGATATATCTCTTGTATTGACGAATTGCGTTCTCTTTGGAAGTAGTAGGTTTGGCAGTTATGAACTTCCACTTTATTGCATCAACATTTACGTTTGCTAGTCCACCGTTTCGTATATCTGCCCAGTCAATCATTACTATGCCTGTAGGATTATCTGATTCAAATCCAAAGTCGGCTTTTTGTGATCTTTGCAAGTCGGCAAAAAAGTCATGATAAATTGCTTCACCGCCACCCTTGACGTTCTCTAGTTTGATTTGTTTGATAACATCATTGTCATAAGTGGGATCTCCATCAGTAATATTCTTGAGACCTAAAAGAATAGTTTGAAGGTGTAAAGCCGATACTGGTCTAACTGAAACTGGTAATTCATCAGCAGGGTAGGATTTGTATTCTCGGGATATTTCATCTTGTGAAACGCCTTCGTTAATTCTAGTTAAATTATCAAGGATTGATTGTATTTGATTTTCACCTTGTCCGTTGTCATAGACCTCAATGATAGATGCCCTTACCTTTGTTTTGGAATCAATTTCAGTGTTATTTGCAGTTCCCAAAATATCTGAAATTGAACCCCATGTTAGTTTTAGTTGCAATGAGCCTAGTAATTGTGCTGGGAGTAATGCCCTTACATCACTGATTAGATTTCTCTCAAAAGCAAAGTCTATGGGAATTTCGACATGGAATGTTTTTGAAGTATCTGCATCAGGTATTGAAAATGTGTCCTTGTGAATTTTTACACCATAGCCGAATCTTAACGCCTCGGCATAGGTTTTCAAATCACAGTCAAAGATATTATCATTTCCGTTAAGAATGACTTCAATTCTTTTGAGTATGTTTAGAATGTCGCCTTTTTTTACAGTTGTTCCTTTTGTTGTTCCTGTTTTTACTGTAACATCCAAATGTAATGATAAACGTCTAAGTACAGTAGATGGGAAAGTAAAATTTGATTCTTTGAATTTCGGTTAGTTCATACTGATTTCATGACGATATTTTTGTCAGTGCTATAATTTGAGCATGATATTTTCATAGGCACAAAATTAACATAAAAAAACTAGTGAAAATCGTACAACTGAAATCTACTTTCCCAAGTACTGTACATTATCGGCCTTAAATCAATTTCAAACATCTCTGTATGGTAGTAATTATGTCAGTAACTAAATCAAAACCTCTTTCCTCAAAACAACTTCTCAAAGACCCCTCAAAAATGGAAAATGTAGAGAAATTAATTGAACTAGTAAAATTAAAAAACCCATCAATCGTATTCATCACTGGTCCTATTCACTCAGGTAAATCTACTCTAATAGACATGATAAAAGATTCTAGTTTTCACACAACCATCCTCATTGAACCAAGACTAAACCACACTGAAATACACCATGATACCATTGATGGGAATCTTCTCATAGAATGTCAATTAGACTATGATAAACTTCCTGGCTTGATCAGAACTGATATTCCAAACACAATACTTGTAAAAATGGAATATCCCAATTTCATCAAATCAATCCAAGTTCTCTAACATTCTGTATTTTTACTTTGTTTCCCAACCCCAAATAACCATCAACACTCTTTGATGCTTTAAAATCATTTCTGATTCTATTGCATTGCAATCATTTTATTGTACAGACAAACTTTCATTTTCAATTCATTAGTTAAGGCATTAAATATTTGAATAATTTCACAACTCGAACGTCTCCATTATCTAATCTCTTCTGCATGTGTTTTCTCATCTCAGTTCCATTTGCAAAGAATGTATTGGCATTACCATTTTTCTCTTCTCTCCACTGTACCTCAATTGGATTGAGTTCTGGGGTGTATGCAGGAAAATATCTTATGATTACATTTCTTTTTGATACCTTGAGAAATTCTTTTACTCTGACACTTTTGTGGTATGATGCATTGTCTGCAAATAATAACAGTTTCTTACCAAATTGTTTCTGCAAGGATTTTAAGAAATCAAGAAATGAGTCTGTGTTTGATTTATCATAGAACCTACAAAAAAATACGCCGTCATCCCCCAATGCACCAAATGATTGAAATTTTTCTCGAGTGTAATTAATTGGCGTGGTAATGTTATTCTCTGCAAGATACCATCCGCGCTTTATGTTAGGTGCTATCTTGTTTGTTGACTCATCCAGACATAGTGTGATATGTCCCAATTTGGAATATTTTTTGATACTCCTTTTTGCGTTTTTTTAAAACGGGTTTGTTCCTCTTTTGAGGCTGATTTGTGATGTGTGGGACGTGGTTTTTTTGATGAGAATCCAATTCTGTGCAGCAATTCACGCATTCCTCTTGCAGAGTATAGGGTGTTGTATTTTTTATTCACATGTGTAATTACCATTCTTATACTCCACATGAATTGGTTAAATCCAAACTTTTCTGGACCTGAAATCAGATCATTTCTTAATGATACTAGCTGTTTTTCATTTAGAAAACATCTAGAACCAGAATATTTCTTGCGGTGTGATGCAGATATTCCCTCTTCATCCATTCGATTTAGCCAGTAGGACAGAGTTGATGGTATGACATCCAGACTTGCACATATCACAGAATACGGAATATTTTGTTTTCTTAGTATTGCAGCCTTTAATCTTATCTTTGCTTTTGCATTTTTTTCATTCTTGCATACTTTTCTTAAAAAATTAATGCTTGTACCTTTCATGAATTGATTTCCAGAGGAAACCTTGGATTGTCTTGTACTCTTTGACATGGTTTCATGAATTGATTCTACGATCTAGATCTTTTGAGTTAAAATACTTGACAGTTTATTCAAAATTTATATGCCTAAACTAATGAATCATGGTTTCTCTCTTGTGCGATGTCACATGCTCTCCAAATATTCTTTTGAATACAGAGAATACTCCCTCTACAATCCATCTATCCCCATAGCTTACGCTGAGCTTCCATAGATCCAAGTTATACAATTGTGCCAAAACGGACTTTCTCCGAGGATAACAATCAGTTACAACTGATGAGTTTTTTCTTGTTTTAATTGCAGGTAGAATATCATTATCATAATACAGATATGAAAAATTATCCTTTGTATCATATGCACCATCAGCCAAAGTTTTAGTGACATTGCCAAACTGTTTTGATTGCTCAACTAGCGATATGAAATGTTTTGAATCATGTGACTTGTCATCTGTAATATCAATCCCTGTGATCTGTTTAGATTTCACATCTACTGCCACATGAATTTTAAGAAATCCTCTTCTCTTCTGCCATTTCTGTCTCATCCACTCACCTCTGTTTGCAACCTTGATTCCAGTTGAGTCTATTGCAATGACAATGTCTTTTCCTAGTTTTGGATTCATCTTGATGTCAAGTTTGTTGACACGTTTCCAAATGGCAGAATATGTGGGAGTCTTTGTTTTGGATTGGAGGTGTGATTTTATCAGACCTTCTGTTTGTCTGAATGGAAGATGCAAATAGAGATGACAGTATCCTAGTGCCTCCATGAAGGATTCAGGATAGACAAATCGATGACCTTCCTTTTTGTGATTCATCTCTTTTAGTTCCATACTCCATGATTCCATTGCGTCAAAGGACAACATGATTTCTCCACGTCTAACTAGTGTTTTGTTGTAATTTTTCCAGTTTCTGTTCATGGAATAATACAGAATATTCTGATCTAAAGCTTGGGTGATGAAATTAATTGGATCAACTAGTCATGTTGGGAAACACAGCAAGGTATATCATAAACAATGCTGGGATTCTATGCGTTACTGATATTCAAAAAATAAAAAATAAAATCTTACTATTTCTGTGTAATTAGTTTTGAAAATAATACATCCTTGTATAGCGAAAAGATAAAGTTCGTGAACTAAAAATCATCAAAAAACTAGAGATTAGATGATTTTACCTAAGGTAAATACGAATAAACAATCTGAAACACCTTGAAAATAGTTCATGAACATATGCTTCTCGCTATATAACTAAAAATGTTTGAAATGGATGTTTTATCAGTATATGTTATTAACTGACATTGATTTTTTATAATATTGCATCTTATACTGTTAGTTTTTGTAGTGCTGATTGTATTTTTTTCTGTGTTTTCAATTTTTGATGTGGATGCAAGATGTTCAGATAACTATCCGTGCAGAGGTTCTACACAAACTCCACTAGCAGTAGATTATTGGAAACAGTCAGATACTGTAGTTCTCGGAAAAGTCATCTCAAAATTATATGGTTCTAATGCATTTGATAACTTTGATCATAACAATTACAAAAATCCCTGTAATTTAGATGATAAATCAAAATATGTAGAACCTTTCAAGGTACGAATAGAAGTTGAAAAAAGTTACAAGGGTATGGTATTTTTCAAGTATCTTGATGTTTATGGAACAAAAATAATTGATGAAAGACAATTCTCTAAAGGATATGTGATAAATCCTGAGATTGGAGAACAAGTTCTTTTGTATATGAATCATCATGAATCAATCCCTTTTGGCAGTTGTGATTTAAAAAATATCTACAAAGTACATTCCACACAAGGCTCTATTTGGAAATGGAATTTTGATGACTACAAACCAGATATTTATCCCGGAGATGTAAAAATCCCTCCATTTGAAGAACAGTTATTGCATTATGATGTATCTGATCATTATCAAAATTATACACACGTTAGTATTTTTAATTATGAAAGATTAGTTTGTCCATTGGGTGAAGAATTAATGTTCAAGAGTGTGAACCCTAACGATGTACCTTTTTGCATTAATTACAAGGATGCACCTAGACTAGAACAAATAGGATTTGCATTTCGTGTACATGACTGGAATAGTTGGAATACGTTTGGTGAGAATTTTTATGATGAATCAAAAAAATATTCATATATCAAACCATTTAATTTTCCAAAAGATCTTATAATGAAATATGATTCATACCCAATTAATGAAAAATTAAAAAAGATTTTATCAAAAATAACAATACGTTCAGATGAGACAAAACAATTTGAAAAATTAAAAAATATAGATGACATGCAGATATCTTCTTTCAATTCATCTATTATGATAATGCCTGATGGTTTATTGCATGTACCATTAGATAATTATAAAGATCATAGGTTTTTTATAGATGAATTTTTTAATGAACAAAAACCTTTGTTTGGTTATGAAAAATATTTTCCTAAACAAATTCCATCAGGATATGAATTAAAGTTCATAAAGCCTGCCCAATATCTTTATGAAGATGTAATTGCAGTATATGCCCCAATTTCTGCGAACATTGAAACATCTGATAGTTTTACTGATATTTTTCAACAAAATGGAATAGTTTTTAGATTTACAGACGATGGTGACTATTTTGAACATCTTCAAAAACTTGATCAATTATGGGGTGATGCATTTCCTGAAATCCCTTCACAGTATGGGGTTTCAGGAGTATATGACAAAGAATCAATTGGGTTTGATCCTGCCAGTACTCCGTGGCCAAATATGAAAATTGATTATAATCCAAATACAGTTTATGTTGAATTTCCAAATAAAATCATGGTAAAAATAGAATCATTTGGAGTGGATACCTTTGCTCTGATGGATATGATGAACATCGATAATTCATTCAAAGTGAATTTACATGATACAATCTCGTTACAGGACAATTCTAAAGCATTGGTTTTAGATGGTATAGCGACGATCAAAAGTTCGCAAACATCTTTGCAGGATTTCTAAAGATATAATTTGCAACATCAAGCTTGAATTTTGTCACTCTGAAATATTCGGACACTGCCTTGTTCATCATTGTAAACATTGCATAATACTCTGAAACCAACAATGCATATTTGCTTATCTTCCAGCACTGCTCTATCATGTTCAAGTATGGTGATCCCTTTGGCAACCAGATTAATTTGACATCTCTATTATTTGCAAGGTATTTCTTTACCTTCTTTGATTTGTGAACTGATGCTCTATCTAAAATGATTACAATCTTGCCGTATTTCTGATGCAATTCCTTTAGGTACTCTACAAATGTCACAGCGTTGAATTTGTCATAAACTCTGAATAGTTGATTACCATTTTCTGTAATTGTACCATACACTGCCAGACTCTCATGTCGTCCTGTATATGGAAGAAATATTCTCTTTGCAACTGGTGACCAGTACTTTTTTCCTGTTTTTGTATCCCTTACAAAGAATGCTTCATCAGCCATTGCAATTACAAATCCTTTCTTTTTTAGGCGTGAAATTCTCTTTTTGGTGCGTTGCTGCCAGCTTCTCACAGCAGATATACTTGCATGGTTGATGTGATATTTTTGTGCAGTTTTTGCAGACATGCCGTATTGGTGCATTATCTTTCTGATGTGGGTTATGTGAAATTTTACTCCAGTGGAATAAAAGATACTTTGTTGCAACATTATGGGGGTAAACAAAGTTAGCATTGCTTTTGACATGATAGCATCCATTCGAGTCTGGGAGATTGTTCTTGGCCTGCCACTTCTTGGGTGGTCGTAGAGGCCATCTATCTCAAAACGACTCGTCCATTTTCTCACCCAGCTTGTGCAGTGGTGTAATGTCTTTGCAGTGCACTGTATGTCCTTTCCATCCTTTAGAATCATCAACACTGCAAGCATCCTTACTGCAACCTTGGAGTTTTCTTTTTTGTATGCTGCTTTCAAGTGATTCTAACTTGTTCATCAAATTTTACCATACATAGTGATCAAAAAGTTTTTTGTTTTGGAATTATTTAGTTCACGAACTTTATCTTTTCGCTATATATTCTATTTTTGGTGTTTCTCGGTTTTGTTCTCAACATATAGTCACAGCATGGGCAATGCTTGCCATCCCACCATATGAAAATCTCACATGTGGAGCAGTGCTTTTGTCCCATTGTATAGCGATTAATTCCATGAACTCTTTTTGCCTTGTGGGATTCACAGGTTCCTTTGCAGACCATGTGGAATTGTACCTGAAAATACAATTTATGAATCTTGAACAATCTTGAATTTAGAATAGTGTAGAAAATCAGCATAAGTCGAGTAATATGCTATCCTAGGTTTAAATAAAGTAGACTGACTTTTTGACGCAATGGTTGGAATAGATCAAGTTCTTGAAAAACTTAGTACTGTAATTGATCCTGATTTGAAAAAAGATATCGTATCAATGGGTATGATTAAAGATTTAGAACTAAATGATGGTAATCTCAAATTTACTTTAGAATTAACAACACCTGCATGTCCTTTCAATGTGGAAATTGAAGACGATGTTAGAAAAGCAGTTGCTGAACTTTCTGACTTGAAGAATTTTGATTTGAATGTAACTGCCAAAGTCATGGAAGGTCGTTCACTTGATGATGACACTGGAATGAAAACTGTCAAAAACATAATTGGTGTTGCAAGTGGAAAAGGTGGAGTTGGAAAATCAACTGTTTCATTAAACTTAGCTTTGGCATTATCTCAATCTGGAGCCAAAGTTGGTTTACTTGATGCAGATATCTATGGACCTAGTATTCCATTAATGCTTGGAATGAAAGATGGTTTTATGGAAGTTGAAGATAATAAATTACAGCCTGCAGATTCAAACGGATTAAAAGTTGTATCATTTGGATTTTTTGCAGATCAATCAAATCAAGCAGCAATTTATCGTGGTCCAATCATATCTGGAATTTTAAAACAATTCCTTGTCGATACAAATTGGTCTGAATTAGATTACTTGATTGTAGATTTACCTCCTGGAACTGGTGATATCCCATTAACTCTTGCACAAACTATTCCAATTACGGGAATCCTTGTAGTTACTACACCACAAGATGTTGCAAGTGATGTTGCAGTTAAAGCAGTTTCAATGTTTGAAAAACTAAATGTTCCAATTATTGGAGTTGTTGAAAATATGAGTCATTTTATTTGTCCAAATTGTGATGATAAACACTACATCTTTGGTGAAGGTGGCGCAAAGAAAATCAGTGAACAATTTAACATGCCTTTCTTAGGTGAAGTTCCATTAAATTCTGGAATTATGGAAGGTTCTGATTTAGGCAAACCAATTATGATTACAAATCCTGATTCTCCAAGTGCAGAAGCATTTAGAGTTAGTGCAAAAAATATTGCAGCACAATGTAGTATTATTGCAGCCAAGCTTCAAGAAGAACTGGAATCTGAAAGTTCTGGTAAAGAACCAACCCCTGAGGCAAGTACAAACTAATTTCGATTCCTGTGAAATTACCTGAATCTCTTAGAGACCAAATGAAAATTCCTCTAGGGGTGCTTTTACCTGAAAACCATACTCAAAAAAGTGAAATTCAAAAACATCTCTCAGAAAATTCGTATCTAATTGCTGTTGGTGATAGAACTACTGAAAAAATGATAAATTTTGATTTAATTCCATCATTGCAAATTATTGACGGTCAAGAGAAACGAGAAAAAAGAGACCCTCCAAAGTTAGAAAATGCAATTGAATTGACTGTTGATAACCCTGCAGCTGAAATCACTTCTCAAAGTATTTCTGTAATCCAAAAAGCATTTACCATGAATTCCCCAGTAAGGATTTTTGTAAATGGGGAGGAAGATCTTTTAGTTCTTCCAGTATGTGTCCATGCTCCTGAAAATTCTGTTGTCATGTATGGTCAGCCAAATGAAGGATTGGTAATAGTCAATATTACTACCGAAATTAGAAATAAAGCACAAAGCCTACTTGATTTAATGGAATAATTGGGGTGTGATGAGACGGTGGCTGTATGATTGATGATTACTCCACATAACCTCTGACCCTATTAATTCATAATTTACCAATTAAAATACACCAAATTTCATACAAGAATTGACATTTCAAGATTGCCACATATCATTTGTATTCATAAAACTAAATGCATTTTTTATAAATCAAAAACAATTTCTGTAGAATTATTTATTTTTATTATTTTCTGTTGAGAGTACAAATCTGCCAAAATCTGTAATTCTGTATGTTCTTATTGCTCTATCTCTTTCCAACTTGATTAATCCATCCTTTTCTAAACTTCGTAATGTTTTTTCAACAAATATCATGGGCAAGTCTTCTTTTTTAAAATGACTTATAGCTGCACCTTTTTCAAATTTACTTATTTTCTTTAAAAATTCTACTTCTCTGTCTGTAGGACTTACAGCTGCTGCCGTTTTTATTGTTGGAGCTGTAGTATATGATATCGATGGACGCATTTTTGATGCTAAATCTTCTCTAAGATCTTTAATTTCCGATTTCAAATCTTGAATTTCAAAAATTGATCTTTCTTCACCTGTAACTTTTTTGTCTGAATCTAATTGGAATGATTTCAAAAATTCTGATAATATTGAACTTGATGCCTGATCTGGTTCTTTTTGAGCATTTATGATTAGTTTTTCAATTAAGGTAATGCCTTTTTGCCAAATTTCTGGATCTGTCATATCTATTGAAACACATCGTATGTCTTGAATATCAAAAGGAGGTTTTTGTGATGGTTCTTTTATAATTAGGTGATTGTAAACCTATTACCACCAACTATTTTTGAGTAATTATTGGAAAAAACAATCAACATAATTGAGTTATCTAAAATAATTCACAACAAATCAACTGCATTGGAATTTCTCTGCAACCAATTCAAAAAGAAAAACACAATTCATTGTTCATCATGTAACTCTGAGAATTACTATATTATTTCAAGAGGGAAACTAAGATGCAAAGATTGCAAGACAGATTATATAGCGAGAAGCATATGTTCATGAACTATTTTCAAGGTGTTTCAGATTGTTTATTCGTATTTACCTTAGGTAAAATCATCTAATCTCTAGTTTTTTGATGATTTTTAGTTCACGAACTTTATCTTTTCGCTATAGAACACATTTGGATTGTTTCCAGTAATGTCTGCAATTACTAAAGGTGAGTCAATTAAACGAAGAACAATTTTTTTAGATATGGATCCTGGGCTATCTTCATCATCTGCCCTAATTGGAATATATCCTAATTTTTCAAGTATTGGGGTAAAAACAAATTTTAATTTCCTGTCTGCATCTGTTCTTTCTTCAGAACCTTCTGAACCAATACGTGATATTATAAAACAAATTTTTTCTTCAGACATGTTTGAAACACTTCTAACTTCTTAAAATATGATCCTAAGACTAACTTGAAGTTCAATTAGGATAAAACAAGTTATTCCTTTTAATTAAATAACAAAGGTAATGAGTTTAAATTTTGATAAATTATTAGTTGAAATATGGTATATGTAGGATCTTTTAAAGAACATGATGATAAACATCTAGACGTTCAATCTGCTTCTGAATTAAAACAATTCATTGTTATGCGACAAATGTTTGTTATTTTACAATTCTATCTAATGGATAAATTAGATAGAGAAAAGGTATATGAGAATATCAATGGAATGGAAATTCAATTTTATGGTCAACGTGTAAAATTGACTTTTTTTGATGATGAGATGGACCTGTATTTTGGTAGTTTAGAATGGGCTGCGTTAAGTCATTACACTGTTAATATTTTTGAAGGCATCAAACGTTATTATAAAATGAGTGGTCAATGGGATAAATTTCAAAAAGAATCTTATTTTACATATTTTTATGTTGTAAGAAATAGCTTTTCCCATGATTCACGTTGGAATTTTGGTAAAATCAAATCTGATAAATTTCCACTCTCTTACGAAAAATCTAAAATTTTCTATAATGAAGAAAAACAACCAATGACATCTCAAGGATTTAGTTTAGAAAGCTTTTGGAATCTTACAAATGAAATATTGTCTTTTGTTGATCAGAAATTCAAATAATACTGTATTCCATTTATTCTATCTTCTTTAACAATATGCGTTTTTTCTGAAACGCAAATTTTGACCTTTTCAGAATCATACTAAATGAAAATCCTCAATTTTAGTCATAAAATACATGTCAAATGCGTTTAATTTTATCTATACAACATATTGACATGTCAAGATAAACGCAAATTTCAGAACTAAAAAGTATGAAATTAGATCCTGATCTCACATTACAAATTTTAGAAAAAGTTGGAATTTACTCTAATCGTTTCTCAATTTCAGAACCTCAGATGCTCTTAACCACCAAAGAAGTCTTAGATGCTCCAAAAGAAATGACTGAAGGAAGACGTACATCTGCCTACAAGTATTATGGAGTTTCATATCTTCTACATAATCTTGTTTTCATAAATGTACGAAAAATACCTGATGAAAAAACTCTGGAGAATACCATAGTTCATGAATTGATCCACATGAGATTTCCATATCTTGCCCATGGGAAAAGATTCAACAAATTGGTGAGGCAAGGACTAAGAGGAAAAACATTTCCGCCATATAGAAAAAGAAGCAAGATCTCTGCTATTTGATTTATATTTCCCAGAATTGGGCAAGCAAAGTATCTTATGGAAATTTCAGAAATTCTGCCATTTATTGCAGCAATTGCGTCATTTTTAGTCGCTGGTGGATTGGTATTTTGGATTACAAAACAACCTTCTGGAACCAAAGAAATGATGGATATCTCAAATGCCGTCAAAGAAGGGGCTGCAGCATTTCTAAAACGAGAAATGATGATTATCGTTCCAGTAGCAATCGCATTAACATTGATTATTGGCATTTTCTTGACTCCGTCAAACGGAATTGCATTTGCAGTAGGTGCAGCATTGTCTGCAGTAGCAGGGATTATTTCGTTAAAAATTACAGTAAAAGCAGCAGTTAGGGCTGCAAACCTCAGTAGTGAAGGTCTAGGAAAGACATTTGCTATGGCATTTAGAGGTGGAGCCACTGTGGGACTAGCAGTTCCAGCAATGGCACTAGTTGCAATTACTGGTCTTTATCTAATTTATCCAGACCCAATCACAATTGCCGGAGTCGGAATTGGAGCAAGTCTAATTGCATTATTTATCAGAATTGGCGGCGGTATCTTTACAAAAGCAGCAGACATGGGGGCTGACTTGGTGGGTAAAGTCGAGGTAAACATTCCAGAAGATGACCCTAGAAACCCTGCAACAATTGCAGACAATGTTGGTGACAACGTTGGAGATGCAGCAGGAATGGGTTCTGATGTTTACGAATCATATATTGTTACAATACTTGCAGCATTACTAATTGCAGCATTAATCGGTGCACCAAACTTTTTCTTGTATCCAATATTGATTGGTTCATCTGGAATGATTGCATCCATTATTGGTGTTGTCATTGTTGGTTCAAAAGGAATTACAGATGTTATGAAGCCGCTTAATCGTTCGTTTTATGTTTCAGCTGCAATTGCAATTGGATTGAATTATGTGTTCATTACTCAGTTTATCGGAGATTCTGCAACATCATATGCTCTCTTTGGTTCAACTGTTATTGGTGTCATTCTTGTTCCAGTTATTCAGAAAATTACAGATTTCTATACTAGTTACAAAAAAGGACCTGTAAAAGAAATTGCAGACTCTGCAAAATGGGGATATGCATCATTAACTTTAATGGGAATTATCAAAGGCATGCAATCTACTGGACCATTCATGATTGCACTAGTTGTTGCAATTATAGTATCTTACAGTATCGCAGCTGGTGCTGCACCTGAAGGTTCAGACCCAGTACTTTATGGTATATTTGGAACTGCTTTAACTGCAATGGCAATGTTGAGTTTGGCAGGAATTGTTCTTAGTATCGATGCATTTGGTCCAATTGCTGATAATGCAGGTGGAATTGTTGAAATGACTGGAATGGGAGAAGAAAACCGTAAAGTCACTGATGAAATTGATGCAGTTGGAAATACTACAAAGGCTGTTACAAAGGGCTTTGCAATAGCAAGTGCTGCTTTAGCTGCCTTGGCAATGATTCAAGCATTTCAATTTGAGGCTGCTCATGTTTTCGCTGGTGTTTTAGAATTAGATTATAGTTTGACTAATCCTGCAATTATTGTTGGATTGCTAATCGGTGGCTTAATACCATTTATCATTACAGGTCAACTAATCAATGGTGTTTCAAGAGCCGCAGGAAAAATGGTTGATGAAGTTAGAAGACAATTCAAAGCAGACTCTGGTATTCTTGAAGGAAAATCAAAACCTGATTATGCTAAATGTGTAGACATTGCAACTGTTGCATCAATTAAAGAACTATGGAAACCAGCTCTTGTCGCAATTGTTTCTCCAATTATTTTGGGAATTTTACTAGGTCCAACTGCAGTAGCAGGATTGTTAATGGGCGCAGTTGTAACTGGAATTTTACTAGCATACCACTTGGCAAATACTGGTGGTGCATGGGATAATGCAAAGAAACTAGTTGAGATGGAAGGAGAGAAAGGTTCTGAAATCCACAAAGTTGCAGTAGTAGGTGATATTATTGGTGATCCTTACAAAGACACTGCAGGTCCAGCATTAAACACTGTCATTAAACTACTAAACACAATTGCAATCGTGTTTGTATCAGCATTTGTAGCAATACTTGCAATCTAATCAATAAGATTAGATATTTGGTTTTATCAGATTAGTTCAGCATCTTACATTTTTGTTATGCCTAATCCCAGAATAGAACGCTTTATGACTATCTGAAATGGAGAAAAAGAAAATGAACAATAAATTAAGGTGATTGTAAACCTATTACCACCAACTATTTTTGAGTAATTATTGGAAAAAACAATCAACATAATTGAGTTATCTAAAATAATTCACAACAAATCAACTGCATTGGAATTTCTCTGCAACCAATTCAAAAAGAAAAACACAATTCATTGTTCATCATGTAACTCTGAGAATTACTATATTATTTCAAGAGGGAAACTAAGATGCAAAGATTGCAAGACAGATTATAGACCGTTTGCTGGAACATGGTTTGATATCATCAACATTAATTTTACAAAATGGTTGGCCCTAGTCAAACTATTTGATATTGGGATTAGTGCAAGACGTGCAGTTAGAGAAGCAGATGTCAGTTATCCAACTTGCACTAAATGCTTTTGATTGCATCAGATATTCAATACTGTATCACCTGGCAGAATCAGACAAGAAACTAAAAGGGAAAATTGAGGCTGACGAGGCGACTATTTTGGAGGAAAAAGAAAGGGAAATCGTGGCAGAGGTGCCAAGAACAAGACCATCGTATTTGGCATACTGGAAAGAAAGGGAAAAGTTCACGTTGAGATTGTAAACAATGTCAAAGCTAAAACTCTTCTTGCAAGCACCATCAAGAAAGTAAAGAAAGGAAGTATTGTGTATACGGACAAGTGGAGAGGATATGATTCGCTAGTTTTCAACGGCTACAAACATCTCTCAATAGACCACAGCAAAATGTTTGGGAGTGGTGATGTGTACATTAATGGTATTGAAGGGTTTTGGAGTTTTGCAAAAGAGAACATGGCAAAGCATCATGGTGTTAGTCCAGGAAAGTTTCTGTTGTATATCAAGGAAATGGAGTGGAGATACAACAACAGAGATGGAAGATACTTTCTCATTATTGTTAGATTATGTGTTGGTGGTGAATAATTGATAATCACCTTATTTTTTAACTAGTATTTTTTTGGAGATTTTTAATGAAAATCCCATTGCAATAAAATGAATGATAGCCCCTAAAATTGCAGCATAAATCAAATTATCTAAAATTGTCCAAGTTACAATAAACACTAGAATAGATGGAATCGTGATAATGGCAGCAATGATAGTTCCTCGGAGTGCAATTTCACATATTGAAAGTTTAGTTTGTTTGTCATCAGACAATAGCTAAAATTTCAAAAATGGTAATAAAAACCAAAGATACTTTATATTTGGTAGACCTTAATTTTTACTGTTTGGCAAGTTACAAAGGAGCATATTCAAATGATCAATCATTAAATTTTGTCATACCCATAATCATTATTTTGTTTTTAGGTATCATTTACATTATGACACAAAGAGCAGATACAGGATTTGTTAGTTTTATCCTAATTGGTGCAGCTGCTCTGACAATGTTTTATTGGGTTAAAGTTCTTAAAAAAATGACAAAGGATCAAAAACCAACTTACAGTAAAGTAAGAGAGCAAGAAACAAAGAATTGGGTATATGATCTGATTAAAGGAGAAGATGAACTAGTTTTTGTAGCAGAAGTTCCAGGTCCTGAAGATAAAATTGCAGTTAGATTAGTAGACGGAATTTTATATATTCGTGGAACTTCAGGGTTTTCAAAAGAAGTTCCTATTGAAGGAGTAAAGGAAATGCAGATATTTGATTTTAAATATAGAAACGGTGTATTAACACTAAGAATAAAATAACTAAAGGCTCTTTGCTAATTCTAATTTTTGTGGTAGATACTTGTCTGTAATATTTGTTAATCCATATTTTGAGAAGGCTTCTAATTCTGCTTTTCTCTTTAATTTTAAAAATACATCAAGTTCTTTTTTCCAGATTCCATCTTGATATCTTGGATCTTTTTGAAGATCATAACATCGTTTGATATCAGATTCTGTCATTGGTATTGTCGGTAACTTGTATTTTTCAATATCAGTAGCCCATACTCCAACCCATTTTGCATCAGGGACTGTTAATTCTCTGAGATGAGCAGCATTTGCTGAACCAGATTTAATTACCATTGCAATATGTTCTCCATACACATCTCCATCAGTTAGAACAATTACAGGTAATCCCATTTCTTCGTGCAATCTCTTTAACAAAGTTCGAGTTGAACGGGGTGCTTGTCCACCAGTATTGATAATTATAGATTTAAATTTTTTATCAACTTGTTCTTCAACAAATCTTGTGAAAAGTCCACCTTTTTCAATTGCGATAACAATTTCTGCACTTGTATCAACTAATTCAGCAGTAGTCAGACTAGGACCTATGGAATAACCATCAGGGTGATTTGATAAATTCATAGTTTTTCCCTCATAACCGGGAATTGTATACTCTATATTCAAATCACCAAAAATGGAACTTCTTTCTTCAGGGAATATATGAAAATCCTCTCTAGGTTTTGAAGTAACAGCTTCTAAATCCACAATAATATTATCTGATTCAGATTGGTCCTCAAATTCAATTGCGAAAGCCTGTGAAGAATAATAGACATCCCTTAAAGTAGATGACTTTTTTTCATGAGTTAATCTATTTGCAAAAAATGCCAACCACATTAATTGTGTAAAAGATCTCAACTGTGCAGAATTTCTTGCACTTCTTAGCGCAGCATTGTTTCCTAAGATATACTGTCGAAGTTTTTTATCATAAACTATGTTACTTACTGATCTGCTAGGTATTGAAAATTTGGGGAATTTGCCATTATCTAAGTCGTCATAAATTTTTGCGCCATGACTTTTAAGCATCTCAAGGATATTTTTTTGTTTTTCATCAGCTTTTTTGCTTCGTTCTTTGATTTTGGTTTGTTCTTTCTTAGTTGTTGCCATTTTCATTTACCTCCTCTACTTTTTTAGATTCAATTGTATTTTCTTCTAATAGTTTCTTGTAATTAGGTTCTTTCTTCTTTCCAGCAAGCTCTGTACAAAATTCTGCAATTTGTGGCAAATATTTTGCATAAAGATTTGCCCTCTTTTTTGCCATATCAGCTTGTCCTCTTTTTGACATGTAGGCTGCCAGTTTTCTTGACAAAAATTGTAATCCTAATCTTAGTTCTCTTTCGATTTCTTGTCGGTCAGCAACATTTTCTTTTCCTGCGGTTTTGTATGGTATTCGAGTAGAGCAAATATGAGATACTATTATGAAAGGCGGTTCACCTTTTACCTTGTATCGACCCCAATCAGTATCATTAACCACTTTTAGAACAACATCACTTCCTTCATCATATAGTAGAGGAATTCTGTTGGCATATCGGTAAACATGTGGTCCACCGGATTTAATATCCCCACCATAAGCAATTCCCATCTCAATAATGAAAGGAAATCCAGAATATGCGGATGGTGGTCGTTGAACTACTGCAGTAAAATCAGGATTAAAGAATTTCTTAATTCCTTTTTCTAAAGGGTCTTCCCCTAATGGAGCCAGACAACTTGAATCAGGAGCCATAAAATCATCAAATTTTTGAAGTGAGTCACTAAGTTGAACTAGTTCTTGATTTGTCAAAGTACCCATCCGTTTTTCAGGTTTGAATTTTGCAAATTCTGCAAATTTTATAGCAGTTGTGGGTCCGACACGTTGAAATCTTTTAGTCAAAAATGTAGTTAATGGTTCACCTTGAACAGTGTTAGTCAATTGTTTGTAGTATTGACTTTCAGGATCCATATCGACAGATTTTGATTGGGAGTCTCCAAAATCCCAGTAAAATAATTTTTTGTTAGGAATATCAAGATCTTCAATTTTTATTTTATTTAATTTTTCAAAATCCATTTTAAGAAAAGACATTAAAGCAATTACAACTCTAACTTGTCGTGAAAGGGTTTTCCATTTTTTCTTTGCTTTATCCATGATTGCCGTAAAACTAAGACTTTTTTTAGATAACCCTAAATCCTTTCTAACTTTTTCAATCATTGCATCATCAATTGTAGGAATTTCAAATTGTGATTCAACAATCATTCTTCGTATACGTTCAACGTCAATACCATGTGGATGCGGTCTAATTATTGTTGGTGGAGGCGGTATTTCTTTTACAAATCTTGGATGAGAAAATTTTTGTCCTTTAGGATCATCAAAAGTAATTGATGCATACGGAGTAATTAATGAAGTCTCATAAACATAATCACGAATTTTATTACCTGCTTTTGAATAATCTCCTTCCAAACAAATACTTACAGACAATCCTTTTTTTGAAACTTCTTTTGTATTGTGTTTAACAATTACAGGTTTGTTTTTTTGAATATCTAGTAAAATTTCAAATTGATTTTGGATAGCGCCATCAGAACAACTTTTTACTATTACAGGTTTGTTTGTGGTAATTTGTCCATAAAGAATAGCCATTGTCGCTCCAAGGCCAAACATTCCTCTTGCTTGTTTTAATCCAAATTTGGAACCATAAAGGACAGTTCCAAAAGCAAGAGGGATATGTTCAGTGTCTATTCCAGGTCCATTATCTTTGACTGTCAAAATATACGGCTTGGGATCTGGTTTATCAGGCTCAACTGCCTTAATTGTTAGATGGACATCAGGCAAGATTCCTTTTTGATCACATGCATCTAATGCATTTTCAACAAATTCTCTTACAGCAGTATAAAGAGATCTTGTAGGATTACTAAATCCAGCTAAATCACGATTACTGTAAAAGAACTCACTTGGAGAAATTTGATTGAATTTTTCCTTAATAGAAGACATCTTGATCTTCCCATAATTTCATTTTTTCTTGTTTTTCTTTTCTGTTTGCAGCTTCTAATTTATTGTAAACTGGGCCATGGTTACTTCCACTAGAAATCGAAGAAATTGCATCAACTGCTAAACGTAATTTACTTGAGTCACCAATTATTGAAACAGTCTTTCCATAAACTGAGATATGAGTACCACTAAGATTTTCCATATTTCGTCTTGCTCTACCACCTTCTCCGATAATCCTCCCTTTTATCCTTTCAACATTAGCATTAGATTTTCCTGCAAATTCTCT
Source organism: Candidatus Nitrosopumilus sp. (assembly GCA_965205425.1). Taxonomy (GTDB): domain Archaea; phylum Thermoproteota; class Nitrososphaeria; order Nitrososphaerales; family Nitrosopumilaceae; genus Nitrosopumilus. The sequence goes on from CBDBGZ010000009.1 coordinate 1,068,063, forward strand.
AAGATCTATTACATGTAATGCATTTTCACCTTTTAGTAATGTCATTGCATCATCAGGAGAAAATCCTCTACCAATAGCAGTAACAATCTCCATTGCTTTGAAGGGTTGAATTTTTTCAACATTACCTTGAGTTTTTATAAAAACTTCACCATTGTCACCATCAATATCTAAAGTTACATGACATGTTGTTTCAATTTTTGATTTTACACTTCCAGACTTTCCAATTAAAGCCCCAACTCGATCATTTGGAATACGAATTAATTTTTCAAAGCTCATTTGACAATATCCTCAAATATTTTATCTGAATCTTCAACAAGAATTCCTCTTTTATTGAAGAATCTTCCAATGTTATTAATATCTCGTTTAAGAAATTCTTGAGCGTTTGGATGTCTAAGATCAACACCAGAGCCTAGATCAAAAACAACTAAACCTTTTTCAGTTTTGAAAATATTATATTCTGAAAAATCACCATGTACCAATTTTGCTTTTTTGTATAGATCTCCTAGAATAGATATGGCTTGAGCATAGTCATTCTCATCAACTTCTGAAGTCAGTAATGATTTTGCAGGAGTACCATTATCTCCTATGAATTCCATAGCAAGGACATTGTTTGTTACATAAAGTGGTCTTGGGACGTGGATTCCAGCCTCATAGCACTGAGTTAAATTTCGATATTCCTTTTTTGCCCATAAATAAACAAGGTTTTTTGTTCCCTTTTTCAGATGAGAAAATCTTGGATCTCCAAGAATGTAGGGTTCACGTTTTTTAAAATTTGCAGTGCTAACCAAATAAATTTTTAAAGCAACATTTATGTCATTTTCATCAACACCCCAAAAAAGAACAGATTCTTTTCCTGCACTTACTGAACCATTTACGTATGCAATAACATGATCAGTGATCATTTTGTAAAGAGTCATGACAGTTGGTTTATCCAAAACTTCATTGACTACTTTTCCTTTCTTGAATCCATCTTCTAACGGAGAACGTTTTCGTTTTGAATTTAATTTATTATCTAATTTAGACTCTAATTTTTTACTAATTATATCAGTCATTAGAATAAGATACTCCTACTAGATAAAAGAGATTACTGTTAAAATCTAAAAAAAAATGTAAAGTGGAAATCAAATTAAACAACTTTACATATTAAATATAATTAAAAATGGAACATCAGAAACTATCTTTACAGCATTTTCAGAACCAATTCCTAGTTTTAGAGACAAAGAAATAGTTTCTTTTCCTGCCATGTTTATAATAGAAGAATTTTTCAGTAAAGATTCAGCTTCATCTTTTTCAACAAATCTTTCACCATAGTAACTTTCACTTATGTGCATAGTCAAATCTCCTTCAACAATTTTTTTGCCAAGTAGCTCAACATCACAAATATTGAGCATTGATTGGTTTTGATAATTTGTAGTTCGTATCGAGAATTGCATTACGCGTATTTGCCTTTTAAAGTAGATTTTGCACCACATGCTTCACAAATTAAAAATGATATTCTATTTTCTTTGAAGATTTTTGTATCAGGGCTTTTGCATGTTGGACACTCAAGATAGTCTTTTACATAAATTTGGAATAATCTGGTAAAATCATCAGGAGCTCTTCTTCCAACAAACATTGCTTTATCTCCAAGTCTTTCTGCTGGAACTGCAAATTCTTTTGACAGGTATTGAAGAACCTTATCAGGATCTCTACGCAATACCTTGGGAAATTCGGAAAAATTTCTTAAAAATGTCTTTTGTCCTTCCCACATTACATCAACAACAGGCAGCTCAAATCTAGTTTGTGATTCTTTGTCAGTATCACCTAGTTTATCCTGAATACGTTTGAGAAGATTTTCATAATCGGATTTGGTCACTGAAAAATAGTGCATGGTAGACCCTATATGGGTTTTGAAAAAGAGAAATCGTGTGGACCTTGTTTGAGGTTATTCCATCTTTCCTATTCGGAAGACGTTAGTACCACATGTTGGACATGTACCTTTTACGGCAGGTCGTCCATTCTTTAGTGTAGTTTCTTTGGGATCTTTGATATCCCTTTTTGCTCTGCATTTTACGCAATATGCTTGAACCATTATGAAATTTGTCAAACTTTGTGGTATTTAGGCAGAGGCTGTGAAAATTATTTCACTATAGACTAGATGTGCGTAAATTGTTTTAGGCATCAGAAAAGTGATTTTTTCAATATTTTCAAAGAATGCAAGAATTTTGAAAAAAATTATGGACAATATTGAGTGAAAATAAGTTTTCTCCAAACAATTGTTAGAAAACAAGAGTTTTATCAATTATTACCAATTATAAACTCCTTAATAGTAAAATTACAAAATGGCATCAAAAAAAGGAATTGTAGTAACAGCTATAATTTTAGCTGCCATTACAGGAGTAAGTTTTCTGATGTGGATTATTCCACAAGATGTTGAAACAACTTTTGTTGTATCTGATTATGAAAATTATTTGGACGGAGTGAAAAATATTCATGAGGTTTTAGAAGAATCAATAGAACTTGAATATGAGAATCTACAAAATGGAAAAATTTCACCACAAGAGTATATTGCAGTCACTGAAGTGACATCATCTCAAGTAACTACACAAATTAGTGAATTTGTAACATCAAAGCCATCAGAAGAATGGGAAGCAAGTTACATCAATTACATGGAAGCTATGAAATCTTTCAACTCATACATTATTGAGACTAAAGTGTTAGCAAATATGATTGAAAATGGAAATACTAATGAGGAAATTAATGATACTTTGGAAAAAATAGATTCACTAAAAATAGAATCTATTGAATTCGTTAAAATCTCTGATCAGTCAAGACCAGGCTAGCCTCAAAACCGAATTTTACTATTCATATTTGTTGGAAATCGTTAAAAAGCAATTCTGTAATAAAAATTTGAATGTCTCAACATACAGGTAAGGTTGAAAAAGATGTTAATGCATCTACAGCCAACAAATTACTAGTAATTTGTATTGATAGAGATAATGATGTTGGTGAAAAAGCCGGTATTGTTACACCCGTCATTGGTAGAGATGCATGTATTGAGGCAGCTCAAAGATTAGCTTTAGAAGATCCAGAAGATGCAGATTCAAATTCTATTTTTGCTGCAATTAAAACATATGAAGATTTGATCAGTAAAGGATACCAAGTAGAAGTGGTAACTGTTGCAGGAGTTAAAGATAGAGGAGTTCAAGCTGATGAGAAAATTTTAGTGGAAACAAGAAAAGTTTTAGGAAAATTTTCTGCAAACGGTGCAGTTATTGTTTCTGATGGAGAAGATGATGAAAGTGTCATACCAGTAATTCAAAATGTACTTCCAGTAGTATCAGTACAACGTGTAGTTATGAAAGTTAGTAGAAGTGTAGAGTATTCTTATGCAGTTTTTGGAAAATATCTAAAAATGCTTGCATATGATTCTAAATATTCAAAATTCTTTTTAGGAGTTCCAGGAATTCTTTTGTTAATCGGAGGTGTTGCAACTGTATTTGGATATACCGCAGAGATATTTGCAGTGTTAGTAAGTATCTTGGGTGGCGCATTTTTAATTAGAGCGTTTGATATTGATAGAGTATGGTCAAGTTGGTCAAAACCAACACCGATGGGTTTTATCAGAATGTTTACAATGGTTGCAGGAGTTTTACTAATTCTTTCATCCGTACCAGCTGGGGTTAGTGCAGTGGATACGGAATTAATTGGAGCAGATATACAATTCATTTCAATAATTACAGACAAAATGATAGTTGGACAATTTGTGTCAGGAGCAATACCAATTTTGTGGATTGGCATTGGCTCAATATTTGCAGGAACATTACTCAGTAATTGGATTGGTGGAATTCCAAGACAGATTAGTGATATTTTAAGAATAATTGTTTTAGCAGCACTTTATCCAACCGTGTTACAATTTACTAAAATTATGATAAATGATGATCCGTCATTTACCTTGATTCCACCTCTATTAGGAGGACTTGCAGCTACATTGGTTTCAGCTACAATTCTCTTTAAAAAATATAGAAAACACAAAGATCAAGAGATGATCTCAGACTAAATTCATACGAATACAAATCAATGAACAAATTTTCTGAAAAACACTGATATCTTCAAACATACAGGAATCATCAAATGGTGATAAAATATTAGTAAAATCAAAGATTTAGTTTTTCAACTATCAGGTCTCTATAAAATATATGGAAAAAGATTAGAGAGTGAAATTCAAAATGGAGATATTCCAAATCATGTTGCATTAATTTTAGATGGGAATAGGAGATGGGCAAAAAGACACCTATCAATGCCAAAAAAAGGCCATTGGAAAGGGGCGGATGCAGTAGAGAATCTTCTTGATTGGTGTGAAGAATTTGATATTAAAATAGTAACCTTGTATGCGCTATCAGCAGAAAATCTAGATAGAGAGGATGACGAATTAAAATATCTATATGAATTAATTCGCATGAGATTAGAAAAATTACTCAATGACCCAAGAATACATAGAAGCAAAATGAGAGTAAAAGGTATTGGTAGAATAGAATTACTTCCAGAATCAATAAAGGAAGTTCTAAAAAAATTAGATGATGCTACAAAAGATTATGACAATCATTTTCTAAATATTGCACTTGCATATGGAGGACAAAATGAATTAGTAGATGCAGTAAAAAAGATTGGAGGGAAAATTAAAGATGGATCTCTAGACGTAAATGATATTAATAAAAAAGAGATTGAGTCAAACCTATACACATCACATTTACCACAATCATCTCCAGACATGGTATTACGAACTTCTGGAGAAAAAAGATTGAGTGGATTTCTTATGTGGCAAAGTGCATATAGTGAATTAGTATTTATGGATATTTTTTGGCCCGAATTTAGAAAAATAGATTTAATGAGGGCAATTAGAACATATCAAGAAAGGAAGAGAAGATTAGGAAAATGATTGAAGAAATATCTGCAGGAATTGTATTATTTAGGAAAGAAGATTCAAAAAAATTGTTTTTACTTTTACATTATCCTTCAGGGCATTGGGATTTTGTAAAGGGGAAGATGGAGAAAGGTGAATCAATTCAAGAAACAGCTCTAAGAGAAACAAAAGAAGAAACAGGTATTACAGATATAAAATTTTTAGAGAATTTTGAAGAGTGGATTGAATATAATTTTCAATATCAAGGGGAACTAGTTCATAAAAAAGTAGTTTTTTTCTTAGCTGAAACAAAATCAAAAGATGTCAAAATTTCACATGAACATACGGATTACACATGGATGGATTACAACACATCAATGAAAAAAACTACATTTGATAATGCAAAAACAGTATTAACTAAAGCACAGATGTTACTTTCCCAAACTTTGTAATTGTAATTCTTTAGCAACTTCAAGTGGGTTTTTAGAATTTAAAATTGTTCTACCAACAATTAGATAATCAGTTCCAGATGAAATCACTTCATTTGCACTACCACCTTGAGTTCCTACGCCTGGAGAAAAGATACTCAGATTTTTTCCTGCTTTTTTAGAACAGTGTTGAATAATTTTTGGAAACGTAGCACCAACTACAATTCCATCAACGTTTGCAGTGATAGCCCAATTCAAAAACAATTGGTATAGCTGTTGTTTTTTGCCCATTTTAATTTCCATATCATATGATAATTTAGCCTCAGGGGCACTCATATGACATAAAGTGATTACCCCTTTCTCATTTTTGTGGGCAGATTTTACTAGATTTTTTAGACTATCAATACCCATTATTGGATTTGCAATAACTGCATCAAATCCTAAATTCCATAAATGTCCAGCAGTGACTCTATTGGTATTTCCAATATCATTTAGTTTGATATCTGCAATAGTTTGTAATCCATATTTGTGAGCCGTTTTGTTTATTTTTAGAATTTCTTTTCCACTCAAAGGAAGAAGTAAATGAAAATTTAATTTAATTCCGCACAGAAATGGATGTAATTGTTTAATATTTTGAATAGTTTTTGATTCTAAATTTTTTACAGATAAATCGTAATCATTGGCAAGAATGACTTTGCCATTAGTTTTTGATATCTGTGAAAGTCTAATTTTGAAGGTGGCCATAATCTACTAAGGGATGAGTGTCTTTCAATTTTATTATTTTGATATAAGAATAACCATGTTCGGATGGATTTTCAACAAAGGTAGGTTGGGAGCTGTTTCCTGTTGAGAATTTTAAAAAGGGTTTTTGAGGATCAGAGTCCAAAACAACATGGCAAAAATAAGATGTTCCTTCATCATTAAAATTCATGAAGACTCCAACTAACCATTTATCATTATGTGGAAACAAGAACAACGGAAAAGGAATTTCTTCAATACCCCAAGTTAATTTAGCAAGACTTGACATGTCTTCCAATTGAATTGGTTGATATCGATCTAATGTACCATTACCAGGTTGTAGTGTTTTAGGGAGAGATTTTATTCTGACAATTGGTGAATATAGTTTACTAGCATCAGAGGTAGTATCAACAATTTCAGATTCTTCTTTTCCTCCTTTTAATCCATAACAAAGATAGTGACCGTTATTTTCTAGATCTGTATAGTATACAATTGGTTTTTCTTTCAAAACATCCATTTGTACAGATAAAATTTTCTTACCATCATAATCATGTAAAAATGAAACTCTAGGTGCACGTTCTAATGCACAAACGAGCCTAGTAAATTCTAAAGTAGAGTGAACTTGTATGTAACGCGGTAACTTATCAGTAGTTTGTAACTTGTCCACAGGGATTACCTGTTGGTTAACAAATTAAACTTATCCAAAACAAAGGAGCCTAATTTCTTCTATCAACAACATCATTGACAGTTGGACCAGTTCCAATAATTGTTACAGGCGTGTTTAATTCTTTTTCAATATTTGCAATGAATGATTTTGCATCATTAGTTAGTTCATCGTAAGAAGTTTTACCTGCACAATCTTCAAAAAGTACATCTAATTTTGTAATTGAGATTTGTGTTGCACCATTAAGCATGATTGCACGCCTAGCTAAATCAAAATCAAAATCAGCAGCTCTTCTTTGACGACCAGTAACCGTACCAAATTCAGACCAGCCTTTTTTTTCTGCATCTTCTAAAGATAATTCTTTATCAAGAGGTCCAGTTCCTACACGCGTAACATATGATTTGAAAACAACGATTACTTCATCTACCTTGGTTGGCCCTAGACCAATATCTGCACATATTCCTGAGGCAGTAACATCCTTTGAGGTTACAAAGGGATATGTTCCATGCCATAATGAAAGAAACGTTCCTTGAGTACCTTCTACCAAGACGTTTTCATTTGCATCAAGTGCAGAATTTACCTCTAAAGGAACATCTACAATAAGTGAAGATAATGAATCAAAATCTTTTGCAAGTTTTAAAACTCTCATAGCACGGTCTGCATTTGCTGGACCAGTTCCTGAACCAGTACTACCAATTTTTTCTTTTAATTCACCCTTTGAATCTCTAGTTAGATGTGTTTCCTCAATTACTCCACAGTGTTTATCAATAAATGAACGTCCGGTTACATCAAAATCTTGAATTTCTTTGTTAAGAACATCAGGATTAATTACAACTCCAGGCCCAATCATTACTTTGGCATTTTTATTTAAGAATCCACTTGGTAGCATTCTTACTTTGTAGACTTTATCACCATCTTTAATTGTATGACCTGCATTTGGACCTGCACCACCTCGTACAATGATTTTCGGATTATCTTTAATTGCCAAATATGAGATGATTTTTCCTTTACCCTCATCTCCAAAAAATCCTCCAACAACTACAGTTGATGTCATATTGTCCAACATCTATTTCGTTTATTTAAGCTAAAGTGTTTTGACATGATTTTATATTCAACACTGATTTGTTTAGATCGATGGTTGGAGAAAATTTTGCTGGAAATATAATTATTAATTTAGCAAATTTGCCGGATTTTCTCAGAAATCCAATTTTAAAAAAAAGAATGATTGAATTCTTTTCATTATCAGAGCCCGAACAAATGGAAGTTATCAATAATGCATTAGAAGCAGGACCCACAATACCTTTTCCAAATTTTTCAAAACTTTTCAAAACATGGCTTAAAATTTTAACAACATTATCTAAGGATCAACGGGAAGGATTATTTTCTGCATATATTACAGAAGTTGCACGCTCACCACAAAAACTAATCACTTTCAATATTGATGGCATTCTAGAAATATTCTTGACATTGGATGAAAATGAAAAAGCGATTCTTGCAAATACAATTAAAAAAATCATCAACAATTTAGATGAAAGTTCTAAAAAACGAATAATGTTAGTGGTTCCAGAAAATGCTAAAAAGCATTTGAATTTTTAGGTACCTGTAGGTTCATCAGGTTTTCTATTGTCTTCATTGGAATAATCAATTACTTCGCCTTCTGGAGATAATACGCCTACAAAGATTTTTTCATGTTTTTTCAATAATTTTCTATGATCAAGCATAGACATGTCTAGTTTCATTTCATTCATTACCATGATTTGATATTCTTTCCATTCAGTCCAACATTTGTTGCAAGTAGGATATTTTGCTGCAACAATTCCAAGTTCTTCGTTATCAGGAATAGAATTTTTACATTTGGTACATGTACGGCTCATAGAAATCAAGAATAAAGAACTCCTTTTATCTTTTTTTGAATGTAAAACAATAATAATTATCAGAGACCTATGTGGACATGAAGATAAAATGCCCAAAATGTAAAGAAGATGCAGAGTTGGCAATGGATTATTCTGTTGTAAAATGTGGATCTTGTGATTTAGATATGAGTTATGGGGAATATGTAAAATTTGTAGCCCATAATGAATCAAAATATTCGGATATTTTGGGGGATTATGCAAGTAGTACAGAAGGTCATACTTCAGGTTCATTAGATGAATGGGATTAACAAAATAGTGTAATCATTCATCAGATTAAAATAATTAGTAAAGCATAATTCTAATCATCATTGGAATTTTTATTAGAAAATATTCTTAATTTGATAGGATTTTTGGTAGGACTTGCAATTGGAATAATGTCATATATTGGATTTAGAAATACTGGAAGTCCAACATTATTTAGATTAACAATTGCATTTTTTTCAATTAGTGTAGGATTTTTTGTTATCTGGTCAGGATACATGGTAGAGGATCTTGTTACAAAATCAGGACATATTGAAAGGTGGATTCAAACTTTAGGAATTGCAATTCAAACAGTAGGGTATTTTTTTATTGCATTTTCGCATAGCATTAAATCATTTTTTCCAAAATCAAGTTACTTTAGGTCAGTAGGAATATTCCCACTATTTCTTGTTTCTTCTGTTCAATTAGAACATATTTTCAGATCTGTTTCATTTATTCTGTTGGCATATGGTGCAATTGAAACAATGTTGTCCTATTTTGAAAATAGGAATAAAGGGGCAATTTCTGTATCTGTGGGGTTAGGATTATTAGCATTTGGGGAATTTTTAGGATGGTATTCGTTTGTATTCCCTGAATCAATTCTATATCCAACATCAATGATAATTAAAATTGGAGGATTGATAGCTTTGTTTATTCCAGTCAGCAAGGTTCCCTTAACTAGGATAAAATTTGATGAAGACTTAGAATAATTTTCGTTCAGGCTCAAAATATTAAGATTTTAAAAATTTGTCAAATTCTTTTATCTTTTTAGTATATTGGAAAATATCAGTGTGCTCTCATAGAAATTAAAGTGATTATTCATTGAAGAAATGGCTGAATATCGAACACATATGAAGATTATAGGAGATATCTTAGCAACAACTAGAGATGATTTACAAGATGAAGATGGAGCATCAGTTACTTATCTAATTAGAAAAGCAAATATTTCACATTCTAGAATTTCAGCAATTTTGAAAACATTGGTATCACAAGGTCTTTTAGAAAAAGTAGACAATCAAGGTTCAAATAAATATAAAATTAGTGAACCAGGAAGAGAATTTTTACAAGCATATTATACATTTACAAACTTTGCAGATAATTTTGGGTTAAGCATCTAGTCACTTTCTTCGTCAAATTTATCTAAATCATCATCAAAATCATCTTCAAAATCTGTATCTTCATAATCAGCAGATGACATACATAATAATTTGAAAACAGACTGTAAAAACTTATCAAAAGTAAATGGTAATTAAAGAAAAAAATGGTGAGGATGTATTGAAAGTTAAGTGTGATATGGCAGGAATTGAAAAAGCTGTGCAAATATTCAATGAAGGTGGAATTATAATATTTCCAACAGATACAGTTTATGGAATAGGATGTAATCCATATAATAAATCAGCAGTAGAAAAAATATTTAAAATAAAATCTAGAAGTATTACAAAATCACTTCCAGTATTAGCAGATTCAATACAAACAGCGGAAAAAATTGTTAAATTTGATAGATTAACCAAAAGAATTGCTGAAAAATTTTGGCCAGGTCCATTAACATTAATTTTAAAAGTAATTGATGAAGAAATAAAAAAATCATTAAGCCTAGATGAAAAAATTGCAATTAGAGTTCCTAATCACAAATGCACTTTGGAATTATTGAAAAAATGTAATTTTCTAGTAGGAAGTAGTGCAAATATTTCTGGAAATTTACCACATACCAACCCAGAAGATTGTTTGAAGAATTTACAAGGTTTTGATATTTTTGTTGATGGGGGAATAATTACTAGTGAAGGAGAATCAACTATAATTGAAATAGAAAATGAAGAGATCAAAATTATTCGAGAAGGTTCTTTAACTAAAGAGGAAATTTCACAATTATGAATTTGATAATTACTTGCCCTAGGCATCTCGAACCAGAAAGTGAAGAAGAGTTAAAGGGGATTTTGGAAGAGTTTGGAGATTCGGATCTCAAAGTTTCAATAACTAACATGTCAGGAATTTTAACAGCAGATACAAATCTAGATCCTGTTGAAGTTGTAAGGAAAATTAAAGAAATGTTGTTAGATGAACCATGGAGTGTTAGATATTGTAAAAGAATAATACCGATACAGAAAGAAATTGAATCAAAAATTGAGGAGATAGAAAAAAGCGTTTCAGAACTGTCTAATCAGATTTTAGATGAGGAAACATACAGAATATCCATTGAAAAAAGAAATTCAGATTTATCCAGTAAGGAAATAATCACGAAAATAGCAGATAAAATAAAAAATAAAGTGTCCCTTGAATTTTCTGATAAAATTATCTTAATAGAAATTTTAGGAAATAAAACAGGAATTTCTATATTAAAAAAATCAGATATTCTTAGTACTGAAAAGACAAAACGAAGTATGTCAGAGTAAAACTGCTGCTTTCTCGACCAAAATATCAGCTAATTGATTTTTTGAGGAAATTGAATCAATGTGTTTTTCGGTTATTTTGAAATGTTTTTTTAGATACAATTCATTATTTTTTGAAAAAAGATTTACAGAAATTGGCTTTAATTCATCATAGAAGGAACTTAGAGTTTTTTTATTTCCCATTGTAATTAAAATAAAATTTGTTTTCGGTTTAATTCCAGCATTTTTAATGGCAAAAGAGATTTGTGTAGATAATGCAAATCTCATTAAAATATCGGTTTCAAGTTTATTTGAAAGCAAAATATTGTTTGTTTGAGAATTTATGGATAATGAAATAATTTTTTGTAAATGATAAGAATTTAAAATTAGATCACTAGAAACAGCCTGAAGTATAATTTTTGGGTATTTTTTACGAAGATCATCAATGAACTTTGGATTAATAGTTTTTTGACCCTTAATCTCCATAATCTGTATTTGTTTTTTAGAAAATTCAAAGGTAAGTTTTTTTGATGCACCTCCATGAATTACAGGAATTATACTAACAACATCATCATCTTTTATTATTGTAGATTTCCCATCTATTGCAAAAGAGTCAGCGCCATTAATTGCAATCAAAACATTTTCAGTATCAAGTTTGGGAGTATCTGCTGGTTTTAATTCTAATAATAAATTAATTAATTCTTGAATAGTAATATCAGATTTATCAATTTTCAAGTGTTCTATAGGAAAAGATTTTTTTGCACCACCTACAAACTTTACAGAAAACATATCCATCTAATTTAAAATCTAGAAATAATATTTAATTTATTATTCAGTTTTTTCTTCTGTAGCCTCAGAAGATTCTTCGTCAGTAGTTGCATCAACAACAGTTTCAGTTGCTTCTTCAGTAATAGTATCTTCAGTAAGTTCAATTTCAGATTGTTCTTCAACTTGTTGTTCAGATTTTGAAGCTTCAATACGTGCCTGTTTAGCTTTTTCTTCACGGATCTCTTTTTTGATAAATTTAGTGATATATCCTGCAATTTCATTTTTCAAACCTTTTGAACGAACTATGGAAATTTGATCTAAGGCTTTTTTATTATCAGCAAAATCTTCACCAAATTTGGATTTGTGTCCATCTAGAACTTCATATGAAAGTCGTTTTATTCTATCCACTGAACGTGTAATGGAGGGGGGTATTTTATACCTATATTCCAAGAAATGAATTTGAGTTCTTTTCTAATTGAAATGACATTTCGTCAAATGATTTACCTAGAATTTTTGATGCACAAAAAATCACGCTTGGGATAAAGCTGATTTGTCCAGATTTCATTTCAAAACACCTAGAAAACCTTACGGGACCATCAGTTTCAACAAGGATTTGAGATTCATCTGTTTTTGATAGTAATGTTTGTTTATCATTTGCATAAATCAAGACTGGTCCATACGATACAAAGAATCCCATATCCATTGCCTTTTGAAGTTGTTTTTTACTTCCATCAAACCAATGTAACAATGCATGTTTTGTATTGTATGAAGTCATTATCTCAAAGACATCATCTAGACTTTTTCTAGAATGAATTGAAACAGGTTTGTTAAATTTTTCTCCATAGGATAATAATTTCTCAAATACTTGATTTTGTTTTTTTGCATCATCAGGATTATTAACATAAGTTGGATCTAATCCAATTTCTCCAATTCCTGAAATAATATTATGATTATCTTCAATTAATTTAGATATTATTTCAATTTCCTCACTTGCACATTCCGGATGAATTCCAATAAAAGGCAAAATAAGTTCACTTTTTTTTGCAAGTTCCAATGTTTGTAATGAATTATTATAATCCATTGAAACACAACATGCTTTGATTTTCAAATATTCCATTTGCATTAATAGAAATTCCATATCAGAAACATAAGCAGGAGCAGACAAATGTATGTGAGAATCAAAATACCAAGTCATTTCTTTATCAATTCTTAAAATAGTCTGTATAAATCGATTCCTTAGTGATATTTTTTCACTCATTATCTTTTTTCGGAAAAAACTAAAACAAAATTCATGAAATCATCTGAATTGGGATTATCTGCAATGTATAGAATTTTGAAGAAGGCGGGAGCAGAAAGAGTAAGTGATGAATCAGCAGATGAATTACGAAGAATAATTGAAGGGATTGCAGACAATATTGCCAAAAGTGCTGTAGATATGGCTTCTCATGCTAGTAGAAAAACAGTAAAAGGTGAAGATGTAAAGTTGGCTTCAAAACCATTTAACAAATTCTAATCTAAAGAGTTTAATTATTCATTTTGTATTTTTTAAAACGGTACTCTGGCAGAACGGTTATGCGTGAGCCTGCAAAGCTTATACAAGGGGGTTCGACTCCCTCGGGTACCTTATTCTACTATAACTTGTCCTTTCATCCAAGGATGAAGAGTACAAAAATAATCGTAGGTACCTATTTCATCAAAATCTAAACTGTATGATTCAAACGGATCTAAATGTCCACTATCAAATAAATCAGTAGGAGCACCATAAAATCCAGATGTAACACTATGAAATGCAGAATCTTCGTTTACCCATGTAACTTGTTTTCCGGAATCAATTACAATTATAGATGGAATGTAGCATCTATCATTTTCTTCACATCCTGGACGAGAAACTTTTGTAGGCATTATGACATCACCTGTAACAATTATTTCAGGTTCAACAGAATTTTTTTCGTCAGAAGAATTAGAGAAAATTAAACCTACTGCAATTAGCGGGATTACTATAATTGCTGCAATAATAATTATTTTTTTTAACAATTTACATCATATCCATTTGAGAGTTATTACATAATTACCAAATTCTCTAAATATATAACATATTAGAAGACACAATTGTCTCAAAATGGAAATGGATTGTTAGAATACATACCAGGCTCACATACATTACTGGTTCAAAAAAATTCTAGCCCACCCCTAGAAGGATTTACAGAAAATATTCAAGAAAGTATTCATGAATATGCAGAAAATTCAAAAAGTGAAGTAGAGAAAGGGAATAATTTCCTTCAATGGATTTTAACACGAGTTTTTGAGGCTACAGAAGATGATGCCGCAGATGCAATTGTTGATGGAGCTAACGATCTTGGTATTGATGCCTATCTTCCAGTAGATTTTTCCGATAATACAATTAGGTTATTTCAATCAAAGTATGGTACATCCCATTCACTTGAAGCTATTGCAAAATTCAAAGAAGATGTAAAACGATTACTTGCAAAAGATGTAGTAAAAATGAGACCAGAACTTGCACAACTTGTCACAAAAATTAAAGAAAAAAATCTAAAGATAAAATGTTGTTATGTAACAGATCAAGAAGTAGATTATAAGGATGACATAGTAGAAATCATAGATCAAAAAGTAATAATTCAAAAATTATGGGATAGAATAAAAAAACCAGCAGCAGGAAAAAAATCATCAATTAAATTAGAAAGGATGCTTAGACATGAGAATACAATTCTAGGTATTTTGAAGTTACGTGAGCTTACTGATTTTGTGAGTAAGAACAGAGACTATGTTTTTGAATCAAACATAAGGCAATGGATGCAATTCAAGACTACAGTTAACAAAGGATTAAGAGAAACATTACAAAGTAATCCAAGTAAATTCTTCTTTTACAATAATGGAATAACCATTGTTGTGAGTGATTTTTCAGAATTAGGTGAAAATATGATTGAACTTCATGCTCCACAAATTGTAAATGGAGCACAAACATCTAACTCCATTCTTGATCATTCAAAGAGAACAAAAAATATGGATGGTTCCATGACAGTGACAATTATCAAAGCAGATGACGAACAAGAACAGAATAATATTACAAAATATAGAAATTCTCAAAATTCCGTTAGAGGAAAAGATCTAGTTTCATTAATGGATTTTCATAAATCAGTGAAATCACAATTAAAAAATTGTGGGTATTTCTACGAAATTCAAGCAGGTTCTTTCGATACAAAATCGAAATCAAAACAATGTGAGTATGATGGAGATACAATATACAATAATTATCTTCCAGATAATCATAAGAAAGTCATCGTAGCTAAAGATGCAATACAAGCATTAGTTGCAGGAATTGAGCAAAGACCAACAGAAGCATACAGTTCACCAGCACAATTTCTTCCAAGAGGAAGTAAGTATGATGATGTATTCAATGATAATTTAAAAGATGATTACAGAATTTTGCTATATCCATATCTTGTTAAAGAATTTGCAAAAAAATCATTGAAATATGGAAAACAGGGAGGACATAAAACAAAGAGATACGCAACATTATTTTTTGTGGCAGTGTATTTTAGAATATTACATAAGAAAATTCTTGAATCAAAGGGAGATTTTAAAGGGGATGTAAGAAAATTAGAACCTATTTTCCGTAGTTTTAAACTTAATTCTAGGATATTAAAAATAACAGATGTTGTAGTAACTAAATTTCTTGAAGATACGGTAGTAGATGATGAAATTGAATTAGCAAATACTAAACATAATTTCTTTTCTCAACATGTTTGGAATGACTCTATGCTTAGAGTAATTGATAAAAAAATTAGACAAGAAGAAGATGAGATTTTTGCACTGAAAAAACTCACAAGTAATTTATTTTAATTTTAAAGGTAGGAGTCCAACCAAGTAAAAATCTTGCAGGAGGTTTACATTGGTCAGACTTTCTACCTAAATTCAGTAATAAACCAGTAATATTTAACATAATTTTTTTAAGCATGGTTTATTCACAATGTTTTTTATATCGATTAAAAAGAGCAAAATCACTTTGGGTAAAAAAGAAAAATGCACCATTTGTAATGAAACTGTAGAATTCCGTTTTAAGGCAATGGATGAGTGGAAAATAGAGGGAACTTTATGTGGAAAATGCTATTCAAAAAAAGTCAATGAACATTATCCCGGAGATCATGTTAGAGTAAACAAACATTTAGATTAATTTTCTTTTGATTTTGATAATTTATTTGTGTTAATACAATTCCAAACAAGTGGATCATCTTTCATATCTTTTTCTTCTAAAAATTTAATGTCAGTAAGAATTTTTTTCTTTTTTAACAGATTGACTTGGAAACTAGAAAATTTTTTACAATCACATGAATTGAATAAGCAAATATCTCCATCACCTTCATCATGATCTTGTGCTTCATGATTACAATCACATACTGCATCTTTTTTTACATCGTCAAGGGATTTTTTTGCATATACGCCTAATCTTAGATATCCCTCACCATCATGACCTTTTTTGAATCGTTCATAGTTTTCAGACTTTGGTAATTCTTTAAAGAATGATAGATTGGTGTCAGGTTTTTGAGTATCTGAACCCATGATGAACCAATAATTATCTTCAAGTTCTAGAAATCTGACTTTGATTGATGGATCTACCCATGGATGAATTGTATCATGCCAAAGTGAAGCAGCGTCTTTTCTGTCAGTAAATAGCGGAACAACATTCATTCTAAGATCATAGTATCTATACGCAACACCTACAAAGTCATCATACCATGGAACAGATGATTGTGAAGGCATTGGACAAAAATCAGTTCAGTGCTTATTTATCTGATCTGAATTAATGGTAATACCCTTATATCATAGTTTTAGAATTAATGACGTATGGCTTCCTATAGAACCAGTATGCAAATTGTAGCAGATTTACTAGACGCTACTCAACAATCTGGCCAAGAAGGCATTAAAACAACATCACTACTTACAAAGGCAAACCTATCTCATTCAAGATTATCAAAATTCTTAGAGAATTTAACGGGTGCAGGTCTAATCAATAAGATAGAATTTGATGGTAAGAATACTTTTGTAATCACTTCAAAAGGTAGACAATACTTGGACTCGTACATGAATTTCTCCAGTATTGCAGGATCATTTGGATTAGAACTTTAAAATTTATTTTCTAGATCTTCTTTTAGCATTAGCTGCTTGTCGTTCTTTTCTTTCTTTGTAAGTGCTGTATACAAAAATAATGATGATTCCTGCAATAGCAGCATAAAATAATGGAATAAGTGGAGGATCACGGAATTCTCCAGATGATGGTTCAACAAATGCAATTGGTATAGTCACAACCATAAAAATCAAAACTACTAGTAGATATTTATCCATAAAATGATTGTTTTACAAAACCATATATCTTTTTGATTTTACAAAGTAAGCATAGAAAATGGTCAAAATGCTAGAAATGATAGGAATAGTTCTTGTTGCAATTATGACATTAGGGTTTGTAGGATTATTTCAGCCATATGGGATAAAAAATGGAACTTCAGAATTATTTTGGGGATGTGCAGGTGCCACACTTATGATAATCATCTATAGAAAGATGAAGGACAAACGTGAAGAAAAAGAAAATTAGAAAATTTTTTAGAATTTGTTAGCGATTGATCAATTATCAATCAACCGGCAGATCTATAAAGGACAATTCCAAGTAATTGATGAGGGGAGTATTTGACAGAACAAACTAAACAATGGTGGGAAGGTCTAGGAAAAGAACTAGAAACAGATATTGAAACCTTCGAAGAATCAATTTAATTATTATATCAAAAAATTTAACAAGCCTTGAACGGGGTACGAACCCGCGACCTAACGCTTACGAGGCGTTCGCTCTACCAGGCTGAGCTACCAAGGCACGTTTGGATAAATCCATCAGAGTTAATAAAAAGCCTTTCCGAAATGGACTAATTGAAAAAAACAATTTCTGGAATTAGAGGAATATTTGGAAAGGATCTTAACCTAAAAGACATACTAGAATTTAGTAATAATTTTTCATCATTAATCAAATCTCAAAAATGTGTGATTGGTAAAGATACTAGACCATCTGGACAAATGGTAAAAGATACCGCAAGTGCTTCATTAATGAAAAATGGAATAGATGTTTTCAATTTGGGAACAGTACCAACACCTGTAGTTTTTAGAGAAGCAAGAAATTATGGTGCAGGGTTGGTAATTTCGTCATCCCACAATCCATTAGAATGGAATGGAATGAAGTTCATTATTGAAGGAAGAGGAATTAATGAATCAGAACTTCCTAAAATAATCAACCACCAAGAAAGATTAGAAACAAGGATTGGATCGGAGACTAATTTATCAACGTCGTATATTGAAGATGCAAAAAAAATCATCGGGAATGTTGAAAATAAACCAGAAATAGTAGTAGATATTGGTGGAGGAGCAGCAAAGGGCTTTGCTCCAGAATTATTAACTCAAATTGGATGTAGAGTCAAAATATTAAACGAAGATCTCTCGAGATGTACTAGAGGGCCAGACCCAACATCAGATAATTTATCAGAATTGATTACTTCAACTGTCAAAAAAGAGATCGGATTTGCTTTTGATTTAGATGGAGATCGATTAGTTGTAGTAAGGAATGGTAAAAAACAAACTCCCGATGTTACACTTGGATTAGGAGTAGCAAAATCTATCGAATTGGGTTACAAGAATTTTATTCTAAGTATTGATTCAAGTGTTTCAATTGAAAAGTTCATCAAAGAAAAAGGTGGAACCGTTCAGAGATCTAAAGTGGGAGAAGCAAATGTGATTGATCTTATGTTAAAAAATAATGCACAAGCTGGAGGGGAAGGTAGTAGTGGAGGTTTTATTTTACCAAAATTCAATTATTGTAGAGAAGGGATTCTAACTAGTGGTCTCATTGCATCGATGCTTGGCACTTTAGAGTTTAATGAAATTTTAAACTATATGGAAAGTTTTAACCAAATTAGAGATAAAATAAAAGTTAATTCAGATTTTCATGATAAAATAATTGAAGAAATAAAATCTAAATTTTCAAAAAATTATTCTGAAACAATTTCATTAGATGGAATTAAAGGAATTATAGATGAAGATAGTTGGGTATTGATCAGAAAATCAAATACAGAGGACATCATTAGAGTTTCAGCAGAATCAAATAATATTGAAAAATGTAAAAAGATAGTCAAAGATACGTTAGAATTGGTGAATCAAAGTTATGAAAAAATTAGATGAATCTTCAATAATTAAAATTTTTCAGAGAGGATTAGAGAAAAAAGATTCAGAAGATGTAGAAGTTTTGAACTTGGGGAAAATCAAAATTATAGCAAAAACAGACACTCTAGTGGAAAGTACAGATATTCCAACAAAAATGAAAATATCTGATGCCGCAAGAAAAAGCATAGTTGCATGTGTAAGTGATTTTGCTGCAAAAGGTGTCAAACCTAGTTTTGGAATAATCTCAGTTAATCTCCCAAAAACAATTTCACTCTCAAAAGTTAATGAAATTAATGTAGGTTTTAGAAAAGCATGTAGAGAATTTGATATTTCTATTCTGGGAGGAGATACAAATGAAGGTAAAGAAATAGTGTTCAACGTATGTCTCTTTGGTGAAGCAAATAGTATTGTTTCAAGAAAAGGTTCTAAGAAAGGAGATTTGATATTTGTAACTGGTCCATTTGGATATACTTCTGCTGGATTGAGTATGCTTTTAGATAAAAAGAAAGGAAGTAGTAGGTTTATTGAAAAATCTATTAAATCAGTCACTAAGCCAAAACCCAGACTCGATTTTGGTTTAAAAAATAAAAAATATTTTTCATCATCAATGGATTCTAGTGATGGATTATCTACTACCTTAAATGAAATGTCAAAACAAAGTAAAAACAAATTTGTAATAAATAAAAAGCCAGCTTTGAAAGATTTAGAAGAATTTGTAAAATCTCAAAGACTAAATTTGGACAATTTAATTTTTAATGGTGGAGAAGAATACGAATTTATCTTTACAATACATCCAAAATATAAAAAAATAATTAAAAGAAATGCAATATTAATGAAAATACCAATTATAGAAATTGGCTATGTTACTTTAGGTAAAGGGGTGTTTATTGAAAAAAATTCTAAACTTGTTCGTTTGAAAGATTTAGGATGGAAACATTTCAAATAGTTATTCTCCATGAGAAATATCTCGTTCAACATTATTTACAATACTAAAAATTGAATCTGTAGGTAAAACAGCAACACATTCTGTCATCCATAAATTATCTAGATATGTTATACGTTTAAAATCATCATTTGGAAGTTCATCAGGATTTGAGTTAGGATACATTGCATGAATTCTATATCCTTCATTTGCAATTTGTTGACAATTTTGTTCTAAGGGAGATAAACCTGAATCATTCGGGGTTAAGAAATGAATTGCCACTGAGGCCATCAAAGCGACTGCTATCGCTATACCAATTGCTAAAAAGAAAATGGATGCCATTTAATCCAAACAAATGGAAATAGTATATGAATAGTCATTGATTCCTAGCCAATTATCAAAAATAAGACAAGTTTGGAAAATCAATGTATTTTAAACCCTTTAAGGCCTGAGTAGACATTGTCAGAAGTTGAAGCTGAGGTAAAGATAGAGGAAACTGAAGCAGTAGTTGAGGAAACTGAAGCAGTAGTTGAGGAAACTGAAGCAGTAGTTGAGGAAACTGAAGCAGTAGTTGAATCAAAATCTCAACCAGAAACAAAAAAAGAAGGCCCAGAGAAATGGGGAATTGCTCATATTTACAGTAGTTACAATAATACAATTATTCACATGACCGACCTTACAGGCGGAGAAACAGTGGCCATCAGTTCTGGTGGAATTCATGTTAATGCAGATAGATACGAATCATCACCATTTGCTGCAATGAAAGCTGCAAATGCAGTAGTTGAATCTGCAAGAACCAAAGGATTTACTGGATTTCACATAAGAGTTCGTGCTGTTGGTGGAGTTGGTTCCAGAGTTCCGGGTCCAGGTGCACAAGCAGCAATTAGAGCATTAGCAAGAGGCGGATTCAAAATTGGAAGAATTGATGACGTTACACCAATTCCTCATGACACCACCAGAAAGAAAGGTGGTAAAAGAGGAAGAAGAGTCTAGTCAGAAATTTTTATTTTAAGTTCACAGCCTCTAGAAATAAAATAATCAGTCATAAATTTTACAAATTTTTCTGCAGGATAATTTGCTTGATATTTTTCAATCATATCAGAAAATTTTTCTTCTATTCCATTTTGTAAATCAGGTTTAAATGCAATTTTAAAAAATGTCCAACCAAATTTTGGAGAGGGTTCACTTAGAGCATACCCATTATAGCCATTGACTAAACTTTCCATATGAGATAATGCTTTTTTAATCGATAGTAAATCATCTGTATAATTTTTTGTTCCAACTTCCAATACAATATTCATCATTCATCACCAGATGATTTATTGCTGAATTTGTCACTCAATGAAACAAATTTTCCATCTTGTTCAACATTAATTTTTGTAGCCATCCTAACATTCAATCCTACTGATCTAAACAAATTCAATAGTTTTCCTCCATCAAGACTTTCATTAATTTCACCAGTTTTAATTAATTCAAATAATTTATCTACAATCATTTTAGTTTCAGTAGGGAATTGGGATTCAGCGTTTTCTAAAACTTCTAATCCTCTAAATCCAAGAATTTTGATTAGAGAATCTCTAGGATTTTCAGTAACATTTTCTTTTGTAGTTTGAGTTGGCTCAGGTTCTTGTTTTGTAGAAATATTTTTCTGCATTTCTGCAAGTCTCTTTGCCTTTAATCTTTCAAGTTCAGAATCTTCGCTCAACCTTTAATCACACCAATAGGCACTAATTTTGCAACTTTTGTGGCAATTCCCAGATTATGAGATACATCAACTACAGAATCAACATCTTTGTAAGCTTGAGGGGTTTCTTCCACAACCCCATCTCGGGTTAATGCTTTGATAAATATGCCCTTGTCATTGAGGGATTTTTTGACATCATCCTCAGTAAAATTTCTTCTAGCCTTGGATCTTGACATGGTTCTACCTGCCCCGTGTGCAGTTGAACCAAAACTCAAATCCATAGAATTTGGCTGACCAAGTAAAATCCAGCTTGCAGTTCCCATTGAACCTGGAACCAGAACAGGTTGTCCCAAATCTCGATATTTTGAGGGTATTTCATTTCTATTTGCAGGAAATGCTCTAGTTGCACCCTTTCTATGAACAACCAAATTTCGATCATGACCATCAACCTTGTGTTTTTCTACTTTAGCAATATTGTGTGCTACATCATAAACTAATTTCATATCAAGATCAGATTCAGATTGATTGAAAACACGTTGAAATGAATTTCTAGTCCAATGAGTTAACATTTGTCTATTGCTCCATGCAAAATTTAATGCTGAAAACATTGCTTTTCTATAAGACTCACCTTCTTCAGAATTATTTGGAACACATGCTAGTTCTCTGTCGGGCAAATTAATATCATATTTTTCCATAGCTTGTTCAGAGACTCTAAGATAATCACTACATACTTGATGACCAAATCCTCTAGAACCACAATGAATTAAAATAGTGATAGTTCCTTCTTCAATTCCCATTCTTTTTGCTGCTTCTTCATCATGAATTTCTGCAACTTTTTGAACCTCAAGAAAATGATTCCCAGAACCTAAACTTCCGAGTTGAGGTGCACCTCTTTTTCTAGCTTTATCAGAAACTTTGTTCGGATCAGCATTTTGTATTTGTCCATTTTCTTCACAAACATCTGCATCATCGGATGTACCATATCCATGATCAATTGCCCAATTAACTCCTTTAACTAAAACTTCATCAAGTTCTGAATGTGTAAGTTTTACTGCGCCTTTAGATCCAACACCAGAAGGAATAGAGCTAAATAGATCAGTAACTAGTTCTTTTAATTTTGAACGAACTGTTTGTTCTGTTAAATTTGAACGGAGTAATCTAACGCCACAGTTGATATCATAACCAACGCCACCAGGACTAATCATTCCTTCTTCAGCATCCATTGCTGCAACTCCACCAACAGGAAAACCATATCCTTCATGTCCATCTGGCAATACAACACTATGTCCTACAATACCAGGAATTGAAGCAACATTTCGTGCCTGCATAATTGTTCTATCAGATAACATTTTCTGCATTAATGATTCATTAGCATAAATCCTTACAGGGACTTTCATCCCAAGGTTTGAATCAGCATCAATTTGATATTGATTTTCTCCAATTTTTCTCGGATTAGTAGAGGACATGAGTATGGGTAAAAATTCCTTTCAATCCAATTTAAATTATTCAAAGTTAGTTCAAAAAGTATGTTAGATGAAACAATAATCACACAAAAAGCAAATCAATTACTTGCAGAATTCAGATCAAATCCAGATTGGGCAATTGACGAAAAAAATTTCAAACAAGGATATTTCAAAGCTTTAGAGTGGGTTTTGCAAGATACTGGGATTATAGAAAGGTAATTTTGATAATTATTGCCAAATACTGGATTAATGATCTAATTTATCTATGATAAAATAGTTTCATTATTCATGGTAAGAAAAAAACTAACTGAAAAAGAAGTAGCGAAACAAAAAGAAGAACAAAAAGTTAGAGCTAAAGCTTCTCGTGCAGCTAGAAGAAGTGGAAAAAGTGTCAAAACAGAAGGAAAGGTTAGTAAATCAACTGCAAAGACAAAAGAAGTTAGATCATCAAAGAAAGTTGCAGCTGTAAAAAAGAGAACAAGAAGTTAGATTTATGTACAAAGTATAAACAATAGATACATTGGCAATCCTACCTATTGATAATGGTCGTTATGGCACCAAAGAAATGATGGTAATTTTCAGTGAGCAAAAGAAAATAGATTATCAATTAGAGATCGAAGGAGCAGCTGCTATTTCTCAAAGTGAGATAGGAATGATCTCAAAGGGTGTAGGTAAAGAAATTCACAAGGCTGCAATGTCAGGGAAAATCACTGTAAAAAGAATCAAACAGTTAGAAGCAAAAAGTGATCACGATACTGCCGCTTTAGTAGAATCACTTAGTGAGAAATGTTCTAAAAATGCAAGACCTTGGATTCATTATGGTTTGACAAGTAATGATTTAGTTGATACAAGTAATTCTATGCAAATGAGAGATGCATTGCAAATTATTGAACCCAAAGTTGCAAAGATGGCATCTATTCTTGCAAAAAAATCTGTAAAATATTCAAAGATTCCAGCAGTAGGTAGAACTCACGGACAACATGCCAGCATTATATCATTTGGATTAAAATTTGCTAACTGGGCTGCAGAGATGGCAAAACATGTAGAGCGAATTGAAGAAATTAAGAAAAGAATTTTGATTTGTAAAACATTAGGTGTCGTAGGTACGGGTTCCCTAATGGGGGCAAAATCACTTGAAGTACAAAAAAGAGCTGCAAAGCGACTAAAATTATTCCCAGCAGAAGTTACAACACAAATTGTACCTAGAGAAAGATATGCAGAATATGTATTTGAATTGGCATTGATTGGTGCTACTTTAGAAAAAATTGCAATAGAGATTAGAAATTTACAAAGAACTGAAATAGGCGAAGTTGCAGAACAATTTAAGAAAGGACAAATGGGAAGCAGTGCAGTTCCAGTGAAAAGGAATCCAATAAAGAGTGAACGAGTATCATCATTGTCAAAATTAGTAAGAAGTCAAGTAGCATTATCTTTTGAAAATATTCCATTATGGCATGAACGAGATTTATCAAATTCAGCCAATGAGAGATTTGTAATTCCAACAGTATCAATTCTTGTTGATGAAATGCTTGAAACCATGACTAGAATTGTTTCAAACTTGATGGTAAACGAGAAAAGAATTGTAGATAATCTATACATTACAAAAGGCCAAATATTTGCAGAGTTTGTTTTAGAGGCATTAATCAAAAAAGGTATTCCAAGATTTGTTGCATATAGAGATGTCCAGAGAGTGGCATTTGAGGCAAATGACAAAGGAATGTTTTACAAAGATGCAATCAAAAACGATAAAGCATTTTCTTCAAAGCTCACTGACAAAGAAATTGATGCAATATTCTCACCAGAAAAACACCTTGGTGCATCACCAGCAATCATTAGTAATGTAGAGAAATCAGTTAAGAAAACAGTTCAAAAATTCCTCTAAAACATTTTAGAACAATCATACCTTAAGTGTTGAATCATGGGGATTCAGCCACTATTTTGGAAATGAGAATGGACGCAAATACGCCTAATTAAGAAGATTTAGTGTGAGATGCAATTCTCTTTTCACTTGGTTTGTGTTTTCCTGTAACGATATAGTTGATGGCATCACTCATGAACACTGCATGATCTCCAATTCTTTCAAGATAACGTAAGAGTAAGGCTTCAGCTAGAGCACATTTGGTATTGTTTGATTTTATCAACTGTGGCAATCGTTCGTTGTAGATTTTATCTATGAATGCTTCATCTTCTTGTATTTTTACAGCTTTTCTTACATCAAGTTCTGCAAAGGACAAAACAGCTTCCTTTATCATGTGTTTTACTTTTTTTGTAATTTCAACAAGAGATTCATTTGGACATTCAGAAATATCTCCAAATAGATCTCTTACCTGAGTTATATCATAAGCATATCTTCCAAATCTTGAAAATGCGTAAGATATTTCAGTTGACGAACGAATCATTCTAAAATCATCTGCTACTGGTTGATATTTTAATAACATATCAAAAATCAAATCTTCAACTTCGAAATACTTGTTACGAATTGAATCAGATAGTTCGTAAACCTGCTCAGTGGTATTTTTTCCATCAAGATATGAATCGACAGCTAGTGAAACACATTCACTTGCCATATCTCCCATCTGAGACATTATCGCACTTAATCTTTCAAGAGATGGATCAATTAATCTAGTCATTATCCAAATTGCCCCTGAACATATTTTGCCGTCAAATCATTTTTTGGATCAGTAAATAATTTCTTTGTTTCTCTAAACTCAATTAATTCTCCAAGATACATAAATCCGGTATAATCTGAAACTCTAACTGCTTGTTGCATGTTATGAGTTACTATAATTATCGTATAGTCTTTTTTTAATTCTGTAATTGTTTCTTCAATTTTTTGTGTTGCAATAGGATCTAATGCAGATGCAGGCTCATCCATTAGTAATACCTCAGGTTGAATTGCCAATGCTCTTGCAATGCAAAGCCTTTGTTGTTGACCACCAGATAATTCAATTGCAGATTTTTTCAAATCATTTTTTACTTCATCCCAAAGATATGCCATTTTGAGCGTATCCTCTACAATTTCATCTAGAATTCTCTTGTCTTTTACTCCATTTAGTTTTAGACCCGCAGTAACGTTATCATAAATTGACATTGTTGGGAACGGATTTGGTTTTTGAAAAACCATCCCCACTTTTCTTCTATGATAGATTGGGTCTATTGATTTATCATAGAGATCAATATCATCAATCATTACTTTACCTTCAACTTTAGCGTTTTTTGTCATATCATGCATCCGGTTAAGACATCTAAGAAAAGTGGTCTTTCCACATCCAGATGGACCAATTAAAGCAGTGACAGATTTTTCTGGAAATTTCATTGTAACGTTTTTCACACCCATTGTATCGCCATAATGAATAGTTACATTTTCTGCAATCATTTTGAATTTTTTTTCTACACGAGATACAGAGTCAGGAATTTTTGAATTAGTAGAATTAGTAATGTTTTGTTCAGGTGTACTCATAGTCATTGCTTAACTGATCCTCCATGTTTAATCAACTTCCTTATCATTCCAGTTCCATTTCCAAAATAATAACGAACAGCTAAATTGATTCCAATGATGATAAATATCAAAACTAATGCAGCCCCCCATCCCTGTAACTGTGAACTCTCATAAGGTAACAAAGATAATCTCCAAATTCTCAAAGGTAAGGCATCCATTGGAACATCCATGCTACTGAAAAATTGACTGCTTCCAAGAATGGTCATTATCAAAGGAGCAGTTTCTCCACCTATTCTTGAAACGGAAAGTAAAATTCCAGTAATCATTCCGCCTTTAGCAGCAGAAATTACAATTCTAAAACTAATAACCCATTTTTTCAAACCTAGGGCAGTTCCTGCTTCACGATAAGTTACAGGAACCATCTTTAGAGATTCCTCAGTAGTTCTTGCAACAATTGGAAACATGATTAATGCCAATGCAAATGCACCAGCCCATACTGAAAAATGTCCAAGAATCAATACAATTACTAAAAATGCAAAAATTCCAAGAACTATAGATGGAAATTCCATAAACACATCATTGAAAAATCGAACATTTCTTGCAAGTCTATTATCACCGTATTCTGAGAGAAATATACCGGACATAACTCCAATAGGAACTCCAATCAGGCTGGCAAGCCCAATTATTATCAAGGTACCCTGAATTGCAGGTCCAATACCACCTTCACCCGAACCGATTGATCCAGGAGTTGCAGTTAAAAACTCATAATTTATTGCAGTAATACCATTTTTGAAAACTTCTACAAGTATACTTCCAAGAGGAATAATTGCAATTATGACAAATGCGAAAATTATGATATGAACTATTTTATCAACAAGTAATCTCTTTTTTACATTATTTTTGAATAATGCACGATACTCTTGTCTTTTTTCGTTAGTTGTAGTCAATTGTTAATGGCCCCCTCCTTTACTTTCATCATTCTAGTTACTAGAAGATGTGCGACAACATTAATCACAATTGCAATAAGTAAAAGAATCAAAGCAACACCAATTAAAGCAGGAAGATGTAAAGATGCAGGAGATGCTTCAACAAACTCATTTGCAATAATACTAGACATTGTTTGACTTGGTTTGAAGAAAGAGGAGGGGAATGCAGAGATGCCTGTTGCATTACCAATTAACATTGTAACTGCCATTGTTTCGCCAACAGCTCTGCCAAGTCCTAGAATTGAAGCCCCAATTAATCCCGTCTTAGAATATGGGAATACTGCAAGCTTGAACATTTCCCATTTCGTTGCACCTAACATGTATGCAGCTTCTCTTTGTTGTTGAGGAACTGCTTTCATTATTTCACGTGAAACTGATGAAACTGTGGGGATAATCATAATAGCTAAAATTACACTTGCTGTAATGAGATCAAGACCAAATGGAGTTCCTGAAAATAAAAATATTGAATCTCCAAACAAATCATGTAAGGGTTTCTCCACCCAATCTTGAAAATAAAGTCTAAAAACTAAAAGACCCCATAGACCATAAATTATGCTTGGAACTGCTGCTAAAAGTTCAACTAGAAATCCTAATGGGCCACCAATTTTTGCAGGAGCGTCTGAAATGAACATTGCAATTCCAATACTGAGAGGTACGCCAATTGCCATTGCTAAAGCAGCAGTAGCAAGCGTGCCTGCAATATAGGGCAATGCCCCAAATGACTCTCTCCCCTCAACTGCATTCCAATCAGTACCAATGATAAATCCAAGACCTTCAGATTCCCAAATAGGGTAAGATTCAGAAATTAACTGAAATATCATCAGGACTATTATTACTAAAACAAACGCTCCGGCAATAGTTGCACCTAATTTGAAAATTTGATCAGAATTAATTTTTCGCTTATGTGGTGTGAGTATATTTTTCTCCACACAGTTTCAACATGAATTACGGGTTATCTAAAAAATGATCATAAATTATGTAGAGTATGATATCAATTGAGATCTATATAGACTATGTTCAGAAGCAGTATAACAACTAAAACGCATTAAACATCATAGTTACAAACCATGTCAGAAATTAAACAAATGAGAAGACTGCAATTAACTGGCGGTTCTACATACACTGTTTCATTACCAAAAACATGGGTTGATGAATTGCAATTAAAGAAAAATTCCAATGTTACTTTAGTAAAGAATCGCAATAATTCAATAATATTATTTCAAGAAGAACAAAGTAAAAAGACTAATGCCATTGCGCTAATTGGAAAAAAGGATTCAAAGGAATCCATAAGAAGAAAAATTATTGCAATGTATCTTTCAGGTTACAAAACTATTGAAATCAAAACTAAAGGAATAGAAATTACTAGTATGCATAGAGGAGCAATTAGAGATTTAGTTAGAACCACACTAATGGGCACTGAAATAGTTGAGGCAAGTTCAGAAAAAATAATATTACAAGTTCTTACACAACTTGCACAATTATCATTTGCTGTTGCATTAAAGAGAATGTACATTACTGCTACAAACATGCATCAAGAAGCTATGGAATCATTAAATGAAAGAAATTCAGATCATGCCGAAGAAGTTCTCAAAATGGATGATGAGGTTGACAGATTCAGTCTCTATTTACTGAGAAATCTAAATTTATCATTAGAAAATGTACAGGTTTTGTTAGATTCTGGGCTCGAAAAACCATCCGATTGCCTTGGCTATAGAACAGTAGTAAAATGTGTAGAAAGAATTGCAGATCATGCAGGACTAATTGCAAAAAAAGTAAAATATCTAGATTCTCCAATAGACAAAAAAATTCTAAAAGAAATAGATCAAATTAGCAAAGAATCCCTTATTGTTTTTGAAAATTCAATCACAGCGCTAACCAAAAGAGATTATGATATGGCAGAAAAAGTGGCATCAAGTGTAACCAAAGTAATTGAAAAAGAGAAAAAACTGATGGATTCTCTCAAACCAGATGACAATATAGCCATAATAAAATTAATTTTAGAAGACATTAGAAGAACTGCTGAATATTCTAGAGATATATCTGAAATTGCAATAGATGAAACAGTACAAAGTGTAATAGAAGAATCTTAAAAAAAGAAAAAAATAACTTTGGATAATTTATCCGCGGTATTTTTTAGTTAATCCATAGAACATCATAGCTGGTGCTCCCACATACATTCCAAGATTCATCAGGATTACACCTATACCATATCCCAATATTTCAGAGTCAGACTCTGCATATTCCATTATGGATAAAGATGATAACAGTGGAGTAATTCCAATTTTTACCATTTCTTTGAATACAGGATTTGCTCTTTCCATATCAGCAATGTATGGTGAGAATGAATAATACAATTGGTTGAATCCAGTCATGAAGGACATGCCTGAAGCACTATTCATTAATTGATTATCTCTGATTTCCCTTAACAACTGAACTTGAGGTGCCATCTCTGAGCCATATGTTGCAGTTGCAATTAGACAACCACCACCTTCTTTCTCGTCAAATGACTTCATTTCAGTTTGTTGTTTAATATCTTGTGTAATTTCTGATTGTGTAGATGTATTTTCATCCCAAAGAATTTCTCCATCATATGTTATTTGTTTTAGTCCTTGCTGTCCAAGTTTTGTTACTTTATCAGCTAGTGGAACATACAATAAACTTGATGAGTATTCTTGACCATCAGTAATCATCCAATTAATTAAATGGATTACAGCTTTTGCTTGTTCTTTGTTTTTAGTTACTGGTTTTAGATCATCATATACTAGCAAGTATGTGAAACTTGCAATAGGGTATGAGTTAGATCCGGGTGCATTTACAAGGGATACGCCTACCCAACTATCTTTTGCAGCAGGTAAAGTATCAGCAACACCACTAGATGCAGCAGAAATGCTGTCTAGAGAGGGTTCAATGAATGCAGATTTCTCAGCATTTTGAATTGATGCATAAGTCATTCCAGTTTGAAACGCATAAGCAAGTTCAACATAACCGATAGAGTATTCTGTAGATTTTACAATTGTTGCAACGCCTTCATTGCCAGCAGCAGCCAAGCCTAAAGGCCATGGAACAGATTTTCCTTTACCTACTAGTTCATCCCAAGTTGGACTAACTACTGAAAGATAATCCGTAAAGATGAAAGTAGTTCCAGAGCCATCTGATCTGTGTGCTGTAACAATTGTTTTGTCAGGTAGTTTTAATCCTGGATTTTCTGCAACAATAGCAGGATCATTCCATTTTGTGATTTCTCCCAAAAAGATTCCTGCAACTACATCAGCAGTTAACTTTAATCCTGTATTTGGAATTTCAGGAATGTTATACACTAAAACGACACCTCCAATAGACTCAGGGATGTGAAATGTTCCAGTAGCCAAATCTCTTTCTGCTTCACTCATAGGTTTATCAGATGCTGCAAAATTCACAGTTTTTTCGATATGTTGTTTGATTCCACCACCACTTCCAATTGATTGATAATTGAGGTTGACATTGTCATAGACATTGTTGTATTCAACTCTCCACAAATCAATGAGGGGGAATGGAAATGTTGCACCTGCTCCTGTCAAAGTAAATTCTACGTTTGGATCAGGTATATCAGGTGTTGTTGCTGCGTCTGCATACAGAGGAGTAATGATCGCTCCAAGTGCAGTCAATAAAATCAGTAACGATGTTTTTGTTTTCATTGATTGATAACTTTGAAAAATCTATTTACAAATACTAGGCATAGATTATAGTAGTTCCATATACTATATAGAAAATTAATTCCAAACAAACAAAATGTAATGAATGAAAATCTAATATGATATAGATTCTATATTGGTTAGTCTTTTGAGATATTTTACAATACCACTTGTAATGACATCACAATCTTCCTTGAGCAACAAACCTGCCACAACTGAATTGCAGACAATCAACTATATTTTTAAACTTCTTGTTCATCTTACTGCAATCAACACAAGTCTAAGCAATGATAGGAAGAAAAAACAGGAGGAATTTTAGTTGCCTGATGAATCATGTAGAAATTGTGGGAATATATTACAAATTTTTTCAAAGTGTAATGAATGTAGAATAGTTGAACAGGAGATATGCTTCAAATGTAACAATAAAACAATGATGAAACATCATAATTGCTTAGTATTAAAAACATCTATGACTTGCTAATACTAGATTTAATTCCGTAAAGAGTTGAACCATTTTTGAGAATTCTATTTTATTATCTAGTTTTCAGTAAAGATTTGTGAATTTTAGTACCATATTGTAATGCTTTTTTTCGTTTCGTACATGATAGTTCTGGAACGTTCACCTCACTTGCTAATTTTCGTATAATATGTTTACGATATAGATCTTCTGAATCATGAATTTTTTCAGAAATAGGAACAGTTTTTGCATATTCAATAAATTTTGGAGAAAGTAGTGGTTGTAGTATTTTAATTCCAAATTCAGATGCTACTAAATTTACAGCCTTCATCATTTTCAATTCATTATATAATTTCGTAAGCATTACTTCATTGATTTGTGATTCTCCGCCAGAAAATGCTTCTCTATATGCATTATATCCGCAAAATAATTCATCGATCCCATTTGCAGTAATTACAGTATCAAGATCCAGAGAATTTGCCAGTTTTGAAACATAATGAAAAGCAATACAATTTTCATTCCAAGATAAATTGTCAGTCTTTATTGTTTGATTAATTTTTGAAGAAATAGATGCAAATGTATTTGGATCAATTTCTAAAATATGGTGAGGGTATTTTAGAAATTCATTAACATGTTTTGCAAACAAAATATCATGTGATTCAGGAAATCCAATTGTAAGTAATGTAACATCAAAATCCATGTCTGAGCAAATTTTTGAAATTAATGTACTGTCAACTCCGCCGGAATAAGCAATTCCAATTTTCTTTACTTTGACAGTTTCAGAAATAGAAGTTTTGATATTTTCAAGTAATTTTGTGTTTATCTCATCCATTTTTACTCACTCTTTACAATCCATAATGGGTAATGAATCAATCTTTTAATTTAACAATAAATCTAAAACAGTATGATACGATTATCTCAACTAGACATTGAAGAGCAGTTAAAGGATCTTTCAGGATGGAGTGTTGTTAATGAAAAACTACACAAAGAATTTCAATTTGATAGTTTCAATCAAGCTTTTGGGTTTATGACCAGAGCAGCTATGGAAATTGAAAAAATGAATCATCATCCAGAGTGGTTTAACGTATACAACAGACTCACAATAGATTTGACAACTCATGATGCGGGCGGTATCACAAAAAATGATGTCAATCTAGCCAAAATTCTAAATTCTTTAGTATAGTAATTTAATAAGATTTTAGGCACGTTCATTACAGAATTTATATTATATCCATAGTCAGTTGACTTCACATGTCTTCAAGTCCTACAATTTTAGATTCAGATTTTAGATATATCGATAAAAAGGGAAATTTACTCAAAACTAGAACAGAATTAACAGTAGCTCAAATGCTTACATTTCTTGAACAGGGTTATGAATACAACCACAAAGTTACCCTAAAAAATGGAACTGAAGTAACAATTGATTTCAAAACCGAAAAGGGATTGATTGAGGTTATTGATACAGATGAAGACATAGAGAAATACAAACAGGTCAAAGAAGATTTTCCTGAAAATAAAGTAATGGCAATAGGACATGCAAAATATGTTGCACAAATTAAAGAATTACAAGATGTTGTATTTTATGATAAAACTCCACAAACAGGATCTATATTTTTAGAGGATGCATCATTCTCATTTGATTATGCACATATTCTTCCATTAGTTGAAAAATGTTCTATACTTCATGGACATACATCTTCTGTAATGGTTGAACTTGTAGGACAGATGAAAGATAATCTTCTTTTAGATTTTGGAGAGGCTAAAAAAATTATCAAAGAAGTAGTCAATGTGTTTGATCATAAATTTTTCATCAATAAAAAATATTTACAGAAAGAAGATGATTCTCATTATCAAATACAATTTGAAGGTCCAAAAGGAATGTTTGAGTTACAAGTTCCAAAAAATACAACATATCTATTAGAAGGTGAAGCTACAGTTGAAAATCTTTCAAGTGAAATTATCAAATTATTAGTAACAAAAATGCCATCAAATGTAGAGGCAGTGGGTGTGTACATCTATGAAGGTTACAATAAAGGATCTCATATTATTTCAAACATAGAAAGATAATTAGAAAATGGACCCTAAAATATCAGAAAAAGCATGGAACCCAGAATTAGAAAAAGAAATTCTGAAACAATGGGATGAAGAAAAAATTTATGATTTTACACCACAAGATGACAATTATACAATAGATACACCTCCTCCATATCCATCAGGTAGACCTTGGCATATTGGTGCTGCAGCACATTATTCACAAATTGATATGATAGCAAGAACTGCAAGAATGGCAGGCAAAAATGTCTATTTCCCAATAGGAATTGACAGGAATGGACTTCCAGTAGAACTCTACACTGAAAAAAAACACAAAATTCGAATGAGAGAAACAGAAAGAGGTGAATTTCTAAATCTATGTAGAGACGCACTAGATGATTTAGAAGCTGAGATGATTCTCATTATGAAAAGTTTGGGTCTGAGTGGGGATTTTGCAAATTACTATAGAACAGATTCAGAAGAATACAGAACTCTTACTCAATCAACATTCATTGATTTGTGGAAGAAAGGACAAGTGTATCTTGCAAATAGACCAAATAATTATGATTGGGTATCAGGTACAACAATAGCTGATGCAGAAATAATCTATGAAGATTTACCTACAAAACTGACTTACATGAAATTTAAAATTAAAGATACAGACAAAGAAATAATCATTGCAAGTACAAGACCAGAATTGCTTTGTGCATGTAGAACAATTATTGTGAATCCTGAAGATGAAAGATATACACAATATATTGGAAAGAAAATCATTGTTCCAATTACTAATGTAGAAGTTGAATTAAGAACACATCATTCTGCTCAACAAGAATTTGGTTCAGGAGTTGTAATGGTGTGTAGTTATGGTGATCAAAATGATGTTGCATTATTTAGAGAGTTAGAATTAGAAGAGATTGTTGCAATCGGATTAGATGGAAGAATGACTGAAGTTGCAGGTGAATATACAGGATTAAAACCAAAACAAGCAAGAACAAAAATCATAGAAGATTTAGAAACAAACGGATTTTTGGATAAAGTTGAAGATATTGTTCATAGAACACCAGTTTCAGAGAGAAGTAAAACACCAATAGAAATTATTCCAATGGAAGAATACTATCTAAAACAAAAAGAGGCCGTTGGGAAAATCAAAAAATTAGGAAAAGAAATCACATTTCATCCATCAATGCATAAACAGATTCTAATGAATTGGTTGGAATCAATCAATATCGACTGGCCAATATCAAGAAGAAGGTATTATGGTACTGAAATCCCGATTTGGTACTGTAAAAATTGCTCAGAACCACATCTTCCTGAGCCTGGAAAATACTATAGACCATGGGAGGAAAAGTGTCCAATTAGTAATTGTACTAAATGTGATTCCACTGAATTTGTTGGAGAAGAACGAACATTTGATACATGGATGGATTCGAGTGTATCTCCGCTTTTCATAAGTAAATTTAACAGAGATGATGAATTTTTCAAAAAAGTATATCCTGCATCAATAAGACCTCAAGCAAAAGATATTGTTAGAACTTGGTTATACTATACCCTTCTAAGATGTGAACAACTTACTGGAGAAAAACCATGGTCTGAAGCTTGGGTAATGGGATACGGTCTAGATGAAAAAGGGATGAAAATGAGTAAAAGTAAAGGAAATGCAATAGATCCATTACCTGTAATTGAAAAATTAGGTGCGGATACTTTTAGATTTTGGAGTGCAAGTGAGATTAATCATGGGTATGATTTCAGATGTAATGAACAAAAAATTGAATCTACAAAAAAATTCCTTAGTAAATTATGGAATGTATCAAGATTTTTGTCTAGCTTTCCAGTAATTGAATCAGGAAAACTTTCTTCATCGGATGAATGGATTTTATCTGAATTAGATAAATTAGTCAAAGAATGTAAAAAAGGATATAAAGATTATAATTTCTTCATTCCTGCAATTGCAATTAGGGAATTTACATGGAATGTTTTTGCAGCACATTATATTGAAATGGTAAAAGCAAGAGCATATGGAATTGATTTTTCTGATGAAGAAAGAGATGGTGCAATATTTACTCTACACAAAACTCTATCAACAATTTTAAAATTATTAGCACCAATTACTCCATTTATTACAGAACATCTTTGGAAAGAATTGTATTCAAAAGACAGTATTCATAAAGAAAAACATGTCGAACCTGAAAATATTGAGGAACAAAGTAATGTTACAAAAGAAATTTCAGAGTTTAATTCAAAAGTTTGGAATGAGAAAAAATCTCAAAACTTATCATTAAAAGATTCAATCAAAATAGAAATTCCTGAATCATTAGAACCATTCAGAAAAGATTTAAAATCCATGCATAATTTGTTGGATTGAGCCTGATTACACTTACTTAGAATTCATTGTTTTGTAGTTTAATTTTTTGATGTATTTACAAGATTGATAAAATATTTGTGAATTGCGGTGTCTTCAGTTAGTTCAGGATGAAATGAAGTTCCAATCACATTGCCTTTTTTGATTGCAACAATACGATCATTGAATTTTGATAATATTTCTACATCTGAACCAACATCAGAAACAGATGGTGCTCTAATGAAAACTCCATTGAATTTTGGAATATTGATTGAATCTAATGTTATATCTGATTCAAATGATTCTTTTTGTCTTCCAAATGAATTTCTCTCTAATTTAATGTCAAAAATATCCAATAGTGGTTGATCAATTTTACCTACAACACGATCATCTGCTGTATTTGACAACATAATCATACCAGCACATATTCCAAGTACAGGCATACCATTTTGGATTTTTTCTTTTAGAATCTTAAGGGAACCATTTACCAGAGATAATTGACCAATAGTAGTACTCTCGCCTCCAGGAATAATCAAACCATCTATTTGTGAAATTTCTTCAGGAGTTCTTACATCAATTACCTGTCCATCAATTCCTAATTCATCAACAGCAGCTTTTGCGGAGATAAGGTTTTCTTGAACATCTCCTTGAATAGACAATACACCAACAGTGAGACTCATGCTGAACCACCACGATCTTGCATACGTAATTCTAAAGTGTTAACATCTAATCCAATCATAGATTGTCTTTCATCAATCATTTTTTGGGCTTCTTTGACTTTATCAGATTCATTCCAAAAAGTAGTAGCTAAAACAATTGCTCTTGCTCTCTCTTTTGCATCATCTGAATTGAAAATTCCAGAGCCAACAAAAATACCATCACAGCCTAGAGACATCAAATATGCTGCATCAGCAGGTGTTGCAATTCCACCAGCTGCAAAATTAACAACAGGTAATCTGCCTAGTTTAGCAGTTTGTTCAACAATATCATATGATACTTTGAATTCTCTTGCCATTCTAACTAAATCTTGATTATCTCCAGAATCATAAATTGATTTTATTGTTCTTAATTCATCATTTACTTTTTTGATATGTTTGATAGCTTCGGCAACATTTCCAGTTCCAGGTTCTCCTTTTGTTCTAATCATTGAAGCTCCTTCTTCAATTCTTCGCAAAGCTTCTGCCAAAGATCTTGCACCATTTACAACAGGAGTAGTAAAATCCCATTTCCAAATGTGTCGAAGTTCATCAGCAGGTGTTAAAACTTCAGATTCATCAATCATATCAACATCAGTTTCTTGTAATACTAGTGCTTCATTGACATGTCCAATTCTACATTTAGCCATTACCGGAATTGTTACAGAATCCATAATTTCTTCAATAATTCTAATACTTGCAGTTCGTGCAACGCCACCAGCTTTTCTAACTTCAGATGGAAGTTTATCTAAAACCATTACAGAAACTGCACCAGCTTCTTCTGCAATTTGAGCTTGTTCCACAGTTGTTACATCCATTACAACTCCATTCTTCAGCATATGTGCAAAACCTCGTTTTACAGTAGAAGAACCACGTAAAGTATCAATAGAATTTAGTTTATCTGGAGTTATTCCTTTTGCATCTTTTCGTTCACCAGATAATGGAAGCATGTTCTAATTTTTCTTAAAGACTATTTGTATCTATTCACTAAATTCAGACATAATCAAATCGAGTTCTAATTCAACCATAGTAATTATTGGCGGAATAAAATCTTCTGTGACATTTTGTTGGGGCCAATGAATTTGATTGACTTTCCCATTAAGAGTAACTTTGACATTTGATTTTTGGTACTCAGTTGCATTATCCATTACTACAAAAGATTCAGAAGGAATTGCAATAAAACCAGTTTCTTTAATCAATGCTTTAATTTTGTTAAGTTTTGCTTCATCTAATTGAGAACGTATATCAGGACTGAGATATCCATTTTCAGTGACTGAATATTTTAATTCTCCATCATTTTTGATGTATAGAATTTCAGTTTTTTGCGCTCCAACTCTTTCTGTAACACCATAAGAAATTTTCTTTAACTGGTGTTTAGTATACTCAATTTCAAGTCTATCAGTATAATTTGAAGCAGATGTTGGAATTTCATTTTTTAATATTAATGGAGTTACAAGTAGCAGAGCTGCAATTACAGGAATAGCACCTAAAACTAAGTAAACTGTTTTTACCATTTTACTGCAAATACTGTCAATTTGCAAATAAATCTTAGTAATAGTTAAAATTCAAGCAGAATATTTCGATTCTTGTGGGTCTATAGCCTAGCCTGGTAGGGCGATGGTCTCCAAAACCATCGATCGTCGGTTCAAATCCGATTGGGCCCACCATTATTTTATTATCTATTTCTCAAAACATTGAGTGCAGAGCCAGACTTGAACCATTCAATTTGTGAATTATTGTATGAATGATTTAGCATAATTTCATCTTTGCTTCCATCATAATGTGAGATGATACATTTGACTTGTTTGTCGGGTTGAATATCATTTAGACCAAGTAAACTAATTTTATCATCTTCTAAAATTTTTTCATAATCATCAGGATTACTAAATGTTAAAGCTAAGATGCCTTGCTTTTTCAAATTTGTTTCATGAATTCTTGCCAAACTTTTTGTAATTACTGCTGCACATCCTAAATAACGAGGAGACATTGCAGCATGTTCTCTACTACTACCCTCTCCATAATTTTTGTCACCAATTATTACCCATCTCATTTGATTTTCTTTGTATTGTCTTGCAATGCTTGAAAAAGATTCAATGTTATTATTTAGAAAGTTCTTGCCTTCTCCTACTTTATCATTAAATGCATTTACTGCTCCTAACAGCATATTATCACTTAGATTATCCAAGTGACCACGTAACGATAGCCATGCGCCGGCTGGAGAAATGTGATCAGTAGTACATTTACCTTTAGCTTTTACCATAATTGGAATTTCTTCAAAATCTTTACCATCCCACTTTGAAAATGGCTCTAAACGTTGTAGTCTCTTACTATTTGGATCAATTAAGACTTCAACATCATCAGAATTGGAAGGAGGGGTAACAAAGATACCTTCAGGTCTCATGAAACCTTCTTCAGGTACTTCTGGTGCAGATTTTGGAGGTTCAAGTTTGAATTTTGTTCCATCAGATGCAATTAGATCATCCTTTAATGGATTAAATGATAGTTTTCCACCTAATGCTAATGCAATAATCATTTCAGGACTGCCAATAAAATTAAGGGTATTTCTACGTCCATCATTTCGTCCTGGGAAATTTCTGTTAAATGTTGTAACAATAGTATTTTGTTGATCATTTTCTAGTTCTGGTCTATTCCATTGTCCAATACAAGGACCACATGCATTTGCTAATACTGTTGCACCAATATCTTTTAGAGAATCCATTTGTCCATCCCGCTCTATAGTTCCACGAATTTGTTCAGAGCCAGGAGTAACAAGTAAAGGAATTTTTGCTTTAATACCCTTGGCTTTTGCTTGTTCAGCTATACTTGCTGCTCTTGACATGTCTTCATATGATGAATTGGTACAGCTCCCCATCAAAGCAACAGAAATTGGATCAACATAGTCTTTTGATACTACATCATCAGATAATTCTGAAATGGTTCTTGCCAAATCAGGAGTATGAGGCCCAACAATATGTGGTTCTAATGTTGAAAGATTAATTTCAATTACTCTATCAAAGAATTTTTCAGGGTTAGATTCAACTTCAGAATCTGCAACAAGTGATTCTTTATTTTGATTTGCTAATTCAGCAATGTTCTCTCTGTTTGTATATTTTAGATAGGTTTCCATTCGTTCATCATATGGAAAGATAGAACATGTTGCTCCAATTTCAGCTCCCATGTTAGTTATTGTTGCTTTTCCTGTACAACTGATATATTTTGTTCCAGATCCAAAGTATTCAACAATTGCATTTGTACCCCCAGATACTGTTAATTCATCAGCAACTTTCAAAATGATATCTTTAGGTGCTGTCCATCCATTAAGTTCTCCAGTAAGTTTAACACCTATTCTTTTAGGATAAAGTAATTCCCAAGGCATACCAGCCATAGTTTCAGCAGCATCTAATCCACCAACACCAATAGCAATCATGCCAAGACCTCCAGCATTTGGAGTATGAGAATCTGTACCAATCATTAATCCACCAGGGAATGCATAATTTTCAAGAACAACTTGATGAATAATTCCTGCACCAGGTTTCCAAAATCCACATCCATATTTTGCGCAAGCTGATTGAAGGAATTTGAAAACTTCACTATTTTCATCAAGAGAAACTTTCATGTCAATGTCTCCTTGAACTTCTGCTCTAATGAGATGATCACAATGTACAGTTGTAGGTAAAGATGTTTGTTTGAGTCCTGCTTGCATAAATTGAAGCATCACCATTTGACCTGTAACATCTTGTAATGCAACTCTATCTGGTTTTAAAAATACATAATCTTTACCACCTGAATATTCAGTCTCATCAATATTGTTAAAATGACCAGATAAGATTTTCTCAGTTAAAGTTAATGGTCTTCCTACAACATTTCGATATTTTACAATATTTTCTTTTAATTTTAAATAAACATTAGAAACAAGTTCAGAAGTTGTATCAGTTTCCACAATATGCGAAGAATTAATCCCGAATT
This sequence comes from Candidatus Nitrosopumilus sp., assembly GCA_965205425.1. Classification (GTDB taxonomy): domain Archaea; phylum Thermoproteota; class Nitrososphaeria; order Nitrososphaerales; family Nitrosopumilaceae; genus Nitrosopumilus. Next base: position 1,108,929 of record CBDBGZ010000009.1, read on the forward strand.
TAATATTTACAATTAAAAAATTAAAGAAATTCTTTCAACAGGCATGTTAATTCTCAACAATTATAAGCCAAAAGCAGCTTTTTAATGCAGTGTTGGGGAGTTGCAAATTTTCTAAATTGAGGTATAATTATGGTCAATAAGGGATTTCCAAAGTTTGGCATGTCACAAGCAGGAGCATTTGTTGCTGCTCTTAAAAATTACAATTTACCAGATTTTATTTTAGTATTAGTTGCAAAAGAATGCAAATCAGAACTTCTTGAAAGAGGAAGAATTGATGATAGATTACAAAGTATGAATGATGATGCCTTAGAATTGCTGCATAAAGTTTTTGTCGGATGTGAAGAAGATGCTGCAGGAAAATATGCTCAATACAGATTCTTTGCATATGTATCTAGCATGTATCACAAATGTGAAGTAATTGTTAATGATACAATTCCTGGTGCAACTGGTAAAAATCACAAAGTTCCAGTTGCAGTAAAAAATAATGGTATGTATATTGCAGTTGCATATAACAAAGCAACTGGAAATCCTGTAAATAAAAAAGAGACAACTAGATTTTATGATATGGTAGATGATATCAAAAAAGGTGATCATGGAACAATGTTAACTGATGGAATTTATGGTTCTTCAGTTGGATTTAGAGGAGATGCACTAGTAGAACTTGAAACATTAAGTAAATCAAGAAATGATGATCCTGAAAATAAATTAGATTTCAAAACTGCAAATTTTGAAAATAATATTTACTCAGTTACAAAATGTTAACTGTAAAAATTTTAGGTGATTATCAATTATTCACCACCAACACATAATCTAACAATAATGAGAAAGTATCTTCCATCTCTGTTGTTGTATCTCCACTCCATCTCTTTGATGTATAACAAGAAGTTATCTGGACTTACACCATGATGCTTTGCCATGGGCCTTGTAGAAACCATCTGATTTTAACCCAATTGTGATACATTTTAGCTAATTTAGATCCATTAGGATTGTATTTGCAGATTACAGTATGGTCTCATCATACGTCAAAATGTGCAAAACACTACTCAATATAATCACCAGATGCAGAATTCCCAGGTTCTTACATCCAAAATCAAATCATATCTATTCTGTTTGGACACATCTCATACTCTTGGCAATACGACAGTACGAATCAAAGAGTTATAGAAGATTTACAGAATTTTTAGAAGAATGTGTAGGAATTCAGGAATATCTTGGTTTGTCTACCATTCCACATTACACCACACTACAAAAGGCAGCTGCAAGACTGGAAGGAAATCTGTTACATAAAATGTTGCAGGAATTCATTTTGTACAAAAAAGTCAGACTGGTTCTAGCTGGAATTGATGGTAGCGGATTCAGTTACAGTACAGCATCATACTATTATACAAAAAGAGTACAGTTACGCAGGAATTTCCTAAAAGTTGTTGTTTGTGCTGACATGAATACACAGCTTGTTTGCTGTGTCATGACACACCACAACATGCAACATGATAATCCTGATTTTCTGCCATTGTTGTACAAAACCAACAATATTGTTCCAGTTGATATTGTGTTAGGTGACATGGGTTTTGATGATGAGAATAACCATGTTGGTGCAGAACAGATCAACACAGCTGCAATGATTCCAACTCGATATAGAACAGTTCCAATTTACAGAACCAGTGGAATTCACAGAAAGGAGATGAAGAGGAACTTTCCTGTACAATTGTACCATCAGAGAAACAAATCTGAAACAATCTTTTTTGTGATCAAACAGATAATGTCAGGAGATGTCACATCAAGAAATGTTACAACTCAGGACAATGAGATGTTGTACAGGTTAATTGCATACAATGCTTACAGGATTAGAAAATTAGATTTTGTTATTTTATTATGGTTTCTACAAGGCCTTTGCCATGTTCTCTTTTGCAAAACTCCAAAACCCTTCGATTCCATTTATGTACACATCACCACTCCCAAACATCTTGCTGTGGTCTATTGAGAGATGTTTGTAGGCGTTGAAAACTAGCGAATCATATCCTCTCCACTTGTCCGTATACACAATGCTTCCTTTCTTTACTTTCTTGATGGTGCTTGCAAGAAGAGTTTTAGCTTTGACATTGTTTACAATCTCAACGTGAACTTTTCCCTTTCTTTCCAGTATGCCAAATACGATGGTCTTGTTCTTGGCACCTCTGCCACGATTTCCCTTTCTTTTTCCTCCAAAATAGTCGCCTCGTCAGCCTCAATTTCCCCTTTTAATTTCTTGTCTGATTCTGCCAAGTGATACAGTATTGAATATCTGATACAATCAAATGCATTTAGTGCAAGTTGGATAACTGACATCTGCTTCTCTAACTGCACATCTTGCACTAATCCCAATATCAAATAATTTGACTAGGGCGGGTGTGTCCTAAAAGTAGACAAATATAACAATTTTATTCAATTCTGTAACATATTGATCGCATGGAATCACAACAACTATGCAAAACAAATCAAAAAGAGACTGGCAAGTATATGGCACATATCGCAAGGATGAGGAGATTCTATTCTTGGAAAAAGTAAAGAAGACAGTTTGGAGTATGGATACACCATGGGAACCAAAGACAGGCGGACGTCCTGCATTTCCAACAAAAGCAAAGATAATGTGTGCAATGCTAAAGGTAAAGTTTGGATTGGATTATCGTTCCATGGAGTCCCACTTGAGATCAAGGCCGGATCTGTTGGAAATAATGGAGCTCAAAAAAGCACCAAGCAAGACTGTCATTAATGACAGTCTAAAAAGAATTCCAATGCCTTATTTGAAAAAGGTAAACGCAAAACTCACAGAACCAATCAAAAAAAAGACATAGCTCCTGACAGTTCAGGATTTGGTACCAAAAGATGTGAGGCTTGGTTTGACATCAAGACAAACACGCACAAATCCAAGAAATTATATCTAAAACTGCACATCCTAATTGCAATACAGTCCATGGCAATAGTATCTTTTGACATTACTAAAGGAACTCGTGGTGATGCACCAATTCTCAAAAAATTAATCAAAGACATTCCAAAGGGAATTGGTGATTTTTGTGCAGATCCTGCATATTTGTCACGAGACATTTGCAATATGGTAGCTACTCTGCAAAAGATACCATACATCAAACCAAAGAAGAACACAGTTAGAAATCCCAAAGGCTCTGCATCATGGAAAAAAATGATAACATTATTCCAGGACAATCAAGATGAATTTGACAGACATTATCACAAGAGGTCACTTGTTGAATCAGTATTTGCAGTACTCAAAAGAATCTTTGGAAATAGCTTGTCATCAAAAAACAAGTTGGTTCAAAGAAAAGAGTTGGCGTTGCGTGTAATTTGTTACAACATACGAGTTGTTAATTTGATGGGGGTTACAAAACATGTTAGAGGATAGTTTTAGGACACACCCGACTAGGGCCAACCATTTTGTAAAATTAATGTTGATGATATCAAACCATGTTCCAGCAAACGGTCTATAATCTGTCTTGCAATCTTTGCATCTTAGTTTCCCTCTTGAAATAATATAGTAATTCTCAGAGTTACATGATGAACAATGAATTGTGTTTTTCTTTTTGAATTGGTTGCAGAGAAATTCCAATGCAGTTGATTTGTTGTGAATTATTTTAGATAACTCAATTATGTTGATTGTTTTTTCCAATAATTACTCAAAAATAGTTGGTGGTAATAGGTTTACAATCACCAAATTTTATTATAGATTAAATTGTGAGGTATCCATTGTTAAAAACATGGGTTTGCCATCAGTTTTTTTAAAATTTTCCCCATATTGTTCAAATTCTAATTGTTCAAAAAGATGTTTTGTCCACACATCATGAACTTCCTGAATGAATTTCTTATGTCCTTTAATTCTCAACATTTCGTGTAGTAATTCATGGGATACAGTAGTACAATTTTTTTCTGCAAGATACAAAGTATCATTAGATTCTTCTGGAGTTTGCCAAAATACCATTCCAAAGTTTTCAGCATGATATCCTTCACACGTACAATCAGTCCACCAAGGTTTGAAATGAGTTAGATAGAAATGAAAAGTGTCTTTTCCACGTTGTTCATGATCGCGTACAAGTGTGTGAGTATCAAGACGTTGAAGAATACTTCTAGGTGTTGTTATCATCTCATCACATTGAATTTCATATTCTTGGCCAAACTTTTCCTTTAGCCAAATTTGATAAAATTTACTCATTTTTTTAATATATTCAAATTCAAATTGTCGTTTTTCACGATCTTCTTCGGGTACTACAAAAATAAAATGTAGAATCATAATAAGAAAAAAGGGTGTTTATGTTTGACCTTCAATACCCATTAAGGTTAGAGTTGAACGAATCTTTTCAATTTTTCTGATTTTCCAAGTAATTGTTTCTCTAAGTTTTTCAACAGTATCAGATTCGATCTTGGCCAAAATATCGTATGCACCAAAAGTTCCATGAACTTCCTTAACACCTTCCAAGCCCTTTAGTTGCTGAATAATAGCTTCTTCAGAACCCAATTCACAGTTTATTAAAACATAAGCTGTTGCCATACAGAAATTAAATAAATCGACTATATCAATAAACCGATTATTCTTAGTTTTGAGACATCTTTAGGATTGTATCCCAAATTGACTTAGGTACAGGCATTACAGATAATCTTGAAATTCTGATCAGTTCCCAATCTTTGAATTTTTTCTCTTTTTTCATTTCATCAAGAGTTACTGGACGTTTTAATGATTTTTTGTATTTTACATCTACAACTATGAAACGTTCAACATCTTCTTTGGGATTCGAATAAGGTTTTGAAGTTACTTGCATAATTCCTACGGCTTGTCTTTCATCACCTGTATGATAAAATAATACCAGATCTCCAGATTTCATTTCTCGCATATGCTTTAGTGCAAGATTATTGTGAACACCATCCCAAACAGTTGTTTTTTCTTTTTTTAGTTGTTCAAAATTATAGCCTCGTGGACCACTTGGTTCTTGTTTTGCTAACCAATAATTTGTCATTTCATTTTCTGTATAATTATCTGGGTTTAATGGTTTTGAAAATAGATATGTTCCCCGGTTCTGACTCGCACAAAATCATTGGTCATAGCCATACGCCTCCTCGCGTTCTAAAACCGGGGTTGCCCATAATGTAGCACACCTGGGTGAATTAGAAATCACTGGTATCATTACGATCGACTCATCCTAATCCGTCTGCATGCCTGCTCTTGGGCGATTAATTATGGAATTACTCCTACTAAAAACCATTAAGGGAATTATTTATCAAAAATGAATTTAGGATAAATGATTTTAATTTTTAAGAATAGAGTCAGATAATGATATTTCAAATCCTACTACAGGAACTCGAATTTTATAATTTTCTATAATTTTGGAATCAATTTTTCCAATAATTCCAATAGGTACATTATTCAAAAGAATTGATGCACAATGACCTTGTTCAAAAGTAGGATTAGTGGAAGTTTTTGTTTCAATTTTAATTCCAAATCCAATATTCAATGCAGATTGAATAATAGATTTTATCTCAGTAAAATTTGCATCTTTATGAGCACTAATACCAGAAAAATTAATTTTTTCACTAATTGGATTTTCAGTAGCAAAAACAGTTCCTGTTTCAAATATTTTTTGAGGATAAGATTCATGAATATTTTTTGAAAGATTTTCTAATAATCCAGGAAGTATAGTGTCACGTAAAATTGTATGTTCCTGACTTTTTGAATCTAATACAGAGATAATTTTTGTTGAATCTCTATTCGTCATATCATATAATACTCGTTTACTAGTCAAACTTGAATTAACGGCTTCAAGATAACCTAATCCAATCATAGTTTTGTCTAATGATTTTATTTGTAGTGAGACAGGATTTATTTTTCCTATAGTTTGTGATGGAGACATAGTAGGTTCAAGATTTTGAATTCCATATCCCAAAGCAACTTCTTCTACTAAATCCATAGGTCCAAAAATATCAAATCTATATGCAGGAACTGTACAAATTATACTAAGTCCTTTAGATGTTGCATCTAAACGAGATTTTTTCAAACATGAAATAATTTTAGATGTTTTAAGATCCAATCCAAGTGTTTGATTGATTAATGAAGAATTAACAATAAGTTTTTTAGAATCAAGTTTTGGTGATGAATTTTTTGAGCCAGATATTTTTACTGATTCTAATGTAAATCCAGCACTTTGTAAAATTGTGGCTACAACTGCAAGCATGTCTTCAGCGTCTTCTTTATTGATTCCAGTTACCTCAACAAAGAGATTCTTTGTTTTAGTTGTAACAGTTGTGACTGCTGCATTGATAATTGGTGGGAAAGATACAGTATTTTGATCATTATCAACAATTAGAGGTACTTGAGATGATTGTCCAAGTAACGAACCATAATCTTGCCCCACATCAGTATTTGTCAAAATTTTAGAAATAGAGATTTCTTCTTCAGAATTTAGAGGTACAAATTTGTGATTTCTATTTGTCGTAGTGTAGATTAGAGGAAATGAAACCTTATCCAAATCATGAATGCCAATTGAAGATTTTTTTCTTTTTCTTCCGATTCCGAAATGAAGATCTTCTTGCATGGTCATCAATTGCTTGATAGTTTTATCATCAATTTTTCCATTCTTTGCAACAATTCCAGTTACAAAAGGACGTATCTTAGAAACTCCAGACTTTACAGAAATTGAATATTTGTTTGATTTTTTTATATTGAATTTTACAGTTCCAGTTTTAATTCCAAGTAATCCTTGTAATCCAAGTGCAATTCCAAAATCAGTCGAGTAATCAGGTCTATTTGGACTATATTCAATTCTAACTTGATCTTTATCTTCAGATTCTATGTCTAAACCGAGAAATGGTAAAGAATCAGAAATTTGTTTTTTTGATACTTTGCCTACTAATTTTTGAAGGCGGGAATAAGATAATTCAACTACTGGCATTTTGTGGCACTCCTTAACCATCCTAAATTATTATTGTAAAATTCTCTTACATCATCTAGATCATATTTTAGCATAGCAATTCGTTCGATTCCTCCACCCCAAGCTAAAACAGGTTTGGTAATTCCTAGAGGTTTTGTTACTTCAGGTCTAAAAATACCCATTCCAAATAATTCAATCCATTTTCCCAATTTTTCATTGTACACCATCGTTTGAAGGGATGGTTCGGTATATGGAAAAAATGTTGGCCAAAATTTAATTTTCGTAATTCCTATTCGTTTGTAAAATTCACGTTGAATTCCCATTAAATTTCTTAGATTAGCATCTTTTCCAACAACTACTCCTTCAATTTGATTAAATTCAACAAGATGTTTGTAACTAACCTTTTCGTTACGGAATACTCTACCCAATGAGAAAATTTGTGCCTCATCAGGTTTCTGTTCAGCTAAATGTTTGATAGTAACACAAGTCGTATGTGTTCTTAGAACCATTTTTCTTGCTTCGTTAATATCCCATTGATATCTCCAATTCTTTTTGTGAGATTCAGAAACTTTTCTAATTTGTTCGGGTGTGCCAATTTTTTTTGCATTAATTCTATCTAGATAAAACGTATCTTGTAATTCTCTTGCAGGATGATCTTGTGGAGTGAATAGAGCATCAAAATTCCAAAAGCTTGATTGTGTCATGTTACCAAGAATTTCGGAGAAACCAAGTGTAACAAATATTTCTCGAATTTCATCTATTGTATCTTTAAGAGGATGAGTTCTTGCAACAAAAACTTCTGGAACTTTAGCTTCTACATCAATTCCACCAGTTGAATCAGAAAGAATGATAGATTTTGCAGAATCTGATAAAATAATTTCCTGAGTCTTTAATACATCTTCAATAATAAAATCAGGTCGTTTCAAAAGCGAAGATAAATCATCTACATCAATTTTATTTTTGGGTAATTTTTCATTTCCAATAAGTTTGAGAGTTTTTTCTCCAGGAAGTTCTGATGGGGAATTTTTAAGGATGATTTGATCATTTGATGCTACAACCCAATTATTTTTTCTAGCTAAACCCATTGATGGTCCAAAGACAAAACCTAATTCTTTTTGTAAATCAGATAATTTTTTGGGTCCATTCTTTAGTAAATTTAACAATCTTCTTTCAGGTAATCCTTTTTCAAAAGATTCAATTCCATTCTTACCTAAGCTAATGACACTTGATTTAGATTCATTTACAATTGCCAATTCTTTCAATCTGAGCCATTCAATTCCTCGTCTAATTTGATCAGGTGAAAGTTGTGTAGATTTTTCAAGGGAATCAGGAGTTTGTTTTTGAATATCTCGTAGAGAGGTAATAATTTTTTTTTCAATTTCATGAAAAACTTGCGACAACAGCAAAGAATCCGAAAAAGACTTTTTAAACCTTAACCTAAGTCAAGATGAATGTCAGCTGATGACTTTATTGTAACTCCTTGGCATGTCGAGGGGGATATTGACTATGATAAATTAATCAAGCAATTTGGCACAGAAAAAATTTCTACAGACTTACTGGAGAGGATTAAACAAATTACTGGAGAGGACAATTTCATGCTTAGAAGAGGTATTTTCTTCTCTCATAGAGAAATGATCAGAATATTAGATGAATATGAAAAAGGTAACAAATTCTTTCTATACACTGGAAGAGGACCATCTGGACATACCCATATTGGACATTTGGTACCTTGGATGTTTGCTAAATGGTTACAAGAAAAATTTGATGTCAATATGTATTTCCAACTTACAGATGATGAGAAATTCTTCTCAAAGCCAAATTTAACTTTGGAAGAAACAAGAAAATTTGCATATGAGAATGCATTGGATTTTATTGCTTTAGGATTCAAACCAGAAAAAACTAAGATTATTATCAATACAAAAAATATTCAAACACTTTATCCAATTGCAGCTCAAGTAGCAAAAAAAATTAATTTTTCAAACACAAAAGCAACATTTGGATTTACTAATGAAACAAATATTGGAATGATTTTTTACACATCATTACAATCTGCGCCGTGTTTTATTGAAGACAAACCAGTTTTAATTCCATTAGGAGTTGATCAAGATCCTCATTTTAGACTAACACGTGACATAGCACAAAAAATTGGAAAACAAAAACCTGCATTAATTCACAACATAATGATTCCAGCTTTAGAAGGTCCAGGAGGAAAAATGTCAGCATCAGATGATAAAGGTACAGTTTACACAACAGATTCTCCAGAGGTAGTGAAAAAGAAAATTAACAAACATGCATTTTCAGGTGGACAGCCAGATATTGAGCAACACAGAAAACTTGGTGGGAATCCAGACATTGATGTTTCATATCAATATCTTAGAATATTTTTTGAACCAGATGATGAGAAATTAAAAACGATTTATGAAGATTACAAATCAGGAAAATTACTTTCAGGAGAATTAAAAGCAATTTTAATTGAGAAAATTAATGCATTTCTTACAGTTCATCAAGAAAATAGAGAAAAAGCAAAAAACCAGATAGACCAGTTCCTATTTGAGGATAAATGAAAATCCAAATTACATGTGAGGATAAATACGAGGCTCAAAAATTAGCCAGTCTTATTTTCATCAAAGAAGGAAAAGAGACATACATTACAGGAATTTTAAATATTGTCAAAAATGAGTTGGTAATTTCATTGAAAGATAAATCTGCTCACAGCATATTACTCAAAAATGAAGAGGACGTCGAAAGTTTTGCAGATTTTATTCAATCAGTTATCGATAAAGAACATACCTTGATTTCAACTAAAATTAACGAGTATGTTGTAGAAATAGTCAAAGAGTAATTTTATAGGCCATAGAAGGCATACGCAGTTACAATTCCAACAACAACAATTAGAGATATTCCTAATGCTTTGAAATCACTATTCATGAATTTATTTTGAAATAATTATAATTAAAGTGTTAACAAATTCTCAAAGATGGTTTTACTATCTATCTAGGAAAATATTTACTCTTTTTCGATTTTGGTCTTGATCTGTCTTCGGATTGTTTTGGCGTAGGTTCTCTAATTTGGTTACAGTTTAAACAAAATACCTTTAATTCTTCTCTAGCAAGATCTGGTGACGAAATATATTTTCCCCAGGAGGCAGCATCACCACCACGACCAGAATTATCAGAAGTGACATTTTCAGAAATTGGACTTATTCCTAATGCTCTTTCATCGTTAAAACCACAATTGGAACAGGTTTTTCCACCTAAAATTTCATATAATTTTTCTTTAATCGTTTCAAAAAATTTGTCTGAACCACCTGAAAAGAAACTTTCTCGTTTTCTCAAAAATTTATCATTTCGTGGCTTTCTAGATCTTGAATTATCTCTACTAGATTCTCGTCTAGGCGAAGAACGTGAACCTCTATCATCTCTGGAATATCTATCATTTCCTGAATCTTGTGGTTTGTTTTGTCTGAAACAATCACTACAGTAAACAGGTTTGTTACTTCTTGGAACAAATGGCACTGTACATTCAGTACCGCAATCAGAGCAAGTTACAGTTGTAGATTCATCTCTACGATCGTTTCGTGAACCTCTATCATCTCTGGAATATCTATCATTTCCTGAATCTTGTGGTTTGTTTTGTCTGAAACAATCACTACAGTAAAGTGGTTTATTATTTCTTGGAACAAATGGCACTGTACATTCAGTACCGCAATCAGAGCAAGTTACAGTTGTAGATTCATCTCTACGATCGTTTCGTGAACCTCTATCATCTCTGGAATATCGTGAACCTCTATCATCTCTGGAATATCGTGAACCTCTATCATCTCTGGAATATCTATCATTTCCTGAATCTTGTGGTTTGTTTTGTCTGAAACAATCACTACAGTAAAGTGGTTTATTATTTCTTGGAACAAATGGCACTGTACATTCAGTACCGCAATCAGAGCAAGTTACAGTTGTAGATTCATCTCTACGATCGTTTCGTGAATATCTTGAACCTCTATCATCCCCAGAATTTCTAAAAGAACGAGATGTATTATTATCACGTCTTGAATTTCTTCCATCTGTTTTTCCATCTGAATACTTTGATTTGTAGAGTTCCATTGATAGAGAATTTGAGATCAATTGGTTATAGATACTTAGAGCTTTGATTTGTGCCTAGAATAAAAAAATCACATCAAACGAGAGATTTATCCATTTCAATAGACATTATTTCTTGTACTTTTAGAAAATAGAGTTTTGTTGAATATGGCATATCATCCAAATTGTTGTCAACTACAATCATAAAATATCTAACAGCTCGTTTTGAAATATCTAGATTAAATTTCATGTGAAGAACAGGATCTTGATGAACTTTGATTTTATCCTGAAGCCAAGGAGGAGCCATTTCAATTGTTTCTTTTATAATTTTATCATACCAATATGATAGATTTTGAGGATGTAAGCCCTGCTTAAGATTTGCAACATCAGTATCAATTTTTTTCATCATGTGGTTTATGATTGCCATGAGGCTCAATCCAAGAATTTTGTTTTATTCCAATTACTCAAAGTTAGACAAGCTATTTGTCAATTGATAGCAAGTTTCCATCAATATCCATTTCTGAATTTTTGATTCTAGTAGTAGATATTCTTGAACCATCTTGTGCCAAAAACATTGGAACTACTACAATTTGGACAGGTGGAAGATTCTTTTTTTCTCTTAATTTATTGAGATTATCACCTTGATTGCTAGTTTCATCACTTACAACTAGAGCTTGAACTTCTTTTTTTAAAACAGCAGGTCCAAAATCATTTTCTAATTTACTGATTTCAAAAATTGTATTTGAGAATTCTTTTGAAATAACAGATTTTAAATTTTCAAGTCGTTGGACATATTTGTTTGTCGGAACTTTGCCTTTTGTTGCAGCAAATTCATCGCTGGTTATTCCGATAATTACTTTATCAGCAATATCAAATGCATTTGAAAGTAAAGTTAGATGACCTCTATGAATGATATCAAAAGTTCCACCCATTGCAACAAGAGAATACTCAGACATGCAATATGATTATTTTCTTTGAAAATAAATCTACTAGTTTTATTGTATATTTTGGGTCTAATTTATTCAAAAAATTTGGTTTATTTGGATAATTTCATGAATCCTTCTTTAATTAAGAATTGAATTCCTTCAACAAATGAGTTATCATCTATTTGACCATCTGCCCACCATCCAGCATTGTTCTTAATCCAATCAGGGATTTTACTATCTTGAGAAACAGAGCCTTGTTCTGTAATTGGAATATTCATGAATCCTTCTTTAATTAAGAATTGAATTCCTTCAACAAATGAGTTATCATCTATTTGACCATCTGCCCACCATCCAGCATTGTTCTTAATCCAATCAGGGATTTTACTATCTTGAGAAACAGATTCTACATCATTAGGAGTTATTTCAAATGAAATAATTGCAATTGTTGCTTTTGAATTTCCATATTGGGCTTTAACTATGAATTTACCATCAGTAAATTTCTCACCAAGTTCTACAGTATGTAAGAAAGTGCCATCAATATCAACTGGAGTTTTTTGAGTAATAACTAGATTATTTCCAGAGCTAAAAATTGAAATTCGTAAATTTCTTTCTTCATCATATTTGTTAACATTACCAGAAAATATTACAGATTCTCCTAGAAGATATGATTCATTATCAGATTTTATATCTACAGTAAAATTGTTAGTACTACTTTGTTCAGGGGGACCACCATAACCCAAAACCATCTGGCCAGAAGAAGATACAACAAGTATTGAGATTATGGAAATAACAAAAAATTTGTAAGATATCATTCTAAACAATACATCTTTCTTTCTGCATTTAAACGGTGAGAAGATAGTCAGATAGAAGGTAATTCTAGCTTACAATTATGAGAGTATATGGACCCTGTTCAGCAATTGGAACATTATTTCTATCCCAAACAAATGTTTCAATAAAGAAGAATCCTGATTCTTCTGGAATCCAATCAATGGTTTGAGTTTCTAATCCTGTTCCAATAAATCGACCGTCAAATTTTCCTACAAACACAGTAGTTGGAGGATCATTTCTATTGTCAGGGGATTTTTTTACTTGAACGTAGTAAGTATAGGGTGTTTCATCAGTTGCTTGTTCTGCTGCAAATTCAATTTGGGTTTTACTTTTAATATAAAATTTTGAATCAATTTTGAGTTCAGATGATTTGTTTCCATCAGAATCTTCTACAAATACTTTGGAAATTGTAATTAATTTATCAGGAACTTGAGATAGAGGTATTTCTATATCTACTAAATCAGAAATAAAAATATCAGATTCAGCAAATAAGAAAAATCCTTTGGCATTAAAATCCAAAATATCATTAAACTCAAAAGAAACTTCAGTGTTAGGGTCTACATTGCCTAGTTCAATTGTGGATACTCCTAGAATTCGTGGAGGTTCAAAATGATCATAAAAAGCAAGATAGACATTAGTGTCTATATTTGGAGCGCCTCCATTTTGTAAAACTCCTGAAAATCTAAATGAACTGTCCAAAAATATATCAGTTGAATACACATTAAGCCCTTTTTGTTTTTCTACTGAAGAGTCAAATCCCAATAGAGAAACAGATGCTTCAGTAATCTCAGAATTTGCAGTTCCTGAACGAATGGCAAATGGGGATTTTCCATTTGGAGCGATAACTTCAAGGGTTGTATTTCCTTGAGTTACTTCTAATGGCTCAACTCCATATTGAGAGAAAAAGTTTGCCTGAATTTTTACATTAGTTACAGGAGTTAGCGGATTATTATTTTCAACCAGTCCAACTACAACTGTAAATCCTTCAGAATCCTGATATACATGAATATTTTCTTCGTTAAGAGTTACAGTTAGCGTGGGTGCATTATCAGTAGTCTCTGCTGAGAAAGCCTGTGAAAATGGAACCAGTAATAAAATCATGAATGTGCATAAAATTGCCTTCATCATAATTTCCATTAAGATTGGAGATTAATTTCATGTAGCATATCAAATAGTGAACAAGAAAGGTAACAACGTTAAACCCAGTTTACACTAAAAGTTAGAAGAATAAAAAGAAATTAAAAATAGATGTAATTATTTTATTTTCTCTTTGCGGTAATTGCTAACCAGTAAATTAAACCTGGAGCTAAACCAACAATGAGTGGAATCCATACAGGCCATCCATCGACTACACTTGCCATAAGAGAAAACCGAAACTTATCCTATTTAAATCCATCCAGCAGTCTGAATTTCAGCATAGATCGGAGGAGTTGAAAAGTGGACCGGACGGAATTTGAATCCGTGACCCCCCGCGTGCAAGGCGGGTATACTACCAGGCTATACTACCGGCCCACATGAAGAATCAATTATCTGTGGATTTTAATTGTTACTTCTTGGCAAGAATTTTATTTGAAAACACGATCGTTTTATCATGGTACTTTTAGAATCACAAATCAAGCTAAAAGCAGGTGATATCGCACCAGATTTTGAATTAGTTGGAATTGACGATAAAAAACATTCATTGAATGATTACAGTAACTATAAGGGAATTTTAGTAATTTTCATGTGCAATCATTGTCCATATGTAAAAGCAAAAGTAGATGCACTCAATGAATTATATGAAAAATGTGGAAAGGACATAGCAATTATTGGGATTAACAGTAATGATTCCACTGATTATCCAGAAGATAGTTTTGATGCCATGAAACAAACTGCAAAAGAAAAAGGATTTGAATTTGATTATCTAGTAGATGAAACACAAGAGATTGCAAAGAAATATGGTGCAATGTGTACTCCAGATCCCTTCTTGTTTAATGCACAAAAAGAGTTAGTTTTCCATGGAAAAATAGATAATGCCATGAAACCAGATGATGAGGCAACTGAAAAAACAATGATCCTCAATATGGAAAAATTAATTGCTGGAGAAAAAATCGAAAATGATTTTGACCCCTCAATTGGCTGTTCTATCAAGTGGAAAGAAAATTAAACTTAAATGACTCTAGCCTAGAGATTTGTTCGTGGGCTCGTAGCTCAGCTTGGCTGGAGCGTTCGACTGATAATCGAAAGGTCATGTGTTCGAATCACATCGGGCCCATTTTTGTTATTTTAAGTTTTGAGATATAGTTTGAGACCATTGTAGAATGTCCTCAATTTTTTCAGATATTAAATCTGAACTGGTTTTAGTTTTTTTAGATGCCTTACCACAAAGTGCTAATTTCATCTGTTTTCCAGATTTTTCTTTAATAGGGTTTATGGAATCTGCAAAAAAGTTTAGACCTTCCTCAGTTTGGGAAAATACCACTACAACCAAAATACCAGGTTTTTGTTTCCATATTTTTCCAATTAGTTTTTGAAAATCAAGATCAAATAACACATTGATTGCAGAGGACATATCTCCTAAATGAGAAACCTTCCAACCATCAGAATGGTAAACTGCTGATGCTGTCTCAGAATACAATCTGCTTTGGGTATCAGCTGCAATGACAACTATGTTCTTTTTTGGATCAGAAACTTCTTGAATTTGATTGAATATTTGAAGAGATTTTGATATTGTATTGATTAGAAGATTTTGTTCAGATGTTCCAATTTTCCCATCATCAAATAATTTCTTTACATGATCAATTGATGGGAAAATTACCTCTAAAATCAAACGATTCACAGTTCCACCAGAATGTATGCAATTTCGAATCAGAGAATAGACTTGATCTTCATTTCCTTTGATTAGATATTCAAGATATTGTGGACCTACTTTGAAATAATCATCAGGGAAATTAAAAGACTCTTGCCCTGGTTCTAAAAACCATAAAGTAACGTTTCCAATATTTTTTTGGTGTAGTAATCCTTCAGCTGCAAAAACTTTGAGATATTTTGACATGGTGATTCTATTAACACTAATTTTTTCAGCAATCTCAACTCCAGACATTCCAGAAACAGCATCATCTAAAATTAAAATTAATTTTTGTCTTATTTCCTCAGTAGAATATCCTTTTCCCATAGTGCTTTTGGACTATGGTATTCTATAAAGACTAATTTTCATTTTGAAAATAGAGGCACAGATTTAGACGATGTTGACGCGTGTATAGGATATTTTATTCATATTTTTAATTGAGATATAACTAATCAGA
Source organism: Candidatus Nitrosopumilus sp. (assembly GCA_965205425.1). Lineage (GTDB taxonomy): Archaea > Thermoproteota > Nitrososphaeria > Nitrososphaerales > Nitrosopumilaceae > Nitrosopumilus. The sequence continues at coordinate 1,124,948 of CBDBGZ010000009.1, forward strand.
ATGCCTTATGAATAACTACTCTTATTTCCTAATATGGTAGAAGACGAGTCAATTAATCTATCCAAATCTAAAAGCCATCTTGGAAAAATAGGGCTTGTGATTATGGTATAGTTTAGGCATATAAATTCTGAATAAACTGTCAAGTATTTTAACCCAAAAGATCTAGATCGTAGAATCAATTCATGAAACCATGTCAAAGAGTACAAGACAATCCAAGGTTTCCTCTGGGAATCAATTCATGAAAGGTACAAGCATTAATTTTTTAAGAAAAACATGCAAGAATGAAAAAAATGCAAAAGCAAAGATAAGACTAAAGGCTGCAATTTTACGCAAACAAGACATGAGATATTCTCAAATATGCATCAGTCTTGATATCATACCATCAACTCTTAGTAATTGGTTAAACCAAATGAACCGAGAAGGAATATCTGCATCACGCCGCAAGAAATATTCTGGTTCTAGATGTTTCTTAGATAAAAAACAGCTAGTGTCATTAAGGAATGATCTAATTTCAGGTCCAGAAAAGTTTGGATTTAACCAATTCATGTGGAGTACAAGAATGGTAATTACACATGTGAATAAAAAATACAACACCCTATACTCTGCAAGAGGAATGCGTGAATTACTACACCGTATCGGATTCTCATCTAAAAAACCAAGACAGACTCATCACAAATCAGCCTCAAAAGAGGAACAAACCCGTTTTAAAAAAACGCAAAAAGGAGTATCAAAAAATATTCCAAATTGGGATACACCACATTATGTCTGGATGAGTCAACAAACAAGATAGCTCCAAATATCAAAAAAGGCTGGTATCTAAAAGGAAAAAATACACAAACCAAAATCAACTATACTCGAGAAAAGTTTCAATCATTTGGTGCATTGGGGGATGACGGTGTATTTTTTTGTAGGTTCTATGATAAATCAAACACAGACTCATTTCTTGATTTCTTAAAATCCTTGCAGAAACAATTTGGTAAGAAACTGTTATTGTTTGCAGATAATGCATCATACCACAAAAGTCTCAGAGTAAAAGAATTTCTCAAAGCACCAAAAAATAAAGTAATCATCAGATATTTTCCTGCATACACTCCAGAACTCAATCCAATTGAGATACAGTGGAGAGAAGAGAAAAATGGTAATGCCAATACATTTTTTGCAAATGGAACTGAGATGAGAAAACACATGCAGAAGAGACTAGATAATGGTGATGTTAGAGTTGTTAAAATATTCAAATATTTAATGCCTTAACTATAATAGGCATGATTATTCTATATGCAGACGGAATCAGGCTGACTCAGATAGTTTCAGTAGGTTATCAGTTTTATGAACATCCCGAAATCCATATCCCAATAATTGGAATTGTAATTGCATTTTTTGGAACAGGAATTTTCATTTACAATTTCAGCAAAGGAAGAAATGTAATTTAGTTATCATTCTTATTTTGTATTTTAATAATCATAATGAGTAAAACAAGAGAAAGAAACATCAAACTAAAGTATTATTTTTAATTAAATGCTATATGTTTCAATGTTCTATATGCGGTTTAAAATTTACCGAAGAAAGACGTCTAAAGATACATTTCAAAACTCATGAAAAACGAGAGGAGAAAAATAAGATGGAAAAAAGAACAAAAATGCCTGATTTTGAGAAACCTGATTTTTCACAGGTGAACATTTGAACTTCATGTCCAATTAACGCACCAATACCTTTAGAATAAAACATTATATACTTGGGTACTTTATTGTACGGTAAGGAAAAGTAAATTGCCAAAAGCTGGATTCAAATCAATCACTGTCTCGGAAACTGTTTATGATAAATTCCACGAAGTTTATCAAAAGAGTAAAGACGACCTAACAATGAAAGGTGTCAACAGTTTTGCCGGCTATGTAACTTACATGTTAGAGGAGATGATGCAAAAGGACAAAACCTTTGCAAGATATGCTCCAAAGATTGAAAAAATTTCAGTTGATGATGATCGTGTTATTCTAAAAGATAATATCAAAAATAGAATTGCAGAAGTTGCAATTCAGAAAGGAGAATTGTTTTGTCAGCTCTGTGATGAGAAAGATTGTGTCCACGTTGGATTTGTATTCTCGCTACCAGATGTTTACGAAGTTCTAAACGCTAGAGGAATCAAAAATCCAAGATAAGTGGAGGAGGTGGGATTTGAACCCACGAACTCCTGAGAGACAGGATCACCCATTATTTGATCTTAAGTCCTGCATGTCCAAAAGCACATAGTGCTTACTTTGGCCAGGCTTGATTACTCCTCCAAAAGGAATAAAATCTGAGTGAAATTTAACAGTTTAGAGTAAATTGGCCCAGAATGAAGAATTATAAGGATTTTCTACAGGGTGAATTTGTGCTTCGGTAGCTCAGTCTGGTAGAGCGTTACATTGGTAATGTAAAGGTCACGGGTTCAGATCCCGTTCGAAGCTTCTTATTTTCTAATTTAATCAAGATTTTGACCAATTTACGAAATTTGTATTTAAGCTATTCTGAGACTAGGAAAAAGTTAGTTCAAGATCAAATTATTTTATCCATAGTACGGTTAATGATTTTTGCAATAGCAATCATTGAAACAAGTTTACCGACAAATTGCAACTACTCCAAAACCATTCGTCAAATGGGCAGGTGGCAAACGTCAACTAATTCCTATTCTAACTGAAAATCTTCCAAAATCCTTTGGCACTTATTATGAGCCATTTATCGGAGGAGGGGCATTATTATTCCACATACTTACTGAGAGAAAGGGACAAAAATGCAGTATCTCGGATTTGAATTCAGATCTAGTTTTAACATATACTACAATTCGAGACAAAATTGATGGACTAATTTCATCTCTAAAAAATCATGAAAAAAATTATCAAAAAGACTCCAAGACATATTATTATTCAGTCAGAGAATCCAATCCAAGAAGCGAAATTGAAAAGACATCAAGATTACTCTTCATGAATAGGACCTGTTTTAATGGATTATACCGAGTTAACAGTAAAGGAAAATTCAATGTTCCTCTAGGCAGATATACAAATCCCAACATCGTAAATGAGGATAATCTACGCTCAGTAAATGCCATTTTGAACACAAGTAAAATTGCAATCAAATGTAGAGATTTTGAATCAGTTCTACGAGATGCCAAAAAAGGAGATCTAGTTTACTTTGATCCTCCATACCAACCAGTAAGTGATACGGCCAACTTTACAAGTTATACAAATAAGAGCTTCACATATGATGATCTTAATAGATTAGCAGAATTATGTTTGAAATTAGATTCCAAAGGATGTAAAGTTCTTTTATCAAATTCGGATTCAAAAGAAGTTGCAAAAATTTTCTCAGACAAACCTTGGAAAATAAATAAAATTCAAGCAAATCGGTCTATCAATTCAAATTCCAAAAAACGTACTGGACACTTTGAATTACTAATTAAAAATTATTAGAAAAATTCAAACAAGATTTTTCAAATTTTCATTATCAAAAATTTTTGTAGAGAATACTCTAAGATAAGATAATAAAATGAAAAGGAAAAGGTTGGATTTTTAGTCCCACTTTGACCAAGCGGCCATCCATCGGTATGTCCAAGTGTTCAATTTACAACCTAAAGCTGCAAATGTACATGCCAATACTGCACCTGCACCTGCACCGAGAGCAACTGGGCTGTTATAGAATTTACCTACTTGCGGTTCGATTGGTGTCATATATGGTGGCAATGTTGGTCTTGGATATTTGAATGCCGTTTCTAGTGGGTCTGCTACTGTTATCAGGTTTACCATGTTGAACAATGGTAATGACATTCCTACCAGTACGCCGCCAAACAGTATCAAGGAGTGCTTGTTCTTCTTTGTTGCCCAATAGACCAAGTCCAACAGCATTGCTGAGGGTAGCCAAACTGGAGTTACAATGAAGTCATATGGATATCCGAGTGCAAACCATGCACCTTTTGCTATCCATGTGTATACTGTCATAATTAGAGCGTAGTACGTTGCTGTGCCTGGAACGCCTGTAAATGTAAGATAGTATGTAGCACCTACAATAAGCATCAACGTTTGCGATATTGAGAATACCGTGTACGAAGTCCAAGCCCAGTCAGTGTAGAAGATGTAGTCTCCTGCATTAATTGTTAACAGTGTTGAGTTAACTGCAACTACTACTATGAATAAGTAGTGTGTACATCGTCTTAACCAGACCATATGAAGGTGAAGAAACGGTCAGTATATAAAATTTTAGAGTGTGATGAAGATCGTTAATCTGAACTAAAAAGGAAAATGAAAAAGAAGTGTCTGAAGGGGTTGCCTTCTAGTTACCAACGTACATTGATATGAATATAGTACCTGCTGTAACTGCAGCAATACTACCTGCTACAATACCATTACTATTCTTGTTGGAACCTTCTTCCATGACTTTAACACAGAAGATGTAACCTATTGCCTCAATGATTGTTAATACGATGAATGCAAAGTGACCACTTGGAGTTGGATATGCCCATGGATAATAAAAGTATCCTGCTGCAGTACCACCAAAGGTTGCAAGCCATGCTGCCCAGAATGAAACAGTTATCATTCCAGTCATGTTTTCAACGCGTCTACCAATCATTCGTTCTACGTCAGCGCTTGATGATCCGCCGCCGCCAGAACCGAATCCTTTAGGAAGAGTCATTATGGAATTATTCTAATTCAGAATCCTTTTAAGTCTTTCTTAAACTGCAGGACCTAGTACGATCTACGGCTTTAAGAAAAATAATAAAAATAAAAAATGTGCTAATGCACTTTTTCTAAGGAATTGCTCTGCTGTACAATTTGCCTTCTAAGGCCATCTTGTACATCTCTGCAACGTATGGATTCTCTCCTGGAGTTTCTGCACCTAGTTCTACGAGTCGAGCATATACTCTAACTACGTATGCGAGTGCACCCATGAAAGCCACTACGACTCCCATGTTAAACATCCAGTGATTTGGAACTGCAAAGATTTCTTCTACAAACCAGAAATGCCACATCTCATTGACACCAATAGTAAACATGGTTGCAAGGTAACCTAGAATGGTCATCTTCAATCCAGTGTTCATTGAATTATTTGGGCCTCTAAGAACTGGAATTTTTCTATCATAGATTGCTGCTGCTCCCCATCCAAGTGGTAATGTGATGAAGTGGGAATATAGCCACCAGTGAGCTGGTGTGAAAGCACTATCTCTGATAGAGGTTTGATGCAAAGAACCATCAACGAAGTTATCAACTTCGACTGATGCTGCAGTAGAACCCATAGCAATAACGATGAGCCAGATTTTCTTTAGTCTCTGGATCTCAACTTCTTTTGGGATTAATGCGGGCATCTGTGCCATGTATATCATCATGTGAATTCGGAATATAAAGTAAGAGTTTCAGATTAGATGTATTTTATCCAAAAAATTATAATAATATAGAAATAAAACCAAAATATTACATATTAATATGCTTAAAATAATTTAAATTTGGTTATTTTTTCATCAATTTTAATGTTATACATCAATGATAAACATTGAACATAGTATCGATCCTCGCTGTTAAGGTAAAACATATAACGACGTGTTTTGTTTCCTGACTTTAGGGATAACTATGGTCGAAAAAAGAATTTTCGTATTTGGACTAGCTGTCGTACTCGCACTAGGAACTTTAGGTTTCAACTGGGTTGAATCCGTACTTCCAACTGCAGAGGCACACGGTGTCCAAGCACAACTCCAGAGTCGTTTCATCAGAATTGAGGATGAAACCTTCAACAGACAATCCCTACAAACTGGCGAAACCTTGACACTTCAAGGAACTTTAGTTAGTTTAGTAGAAAGAGACCTTAGAGGATGGCTATCCATTTTCTCAGAGTCAACCAACGCAGGTAACAGATGGGAGATGTTGGCAAGAGACCCACCAGGAAACGTCTTTGACATTCCAGGTAACGCTGTAGTCGATTACTCACTATCTGCCAAAGCACTTGAAGCAGGTGTATACCACGTACACACCCAACTCAACGTAGCAAAAGTTGGTCCAGGACTCGGTCCAGGTCAAACAGTAGTAGTTGAAGGCGAACCAATTATCAAACCAATCCCATATACTAACATCGCATATCAATCAATTATTATCGGTGTAGGATATGTCATTACGTTTGCAACACGACCCTGGCAAGTAATCTAAACAAACCCACTTTTCCTTTTCATTTATTAGATTCTTCTTTACGGTTTCCGTAAGACAGCCAAGTTTTATCTTCTAGAAAACAATAATGAAAATGTGCTAAGTTTCAAGATAACAAAATTAGATATTTTTCAAAGTTATTTTTTTGGAGAAACTGAATTTCGTTCTGACAAATACAAAGTGAATATACAAAATCAAAGAAGAGGAAAAGTTCTGAAGTTACCTTTTGAGATAAAACCAAAAAGTGAAAAAATTGTTGTGAGAGTATCGGGAGAAGGAGGTTTATTCATGGAAGACTATCTACCTTACAAAGGAGAATCAGAATGGCTTGAAATTGATTCTGATGAAATAACATATTTTCTTGCAGACCATCAAGACCAATGCGATACCATTGAAATTATGTATGAATAAGAGAAAGGACTTTAAGGAATCTGGTCAAAGTCATCACGATGAAATATCCTGGAATGGGGGATCCATACAAGAAAAAGAAAACTATTAGATTTCTCATCATATCTGCAATCATTGCAGTATCAATAGGATTAGGTAGTACCGTCATTCAAAGTCAATTAAATCAAGACAATCCACTCAAAGTCTGTATTGATGATAGAGAAACCCCATACAAAATGAAGGTCAGTTTGGAATTAATCATAGATGGTCTTCCAACAGAAATTCCTGCAAACATTAACGCCGGATTAAATGATGGAGAATGTAAAAGGACCATGTATACTTTGACTGATGATGGAACCATCTATGTTGAATGGGAAGAGGATTATCCATGGGAAATTGGTCACTTTTTGTGGATGTGGGAATTTCCTTTACGAGATATGGATCAGGACAAATCAACATTCTATGTAAATGATAAAGAGTCATCAAAATTCATCAATACTCCATTACAAGATGGATATCACTACAAGGGAGTATTTACTACAAAGGATTATGATTCATCCAAAGACAAAGACTTCCTACCAGAACTAGAAAATTAGTATTGTGGACTTTGTAAAAATTTCTAATAATTAGAACTTTATAAAAATGGCATAGTTTTCACTGAAGGATATTAAAAATAATGAAAAGATGAAAGTTGGTAATTTTACCAGTATTTACCGTTGTCTGGAATAAGACCGATACCTTCTCTTTCAAAGTGTCTGTCTAATTCATCAACCCATCTTTCACGGTTGTCTTTGTAAGCCCAGCCGTGTACACGTAACCAGAATGAGATAATTCCAAGAAGGAATATTGTGAACATAATGGTTCCGAAGATGTAAATCATTACATCGTAAAATAATGGATCATAGTTTGGTCCTAGTTGTCCTGTAATTGAAGACAGGATGCTTAGGAAAGTACCTACGATAGGAATCATAATAATTTGGCTCTATTTGTGCGATATATACATTTCTTTTATTATCATAAAATACGAGATCAGTATTACACTAGAAGAGAGAAATTTTATCTTTAGTATCCACTAAGAATAGATAATAAAATAAGAGAAAATTGAGGTTTGTTTATCCTCTTCCCATTGCTGCGTATTTGCCTGATCTTCCTCTAATGAAGAAGGCTCCTGCAATACCACCGAACACTGCACCTGCAATAACGGCTGCACCAACTACACCACCTGCATCAAGATATGGAGTTCCTGAACCAGAAGATGGATTTGCTTCAGCTGCTGCGATTCTTCTTGTTTGAATCTCAAGTATTTCTTCTAATGTGTATGATCCGGTTTGACCTTCGCTACCGATATTACCCATGTATTGTGCGAATGCTACTGCTGAACTTGCAGACATTCCGATAGTGAAGACAGCGATTAAGGATGCTGTTAATAGTATTGTTGTATTCATACCGTTTACCTGCTTGTTTTGGGGCCAGAGACTTATTTAACTTTTATTCTGAACCCCAAATTCGGGTATAATGTACGAGATCAGTATAAGTAACGTTTAATTCTGTTCTATAATGAGCCAAATCATGGGACGAATGCACACACACAGACATGGAAAATCACATTCTATTAGACCAGCTACACTTCGTGCACCTTCATGGATTACTCAAAGTCCTGCAGAAATTGAAGAATTAGTAATTAAATACACTAAAGATGGTTTGACCCCTAGTCAAATCGGAATTAAATTAAGAGATCAACATTCAATTCCTCTAATCAAACCAATTACCAAAAAAAGTATGGGACAGATTCTAGAAGAGAATGATTTGAAAGCAGAGATGCCAGAAGATCTTGAAAACATTGTTAGAAAAGCAGTGGGTCTTCAAAAACACCTCAAAGCAAACAAAGGAGACAATAGAAATGTCAGATCTTTGGAATTAATTGAAGCCAAAGTTCACAGACTATCAGTCTATTACAAAAGAATTGGAAGAATTTCCAAAACATGGAAGTATAAATCCGTGGTTGCTCAATTAGAGTAATGACAAATTCACTTGATGAATCACTTTCATTTTTCAAAGATAAAATTTCAGATTGTATAAAATCAAAAAAATCAATTTCAGTAACAACCCATATTGATTGTGATGGACTCACATCTGGGAGTATAGTCACTAAAGCTCTAATTAGAGCAGGATCTAATTGTACAGTTAGAACATCAAAAGAATTTAGCAAAAATGTTCTAGAGTCATTCAAAACAGATTCTCGAGACTTTCACATAGTTACAGATTTGGGAGGAGGCTTTGCAAGTGAATTAGACAAAACACTTGGAGATAATTGGATAGTTTTAGATCATCATCAAATATCAGATGAAGAAAAAGATAATCAAAATGTCATAAATTCATGGAAATATGGAATTGATGGAGGAGCAGATATTTGTGCAGGAGGAATGGCATATCTAGCCTCAGTAGCCTTAGATGAAAGAAATTCAGATTTATCAGCAATTGCAGTTGTTTCAGCATTAGGAGATAGGCAAGATCAAGGAGAAAGAAAGTCATTTACTGGTAAAAATTTTGAAATTGCCAATATTGCAAAAGAGCAAGGTTTAGTCGATATTGATTTAGATTTGTTATTGGCAGGGAGAGAAACAAGACCACTTGCAGATGCCTTGGCATTTACCTCACAGCCATTTATCGAGGGATTAACTTGGAATAGAGATGCATGTTTTTCAATCCTAAATTCCTCAGGAGTCAATCTAAAAGAAGAAGGTAGATGGAGAGTTCCAGCTGAATTGAATGAAGATGAAAAAAGACAAGTGATTAAAGCAATTACAAAATTTGCTTCTGGTAAAAATGCGACTGAAATTATGACAGAACTGATTGGGTATACCTATACATTTCCACAAGAAGATAATCGAAGTTTCTTACGCGATGGAAGAGAATTTTCAACCATGCTAAATTCATGTGGAAGAATTAATCGTTCAGGTGTAGGGATGGCAGTATGTATGGGAGATAGAAATAAAATTCTAAGAGAAGCTGAAACTATTCTAACAAATTATAGAAAAATGATTAGAGAATATATGAATATTTTATCTAATGAAAGATGGAGAATTTCAGAAAGTGATACATGTGTCATGGTAAACGGTGAAGACATAGTTCCAGAAACCATGACAGGTACAATTTCATCACTTATCGCAGGTTCTCCTAAAAATTCAGGAAAAATTGTGATCTTGAGAACAAAGGCTGAAGAAAATACAATAAAATTCTCATCTAGGAAATCATTTGGGTGTACATCTGACATTAATCTGAGTGAAATAATGAGAACAGGCGCCGAAAAATTTGATGGTATTGGAGGAGGTCATAATGCAGCAGCAGGAGCAAAAATAACTAAAGACAAATTGGATGAATTTCTCAAATATTTGGAAGTAAATGTCGTTAACGTGTCAAGTTCAAGTAATTCTCAATAACATATCTAAAGAAAAAGCCGAAACGGTGAAAAAAGCCTTAGAACCAGACAATGTAGATTTTCCAGAAGGATTGAGTCTTTATGTTGAAAATATTGATAACAAACTAGTTTTTAATTTTGAAAGTAAAAAGAATATGAAGCAGCTTACCAGTACAGTTGATGAAGTTATGGAGCATATCCAAGTTGCATTAAAGGTGATAGAATAATGTTAGATCCAAAAATTGTAAAAGAAAAATCTCAAGTAATTCGAGATATGCTCAAAGCTAGATCAGTAGATTTTGATTTGGATGCATTAATTGAATCAGATCAAAAAAGACGAGAATTTATCCTCAAAACAGACGAATTACGAAAAAAGAAAAACCAAGTTGCATTAGAAATTTCACAGAAAAAAAAGGCAGGAGAAGATACTTCATCAATTTTGTCAGAAATGAAAAATGTGTCAGCTGATCTTGCAAAATTAGAATCAGAACAAGAATCTATTGAAAATACTTATTCTAAATTAGCATTAACTATTCCAAATCTTATTCATGAATCAGTTCCTACAGGTACTGATGAAAGCGCCAATCAAGAAGTTCGGAAATGGGGAAATATTCCAACTTTTGATTTCAAAATTAATGATCATATTGATATTTCAGAAAATTTAGATTTAGTAGATCTTGAAAGAGCTGCAAAAGTTGCTGGTGCTAGATTTTATTATTTGAAAAATGATCTTGTAAGATTAAATCAATCACTAATTCATTATGGATTAGATTTCCTGGCAAAAAAAGAATATTCTTTGGTTCAACCTCCTTACATGATTAATAGAGAATCAATGGAGGGGGCAGTTATTGCGGATGACTTTGAAGAAGTCATCTACAAAGTAGAAGAAGAAGATCTGTACATGATTGGAACATCTGAACATGCCATGGCTGCAATGAGGGCAAAAGAAATTCTTGAAGGGAAAGATTTGCCTTTAAGATATGCAGGTGTTAGTCCTTGTTTTAGAAAAGAAGCAGGTGCACATGGAAGAGATCAGAAGGGAATTTTTAGAGTTCATCAATTTGATAAAATTGAACAATTTGTATTTTCAAGACCTGAAGATTCTTGGAAGGAACATGAGAAAATGCTAGCAGTTGCTGAAGAATTTTATCAAAACTTGGAAATCCCACATAGAGTAATGTTGTTATCATCTGGAGACATGGGGAAGGTTTCAGTAAAAACATATGACATTGAGGCTTGGATGGCAGGACAGAATGCATATAGAGAAATTGTTTCATGTTCAAATTGTTTAGATTATCAAGCAAGACGTTTGAAGATTAGATTTAGAGATAAAACAAATGAAGACACACAATATGTTCATACACTAAATAGTACTTTGATAGCCACAACCAGAATCATGGTTTCCATTATGGAGAACTTCCAAACTAAAGATGGACACATTAGAATTCCTAGTGTTTTACAGAGTTACATGGGAAATCAAAAAGAGATTTAGTGACATACCCTTATATTTTGGCTTCAAAGGTCGTTAATAATTGGCACGTAGAAAAGGTCGAGTAAAGGACAAGTGGCGAGAAAAACGCTGGGTTACAGTATATGCACCAGATTCATTTAACAACGTACCAATTGCATATGTTCCAATCACTGATGATGAAAACGCAGTAGGTAGAGTTTTAGAAGTTACATTGTATGATATTCTAAAAGGAGATCCTTCACAACATCAATACAAAATCTATTTTCAAATTCATAAGATTGAAGGTGATAAAGCAACAACAATTTTCAAGAGATATGAGTATTCAAAAGAGTTTTTGCGTAGTTTAGTTAGACGTGGCTCATCAAAAATTAATTTCAGTATTGATATCAAAACTAAAGACGGTTATATCTTCAGAATTAAATTATTAGCTCTAACACATAGACAACTTAACACATCTAGACAACATGCCCTTAGATTAATTGCTCAAGAAGTGATTAACAAAACAATTCCAGAAATGACAATTGATCAATTTGTTCAAGCAACATGTTACAGTAAAATTAATTCAGATATCATGGCAGCATTCAAGAGAGTAATCAGAGTAAGACATGTAGGTCTAGAAAAAGTAAAACTCATCAGAACTGCAGACAAAGAAACAAAATTACTAGAAGCATAACTGTCTAGAATTATTCTTCAATAATCATGGTTCATAAGATTGAAATCACAATTGATGTAATTGTTCATGCAACAGAAGATAATTCAAAAATTTTTCAATCGTTTGAAGATATTATGGATATCAAAGAAGATGAATTTACAATTGATGAAACAGAAGGTCATTATGAAAATCCAATAATAATGTTAAATGCAAAAATTGTAAAAAAACAGGCTCAAAATTTAATGAATAAACTCCTTGAAACATTACCTGAAAAGCAAATAAAAGAATTGATTGAAGAGGTTGAAGAAAGAACAATAGATTCAAAATTTCACATGAGATTAGACAAACAAGAATTAATCAAGGGAAATCTAGTAAGTAATGAAAAAGGCACTATAAAATTAAAAATACACACACCGATTTACAACAAAAAAGATACTATCAAAATATTTTCTGAGATTTTTCAAATTGTCAACTAGATTAAATAGGAATAAAACAACTATCCAATTTGGGAATGAGGAAATAACAGCCGCTCCAGTCTGAGCGAAAGCCTTGAAGACGCCGCGACGAACCGACCCATATTATCGATCAACCATTTTCACACATTGATTTTGTAGACTATTTCATGGTATTATTTTAAATACGGATAGACAAAACTCAATATCGTGACAGACTATGATGTTATAATCGCAGGAGGAGGTCTTGCTGGAACCATTACAGCACAAGCTATTGCTCACTATTCAAATCAAAATTTGAAAATTTTAATCGTTGATAGAAATACAGAATTTCTACCGGGTAGAAAATCATTAGCTGGATGGGTATGTGGAGATGCATGTTCTAAAGAAGCAGTTGATTTTATGACAGAGAGAATCAAAGTTGAATGGACTAAACCAGAAATTGAACATGATGTAAAGGGAGTCATGGCATTCTCACCAGATAAAGAAACTTCAATTCCTTTTGACGGAGATGGATTTATGTTAAATCGTCAAAAATTACCAGAAATTCAAAATGAAAGATGTAAAAAAATGGGTATTGAATTTGAATATGAAATTAATCTAACAGGTCTAATTTATGAAGGTCAACAAGCAGTTGGAGTTCAAGGAGTAGATAATAAAACAAAACAACCATTCAAAAAAACATCAAAAATTGTAATTGACGCAACAGGAGTTACATCTATGCTTAGAAATGGCCTTCAGAACTCTACCAAAGTAGAAAAACGAATTGATAGACGGGATTTAGAATCAACTGGAAGATACATCATGCATTTTGAAAAAGGTCAAAATGATCTTGCTGAATTTGATCCAGATTATTGTATCATTCATTTAGATCAAGACATTGCACCTGGAGGGTATGGATGGGTATTTCCAAAAGGAGATACTAAAGTTAACATTGGTTTAGGGGTTGAAAAATCTCTTTTAGATAAAAGAAACAAGAGATTGGGTAAAAAAGACAATGTTGAATCATTAATGAAAGAATATCTTTACAGAAATACTGCAATTAAAAATGCAAAGCTATCAGAAGAACCACAAGATATTAACAATAATTCAGGAGTATTCCAAGTTTCAGTTAGAAGACAAAATGATTGTATGGTGTCAGGTGGATACGTAATGGTTGGTGATTCAGCATGGATGCCAAAACCAATTGATGCTGGAGGTATAGGACCAGCTTTGATTGCAGGTACAATTCTAGGAAATAACGTAGCTCAAGCATTAGAAGCAAATGATGTTTCTGAAGCAGGTTTGTGGCAATACAATTTAGATTACATCAAAGAGTATGGATACAAAACTGCAGGTCTTGAGCTCTTTAGACGATTAATTCAACAAATGTCTAATGAACAAATCAGTTATGGAATGAAGCACTTTTTGGGAAAACTTGATGCTGAATCAATTAGTAAAGGTGAACATCCAGACTTTTCAGGATTAGGAAAAATTGGAATGATAATTAGAGGTGCAATGAATAAAACAGTTGCAGACGGACTCAGATATACTTCTAAAGAAAATCAATGGTTAGTTGAACATTATAATAATTACCCAAAAGACCCATCAGGATTTGATGATTGGAATAAAACACTTCATCAAAGACTAGAAGAAGCATTTACAAAAATAGAATCGTTTGATTCCTAGATCTAATATTAAATATTGTTTAAATTAATGAAAACATACTTTGGAAGAAGCTCAATATCTTGATTGGAATAATTCAACTCAAATTCTAAACAAAGCGCATGAAGCAGGTCTTTTTGTGCTTATTATTGGTCCAAAGGGAACTGGTAAAACATCACTAGTCAGAGATTTTGCTAAAAACAAGAATATCAATCAAGAATCAATCAATTTTAGTCTTAGAACTAGAGAAAGTCATTTGGTTGGAACTAAGACCTTGAAAGATGGAACTGTTAGTTTTGATGAAGGGTTACTGATAAAATCCATGAAGAGTGGAGATATGCTATATCTAGATGAAATTAATTCAGCAGAAGCAGATGTTTTACTTAGATTAGATGAGGCATTAGATGATAGACGTCAAATTGTATTAAAAGAATCAACAGGAGAAGTTGTCAAAGCAAAAGAAGGATGGTTTGTAGTTGCCACAATTAATCCATTATCACATAGTGGAACAAAAGAATTACCACCACAATTACTAAGTAGATTTCCAGTACGGATTAGATTAGAATATCCACCAGAAAATATAGAATTAGAAATTGTAAAAAAATATGTTTCAGGAAATCATGAAGCAAAAATTATTCAAGCAATTAAACTAGCAAATACACTTAGACAAGCTGCTGCTGTTGAAGAATTATTTTATTCGCCTAGCTTAAGAGAGACCATTGCTTTTGGAAAATTGTTAGATAAGGGAATGTCACCAAAGGAAGTTGCAGATATTGTTTTTGGAAATGTCTATACACAATGGGGCAATATTGAATATCAAAAGGTTAGTGACATTATCACTTCAATGTTTGGAAATTAAATGCAATTAAGTGAGCTCCAAAACGATTCATTAGTGGAAATAGCAACTTTTCTTGTTAGAAGATGGTCTGAGAAAGACAACATCACAATAGAAATTTCAGATAAGACAGAAACTAAAGCACGATTAAAAGAAAATAAAGTAATCTTAACCCCATTAGAAAAAAGAATTGGGGATGATTTCCAAAAATATCGTCAATTTAGAACATCGCTATGGTACGAAGCTATGAGAATAAAGTATTGTAAAAAAATTCTCAGCAATGATCATGCATTTGGATTTATTCTCAATACCATGGAAACTCAAAGGATTGAGCAGTTAGGTAGAGAGGTTTGGAAGGGTATGGATAATGAGATTCTTTTCAATTATACCTACATGCTTGTTTCAAGACCACAATTACACACAGTTTACGGAAAAGCAAGGGTTGTAGAAGCATTTTATCAATATTTCATGTTTGGCGTAATCAAAGGAGAAATGCAATTAAGTGATTTTGAGAAAATAAAAAAAGCAACAATATTTGCAAAAAAAATTGTTAATCAAGCAATTGATGAAAAACAAGATACTGATTGGGTAGAGAAAAATGTTAGTGAAATTATCAAAATATTAGATATTGATTCTCTTCTAACCATTCCAATATCACTACCATTTATGAAAGCTGGAATGGCATTATCTGAAGAAGAATTACTAAAGGTCTTAAAAATAATTTCAAAAAATAAAGAAGGGGATGTAGGAACTGTTGATCCCTCATCAATTCTTCGAGGAGATGATGTGTATGATGAATACAAAGTGTTGTTAGATGAAAATAAAAAAACTGAAAACAAAGGATTATCATCTGAAACTATTGGAATACAAATTCCATCTACAAGAAATGTAGATGAATCAACAATCTACGACATGCGATTGATTAATGGATTAAAAATCAAATTTAAAGAATGGAAATCAGGTTGGAAGGAACAACATCTTAGATCTGGAGATGAATTTGATGAGGAAAATTATATCGAAGAGCATGAGCCATTTTTTACAGATGTAAAAAAATCAATAAAAACAAAAATTGTGATATTATTAGATCATTCATCTAGTATTGCATCTGATGCTATTGAATACAAAAAAGCAACTTTGGCGCTTTGTGAAGTTTTGGCTTTTCTTAAAGTAAAATTTGCAGTTTATGCCTTTAGTACAGAAAACAGAGCAATGGTATGTTGGTCAATTAAGCAAGATAATGTCAAATGGAACAACATAACTGCAAAAAGACTAGCACAAATTGTTGCAAATGGTTCAACACCGTTGGCAGAGGTCTACGACAAAATGTTTCCAACACTTCAATCAAAAAGACCAGATATTTTTTTGACATTAACTGATGGCGAACCATCAGATCCAGATGCAGTTAGAAATATGACAAAATCATTCAAAGGATTGGGAATAAACATGGTTGCTTTAGGATTAGGCCCAAATATTGTCAGAGCCACCACAATAGCTAACAATCTAAAACATTTAGGATATGAAAAAACTATGGCAGTAAGTAGACTAAATGATATTCCAAATAAGGTAATGAGTATTTTAGAAGGTTAATTTTTCAAAATTATATCAGGATGTTATATATGAAGCAAAAAATCGAATGGTTCTAGAGAAAAATATGTCTGAAAACGATTTTGATAAACCATTACTTGAAAAATTCGAGCAAGAAATTTGGAATAAAATTCCACATTTAGAAGGAGAAAAAGTAGTTAATGCAACACCGTTAATTGATCTCACTAATGATCTTAAAGAATGTGCAAAAAGTGTGTACAAATTAGATATTTCAAATTTAGATTTGAAAGTATATGGGAAATTTGATGCCAATTTGTTATCAGGTTCAATCAAAGTTAGACCTGCAATTCACATTATGCATGATGCCATTAAAACAGGTAAATTGAAAAGTGATCAAACAATCATTGAGGCAACATCAGGAAACTTTGGAATTGCCTTAGGACAAATGTCAAAGCTTGGATTAACTGTAGTATCACTTGTTTCAAGAAAATTACAAGAAGGAGTGTTTAAGGAATTAAAAAATGAAGATATTCGAATAATGGATCTTGATATGGATATTTGTCCAGCACCAGGTATGAAAGATAGTGATGCTGATGCATTAAAAGCAAAAGCAACTGCAGGTAATGTTCGTTCTCAATTAACAGAGTTAGGTTTTGATCCTACCATTTTTGATAATTCAATTTCTGAAATTGAAGCATTGTTAGCTGCACAAGACATTATCAATTTAGCAAAATTACTTGCAAAAATTTATGGATTTTTCTGTCCTGAACAATATGATAATGAATTAAACATTAATGCTCATCAAACTATTACAGCAGTAGAAATTGAACAACAATTAAAAGAAAATTCAGATTCTTTAGAAGATTATAGAATTTGGTGTTCTTTTGGAACCGGTGGCACATCTGGAGGATTAAGCAGATATATGAATGAGAAATATGGTAAAAAAGCAATTCATGTTGTATTCCCAATTCCAGGTCAAGATGTAGCAGGTATTAGAACAAAGGCCAAAGCTGATGGTTTAAAATTATACAACTCAGATGCATATGAAGCTGAACACGAAGTAGATTTTGGACAAGCAAAACATTTGCTAAAATTCTTTGTAGATAAAGGTCACAATATCGGTGAAAGTACTGCACTTGCGCTATACTCTATCCTAGAAAAGCTTAGTGACGGAGATAAAGGTAAATTCATAGTTGTAGTTGCAGATGGTATTGAAAAATATAGGAAGAATCTAGAAGCAATGTCAAGCAATAAGCGTATGCAAGTCTCATTAGATGAAGCATCATCAAGTGTCCAAGAATATGATAAAATAGTATGGGTTCATACATCATACACTCCAAAAGAAGAAGGAATTGAAATGATTGCTAAATCATTAGGAGTTGATAAAGAAAAAATTGCAATACCTAAGGCCAGTACCATTAATCAATTATTATCTACACAACAAATTCCTGAAGAATTGAGTAAAGAACTAGATGGATCCAAAGGTAAATCATTGTTAATTTGTATGGCTGGAAATACATCATTAATGACGGCTCAAGTACTTGCAAGCAAAGGCATAGTAACTGAGAGTTTAAATGGAGGTATAACAAATTTGCCAGAAGGACAAGGTAAAAACCCAGGCCAATATATCAAAGCAGCTACTGAATAACAGCGTTGAAATGTCTTTCAGTTTCACAACCATTTGCGGATTTAATTATTTTAGGAAAAAAGACCATTGAATTAAGGAATTGGAATACAAATTTTCGTGGAGAATTCTTGATTCATTCTCCACTAAAAATTAGAGTGGAAGATTCTAAAAGACTAAAAATTAAAAAGGAATTTGTTACAGGTGTAATTATTGGTAAAGTACAATTGTATGACGTTAAACAATATCATTCAATTAAAGAAATAAAATCAGATCAAAAATTTCATTATGCATCAAAAAAATTTCAAAACAAAACTTTTGGATTTATGTTAAAAAATGTAAAACCATTTAGAATTCCAATCCCATGGAAAGGTCAACTAGGATTCTTTGATGTAGATATTCCAAAAACTAAAATCAAAAACAAAGAGATTGTGTCAGATATCATTGATGAAGAATTTAGATATCAATGGATTGGACATCATTAGAAAAATCTAAAAATTGAAAAAAATTCTTACTAGTATATATAAAGGGCCTATTTAAAGTCCCTCGTTATGCCTCAAACTAAGCCAATTGTTAGTGTTGAAAATGTTGTTGCATCTGCATCAGTAGACCAAAAAATTGATCTAATTGAAATTACTGAAAAATTTCCAGATACTGAATATCATCCAGAACAATTTCCAGGACTTGTATTTAGATTAACAAATCCAAGAACTGCAACATTGATTTTTAGAACTGGTAAAATGGTGTGTACAGGGGCTAAATCAGAAGAGATGGCAATCAAAGCAGTCAATACAGTTGTTCAAAAATTAAGAAAGGGTAAAATCAAGATCAAGAAAGATGCAGTTATTACAGTTCAGAATATTGTAGCAGCAATTAACCTTGGTGGAAAAATCCATTTAGAAAAAGCAGCAAGAACATTACCAAGAAGTATGTATGAACCAGAGCAATTCCCAGGGCTAATTCATAGAATGTTAGATCCTAAAACAGTTATTCTATTATTTGCATCAGGTAAATTGGTGTGTACAGGGGCTAAAAAAGAATCAGATGTTTATCGTTCAGTTCACAATTTGCATGCATTATTAGAAGAAAAAACTCTAATGATATATGATCAATAATTTTTAGAAGATTTTAAAAATTGACTAAAGATATTTTTGAAGATGAAAAAATTAAGCTAACTCCTAAAACAGGTTTTGATTTGATTGGCATAGATTATTTTGCAGAGCCTGGAAACCAATTATATTTAATAGAACATTTTGAAATGTATCAAGATGCTTTGAATGCAAAAAAAGATAGAAAAAATCAAGACGAATATTTTGTGCTCTATAAAGGAACTGGAAATGAATTTTTCTGCAGATAGATTAGAAAAATCATAAAACTTTACTAAATTTTACAATCTCTCTTATCATTCAGTTAAAAATTAAAAAAACCATGCCTAGCGAAACAAGTGATTTGATTGATACATTATATGAAAAAGAAAATCCAGTTCAATCTAAACAAATTTCTAAACAAATTATTCGTAAAAGTCCAAAAGCAAAATATCAGATTTTTGATGAAATAGAGTTTACACGTGGAAGAGAAGTTCTTGGAGATCTAATTGTTCATGGAATGATAGCTTCGGGTGGAACTGACATAGATTGGCTGATTGAACACAAAGGGAGTTTCATCGTTCTAGAATTCAACAGTACTTGGGAAAGTAACTACCTGACATCTTCCAAATAGTATTGAGATTTTATTCTCCTAAAGAAATCAACAATAATAACTATAACCATATGTGCCAAAATCAGCTAGGAAATTAGATGGTACTTGCATTCGTATCAAGAAAGTAAGAAATGCAAACAAACACACTACCCTTCCTGAAAAAAAATATTTGATGTTTGTAGGATTGGATGTTCACAAGAACTCTGTACAGGTGGCAGCAGTAGATGAGATTGGCAAATTGTTATTTAACAAAAAGATTTCCAGTGATTTTTCTGCTATTAGCAAAATTACATCCAAAATTCCAAAGAACGCAAAATATGTTTTAGAGTCATCATCTGTCTGGTATGGCCTTTATAGACACATGACAGACAAATTACATCTTGATGTTATACTATCTAATCCATACAACACAAAGATAATAGCATCATCACTCAAAAAGACTGATAAAATTGATGCGTACCATCTTGCAAATTTGCTACGAGGAGGATACATTGCAGAATCATTCGTGCCAGATCACACAATTGTGCAATACAGACAGCTTGTAAGACATCGACACAAGATTGTGCGCATCATTGTAAAGATGAAGAATTCCATACATGGTATTACACTACAGGAGGGAATCCATATCAAAGCAACACCATTTTCCTCAGAACACATACGTGCACTTGGAAAATTGGAGAGTTATAGAATAGATTCGTACCTACAAAGCATAAAATTTCACAAAAAGGAGGTTGCAAAAATAGATTCCATGATACGTCGCATGGTAAATGATAATCCTGATGTGTGTATTTTGACATCAATACCTGGAGTTGGACCATACACTGCATTGAGCATATTCTCAGAAATTGCAGAGATTAGTAGATTTTCAAATTCTCACAAGTTATGTGCATATGCAGGGATTGTTCCATCGGTGAGAAATTCTGCAGATACAATACATCACGGAAGAATTACAAAGAGAGGAAGCACCATGCTAAGATGGTTGCTAGTGGAGGCAATTCATGCACATGTTAGATACGCACCAGATAGCGACATTACAAAATTTTACAATCGCATTAAGAAAAAGAGAGGAACCTCAAAGGCAGCAGTTGCTGCTGCATCAAAGTTATTGCGTGTCATATATTGGATGCTAAAAGAGAGGAGAGAATTTGTGCAAAATTACAGTTAGGACTGCAAGTCGCGTTAGAGTTTTTGAGGGACAAGGCCTCGTCTGATAACTGCGAACAATCCTAACTAGGATGAAGATAGCATTGAGAGAATAGTCTCGTATGGATACATGTCCGCATCTTTTGATTGAAACCATTCTCTAGCGAAAGCCATGCCCTGATGTATGGAAAGAGAAGAAATGTATAAAAACAATTCACATGGATAACTCTTGTTCCCTTCTCTGGCATCTTTCTTGCATATGCCTTTGCAGGGGTCTCAAGATTATCCCAGTCAAGTGACATGTGTGGCTTTATGTGATTGTACCAGTGGACCAGCTCATCAATGGTGCCAAACCATTTCTGCTTTCTCTGAATCTCGCCGTGAAATCTTTCGAGCTTGCCATTGGTTTGAGGATGGTTCACTCTTGCCATGATATGCTTTATCTCTAATTTTACCAGTTCTTGCTCAAACTGGGATGCTCCTTTTCTCTTGTATTCTGATTGGTTTGCATAAAACTGGGAGCCATGATCAGTTAGAATTGATGCAGGCCTACCGTGCTTTGCAATTGCCTCATGTAATACTACAAGTGCGTTATCTGTTGTTGCCTCTGCAAACACTCCATGAGAAACGATAAACCTTGATGCGTCATCCTGGTAGCATAAGAACCATCTGCCATCATCTAGCTTCTTCCAGTCAGTATGCCACATGGAGTTTGAATATGTCCTTTCATATCGAACCCACTTTCGTCTTCTCCTCTTCTTTGGCTGAGCTTCTGCCAACCCTTCATCTCTCATAATTTTGTGTATGGTATTGTGAGGTATGTGTGTTCCAGTAGTATCAATTATTTTCTCCAAGAATACTGCAGAACACCTGAACTTTTCAAATGTAGACTGGACAGTCTGCACCATCTGCTCTGTGATTATTCCCTTTGGCCTTCCAGACTTGCCTAGGATTGGAACTGCACCAGTACGGCGATACCGTGAGTAGAGTTTCTGCACCCACCGAACAGATATCTTCATGGATGAGGCAACGTCTGCGTTCTTGGCACCGTCCTCTTTTGACTTGATTATCCAGGATATCTGGATTGGATCTAACTTTTGCATAATCTTGTGATTCTTTCCTCTTTTCCAAACGTATCTTGACTTTAGTCTGGAAATAATGGGGTGAACTAATTTGAGGATAATAGACTCTACAATTTCCTTGACATTTTCTTTTGCATCTTTAATTTTGAAAGTGTAATCAAACAGTTGCCTTCCTTCAGGCCAGGATATTTTGATGTGTTTTTTGTCAGTTACCTCAACTGATGCAATCTGAGAATGCAACCTCTCAAAGAATATTCCTTTTGATTTCTGCTCCAATACAATTGCATTTGTGGTAACATACATGATTCCTTTACCATGTGGAGAATCGATTTCAAGCTCTTTTTCGATTTTTTCATCATTTCTTAATACTAGTGTCATACTCTAAATGCCTCCATTTTTGATAAAAGCCATATTTTCATCTGTATTATTATATGGATAAGTATTATATTAATATTGAGTACAGTTTTTTATAAAAATTATAAAGTTTATAAAATATACCATACTCAATGATATTATGGTTACTGTTGTTCCTGAGAAAAAGGGAAATCTAACATATTATTTTCTACGACACAGCTCAGGCACTGATCAACTAAAGCGATATCTGGGAAAAACGATTCCCAAAAATATTGAACAACTAAAAGCAGATTTTCTTTTGGAATTTTATCAGAAACAATGGAATCCTAATTTTGAATCTATTTACAAAAACTATCAAAATGAAACAAAATCAATTCCATCTACCATAAAACTACAAAATTTTGAGAGTTTTGGAATTACATTTACTTACAATACGCAAAGGATTGAAGGATCAACACTAACTCAAGAAGATACCAAAGATTTGTTAATTCATGGTATCACTCCAAACAAAAAATCAAAAATTGACACTATTGAGACTCAGAGACATTATGATTTGTTTGTAAAACTAGTATCTTCAAAAAAACCAGATAAAATAATATTTGATACAATTCTTTCATGGCATGGAAATATTTTTGAGCAAACACAAATTGGAGAAGCAGGTTCAGTCAGAACATATGTAGTGGGAATTAAAGGCAATCCAAAAATTCAGTTTGCAACAGTTCCAGAAATCAAACCTAGATTATCTAAGTTATTTACATGGCTTAACAGTTCTAAAAAAGATATGTCTCCAGTAGAGATTGCATGCAAAGCTCACTATGATTTTGTAGGAATTCACCCTTTTGGAGATGGTAATGGAAGAATATCTAGACTGTTAATGAATTACATTCTCTTCAAATATGATTATCCACTGATGACAATTTTTAACAAAAACAGAAAACCCTATTTCAAATCATTAGAAAGATCACAGCTAGAAGATAATTCTATACATTTCCAAAAATGGTTTATGAAAAATTATTTCAAAGAAAATAAAAAATATTTGTAACTTGGGTTTGTAATTTATTAATTAGTCACTTTTACTGCCTAATTTTAGCAGATTTCAGGATGATTATATTAGAGTGTAATTTGGCCTACTCTTTTCTTTTGAACTTCATGCATTAAACATATCTCTGCAAACGCTGTTTCGTCAAAATAGATTTTCTTTAATGAATTTCTTTTTTTAATTTCAGGATATTCACTATATTTCCTTCTGTTGATTGTTCTTCCTCCTGCTTTAGGTCTAAATCCTCCCCACTGCTTGAAAAATACTGCCACTTCTTGTTCTTTACACTGTTCTATTATTTCCTCAATCCATTTTTTTCAACTTGATGATAATGATGTCCACTTTCGCCTCCGATAATTGCCCAATTAATTCCACGTAGGTTTACTTTTCCTACAGAATCAAGCAATGGCTCAAAACTGATAAATCTTGTATGGCATTTTACTTTCCGTAAATCGTTAATTCTTGAAACATAATTTTTATTTTCAACACTGACTCCCATCCACATAAAATTTGGAATTTTATGACCAAAATATTTGAAAAATAATTCTGAAAATTCAGCCATTCTTTTTGGACGTTTAGTGAGAATTTGGTAATCGTGTTGATCTGCTTGAATCATAGTTGAGAAACATTTTCCTGTAAATTCAAATGTTGATTTCTCATGGAATAAATCCGACATGCTGTTTACAAAAATCTTTTTTGGTTTTTTCCATGTCAATGGTAATTCAACATCTGATGGATGTTCAATATACTGAAATCCTTTTTTGTATTTTTGTTGTCCCATAGATTTCAATCTTTTTGTTAAAGTTTCAGCATAACAATTTTTACAACCTGGCGATATTTTTGTACATCCACTTGTGGGGTTCCATGTAGCTTCTGTCCATTCAATTTCAGAACCTATTGCCATTATTCGTACCTGTCTAGAGTTTTGAAGTACTTTCTTTAATATTTTTTATCTATATCTTTTCTGATCAGTGTTAAATCACAATAGATAGTTGTCAACAGGTGAAGAGTTGGAATATTATCGTAACAGATATGATTCGTTGAAGAAGGAAAACCAGCAGTTACGCAAAGAGATTGCAGAGTTAAAGCAGACAGTATCTGCACTTGCTGCAAGAAACATCAAGGCAAAACCAAACAAAATAAAACCAAGCAAGAAGAAGAACATCTCAAAACACGCTAGAAAAAGCAGAAACAGGCCCAACTAATATTGATTGTACCATAACAATTGACCAAAAAGAGTGCAACATATGCCAAACCAAACTATCAAGCCCAACTGATTCATACACACGAATAGTAGAGGATATTATTCCTGCAAAGGCAATTGCAACAAAGTACACGATACTTAGACGATACTGCACCAATTGCAAAAAACAAATCTCAGGCAACATACACACTGCGCTACCCAATGAGAGATTTGGGATTAGACTCATGGTGCTAATCATATCACTGAAAACCATCGGATTATCATATGGTAAAATATCTCATTTACTATCGATGCTCTTCTCATTACACATTACAGAATCTGCAATTAACCATGCAGTATTAATCACAGCAAAAATGTTTGGGAGAAGATATAGCGACGATCAAAAGTTCGCAAACATCTTTGCAGGATTTCTAAAGATATAATTTGCAACATCAAGCTTGAATTTTGTCACTCTGAAATATTCGGACACTGCCTTGTTCATTATTGTAAACATTGCATAATACTCTGAAACCAACAATGCATATTTGCTTATCTTCCAGCACTGCTCTATCATGTTCTTCAAGTATGGTGATCCCTTTGGCAACCAGATTAGTTTGGCATCTCTATTGTTTGCAAGGTATTCCTTTACCTTCTTTGATTTGTGAACTGATGCTCTATCTAAAATGATTGCAATCTTGCCGTATTTCCAGTGTAACTCCTTTAGGTACTCTACAAATGTTACAGCGTTGAATTTGTCATAAACTCTGAATAGTTGATTACCATTTTCTGTAATTGTACCATACACTGCCAGACTCTCATGTCGTCCTGTATATGGAAGAAATATTCTCTTTGCAACTGGTGACCAGTACTTTTTTCCTGTTTTTGTATCCCTTACAAAGAATGCTTCATCAGCCATTGCAATGACAAATCCTTTCTTTTTTAGGCGTGAAATTCTCTTTTTGGTGCGTTGTTGCCAGCTTCTCACAGCAGATATACTTGCATGGTTGATGTGATATTTTTGTGCAGTTTTTGCAGACATGCCGTATTGGTGCATTATCTTTCTGATGTGGGTTATGTGAAATTTTACTCCAGTGGAATAAAAGATACTTTGTTGCAACATTATGGGGGTAAACAAAGTTAGCATTGCTTTTGACATGATAGCATCCATTCGAGTCTGGGAGATTATTCTTGGCCTGCCACTTCTTGGGTGGTCGTAGAGGCCATCTATCTCAAAACGACTCGTCCATTTTCTCACCCAGCTTGTGCAGTGGTGTAATGTCTTTGCAGTGCACTGTATGTCCTTTCCATCCTTTAGAATCATCAACACTGCAAGCATCCTTACTGCAACCTTGGAGTTTTCTTTTTTGTATGCTGCTTCAAGTGATTCTAACTTGTTCATCAAATTTTACCATACATAGTGATCAAAAAGTTTTTTGTTTTGGAATAATTTAGTTCACGAACTTTATCTTTTCGCTATATCATACCATGATTGCAGAACTGAAAAAAGAACTCAACATACACGGCGATGAGACAGTCTGGAGAGTCAATGGTGAGACACATTGGCTGTGGGCATTTGTTGGAAAGTGGACTATGATTTATGAGATTGACAAATCACGTAGTGTTACTGTTCCAAAAAGAATTCTCAAGGGGTATGATGGTAACATTACAAGTGACTCGTACTCTGCATGGAACCACGTTGGAGAAACTCACCAGAAATGCCACATCCATTATCTTAGAGAAATTGATGATATTATTCAACACAAGAATCCGGGACCAGAATTTGAATCGTTTGCAAAACAACTCAAAAGAATGATCCATGATTCTCATGGCATAGCAAGAATAAAATCTGAATCAAAGAGAATCCATGCAAAGAAGAATCTTGAGCGCAGAATATCTCATCTGATATCAAGGCATTACACTGAAAAAAATTGCATTAGGTTTGTCAAAAGAATCAGACGTGAAAGAAAAATGCTCTTCATATTTTTGATTACGGGAACTGATTCTCACAATAATACAGCAGAACGGGCAATCAGACCAAACGTAGTAATTAGAAAAATCACAAACGGACACCGTTCAGAGAATGGTGCATATTCTCACAAGGTGTTGATGAGTATAAAGGAGATAAAGAAAAAGCATTAAAAAGTATGATTAAAGCAGTAGAGACAAATGATTTGATAGACAAAAGTAAAAAATCAGAATTTAAGAAAATGAAACTAGATGAATTAGATTTTCATGGAATAACATTTTGTAAGTAAAATACTGAAATCAGGCTCAAAATAGCATTATTTTTTCGATTTATCTTTTAGAAGTGAATCAACTGCTTGCCTCAATCTTGTAATTTCATCTTTTTGTAATTTTGAATCTTCTGTTATTTTTACAATCTCTGACTTTTCTTCTTTGAGTTTCTCATTTTCTAGTCGTATTCTTTCCTCATCTGAAATTGTCAAAAATGGAATTGCTTTTTGGTATTCAGGGAATCGCTCAAAGTCTTCTTCCTGGTATCGCTCATAGTGTTTCTCCAAGCCTACCTTATGTCCCATCATGTCCTCTTTGTCTAGAAAATCTACTTTGGCACGCCTCAACATTGTGTTAAAGTATTTTCTAAATCCATGGTCAAGTTGTACCTCATTCCTCTTTTGGTTAGGTGCTATGGTGGTCTAAGACCAATATCAGTCACAACTGTATCTATTCTCTTTCTAACTCCTTTTTGGTTTAGTCTACGAATTACAGGATATCGAATGGATTTGATTAGTGGATCATTAGGTTTTGGATATGCACCAATGTCTGCCTTCCAGTTTTCACGATAAATCTCTAAAGATTTGCAAGCCTCTGGAGTGATAAATGTGAAATAACTTTCAGGATCTCCTCTATAGATTCGCAATGCTGCACCTTTGTATGTTCCATCAGTATTTTTGAAAAAGACAACATCTTTCCATGTAAAATAGTCCCAAGATTCTAATCGGAAACCACCTGATGAAAACATCAAAATTATTACTTTGTCAGTAATGTCATTTGTAACTTCAAGCATCTTTTGAATTTCTTCTTTTGTATATGCTCTGTCTTTTGATTTTGCTTCTCGTCTGGGAAGTAATTTGTGTAATGACTTCCAATGAATTGGAACACGATTAGCATCAAGTAAAACTTTGATTGGTTTGATGTGGTTTGGAATAGTTTGAGAACTAATTTCACCTGAATCGACACGTTTTCTGTCTTCTTTAATGAATGCAGCAATAATATCAGAGGCTTTATCCATATCTTTTTTTGCCAATTCAACAAAGAATTTAGCTAGAGTTTTTGCATCCCTGTTCTTAGGAGTCTTTCCAAGAGTATCAATGTAAAGTTGATTTGGAATCAGTTTGAGAAATGTGTAAAGTAGATTCTTGTAACGTCGTAGAGTTGCAGGGCTACGAATTGAGTCTAAGAATAATTGATATGGATCATTTCTTGAATTTACTTTATCCACAGTGAGTTCTATATTTTGTATATATAGTGCGTCCTATTTTAGTCCCAAGAAAGGGTATGGGCCCACGGGGATTTGAACCCCGGATCTTCGCCGTGTAAGGGCGACGTCATAACCGACCTGGACTATGAGCCCAGAAACCTACCTTGTTAAAATCCATTTAAACTTTGAGACAAGAGAAAATCTAGAAATTTGATAAAAAATCAACAAAATCATGAATGTTTCTAGTTTTTTTTCCAGTCCAATTGGATTGGGTCATGTTACTCGAGATATGGCAATTGCAGATAATTTTGAAAGTATCTCAACAAATTTTATCACAGGAAGTGGAGCTGCTAAAATTCTAAAAAATCTAGATTACAATGTACAAAATGTATACAATCCACCTTCATTCATTATTGAAAATGGAACATTAAAGAGTCCTGCAAAATGGTTATGGAATTATTATCAATATTATAAAGATTGTAAAAACATTTCACAAAAAATTCTTTCAAAAGATAAAACAAATTTAGTCATTAGTGATGAAGATTTTGCATCATTAACTGTTGCACAAGAAATGAAAATTCCAACAGTGTTAATTACAGATGTTTTGGAAACTCATTTCACTAAAGGAATAGCATCATTCATAGAAAAAAAGATGAATAAGTCAATGCAAAAAATAATTAAAAAATGTGACATGGTAATTTTTCCTGAAAATGGAGATGATCATGATAATATCAAAAGAGTAGGACCAATAGTAAGAGAAACAAACTATACCAGAGAAGAGTTAAGAAAAAAATTCTCTTTTAAAAAAAATACTATACTAATATCAATAGGAGGAACAGATGCAGGGTTATTTCTAATTGAAAAAGCATTACAAGTTCTTTCAAAAATTAATCAAGATATAGAAATAGTTCTAGTATCAGGTCCTGCAGTAACAAAAAAATTTGAGAACGTTAAGAATTTAGGATTTGTAGATAATTTACATGAATTAATTTTTGCTGCAGATGTGATTATTTCATTGGCGGGAAAATCAACCATAGATGAGGCTAATGCCTATGGAACTCCTGCAATTTTTATTCCAATCAAAGGTCATTTTGAACAAGAAGATAATGCAAAAGAGCAAGGATTTGAATTTGAAGATATTAACAGATTAGAAGAATTGATTGTAGAAAAACTAGAGCAAAAAAGAAACCAAACAAATACAGATGGTGCAAAAACAGCATCAACGATAATACAAAAATTGATGAATTAACAATCAAATGCTTAATAGAAGGTAAATTCGATTTGATAAAGTACTATGACTAGACTAGTAGTTGCCAAATTTGGTGGCAGTGCAATAGGTCCAAACGGGGAAACAATTCCTAAAATTATTCAAAGAATTACAAATTTAAAAACAGATTCCAAAGTGATTGCAGTTTTTTCAGCCCCATTGACAATGTATAATGAAAAAAAGCGTTCATTGACTGATGTAGTTTTAGAACAGGGAAGAAATGCAGAGAATGGAATTAGTCCATCTTTAGATATTGTAAAAGCAACATATCAAAAAATTCTGGAAATGGTTGATGATAAAAACAAAGAAAATTGCAAAAAAACAATTGATTTTCATCTAGAAAAAGCCCAAAATGCACTAGATGAGGCTTTGAAGAATAAGGAATTTGCAAATGAAACAAGATCTCAAGCTTTGGCATTTTCAGGAGAAATTTTGATGGCACATGTGATGAATAGCATACTAAGAAGTAACGATATCAAGGCTGAGGCAGTAGGGTTTGATGATTGGCCAATTATTACAGATAATAATATTGAATTTACAAATTTTCTCACAATAGAATCCAGAGAAAAGATGGGTAAAACTGTAGAATTAGTAGAAAATAATGAAGTAGTTACCATTGGTGGATTTATTGGAAAAACAATAGATGGTGTAATTACCACATATGAGCGAGGGGGTTCTGATAGAACTGCAGCAGATCTTGGAATTTTGTTTCATAAAAAATATGAAACCAGTATTGATTTTGAGAAAGATAGTGCAGTAGTTTCAGCTGATCCTAAAATTGTAGATTCAGGATTACGTGAAGTTATTCAGTTATCTTACAATGAAGCAAGACTAGCAGGAATGTTTGGAATGAAAATTTTAGATCCAATTGCGATAAAAGAAATTGTAGAAAATGGTGTAGACATGCCAATTACCATTACCAATATGAAAAATCCAGAAAAAATTACTACAATTAAAAGAAATTTGGATGAACTAAAGGGGCATCCAATTAAGATAGTTACAGGTAAAGAGAATTGTACTATTTTTAGGATTGAAACAAGTTGTATTCAAAAATTATTGACATCATTAGAAAAAGACAAACATTATAGCGAATTTATCATTTTGTCACCCTTTACAAAAGATGGAATAGAATTTTCTAGAATATTATTTTTAGATGGAGATTATGTTAAAAGAAATGAAAAGTATCTTTTAGGATTTGATTCACTTGCAACAATCACATACAACAGAGGAGTCATTACATTAATTGGTGATGAGATGTGGAGAGTTCAACAAGTAGCTTCTAGAACTAGTGCAAAGATTGGCGAGTCAGGATTAAACATTTTGAATATGGATGCACAAGAAGAAACATCAAGAATAATTATTGTTGTAGAAGATACTCAAGATAACATTACAAAAGCTATCAAAGCAATACATCAAGAAATTTCAGAAATTAATTTTATTTAATGTAAAGAGTGGCGTTACGGGCTTTCACCTGTAAACGCCATCATGGGTTTGTTCTTGGACCGTTATCTAGATTTAGTCCGGCGTTACCCAAAACACGCGATACTATATGTTAGAATTTCTAGTATTTAGAGCTGATCTATATAGATCCATTCACACACGCTCAGCTGCGAACCAAAGAATAATTCCAATACCCAACAAAGCATACCACTTGAAATTTTTCTTATTCATGAAAATATTGGCTGAGCCCAAATCTTCATCTTTGTATGTGGTTAAACGAATTTTTCTCATTTCAAAAGCCTGGCCGACCAAGCCTACCACGAGACAGATTATTCCAGCAAAGCCCAATGTCCATTCCATACTAAAATTTACGATTAATCAGATATGTAGTTTCAGATATGCCAAATTTACTAGAAAAGATAATTCTTTAAATTAGCATGGATTTTTTGCTCTCCTATGAAAGAAATTGGAAAAATTTGGATGAATGGAAAATTAGTACCATTCAAAGATGCCAAAGTTCACGTATTAACTCATGCATTACATTATTCGACATCAATTTTTGAGGGGATCAGATGTTATAATACTCCAAATGGATCAGCAATTTTCAGATTACCTGAACATGTAGATAGATTTTTCAAATCTGCAAAATTGTATTCAATGAAAATGCAGTTTTCTAAAAAAATAATTTCAGATGCAATTGTAAAAACTGTTCAAACAGGAGGACTCAAAGAATCATACATTAGACCATTAGCATACTATGGATATGGAACTATGGGATTAACTCCTACCACAAATAAAGTAGATGTTTCAATTTCATGTTGGGAATGGAAAATGGGTGAATCAAAAGCAGGTAAATTTTCTGGAGCAAAATGTAAAGTTTCAAGTTGGACTAAAATTGATTCAAGATCTCAACCAATGCAAGCAAAAGCTGCATCAAACTATGCAAACGCAGCACTTGCAAGAATGGAAGCATTAGAAAATGGATACGATGAAGCAATTATGTTAAATTCTCGTGGTAAAGTTGCAGAAGGTAGTGCTGAAAATATTTTCATCATTAAAGATGACATTATTCAAACTCCTCCACTTTCAGCAGGAGGATTAGAAGGAATTACCAGAGACAGCATTATCCAAATTATAGAAGAAAATGGTGGATTTGTAATTGAACGTGATCTAGAACGAGATGATCTTTACACTGCTGATGAGATTTTCATGACAGGAACAGCTGCTGAAGTAAAATCAGTAACTCAGATAGATAAAGTGAAAATTGGAAATGGTAAAATGGGCAATATTACTAAAGCATTGCAAAAATCATTTACTGATGTAGTTATGGGTAAAGATGAAAGATTCTTGTCTTGGCTGACATTTATTTAACATTACATGATGTTTTTTACCCACTGTAAGGATTAGAAATTATGGATTCATGTTCAACTGGCGACACACAAGAAATTTGTTGGTTTTGTAGAAAAGGACGTCATGATGATTGCATGAAAGAAATTCCTACACATGGAAAATCAGATGGTCCACATGATTGCACTTTTGATACAAAACTTATTCCTTGTAAATGTCAACACTAACAATTAGTATCAAATACAAGATAGATTGAAAAAAGCCATGAATTACAATGAAGAATTTTGGAATAAATATTCGGATGAGAATGAATCAAGATACAATGAAGAATTTTCAAAATTTGTAAGAGATTTAGCTATGTCGTTACGATGTACAAGTGTTTTAGAGGTAGGTTGTGGGACAGGAATTGATTTAAGATTATTTCCAGATACATTTCAGATTAATGGTATTGATCTAAATGAAAAGGCATTAAACCTTGCAAAGAAGAAACTGCCAAGTGTAAATTTTAAAAAAGGTACAATAACTGAATTACCATTTGAAGATTCTTCCATAGATTTTGTTTTTACTCATGGTTTGATGAACTATTTAGATAATGATACATTAGAAAAAGGAATTTCAGAAATGTTCAGAGTATCAAGTAGATGGATTATGAATTGTGAAAATTATGATGAAGTAGAAAAACAAATTGATGAAAATCAAAAATCTCGCAATATGCAAAAATATTGGCTTGATTACAAAGTAAAATTTGTCAGTAATGTAGACATGCATGAAGATATTGAGCCTGATAAACCTAGATTCACTCTATTGAAGAAATTATAATTTTTTTATTTTAATTTTTTATGTTGTATAGATAATACTTTTGGCAATTTAATAGTGAAAGTTGTTGGATTATTAGATGCAAAAATTTCTCCTTGATGTTGTTCTATAATATTTTTACAGCTAGCTAAACCTAACCCAGTTCCTTTTTGTTTAGTTGTAAATAACGGTTCAAATATTTTAGATAAATTATCATCAGAAATTCCATCACCTGAATCAATGAATTGTAATATTGCTATGTTATCTTGTTCAGAAATTTTAATGTTAATTTTTCCTCCTTCATGCATTGCCTGAATAGAATTTACAATCAAATTGATAAACACCGCATCAAGTTTGATTACATCACAATCAACAATAAGATCAGATTTTGAAAGTGTTACTTCTATAGCGACGATCAAAAGTTCGCAAACATCTTTGCAGGATTTCTAAAGATATAATTTGCAACATCAAGCTTGAATTTTGTCACTCTGAAATATTCGGACACTGCCTTGTTCATTATTGTAAACATTGCATAATACTCTGAAACCAACAATGCATATTTGCTTATCTTCCAGCACTGCTCTATCATGTTCAAGTATGGTGATCCCTTTGGCAACCAGATTAGTTTGACATCTCTATTGTTTGCAAGGTATTCCTTTACCTTCTTTGATTTATGAACTGATGCTCTATCCAGCATGATTGCAATTTTGCCGTATTTCCAGTGTAACTCTTTTAGGTACTCTACAAATGTTACAGCGTTGAATTTGTCATAAACTCTGAATAGTTGATTGCCATTTTCTGTAATTGTACCATACACTGCCAGACTCTCATGTCGTCCTGTATATGGAAGAAATATTCTCTTTGCAACTGGTGACCAGTACTTTTTTCCTGTTTTTGTATCCCTTACAAAGAATGCTTCATCAGCCATTGCAATGACAAATCCTTTCTTTTTTAGGCGTGAAATTCTCTTTTTCATGCGTTGTTGCCAGCTTCTCACAGCAGATATACTTGCATGGTTGACGTGATATTTTTGTGCAGTTTTTGCAGACATGCCGTATTGGTGCATTATCTTTCTGATGTGGGTTATGTGAAATTTTACTCCAGTGGAATAAAAGATACTTTGTTGCAACATTATGGGGGTAAACAAAGTTAGCATTGCTTTTGACATGATAGCATCCATTCTGGTCTGGGAGATTGTTCTTGGCCTGCCACTTCTTGGGTGGTCGTAGAGGCCATCTATCTCAAAACGACTCGTCCATTTTCTCACCCAGCTTGTGCAGTGGTGTAATGTCTTTGCAGTGCACTGTATGTCCTTTCCATCCTTTAGAATCATCAACACTGCAAGCATCCTTACTGCAACCTTGGAGTTTTCTTTTTTGTATGCTGCTTTCAAGTGATTCTAACTTGTTCATCAAATTTTACCATACATAGTGATCAAAAAGTTTTTTGTTTTGGAATAATTTAGTTCACGAACTTTATCTTTTCGCTATAAGATATCGCTCCAAAACCATGATGGTAAAGTCACGGGACGAAAAGAAACAAGAAAGATTACTGGAATAGTTGATGATATTCTAAAAGAGACAGATTACAAAAAACTATCAAATGACTATCAAGATTTGTTTGATGGTCTAAAAAATGCAAAGAAAAGATACAAAAAAATGAAAATAAAATACCTCAACACTACCTCAAAGAATGTTATCTTTGAGGATGGATTATTCAAGGCTGAAATTCTAGGTCCCATAAACATTGGAACAAAAACATCTCCTGCCTATGCTGCAATTGGTAATGCAGGAAAAATCAGAAACGGTAATACTCTGTTTCACTAATGATTACATATGGCAAATGCAAAATTTTGTTATATGGGGATTTGAACAAAGAGTATGAGACTGGATTCATCAGATACCATCAAGATGAGGAAAATCCTCTTCAAGCACATGTCTTTAAAGCAAATCATCATGGAAGTCAGGAAATTACTGAACATTTCCTACAAGAAGTAAATCCTTGGGTTAGTGTCATTTCTTCAGGTGATACAAGAGATTATGCCCATCCATGTGGAAAATTATTGGGGCTTTTAGGCAGATATTCGAGTGCTAGTATCAAAGAACCCATCGTCTTTTCAACAGAAATTGCAAGAACATATCATCCACTCAATAAAGATGAATTAAAAATCATGAGGGAAACATCTAAATTTTTGAAATCAAAGAAAAGCAAGAAAAGCCGAGACAAAGAATTTGCTAATGTAAAACAAATTATCAAAAAAGATTCCTACTATTCCAAGGCAATTGATGGAATAATTCATGTACGAACTGATGGAGAAAGTCTAGTTGTAGGACGAGGATATGGAAATTATAAAACAAAACGTGATGGGGAAACTATAGTTCGTAAAAATTACAACAAATATGATTGGGAATTCTATCCCTTTCATCTTTAATTTGTCTCAAAGTTGTTTATTTTAAAATCATTTACCCTTATCAGACGAATGGGTTTTTGATAATTCTATTTGCCAAAAGAACAACTAATCCTATACCTGTACCACCACAGACAAAAATTCCTAAAAGAACCAATGCATCACGTTTGTCCATTACTAGTATCTGATAATTTCTAACTTATGAAGCTTAGTCAAGATTTTGCAATGTCGTAATCTTCTTTTCCATTACCAAATCTCTGAGTAATGATTTTCACTCTATGCTTTTTCCCTCTTTGAATGTCTTGAGCCAAAACTGTAGGTTTGCCATTATCATAGAATTTTGCGACAATCATCTTCCTTGAAGTGTAAAAATTCTTTACTCCATCAAATTCTTCTTCAGTTTTTATATTGATTTCAGTAATGGTCTCTTTTCCAACTTTTTTTTCAACATTTTCAACTTTTACGATAGTAAATACTCCCTTGTCATCTAGTTTTGAAAGTGAAGCTTCAGTCATTTCTTACTCTTCATCTTGCCCATCAGTGTTGATATTATCACATTCAGGCATTGACATTGAAATTTGATCATTTTGTTTTATCAAATAATCCAATGTATCCATAATGATTCTAATTTTCCCCTATTGATAATTATTTTGATTTAGAAATCTCAAGATTCACAACCAATTCCATCCTTGTCTCCATCAAATCTTTGAGGATCAGGCTACAAAACTGTGAAATTCTTTTCTGGAACATCTCCGCAATCCAAGTCAGGTGAATCAACTGGAATACAAAAATCAGGATATGAAGGATCACAGTTCATTGACTCTCGTAATTCACATACAAATCTTTGAGCCCATGAATTATCTGAAAACTCACGGGTACTGCAATACCGTGTAGAAATTTCTGCATGTCCATTATACAGTAATGCAGAGTTTAGTGATTGGTGATTGTAAACCTATTACCACCAACTATTTTTGAGTAATTATTGGAAAAAACAATCAACATAATTGAGTTATCTAAAATAATTCACAACAAATCAACTGCATTGGAATTTCTCTGCAACCAATTCAAAAAGAAAAACACAATTCATTGTTCATCATGTAACTCTGAGAATTACTATATTATTTCAAGAGGGAAACTAAGATGCAAAGATTGCAAGACAGATTATAGACCGTTTGCTGGAACATGGTTTGATATCATCAACATTAATTTTACAAAATGGTTGGCCCTAGTCAAACTATTTGATATTGGGATTAGTGCAAGACGTGCAGCTAGAGAAGCAGATGTCAGTTATCCAACTTGCACTAAATGCTTTTGATTGCATCAGATATGCCATACTGTAT
Organism: Candidatus Nitrosopumilus sp.; assembly: GCA_965205425.1. GTDB lineage: Archaea > Thermoproteota > Nitrososphaeria > Nitrososphaerales > Nitrosopumilaceae > Nitrosopumilus. Next base: position 1,161,668 of record CBDBGZ010000009.1, read on the forward strand.
CATCTGGCAGAATCTGACAAGAAACTAAAAGGGAAAATTGAGGCTGACGAGGCGACTATTTTGGAGGAAAAAGAAAGGGAAATCGTGGCAGAGGTGCCAAGAACAAGACCATCGTATTTGGCATACTGGAAAGAAAGGGAAAAGTTCACGTTGAGATTGTAAACAATGTCAAGGCCAAGACCCTTTTGAAAAGTACGATTAGAAAAGTCAAGAAGGGAAGTATCGTGTACACTGACAAGTGGAAGGGATACGATTCACTTGTGTTTAATGGTTACAAGCATCTCTCAATAGACCACAGCAAAATGTTTGGGAGTGGTGATGTGTACATAAATGGAATCGAAGGGTTTTGGAGTTTTGCAAAAGAGAACATGGCAAAGCATCATGGTGTTAGTCCAGAAAAGTTTTTGTTGTACATCAAGGAAATGGAATGGAGATACAACAACAGAGATGGAAGATACTTTCTCATTATTGTTAGATTATGTGTTGGTGGTGAATAATTGATAATCACCTAATTGATAATCATCAAATGATAAATAGAGTCAATTTGTGTTGTATCCCAAAATCAGTAGATAGTATTTTATCTAAGAATATTATATAACTCATAATGCCAAATTTAAGACGAATGTTACCTTTCTTGGCATTACTTGCAGTTATACCTGCAGCATATGCAGTACCAGGTAATCTAGATGACTTTGAGGAGACACAGTTTTATGAAAAGAATGACATCCTACATGCTTTTGATTCAATGCAAAGGCATATCACATTGGATGAAAACTATCATCTTTTCATAAATATAACAAGTGCCAAACTAGATCCTAACACATCACAATTAGATATTGCAATTGCCAATGATTTTGCAATCTATAATGATATGTTAATGGATGTTAAAGTTGGCCCTGTAGGGCAAACCAACGAATTAGATGTAGATTATGATGGCCAAGTAAGGTACATACTTGATGACTTTGACAATGGTAAGTTTAAAAATCTGTTCTCAGAAGAATCTAATTTTGTTGCCAAAACAAATGAAATAACATACACTATATACAATGAAATTGATACGCCAATCTTGAGCGTATTTGGTGTGGATATTGTACCAGTTCATCATGGTGCATCAGGTACCGTTTGCAGTGGTGGGTTTGATGATCCACATTTGCCAGATTCATCGCCTACAACTGTTACAGGTTTTACATCCTTACATGATGCACAATATGCATTGTACCAGTTAGATTATCACCGTGTTCCTGAATATGCAATATTTGGTGGTGAAGCAAGCAGAGATATAGACTTTGCAAAAACTGTAACATCTGGTGCACCTGGTGATTGTAATGATGGTCCATTCAGAGATCAGGCAATAATAAACACATACACCCATGCAGAATACAAAGTCACAGAAGATGAGCCAAATCCAGAAGTATTGTCATATTGGTGGCCATCTTATTGGTGGGGCTTTTATGTCGAATATTGGCATGACAACTTCTAAACTACTCCTTTTTCTTTCTTTTTTGCTCATCAGTATAATTTCATTTGTTGTAGGTGTTTATCATCCTTTGATCTTTGATATTTTGTTTTATGGTACCATTGCAGGCCCATGTGTTTGGCCTTCTGATTACCAGTATATGGGAGGGGATTTAACTAAATTGGAGTATGATGATAAACGTGGATGTTATTTGAAACCTTGATCATTATAGATCGGTTGCGTAATTGATTCAATTTGATAGAATAATCCAAATTCTCTCACAACAAGATCCAAAGCTAAGGAATAACCATCTTCAATTATGTTCAATCACACAAAACTAGCAAAAAGACCAAGAACAATTCCTATCCATAACAGGAATAACTGTTCCACAGTTTGATTCTCTATCCAAAGAGATTCAAAAACAATACAAAACTACAGAAGAAAAGCGATTGTCAAAACAAAAAAGAAAACGCAGTATGGGTGCAGGACGACACTTTGATCACGCCCTCAACAGTAGATGGAAAAGTAATTCATCGCACACATTCCAAATGATATCTTGCTTTGTCTGAAAACCAATCAACGATTATTTTTTCAATGTATATTTTTAGTAGATGTATATAGCGAAAAGATAAAGTTCATGAACTAAATAATTTCAAAAAACTAGAAATCAGTTGATCTTACCTATAGGTAAATACGAATAAACAAATTGAAACACCTAAAAAATAACTCACGAACTTATGCTTCTCGCTATACCTCGGAGCATAATTCTTTGCAATTTTTCAAAACAAATAGCAATACTTTTTGATCAGTAGTTAGAAATAATTTCATGGACATCACAAATGACGAGTTATTCCAGGCCTACAAAAAAGAAAAGTACGGTAAGAAAAAGGAAAGACTGCATGCAATGTGTAAGATTAAAATCAACGAATCCACAATTGCTGAAACTTCCAACCAAATGTTTTGTACATGCAATTCTGTAAGGAACTGGCTTGATTCATTTGAAAAATACGGACTAGAGGGCCTGGAGGACCCCCCCTCGTTCTGGTCATCCGCCATTAATCTCACACAAAAAATTACAAAAGATAGAGCGTACATTTAAGAAAATTTCAAACGGCATGACTCCAAAGAAACTGATACAATTCATATTTTACAGAACACGCATTACATATCATATCACTCACGTGCGTCCTTTGATGCACAAATGGAATCTAAAACCAAAGGTTCCACAAAAGGTACATGTACGAGCAGCATCCAAGGATACATGCCGCAAGTGGAAAAACCGCATCATTTCACGCATAGAAAAGGCAAAAAAGAAAGGTTTTACAGTATTCATCCAAGACGAGTCTGTATTTGTAGACGATGTACGTCTTGGTAAAAAATACTGGACAGATACACATCAACGAATGATTGTACGTTGTAGAGGATCGCACCAAAGATTTTTGGTTTATGGAAATGATGATAATCAAAGTTTTTTTAGATCGTATGAAAAATTTAATTCAATTGCATTTATGGATTATTTGGAGGCAGCTCGTAGAAAATTTGGAAAAATATTTGTTATCGTCGATAGGGCACCGCAACACAAAGCTAATGATGTAAAAAAATATCTGCGTAAAAACAAAGCTGTCAAACTGGCATATCTTCCAAGAGGTTCCCCGCATTTGAGTATGATTGAAGAGATTTGGAGACAGTGCAAACATGTTAATGTTGAATCAGAATTTTATGAATCTATTCATGAGATGAGACATACAGTTATGGAATATTTTAGAACGCACAAATTTAATTTGAATATGTATCAGTATTTTGCAAGAACAATAAATTGAAAAGACTTATGATCTGGGGTATAGGGATAGTCTAATTTTGTAATTTGTTGTATGGATGGTATCCCCATCTACAATACTAGTAATTAATTGTGAAACACATTTAGCTTCTCCAATACACCTATGAGAATCAAAATCTGTTTTTGATTGAACTGGTTCGTTATTGTAAATACCTGTAAACTGTTCTAGTCCAACTTCTTTTGCTGCAACTCCTGTCTTTTCTCCTGTAGCCAAGTCAGTACCTGTTTGTGATTGATAGACTAGTGATGCTGCAATAAATAACACAAATGGCACAACAACTAGTGCTGCAATGGATAGAGGTTTCACAAGGATTTTTTAAAATGTATGAATTTAAGAATTACTTTTCATAGTTTTATGGTTTGATAGGAGGATTCAATCTTTGTTCTTCATCAATGCGGTCATAACAATCATTCAATTCATCTGGTTGACCCATGTAGAGTTCTCTGCATTCTTGTTCTAGGTATGTTTTTTGCAGTAATTGCCATGCAGCTTCATCTTGCTCTTCAGATGTTCCAACATTTGGTGGTTCAATAGATGAGGTGAAAAAAACTGTAAACCCTACACCAACAACTATGGAAATTATTACTACAATAATTATTACTGGATTCATTTCTCCAACTCTTCAATTTTGGCCTGAAGCTCTTTGACTTTGTTTCTTAACTCAATGTTTTCGTCTCTTAGAGAATCCCTTTCTTTTGTGAGTATTTCATTAAGATCCATAAAACATACTGCAAAAAATCCAAACTTAAGGGTATCACTTGTGACAATCACAAGCGCAGCTATCAGGAACACATCTGTGATTAATACAATCTCTGCAGCCTTTACTTCTGCCACTTTTTACTCTTAATCGCTCTTTATCCATTTGTAAAACCCATAACTTACCATGTGGTTACTGCCGGATTTTAATACTTGCAGTCTTGTATGACATTAGAAATGCCACAATTCATTGTACTATACTATGCACCACAAGACTCTATGGAAAAATGGAAAAACAAGAGTCCTGAAGAAATGAAAAAAGGAATGGAAGTATGGATGGTATGGGCTGAGAAATGCGGTGAGCATCTAGTTGACATGGGAGCTCCATTAGGTATTGGCAAACACATTATTGAATCAGGAAATACTCAAAGCAAAGCCAATGTTGGAGGATATTCTGTTTTACAAGCAGACAATATGGTAGCAGCTGAAGAATTACTCAAAGGACATCCTCATCTTGGATGGGGAGATGAATATCACATTGAGGTTCATGAGAAAATGCCTTTACCTTGTTAAAAATTATTTTCTAGCTGTTTTCTAAATCAGGTTCATACTTTTCCCAAATGTTCATTTTCAACCAACATCCATTACACATAGTTGGTTTGTCTTCCATCTCTTCAATAGAGATTGCATGATTCTGATGACAAATCTTACAGGTAAAATATTCTGTAATTAACTCTGACATGCAAAAATTTCAAAATCATTGCCTAAAAGCATCACTATACAATATACACTAGACTCCAAATGACTTGGATTTTTTTCACATTTTGGACAATTCAGCCCTCTAGTTTCAAGACCACATTTTTTACAATATGCATCAATTCCTGCTACCTCACGCGGACCTGTTCTTGATATTTTGACAACCAAAATTATTACTAGTAAAACACCGATTGCAATTCCAATGTATGCTAGTACCATATGTACAATAGCACTTTATAGAATAAAAGTCTCTTTTACACAGTTAACACATACTGGTTTGCCAAAATTTTCTTGATATCATCAATGTATTGTCGTTTAGTACTACCTACAAATCTCCAACATGCTTGCATTTCGTCTTCTAGTATTTCATATACCAAATCAATCTCTTCACCTGCGTCAATTTCTCGTTTAGCAATAACCATTAGTTCTTGCAATCGTAGTTTTTTTCTCCATGTGTGGGCACAATCAGCCATAATTTTTCTTGAAATTATACTCTAAAAGGATCACTATACATTGAAACTATTTTGTAAATTCAAAGAGAAATATCTTTTCCAGGAATTAGATTGTTCTTTTTTGGAATGTCATAAATTTCCAATCCTTCTAAATATTCTAGTTGTTCTGAAATTAATTTTGAATCTCCAAATGATATCAAAATTCTATCATTATGTTTTATTTCATAGAGGTTAATGTTTGGAATAGACTTTCCATTTACAGTAATTGTCATAGAATTATCTCTATCAATACAGTTCTGGTTTGGATCTGTTTGACCTCTTAACACAATACATTCAGATGTTACTTCTAATCCAAATGATGAAAACAGCATATCCAATGGAACATCAGTTGCATGTTTATGAATCAAATATGGATTGTTACTTTCAAAATGAATGTACTTGCTTTGAAGCTGAAACCGTGGATGTGAAAAATCAATCGCGTCTCCATTAACATAAACTGTAATTGCTGCATGTGCATGCTCACTTCCAAACTGTCCAACTCCATAATGGTCTGCCATATTTTCCTCTACTGTCTTAAATGCAGTGTTATCCAAAATTTGTGAATCGATCTCATTTTGATTTAGAAAATAATACGTAAAGATTCCTGTAGCAACTAAGACAAATGCTATTCCAAATATGGCAAGTGATCTCCCTTTTGATTTTGATTCTGGTTTTATTTCAGGTACAAAATATGCCGAATTACTCTCATCCATCCGTCCTGGAAGGCTAAAATCTGAATCTTCTTTTGGTAAAACCTTCTCAGTCAAGTAATACTCATAATTGATTAATCGTATAAATTTCCATGTTTGTAATTTTTCTATCTGTATTCTCCACCACAATCTCCAATGACCTCAAAGAGATCATTTGATTTTGCAGTAATGTTACTAATTGATGAAATGTCTGATTCATCTAGTTTTACATTAAACACTTTGGCATTATCATCTCTGTGTTCAGCAATACCTAGTCTAGCACCAATGATAACGCCTGCAACTTGAGGTTTATCTAAAACAAAACGTGTTGCAACATTTGCAATACTACAACTGTGTTTTTGTGCTATATCATTTAGTATAGATAACAATTCTTGGAATAACTGCCATCCACCCCATACATCTATCATATTCTTGTATTTTTGTAAACTAGATGTAGTCAGATCACCTCTGTGAGGTTCATCAACTGCTAGATATTTCTCTGAAAAGAATCCTCCAAGTAAAGTTCCATAAGCTAGTATTTTGATTCCATGTTTTGCAAAAAATGGAGCCATTATTCTATTAGGTCTTTGGTCTAGTATGGAATATTGAACCTGGTTTGATACTATATTATGTCCGTGTTCTTTCATGATTTTGATTCGCTCAGTATCAAAGTTTGTCAATCCAATGTGTTTGATTTTATTTTCATTTTGTAATTTTGATAGAACATTTAGTGCATCAAGATAACTTGTATCATTGTAATCCCACCAATGAAACTGGAGTAAATCAATACAATCAGTATTCATTTTTTGTAATGACTGCTCGATATAGTGAGTTACAATACTATTGCTCATTGGACCTGGATTTGGAACAAATTTAGTTAATGCCTGAAATTTCTCATTATCGATTTTTTTTCTAAATTGGCCAATTAGTGATTCAGCAGGACCGTAAATGTCTGCCAAATCCCAGGTTGTAAGTCCAGAATTTTGATATTTTTTCATATCTTCAAGTGCAGAATCTGTTTCAATCTGACCATGACCTCCAGCAACTTGCCACATTCCATTAAGAATTCTACAAATCTCCAAATCTGCAAGTAGAGTTTTCTCAATTGCCATGTACTATGCCATTTTTCTTTCAAAAAAATAGTTTACTAGGATAATATTGAAGAAAAATTGTTCTAAAGTAGAATATTATTTTGGATCTAGTAAAAAGTGCAGAATTATTTGCAAAGAACAAACATGCAGGACAGTTTAGAGCAGATGGAACTACGCCTTATTCAAAACATCTAGATGATGTCATAAACAGACTCAAAAGTTTGGGTGTAATTGATGAGCATATTCTCTGTGCAGGATGGCTTCATGACACCATAGAGAACACTGATACAACTTTTGATGATTTGTATGAACAGTATGAAAGTGAAATTGCAGTTCTAGTATCATCATTATCAAAAGACATGAAATTAACTAGAAAAAAAAGAGCAAGCATATGTCACACAACTCAAAGAGGCATCTTTTAGTGCAAAATTAATCAAACTTTGTGATATCTCTGCAAACTTGAGTGATTTGAAAAACTATGAAGCATCAAAATCAAAAAAACTGCGACAGGTAAAATAAAAAAGGCATTATCTTACTATAATCAAAAATGATCTAGTAGGAAATCCACACTATCCATATGTGCAATCTCTCTTTGAGAGTGCAAATTTAATTTTCATAAAGTATGGTCAGAGACCAATATCTATTCAAACAAAGCAAAATTAGCCTCAAATCTTTTCAATATTCTTAAATTCATTAATTTTTTAGAAAAAATATGTCTAAAAATGAAAATTCTGAAGAATTCCATTTGTTAGATCAACTAAACAAAAAATATTTTACAGAACTTGAGCATTCTGTTCCACACATTCAACAGACACTATTTGATTTACAAAATGAATGTTACAAGACATGGAGAAATGCAGTTACTGCAAATACTTCTCTTTACAAAGAATTCCTAAGTACTTCTGGTTACAATTTCATGTCTTCAAAAGCTGCCAAAGAAATTTTTGAGAATATGAGTGAAGAAGGCCTCAAATTTAGAGAATTATGGAATAAATTTACCATCTCTAATATTGAATCTGTAAAGAACAATGCAAAAACATGGAACGATAATGCAGATACATTTGTTGAATTGAACAGAAAAATTATGCATTACTGGTTATCTACATTTAATCCAAAAACAAACTAATCTAATGCTACTACAGCAATAATTACAACTAGACTTCCAATCATTGCCATGATTGCCATCTTGCTTTTTTCACTCCATCCTTCTTTTACGATTACCCTCATGATGATATTCTCCAGATTTTTTGTATTCACTTAAGCCTATTGCTAGTTATCACAGAAATATCTAAATCACAATCATTTGAGAACTAATTATCTTGGAATTACCACGTGGAATGAAAGACTTTGAGGGTAAGGAAAATGCAAACATTGAACACATTAGGAATCATTTCAAGAAATTATCAAATTTGTATGGGTTTTCATTTATGGATCCATCTCCGATTGAATTATTATCCACATTAGAGACAAAGTCTGGCCCTGGAATAAGAGATGAGATTTACTATTTCAAGGATAAAGGAGACAGGGAAGTAGCATTACGATTTGATTTTACAATGGGACTCACAAGATATGCAGCCTCTCAAAAATCAATGAAGCTTCCAGCAAAAATCTCAGCTTTTGGTGGGGTTTTCAGATATGACGAACCTCAAAAGGGAAGATATCGATACTTTCACCAGTGGGATATCGAAGTTTATGGTAAAGCCAGCCTCGAATCAGAAGCTGAAATAATAGAAATTACATCTAGATTATTTGATTCACTCTTACTCAAAGATATTACAATTGATGTCAATCATAGAAATCTTGTAGAGTCTTACATCAACAAAGTCTTTGATTCAAAAGATCCAGAACTAGTTGCAGATATTCTACGAGCAGTTGACAAAATTGCAAAAAAATCAAAAGAGCAAATTCTAAAAGAATTCCAAGAAAAAGGATATGAAACTCAAAAACTAGAAAAAATTCTAGAGTTCTCACAAATCAAAGGTAGCATTGTAGAGGTGGAAAAAGCATTTGACACAACACAACTAGAATCCTGGGATGAACTAAAAGCACTAATTGATTCACTGGAGAATAGGGGAGTTTCAAATGTTAGAATTAATTTCAGTATTGTACGAGGACTAGATTACTATTCAGGAATTGTTTTTGAAGTATTTGATAAAAATTCTACTTTAGGTGCATTAGCTGGTGGAGGAAGATATGATACACTAACTAAAGCATTCAACAGAGAAGATATTGGTGCAACAGGGGTTGCAGGTGGTGTTGAAAGAATCATCTTAACAATGCAAGAACAAAAAATAATTCCAGAATCTTCACAAAATAGAGTTGCAGTGTTGTACATTAACGAAGAGATGCAAAAGGTAGCTCACTCTATTGCATCCCTACTTCGACTAAACAATATTTCAACTGACATTGATTTAGCAGGACGTAACATGAAAAAACAAATGGATATTGCTACAAATTCTAAATTTGCAATAATTGTTGGTCCACAAGAACTTGAAAATGGAAATGTAGTTCTCAAAGATATGGTAAATGGAACTGAAGGAACTATTTCGCTAGAAAAACTAACTGAAGACCCAAAATCTATTCTTAATTTAGAAACGCTCTAGTCAACATCATTATTTCAGGACCAGTAGTTAATGATCCGACTACTACACAGTGATTATTTACCAATATTCCTGATGATACATACGGAATTCCATTGTTGATAGAACTCTGCTCTACTTTTACGCCTAAAACATTGGATATGGTCTTCATATCTTCCTCATTAGCCTCTGGATGGATTGCACCACCAGTACCATTTGCAACAAGTACAACACCTGTTTGGTTGAATCCTGATATCTTTTTCTGAATCACCTCAACTCCTAAAACATCTGAAATGGTTTGACAGTCTTGTTTTGATAACCATGGTGAGACAACTGCACCTTTGTCATTTGCACAGATTACATTCCCAAGTGCATTAAATTTTGTATCTAAAACTCCAACTTCTAAATCAGTTTCAGCTTTTAGATAATCATATTCATTTTGATAAGCAGTAGTAGGTAGCAAAACTCCTTTGTTGTTCATAACTGATAATGCACCAATCAATCTTGTATTTGCAACAGCAGTTTGATGGATTTCAATATCAAGATACTCTGCAAGTTTGTCAGATTTGGTTTGAGCAAATCCCATTGGTACTAGTCCAATACTATCATTAACACTAATGTACACTCCAAGGTTTGGTCCACGATACACATCATACTTGATAATATCCATATCCAGAAAATTGATCGTTGATCGTTATGAACGTAAGGAAATTTCCCTTCCTATCAGATCGAATATCGACTTGTATGTGCATTATACAGCTATCTAGCTTTAAATAATAACTACTAGAAAATTGTATTATGCCAATAGCAGAAAATTTTCCTGAAGGCCTAAAGCCAACTGGAAAAATTAACCTCGATGATGGAAATTTCCATATTATGTGGGGTCCAGGTAAAACCACAAACACTGATGGTTCACAAGTTGAAACATTAGCTGATGCAGATGTTGTTGCAGCTTATGCAGCAAGAGGCGAAGAACAAGTTCCTCTTGGTGTTAGTGGAACAATGGTTGCAGTAGATTGGGATTCTTGTGTTGCAGATGGTGCTTGCATTGAAGCTTGTCCTGTACAAGTATTCCAATGGTACAGAACCGAAAAAGATATTCCAGCAAAAGATGTAGTTGGTCAAACCTTTGCAGGAACTGGCAGTGATGTAAAAGATGAACGCAAAGATCTTACAGATAAAGCAGATCCAATCAGAGAACATGATTGTATTTGGTGTATGGCATGTGTTTCAGTATGTCCACCAGCAGCCATCAAAGTCGATCAGTCAAATGTTGAAAAACATGAAGGCGCTGCAAAAACTTTGTAAGTTTTACGAATCTAAACCTAGAAATTTTTGATTTTTATATTATTTTTTGAATTTAGTCCCCACTAATTTTCTCTAGCTTTAAATATTATTTAGAAATATTATTTTTCATGGTAGATCTACAAATACCTGAAGATTTTTGTCACGACGACGTAAAACCAAAAGGACAAACTAACCATTCCGATGGTGAGAATTTCCACTACATTTGGGGTGACGGAAGATCTGATGGTGCAGCATTTTCAAACGACGATGTAAAAGCAGCCTATGAAGCAAGAGGAGAAAAACAAGTTCCTCTTGGAATTCATGGTACTACTGTTGCAGTCGATTGGGATTCCTGTGTAGCAGCTGGTTCATGCATGAGTGTATGTCCAGTTCAAACATTCCAATGGTACAGAACCGAAAAAGATATTCCTGCAGACAAATGTATGGGAGAAACTTTTGATGGTACTGGCTTGACAGAACAAGACGAAAGATTAGATTATACAGACAAATCACAACCAATCAGAGAACACGATTGTACTGTTTGTATGGCTTGTCAAGAAATCTGTCCTGAAGGAGCAATTCTTATCGAATCTGCTAACCAAGAATGGCACGAGAAGGCAGCCGGAACATATGTAATTATGAAATCTGGTTCTGAAAACCCACACGCACACGATTAAAAAGAATTTTTTCTTTTTTCTTATTTTTCTATTTTACATCAACAGATTTTAACCTCTATTGTTCAACATTTTTTGCAGAGGTCGCCTAGCTCGGTAGGGCGCGGGCCTTGAGAGCCTGTGTGCGCAAGCATACGGGGGTTCAAATCCCTCTCTCTGCGTTTTTAATTTTCTATTTTAGCTAGTTCTGCTAACATTGCAGATAATTGAATTTCAGAATTTGCTCCGACTAAAACTCTATAATCATATTTTGCAATTACCTCTAGGATATCTGCTAATTTATCGTGTTTTGATTTGAATACTGCAGAGTTTAGATATTTTAGAAAATCAGATTCAGACATTCCATAAACTTTGATCAACTCTATCATCTTCTCTCTAGCTTCGGGTACTTTTCCAGACAAGGCAATTTTTAGAACTTCATCTACATCACTAGTTTTTGTCAATCCGGCTGATGATTTTACATTCTCCTCAGTAATGCCACCAAGACTTGCAGTTGCTTGTAACAGATTGATTGCATGTCTCAAATCCCCTTCTGTATAATCATAAATTGCTTTGAGCCCTTTTTTGTCAGATTTTACCTTCTCTTTTTTGGCAATTTCCTCTAGTCTGCCAATAACTTTTTCCTCAAGAACTGATGTGAACTTGAAGGTGGCACATCTACTTTGAATCGGGTCAATGATTTTTGAAATATTGTTAGCTATGAAAATAAATCTGCAAATTTTTGCAGTATCTTCTATGATTCTTCTCAATGCAGTTTGTGCATCATTAGTCATTTCATCAGCTTCATCTAAAATGATAATTTTGAATGGAACTTCAGCCATTCCAGCGAATCTTGAGAATTTTTTTACTTTCTCTCTGACCATTCCTATTCCTCTTTCGTCTGATGCATTTAGCTCTAATGTGTAGTCTTTAACATAATCTCCTAAAATTTGTCTTGCAATACATAATGCAACTGTAGTTTTTCCAACTCCTGCAGAACCTGAAAACATCAAGTGTGGCATATCTGTTGGATCCTTGATTAAAGCTTCTAAACTTCCAATAATTTCAGTCTGGTTTACAACTTCAGAAAGTTTTGTTGGTCGATATTTTTCTACCCACATTCCAGTTGCAGACATGAGTATCGAAGGCTAATTCCCATTAATAAATCCGAATTGGTTATTGTGTAATGCTATACGTTAAAATCAAAATTTAGCATAATTCATGCGCGATCAGCCTGTGATTAATTAGGATCAATTGATCTCACTAAATTGTTAACAGAATTGATCGATCCGATACTTGAGGATCTAAATCAGATTAAGTGATCTCACATGGAAATAGACAAAATAGAAAAAGTGCATTCAATAGGATATCGCCTAAAGGATGCTAAGGTTACAGTAAATCAAGATTTCAAGTATAACGTGGCTGGAATGAAAATTGAAGGCACACAAGGTGATACAAATAACATGCCTCAGTGGGTAGGTAAAATTATCGCTGATAGCAACATAGGAACATTAACTTCTCCAGATATGATTACCCAACTAAAACAAGCCTTGTCAAAAGAAAAGATGGTTGGCGAATACCAAATCTCTACACTTGATCCTCACTTTTACATCAAACTAAAAGAATCTATGAAAGAATTGAACCGAGATGATTTTGATAAAGTTGAAAGTATGATGTTGGAACTATTTAGAATGCGAAGAGGTAAACTAGTAAAAATTGCAGATTCTATCAAACTAAACTCAGAATTATACAACAAACTAACAGTTGAGGAGAATGTTTTCTACAAAACAATCCATGATAACAGCATAGAGTTTGAAAAACAAATAAGAGGAGAACGAGATGAGCACAGCTCAAGCTAGTACATTTACAGATTCTGCATTATCTGATAAGGTAAAAGAATTCCTTACTAGATTCAAGGATAGAGATGGCAACTACAAGTATGTAGATGTAATCGACGAGATGATGCCAAAGAATGCCAAATACATTATCGTAGATTACAATGATTTAGTTATAGAGCCACAAATTGAGGCAATTTTCTCAGAAAACCCTGATAGAATATTTGATGCATTCTCAAGAGCAATCAAAGAAGCATTACAAACAAGATTCCCTGAATATGCAGAAAAAATCAAAGATGAAGTACGTGTAAGATTAGTCAATTTCCCATTAGAACGAAGTCTAAGACAAATCAATGCTGAAACAATTGGAAAAATTACAAGTGTTTCAGGAATGGTAGTTAGAGCATCTGAAGTAAAACCACTTGCAAAAGAACTAGTCTTTGTATGTCCTGATGAACATCCCACAAAAGTAATTCAACTAAAAGGAATGGATGTCAAAATTCCAATTGTCTGTGATAATCCAGCTTGTAAACATAGAGATTTTGAGTTAAAACCTGAAGCAAGCAAGTTTATCGATTTCCAAATATTGAGATTGCAAGAACTTCCAGAGGATCTACCTCCAGGACAACTTCCTCACTATATTGATGTCACAACTAGGCAGGATTTAGTCGATAATTCAAGGCCAGGAGACAGAATTATTCTCACTGGTGTAGTTCGTGTAGAGCAAGAATCAGTTGCCGGAGTTCAAAGAGGTCACAGTGGATTATACAGATTAAGAATTGAAGGAAATAATATCGAATTTCTCAGTGGACGTGGTTCTAAAACTGATAGAAAGATTGGAAGAGAAGAAATTTCTCCTGAAGAAGAAAAACTAATCAAATCACTAGGTCAAAGTTCAGATGTTTATCAAAGATTAATTGATTCATTTGCTCCACACATTCAAGGTCAAGCATTAATCAAAGAAGCTATTTTGTTACTTATCGTTGGTTCCAACCAAAGATTACTTGGTGATGGAAGTAAGATTAGAGGAGACATTAACGTATTTCTTGTAGGAGATCCTGGTACTGCAAAATCTGAAATGCTAAAGTTCTGTGCAAGAATTGCACCAAGAGGTTTATATACTTCTGGTAGAGGTTCTACAGCTGCAGGTCTTACAGCTGCTGTAGTTAGAGATAAGACAGGAATTATGATGTTAGAAGCAGGTGCAGTAGTATTAGGTGATCAAGGTCTTGTAAGTATAGACGAATTTGATAAAATGAAACCTGAAGACCGAAGTGCATTGCACGAAGTTATGGAACAACAATCTGCAAGTATTGCAAAAGGTGGTATTGTAGCTACCCTAAATGCAAGAACTTCAATTTTAGCTGCAGCAAACCCAATGTATGGAAAATATGATCCTTTCAAAAATATTACAGAAAATGTCAATTTACCAATTCCACTGCTTACAAGATTTGACTTGATCTTTGTAGTTAGAGATATTCCAACTAAAGAAAGAGATATACAAATTGCAAAACATATCATTCGAAGAAATACAACACAAGGTACTGATAAAAAATCTGTTATTGAAGTTGACTTGCTAACAAAATATCTGTCATATGCAAAACGAGGTGAACCCGAACTAACACAAGAAGCAGAAGCTAAAATTCTTGATTACTATCTACAGATGAGAAATGTAGAATCTGAAGAAATGATTACAGTTACTCCTAGACAACTAGAAGGTATAATCCGACTTTCAACTGCAAGAGCAAGATTACTCATGAAAGACAAGGTAGAGGAAGAAGATGCTGAACGTGCAATCTTCCTAATTCAGAGCATGCTTCAGGATGCAGGAGTTGATGTCAATACTGGAAAAGTCGATCTCGGTGTGTTACAAGGAAAACCAAGAAGTGAAGTTTCAAAGATGCAATTATTCATGGATGTCCTCAAAGGTCTTGAAGGTGATAACAAAGTTCCAGTAGAAGAGAAAACATTTGTAAAAGAACTTGAAAAGAGTGAAAAATTCACTGAAGAAGAAGCAAGAAACTATATCAGAAGAATGCTCAGAGAAGCATCTATTTATGAATCAAAACCAGGTCACTATAACCGAGTATGAACATAGCGAAACTAAAACTTCCTGAATCTGCAATTGAATTTCTAAAATCACAAGGATTTACAAAATTATATCCACCTCAAGCAGATAGTGTAAAATCTGGATTACTTGATGGAAAAAGCATTCTAGTGTCTGCTCCTACTGCAAGTGGAAAAACTTTGATTGCAATGCTTGCAATGCTAAGTTATATTTCAAATAACAAGGGTAAAGTGATTTATCTTAGCCCGTTACGAGCACTAGCTGCTGAAAAGTTTACAGAATTTAAAAAATTAGAAAAAGTTGCTCTAGGAAATAAAGTCAAAGTTGCAATCTCTACAGGAGATTTTGAAAATATTGAAAAGAATCTTGAGAAAAGCAATGTGTTAATTCTAACAAATGAAAAAATGGATTCTATTATTCGACATGGTGCAGAATGGGTTGATGATATTGGATTGGTAATTTCTGATGAAGTTCATTTGATTGGAGATGAAAGCAGAGGTCCAACACTTGAAATGATTCTTACACAACTCAAACTATTAGAAACAAAACCTCAGATTGTAGGCCTTAGTGCAACAATTACAAATTCTGATGAGATTGCAGATTGGCTTGAATGTAAACTAGTAAAAAATGACTGGCGACCTGTTCCATTATCTGAAGGAGTATGCGATGAAGGCCAAGTCACAATGAGTGATGGAAAGATCTTTGAAGTTGAGCGCAGTTTGAGAGGAACACCTATTGATTTAGGCGTACAATCTGTACAACAAGGAGGACAATCACTTGTATTTGCTGAAACTAGGACTCGTTCAAAATCTCTAGCAACAAAAGCCGCAGACATAATTTCTCAAATATTAGAAAAAAAAGAAATTACTGACCTAGAAAAAACATCAAAAAAAATTCTATCTGAAAATGAACATACAGAAATTGTAAAAACTTTAGCAACACTAGTAAAAAAAGGAGTTGCATTTCATCATGCAGGATTAAATCAAAAATGCCGAGAAACAATAGAAACAGAATTTCGCAAAGGCACAATCAAACTATTATCATCAACTCCTACGTTAGCTGCTGGTGTTAATCTTCCTGCAAGACGAGTTGTAATATCTAACATAAATCGATATAATGCAAAAGTTGGAGCAAACAGACCAATAAGTATTCTAGAATACAAACAGCTTTGTGGAAGAGCTGGAAGACCACAATACGATGATTATGGAGAATCAATTATAGTTGGAAATGGAAACACTGAAGATCTAATTGAATATTACATTAATGGAGAACCTGAACCTATTGTCTCAAAAATTACAGATGATAAATCTTTACGAACTCATATTCTAAGTGTTATAGTTACACATCCTGGAATTAAAAAAGAAGAGATTTTAGAATTCTTTTTACAAACACTAGGTGGATTACAATCAAGAAAACCTACAATAAAATTTGCAATTGATATATCGTTGAGATTTCTTTCAAGCAAGTTTCTCATAATAAAAAAAGGTGAAAGATATGCTGCAACTGAATTTGGAAAAAAGACATCAATGTTGTATATTGATCCGTTAACTGCAACATACTTTAGAGATTCAATTGAAAATGTCTCTGAAGAGAGAAAACATACTTTTGGTTTCTTACATTTGATAACTAACTGTGAAGAATTTTTCCCCAAATTCTCACTTCGACAAAGAGATTATGAAACAGCCAGTTTGATGATAGAAAATAATTCCTCACAACTACTTGAACCAATCTCAGAGTATGATTGCTCAAGAAGTCTTTTAGCCTTGCAATCTTGGATTACAGAATCCACTGAATTATCTCTCTCTGATAGCCTCGGAATAGAATCTGGAGACATGCACAGAATGACTGAAAATGCTAACTGGTTATCGTATTGTCTTAGGGAGATTTCCAAGCATGTTGAAAGGGCAGATTTACTTGAAGAATTGGGAGATTTGAGGAATAGGGTAGTTTATGGAATTAGAGAAGAATTACTTGATTTGGTTAGAGTTAAAGGAATTGGACGAGTCAGGGCTAGAATTCTTTTCAAACATGGAATAAAGAACCTTGATGATTTGAGGAAAATTCCTGTGAATAAATTAGCAGAGATTGATAAAATTGGTTCAACCATTGCGGATAACATAAAGGCAGAGTTACGAAGGGTTAGATAATTGATTGATTTACTAATTCCAGCTATAATTTCTTGCATTGTTGCATTTCTTGTAGTATTTGTAATGACTCCGCCATTAATCAAAATTTTAGAAAAAAGAAATTTTGCAGTAAAAGATATGAATAAAAAAGAAGATGTTATGGTGGTAAGACCTGGAGGACCTGCAATCATTGCAGGAATTATTGCATCTGAAATTGTTCTTTATGCATTTTTACAAATGAATGAAATTCTTGCTATTATCATTACAACATCTGCTGCATTTCTGATTGGTTATGTTGATGATCGAAAAGTTATGGGAGGATGGTTCAAACCCGTAGCTTTAGCAGTAGCTGCAATTCCAATAATTGCACTTGGTGCATATGATACAGATCTTGCTTTCCCATTATTTGGAACTGTACAAATTCCTGCATTATATCTTGCATTGATACTTCTAATGATTCCTATTACTGGAAACACAATCAACTCAATAGATGTTCTAAACGGTGTTGCAAGTGGGTTTATGGTAATTGCTAGTTTTTCATTATCAATTTGTTTGTTTATTATACAAAATTATGAAATTGTAATAGTTAGTTTACCTCTTGGATTTGTTTCACTGGCTTTTTACAAATACCATAAAATCCCAAGTAAGATTTTTCCTGGAGATTCTGGTGCACTAACTTTGGGTGCAATGTATGGTTCTATTGCAATAGTTGGGGGTGTGGAAATAATTGCAGCCGTAGCTCTCTTACCTGCAGTCATAAACTCATTTTTGTTCCTATCGAGTGTAAAACGAATAGTAGAACATAGAGAGATCAAAGGAGTTCCAGTTGATCATACTGATGATTTTAGATTAAAGGCTACTGATGATAAAACTGCCCCAATCACGTTAGTAAGATTGATTCTTGCAGGAGGTCCAATGTCTGAAAAACAAATAGGCTTTGCAATTTTCAAACTAGCATTATTTTCAGGAATCTTGGCAGTGATTACTGCATTTATGATGGGAGTATCACTTTGAAGTCTGGTTTATTTGGATTTTTGTTTGGAATGTGGACTCTGATAATAATTGGAGGTGGAATCGTAGTTACACTTCTTGGACCAATTTCAATATCTGGTTTTGGAGATTTTGATTGGTTTATTGGATCTGTGATTAAAGCAACAATTGCATTAGTTCTAGTTGTAATTTGGATTTTAATTTTGTCAAAATTAAAAAACTGGATTTTCAGAAAGGAAATAAAGTTTTAACTTTCTTTCCATTGTCTTTGTTTTTTGTCGTATTCCTCTCTACTATATCTAATTGAAGCAGGTGAACCCATAACAACAGAATTCTCAGGAACATCTCTTGTAACAATTGCACCCATTGCAACTACACTATTTTTTCCTATAGTAACACCTGCTTTGATAACTGCACGTGCACCTATTATCGCATTATCTTCAATTGTAACTCCTACCATTTTATTACACATTGGATATGGATCATTTGTTAATGCAGCATCTGGTCCTATGAATACATTTTTTCCAATTCTAGAAAGTGGTGGAATGTATGCTTGACCTTCAATTCTTGTATTTTCACCAATCTTTACATCGTAATCAATATGTGCAAGAGATCCTATACTGACATTATCTCCAATCTCAGTATTGTCTCCTACATATGAAAAATGCCAAATCTGAACATTTTCACCAATCTTTGCTTTTTCTGAAATAAAATTAGTAACCATTATCTTACAAATGCCATGGGTTTGCCTTTGTAATAATTTTTTCAGGTAATTTGTCCTTGTAGTTTTTCAGAAATTCCATTTCTTGCTTTTTATCTCGTAACTCATCAGGAAGCATAATTGGAATTTCTTCAATAATTGGATAGAATCTAGAACATTTTGGGCAAAATATTGCACCTTCTGATACCACATTATCTTTTTCCTTTATTTCAAATAATTCTAAAGGATGATTCTTGTCTATGGGACACGCCAAAATATCCATCATTGTTTTGTTCATTTTAGATCCAGATAGATAGGAATTCCCTTTTGACTAGATAAAAGTGCAGCTTCGGCAATCTTTGTAACATTTACCGCCTCTTGTGCAGTAACTACTTGTTGATTTTTGCCTTCAATTGCACCAAGAAAACTCTGAATTTCTAATAACAGTGGTTCTTGTTTTTCATTTTGTACAGTTTCAGATCCTTCATCTCTTTCTACAATAACTTCCTGACTGATAAAATCTGATGAAATTATTGCATCAGTACACACTGCATTAAATTTCCTTACTTTTTTTGGGGTAATCCAATTTGATGAAATAATTGCAACTTTATCATTTTTGTATCCTAGCATTATGCTTGTAAAATCTTCATGTTCATGTTTTATTTTCCCTGCTCTTGCAAATACAACTTGTGGCATATCATTAAACAACCAATTTGCAGTATCGATATCATGAACTGATGTGTCATAGATGATTCCAACATCTTTAATGTGTAGGGGCATTCTGTTTTCTCTATGAAATTCAAGCATCACTAGTTCTCCATATTTTTTATCATTAACCATTTTTTTAACAACATCTACTGCTGGATTGAATCTTTCAATATACCCACAAGTAAGAATTACTTTATTTTTTTCTGCAAGTTTTGCAAGTGTTTGCCCATCTTCAGATTGATATGTCATTGGTTTTTCAACAAAGACATGTTTCTTTGCTTCTAACAATTTTTTTGCAATTTCTGTATGCGTAGATGTGGGAGTTACTACAAAAGCACCATCAAATTCTTCAGCATTTAGTAATTCTTCTATTGATTCATAGTGATTAACTGAATATTTTTCTCCATATTCTTTACTTTTTTGAGAATCTGCATCACATACTGCAACTAGTACTCCTAACTGGGACAAAACACGTGTATGATTTTTACCCCATCCGCCAGTTCCAATTTGTACAATCTTCATCTAATAAACCTCAGTTAACCAATGAGCATAATCCTTATTTTTGTTCATTACTATGTCTGTATACTCTTGCATCATCTTTTTTGTAATATCACCAGGCTTTCCATTGCCAATTTGTTTAGAATCCATTGTAATAATTGGTGTAATTTCAGCTGCAGTACCTGTAAGAAAAATCTCATCTGATATGATCAATTCACTTCTTGTAATATCTCTCTCAATTACATCAATATCCAAATCTTTTCCAATTTTGATTATTGCATCACGAGTAATCCCTTCTAAAGCTGATGATGCAAGTGATGGTGTCACTAACTGACCATTTCTTACAATGAAGATATTCTCTCCTGGGGCCTCACTCACATTTCCATTATGATCAAGTAAAATTGCTTCATCAACTCCATTACGTTTTGCTTCTTGGGTTGCTATGATGGAATTTAGATAATTTCCTCCCATTTTTGCTTGTGGAGGAGTAGACATGTCTGAGAATTTTCTCCAAGACACTACTCCTGCTGTAATTCCATTTTTGTTAAATAAATCACCAAATGGAAATGTAAAGATTGCAACACTTGTAGGTGCTTTCTCTGTTACATGGAGATTGATTCCATAATCCCCAACAAAATAAAATGGTCTGATGTAACAAGATTTTTTAATTTTATTTTTTTTGCAGATGCCAATTATTGCATCAGTAATTTCTTGGTCTGAAAAATTAAGTGAAATATTATAAAATTGTCCTGATCTTCTAAATCGTTTTACATGTTCATCTAATCTAAACACATTGAGATTCTTTCCATTCCAATAAGCCCTTATTCCCTCAAAGATTGATGTTCCATAATGAATTGCATGTGTTGTAATTGGTACTTGGGCTTTTTCTGTAGGAACATACTTTCCATCAAACCATACATATTTTGATAATGGAAGTTTCATAGGAAACTTTTAGCTGTTGTGTATTAATCTATTTTGAATACCCTTCTTTAGGAAATTTCATTCCTACAATTCTAGTGGTTTGATCATCTCCATTTGCGTATTTTTCAACTGTTTTCCATTCATCTTCAATGATTTTGACTATGTTTTCTGGAACATCTTCTTCCCAGTTTGATTTCCCCCCAAGAACTGAATCATATAATTTTTCTTTAACTGATGTTGCAGAAAGTGATTTTCTTTCACCAATCTTTGGTTTTAGTCTATACATTTTCAACATGTATCCTTCAGCTTTGTCTCCTGTGTATGAAAAATAATCTCCTTCAACTCCATCAAGAATTTGTTTTCTTAATTTCCATGATTTTCTTCTTACAAGTGGTGGAAGATATTTTTTGAAAGGTGCCAAAAATGCATAATCATCAGTAATTTTGATTGAATCCCCAAAAATAGATTCAAGCATTTTCTTTCTAGTTTCAAAATTAAATGGGAAGCTTTTACTGTTTATTTCTCTATCTTCATCTCTGAATACTACTGGCATCACTTTGACAATATCTGCCTGTTTTTTTAATTCAGTAATTATTTCTACGTGAGCATTTGTAACTGGATTTAGATGTGCAAGATAAAGTGCTGTAATCAATTACATCAACTAAATAATTCTCATATTTCAATGATTGAATTTTAAAAAGTTCTATCCGTATGATTCGTATTTGACTTCAAAGCTTCCATCTTCACGTTTGTCATGTTCTGTAACAAAGCCTTTAGGATTCAAAAAGTCCATCACACCGTCGATTGTTCCTTGCCATCCACAAACATAGAACATTGTGTTTTCTTTAGTAATTTTATCGTCAATTAATTCCTCTAATGGTGAAAGTCCACTTTCTCTTGGTCTTAGGAATGTTTCAACTCTACCAATTTGACCAGCCCATGATCTGTTAAACCATTCTTGTGGTCTACTGATTGCTGCTCTGTATCTGAAATTCCATTTATCTTTACCTTTGGCAATACTCTCATTTTCAAGATTAGTTAGCAAATCTTTGTAACTTAATTCATCAACATAACTTGCTCCGTGTAAAACAACGATTTCTCGTTTATCTCCTGTATCATGAAGATGTTGTGCAAAGCTTACAAATGGTGCTAAACCTGTTCCACCACCAATACAAACAATTCGTCTATTGTCTTTTTCGCCGTTTGAAAATTCTTCATTAATTAACAAAGCTCTTCCTGTTGGTTTTAACCAAAGAATTTCATCCCCTTCCTTAACATTGAAAATTTGTGTTGTTAATCTTCCAGGTAGTGGTTTTCTTACCCATCTAATTACCAATTCAATGTAATCTTTATTTTCTGGATGAGATGCAATTGAATAAGCTCGTCTAACAATTTTTCCATTTTCTACAGGATTTGGTAATCCTAAAGTGATGAATTGTCCTGCTTTATAATCTGGAACAGGGCCATCATTTGGAACTAATCTAATAATTACAAGATCTTCTTTCAATAATTGTACATAAGTAACAGTTGCTTTGTTATCTACGACCATAACGATTGAATCAACATTTGCAAGGTTAAATATATTGTGTTAATTTCATATCCAGATTATCTTTTAGACCACTAAACGTTAATAACCAAATTTGTAAAACGTATTTCAATCAGATTTCTGATTATTGGGCCGGTCGTCTAGTCCGGTAGGATATGTGCATGGCATGCATGGGATCGAGGGTTCAAATCCCTTCCGGTCCACTTATTTTTTAATTGACAAAATCATTTTCTCTATTTCAGAATCTCTCTCTTTAAAAATTTCTTTTATTTTCTCATCTGAGATCGTTATTTTCAAATCTATTATTGCCTGTAATGCACTTTTTTTTACTTCTAAATTAGAATCAGATAATGCCTCAAGAAAAATATCTTTAGCTTCTTGAGCTTTTAGATATCCCAATGCTCCTAGTGCACATGATCTAACCATGGAACGTTCATCTTTTGCAAGTTTAATTATTTCAGGAATTGCTGATGTCTCATTTCTATTTGCTAATACTAGTGATGCAAAACCCCTGACATTTTTGTTTGCTGCATGCAAACCATTAATTAAAAAATTTGAAATTTTATTTTTATTTAATACAAGAGAACTAAATGCTTCTCCTCTCACTTGAATGTCATCGTCATTTAATTTTGAAATTACTTTTTCTAAAATTTCAGGATTATCATTATCATCTAAAGTTTCTAAAATTTTGATTTTTTCATCGCTACTTCCAAATTCTAAAACTTTTGAAATATTTTCCAAGTTCTGACTAAATTCCTTCTTTCTAGTTAATAATGCTTCAAATTTTTCAAAGTTTTTTCATTTAATTAGAAAAACTCCTTTTAGCTTTAAATTATCCTTAAATACCAAATTTTGCATGTCAAATGAAACCAGAGACACCGTATTCATTGGTAAGAAACCATTGATGGCTTATGTAACATCAACGCTAATTCAATTGGCAAACTTACCAACCGTCAACATCAAAGCTAGAGGACTCAGCATTGGACGTGCTGTCGATGTAGCTCAAATCATTGCAAGAAAGACTGAAAATGCAGGCTACACTATCGGCGAAATTAAAATTGGCTCAGAATCCTTAGAGTCACAAGACGGTAGAACAAGAAATGTTTCAACAATAGAAATTGAAGTAAAGAGAAATACAAACTAGTTGTACTTTACTTGAAATTTTTTATTTTATCTTTTTGATTTTTCGTATTTTTTCTCCATTTTTCTAAACTTTGGAAGTTCAACCAAATCATTGAACTGATCAAAATTCACAACTTTTTGTTTATACTTTGAAGTGTTACCGGATTTCTTTAATTCTTGAAGAATATTCATTGTTGCAAATGTATTTGCATACAACACTGACAATGGATATAGAATTATGTTAAATCCCATTTTACTTAATGCTTGAGCAGAACTTAATGGTGTAGCTCCTCCCTCAATCATATTTGCAACTAGTGGAGCATTGATCTCTTTTCCTATTCTTTTCATTTCATTTATTGTTCTTGGGGCTTCAACAAAAACTGCATCAGCACCTGTTTTCTTATTTTGTTTTCCACGTTCTATTGCTTCATCTAGGCCTTTAGTTGCTCTTGCATCTGTTCTTGCAACAATAATGAAATCTTTACTTTCCCTTGCATCAATTGCTGCTGATAATTTCTCTGTGTATTCTTCCTGTGTTACTACATCTTTTCCTTGCATATGCCCACATCGTTTGGGCCATTTTTGATCTTCAAGGAAAATACCTGATGCTCCTGCTGATTCTAATTCCTTTACTAATTTCCATACGCTTAATGCATTTCCATACCCTGTATCTGAATCAACAATAACTGGAACTGATGCAGCTCTGCAAATTCTTCTAGCATTATCTACAGTTTCAGTAGCACCGATAAATCCATAATCTGGCATTCCAAATAATGTGGCTGAAGTCCCATAGCCTGTTTGGAACATTGCTTCAAATCCTACCTTTTGGGCAATTTTTGCTCCTAGTGCATCATAAACACCTGGAATCACAAGTGGTTTTTTTGATTTTAACATACTTTTCAAATTTTTCATAAATGAGTTCTTTATCTGAATTATTTATGATTTTAATTCATTTTTGATTTTATAAAAATTGATTTTTTTGGTTATTCGATCTTGATTTCCTTGCCTTTCTTTTTTACATTTTTTTCTTGAACTTTTTTTAGTTCTGATTCGAGGAATTGTTTGTATTTCTTTGTCTCCTCATCTGTCATATTGGCAAAATTAGAACTAAGAATAGACCCCATAGCTGAAATTTTCTCTAATAGATCTATTGCTACAAATCTGCCAACGTTACCTAATCTGAATAATACCTCTAATTGCTTCTTTACAATATCATTTACCTTGTCCACATCTTCTGCTGTGTCTTTACCTTTCTTTGTTAGTTGATATTTCCCATCTTTAGTTTCTTCAATGAGTCCTTCATCTAGTAATCTTCCTAATAATGGATAGATCAATCCTGGTGATGGTTTCCAAATCCCATTACTTTGCTCAACTGCATAATCGATAATCTCTTTTCCGGTATGAGGTGTTTTTTTCAATAATTCTAAAATGAAATATCTTGAAAATCCTCTAGGAACTGAACTTCCTACCCTTTGAAACCATTCAGAAATCATCACTAGTGATATCGCTAGTGATATATTTTAAGATTTTGGATCCTGCCTAGCAATTACTACATATTTATCCCGCCCAAAGCAAGTTTGACTGAAAAATGGTAGATTCTCTTGAATTTGATTTGATTATTTGTGGCTCTGGCCTTGCAGGTTTGAGGGCCGCAATTGCTGCAGCCAAAAAAGGACCTCATCTCAAAATTGGAATTGTTTCCAAAGTTCAAGTAATGCGTTCTCATTCTGTTTCCGCAGAAGGTGGAACAGCCGCAGTTCTTTTTGAAGATGAAGGTGATACAATTGAATCACATGTTTATGATACTGTCAAAGGAAGTGATTTTCTTGCAGATCAAGATGTTGCAGAAAGACTATGTGTAGAAATGCCACAAGAAATTCATCAATTAGATCATTGGGGAATGCCATGGTCTAGAAGAGACGATGGTAGGATTGATCAAAGAAATTTTGGTGGTTATAGTTTTCCTAGAGCAACTTATGCATCAGATAAAGTTGGTTTCTTTGAAATGCAAACTCTGTATGACACATGTCAGAAATTTGAAAATATTGAATATCTTAACGAATGGTTTGTAACATCAATTGTTCATGATGGTAAGCGATTCATGGGAGTTACTGCAATTGAATTAGGTTCTGGTACATTTTACACTATCAAAGGAAAAGCTCTCATCATTGCAACTGGTGGTGCTGGAAGATTATACAGTTTTTCAACTTATGCACTTTCATCTACACCTGATGGTTTGGACATGGGATTACGAGCTGGCATGGCACTCAAAGATATGGAATTTGTACAATTCCATCCAACAGGAATCTTACCATCTGGAATTCTAATTACAGAAGGTGCTAGAGGAGAAGGTGGCTATCTTCTTAACAATAAAGGTGAACGATTTATGAAAACATATGCAGAAAGCAAAATAGAATTAGCTCCACGTGATATTGTATCAAGATCAATTATGACAGAAATTCAAGAAGGGCGCGGATTCAAACATGAAACTGGTGTTGATTGTATGAAACTTGATTTACGACATTTAGGAGATGAAAAAATTAAAGAAAAACTTGGAGGAATCAGAGAAATATCAATTAAATTTTCAGGCCAAGATCCTTCTAAGGATTTACTTGACATTAGACCTGTTTGTCATTACATGATGGGTGGATTACATACTGACATTGATGGAGCAACTGAAATTCAAGGGGTTTGGGCAGCAGGTGAGGCTGCATGTAACAGTGTTCATGGTTCTAATCGTTTAGGTGCAAATTCAACCTCAGAATGTATCGTATGGGGAAAAATCACAGGTGAATTGGCAATTGACTATATTCAAAAGAATGAATCTACAAATCCTTGGCCTCATCATTTGGTGGCAGCTGAAGAAAAGAGAATCTATGATGGAATCTTTAGAGGAAATGGGGATGTAAATCCATATGAAATTAGACAACAACTTACTGACACAATGAATGAAAAAGCATATGTCTACAAAAATGAGAAAAATCTTGTTGAAGGCTTAAAGAAAATCCGTGAACTAAAACAACAAACATGGAAACACGTAGATGATAAAGCTAAAGAATACAATACTAATTTTTCAAATGTAATGGAACTTGATTCTATGTTTAGAGTAGCAGAAATTGTGTTACTTGGAGCAATTAATAGAAAAGAATCTCGTGGTGCACATGCAAGAACTGATTTCCCAAAACGTGATGATGCTAACTTTTTACATCATACTCTTGCTTACTATGATCCAAATGAACCAATCATGAAAACCCATCCAGTTACAATTACTAAATACCAACCAGTGGAGAGGAAATACTAGATGCCACAAGATGAACATAAAGAAGGTGTCAAAGGAATGGCTAATCCTACGAGATATGGAATTGAACGTGTTGCATATCTGTTAATGCGATTAAGTGGATTGGGATTATTGGCATATTTTGTAGCTCATATTTATGAAACAAGTAATATTCTTAGAGGCCAAGTTGGTTGGGATGACTTTTTAGCACTTACCCAAACAACTGAAGGACACATTGGAATGTCTATTGTAATTGCAATGTGTGTATTTCATACTGTAAATGGAATTCGAGTAATGATGGGACATGGAGGAGTTGGTGTAGGAAAACCTGCAAGACCTGATTATCCATATGACCCAGCATCACAAAATTATAGACACAAAATAGGAATTTACTCTGCAATTCTTTTAGCAGCAATTGCAATGATGTATGGTTTAGCGGTAATGTTTGGTGAATAAAATGAGAGAAAGCACAATTATGAAAATTCACTATGGTACGGCTTTGGCAGCTGTGGCTTTAGTTGCAGTTCATATTTTGATGCGTCTCACAATGAACTATACTGAATCTTTAGAATATGAGAACGTACTTGCAAATTACAAATTAGTTCCATATGCTATAATGTTAGAGTTGATTCTAATTTTATTATCTGTACACGGATTTAATGGATTGAGAGTGATCTTACTTGAATTAAAACAAGGAAGAATGTATGAGAAAGCTGTTTCTTATGGTTGCCTTGCAGCAATGATTGGATTAATAGCCTACGGCTCAAGAACAATTATTATGACTAACATGGGGATGGTATAGGAATGGCACAAGTTTCTAGTATTGCAGATGAGCAAACATCAACACCAATATCTTCTTCACAATCTATTACACTTAGAATTTCAAGATTTAATCCAGAACATGATGAATCTAGTGGATTTATGGAATTTTCTGTACCTGTTGAGAAATGGACAACGGTTCTTGAAGCTATTCTTGAAGTCAAAAAACACTTTGATCATTCAGTCGCTGTTAGATATTCCTGTAGACAAGCTACATGTGGTTCATGTGGAATGATAATTAATGGAAAACCTAGGTTAGCATGTTTTACAAAAATTAGTGAATTAAACTCTAATGTTGTAACCGTTGAACCCATGAATAATTTCCCAATTATTCGTGATTTAGCTGTAAAGTTTGAAAAATTATTTGATACTCATCAAAAAATAAAACCTTATCTTATTCGTGATGATACTGAACTAGTATCTGATGAAAAAGAATTTTTGCAATCCCCTGAAGAAGTAGAACAATACATTCAGTTTGCAAATTGTATCAAATGTGGATTATGTAATTCTGCATGTCCTACTATGGCTACTGATTCTTCATTTGTTGGCCCTCAAGCACTGGCTCAAGCATATAGATATGTTGCTGATAGTAGAGATAAAGGAAAAGATTCTAGATTAAAAATAATTGATGATTCTCACGGAATCTGGAGATGTCATTTTGCTGGATCTTGTAGTCAAGTTTGTCCAAAAGGTGTTGACCCTGCAATGGGAATTCAATTGCTTCGAGGATATTTACTAGGTTTTAGAAGTTAACCTAGTTTTTTTGGATTTGGACTGTTGTTTACTTGATTATTGATTTGTTCAGCCATAAAGTGATTTGAAACATTAACTTTAACGTCTTTTACTCCATCAACTTTCAATAGATTATCGTGAACATCTTGACAAATCTTAAAACCAAATACTGCTGGACAGAATGGACTGGTAAGATGCAAATCAACTTTGACATTGCTGTCGTTGATATCAACTTCATCAATTAATTCTAATTCTACAATTGATGTGTTAATTTCTGGATCTACAATCTTTGATAGCTCATCAAATATTTTTACCCGCATCAGTTTGATATCTTGGCTCATGTCGTGAAAACCATTGTTGCTATATATAACCATTATAGAACCTTAGGTAATGTATCGTTCGCGTCTTGGTACTGATTTGAGTGATATTACTTTGGATTATGTTTCATCAATTAATGATGATTCTGAAATTGCTCTTTATGATATTCTTGGTAGTCAAGCTCACACATTGATGTTATTTCAAAAAAATATCATTACAAAAAATGATGCAAAAAAAATCTTAACTGCATTAGAGAATTTGAAAAATGAAAAATTTGATGCTTCTTCTGAAGCCGAGGATATTCATGAGTTAATTGAAACTTTAGTGATTAAGAAAGCTGGAATGGCAAGTGGTGGAAAAATGCATACCGCAAGATCTAGAAATGATCAAGTTGTCTTAGATATTCGTATGAAAATCAGAGATGATATCAATATCACATGTAATTGTCTTTTAGATACCATTGAAGCCCTTGTATCTGTGGCTAAAAACCATCAAAAAACCATCATGCCATTATACACTCATCTTCAACAAGCTCAAGCGGGACTTTTCTCACACTATCTTTTGGCACATGCAGATGTTTTAACACGAGATTTTGAAAGATTGTTTACAACGTTTGAACGAATAAACCAAAGTCCACTTGGTGCAGGACCTGTTGGTGGAACTAGTATCCCAATTGATAGACATAGTACTGCAACGATGTTGGGTTTTGATGGTTTGGTTGAAAATTCAATTGATGCTACAAGTACACGTGATTTTGTAGCAGAGTATGTTGCAATGATTTCAATTTTAATGACTAATCTTAGTAAAATATCTGAAGACTTTGTAATTTGGTCTACGTCAGAATTTTCTTTTATTGAACTTTCAGATGAATTTACATCTCCTTCAAGTGTAATGCCACAAAAAAAGAATCCTGATATTTTAGAATTAACACGAGGTAAAACTGCCGAAATAATTGGGAATCTAACTGCAATTCTAACTACTGTTAAAGGTTTAGCATCTGGTTATGGACGTGATTTACAACAAGTAAAATCATCTATTTGGTCAACATCTAAAATTTCTATCAGTGCATTGTTAATTTTAAAATCAATTCTCTTAACTTTAAAAGTAAATGAAAAACAAATGAAAAAAGTAACTGAATCAAGTAATCTTATCGCATTAGATATTGCAGAGAAATTAGTACAAGAAGGAATTCCATTTAGAGTAACTCACAAAATTTCAGGAATTTTAGTTCAATTAGCTCATAATTCTAAAAAACCTATTTCAAAACTATCACTGTCTGAAATTAAAAAATCAGTTATAGGTACAAAAGTAGATCCTAAAATTATCTCAAAAATTATTTCTACTATTACTGTAGTTTCTTCTCTCAAAGATAGGACATCTTTTGGATCTTCAGGATATGATGAGCAAAAAAGAATGATTTCAGATAGAATACAGAAGATCAATCAGTATAGATCTGATGTCTCACAAAGAGAAAATAAAATCACTTCCGCAATTACTGATTTAACAAAACAAGTTAATGCAATAATTAAATGAATAAAGTAAAAGAGAGCGGGTCTAAAGGGATTCGGACCCTTGACAACCGGATTAAAAGTCCGGTGCGCTACCTGGCTGCGCCATAGACCCTCGTAAAAAATGCTTTAACTGTATATTTAATCTCATGGTTTCGGTTTTTTCATTTGATAGATTTATGACTTTTACGCCTAATCTCCACCTTCTCTTCTGAGGATCTAACCGATGGTTCTATCATGGTCTGGTGATATGATCTCTTGTATTGAACCGGCCTTGTAGAAACCATGATAAAATAACAAAATCTAATTTTCTAATCCTGTAAGCATTGTATGCAATTAACCTGTACAACATCTCATTGTCCTGAGTTGTAACATTTCTTGATGTGACATCTCCTGACATTATCTGTTTGATCACAAAAAAGATTGTTTCAGATTTGTTTCTCTGATGGTACAATTGTACAGGAAAGTTCCTCTTCATCTCCTTTCTGTGAATTCCGCTGGTTCTGTAAATTGGAACTGTTCCATATCGAGTTGGAATTATTGCAGCTGTGTTGATCTGTTCTGCACCAACATGATTATTCTCATCATCAAAACCCATGTCACCTAACACAATATCAACTGGAACAATATTGTTGGTTTTGTACAACAATGGCAGAAAATCAGGATTATCATGTTGCATGTTGTGGTGTGTCATGACACAGCAAACAAGCTGTGTATTCATGTCAGCACAAACAACAACTTTTAGGAAATTCCTGCGTAACTGTACTCTTTTTGTATAATAGTATGATGCTGTACTGTAACTGAATCCGCTACCATCAATTCCAGCTAGAACCAGTCTGACTTTTTTGTACAAAATGAATTCCTGCAACATTTTATGTAACAGATTTCCTTCCAGTCTTGCAGCTGCCTTTTGTAGTGTGGTGTAATGTGGAATGGTAGACAAACCAAGATATTCCTGAATTCCTACACATTCTTCTAAAAATTCTGTAAATCTTCTATAACTCTTTGATTCGTACTGTCGTATTGCCAAGAGTATGAGATGTGTCCAAACAGAATAGATATGATTTGATTTTGGATGTAAGAACCTGGGAATTCTGCATCTGGTGATTATATTGAGTAGTGTTTTGCACATTTTGACGTATGATGAGACCATACTGTAATCTGCAAATACAATCCTAATGGATCTAAATTAGCTAAAATGTATCACAATTGGGTTAAAATCAGATGGTTTCTACAAGGCCTATTGAACCGTCTTCTCGTATGTGGTATCCTACAATCTTCATGTTTCTTTGAACATTGTTTTGTTCCATGTAATTCTATAATTATACTTGAATTTATACACTGTTGAATCTTAGGGGGTTTTCCCAACTTTCCAGTGTAGTATATGGCATTACTTTTTTGTGAGCAAGAAAACGACAACGTTGTGCACATTATTTTAGCGATATTTGCAAATGCTTGAGTTGTTGAATTTCTAATGTGTGCAAAATCAAGATTGTTATGATTCACATTTGATGGAGCAGCACACATCCTTCAAGCTTTTTCTATCCAAATTTGTTGTTTAACTGATGAAATAATGGTTAGTTTGTGATCTAAACTGGATTACTTTCCCAAGTACTGGTGATAGTACTAGTTGCAGTTGCTGCGTTACTTTTGTTACCTTCAGGACAAAAGAGGTAGCGTTTATTGGATTTGAGAACTGCAAGCAAAATTCCATGGGGAGTTCTACTGATGAGCAATTAGATGAAATTGGTTTAGATCCAAGGTAACCATATGTGAATAAACAACGAAATTTAGATGGTACTGCTGATTCTATAGTTTCTAAAAGATACACCTCCAAGAAAAAACCAAAGAAAATCATTAGGACTAGAAAGACAAAACCCATGACCTATGTCGGAATTGATTTGCACAAAGAATTCTTACAGGTCGAAACAATGGATGATAAAGGACATACATTATTCAATGAAAAAATTACAAACACCAGAGGGGATATCAAAAAAGCATTTTCTGCAATCCCAAAAAACTCAAAATGTGTAATGGAATCATCATCTGTCTGGTATGGCGTGTTTAGGTTTCTGCGAGACGAACTAGGATTTGATGTAATACTATCAAACCCATATCACACAAAAGCAATTGCAGCATCAAAGAAAAAAACTGACAAGATTGATGCTCACATCTTGGCAGATTTGCTAAGAGGAGGATACATCTCATCTTGTCATGTACCAGAAAAAGATACCGTGCAAACAAGACAACTGGTGAGATATAGAACCAAACTAGTCCGCAACAGGACAAGGATGAAAAATTTGATTCACAGTATAACCTTACAAAATGCAATCAAGATACCAGGAACTGCATTTTCTGATTCATATGTGCACAAACTGTTGGGATTAGATGACTATCGAATAGATGGATATCTCAAGATGATAATATCAATCAATGATAGAATCGCAGAGTCAGACATGAGAATCAAGGATGCTCTAAAACATGATTCTAACGCACAACTCTTAGAATCAATACCTGGTGTTGGAAGATTTACTGCATTAACCATATCCTCTGAAATTGACAATATCGAAAGATTTTCAGATTCTCACAAACTGTGTTCATATGCAGGAATTGTACCATCGGTGAGAAACTCAGCTGACACCATACGCCATGGGTCCATAACAAGAAGAGGAAGTAGCATGTTACGCTGGGTTCTGGTGGAGGCA